>NZ_JAXOUF010000002.1:0-108844 GCF_034424805.1 Labrys sedimenti
CGCCGCTCTCGAAGCCGCAGGCGTCAGGGTCTCTCCCTCCCCCGCACGCCTCGGTACCACGCTCACCGAACTGCTGAAGGGTTGACATCAAGGGGCTGAGATCGGACCGGGGCCATGGCCCCGGCCTTCAGAACCGAAGGAACGGGACGATGGATCGTCAAGACGATAGGAACCTGCAAAGCTTCGCCTATGGTGGCGACGCCGAGTATCTCGAAGATCTTTATGCGCGTTACGAGGACAATCCGTCCTCGGTCAATGGCGAATGGGCGGCCTTCTTTGCCGGCCTCGCCGACGACAAGGCGATCGTCGAGAAGAATGCGCGCGGCGCGAGCTGGGCCAAGCCCAACTGGCCGATCGTGGCCAACGGAGAGATCGTCTCGGCCCTCGACAGCAATTGGGGCCAGATCGAGAAGAAGGTCGGCGAGAAGATCAAGGCCAAGGCGGATGCCCAGGGCGCGACCATCTCGTCCGAGGCCATGCTGCAGGCGACGCGCGATTCGGTGCGCGCCATCATGCTGATCCGTGCCTATCGCATGCGCGGCCATCTCTTTGCCAATCTCGATCCGCTCGGCCTGCAGGAGGCGCGCGACCACGAGGAGCTGCATCCGCAGACCTATGGCTTCTCGGAGGCCGACCTCGATCGCAAGATCTTCATCGACCATGTCCTGGGGCTCGAATTCGCCACTGTCCGCGAGATCGAGGCCATCCTCAAGCGCACCTATTGCTCGACGCTGGGCGTCGAGTTCATGCATGTCTCCGATCCCGCCCAGAAGGCCTGGATCCAGCAGCGCATCGAAGGGGCCGACAAGGAGATCACCTTCACCCGCGAGGGCAAACGCGCCATCCTGTCCAAGCTGATCGAGGCCGAGGGCTTCGAGAAGTTCATCGACGTCAAATATACCGGCACCAAGCGTTTCGGCCTCGACGGCTCGGAATCGGCCATCCCCGCGCTGGAGCAGATCATCAAGCGCGGCGGCGCGCTGGGCGTGCAGGACATCGTGCTGGGCATGGCCCATCGCGGCCGCCTCAACGTGCTGGCCCAGGTGATGGGCAAGCCGCACCGCGCCATCTTCCACGAGTTCAAGGGCGGCTCTTATGCGCCCGACGACGTGGAAGGCTCGGGTGACGTCAAATACCACCTCGGCGCCTCCTCGGACCGCGAGTTCGACGGCAACAAGGTGCATCTGTCGCTGACCGCCAATCCCTCCCACCTCGAGATCGTCGATCCCGTGGTGCTTGGCAAGGTGCGCGCCAAGCAGGACCAGCAGGGCGACACCGATTCGCGCGCCAAGGTGATGCCGCTGCTCATCCATGGCGACGCTGCCTTCGCCGGCCAGGGCGTGGTCGCCGAATGCCTGGGCCTGTCGGGCCTGAAGGGCCACCGCACCGGCGGCTCGATGCATTTCATCATCAACAACCAGATCGGCTTCACCACTTATCCGCGCTATTCGCGCTCCTCGCCCTATCCATCCGACGTGGCGAAGATGATCGAGGCGCCGATCTTCCATGTGAACGGCGACGATCCCGAGGCGGTGGTGTTTGCCGCCAAGGTGGCGACGGAGTTCCGCCAGACCTTCCACAAGACCGTCGTCATCGACATGTTCTGCTATCGCCGCTTCGGGCACAACGAGGGCGACGAGCCAGGCTTCACTCAGCCCCTGATGTATCGCAAGATCCGCTCGCATCCGGGCGTGGTCGAGCTCTACTCCAACAAGCTGATCGAAACCGGCGTGGTCACGGCCGGCGAAGTCGAGAAGATGAAGGCCGATTGGCGCGCCCGCCTGGAGGCCGAGCATGAAGCCGGCCAGGCCTACAAGCCCAACAAGGCCGACTGGCTCGACGGGCAGTGGGCAGGGCTACGTGCCATCGGCGCTACCGACGACGATCCGCGCCGCGGCGCCACCGGCGTCGACGTTGCCAAGCTCACCACCATCGGCAATGCGCTCACCACGGTTCCCGAGGGGTTCCAGGTCCACAAGACCATCCAGCGCTTCCTCGATACGCGACGCAAGATGATCGAGACCGGCGAAGGCATCGACTGGGCGACGGCCGAGGCTCTCGCCTTCGGCACGCTGTGCGACGAGGGTCACCGCGTGCGGCTGTCGGGCCAGGACTGCGAGCGCGGCACCTTCTCCCAGCGCCATTCCGTGCTGATCGACCAGGAGACGGAGAAGCGCTACACGCCGCTCAAGAACATCCGCGAAGGCCAGGGCAAATACGAGGTCATCAACTCGATGCTCTCGGAAGAGGCGGTGCTCGGCTTCGAATATGGCTACTCGCTGGCAGAGCCCAAGGCCCTGACCCTGTGGGAAGCCCAGTTCGGCGACTTCGCCAATGGCGCGCAGGTGGTGTTCGACCAGTTCATCTCCTCGGGCGAGCGCAAGTGGCTGCGGTTGTCCGGCCTGGTCTGCCTGCTGCCGCACGGCTATGAGGGGCAGGGACCCGAGCATTCCTCGGCCCGCCTCGAGCGCTTCCTGCAGATGTGCGCCGAGGACAACATGCAGGTCGCCAACTGCACGACGCCGTCGAACTATTTCCACATCCTGCGCCGGCAGCTCAAGCGCGACATCCGCAAGCCCTTGATCCTGATGACGCCGAAATCGCTGCTGCGCCACAAGCGCTGCGTCTCGAAGCTCAGCGAGATGGGGGCGGACACCACCTTCCATCGCATCCTGTGGGACGACGCCCAGTTCGGCAACTCCACCACCAAGCTGGTGGCGGACGAGAAGATCCGGCGCGTCATCCTGTGCACGGGCAAGGTCTATTACGACCTGCTCGACGAGCGTGAGAAGCGGGGCATCGACGACATCTATCTGCTGCGCGTCGAGCAGCTCTATCCCTTCCCGCTGAAGTCGCTGGCCAACGAGCTGTCGCGCTTCCGCAAGGCCGACGTGGTCTGGTGCCAGGAAGAGCCCAAGAACATGGGTTCCTGGTCTTTCGTCGAGCCCTATCTGGAATGGGTGCTGGGGCAGGCAGGCACCAAGGCCAAGCGGGCTGCCTATGCCGGTCGGCCGGCTTCCGCCGCGACTGCGACGGGCCTGATGTCCAAGCATCTGGCTCAGCTGCAGGCCTTCACCGACGAAGCCCTGACGATCTAACGGGCTCATTTCGCACCGACAGGCGGGACCTGATCCCGCTTGTCGCAACTCCATTGAAAAGAGGGCGCCTGAAGGCGGGCGTGAAATCATGGCGACGGAAATCAAGGTGCCGACTCTCGGCGAGTCGGTCACGGAAGCCACCATCGGCAAATGGTTCAAGAAGCCTGGCGAAGCCGTGAGGGCCGACGAGCCCCTGGTTGAGCTCGAGACCGACAAGGTCACGCTGGAAGTCAACGCTCCTGCCGCCGGTGTGCTCGGCGAAATCCTGGCCAAGACCGGCGAGACAGTCGGTCCGGGCGCTACGCTCGGCACCATCGCGGCGGGCTCCGGCGCAGCCGCTGCCCCGGCAGCTGCTGCGGCTCCGGCTCCAGCCGCCCCGGCCCCGGCTCCTGCCGCGCCTTCTGCCGCCGCACCGGTCTCTCCCGCGGCTCCGCCGTCGCCTGCCGCCGCCAAGATCGCCGCCGATCGCGGGCTCGACCCTGCCCAGATCGAAGGCTCGGGCCGCCGTGGCCAGGTCCTCAAGGGCGATGTGCTTGCGGCGCCTGCTCCTTCCGCCGCAGCTGCTCCGGCGCCGGCCGCCGCCCCGGTTCCGGCCGCGCCGCGCGTCGCTTCGCCGCCGGCCGATGCCGCGCGCGAGGAGCGCGTGCGCATGACCAAGCTGCGCCAGACCATCGCCCGCCGCCTCAAGGAGGCCCAGGCCAACGCCGCCATGCTGACGACCTTCAACGAGGTCGACATGACCAACGTCATGGCGCTGCGCAACCAGTACAAGGACCTATTCGAGAAGAAGCACGGCGTGAAGCTCGGCTTCATGTCCTTCTTCGTGCGGGCCTGCACCCAGGCCCTCAAGGAGATGCCGGCCGTCAATGCCGAGATCGACGGCCAGGACATCAT
Source organism: Labrys sedimenti (assembly GCF_034424805.1). Taxonomy (NCBI): domain Bacteria; kingdom Pseudomonadati; phylum Pseudomonadota; class Alphaproteobacteria; order Hyphomicrobiales; family Xanthobacteraceae; genus Labrys; species Labrys sedimenti. The sequence continues at coordinate 3,993 of NZ_JAXOUF010000002.1, forward strand.
CTACAAGAATTATTGCCATGTCGGCGTCGCCGTCGGCACCGACAAGGGCCTCGTCGTGCCGGTGATCCGGGATGCCGAGACACTCGGCCTTGCCGGCATCGAAAAGACCATCGCTGATTTCGGCAAGCGGGCCCGTGACGGCCAGCTCAAGATCGAGGAGATGCAGGGCGGCACCTTCACCATCTCCAATGGTGGCGTCTATGGTTCGCTGATGTCGACGCCGATCCTGAACGCGCCCCAGTCGGCCATTCTCGGCATGCACAAGATCCAGGAGCGCCCGATGGTGGTCGGCGGCCAGATCGTGGCGCGCCCGATGATGTATCTGGCGCTGTCCTATGATCACCGCATCATCGACGGCAAGGAAGCGGTCACCTTCCTGGTGCGCGTGAAGGAAAGCCTGGAGGATCCGGCTCGCCTCGTGCTGGACCTGTAACAGCCGTCATCCTGGACGCGGCGCAACATGCAATGTTGTGCCGCAGATCCGGGATCGCGTGCCGCAATATTCCTCATCCTGATGACGGTCCCGGGTCTGCGCAGCACCGCTTCGCGCTGCGGCGCGCCCGGGATGACACCCAGAAGCGAGTCTCCCCATGCCCTCTCATGATCTCGTCGTTATCGGCACTGGCCCCGGCGGCTATGTCTGCGCCATCCGCGCTGCCCAGCTCGGCATGAATGTCGCCGTGGTCGAGAAGCGCGCCACCTATGGCGGCACCTGCCTCAATGTCGGCTGCATCCCGTCCAAGGCGCTGCTGCATGCCTCCGAATTGTTCGACGAGGCCGGGCATGGTTTCAAGGCCTTCGGCATCGAAGTCCCCGCTCCGGTGCTCAATCTGCCCCAGATGCTGAAGCACAAGCAGGAGACCGTGGACGCCAATGTCCAGGGCGTTGCCTTCCTGTTCAAGAAGAACAAGATCACGGCCTATCGCGGCACCGGCAAGATCCTGGCTGCCGGCAAGGTCGAAGTGACGGCCGAAGACGGTTCGAAGCAGACGTTGGAAACCAAGTCGATCGTGATCGCCACCGGCTCGGACGTTGCGCAGCTCCCCAGCGTCACCATCGATGAGAAGACCGTGGTCTCCTCCACGGGCGCACTCGAACTGGCTGCCGTGCCCAAGAAGCTGGTCGTCATCGGCGCCGGCGTCATCGGCCTCGAGCTCGGCTCGGTCTGGCGCCGCCTCGGCGCCGAGGTCACCGTGGTGGAGTTCCTCGATCGCATCCTGCCGGGCATGGATCTGGAAGTCGCCAAGCAGGCCCAGCGCCTGCTCGGCCGCCAGGGCATCGAATTCAAGCTTGCCACCAAGGTGACCGGTGTCGAGACCAGCGCCTCGGGTGCCGTCGTTTCCGTGGAGCCGGTCGCCGGCGGTGACAAGCAGACCATCGCGGCCGACATCGTCCTGGTCGCCACCGGCCGCCGCCCCTATACGGACGGCCTCGGCCTGGAGGAAGCCGGCGTCGTCACCGAGCGCGGACGCGTGATCATCGACGACCATTTCGCCACCAATGTCCCCGGCATCTACGCTATCGGCGACGTGGTACGCGGGCCGATGCTGGCGCATAAGGGAGAGGACGAGGGCATCGCCGTCGCCGAGATCCTGGCCGGCCAGCATGGCCATGTGAACTATGACGTCATTCCGGCGGTGGTCTACACCTACCCCGAGATCGCCTCGGTGGGTAAGACCGAGGAAGAGCTCAAATCGGCCGGCATCGCCTACAAGGTCGGCAAGTTCCCCTTCACCGCCAATGGCCGTGCCCGCGCCAACCGCACCACCGAAGGCTTCGTCAAGGTGATTGCGGATGCGACCACGGACCGCGTGCTCGGCGTGCATATCCTCGGCGCCGGCGCCGGCGAGATGATCCATGAGGGCGTGGTGCTGATGGAGTTCACCGGCTCGTCCGAGGACCTGGCTCGTTCCTGCCATGCACATCCGACCATGTCGGAAGCGGTCAAGGAGGCAGCGCTTGCCGTCGAAGGTCGCGCGATCCATATTTGATCGCAGCTTCGGCACGGCTTTGTTGTCACAAAGTCGCTAAAAGGCCATAGACACGCTTTAGGGCACACTTCCCAGAGCAAAGCGCGTTTGGTGAAAACGCCGCTTTGCTCTAGTTCTTCGCTTTGACGCGTCTTTGCGATTCTTGGTGAGACCGTCGAATCGCAAAACGCTATGAAGTGTGCCCACACTGTTTTCTGTCGCCGGTTCCGGTCCCTCAGGCCGGCCGTCCCGGAGTTTGCAATGCCTTTTGCCCGTACCGTTCTCGTCGCTCTTAGCCTGTCCTTGCTGGCCGGCACAGCCTATGCGCAGAACGAGTCAGGCACACCGCCCGCCGAAACGGCGCCTGCTCCCGCGGATGCGTTGCCGCCGGCCGACCTGGTCGCCGCCAATCAGCCGCTGGAAATCGACACTCATCGCGTCAATCCCAAGGCGCTGAGTGCGGCCGATAAGGCGACGCTCGACCGGGTCGACAGTTATTTCAACAATATCAAGTTCTTCTCCGGCAATTTCGTGCAGGTCGGCTCGGACGGCAAGCGCATCACCGGCAAGTTCTGGGTGTCCAAGCCTGGCCGCATGCGTTTCGACTATGATCCGCCGTCTTCGCTGCAATTGCTGGCCGACGGTACCTCGGTGGCGGTGCGCAACCGCAAGCTCAACACCCAGGACCTCTATTTCATCAAGCAGACGCCGCTGCGCTTCCTGCTGGCCAGCAGGCTCGACCTGATCGAGGATTCCAAGGTCCTGGCCGTCGGCAACGAGCCGGCCGGCATCAGCGTCATCCTGGAGGAGGGCTCGGCTGCCAGCGGCGGCAAGTCCCGCATCCAGCTGACCTTTCCGGCACCGGCCTATGATCTGAAGCAGTGGACCGTCACCGATCCGCAGGGCTACGATACCACGGTGACCATTTCCGGCATCGACCGCAAGCTGCAGCTGCCTGACAAGATCTTCTATATCGATCAGACCAAGATCCTGAAGTAGCCGGGCGGGAGCAGGGCGCCCCATCATAGGCGTCTCAACGCGAATTCGTACAGCGCGCGCCCGGGTTACCTCCGAGGCTTCGCCATCAGGGCGATTCGCATCAAGGCACGCGCGACGATCGCCTGGCCCAGAACGGCGTTGCGGCGGGCGTCGAGCACGGCTTCCGACAGGTCCGCCACGATGCGGTCGAGCCTTGCCATGGTCAGGGCCGAGAGCTGGGCCGTGACGCCGGCCTTGCGTCGGAAATGCACCTGCATGCCCATGGAATCGACGACGCCCGCGGCCGGGCGGCCCTTCTCGACCTCGCCTCGCAGGCGGTGAAGCAGGAGTGCATGACGCAGGGCCGTTCCCGCCAGCTGCGAGGTGTTGACGCCTTCGTTCCAGGCCTTGGCGAGGGTGGAGTCGAGCAGATCCGCCCGGCCGGAAAAGGCAGCGTCGATGATCTCGTCGGTGGCGAGCGCACTGGCATCGCCTACCACGGCCTCGACGTCGCTGAGCTCGATGCGCCCGGCGCCATGGGCGTAGAGCGTGAGTTTCTTCAGCTCGCTACGGGTGGCCAGGCGATCGCCGCCGAGTAGCCCGATCAATGTCTCTCGGGCTTCAGGCGCGATGGTGAGGCCTGAAAGGGCGACTTCCTCGGCAATGATCTGGCCGATATTGGCGTTCTCGTCGCCGAAACAGGCGATCACCGCGCCGGCGCGCGACTTCTCCACCAGGGAGACCAGAGCATGGCTCTTCTTGAGGTCGCCCGCTTCGATCACGACCCGGCAGGCGCTGGGCGGATTGGCGAGCACGGGCTCGACTGCCGGCACGATATTGCGGCTGCCTGCCCTGAGGCGCACGGCGCGGCGCCCGCCGAAGAGGGGAATCGTGAAGACCTCGTCGGCGAGCCGCGCCGGATCACCGCTGATCTCGTCGCCGTCGAGCCGGACCAACTGGAACGGATCCTCGACATCGTCGACCGAGGCTGCGACCAGGGCGCGCACTCGCTCGCTCACCAGCCCGGTATCCGGCCCATAGACCATGATCACCGCGAAATGGGCGTCCGGCTTCTTGATGAAGGCATCGACGGCGCGCCGTTCGATGGAGGCCATGGGTCAATCAGCCATCAGGGATGGTCGGCGAGCCAAGTCGCCAACCTCAGGCGGATCTGGTCAGCCATCACGTCGGCCGCATCGTTCTCCGCATCGCGTCGGGCGCGTACGGTGGCGAAACGCTGCAGGCCGGAATTATAGGACTTGCGCGTGAAGTTCTTCGCCTTGAGCAGGATCTTGTCCGTGGCCGGGTCGAGCAAGGTGTAGTCGGTTGTCAGTGTCACTGTGTCGATTTGCGGCGTGGCGTTCAGCGCGTCGACCAGCGCCGAATCGGAGCTGGAAGAGGTTACAAGCACCAGCCGGTAGCGCGCCGGCGGAGCCTCGGCGCCGCCCGTGAGATTGAACGACAGCCGGTTGCGCACCTGCTGGCCGACACGGTCGTCGACCGGATCGATGGCAATGGCGGCAAGCCTGTTCTTCAGCCCGGGCGAACCGTTGCCGGGCTCGGCCAGCATCGGACGGAAGCAGCCACCCAGCATCACCGCCGGCACGAGGGCGAGGGCGAACAGTGCGCCGCGGCGCGAGGTCTGACTAGACGACGACATTCACAATCCTTCCCGGCACCACGATGATCTTTTTGGGAGCGCGCCCTTCCAGCACGCGCTGGACGGTTTCGTTCGCCAATGTGGCAGCTTCGACTTCCTTTGGCGATGCCGATTTCGGCACCGTCAGATCGGCCCGCTTCTTGCCGTTGAACTGTACCGGCAGGGTGACGGTGTCGTCTTCCAGCAGCGCAGGATCGGCCACCGGCCAGGAGGCCTGCGCCACTAGGCCCTGACAGCCCAGCACGCTCCAGCATTCCTCGGCCAGATGCGGCATCATCGGCGCGATCAACTGCACCAGCATGACGCCGGCTTCCTTCAGCGCAGCGGCGAGATTGGCGGGCACCGCCTCGCCGTTCTTGTAGCCGTCCAGCGTGCGCCCCAGGCTGTTCACCAGCGTGTAGATATGGGCGACGCAGCGGTTGAAGCCGAGACGCTCGATATCGCCCTCGACGGCCGCCAGGGCACGGTGTGCCGCCTTGCGCACGGCGAGGACATCTTCCTCGCTTGCGGGGGCAGCCGATGAGGGGATTTGGGCGGCGATCTCGTTGACGATGCGCCAGATGCGCTGCACGAAGCGGCTGGCACCCTGGACGCCGTCCTCGGTCCAGATCACGTCGCGCTCGGGCGGCGAGTCCGACAGCATGAACCAGCGCGCAGTGTCAGCGCCGTAATCGGCGATGATGTCGTCGGGGTCGACGACATTCTTCTTCGACTTCGACATCTTTTCGATCGAGCCGATCTCGACCGGCTCGCCGGTGCGGTTGTTGACGGCGCGGCGCTCGGCGCCGTCGCCCTCGATGCGCACATCGGCCGGCACCACCCATTCGCCATTTTCAGCGCGATAGGTCTCGTGCACCACCATGCCCTGGGTGAACAGGCCCTTGAACGGCTCGTCCAGGCCGACATGGCCGGTCTTCTTCATGGCGCGCACGAAGAAGCGACTATAGAGCAGATGCAGGATGGCGTGCTCGATGCCGCCGATATACTGGTCGACCGGCAACCAGGCATCGGCTTCCTTGCGCACCGTCGGCGCCGTCTCGATCCACGGATCGGTGAACCGGGCAAAATACCAGGAAGAATCGACGAAGGTGTCCATCGTGTCCGTCTCGCGCCGGGCCGGCTTGCCGCATTGCGGGCAGTCGACATGGCGCCAGGTCGGATGATGGTCGAGCGGATTGCCGGGCCGATCGAAGGTGACGTCGTCGGGCAGCTTGACCGGCAGGTCCTTCTTGGGCACCGGCACCACGCCGCAGACCTCGCAATGGATCACCGGGATCGGGCAACCCCAATAGCGCTGGCGCGAGATGCCCCAGTCGCGCAGGCGGAAATTGACCTTGCGCTCGGCCACTGGTGCGTTGCCATGCGTCCTGCTTTCCAGGCGACGGGCCACTTCTTCCTTGGCCTGCTCGATGGTCATGCCGTCGAGGAAACGCGAATTGATCATCCGCCCGTCGCCGTCATAGGCGACGTCGGTGATCACGAAGCTGGCCGGGTCCTGGTCCGGTGGGCACACCACCGGCGTGTTGCCCAGGCCATAGGCATTGACGAAGTCGAGGTCGCGCTGGTCATGCGCCGGGCAGCCGAAGATGGCGCCCGTGCCGTATTCCATCAGCACGAAATTGGCGACGTAAACCGGCAGCTTCCAATCGGGATCGAAAGGATGCACGGCACGGATGCCGGTGTCGAAACCCTTCTTCTCGGCCGTTTCGATCACGGCGGCCGAGGTGCCCGTACGCCCGATCTCCTCGATGAACGCAGCCAGTTCCGGGTTGTTCGCGGCGGCGGCCTTGGCGAGCGGGTGATCGGCCGCGATCGCCATGAACTTGGCGCCGAACAGCGTGTCGGGGCGGGTGGTGTAGATCAGCAGTTCGTTCTCGCCCGCCGGCGCCGTCGCCGTGTCGAGCTCGAAGCGCACCTGCAAGCCTTCCGACTTGCCGATCCAGTTCTTCTGCATCAGCCGGACCTTTTCGGGCCAGCGATCCAGCGTGTCCAGGGCCGAGAGCAGGTCCTGCGAGTAATCGGTGATCTTGAAGAACCACTGGGTCAGCTCGCGTTGCTCGACCAGGGCGCCCGAGCGCCAGCCACGGCCGTCGATCACCTGCTCATTGGCCAGCACCGTGTGGTCGACCGGATCCCAATTGACCTTGGAAACCTTGCGCTCGACCAGGCCCGACTGCAGGAAGTCCAGGAACATCGCCTGCTGGTGGCGATAATAAGAGGGATCGCAGGTCGCGATCTCGCGGCTCCAGTCCAGCGACAGGCCCATCGATTTGAGCTGGCCGCGCATGGTGTCGATATTGGCATAGGTCCATTTGGCCGGATGCGTCTTGTTCTGCATCGCGGCATTCTCGGCCGGCATGCCGAAGGCATCCCAGCCCATTGGGTGCAGCACGTTGAAGCCCTTGGCCCGGCGATAGCGCGCCACCACGTCGCCCATGGTGTAGTTGCGCACATGGCCCATATGGATGCGCCCGGAAGGATAGGGGAACATCTCGAGCACGTAGTAGCGCGGACGCGGATCCTCATTCCTGGTTTCGAAGATCGCCTGGTCGGCCCAGGTCTTCTGCCATCTGGGCTCGGCGTCGCGGGCGTTATAGCGCTCGGTGGTCATGGGGAAGGGAACTCGGCGTTGAATAGTCAACTGACAGTTGATTTTGAAACGCCGCTTTTAGCGGGCGCGGCGGTGCAAAGCTAGCCTCGTCTCCTTTCCAAGGCCTGAAGAGGACCGGTTTTTCGCAGGCGGGACGCCGAAACATGGTGTGCCGGTCTTCTCAGCTCCGTCAAAGGATAGAGCGGAACCGGCATTCTCGAAAGCGGCGCGCCTGCCGACCAGAGTGCCGATCCGAAGATCGGCACACCGGCCTTTGGCTCATGTCCGCCAAGTCTCGTAGGGCAGCGGGCGCCTAGGGTGCGAGCTTGACCGGCACCGGACGGGTCAGAAGATCGACGTAGAAATCGAAGAAGCGCTTGTTGTCGAACTGCTTGACCACCTTCACCTTCTGCAGGAGGTCCGTCGGCTGCTTCTGCCAATAGCCGAGCGTGCGGCCATAGCCCGGCCCGAACGCCACATCGACGTCGATATAGAGATCGTCGACCTTGGTCGCGTAGCTCGGATCGACCAGATAGGCGAGGGCGAGCGTATCGAACACGCTGGCCTTGGCCTTATCGTTCTTGGCGAACTTCTTGGCCATCCAGCTGTCCCGGAAGAGCTTCTGGACCGGGCCTTCGCCGGCGGTGAGGCGATCGAATTCGGGCTTGCCGATCTGGGTGATGTCGGTGACATCAAGGGGAATGAGGGCCTGTTCGATCGGCTCGCGCATGACGATACGGGCGGCCTCCGGATCGATCCAGACATTCATTTCGGCGGCGGGCGTGGTATTGCCCTTCACGTCGACCGCGCCGGCCATGTAGACGATACGCTTGATCAGCGGCACGATTTCCGGATTCTTGCGGATCGCCAGGGCGATGTTGGTGGCCGGCCCGATCACCAGCAGTGAGACTTCGTGCGGATTGGCCTTGATCGTCTCCACGATGAAGTCGACAGCATCCTCCTTGCGCAGCTTCGCCTTCTTGGCGAAGCCGTCCGGCGGGGCGATCAGGTCGGCCTCCTTGGGCTGCGGGCGATGGAACGAGGTCTTGTAGCTCTCCCCGAAGCCGAACAGGGCACGCTCGTGCTCGAAGCTCCTGGGATCGTGAACGAGGGGCAGGTTCGCGCCGGCATAGACGCCGACCCTGTCCTCGATGCCGAGGCGTTCGACGGCGCGCAGGGCATCGGCGACTTCCTGCTTCAACCAGTCGTTGCCGGTGACGACGGTGATGCCCAGGAGGTCGATCGCCTTATCCTTCTGCAACTGGGCCGCCATGATCAGCACCTGGCCGTCATCGCCGATCGTCGAGAAATCCGTGTCGAGAATGATCTTTTCGGGGGCAGCATAGGCGGGCGAAGCCAGGAATGCGCCTGCGGCCAGCACGAGGGCGGCCATTAATCGCTTCATAGAAATTTCCTCCTGATCCTCAATTGTCTGGTCATGCCTAAAGAGCGGCAGGCCATGCCGCTCGAATGGCGGCGAGACCACATTCGAGCCTGTGGCAGGGGATGACAAGCCGGCACGCGGCGGGGCTGGCCGGCGAGATGTGTTTCACGCGGAACAGATGATGGGCAAAGGGGAACTCCGCCGCGCTTGCGCCACAGCCAAAGCCCGACTTTGCCATCATCGGCGGGAAGCTTGGCCTGCCGCAATTCGATTGCAGAACGCCCGGGAGACATGCCGTGAAATTTCCTCTTCGCCTCGCTTTCGCGACGGCCAGCCTGCTGGCGCTCGCAGCGCCTATCCTGCCTGCCTACGCAGCTCCGGATGCGCAACTGCGCCCGCGCGTCGAGGTTGCCTTCGTGCTCGACACCACCGGCTCGATGGCGAGCCTGATCGACGGCGCCAAGCGCAAGATCTGGTCGATCGCCAACGCCATCGTCGACGCCAATCCGGATGCGGAGATCCGCATGGCTTTGATCGGCTACCGCGACCGTGGCGATGCCTATGTCACGGATGTCCATGCCCTCACCGGCGACATCCAGGGGCTTTATGGCGATCTGGTGCAATACACCGCCGATGGTGGCGGAGACACGCCCGAATCCGTGAACGAGGCCTTGGACAAGGCCGTCCGCAGCCTGCAATGGGACAGCGGAGGCCAGACCCGCAAGATCATCTTCCTGGTGGGGGATGCGCCGCCCCACATGGATTACCCCAACGCGCCGCGCTATCCCGAGGTCGTCAAGGCGGCCGTTGCCAAGGGCATCGTGGTCAATGCGGTCCAGGCCGGCGATGCCGGCGACACCCGGCAGATCTGGCAGGACATCGCTCGCCGCGGCAATGGCCGCTATTTGCCGATCCCCCAGGATGGCGGCCAGATCGTCGAAGTGCCCACGCCCTATGACGAGGACATTCTGCAGTTGCAGCAATCGCTCGACGATACCGTGCTGCCTTATGGCGATGGCGAAAGGCAGCAGGCCGTCCGCAACAAGATGGACCTGCGCAAGCAGGCTCCGGCACCAGCCCAGGTCGACAATTCCAGCTTCTACAGCAAGAAGGCCGGGCCCAAGGAGGTCGTGACCGGCGAGGGGGATCTCACCGCCGACATCGCCAATGGCCGCCAGAGCCTCGACAAGGTTGCAGCCTCCGCGCTTCCCAAGGTGCTGCAGGGCAAGTCCGACGCCGAGCGCAAGGCCTATGTCGAGGAACAACTCGCCAAGCGCAAGGCCCTGCAGGACAAGCTCGCCGAGATCAATCGCAAGCGCGATGCCTTCGTCACGGCGGAACGCGCCAAGTCGGGCAGGAAGAAGGCAGATTCCTTTGATTCCGCCGTGCAGGAAACGCTCAGGCAGCAGCTTTGAGGCTGCTTACGGCGCCTTCTGGCCGGCCAGCCCGATCAGGCTTTCGAAGGCAGCTGAGGTGGCATGGCCATCCGCCTTGGCCTTGACCAGGAGCCTGTCCTGATCCTGGGCGAACACGGCCCGTTCGATCCTGACGTCGAGGCCCGGTATCTCCGGCACGGAGGCCCGGGCCTTGTCCTTGTCGAGGGCCTTGGCCACGGCATCGGTGAAGCGCTGGTTGAGATTGCCGAGCAGGGCAGTCGCGATTTCGGTGATTTGCGGATCGCCGGTCTTGATCGAGGCTTCTCCCTTCACGCGTAGCGCGACCTGGCGCGGCGTCGGAATGTAGAGCTCGACCGGGATGGTGATGGCAATCCTGTCCGTGGCGATCTTGGTCTTGATCTTCTGCCCCAGCACCTTGGCGCAACCCCAGGCCGTCACCTTGCCGGCGACGTCGATCACCGCCGTGTCGCCCTCGGCGCGAATATGGGCGCTATCAATTGAGTTGACCACGAGATTGGGGCCCTTGCGGGCACAGGCATCCTGCGGAAACGGCAATTTGCGGGCGATCGCCAGAGCGTTGTCCTGCAGCGATTTCAGGTCACCAGTGACGGCGAGGTCGAGTTGGACGCCGTCGGTCTCGCTCTTGCTGTCGAGGGAAGCCTGGATCGGAATGTCGAGGGGAATGCCGAAGACCGGCACGGATATCGTGGTCGGACCGATGTCGAGGGCGAAGGCTGCCTGTCCAAGTCCACAGATCAGGAGCGCTGCCAGGGTGCTTCTTGCCAAGATAGATTTGGCCCCCTTGAACTGCATCATCGGCCTGCCCTCCTTACGCAACCCTTGTCCATGCAGGGCTTTTAGCATGGTCCGGCGAGGTTCCGGTAGCCATAGCCCGTCCGTCCCATTATGTCGGAGGCCTGTTTCGCCCTTTCGCCATTCTCTGGAAATCATGCCATGTCCGATGCTCCAGCCCGCCTTGCAGAGGTTCGCCTTGCCATTGCCCGCGCTGAAGCCGATGCGCTGCGCCCCGCCGGCTCGGTGACCCTGGTCGCCGTTTCCAAGACCTTCGGGCCGGAAGCGATCGAGCCCGTGCTTGCCGCGGGCCAGCGGGTCTTCGGTGAGAACCGCGTGCAGGAGGCGCAGGGCAAATGGCCTGATCTCAAGGCTGCCTATCCCGATGTCGAGCTGCACCTCATTGGCCCGCTACAGTCCAACAAGGCCAAGGAGGCGGTGGCCCTGTTCGACGTGATCCATACGGTCGATCGCCCCTCGGTGGCACAGGCACTCGCCAAGGAAATCGCCAGGCAAGGCAAGGCGCCGCGCCTGCTGGTGCAGGTCAACACCGGCGAGGAAGCCCAGAAGGCCGGTGTCGCCCCCCAGGAGGCCGACGCCTTCATTGCGGCCTGTCGGGATGACTACGGCCTCGCCATCGACGGGCTGATGTGCATCCCCCCGTTCGAGCAGGCACCCGGGCCGCATTTCGCCCTGCTTGCCAAGATCGCTGCCCGCAACGGGCTTTCGATGCTCTCCATGGGCATGTCGAGCGATTTCGAGACCGCCATCGAGGTCGGCGCCACCCATGTGCGGGTGGGCAGCGCCATCTTCGGGACACGCTGAGCCCTTTTCCGGGCTTTTCGGGAAATCGCACATGTCATCCCCGGCGGAGCCTTTGGCTCCGGGAAGGAGATCCAGGGGCCACGCATATATCCCTTTAGCCCCTGAATTCCCTTTCCGCCGCTTGCAGCGGCGCCGGGAATGGCAGGCCCGACATAGTCCGTTGATCTTATTGCGATAATGCTTCGTTGGGAGGTGTGGGACCGCTATTTCTTGCTGCCGTCGCTGGCGGGATCGGCGAGGGGGTAGCTCTTGTCGGTCAGGCAGGCGTGCAGCCAGGGGCTATCCTCATCCTCGCCGAGATCGGCGCTGATCTTGGGCGACGGCGTGCTCGTGGCGCTGGCATTGGCGCTTGCGGCCGGTTGGACGGTCCAATGCCGGTCGGCGGAAGGCTGGCCGTCGGGGCAGGGGCTGTTGCCGTTCTCGTCGCCGCAGGTCGCGATCGTCTTGAGCTTGCCATCGACGACTTCCGCCACCGTCTGGGTGGTGTAGAGCGCGTTGGTGGCAAAGTCCGTCGTCACGGAGCAGACCCTATCGTTGTTCTGATAGGTGCGGGTTCCCAGGCAGGTATAGATCTGATCACTGCCACTCGGCAGAAAGTCGCAATCGGCGCTATAGCCGGCGAAGGGGCCGCCGCTGAACTGGGCATTGAACCGGCGCTGGCCGTTTGCGATCTCGATCAGCCGCGGCAGCTTGGGATCGGTCTTGGAGAGCTCTGCCAAATCGGCGGTGCGCGCCTCGATCGCCTTGAGGAGATTGTTTTTGGGCGTTTCTTCGCCGGAATCGCCGGCACCTTCCGCCCCGTCCTCCTGGTCGAGGCGAAGGTCCCGCCGCGCCAGCCAATGTTTCTGGCTCTCGACCAGCATCGCGCGGATCTCGGGATCCTGGCTGGCCTTGAGGATCCTGGCATAGGCAGCGCCCATGGCGGCGTCAGCCCGCCGCAACGATTTGTCGGCGCAGATGCGGCGTTCGATCGAGGTCGAGGCCTTCTTGCAGTCGATGGCGTAAGCGGGCAGGGCGTGGAGGACGGTCAGGGCGGCTATGCCGAAAGCCAGGCGTTTCATAGCGGATGTTCCAGGGGGAAGGACGAAGGAGGAGCAGCGGAATCGGGAGCAAAGCGGGCGGCAGAGCGCAGATGTCAGCGGCTTCTGCGCTTGTAGATGCCGTCTATCACGCTGCCCTCGCCGCCGCAGATAGCTGCCGCATCGGCACCGCGAACCGTGATCGCGCCATTGCCGAGCGAGAAGGCGAAGCCGAGGCCGGGTTTGGCCGCTTCGCCCTCTTCGTCGAGGCCGGCCACGATGTTGACCCGGGTAACCTTGCCGTCGAAGGCGCTGCCCGTGATCGAGCCCTCGGCAATGAAGCCGCAATCGGCAACCGTCGCCCCGCCGTTCGGAACGCCGCCGATGGCGGCGCTTACCCGCCAATACTCGCCGCTGCGCTTGACGACGAGCGTGGCTTCGCCGTTCTGCCGGCGGACATAGCTGCCGGCGGCGGCGTCCTGAATGCTCATGGCTGCCGTCGCATCGGCGAAAGCCATGGCGGCAATCGCACAGCCGGCTGCGGCGAAAATGATCTGCTTCATCAATAATCCTTGCTCTGAAATATCCCGCAGGCTTCGCGCGGCGGACACTCGTCAGTCGATGATCATCACGGCATGGCGCGACAATCTCGGCAGCACCTTGCGGAACACCTCCGGCGCCACGGCGACGCAGCCGGCGGTCGGCGCGTTGTTCTCGCGGGAGACATGCCAGAAGATGGCGCTGCCCCGCCCCCTGACGATCGGTGCATCGTTCCAGCCGAGCGGCACGATCACGTCATAGAGGCGATCGCCGCGGGCCAGCCTTTCCTCGGCGTTCTGCTCGACGGGGCGGTGGATCAGCGTGTTGTAGCGCCGGTCGCAGACGTCGTCACACCAGGCATCCTCAGGGCGAATGGCGCGGAAGGACAGCTGGCTCGGAATGCGGGGGGCGCGGTCGAGCCGTTGGAACAGGCCGCGGAGCGGCAGCACGGCCCGGGGCGTGACGCCATCTCCCTCCCGTTTGGTGACGGCAATGCCGCTGCGGCCCAGCACGCAGGGATAGGAAACTCCGCCCACCGTCAGGCGGCCGCGGCTGCGCGAAAGCGGGGATGCCTGCACGCGAATGAGATCGATCTTGCGCTTCAAGGGCCGACTTCCAAATTTTTCACCGCAAATCCCTGTCGAAAGTGCCGTCATGCGATTCACAAATCATGGCGTACGCCGTCATAATGCGATAGAGCGCTAAAGCGTTTTGCGATTTGTCGGAATCACCAACAATCGTAAAGACGCGTCAAGACAAAGAGCCGGAGCAAAAGGGCGTTTTCGCTGAAACGCGCTCTGCTTTGGTATTCAAAGCGCGAAAGCATACCGGGTTTCCTGCCGCGCACGCCGAGCGCCCAGGCAGATTCCTCCTGATCGATCGCTTCCGCCTTCTGGGGAATGTCATGTCCGGCAGCCGCAAAATTCTGATCGTCGACGATGATAACGAACTGCGCCAGGCGCTGGCCGAGCAATTGGCGCTCTATGACGAGTTCGAGCTCGAGCAGGCCGAATCCGCCAGCCGCGCTGTCCAGATCGCCAAGGCCGACCATCTCGATCTGGTGATCATGGATGTCGGCCTGCCTGATATGGACGGGCGGGAAGCGGTCAAGCTCCTGCGCAAGAACGGCTTCAAGTCGCCGATCATCATGCTCACGGGGCATGATTCCGATGCCGATACCATTCTTGGCCTCGAAGCCGGCGCGAACGACTATGTCGTCAAGCCCTTTCGCTTTGCCGTGCTGCTGGCGCGTGTGCGCGCCCATCTTCGGCAGCACGAGACGAGCGAGGATGCCGTGTTCAACATCGGCCCCTTCACCTTCAAGCCGGCCTCCAAGCTCCTGTTGACCGACAAGGGTTCCAAGGTCCGGCTGACCGAGAAGGAGACCTCGATCCTGCGCTATCTCTATCGTTCCGGTCAGAAGGCGGTGCAGCGCGACGTGCTGCTGCAGGAGGTCTGGGGCTACAATTCCGGCGTGACTACCCATACGCTCGAAACCCATATCTACCGCCTGCGGCAGAAGATCGAGAAAGATCCCTCTAACGCGGCCTTGCTGGTGACCGAAGGCGGCGGCTACAAGCTCGTGCCGTGAGATCTCACGGCACTTGATCGTGTGGCTGGAATCTCGTCATTGCGAACGCGGCGAAGCAATCAAGGGGCCGGGATAACAGCCCTTTGCCTGGATTGCTTCGCGACGCTCGCAATGATGGTTTGAATTATTGTTTGCGCGTAGGACGTTTCCTTCCGAATCCAAGGCCGCAGATGGCGCTCGAAGACGATATGGCATTGCTGGAAAGAGTGGCGCTGTTCCGCGCCATGGACCGTGATGCCCTGCGCCTGCTCGCCTTCTCGTCCGAGACCAGGCGGTTGCGTGCCGGCGACACGCTGTTTCGCAAGGACGACATCTCCGAATATGGCTTCGTCGTCGCCTCGGGCGCGATCACCCTGATCGACGATGACGTCGCCACCGCCATCGTCGGACCTGGCACCCTGATCGGCGAGATGGCCCTGTTGTCGGAAACCCGCCGTCCCACCACCGCGATCGCGCGGGAGGCCAGCGTGGTGCTGCGCGTGTCGCGCCAGATGTTCAGGCGCACGCTGGAGGAATATCCGGCGACGGCGGCCCGTATCGCCGACGAGGTTCGTCGCCGTGTGCAGGACATGTCGAGCGAGCTGGCCAAGGTGAAGGATCGCCTGCGCCGTATCGGCGTCAACCATCATGAGGAAGAAAGCTGATTCGCTCGCTTTTCGTTCCAGTGCTGTTCACTTTCCTAAAGTGTTGGCCGCAATAGGCCCAAGTTGATCCATCGCGGGACACGCATCTGTGCCGTTCAGCTACGGTTCAGCCGTTGCCTGCTAAATTCGACGCCCAGAAACCCTCATTGTTTCGATGCGTCTTTACGGTGCCTGGCGTTATTGCCGAGCCGTAAAACGGTCAAGGAGAGTGCAGGATGAGAACGCCTATCGGGTTGATCTTCGCAGCTTGCTTTGCTGCGATTGGTTTCTTTGCGGTCGCTCAAAGCTCGTCGGCCATGCCCATCGCCCCCGCCGGCCAAACCAGAGCCGACAGTCAGGCGCAGGGCAACGGCTTGGTTCAGAATATCCGCCATCGCCGTCATTGGCGTCCTTATTACCGCTACCATTATCGTCCCTATTACAGGCGCCACTATTATCGCCCCTATTATCGTCCCTACTACAGGCGCCATTATTATCGGCCCTATTACCGTCCCTACTATCGCCCCCGCTATTACCATCATCGGGGCTGGGGATGGGGTCATCGCCGCTGGCATCGCTGGTAGGAGGCAGGCTTCGTCACTCGAAGGTGACGTGGTTCACGGGCCGGTCTCAGGACCGGCCCGTTTTGCTGTCGAACGAAGTCGGTGATTCGGGCGCCCTTTGTTCCAGGCACGTACCAGGCCTTAAGCAACGCTGCCAAAAACCAGGCAGGGTGGCCCATTCCGGGAATTAATCCCTGTCGGCCGGAAGGAAGTGGCTGCGACGCTTTCGTCATGGACGAAGGGAAGCAGGCGCGAGGCCGCATTGTTCGGCGTGAGGCTTTCGGGGGATTGCGGAATGGGAATCGGCAGGACGGTCGGTGATTCGCTCCCGCTTCGTTCAAAGGCCGTTCCCGGCATTAATGGCTCACCATGAAACGCCGAAAGCCTGGCCCAAAATGGGAACGCGTTCCTCGCATTGCCGGTGTCGGCCAAGCTCGCCCTTAACCCTGTTGAGGCTGAGGGGGGGCGCCGATCACGCCATGCCCATCCGGCAATGGCTGAACGGAGCGGGAATTTCGCCCGGGCAGTGATTCGGGCGCTTTCCGTTCCAGTCTCGTTCGGGGGGTTAAATTTCGGCCGTCCACGCCCATATTTGCGTTTCACGGCGAGACAGAATGATATGTGTCTGGTACCAGAATGCAGGAAATACGCGCAAAGGTCGTATTTCCTTGACGTCGCGGGGCATTGGGTGTCTGGCGAATCCTGAATCCGGGACGCTCCGGCTTCCCTCAAGGCGTCTTGTGATCTGACTGAAGCTGGTCGAATCGCAAGGACGTGTCGAAACAAGGAGTTAAAGCCAGGAAGCGTTGCCGCCGAAACGCGCTTTGCTCTGCGAAATGACGCCCGAAAGACCGCCGACCTTGATGCTGCCTCCCATCCTGCCTCCATCCGTGCGCGCACGCGGCGTCACAGCGGTGCTGGGGCCGACCAATACCGGCAAGACCTATCTGGCCATCGAGCGCCTGCTCGGCCATGGCGCCGGCATCATCGGCCTGCCGCTGCGCCTGCTGGCGCGCGAGGTCTACAACAAGCTGGTCGAGCGCGTGGGCGCCGAGTTCGTGGCGCTTGTGACCGGCGAGGAGAAGATCAAGCCCGACAAGGCCCGCTACTGGGTGGCGACGGCGGAAGCCATGCCGCGCGACCTGGAAGTACCGTTCGTGGCGCTCGACGAGATCCAGATCGCCGCCGATCTCGAGCGCGGGCACGTCTTCACCGACCGGCTGCTCAATCGCCGCGGCACGCATGAGACGCTGCTGCTTGGCTCGGCGACGATGAAGCCGATCGTCGAGAAGCTGATTCCGGGCGTCAATGTCGTGACCCGGCCGCGGTTGTCCCATCTCCTGTTCGCCGGCGACCGCAAGCTGACCCGCCTGCCGAGGCGAACCGCCATCGTCGCCTTCTCGGCCGACGAGGTCTATGCCATCGCCGAACTGATCCGCCGCCAGCGCGGCGGTGCCGCCGTGGTGCTGGGTGCGTTGTCGCCGCGCACCCGCAACGCCCAGGTGGCGATGTACCAGAACGGCGACGTCGATTTTCTGGTCGCCACCGACGCCATCGGCATGGGCCTTAACCTCGATGTCGACCATGTCGCCTTCGCCGGCGACCGCAAATTCGACGGCTATCAGTTCCGCCGCCTGACGCCGGCCGAATTCGGCCAGATCGCCGGGCGCGCCGGGCGCCATGTCCGCGACGGTACCTTCGGTTCGACCGGGCGCTGCGAACCGTTCGAGCCGGAACTGGTGGAGGCCATCGAAGGTCATAGCTTCGACAGCGTGAAAGTGCTGCAGTGGCGCAATCCGGCCCTGAACTTCGCCTCGCTGGAGGCGCTGCAGGCCTCACTGTCCGCCACGCCGGAAGAGGCGGGGCTGACCCGGGCACCTGATGCCGACGACATCCGAGCCCTCTCCATCCTCGCCCGCGACGAGGAGGTCAAGCGCCTCGCCAAGGGACCGCAGGCCGTGGCGCGGCTGTGGGAAGTGGCCGGGCTGCCCGATTATCGCAAGATTTCCCCTCATTCCCATGCCGACATCATCACGAATCTCTATGGATTTTTGATGCGGGAGGGTAAGGTCCCGGACGACTGGTTCGCCCGTCAGGTTGCCATGTCGGATCGGACCGACGGTGACATCGATACGCTTTCAACCCGTATCGCCCATATCCGAACCTGGACTTTTGCGGCAAATCGGCTTGACTGGCTGAAAGACCCCGCTCATTGGCAAGGTGTGACACGCAGTGTGGAGGATAAGCTCTCCGACGCATTGCACGAACGTCTTGCCCAACGCTTTGTCGACCGTCGCACCAGCGTGCTGATGCGGCGCCTTAGAGAAAACGCCATGCTTGAGACTGAAATTACCAAAACCGGCGATGTGATTGTCGAAGGACAGCATGTCGGAACACTGCAGGGTTTCCAGTTCGCGCCCGACCCGAGTGCCGGTGACGGTGAAAGCGGCCGCGCCTTGCGAGCCGCCGCGGCCAAGGCTCTGGCAGGCGAGATCGAGGCGCGGGCCCAGAAATTCGCGCAGGCGCCCGATACCGAATTCGCCCTGGCGGCGGATGGCACTGTGCGCTGGATCGGCGAGCCGGTGGCCAAGCTCATCGGCGGGGAGAAGCCGCTGGCGCCGCGCATCCGCCTGCTGGCGGATGAGCAACTGACCGGGCCTGCGCGCGATTCCGTGCAGACGCGCCTCGACATCTGGATCGGCAACCATATCACCCGCCTGCTCGGGCCATTGCTGCTGCTCGACAAGGCCGAGGATCTGCAGGGTCTGGCCAAGGGCATCGCCTTCCAGCTCGTCGAGGCATTGGGTGTGCTCGACCGCTCGAAGGTGGCCGAGGACCTCAAGCAGCTCGACCAGAATCAGCGTGCCTCGCTGCGCAAGCATGGCGTGCGCTTCGGCGCCTATCACATCTATCTGCCGATGCTGATGAAGCCGGCACCCCGTGCCCTCGCCGCGCAGTTGTGGGCTCTCACCCATGGCGGCCTCGACCAGAAGGGGCTCGACGAGATCCCGCATCTGGCGGCCTCGGGCCGGACCTCCATGCCGGCCGACAAGACCATCGACAAGGGCCTCTATCGCCTGGTCGGCTATCGCGTCTGCGGCGAGCGGGCGGTGCGCGTCGACATTCTCGAACGCCTCGCCGACCTCATTCGCCCGGCGATCGCCTATCGCCCCGGCACCACGGTGGGCCAGCCGCCGGCCGGTACGGCCGATGGCGACGGTTTCGTCGCCACCGTGCAGATGACCTCGCTGGTCGGCTGCTCGGGCGAGGATTTCGCCTCGATCCTGCGAGGCCTGGGCTATCGTTCGGACAAGCGCAAGGGCCCGGCGATCACCCAGGAAATCCGGCTGCCGGCGCCGACCGAGCCGGCAGCGCCTGTCGAGGCCGCCGCGTCCGAGACAGCGGACGGTGCTGAGGCTGCCGAATCGAACCAGGATGCCGCCCCGACGCCCGCCGAGATCGATGCCATGGAGGCGATCGGCTCGCCGCCGCATGAGCACAGCTTCCAGGAAGTCGCAGAGGCTGCCGGAGAGGCGGTGAGCGACGCACCGGCCGACGATGTGCCCAGCACCGAGGCTCCGACCGAGGAAGCGCAGATCGCGGAGGCCCTGGCCGAGGAAGCTCAAACCAAGGAAGCTCAAGCCGAGCAGGTCCAAGCCGAGCAGGTCCAATCCGAACAGGTCCAAGCCGAGGAGGTTCAGGTCTCCGAAGCCCCGGCCGAGGAAACGGCCGGAACCGAGGCTGCGGCTTCTGAAGAGCCCGCGCAAGCGAGCGAGAGCATCGAAGGTGCCGAGGCTGCGACCACGGCTGAAACCTCCTCCGAGACGCCCGCCGCCGAGGCGGTGGCCGAGGAAGTGCCGGAGATCGAGGTCTGGCGTCCGGCGCGCTTCGAGCGGCATCAGCGCCCGCATCACCATGGCCGTCCCCAGCATGGCAACCGCCAGCCCGGCGCCGAACGCAAGCCTGAGGCAGGCGGTGGCTTCCGCCGTGGCCGACCGGCTCCGGCGGAAGGCGCAGCTCCCGCCGAAGGTGCGGAGGCCCGGCAGGGCGAGCGGCCCAACCGCTTCGACCGGCCGCGCCGCGACGATCGCGGCAATGGCCGTCCGCGGGAGGACAGGGGCTCCGGCGAGCGCAAGCAGAGCGGTGAAGGTGGGCGGTCCCGGGCGGATGCCCGCCCCGACCGTGGCCCGCGTCCCGATCGTGGCCCGCGGCCCGACCGGCAGGAGCGGGGCGGCGACCGCCCGCGCAACTGGTCGAGCGACTCCAAGCCGCAGGGAGGACGCGACTCCAATCGTGCACCGGATCCGAATTCGCCCTTCGCCAAGCTGCTTGCCCTCAAGGAGCAGATGCAGGGCGGCAAATCGGACAAGACCTGATCCATAGCGTTTTGCGATTTGACGGAGTCACCCGAATCGCAAAGACGCGTCTGAACGCGTTTTGCTCTAGGGAACCTGACTTATGAGCCAGGCCGGAAGCCAGGATCGTCTTCGGATCGACAAATGGCTCTGGCATGCACGCGTTGTGAAGACGCGCTCTCTGGCCGCCAAATTGGTGGCGGACGGTCATGTCCGCCTCAACGGTACGCGCACGGATAACCCGGCCAAGGCCGTCAAGGCGGGGGACGTCCTCACCATCGCCCTGGAGCGTACCGTGCGGGTCTATCGCGTTCTCGCCCTTGGCGATCGGCGCGGCCCGGCGAGCGAGGCCCAGACGCTCTATGAGGACCTGTCGCCCGAACCGCCGGGCCGGCCGGCGGCGGGGTCCGAGCAAAGTGATGCCGGATAGCTGGCGGCGAGTTCACGTGTGTCTGCGCGGCTCCCCTCATCCCCCTGCCGGGACCTTCTCCCGCAAGGGGAGAAGGGGTGTTGCGCTGCCACCTTCCTAGCAATGGCTCTTACCGATTCGGTCCATAATCCCTATATTCGTGATAGACAGGATGGACTTTGTCCTGCGTGGAGCGAATCGGTCAATGCTGACGAACAAGGGCAAATATGGTCTCAAGGCGCTGGCGCACCTCGCCAGCCTGCCGGCCGGCGAGACGGCGCAAAGCCAGGAAATCGCCGAAGCCAACCGCATTCCCAAAAAGTTTCTCGACGCGATCCTGGGCGAGTTGCGCGTGGCCGGCATCGTACGCTCCAAGAAAGGCAAGGGCGGTGGCTACATGCTGGCGCGCGAGGCCAGCCAGATCAGTGTCGGCAATGCCATCCGGGTTCTCGACGGTCCGCTCGCGCCGATCGCCTGCGCCAGCCATACCGCTTATCAGCCTTGCCTCGACTGCCCGGATGTTCCAGGTTGCACTGTACGCCTTTTGATGCGGCGTGTGCGGGACCTCTCTTCCAACCTGCTCGACAACATGTCGGTGGAAGAGATGCGTCAGGCAGGGGGCGGGGAACAAGAGCTGACCTATTCGATTTGAACTCCCTGCGGCCCTTGAGCCCGAACCGGCACGCTCGTGTGCCGGACGGCCCATTTGTTGTCATGAATATGGAGAGCATTCATGGAAAAACGTGCGATTGGACGGTCGGATCTGTCGGTTGCTCCGCTTGGCCTGGGTGGCAATGTCTTCGGCTGGAGCGCGGATGAGAAAGCCTCCTTCGCCGTCCTCGATGCTTTCGTCGGGGGTGGTTTCAACCTGATCGACACTGCCGATGTCTATTCAGCCTGGGTTCCCGGCAATCAGGGCGGCGAATCCGAGGCGATCATCGGCAAATGGATGAAGGCTCGCGGCAATCGCGCCGAGATCGTGATCACCACCAAGGTCGGCTCGGAAATGGGGCCGGGCAAGAAGGGCTTGTCGCGTGCCTACATCGTCCAGGCGGTGGAGGATTCGCTCAAGCGCCTGCAGACCGACTATATCGATCTCTATCTCTCCCACTGGGAGGATCCGGAAGTCGAACTCGAGGAGACGCTGGGCATCTATGCCGAGCTGGTCAAGGACGGCAAGGTCCGGGTGATCGGCAATTCCAATCATAGCGCCAACACCATGTTCAAGGCGCTGGCGATCAGCACCAAGGAGATGTGGCCGCGCTTCGAGAACTTGCAGACACAATATAATCTCTATGATCGTTCCGGTTATGAGCGCGAACTCGAGGCTTTCTGTCTCAAGAACGAGATCGGCGTGACCAGCTATTTTTCGTTGGCCAAGGGCTTCCTGTCCGGCAAATATCGCAGCGAAGCCGATTTCGCCAAGAGCAATGCCCGTGGCGGCGACATGGGCAATTACCTCAACGAGCGGGGCCTGCGCATCCTTGCCGCCCTGGATGCGGTGGCCGCGGCCAAGAACGCCACGCCGGCCCAGATTGCCATAGCCTGGCTGATCGCAAGGCCCGGGATCGTCGCTCCGATCGCCAGTGCCACCAGCGTCGAGCAGCTCGCCGACCTGATCAAGGCGACCGAGCTCAATCTCGGATCGGCCGAGATCGAGCAGCTTACCAAGGCAAGCGCATAATTTTCCTGCCGCTGTCGAAAGCGAACGGGATGGCGCGTCATTGTCATGCCGGCGCATCATGCGCCGGCAGAGACAGGAGGAACCCATGCAGTTCGCAATTCTGATCTACAGCAACGAAGAAGCCATGCTGAAGGCGGATCCCGCCAACAAGCAGCAGATCCTGGCCGCCTACCAAGCCTACACGCAGGCGCTCCAGTCGTCCGGCAGCCTGGGACCGTGGAGCCGCTTGCGTCCGACGGCTTCGGCCACCACCGTGCGTATCGCCGACGGCAAGAGCCAGGTGCTCAACGGTCCCTTTGCCGACACCCGTGAGCAGCTCGGCGGCTTCTACATCATCGACGTGCCGGACCTGGATGCCGCGATCGGCTGGGCGGCGCGCTGCCCGAGCGCGGCCATCGGGACCATCGAGGTCCGGCCGATATGGGACCCGAAGGACTATTGAGCAAACGAGCCGAGCCGGTGTCTTCGGCCCCCGCTGCCGACCTTGCCGAAGTCGTGGCGCGACGCAGCTATGGCCGTCTCGTCGCACTTCTTGCGGCACGCTCGAGCGACATTGCGGGGGCGGAGGACGCCCTGGCCGACGCCTTCGCGGCAGCCTTGGAACATTGGCCGGCGGGCGGCGTGCCCGCCAATCCCGAGGCCTGGCTCCTGACCGCGGCCCGCCGCCGCCAGATCGATGCGGCCCGCCGCGCCAGGCTGCGCGGCGAAAAGGCGGACGCGGTCATCCGCCATGTCGAGGCCCTCGCCTCGGAGCAGGGCGAGCGGCATGCCGTGCCCGACGAGCGCCTGCGCCTGATGTTCGCCTGCGCCCATCCCTCTCTCGATGCTTCCGTGCGTGCGCCCCTGATCCTGCAGGTGATATTGGGGTTCGATGCCGGCGCGATCGCCAGCGCCTTCCTGGTCTCACCCACTGCGATGGGCCAGAGGCTGGTGCGGGCCAAGGCCAAGATCAAGCAGGCCGGCATTCCCTTCCGCATCCCGGAGCCCGACGAGCTGCCCGGCCGCCTCGATGCGGTGCTGGCGGCCGTCTACGCCGTCTATGCCGAGGGCTGGGCCGATCCGGAAGGGGCTCACGCCCGCGAGCGCAATCTGTCGGCGGAAGGTATCTGGCTCGGCCGGCTGCTGGCCTCGCTCCTGCCCGGCGAGGCAGAAGTGCTGGGACTGCTGGCGCTGATGCTGCACGCCGAAGCGCGGCGAGCGGCACGCCGCGGCCCGGGTGGCGATTATATTCCGCTGGAGCAGCAGGATACCGCGCTCTGGGATGCCGGGCTGATCGAGGAGGCCGAGGCCTTGCTTGCCCGGGCCGGCCAGGTCCGCCAGATCGGCCGCTATCAGCTGGAAGCCGCGCTGCAATCGGCCCATGCTCATCGACGCATCTGCGCGGCGACGGACTGGGCCGCGATCGTCACGCTGTATGAAGCCCTGGTCCTGCTGACCGCTTCTCCGGTGGCCGCCATCAACCGGGCCGTGGCGCTGGGCCGCCTTGCGGGGCCGCAGGCTGGTCTGGACGCGCTCGACGAGGTCGCCGGCGACGGACGCATCATCGATTACCAGCCCTATTGGGCAGCGCGTGCCGACTTGCTGGCGCGGGCGGCGAAGCCGGAAGAGGCCCGCAATGCCTATTCGCGGGCGATCGGCCTGGAGAGCGACCCGGCCATCCGCCGCTATCTGCAGGGACGCCTGGCGGATCTGGGGGCGTGATTGCGTGGCCAGAGAACTGGTCAGACACTGATGCTCACCCTTACACCAACTCGCGCAATCCCCGACCCGTCATTGCGAGCGAAGCGAAGCAATCCAGGAACTCGCAGGCCTGGAGTTCAGGGCTCTTGGATTGCTTCGCTTCGCTCGCAATGACGTTGATGAGTCGAACTCAAAGCGTGCTGGTATTACTCACTACGTCGCGCAGCCTTGGCGAAAGGAAGCGGGCGGGCAATGCCCGCAAACCGCCCTCAGGATTGCTTGGCGAAGGTCTCGTCGAAGGAATAGCCGGCGCCACGCACGGTGCGGATCGGATCGATCTCGCGGGTGCGATTCATCGCCTTGCGCAGGCGGCCGACATGCACGTCGACCGTGCGCTCGTCAATATAGACGTCGCGGCCCCAGACGCTGTCGAGCAACTGCTCGCGCGCGAACACCCGTCCCGGCGCCTGCATTAGGAATTCGAGCAGGCGGAACTCGGTCGGGCCGAGGCGGATCTCGCGATTGCCGCGATGGACACGCTTGGTCTCCCGGTCGAGCGAGATGTCGCCGGCCTTGAGCAGGGAGGCGACGTGATCGGGCTTGGCCCGGCGCAGCAAGGCACGCACGCGGGCCGAGAGTTCGGGCACCGAGAAGGGCTTGACGACATAGTCGTCGGCGCCGGTGGCAAGGCCACGCACGCGTTCGGTTTCCTCGCCGCGCGCCGTGAGCATGATCACCGGCAGGCGCTCGGTTTCCGGCCGCATGCGGATGCGCCGGCACAATTCGATGCCGGACAGGCCCGGCAACATCCAGTCGAGCAGGACGAGGTCCGGCACGCTTTCGCGCAGCCGAATCTCGGCATCGTCTCCGCGTGCGACGCTATCGACCTCATAGCCTTCGGCTTCGAGATTGTAGCGCAGCAGCAGAGTCAGGGCTTCTTCGTCCTCGACGATCAGAACCTTGGGAGGCATGGCCTATCCCTTGTTATTTAGCCGGCACAGGAAGATCGACAAGATCGGTGCTGTTGTCCGCCTTGGGCCGCTCGCCGGCCGGCGATTCACCGGTGACCAAATAGTGCACCGTCTCGGCGATGTTGGTGGCGTGGTCGCCGATGCGCTCGATGTTCTTGGCGCAGAACAGCAGATGGGTGCAGAAGCCGATATTGCGCGGATCTTCCATCATGTAGGTCAGCAATTCGCGGAACAGCGAGGTATACATCGCATCGATCTCGCCGTCCGAGCGCCAGACCGAGAGCGCTTCCTCGACGTTGCGCTGGGCGAAGGCATCGAGCACCTGCTTGAGCTGCTCGAGCACCAGGTCGGCCATGTGATCGAAACCGCCGAAGAGCTGGGCCGGCTGGGCGTGGCTGTGGATGGCCACCACGCGCTTGGCGACGTTCTTGCCGAGGTCGCCGATCCGTTCGAGGTCATTGGCCACCCGCAGGGCCGAGACGATTTCGCGCAGGTCGAGGGCCAGCGGCTGGCGCTTGGCGATGATCAGGATGGCCCGGTCCTCGACCTGGCGCTGCAGCTTGTCGATCGCGGCATCGAGATCGATCACCGCTTTGGCGCGCTGGGTGTCACGCTTGAGCAGGGCTTCGACGCTGTCGGCCACGCTCTTCTCGGCGTAGCCACCCATTTCGGCGATCATGTTGCGCAGTTCGCGCAGTTCCTGGTCGAAGGATGTAACGATATGGTCGGACATGCCGCCTCCAAATGAATTCGACGCTGGCCGGGAATCAGCCGAAGCGGCCGGTGATGTAGTCCTGCGTACGGCTGTCGTTCGGGGTGGTGAACATCTTGTTGGTCTGGCCGACCTCGATGAGGTCGCCCAGATAGAAGAAGGCCGTCACATCCGCGCAGCGCGCCGCCTGCTGCATATTGTGCGTGACGATGACGATGGTGAAGTCCCGCTTCAATTCGTCGATCAGTTCCTCGATCTTGGCGGTCGAGATCGGATCGAGTGCGGAGGTCGGCTCGTCCAGCAGCACGACTTCGGGCTTCACCGCGATGGTGCGGGCGATGCACAGGCGCTGCTGCTGGCCGCCGGACATGCCGAGGGCCGAAGCGTGCAGGCGGTCCTTGACCTCGTTCCACAAGGCGGCCTTGGTGAGGCACCACTCGACGCGCTGGTCCATCTCCGCCTTGGAGATGGACTCATGCAGGCGCACGCCGAAGGCGATATTGTCATAGATCGACATCGGGAAGGGCGTCGGCTTCTGGAACACCATGCCGATGCGGGCGCGCAGCACGGCCGGATCGATTTCCTTGCCGATGACGTTCTGGCCGTCGAGCAGCACGCGGCCCTTGGCGGTCTGCCCCGGATAGAGGTCGTACATGCGGTTGAGCACGCGCAGCAGGGTCGACTTGCCGCAGCCGGAGGGACCGATCATGGCAGTGACCTGCCGGTCGATCATGTCGAGGTTGATGCCCTTGAGCGCATGCTTCTCGCCATAATAGAAGTCGAGATTCTCGACCTTGAGCTTCACGGCGGCGGCTGGATCAGCGATCGGGCGTTCGGCAACCGCGATGGAGGCTTGGGGGGTAGCGGACATGGGAGCACTCATTTCTTGGGAGCGAGCACGAAGCGGGTCAGGATATTGAGCGCCAACACGCCGGCCGTGATGAGGAGGGCGCCACTCCAGGCCACCGAGACGGCCTTGGGGTCGGGATAGGGCGCGAGCTGGTAGATGGCTGCCGGCAAGCTGGCAAATGCGTTGCCGAGGTTGAGCGACCAGTTGGAATTGCCGAAGGCTGTAAGCAGCAGCGGTGCCGTCTCGCCGGCGGCGCGGGCCAAGGCCAGCAGGATGCCGGTGACGATACCGGTACGGGCCGAGCGCCAGGTTACGAAGGTGATGACCTTCCACATCGGCGATCCCAGGGCAAAGGCGGCTTCACGCAGGCTGGTCGGCACCAGGGCCAGCATGTCCTCGGTGGTGCGCACGACCACCGGCAGGATGATGATGGCGAGGGCGATCACGCCGGCCCAGCCGGAGAAGCCGCCCGTTGCCACCACGATCATCTGGTAGACGAACAGGCCGATCAGGATGGACGGCGCGGAGAGCAGAATGTCGTTGATGAAGCGCACCGCATCGGCGAATTTGCTGCCGCGGCCAGCCTCGGCGAGGAAGGTGCCGGCCATGATGCCGATCGGCGCACCGATCAGGAGGGCGAGCAGCACCATGACGAGAGAGCCGACGATGGCGTTGCGCAGGCCGCCATCGGCCATGTCCTTGGTGAAGAGGTCCATGGTCAGCGAGGGCAGCCCCTCACGCAGCAGCGTGAACAGGATCCATGCCAGCGCCAGCAGGGAGATAGCGGCAAAGCTGATGGAGACGACCTTGTAGGCATAGTCGAGGGCGCGGCGGCGGGCGAGACGGGCGCTGCCTTGGGCGAGATTGGCCATGATGCTCTCCCTTACTTGGCGTTGGTGCGCACGAGCATGCGGGAGATCGCAAGCACGATGAAGGAAATCACGAAGAGGACGAAGCCCAGCTCCAGCAGCGACTGGCTGCGCAGCGAGCCGGCCGGTGCGTCCGGGAATTCGTTGGCGATGGTGGAGGCGATGGTCGCGCCCGAGGAGAACAGCGATGCCGATATTCGGTTGGCGTTGCCGATCACGAAGGTCACCGCCATCGTCTCGCCCAAAGCGCGGCCGAAGCCGAGCATGACGGCGCCGACCAGGGCCGTGCGGCCATAGGGCACCGAGACGTTGCGGAAGACCTCATAGGTGGTGGCGCCGACGCCATAGGCCGATTCCTTCAGCATGGCGGGCACGGCTTCGAGGATCTCGACGAACATCGCGGTGATGAAGGGAATGATCATCAGGGCCAGGATGATGCCGGCCGTGAGCATGCCGGCGCCGTTGGTGGGGCCCTTGAACAGATAGCCGAGCACCGGCACGTGCGAGAGGATGGAGATGATCGGCGGATAGATCGTCTGGGCCAGGATCGGCGCCACGATCAGGGACCCCCACATGCCGAAGATGATCGAGGGCACGGCCGCCAGGAGCTGGATGGCGATGCCGATCGGCCGCCGCACGCTCTGGGGTGCGATCTCCGTGAGGAAGAAAGCGATGCCGAAGGACATCGGCAAGGCAATGATCAAAGCGAGAATGCCGGTGAACAGCGTGCCGTAGATCATGACGCCGGCGCCGAATTTCTCGGTGACGGGGTTCCAGGCGGTGGACCAGTAGAAGCTCGGCCCGAAATGGGCCAGCGCCGGCCAGCCGCCATAGAAGAGCAGCACGACGATCGAGCAGAGCAGGATCAGCACGAGGGAGCCGCAACCATAGAGGGCGGCCTTGAAGATGGGATCCAGATTGGCGCCAGGAACCGTCTTGGCCCCGGGCGAGGGAGAACCCTGCGCGACCTTTGCGGCCGAGTTGGATGCGTCCAGCGAGGAGTCGGCTACGGCGCTCATGGCGATATTCCAGCCTGTGATTCGATCAAAGAGGATGACCCGGCGCAGTTCTGCGCCGGGCCGGGTTTTCAGCTTATTCGTAGACGGCCTTGCCGTCGGCAGCCTTCACTTCGCTCTTCCAGGCGGTGCGAACGGTATCGATCACTTCCTTGGGCAGCGGGATGTAGTGCAGCTTCTCGGCCGTCGCGCCGCCATCCTTGTAGGCCCAGTCGAAGAACTTCATGACTTCGGCCGACTGCTTGGCGTCCTTGGGATCCTTCGGCAGCAGGATGAAAGTGGTGGAAACGATCGGCCAGGAGGTTTCGCCGCCGACGTCGATCATCGAGACGGCGAAATCCTTGGCGCCCTTCCAATCGGCCTTGGCGGCCGCGGCCTGGAACGCGGGAACGGTCGGCTTGACGACCTTGCCGTCCTTGTTCTGCAGCTGCGTGGTGGTCAAGCTGTTGTTGGCAGCGTAGACATATTCGACATAGCCGATGGCGCCCTGGGTGTTCTTCACGGCGCCGGCGACACCGTCATTGCCCTTGGCCCCCGAGCCGGTCGCCCATTGCACCGAGGTGGCGGCGCCGATATTGCTCTTCCAGTCGGGGCTCACGGCCGAAAGATAGGACGTGAAGACATAGGTCGTGCCCGAGCCGTCGGCGCGGTAGACCGGGGCGATGTCGAGATCGGGGAGCTTCACATCCTTGTTGAGCTCGGCGATCTTCGGATCGTTCCACTTGGTGATCTTGCCCTGGTAGATGTCGGCGATGATCGCGCCGGTCAGCGTCAGCTGGTCGGCGGACACACCCTCGATGTTCACGATCGGCACGATGGCGCCGATCACGGTCGGGAACTGCAGCAGCTTGGCAGCGGTCAGCTTGTCGGTGGCCATCGGAGCATCGGACGCGCCGAAATCGACGGTGCGGTTGGTGATCTGGGTCTGGCCGCCGCCCGAACCGATTGCCTGATAGTTCAGCGCAGTGCCGGTCTTGGCTTTGAAATCGCTACCCCAGGCATTGTAGACCGGGGCGGGGAAGGTGCCACCGGCGCCGGTGATGTCGGCAGCGAAGGCGGCGGTCGCGGCGATCGTGCTGGACAGGGCTACCGAAGCGGCGAGCGCGAGGAAGGAAAGCTTCACGGTCTATCTCCGTTGTTCTCTGGACAGGCGCTACGATCGTTTACCGGTCGGCAACCCTGTCTACGGCGCGACTCCTAACAAGCCGGCAGCAACGGTTCTATGACAGTTAGGCTATCGTTTTATGACAAATAAAACCGTTTTAATTCAATGGCTTGATCGAATCTTGTCAGCTGCCTCGCAAGAGCGATGACGGGATTGTTAAAATCCGCCGAAATTCTATGACGATGCCCGCAGCTTTCGTCATCATGCAAGATTCGAGATTGCGGACCTTTCCTGCTCAGGCGCCCGACGTTTTTTGAGATCAACTCGAAAATTTGGCGAAATCGCCGAAAGAGGCGGCATTTCCTGAAAATACCTCACGGCGTCAGTCGATCTGGTCGATCCGAACCGAGAAAACCGTGCTTTCGCCGGGTACGCTCTCAATGCCCAGGCGGCCGCGGTGGCGTGCCACGATGTGTTTGACGATGGCGAGCCCGAGGCCGGTGCCGCCCTTCTCGCGGGATTTTGCGGCATCCACTCGGTAGAAGCGTTCGGTCAGACGCGGCACATGCTCGGCTTCAATGCCCGGGCCATAGTCGCGTACCGTCACCACCGCCTCGCGGCCTTTGCCCTGTGGCTTGGGCAGCGAATCGAGGGTAACCTCGACCTTGCCGCCGGACGCGCCATATTTGATGGCGTTTTCCACCAGATTCTCGAAGACGCGGATCAGTTCGTCCCGCTCGCCGCGCACTTCCAGCGTCGGGACGCGCTTGTCGACGCTGAGCGTGACGCTCCGATCCTGGGCGAGAGGGCCGAGCGTATCGGCGACATGGCCGACCACGGCACCGAGCTCGACCGGCTTGTCGGGCTGGACATGGGCGTTGAGCTCGATGCGCGAGAGCGACAGGAGATCGTCGATCAGCCGGGACATGCGATTGGCCTGGGAGCGCATAATGTCGAGAAATTTCTCGCGCGCGGCGGCATCGTTGCGTGCCGGACCCTGAAGGGTTTCGACGAAGCCGAGCAGGGAGGCGAGCGGCGTGCGCAGTTCGTGGCTGGCATTGGCGACGAAATCAACCCGCATCTGCTCGACCCGGTGGCGCTGGGTGACATCGCGCAGCACGATCACCACGAAGGCCGTGCGCCCGTTCTCGCCGGCAATGGTGGAGATCTGCGCTTCGATGACGCGATCGATCGGCACACGTTCGGAATATTCGATCTGTCGGCTGGCCCCGGTGTCGAGGGCGGAGCGGATGGCATCCACCAGTTCCGGCACGCGCAGCGCATAGGTCAGCGCTTCGGAGATGCGCAGATTAGGCACGATGTCGCGGGCACGGCGGTTGAAATAACGGACGGCAAGCTCCGAATCGAGCACGATGACGGGATCCGGAATGGCCATTACCAGATCGTCGAAGGAGGGCTTGCCGCTACCTTCGGGAAGAGCGGGCCGGATGCTGCCGTCATGGCTGCCGGTCGAAGGAATGGTGCCCGTCGCGGCGACGATCATGGCGAAGATGAGCAACCCATGCCAGGGATTGGCGCCGTCCCACAGCACGAGAGCGGCCAGCAGGACCGCGATCGAGAGCACGAGCCAACGGCGACTCCAGATGCGGTTCAGGATGTTTCGGTTTGAGCCCACCGGACCACCTACACCGCCCCAGGCCAATTTCGTCAAGAGCCAGGAGCGTTCCATCACCATCGACATTGCGGCTTTCCATCCAAAGCGTCTTGCGATTTGACGGATTGGTCTCGAATCGCAAGGACGCGTCCAACCAGAGAGCCAGGGCAAAGGGTGTTTCTGCCGGAACGCGCTTTGCTCTAGGCATTGTGGAAATCGTTCATGCTGGCAATGTAGACAGAGCGATGACAGTTTCACGACGATCGCGCGGATTTGGAGAGGTTCCATGACAAAGAAGGTGGGTAAGCAGACGGATGAAGCGCTCAAGAAGGCGATTGCCGGGTTTCGTCTGGATGATCTCGACCTGCCTCCGGAGATCGACGAGGCCGCTTTCCGATCAGGCAACTACCCGCACAAGGAAAAGTTGAAGTCCAAGACCTACAAGCGGGATCTGCGCGCTCTACAGATTGAGCTCCTCAAGGCACAGACCTGGGTCAAGGAGCAGGGTGAGCGTGTGGTGGTGGTGTTCGAAGGGCGGGACACGGCCGGCAAGGGCGGTGCCATCCATCGCTTTACTCAGCATCTGAGCCCTCGGGATGCGCGCGTGGTCGCATTGTCGAAACCGACGCCCACCGAGCAGGGACAGTGGTATTTCCAGCGCTATGTCAGCCAATTGCCGACCAAGGGCGAGATCGCGATCTTCGACCGCTCCTGGTATAATCGCGGCGGCGTCGAGCCGGTGATGGGGTTTTGCACGCCGGAACAAACCGACAAATTCCTGCACGAAGCGCCGCAGTTCGAGGCGATGCTGGTGCGTGACGGCATCCGGCTGTTCAAGCTCTTCCTTACCATCGGCCAGGCTATGCAGCTCAAGCGCCTGCACGCGCGCTATGCGGACCCGCTCAAGCAGTGGAAGCTCTCGCCGATCGACCACCACGCGGTGGGCAAATGGGATGATTATTCTCAGGCCTATGACCGCATGCTGGAGGCGACCGATACAGTGGACACGCCCTGGACCATCATCAAGGCCAATGACAAGCTGCGCACCCGCTTGGCCGCCATCCGCGCCGTGCTGGTGGACCTGCCCTATCCCGACAAGGACGAGAAGCTGGTGGGCGGGCAGGACAGCAAGATCGTTCTAAGCGCGGAGCGTTTTCTCGCCAATGGCGGGGAGGCCTGAGACGCTCGCAAGGCGGAGAGGCCGATTCTGCACTCGACATCCTTGCCGATGATCCGTCCGCGAATGCCGATCCTCGCCCAGCTCGCCATGGAGCGGAGCGTCAATCCTTGCCTGCCCTGGGAACCAGGCGCCCGCGAGCACGTTTTCATCGTGACGGCCGGCCGATCGCGGTTGGGCGAACGTCGTGCCATGACTTTGCCCCAGCGCCCGACCAGTGCCGTCCCGTAAAACCCGACGAGGGAGCGCAGCAATGCCACACACGACCGAACAGCGTATTCGAATGAAGGCCTATGAGATCTGGCTGCGCGAAGGCTGTCCGGAAGGCAGCGATCTTCGCCACTGGGAGATGGCCAAGAAGTTCATCGTTGGCGAGGAGGCAAAATCGACGCTGACCTCCCGCTTCTATGACGTGCACGAGCTGAATGAAAAGGGGGCGCCGGAGGAAAAGGCTGTCCCTGCTGTTGCCAAGCCCAAGACCCGCAAGCATTGAGTCGCATCGGCGGCTTGCCGGACATTCGCATCGTCCATCGACTCTGGGCCTTGCTTCTCTAGTGGCTAGAGGAGTTAGGTTTCTCCTGCACCGCGGCATTGGGCTGCGGCAGTGGCGAGGGGTATGATGGGACACCGGCATGTGCAGGGGGCGGTCTCGCGCGGAGAGACGGCGGCTGGTCGCCATAAGGGCAGTCTGCTGGCTGCTTTCGCCTTGACCTCGGCCTTCATGGTGGCCGAGGTTGTCGGTGGCCTGTGGACCGGCAGCCTTGCTTTGCTGGCGGATGCTGCTCATATGCTGACGGATGCCGGTGGCCTGGCCTTGGCCCTGATCGCCATCCGCTTCGCCGAACGGCCCGCCACGCCCCAGAAGACCTATGGCTATGTGCGTATGGAGGTGCTCTCGGCGCTCACCAATGCCGTCGTGCTGCTGCTGCTGACCGTCTACATTCTCTATGAAGCCTATGAGCGCTTCCGCAATCCACCCGAGATTCTCGGCGGCCCGATGCTGGCGGTGGCCGCGACAGGGCTGGCGGTCAACCTGATCAGCATGAAACTCCTGTCCGGTGGCTCTTCGGAGAGCATCAACGTCAAAGGTGCCTATTTTGAAGTGCTGTCAGACATGTTCGGCTCCCTCGGCGTCATCCTCGCCGCCCTCGTGGTGATGCTGACGGGCTGGACGAAGGTCGATCCCCTCATTGGCGCGGGGATCGGCCTGTTCATCGTGCCGCGCACCTGGATCCTGCTGAGGCAGGCGGTGCACATCCTGATGGAAGGCACGCCGCCCGAGGTCGATCTCGCGCTGCTCGAGAAAAAGCTGGTCGAGATTCCCGGCGTGGTCGCTGTGCATGATTTGCATGTGTGGACGATCACCTCGGGGCTCGACGCCATGAGCGGCCATCTGGTGCTGGCCGACATGGCGCGGGCACGCGAGGTCCTGGTGGCGGCACGCGAACTCGTCGGGCACGAGTTCGGCATCAGCCATGTCACAATCCAGACCGAGGATCGGGCATTGCGTGAGGCCGAAGGCGACGCCAGGCTGTAGCGGCCATCCGGGCTCAGCCGAGCGGCACGCGCCGATGCAGCGAGAAGCCGATTTCGCCCGGCGTTTCGAGCCCGGCTCGCAATTGCATGGTCGGAATCAGGTAGTCGCCCGCATTCTGGCGCCGGTAGGGGATGGGCGATATCGACGGCAGTGTTCGCATTCTGTCCCGCAGGCGTTCGGCCAGAGCCTCGAAACCCGCTTCCTTCAGGCTATCGGCGCGATAGGCCACGAAGGGTGGCGTCACGTCGTAGCCGGGATAATAGAGAATACCGTGATGGATCGGGAACAAGAGGTCGTCGATCGGGCCATTGATGCCGCGCGGCGTATAATGTTCTTCCCAGCCTCCGGCCGTGACGATCAGCATCGAGCGCTTGCCGGCCAAGGTCCCCTCGCCATACCGATCCCCCCAGCGCCGCTCGCTGTGCTCACCCACGCCATAGGCGAAACCATAGGCGAAGACACGGTCGACCCAGCCCTTGAGGATGGCCGGCATGGCGAACCACCAGAGGGGAAACTGCAGGATGAGGACATCGGCCCAGAGCAACTTCTCGATCTCGGCCTTGACGTCGTCGGTCAACGTGCCGGCCTCGAAGGCCTTCTCGGAGGCTTGCACCGGTATCAGCCGGGTGTCGGCTTCCAGCGCCGGAAAATCGGCCTGGTCGACTTCTGATTTCCATTTGTCGGCATAGAGATCGGACAGGCGGACCTCATGGCCCTGGGCCTCGAGTTCGGCGATGGCGACGTCGCGGAGCCTTGCGTTGAGCGAGCGGGGTTCGGGATGCGCGAAGACAAGCAGGACTTTCATGGGTGCTTCCAGGAATGAGAAATCATTCCTCAAAGCTAGGGAAGCTCCGTATAATCCGCTACATCGAGAGAATGCATAATATTGTGCCGAATTATGAATAAATCGGACGTCACTTTGGAACGCTTGCGTAGTTTTGTTCGCGTCGCAGAGCGTGGAAATTTCTCCGCGGTCGCGCGCGAACTGAACATCGGCCAGTCCAGCGTCACGCGGCACCTGAGCGAGCTCGAGGATGCGCTGGGCGTGGCTCTTCTCAGCCGCACGACCCGGCGTGTCTCGCTCACCGAGGAAGGCGGCCGCTACTATGCGCATGCCGTCCAGATCCTGCGCCTCGTCGAGCAGGCCGGCGACGAGGCGCGACAGGGGCAGGGCGAGCATGCCGGCACGGTCCGCGTGTCTTGCACGGCGGCCCTCGGTGTTCGGTACATCGCCGGCCTGCTCTTTGCCTTCCAGGATCGTCATCCCGACATCAGGGTCGAATTCAGCCTTACGGACGCGCAAATCGATCTCGTCCGGGAAGGCGTCGACCTGGCGCTACGGCTCGGGCCACTCGACGAGAGCTCCATGAAGAGGCGATCGCTAGGTCGCAGCCGGCGGATCCTCGTGGCGGCTCCAGGCTTTCTGGCCCGGTACGGCCGACCGGAGACGCCGGAAGACCTGGGCGGGCTCGAGGGGATACGCATGTCGAACATTGCGGGTAGCGAGACGCTCATTCTCGAGGGGCCGGACGGAAGCCGCCATGCCATACCCTTCGGCGGCCGCCTGCAGGTCGATCACGGACTTGCGGCGCGCGAAGCCTTCGCGGCCGGCCGCGGCTTCGGCCCGACCCATGTCTGGCTGGTCGACGATCTCCTGGAGCAGGGGCGGCTGGAGCCAATCCTGCCTGAGTATGCGCCGCTGCCGACACCTTTGAACATGCTGATCGTGCCCGAACGCGCCGGGATTGCGCGTGTCAGGCTGCTGATCGAATTTCTCGCCGGCGCGATCGCCCAGCTGCCGGGCATCGATGCCAAGGTGCCCTGAGGACTGTCGCCCCTGACGCTACAGCCGCGTGACTCAGCCTCGAATCGTTCCTGTTCCTTGTCACCGCGGGGTGATGCACCTCTGGGTTGCAGGTAGTATTAAACCTGTCAAAAGGGAGATGGAGAGACGTTTGCCCGAGCCGGTCGAATCGGGACGCGTCGCTGCATTGCCTTCACGCCGAGTGGGGTGAGTGCAGGCAGGCCCCCCAACCCCTGAAGCGGCGTCCATGAATCTAGAAGAAAAGCGTCTTGCAGTTACGCGTCGGCTCGTCGGGGAGGTCGCCGACAAGCTTGGAGCGGATCTCAGCCTCGAATTGTGGAACGGCGAAGTTCTGCCGCTCGGGCCTCGCGCCAGAGACGACATCCGCTTCGTGTTGCGCTCGCCCGAGGCGATACGGCGGATGTTGACGCGCCCGAGGCTGATGACGCTGTTCGAGCTATACGCCGAACAGGAGGTCGATATCGTCGGTGGAAGCCCGCTCCAGGCGGCGGCACGCTGGAATCACAGCAAGGCACTCGCCACGGGCCGGTCATTCCCCAAAATGAAGCTGTTGAGGTTTGCCACGCCATTCCTCTTCGGCCGGATGGCCAGGGCAGCCCCACTGCCCAGCTTCGGTGGCTCGGTTCCGATGCACTATGCCAAGGGGCGGGACGACAAGGAGCTGATCCAGTTCCATTACGACGTCTCGAACGAGTTCTATCAATTGTTCCTGGATCCCGAGATGGTCTATTCGGCGGCCTATTTCCAGAGCCCGGAATCCTCGCTCGAAGATGCCCAGAGGACCAAGCTCGACCGTATCTGCCAGAAGCTTCAGTTGAAACCCGGTGACCGATTGCTCGACATCGGTTGCGGCTGGGGAGGGTTGGTCTGTCATGCCGCCAGGCATTACGGCGTCACGGCCTATGGCGTGACCCTGGCGCAGCGCCAGCTGGAATTCTGCCACGCGAAAATCGAACGGGAGGGACTGGGAGACAAGGTCAAGGTGGAATTGCGCGATTATCGCAACATCGAGCCATCGGGGCAGTTCGATGCGGTCGCGCAGATCGAGATGTTCGAGCATGTGGGGCTGAAGAATCACGACCGCCATTTCATCCACATGCGTGACCTGATGACCCCCGATGGCCGCTATCTCCACCAGGCCAGCGTTCGGCGTGCCTTGTTCGACATGTCCAAGTTCGGCCGGGAAACGGCCTATATGAGAGTCATCCGCCGCTATATTTTCCCGGGCGGCGAGATGGACCACATCGGCATGACCGCGACCAATCTCGAGCGGCATGGCTTCGAAATCCATGATATCGAGCCGATGCGCATGCATTTTTACCTGACCCTCAAGCACTGGGTCGACAATCTCTGGGCGAACCGGGAGAAGGCCTGCGCCATGGTCGGCTGGGAACGCACGAGGCTATGGCTGCTCTATTTGTCGATGTGCTGCATCAGCTTCCAACGCGGCGGTATCAACGTGTTCCAGACCGTGGCAACCCGGCGCATCCATGGTCCATCGATCTTGCCCTTGCGAAGAGCGGAGTGGTTTCAGGAAGCCTGAAATCCCTCTGTCTATCGCAAATGAGCCGCCCCCCTGCTGCCGGGACGGCGAGGTCACCGGCCCACAAGACGCAACAGCACCGGACTCGATTCAGGAATCAGGTCCGACGCTGCAAGGAGGCTGTTGCCGCTTCGTTTTGGCAAAAACCGGTGTCTGCCTTTTGGCGCGACGCTCTCTATAGTCTGAAGATGCGCTTGGGCAGCAATTCGCCGCGCTCGAGTTCGGCGAGCGCCACCAGCGTGCCGCCGGACATCACTGCCGCCACGCCTTCGAAGACCGGCGCGTCGCGGCCGCGCAGGATCACGCCCTGGCCGCGGGCAAGGCGGCTGGCGTCATGCTGGGAAACCATCAGGGTCGGCAGGGCCTCGAGGGCGGTTTCCACCGGCAGCAGGGCTTCCGCCAGCGGCGGCAGGTCCGGGGTGCCTTCCTTCATGGCGCGCAGTTCGTCGGGCGTGACCGCATCCTGCTCGTCGAAAGTACCGACCATGGCCCGGCGCAAAGCGGTGACATGGCCGTAGCAGCCGAGGTCGCGGCCGAGGTCGCGCGCCAGGGCCCTGACATAGGTGCCCTTGCCGCATTCGGCCTCGAAAGTGGTGGTCTCGCCGGTAAATTCGACGATGCGCAGGGCATGAACCTCGATATTGCGGGGCTCGAGCTCAACTTCCTCGCCGTCACGCGCAAGGTCGTAGGCGCGCTCGCCATCCACCTTGATGGCGGAAAAACGCGGGGGGACCTGGCTGATAACGCCGGTGTAGCGGGGCAGCAAGGCTTCGATCTCTGCTTTTTCAGGCCTAAGGTCGGAGGTCGCCACCGGGCCGCCTTCGGTGTCGTCGGTGTTGGTCTCCACCCCCCAGGTGACGGTGAAGCGATAGACCTTGCGGCCGTCCATGACATAGGGGACCGTCTTGGTGGCTTCACCGAGGGCGATGGGCAGGATTCCGGAGGCCAGGGGGTCGAGCGTGCCGGCATGGCCCGCCTTCTTGGCGTTGAACACGCGCTTGACCACCGAGACGCCCTGGGTCGAGGTCATGCCGACGGGTTTGTCGAGGATGATCCAGCCATTGACCTCGACGCGGGTGGAACGGGGAGCACTCATTCCTCGTCCTCCTCCTGGCCCGGCAGCTTTTGCTCGAGATCACGGCTGACGTCCGGCTGGCGCAGCAGGGTGTCTACCTTGGAGGCGTAGTCGAAGGTCGTATCGATGAGGAAGCGAAAATTGGGCGCATATTTCATGGTCACGCGCCGCGCGATCAGGCCGCGCAGATATTTGGCATGGGAGGCCAGGGCCTTGATCACGGCCTCGCCATCCCCGCCGCCCAGCGGCATCACATAGACGGTTGCGACCTTGAGATCGGGCGACATCCTGACTTCCGGCACGGTGATGACCTTGCCTTCGAGCACGGGATCCATGATCTCACCGCGCTGCAGGATGTCGGCGATGGCGTGGCGGATCAGTTCCGCGACACGCAATTGCCGCTGCGACGGGGCTTTGGAAGAGGAGGGGGTAAGACGGGGCATGGTGTTCTTCTGGGAGCGCGGACATCCTGTCCGCTCTTTTCTTTTCATGGGCTGGAGCGCTGTCCGAAACAAGAGCGGACAGGATGTCCGCGCTCCATAAAACAGCAATGGCCGGGCTTGCACCCGGCCATTGCGCGACTTTCTGCCGAGACCAATCAGAGCGTACGCTTGATTTCCTCGACGCGGTAGCACTCGATGACGTCGCCCGAGCGCATGTCCTGGTAGTTCTCGAAGGCCATGCCGCATTCCTGGCCGACCTGGACTTCCTTGACCTCGTCCTTGAAGCGCTTGAGCGTGGAGAGCTTGCCTTCGTGGATGACGACATTGTCGCGGATGAGGCGGACATTGGCGCCACGCTCGACATGGCCGTCGGTGACGCGGCAACCCGCGACCTTGCCAACCTTCGTGATGTTGAACACCTCGAGGATCTGGGCATTGCCGAGGAACTCTTCGCGCAGGGTCGGCGCCAGCAGGCCGGAGAGCACGCCCTTCACGTCATCCACGAGGTTGTAGATGATGTTGTAGTAGCGGATCTCGGTACCCGTACGCTCGGAGGCCTCGCGAGCTTCCTTGTGGGCGCGGACGTTGAAGCCGATCACCGCGGCACCCGAAGCTTCCGCCAGGGTGATGTCGGACTCGGTGATGCCGCCGACACCCGAATGGATGACGCGAGCCTTCACCTCGTCGTTGCCCACCTTGTCGAGGGCACCGATGATGGCTTCTAGCGAACCCTGCACGTCGGCCTTGACGACCAGCGGTAGTTCACGGGCGCCCGAGCCGGCCTTCACCGCGGCCATCATGTCGGCGAGCGTGCCACGACCGGCACCAAGGCGGGCCGCGGTGTTCTCGCGCTTCTGACGCGTACGATATTCGGTGATCTCGCGGGCACGGGCTTCGCTCTCGACCACGGCAACGCGATCACCAGCTTCCGGCGTGCCGTTGAAGCCGAGCACCTCGACCGGCAGGGACGGGCCGGCCTCGGGAAGGTTGGCGCCCAGATCGTTGACCAGAGCGCGCACGCGGCCCCACTCGGCACCGGCGACGACGATGTCGCCGACCTTGAGCGTACCGCGCTGCACCAGCACGGTGGCAACCGGACCCCGGCCGCGATCGAGCTTAGCTTCGATCACCGAGCCTTCGGCCGGACGATCGGGATTGGCCTGCAGGTTGAGAATTTCGGCCTGCAGCTGGATCATTTCCAGCAGCTTGTCGAGATTGGTACGCTGCTTTGCCGAGACATCGACCTCGATGGTCTCGCCGCCCATCGATTCCACCTGGATGTTGTGCTGCAGCAGTTCGGTGCGCACGCGTTCCGGCTTGGCGTCAGGCTTGTCGATCTTGTTGATCGCCACGATCAACGGCACCTTGGCTGCCGTCGCGTGATTGATGGCCTCAACCGTCTGCGGCATGACGCCGTCATCGGCTGCAACCACCAGAACGACGATGTCCGTCACCTTGGCACCGCGGGCACGCATGGCCGTGAAGGCGGCGTGGCCGGGTGTATCGATGAAGGTGATCTTGCCGCCGAGCGGCGAGGTCACCTGATAGGCGCCGATGTGCTGGGTGATGCCGCCGGCTTCGCCGGAGACGACATTGGCCGAGCGGATCGCGTCGAGCAGCGAAGTCTTGCCGTGGTCGACATGGCCCATAATGGTCACCACCGGCGGGCGCGGCTCCAGATGATCGTCGATGTCGGCTTCGGCGAACAGGCCTTCCTCGACATCGGCTTCCGAGACGCGCTTGGCGGTGTGGCCGAGCTCTTCCACGATCAACTGCGCGGTATCGCCGTCGATGACGTCGTTGATCTTCTTCATTTCGCCCTGCTTCATCAGCAGGCGAATGACGTCGACCGCGCGTTCCGACATGCGGTTGGCGAGTTCCTGGATGGTGATCGCTTCCGGAATCACCACCTCGCGCATGATCTTTTCCTTGGCCTCGACATGGCGATGGCCGGTCATGCGCTGGGTACGGCGGCGGAAGGAAGCGACGGAACGCGTGCGCTCGTCCTGCTCACCCGTCGCGCTGGTCACGGTCAGACGGCCACGGCCCTTCTGCTCGGTCGTGCGCGGCGTTGCTTCGCGGCGCGGAGGGGCGGCATTGCCACGCCCGGGGCCGCCGGGACCACGGCGCACGCTGCGACCGCTATCGTCGTCATCGGCAACCGCGCGGGTGCGGACCGGGCCGCCGACATTGCGGCCGGCCGGCGGCGTGATGGCCGGCTCCGAAGGCGTAAAGGCAGTGGCGCCACGATTGGCACCGAAGCCACCGCCGGGGCGGCGATCGCCAAAGCCGCCACCGCCTTCGCGCGGCGGGCCACGACGTTCGCCGAAACCGGTGCCACCCTCGCGCGGCGGACCACGGCGTTCGCCGAAGCCCGAACCACCCTCGCGTGGCGGACCACGGCGCTCGCCGAAGCCCGAACCACCTTCGCGCGGCGGACCGCGACGTTCACCAGCCGGTCCTGCGCCGCCTTCACGGGGACGCCGGTCACCGAAGCCGGAACCGCCTTCGCGCGGCGGACGCCGGTCGCCGGAGCCTTCGCGCCGGTCGCCATAGCCGCTGGGCCGGGCCGGTGCTGCCCCTTCACGGGGCGCCGGCGCGGCATCGCCAAGATGGCGCCGTGCTTCGGCCTCGCCATGGCGGCGGGTTTCTTCCTCGCGGCGATGACGCTCTTCTTCTTCGCGCTTGCGGATTTCAGCAGCCTTGCGCTCTTCCTCGCGACGAGCTTCCTCGGCCGCACGGCGCACGGCTTCCTCGGCTGCGCGCTTGCGCTCCTCGGCCTCGCGAACACGGGCTTCGGCCAGCACGCGGGTGCGGGCATCCATTTCCTCGCTGGAGAGCGTGCGCAGAACCATGCCGGCACCCGGACGGTTCGGGCGCTGCCCCTGGGGGCGACCTCCCATCGATTGGCCGGGGCGTCCGCCCTGCTGGGGACCGCCCGGACGTCCCGGTGCAACCGGACGCGGTGCGGAGGGAGCGGCAGCGGCGGGAGCCGCGGGGCGGGGAGCCGCCGGGGGCGCTGCTGCCGGAGCCGGAGCCTGGACTGCGGGACGCGGGGCCGGTGCTTCCGCCTGCGGGGTCGGCGTCGGAGCGACAGCCACTGGAGCGGCAGGCTTCTCGACAGCGACCGGCGCGGGCTGAACCGGCGCGGGCGTCGGGGCCTTGGGAGCTTCTGCCGGAAGCGGCGCAGGTGCCGGTTCGGCAGCGCGCGGAGGCGGAGCCGGCTGGGGCGCTGCTGCTGCTGCCGGAGGTGCGACCGGCCGCGGAGGTTGCGCAACGGGGGCAGCCTGACGCGGGGGCGGCGCGGCAGGCGGCGGCGCGGCAGGCGGGGTAACGGGGCCTGACGGACGGCGCTTCACCGTCTCGACGACGACAGTCTTAGAGCGGCCGTGCGAAAAGCTCTGGCGAACCGTATCCGGCGCGCTCGAGGGCCGCTTCAGTGTCAGCGTCTTGGTGGGCGGAACAGTCAGCGTATCGCCCGGGTTTTTCGTATCAGTCATTCCGTGCCAAATCCTGCGGGTCGCCCCGTTTCATTCGAAAGTTCAGCTGACGTCGTCGCCGTCTTGCGACGGGGCGGCATCTTGCGTTGAGGGTTCGTCGTCCGCCTGCAGCGGGGCTTCGGAGGATGGATGTGGTTCAGCCGAAGCCAGTCCGCCATCCTGCCAGAAAGCAAGCGCTGCAACGCGATCCAGGAATCCGGTAACCGCCGGGCCCGCGCAGAGCGCAGCATGTATCACATTTGTCCGCCCTAATGCCAAATCCAAATGGGCAGAATCGAAAATCGTAATGAAGTTTGGTGCATTTTTATCCCAATAGGCCCGTTTGACGGCTTGCGCAAGCTTGCGGCCACCGTCTTCGGCACCGTCACGCGCTTGAATCACGGCCACGAGGCGGCGTGAAACACGTTCGGAGTCGATGGCGTCCGTCACTTTGGCGAAGCCGGCAAGTACGAGTCCGGCCTTGTTGGCAAAGCTGAGCATGTCGAGAGCCGCCTTGCGCAGGAGCCGCTCGATGACATCGGGTAGATCGGCCGGCACCTCGACCGGGCGTTTGAGCAGGCGGGCGAAAGCCCGCTTGCGCATGGCTTCCTCGACGCTGGCACGGTTGGCGGTGACCCAGACGCCGCGTCCGGGCAGGACGCGCTTGAGATCCGGGGTGAGCGTGCCGTCGGGCGCTGCGACGAGGCGTATCAGCGTATCGACAGGACGCACCAGGCGCGTGGCCGCACACAGGCGCTCGCGCGCCCGGCGGTCATCGTCATCCTCGATGCGTTCTGTCAGCACTATGGGTCATGCTCCATGCTCGGAGAGTGCGGAGGCTTCTTCCTCGGCGGGCTCTTCTTCGGCCGGGGCAGGAGCCTCGACCCATCCTGCCTTGATGCGGGCGGCCATGATGATCGCCTCAGCCTCATCGCGGCTCAGCTCGAAGCCGTCGAGGTAACCGGCATGCTTGGTGGTCTCGCCATCCTTGCGCTCGGTCCAGCCGACGAGATCGTCGGTGGCGCAACCGGCAAGGTCCTCGACCGACTTCACGTCGTTCTCGCCCAGCGCCACCAGCATGGCGGTGGAGACGCCCTCGACCGTCTTCAGCTCGTCCTCGACGCCCAGCGCCTTGCGCTTGGCATCGAACTCTTCCTCGACCGCGGTGAGGTAGTCGCGGGCGCGGGTCTGGATCTCCTCGGCCGTTTCTTCGTCGAAGCCTTCGATCGACGACACGTCGGAGGGATCGACATAGGCGACTTCTTCGACGGTGCGGAAGCCTTCGGAGGCGAGCAACTGGCCGACGACTTCGTCGACGTTCAGGGCGGTCATGAAGGTCTGGGTGCGCTGCACGAA
Organism: Labrys sedimenti; assembly: GCF_034424805.1. NCBI lineage: Bacteria > Pseudomonadati > Pseudomonadota > Alphaproteobacteria > Hyphomicrobiales > Xanthobacteraceae > Labrys > Labrys sedimenti. The sequence goes on from NZ_JAXOUF010000002.1 coordinate 47,626, forward strand.
TTCCTTCTGGCGGCGCTCGCTCTCTTCGGCCTCGGTGAGGATGTCGATGTCCCAGCCGGTGAGCTGGGAGGCGAGGCGCACGTTCTGGCCGCGGCGGCCGATGGCCAGCGAGAGCTGGGCCTCGGGCACGACGACCTCGATCTTCTCGGAATCCTCGTCGAGCACCACCTTCGACACTTCGGCCGGCTGCAGCGCGTTGACGATGAAGGTGGCCACATCCGGCGACCAGGGAATGATGTCGATCTTCTCGCCCTGCAGTTCGCCGACCACGGCCTGCACGCGCGAACCGCGCATACCGACGCAGGCGCCGACCGGGTCGATGGAGGAATCGCGCGAGATCACCGCGATCTTGGCGCGCGACCCGGGATCACGGGCCACCGCCTTCACCTCGATCACGCCGTCATAGATCTCCGGCACTTCCTGCTCGAAGAGCTTGGACATGAACTGGGGATGGGTGCGCGACAGGAAGACCTGCGGACCGCGCTGCTCGCGGCGCACGTCGAAGAGATAGGCGCGGATGCGGTCGCCGGGGCGGAACACTTCACGCGGGAGCAGTTCGTCGCGGCGCACCACGGCCTCGCCGCGGCCGAGATCGACGACGACGTTGCCATATTCCACGCGCTTGACCAGGCCGTTCACCACGGTACCGACGCGATCCTTGAATTCGTCGAACTGGCGGTCGCGCTCGGCTTCGCGCACCTTCTGCACGATGACCTGCTTGGCCGACTGGGCGGCGATGCGGCCGAAATCGAAGGGCGGCAGGGTTTCGGCGATCCAGTCGTCGACCTGAGCGGCCGGGTTCTTGCGGCGGGCGTCTTCGAGCAGGATCTGGACGGCGTCGTTCTCGATCTGGTCGACCACCTGCAGCAGCCGCGACAGGCGGATCTCGCCGGTCTTGGGGTTGATCTCGGCGCGGACTTCCGTCTCCTGACCATAACGGGAGCGGGCGGCCTTCTGAATGGCGTCTTCCATCGCGGCGAGCACGATCTGACGATCGATCACCTTCTCGCGGGCGACGGCGTCGGCAATCTGCAACAGTTCCAGGCGGTTCGCGCTGACGGCCATGATTCTTTCCTCTCAGCGGGTTTTTGGTTGTCTATGCGGCTGCTTGGCCGGCGTTTCCGGATCGGAGCTCTCGCCCGACTCCAGCTCGGCCGCTTCCTGAGCCTCGAGTTGCGCGGCCAGCGCCTTGGAGGCCACCTTGGCGCGGCGCAGCGATTCCGTCACCAGCGCGTCGGTCAGGATGAGATGGGCCTCGCTCATCTCGTCGACCTTCAAGTCCACGTCGGTGGCCTCACCGGGACCGGCATCGGTGCGACGAATCCTGGCCTTGCTGCCTTCGGCGCCCAGCAGGATGCCCCGGAACCGGCGGCGGCCGGCCACGATCAGGGTCATCTCGATCTTGGCCTCGTGCCCGGCCCAGCGCTGGAAGTCGCTGACGCGAACCAGGGGGCGGTCGATCCCCGGCGAGGAGATCTCCAGGTGATAGGCCTTGCCGATTGGATCGTCGACGTCGAGGACGGGCGAGAGCGTCTTGGAGATCAGCTCGCAATCCTCCACGGTCATGGTGCCGTCGGGACGTTCGGCCATGATCTGCACGGTGCCGCCATTATTGCCGTTGAGGCGCACCCGCACGAGGCGGTAGCCGAGCGGCAGGATGGTGCGCTCGGTGATTTCTGCCACGCGTGCGGCAACGCCAGTCTCGGTGAGACGGCGCGGTTCGTTCAACGCGTCGGCCGACGAATCGGCCTGGCTGACAATGGCTTCGGGTTCGGTCACGTAACCCTCGAAACAAAAAGAGCGGGTCCCGGGTGGGGCCCACTCTCAAAACCAATGATCCAGTGGACCATCTATGAGATGTCTCATCGAGACAGTCGCAATATAGGGATTTTTCGCGGCCATGCAAGGAAGGATTTGTTCACCTTGTGGAAGAGGAACCTTCAGGCGCCCGATTTCAGTAGTAAACCCCGGCCGCCAGGGCCACATCCGTCACGCTCAGCCGATGCCAGTGCTCATCCCGCACGACATGCAAGGTGTCGTGCCGGGCTACAAGCAGTCGGGCCGGCCGTTCGCGGCTGAAGCCGAGGTCGAGATCGAAGACGGCGAGAATCTTGACCTGATGGCTGCTGAGGCGGAACAGCACGATGCGGTGGCTGTCTTGGGCGTAGCCGCCGATCAGCAGGCAGAGATGGCGATCCATGGCGATGGCCTTCACCCCGCTGATGTCGTTGGACCAGAGCTGCTGCTTGCCCGACGGTTCGACACGCAGGATGGGGAAGTCGGTGTAGTAGCAGCTCCAGATCTCCTTGCGCTCGACGTTCAGCGCATAGCAATCGACCACGGGGAAGCCAGCCTGGGCCACGCCCTGCGACCACAACGCCGTTCCGTCGGCGGCGAAGCGCATCAGGCCGCTGGCCCGCATGCCCGGTCCTCCCCGGCCCCAGGCGCGATTGATCAAGGCCCCTTCGTCCCAATAGCCGCACCAGATCCTGCCCTCGCTGTCACATTGCAGATGTTCGATGGCATCGCCCAGGCAGAAGCGCCGCAGCACGGTTCCGTCTTCGGCCAGATGTCGGGCATTGTCCTGCCCCTGGCGGCAACGCGCGTCGGCGATGATCCAGCCGCCGCCGGGTATTCCGTCGAAGACCGGATAGTCGAATTCCAAAGAAAAATGCGTTTGGTTTCCCTGCCACTCGCCGTCGAAGGTCGTGAGCCTGCCTATCGTCGACGTGGGTTTGGGGGATGGCTCGCGCCCCGGGGCCAGCATGTCACGACCGGCATCGAGGCAGGCCAATCGGCCGTCCATGGTGACCGCATAAGCCAGTTCGAACCAACCGAGCCCGCGCTCCGGTAGAAGAACGGCGCTGGAGGGGGCGATCCTCGATCTCGCCGTTCCCTTCGCTTCCTTGGCGCTCATTCCGTTACCGATCCCGCGCTCTCGCGCTCGTCGAGAACGCCCTTCAGCATGGTCAACCGGTCCGGGATGGTTTCGCCCCGCATCATCGCGAGCAGAAGGGCTGCGCCGGTGGATCCGAGTTCGAAGCGCGGCTGGCGAATGGTGGTCAGGGTCGGTTCGACGAAATCGCCGAACTCGATGCCGTCGAAGCCGACGATGGACACGTCCTGCGGCACCCTGAGGCCGCTGCGTCGGATGGTCGTCATGAAGGCGATCGCCATCTCGTCGCTGGTGGCGACCACCCCGGTTGGGCGACGATCCAGGGCCAGGAAGGCCTTGCCCGAGGCGACTCCGGAGGCAAAGTCGTAACGGCCCTCGAACCGTACGAAATCATCGGGCCCGAGGCCGGCGGCGGCGATTTCGGCCTGGAAGCCGGCATAGCGATGGCGCTCGTTGTAATTGCCCCTGGGGCCGGCGAGATAGGCCAGATTCCGATGGCCCCTGTCGAGAAGATAACGTGTCTGGGCCCTGCAGCAGACCTCGTCGTCGACCACCACCGCCGGTATGCCTGGAACATCCGTCTCGGCGCAGACGCCGACGATGGGAATACCGGAGTCGGCGATGGTGCGTCCGGCATGCGAGGGCACCGTCGAGGCAAGCACCAGCGCTCCATCGATATGGCCGCCGAAGACGAGGTCGACCAGATATTTCTCCTTGCCGTCGACGCTGTCGAGATTGCCCATCAGCACGGCATAGCCGGCCTGGGACAGGGCGACGTCGATGCCCCTGAGCACCTCGCTGAAGAAGGGCGGATTGCGCCGGGGCCCGACGACCACCAGCACGGTGCGCGAGGAGCCGGCACGCAACTGCCGGGCAGCGCTGTTGGGCGTGTAGCCGAGTTCTCGCACGGCCATGAGCACGCGTTCGCGGGTCTCGGCTTGGACGCGGTCGGGAAAGGTGAGGGCGCGGCTGACGGTGGCGGTCGAGACGCCGGCGGCGCGCGCCACGTCGCCGATGCGGACCTTGGAGGCATCACGCGGGGCGCGCCTCTGGATGCGTCTGGCTCGTTCCTTGGCGGGCGGCATGGGACTACCGTTCTCCAACCTGCTGGCAAAACTTCGAAAAAGCTCTGCCATCTGCCTGTTGCGGGTGCGACCGGAGCCCTGAGCCAATCCCCTTGACACGAACCCCGATCGCAATCAATATCCCGGCGCGTGCAATCGATTACATAAACACAGCATGCGATCCTTTAGGGAGGATGTCCATGGAAAAAACGAGGGCGTTTCTGCTGCGGGCTCCGGCACGCTCCATGCTTGCCGGCGTGTTCAGTACCCGTGGCGCGCTTGCCGCCCTGGCCCTGGCCCTGGCCGGGCTGGAGCTTTCAGGCCAGGCCTTGGCCCAGGACAAGCCCAAGGCCGAAGTGATGCATTGGTGGACATCGGGTGGCGAGGCGGCGGCCGTGAAGGTCTTCGCCGACCAGTACACCAAGGCTGGCGGCGTCTGGGTCGACTCGGCCGTCGCCGGGGGGCAGGCTGCACGTTCGGCTGCAATCAACCGCATCGTCGGCGGCAATCCGCCCACGGCCTCGCAGTTCAACACCGGCAAGCAGTTCGACGATCTGGTCAGCCAGGGCCTGCTCAACACCGTCGACCAGGTTGCCGAGGAAGGCAAATGGAAGAGCTTCCTGCCGCCTTCCTTCATCGAAGCCGCGAGCCGCGAGGGGCATATGTATGCCGTTCCGGTGAACGTGCATGGCCAGAACTGGGCTTTCTATTCCAAGGAAGTGCTCGACAAGTCCGGTGTCACCGCGGTGCCTACCAACTGGGATGATTTCTTTGTCGCCCTCGACAAGATCAAGGCGGCTGGCTTCACCCCGCTGGCACAGGGCGGCGAGCCCTGGCAGGAGCGTCTGCTGTTCAACGTCGTGCTGCAATCGGTCAGCAAGGACACGTTCACGCGGCTCTATGCCAAGAACGATGCCACCGCTATCGATACACCCGAGTTCAAGAAATCGGTCGAGATTTTCGGCAAGTTGCGCGGCTACACCGATGCGGGATCGCCGGGGCGCAACTGGAACGATACCACGGCCCTCCTGATCACCAACAAGGCCGGCGTGCAGTTCATGGGCGACTGGGCCAAGGGCGAGTTCAAGGCGGCCAACAAGGAGGCGGGCAAGGATTTCTACTGCCAGATCGGTATCGACGACAAGGAACTGGTGATCGGCGGTGACGTCTTCGTTTTCCCCAAGACGACCGACGCGGCCCAGATCAAGGCGCAGAACCTCCTCGCTTCGACCATGCTGTCGCCTGAGACGCAGGTGTTGTTCAACATCCAGAAGGGCTCGATGCCGGTGCGTACCGATGTCGATGCCAGCAAGTTCGATCTGTGCGCACAGAAGGGCATGAAGCTGCTCGCCGACCCCACGCATCAGACGCCGGTGATCGACATGCTGGCCAGTGCCGACCTGGTCGGTGCGCTCGAGGATGTCATCACCAATTTCTGGAACAACAAGAGCCAGACGCCGGAAGAGTTCACCGCCAAGTTCGCGGATGCGCTGAAGTCGGCGCAGTAGGTTCATCGGGGGCGGGTCTTCAGGCCCGCCCGACCTGCGCGCCGGCAAGCCGGGCTGGAGAGCGGCCCGCCAAATCCCACCGCAAGACGGATCCTGAAGGAGGTCGCAATGGCCGAGCCTGCAAGATTGTCGCGTCCCAATCGTCGGCCCTACCGTCTGAACATGGCGGCCCTGGCCCTGATACCGGCCTGGATCATCGTCGTCGCCGCCTATATCGGCACGATGATCTGGACGATCGTCATCTCCTTCACCGGCTCCAAGCTGCTGCCGGTCTACAATTTCGTTGGTTTCGACCAGTATGTCCGGTTGTTTGCCTCCGATCGTTGGCAGGTTTCGGTGTGGCATCTGGTCGTGTTCGGCGTGCTCTTCATTGTCTGCTGCCTGATCGTCGGCTTCCTGCTGGCGGTGGCGCTCGACCAGAAGATCCGCTTCGAAAACACGTTCCGCACCATCTTCCTCTATCCCTATGCGATGTCCTTCATCGTCACTGGCCTGATCTGGCAGTGGCTGATGAACCCCAATCTCGGTATCCAGAACACGGTGCGCAATTGGGGTTGGACGAGCTTTACCTTCGACTGGGCGGTGAATTCGAATCTTGCCGTCTTCGCCTTGGTGATCGCCGCAATCTGGCAGGCCTCGGGCCTGGTGATGGCGCTGATGCTGGCGGGGCTGCGCGGCGTCGACACCGAATTGTGGAAGGCAGCCAAGATCGACCGTATCCCGACCTGGCGCGTCTATGTCTCCATCATCCTGCCGATCCTCACCCCCACCATCACCACGGCGACGGTGCTGCTCTCCATCGCGGTGATCAAGGTCTATGACCTGGTGGTCGCCCTCACCAATGGCGGGCCCGGTACGGCCTCCGAAATGCCGGCCAAATTCGTGATGGACAATCTCGGCCAGCGCCAGAATATCGGCCTCGCGACGGCGGCCTCGACGATGATGCTGATCACGGTGATCTGCGTGGTCTCGCCATGGCTCTACCATACCTATTTCCGCCGGCAGTCGCGGAGGCCAGCATGAGCGCCCTCGAGACACCACGCGGGCGCAAGCCGGCCCGCCTGACCCCCGGCCGCATCGGCCTCTATGTCTTCCTCGTCGTGGCAGCCGCCTTCTTCCTGCTGCCGGCCGTGGTGATGGTGCTGACTTCGCTCAAGACCATGGAGGAGATCCGCCAGGGCCAGATCTTCGCCCTGCCGCTGGCCTTCGATCTCGCCGCCTGGAGCAAGGCCTGGTCGTCAGCCTGCACGGGCCTGGCCTGCAACGGCATCAGCGTCGGCTTCCTCAACTCGGTGAAGATCCTCATCCCCAGCGTGGTGATCTCCATCGCCGCCGGCGCGATCAATGGCTATGCGCTGTCGCTGTGGAACGTGCGCTACGCCAACCTGCTGTTCGGCATCCTGCTGATCGGCGCCTTCATTCCCTATCAGGTCTTCATCTACCCGCTGGTGCGCGTCTCTTCGCTGGCCGGCATCTTCCAGACCCTGCCCTGCATCGTGATCGTGCACACCATCTTCGGCATGCCGCTGATGACGCTGATCTTCCGCAACTACTATGCCAGCCTGCCGGCCGAATTGTTCAAGGCTGCACGCGTGGATGGCGGCGGCTTCTGGCAGATCTTCTTCCACGTCATCCTGCCGATGTCGACGCCGATGCTGATCGTGGCCGCCATCCTGCAGGTCACCGGCATCTGGAATGACTTCATCCTCGGCCTGACCTTCGCCGGCGGATCCAACTCGCCGATGACGGTGCAGCTCAACAACATCGTCAATTCCACCACGGGCGAGCGGGCCTACAACGTCAACATGGCGGCGACCCTGCTGACCGCCTCCGTGCCGCTCATTGTCTATTTCGTCTCCGGACGCTGGTTCGTGCGCGGCATCGCCGCCGGCGCGGTGAAAGGATAAAGCGCATGCACACCACGCCTTTCTCCGTCTCCGTCAAGGATCTGTCGATCCGCTACGGCGCCGTGTCCGTCATCGACAATCTCCAGCTCGACATCCGCCAGGGCGAGTTCATCGTGCTGCTCGGACCCTCGGGCTGCGGCAAGTCCACCTTGCTGAACGCCATCGCCGGTCTCCTGGAGATCAGCGACGGCGAGATCTGGATTTCGGGCAAGAACGTCACCTGGGCCGAGCCGGCCGATCGCGGCATCGGCATGGTGTTCCAGTCCTACGCGCTCTATCCGCGCATGAGCGTGGAGGGCAACATGTCCTTCGGCCTTAAAATGGCCCGCGTGCCCAAGGCGGAGATCGCCGCGCGTGTCGCCAAGGCCTCCAAGCTCCTGCATCTCGATCCGCTCCTGCAGCGCAAGCCCTCCGAATTGTCGGGCGGCCAGCGCCAGCGTGTCGCCATCGGCCGCGCCCTGGTGCGCAATGTCGACGTCTTCCTGTTCGACGAGCCCCTGTCCAATCTCGACGCCAAGCTGCGCAACGAGCTGCGCGTGGAGATCAAGAAGCTCCACCAGGGCCTCGGCAACACCATGATCTATGTCACGCATGACCAGATCGAGGCCTTGACCCTGGCCGACCGCATCGCCGTGATGAAGGGCGGCGTCATCCAGCAATTGGCGAGCCCGCTCGAGATCTACCACAAGCCGGCCAACCAGTTCGTGGCGGGCTTCATCGGCTCGCCCGGCATGAACTTCATCGAAGGCCGGCTTTCGGGAGGGCCGGGCAGCTGGCGTTTCGAAGCCGACGGCGAGAGCATCGACCTTGCCGCCTACGCGTTCTCTGCCGATCCCGGCGCACGCAAGGCGGTGCTGGGCATCCGACCCGAGCATATCGATGTCGGCTCCGCGCCATCGGGCCGGCATGCTGCCCGCGGAAAAATCGACATCGTCGAGCCGATGGGCGCCGAGACGGTGCTGTGGACCAGCTTCGCCGGCAAGCCCGCCACCATCCGTGTCGATGGCGACAATGAAAGCGGGCCTGGGGACGAGATCGATTTTCATTTCGACGTCGGGCGTGCCTCGCTGTTCGACGCGGAAAGCGGAGAACGCCTGTGAAGAAGCCCTGCCGCGATTGCCACCCAACCCGTTGATTTTTCTCATTTTATGAAAGGACCCGCCATGACTTTGCAACATCCCCTGTCGTTCCAGCTCTATTCCGGGCGTAACTTCCCGCCGCTCGAGGGCCAGCTCAGGACGATCGCCGAGGCCGGCTTCAGCAATGTCGAGCCCTATGGCGCCTTCTACGAGGACGTGCCCGCCGCCGCCCGCCTGTTCAAGGAATTCGGCCTGACGGCCAAGAGCGGCCATTTCGGCATCGATTCCCTGGAGGCCGATCTCGATCGCAATCTTCGCATTGCCGAGGCGCTGGGCATCGAAACCATCGTGGCGCCCTATCTGGTGCCCGATGCCCGCCCCAAGGATGCGGCGGGATGGAAGGCGTTCGGCGCGCGGCTGGCGGCCGTGGCGCGCAAGGCCCGTGAGGCCGGCTATGGCTTTGCCTGGCACAATCACGATTTCGAGTTCATCGCCCTGTCGGATGGCTCCTATCCGATCGAGCACCTGCTCGTCGACGGTGTGAAATGGGAAGCGGATATCGCCTGGATCGTCAGGGCCAATGCCGATCCCAAGCCCTGGATCGCGCGCTATGGCGCCATCATGCCGCTCGTCCATGTCAAGGACATCGCGCCCGCCGGCGAGAAGGTGAACGAGGACGGCTGGGCCGATGTCGGCACCGGCGTGGTGGATTGGGCGACGATCTGGCCGCTCTGCGTGGCCGCGGGCGCCGAGATCATGGTCGCCGAGCACGACAACCCCTCGGACCTCAAGCGCTTCGCCACGGTGAGCGGCGAGGCCATGCGCAAGCTGGCGGGGTTTTGAAGGGTGTGCCGATCTCCAGATCGGGACAGGCTGCAAAACGTGCCGATCAGGAGATCGGCACACCAAATCTTCAGGAGACCATCATGCCTTTGCGCGTCGGATTGATCGGCTGCGGCAATATTTCGGACATCTATCTTCTCAATGCCGCCCTGTTTCGCGATTTCGATTTCATCGCCTGCGCCGATCTCAGGGAGGAAGCGGCCAAGAAGCAGGCCCAGAAATACAATCTGCAGCGGCGCAGCATCGAGGCGCTGCTGGCGAGCGACGATGTCGACATCGTGCTGAACCTCACCATACCCGAGGCGCATGCCGAGGTCTCGCGCGCCGCAATTGCGGCCGGCAAGCATGTCTATGGCGAAAAGCCCATCGCCACGCGTCTCACCGACGGCATTGCGCTGATGGAAGCGGCGAAGGCGAAGGGGCTGAGGGTGGGGTGCGCACCCGATACGGTGCTCGGCGCCGCCATCCAGCAGGCGAGGCTGCGGATCGATGCCGGCGAGATCGGCCGGCCGCTGATCGGCACGGCCGCCGTGCTCGGGCATGGCATGGAGCACTGGCACCCAAACCCGGAATTCTTCTTCAAGCCCGGGGCAGGGCCTGTCTTCGACATGGGTCCCTATTATCTCTCCACCCTCGTCAACCTGCTGGGGCCGGTCGCCTCGGTCATGGCCTTGAGCCAGAGCGGCTTCGAGGAGCGAGTGGTGACCACGGAGAGTTCGCCGTTCAAGGGGCAGAGCATCGTGGTGGAGACGCCGACCAGCATCCAGGCCCTGCTCGCCTTCAAGTCCGGCGCGCAGATCACCTTCCTGGCAAGCTGGGACGTCTGGGCCCACGGCCAGTTGCCGATCGAGTTGCACGGCACCGAAGCCTCGCTGCGTGTGCCCGATCCCAACTGGTTCGGCGGTGAGGTCGCGCTGGCCCGCCCGCGCGAAGCCTGGGAGAACCATGCCTCGTCCGGCGACCGTTTCGGCCAGCCGAACTGGCCGGCGGAACATCCCGTCAATGCCAATTATCGTGGCCTCGGCCTTGCCGACATGGCACGCGGGATCGTCGACGGCCGTCCCCATCGCGCCAGCGGCGAGATTGGCCTGCACGTCCTTGCGGTGATGGAAGGCATCCTCACCGCCGCCGAGCAGAAGCGGCCGGTGCTGATCGAGCAGGCTTGCGAACGACCCGCGCCGCTCGGCGACGAGGAGGCGAGGGGGCTGCTGGCCTGAATAGGCAGAGGGAGTGATTTTGGAAAGCGACCGGGAAATGGCAACCAAAACCTGGTCTGCGCCACCGAGCCGATGAACGCCTCGATATGGCATTCCCTATTCGTCCACCGGCTTCCATTCGTCGCGGCCGAGATCGACGACCTTGGGATCGCTGCTCGTCGTGCTGGTGCGCCCCTGGGGGGCTGGAACCGGCCCTTCACGCCACTGCCGCAACAGGCTCGGCAGCAGGAGGGCGAAGCCGATGACGTCGGTGACGAAACCGGGAATGATCATCAGGACGCCGCCGAGGGCCACCATCAGGCTCTCGCGGGCGGCACCGTTGTTCGGCTCGCCGCCCTGCATGGCTCGCATCAGGCGCGAGAATACGCTTGTGCCCTGCCGGCGCAGCAGCGAGGCGCCGATGAAGGAGGTCGCCACCAGGGCGATCAGCGCCAAGGCGATGCCGATCCGGCTCGCGACCCAGACGAAGGCGGCGATTTCCGCAAAGGGCAGGATCACAAGTCCGGCCAGGCCGAGCCAAGCCCAGCCGGCGGGAACATTGAAGCTGCGTGCGATCATCGGTGTCGTTTCTCCTGGAGCAAAGACGCTTTTTGCCAAAAATGCGTCTTTGCGGTTCCCTCTGAGGCAAGACCTTGCGCGGCGGCATGCGCCGCATGCTGGCCATGTTTGCCCTTCATGGTAGCATGAAGCTGGCAAACTGCCCGACGCACACCATATAGGTGAGGATTGTGGCATTGCCACAGGGGACTGGAGCCGTTATTTCGAGTCATCACTCGGTCGGTGGGGATGCTGAAGGCACAAATGGGTAGTTTTGATATCATCACGCTGGTGTTTCTGGGGCTCGCGGTGTTCGTGATCTTCAAGCTGCGTTCCGTGCTTGGGGAGCGCACCGGCGCCGAGCCCCCGACATTCGAGGGATTGCGGCGCGATGCCCAGCCTGCATCTCGGGACGACCGGAGCGCCAATCCGCCGCAGCGCGATGCCGAATCCCCCATCGAGACGCAGGCGCCGACGCCGGGCTTCCGCTGGGAAGGCTTTGCCGAGAAGGACACGCCCCTGGCGGCTGGGTTCGATGCGATTGCTGTCGTCGATCCGAGCTTCCAGCCCCAGAGTTTCGTCCCGGGCGCCAAGGCGGCCTACGAGATGATCGTCACCGCCTTCAACAACGGTGACCGCAAGACGCTGAAGAACCTGCTGTCACGCGAGAATTTCGACGCGTTTTCCCAGGACATCACCGAGCGGGAGGCGCGCGGCGAGACCGTGCAGGCCAATTTCGTTTCGATCGACAAGGCCGATATCGTCGCTGCCGGCGTCAAGGGGCGCGTCGCCGAACTGACCGTCAATTTCGTCTCGCAGATGATCAGCGCCACCAAGGACAGGAATGGCGCGGTTGTCGACGGCAGCGTCGATCAGGTGGCTGTTGTCTCCGATACCTGGACATTCGCGCGCGATACCAGCACGAAGGATCCCAATTGGCGCCTCGTGGCGACCGGCGGTTGAGCGCGGTCGGAAGAGGCAGGCGGGCCACGGTATCGATGTCATGGGGATCTTGCGCCGAGTCGGGCCTTTTGCCGCTTTCTTCGTCGCGGCCGGCATAGCCTGGGCCGGCGAGCGGCCGTCGCCGCCCCCGCTTCCGGCGGGAGCGACGGCCACACTGGTGCCGTTCGGCAAGCTTGCGGGATGGAAGCGCGACGACCACGCCAAGGCCTGGCAGGTCTGGCTCGCTTCATGCCGCTCCCAGGCCGAGAACAATCCCGCTCTCGATGCCGGCGTACCGGTTCCCGAAGGCCTGGCGAGCCTTTGCCGCGAGGCCTTGAAGCGCGGCGCGCTGGAGGCCCCCGCGGCTCGCGCTTTCTTCCAGGCCCATTTCGACGCCTGGCGCATCACTACGCGCAAGGGCAGCGGGCCTACCGGCGGAAAGGCCTTCTATACCGGCTATTACGAGCCGGAGATCCGCGGATCGCTGGTGCGGGAGGGCGAGTATCAGACCCCGCTCTATGACCGGCCGGCGGATCTGGTCAGTTTCGAGCCCAATGCCATTCCTCCCGGCTTCGAAGGCTACAGCGCAGCCCGGCGCAAGCTTGACGGCAGCCTGGAGGTCTATCCCGACCGAAAGGCGATCGAGCAGGGAGCCCTGGATGGGCGGGGGCTCGAGATCGCCTATGTCGCCGATCCCGTCGACCGCTTCTTCATGCAGGTGCAGGGTTCGGGGCGGCTGAGGCTGCCGACCGGCAGCGTGGTGCGCTTTGCCTATGCGGGAAAGAACGGCCAGCCCTATTCCGCCATCGGCAGGGCAGTGGCGGAGAGGCTCAACATACCGCCCCGCGACGTCACCATGGCGGGCCTCAGGGATTTCCTGGCGCGCGACCCGAAGGAGGCGCGCGAGGTGATGTGGGTGAACAAATCCTTCGTCTTCTTCAAGGTCGCACCCTTTCTCGGTGCCGATGCCGGCCCGATCGGCGGTGAGGGCCTGCCGGTCACGCCGCTGCGCTCCATCGCGATCGATCGCAGGATCTGGCCCTATGGCTTGCCGGTCTTCGTCGAGACCGCGATTCCCAATGTCGGCGGTGGGGTGAAGCCCGAACCCATCCGCAAGCTGATGATCGCCCAGGACACGGGATCGGCCATCATCGGCCCGGCCCGGGCCGATATCTTCTTCGGATCGGGCGCCAAGGCAGGGGCGGTTGCCGGCGCGGTCCGCCATGGCGGCGGCTTCTACGTGCTATGGCCCAAGTCACAGCCTGGCAAGAATGGCGGTGCCGGGGGGCGACCATGACCCGCCGCAAGGGACTGACCGCCGAAGACAGTGAGCTCTGGGCCTTCGTCACCCGGGAAATCACCCCGTTGAAACGCCGTCGCCGCAAGCTGGCCGTCGCCAAGGCCGCGACGAAGGCAGCGGAAACGCTGCCCGCGCCGGAGACGACGCCCGTCAAATCGCCCGCGAAGCCGAAATCCGCGGCCAGCCGTCCGGTCAAGCCGCCGCCCGCGCCGCCGATACCGCCGATAGCGCCCATCGACAAGCGCGAGCGGCGCCAGGTTGTGCGCGGCACACGCGCCATCGACGCCAGGATCGACCTGCACGGCATGCGCCAGGCCGAGGCCCACGGCGCCTTGCGCGGCTTCCTCGCCATTGCCCAGATGCGCGGCTATTCCATGGTGCTGGTCATCACCGGCAAGGGTGGTGGCGGAGGCGGTGACATGGCGTTTTCGGGCGACGAGCGCGGGGTGCTGCGCCGCGTGGTGCCGCAATGGCTGCGTATGGCCGATCTCAGGCCGCTGATCCTCGGCTTCGAGGAAGCGCATCACGGGCACGGCGGCAGCGGCGCCCTCTATGTCCGGCTGCGCCGCATCCGCAGGCTCGGCGAGCGATGACCCCCTTCGGTGCCAGATTGCGCGCCCTGCGCGCGGCCCGTGGCCAGAGCCTCAAGGCGATGGCGGAGGCGCTCGGCGTCTCGGCGGCCTACCTGTCGGCACTCGAGCATGGCAAGCGCGGGCAGCCGACCTGGATCCTGCTGCAGCGGATCATCACCCATTTCAACATCATCTGGGACGAGGCCGAGGATCTGCAGCGCCTGGCCGCGCTGTCCGATCCGCGCGTCGTGGTCGACACCGCCGGCCTGACGCCGCAGGCCACGGAGCTTGCCAACCGGCTGGCCCAGGACATCGCGAAACTGCCCGAGGTGGAGGTCGAGGCGATGCTGGCAAGATTGAAGGCGATCGATGGCGCATGAAGGCTGGAACTCCAGGCGTGCCAAATCGCACCACGTCCCTCTTCACAATTCGGTCTTCCTGCGCGCATAAGGCAAGCCGTTCGACAAGAGCCGGTATTTCGGGAGTTGGTGTGTGACGGCGAACAAGGACGAGAACAAGCAGACCGCGAGATTGCTCGTCCTGCCGCCTGAGAATGAGAGGCTCTCCACCGTGCGGCGCCTGCTGCGTCGCGTGCCCTGGCGCTATGTCGGGCCGATCCTGTCGATCGGCCTGTTCGTGGGTGCACTCGTCGTGCTCGCCTCTATCCTGCGCGGTGTCGAACCGGAAAAGGTGGTGGCCGCCTTCACCGCCACGCCGACGGTGGCGATCACCCTCTCGATCCTGTTCACCGCGCTCTCCTATCTCGCCTTGACCGGCTATGACGGCCTGGCCTTGCGCCAGATCGGCGCCAAGGACATTCCCTATTCCACGGCGGCCATCGGCTCCTTCACCTCCTATGCGATCAGCTACACGCTTGGTGTGCCTCTGCTGACCGCCGGCGCCGTGCGTTACCGGGTTTATGGCGGGGCCGGTCTCTCCGCCCCGCAGATCGCCGCCCTGACCCTGGTGTGCACGCTGACCTTCTGGCTCGGCATGGGCGCTGTGCTGGCGCTCGGCCTGGTGCTGGTGCCGGGATCGGTGGCCGGCGTCGACCATTTGCCGCTCTCGCTCAACATGTCGATCGGCGTCGCCATCATCGCGGTGATCGTCGGTTATGTCTTCTATGTCTCCACCGGCCGGCGCGTGGTCGCGGTCGAGGGATGG
The DNA here is from genome assembly GCF_034424805.1 of Labrys sedimenti. Lineage (NCBI taxonomy): Bacteria > Pseudomonadati > Pseudomonadota > Alphaproteobacteria > Hyphomicrobiales > Xanthobacteraceae > Labrys > Labrys sedimenti. Next base: position 62,655 of record NZ_JAXOUF010000002.1, read on the forward strand.
TCGATGCCGCTGCCGGGCGGCAAGGTCACCGTCGCGCAGATCGTGCTCGGCGTGTTCGACGTCTGCGCCGGTGCAGGCGCGCTCTACATCCTGCTGCCGGACCAGGCGGCGAACGTACCCTTCTTCACCTTCATGGTGATCTATGTGCTGGCCGCTTTCCTCGGCGTGCTCAGCCATGCGCCCGGCGGCATCGGCGTGTTCGAGACCACGATGCTGATCGCACTGCCGACCATCGCCAAGGACGATCTGCTCGGCCGCATCATCCTCTATCGCGTCATCTATTATTTCGTGCCCTTTGCCCTCGCTTTGGCAATCCTGGGGGCCTATGAGCTGGCGCGTCGCCGCCATGTCGTCGGCAAGATGGTCGACCAGGTCGCCGGCATCATGAAGCCGCTCGCCCCGATCCTGGTGGCGGGGGCCATGTTCCTGGCCGGCGGCGCCCTGCTGATCACCGGCGCGGTGCCGGCCACCGAAGCCCGGCGCATCCTGCTCACCACTCTGGTGCCGCTGCCGGTGGTGGAAACGGCCCATATCATCGCATCGCTTTCGGGCGTGGCGCTGCTGTTCCTGGCGCGCGGCCTGATCCGGCGCATGGAAGCCGCCTGGCGTACCGCGATGATCGTCCTGGTGATCGCCACCGTCGCCACCCTGCTGCGCAGCGCGGACTGGCGCTTCATGCTGACCCTGTGCTGCGCGCTCATGGTGCTGGCGCTCAGCCGGCCGGCCTTTCCGCGTGGTGCCTGGCTGTTCGGCATCGATTATTCGCCGCTCCTGCTCGGTGCCATCGCCGCCATGCTGGCCGTGACGGTATGGATCGGCTTCTTCGCCTTCCGCTTCGTCGACTACACGCCGGAGCTGTGGGTTACCTTCGGCTATGGCGATGAGATGTCGCGCTTCCTGCGCTCGACCAGCCTGGCCGTGGCAGCCGCCGTCGTCATCGGTATCCTCAGCGCCTATTGGAAGGGCGGCATCGCCCTGGTGCCGGCCGCTTCGATCGACATATCGGGCCTGGTTGCACGGGTGCCCTCGGCGGAGGCCCGGCTCGCTTTGCTGCCAGGGCAGATGCTGCTCGCCAACGACCAGGGCAATGCCGCCATGGTGGTGGCCCGCGCCGGGGCCTCCTCGATCGCGCTGGGCGATCCGATGGGCGACCCTGCCATGGTGCAGGACCTGCTCTGGGTCTTCGGCGAAAGGGCCGAGCAGCAAAGGCTGTGGCCGGTGATCCTGTCCGCCTCGCCGCGGATGCGGGCCGATTATCTCGAGGCCGGCCTGACGCTGACGCCGATCGGCGACCATGCCAGCCTCGATCTCACCGGCTTGGCGGACGAACCCTATGCCGGTGCCAATGCCATCTTCTCCTGGGCCGATATCCATGCCCTCAGCCTGGATCTGGTTCCGGCCGGCGCCACGGCCACCATCATGCCGACTCTGGAGGCCGTATCCCGCTCCTGGCTTGCCGGTACCGGGCGAAGCGAGGGCCACTTCGTCGTCGGGCGTTTCTCGCCCGGCTGGATCCGGACCAATGACTGCGCCATCCTGCGCCGGGCCGGCGCGGTGGTCGGCTTTGCCGTGGTGATGCGCAGTGCCGACAATGAGGAATGGGCCGTCGACATCCTGCGCTATCTGCCGGAGCTCGGCATCTCGACGCTCGATTTCATGCTGCTGCGCCTCATCCGCCTCGCCAAGGCACGGGGAGCGAAGCGCTTCGATCTCGGCCTCACGCCCAACCCGGCTCAGGCCGGGGAAAATCTCGGTCCGGCCTGGCAGCGCGTCACGCCGCTGCTGTTCCGTTTCGGCGACCACATCGCCAATTTCGACGCGCTGCGCGGTTTCAAGGCCCGCTTCAATCCGCGCTTCGAGCCGCGCTATCTTGCCTGTACGGCCGGCTTTGCCCTGCCACACATCCTTCAGGACGTCACCACCCTGATCGAGAAGGGCGGCGATGGCGAGGTGCGTGTCGGCAAGGCATTGTCGGCACTGAGCTGACGCGATGCGCTTCAGGCCGCTTTGGCAAAGCGCTCGGCCCGGAAGGGGGCCAGCAGGGGATGAGGGGAGCCACTGGCGATCTCGCCGGCCAGGAGTTCCCCGGCGATGAGCCCCAGCGTCGCGCCGCTGTGGCTGAAGGCGATGTGGTAGCCGGGAATGCCCTCGACGGCCCCGAAGACCGGGTCACCGTCGCCCGGAATGGGTTTGGGGCCGGCCCCATAGCCGTCGAGTTCCAGCGTCGGGTTGCCCTCCAGCACCCTGGAGGCTTCTTCCAGCAGGCCGCGAATGGTGGATTGCCGGATGTCGAAGCTGCCATCGTCGCGCACCACGATTTCTTCTTCCGACCAGGCGGAGTCGAGCACGAGCGCGCCGCTCGGCGTGGGGCGAACCGCGACGCGCGGTGTGTTCAGCACGGCACGCAGCCTGGTTGCGAGCGGCTTGGTGCGGACGAGGAGTGCGATCGGGGTGGCGTCGGCGATGAACCGCCCTTCCCTGGCGACGAGGGCGGGAACGTCGGCGCCGGTCGCGACCAGGACCGCATCGGCCTCGAACAGGCGCCCGTCGGCGGTCGAGACACCACTGACGCGTCCGGCCGTGAGCCTTACGCTGGCCTTGCCTGCATCGGTGACCAGGATACCGCCTTTTTCGATGAATTCAGCCAGCATCACCTCGATCACCGACGGCAGGTCGACCCAGCCTTCGCCGGGATTGAAGATCGCGCCCTGGGGCGTGATCGCTCGCTGGTCGATGCCGGGTGTCACGTCGGCAACCTCTTCGGGGGAAAGGAGGAGGGCGTCATATCCCAGGGCCCGCTCGTGGGCGAAGACGGAGTGGATCTCGTTGGTCGCGTCATCGGCATCCCAGGTCAGGCCGCCGTCGAAGCGCAGCCAGGCCGCCTCGGGATGGCGTGCCGCCAGGGTGCGGTAGCGATCGATGCCGATCATGCGCAACTGGTGATAGGCCGCCGAGCGTCGCCGTGACGAATTGAGCCAGGCCAGGGAGCGCCCCGAGGCGCCGCTGGCCGGCTGGCTCTCCGTCACCAGGGTGGTGGCGATGCCGAGGCGGACGAGATGGGTGGCGGTCGAGACGCCGAAGATGCCGCCGCCGACGACGATGGCGCGGGATGTGGACGAAACTGCAGTCATGGCTGGTACTTTCAAGGCAGGATTGATCTGGACGAGGGCCGCGGCCCTCACAGCATTTCCGACAGGAAGCGCCGCAGGCGGGGGCTTTGGGGGTTGCCGAAGATGGCATCCGGGGGACCGGCCTCGATGACCTGTCCCTCGTCCATGAACACCACCTGGTCGGCGACCCGGCGGGCGAAATTCATCTCATGCGTGACCACGACCATGGTCATGCCGCTCTTGCCGAGCCTTGCCATGAGATTGAGTACGCCTTTCACCAGTTCCGGGTCGAGTGCGCTGGTGACTTCGTCGAACAGCATCAGTTCAGGCTTGAGCGCCAACGCCCTGGCGATGGCCACGCGCTGCTGCTGTCCGCCCGACAGGTCGATCGGCCGATGGCTCATCCGGGTTGCCAGGCCCACTTCGGCTAGGCGTTCCTCGGCGATACGGCGGGATTCGGCCGGTGACAGCCCCTGGACCTTGCGCAAGGCGAGTTCGACATTGCCGATCGCCGTATGATCGGGGAAGAGATTGAACTGCTGGAATACCATGCCGACACGGCGGCGGAGCAGGTCCGGCTTCATGCCAAGCACGCTCTGCCCGTCCAGACGAATATCGCCCGCAACGGGCTCGGCGAGGCGGTTGAGGCAACGCAGCAACGTCGACTTGCCGGACCCCGAGGGGCCGATCACGCAGGTGATCGTGCCGGCTTCGGCCTTCAGGCTCACCCCTCTCAGGACCTTGAAATCGCCATAGGCCATGTTGAGGCCGACGACATCGAGGCGAGCGCCCCGGATCGCCACGGGCCGGCCGGCTTCCTTCCCCTCGTCCGAAGGGTTGCCTGCCGACGTTTCGTCAAGCTCGCGCACCTCCTCCAGACCGCTGGTAACCGTGCTGACCTTGCGGCCGATACGCAGGCGCCTATCGATGGTGTTGACGACATGCGTCAGCGGCACGGTGATGACGAGGTAGAAAATACCGGCCAGCATCAGGGGCGAGAGATTGCCCGAGACCACGGCCTGGTCCTGGCCCACGCGGAAGAGCTCCCGTTCGGATGCCAGCAGTCCGAGGAAGTAGACCAGGCTCGAATCCTTGATGTTGCCGATGAACTGGTTGACCAAAGCAGGCAGCACGCGGCGCACGCCCTGGGGGATGACGATGAGGCGCATGCCTTTGGGATAGGTCATGCCGAGGGCACGGCAGGCTTCGAGCTGGCCGCGCTCCACGCTCTGGATGCCCGCCCGGAAGATTTCGCCGATATAGGCGCCGGCGATCAGGCTCAGCGCCAGGATGCCGAGCGGATAGGGCGATGGACCGAAGATCTGGCGGCCGATGCCGGCAAAGCCCTGGCCGATCAGCAGGATGGTGACGATGGCCGGCAGGCCGCGAAAGACATCGGTGTAGATACGGGCGGGCAGGCGGATCCAGGCTGCGCGGGAGATGCCCATCACAGCGAGCACCATGCCGATCACGATGCCCAGCAATGTCGAGGCGGCAGCCAGGATCAGGGTATTCTTCAAGCCCACCATCAGCATGTTGGGCAGCACTTCCGCCATGGAGTCCCAATCGAAGAAACTCCGCTGGAGGATATCGAACCAGCTCATTGGGTGGTCTTTCGTGGCAAGCCAAAGCGTTTTGCGATCTGACTGGATCGCCTTCAATCGCAAGGGCGCTCCAGCCAATCCGTCGGATTTGCTTGGAAACAAGGAGTGAGAGCAAATGAGCGTTCAGTCATGAACGCGGTTTGCTCCAATGGAAACGAAAGAGAGGCGGGCGCAAGCTCGATGCGGCCTTTCTCGTCTTCACGCTGGCTCTCAGGTGCCTCGCTGGGCAAACGTCATTCGGGCAGACGTCATTTGGGCAAATATTGCTCGGGCATCGGCGATCCCGGGAACCATTTGGCGTAGAGCGTTTTCCAGGTGCCATCCTGCATGGCGTCATGGAGTGCCTTGTTCAGGGCCTGGCGAAGGGCATCGTTGCCCTTCTTGACGACGAAACCGGCAGGCGCGTCGAAGGAGGGGATGTTGATCGCCAGCTTCAGGCCCTTGAAGCGCTCTCCATATTGCTTGGCCGCTTCGTAATCGAGGAAATGGGCATCGACCGTGCCGCTGTTGAGGGCGGAGATGGCCGAATTATTGTCCGGAAAGTTGACGATGTCCGATTTGGTGAAGTGGGTCTTCGCGTAGGTCTCCTGCAGCGTGCCCTGCACGGCGCCCACGCGCTTGCCGACGAGATCGTCGGCGCTCTTGATCCCGGCCTGCGAGGTCAGAACCGTCAGGTAGCCGGCCAGATAGCCATCGGAAAAATCGACGGTTTTCTTGCGCGCCTCCGTGGTGCCGATGGCGGCGACGGCTACGTCGAAGCGGCCATTGGCGACTGAGGGAAGCAGGGCGGAGAAATCCTGACCGGTGAATGTCACGTGGTCCTTGTCGAAGCCCAGCCTGCGCGCGACGTCCCGGAACAGTTCGATGTCAAAGCCACTGAATTCGCCATTGGCATCCGTGAAGGTGTAGGGCTTGGCATCCCCCATGCTGCCGACGCTGATCGTGCCCGCATCGATGAGATTGTAGGGATTGCTGTTCGCCGCGGCGCGCGCCCCGCCTGCCGTTATCCACGCCAGTGCGCCGAGCGCGGTGACGGCCATCACGTCACGTCGATTGGGATTCTTCATTTATTTCCCCTGGATTTTTTATTGAGACCGGTCTCTTAACATGAGAGACCGGTCTCTTCAATTGAAACTTCGCATTGACGCAGCTTCGGCAAAGGCGATAGTGGCGAGCATGGACAAGCACAATCCCACCCGACGACCCGTGACCGTCGCCGATGTGGCGCGAGCCGCCCAGGTGTCGAAGGCGACGGCGGCCAGGGCTTTGGGCGGTTACGGCGCCGTGCGCGCGGATCTGAAGGAACGGATCCTGGAAGCCGCTCAGCGCCTCGACTATCGGCCGAACGAACTCGCACGCACCATGGCGACGGGGCGTTCGGGCACGATCGGCGTGATCGTCGGCGATATCGAGAATCCCTTTTTTGGGCTGGCCGTGCGCGGAATCAGCGACGTCGCGGCCCAGGCGGGTTTCGATGTCATCCTGTCCAATTCCGGTGAGACGCTCGCTACGGAGAAAGCCTCGACCGAAGTCTTCCTCTCCAAGCGGGTCGACGGGCTGATCGTTGCGCCGGCCACGCGTCATGACGGCAGCCATCTTCGGGATGCGCTGGCCCGCGGTTGTCCCCTGGTGCTGCTCGACCGCGACGTGCCGGGGCTGCCGGTGGACGTGGCGCTCGTCGACGACCACAAGGCGGCGCGGGAGGCGACCCAATTGCTGCTCGCCGCCGGGCATCGCCGGCTCGCTTATATTACCGCGACGGCCGCGGCCGATGCGCATTATAGCGGCCCCGACCAGATTCCCCTGACGACCGTACTCAACCGCATCGCCGGCTTCCTGGAAGCATCGGATAGTGCGGGCCTGGCCGAGACGGAGCGGCAGATACGCCTGGACGCGGCCAAGACGGCCCGTTCGCAGGCGATACTCCTGGACCTGTTGCGGGCTCCAGGCCGCCCTACCGCCTTGCTGGCATCCGACAGCAAGATCGCGCTCGAAGTGTTCCGGGCTGCCCGGACCCTGGGGCTTCACATTCCCGGCGACCTGTCGCTGGTGAGCTTCGACGACGCCGATTGGACGAGCGCGGTCTCTCCGCTGGTGAGCGTGGTGTCCCAGCCCTCCTACGACCTTGGAGCGGCCGCGGCCCAGATGCTGGTGGCGCGCATCGTGGGCGGCAAGGCGCCGCCGCGCAGGCACGTCCTCGACACGGTCCTGATCCAGCGGGAATCGGTGGCGCCGCCCCGGTCTTGACAAAAGGGGATACCGGATCGACTATTGTTAGTATACAAACGAATTAGACTCGCCCTCGGGAGCTCGCGCTATGCCGTCCTACAGTGAGTTTTCCGCCCATAGCGAGTTCGAGGCACCGGCTCCGGCGGTCTCGGCGGATGGCAAGATCCGTTGCGATGCCTGCCCGGTGATGTGCTACATCAAACCAGGCATGGCCGGGGCCTGCGACCGCTATGCCAACGACAACGGCACGCTGGTGCGAGTCGATCCGCATATTCTCCTGGAACGCACCGTTTCCGAAGGTGGCGATCTCGTGCCCTTCGGCGGCACCAAGGGCTGGGACGGCTCCCTGGTCCCGAATCCGGAGAAATTCGTCACCGCCATCGGCGCGGGCACCACCTATCCCGACTACAAGCCGGCGCCCTTCATCGTGTCCTCGCAGGTCGAGGGCGTCGACATGGTCACGGTGGTGACCGAGGGCATCTTCTCCTATTGCGGCGTCAAAGTGAAGATCGACACGGATCGCTTCGTCGGGCCCGAGCAGAGCACGGTGCGGGTGAACGGGGAGGCGATCGGCCACGTCACCACTGGCGAGTATGGCTCGCAGATGCTGTCGCTGGGCGGCGTGCACCACCTGACCGGCGGTTCGAAGAAGGAAGGGCGCGTCACCTGCGACGCCCTGCTCGATCTGTGCAACCGCAAGCCGGTCGAGATGACCGTGGATGGCGGCGCTACACTGGTGATCGAGGCCGGCAAGGCGCCCGTCGTCAACGGGCAGCTCGAACAGCGCATGCGGGTGGGCTGCGGTTCGGCCACCATCGGCATCTTCGCCCGGCAGTGGCTCGGCAAGGCCGACGAGGTGGTGGTGGTCGACGACCACATCACCGGCGTGCTGTCCGAGCACCAGGCCGGCAAGCTGCTCGACATTCCCGATACGGGCATCAAGCTCAAGGGGCGGCGCTCCACCCCCGGGCGCTATTTCCAGGTGGCGGAGCCGGGCACGGGCTGGGGCGGCACCAATATCGACGATCCTCTCGCCATTCTCGGTCCGTTCGATCCCAAGACCGCCTGGCCCGGTCTGCGCCTTCTCATGGTGAGCACCACCGGCGAGCATCACGGCTATTACGAGCTCGACGAGGCGCTGCAGCCGGTGCGACGGGATCTGCCGGGGGCCCTAGTCGAATCCGTGGAGCGCATTGCCGAGAATTGCGAGCCGGCCCTTTCCACGGTCCTGTTCATCGGCGGCGCCGGCGGGTCGCTGCGGGCCGGCGTCACCGAAAATCCGGTGCGGCTGACGCGTTCGGTCAAGGATGCGCTGACCTATGTCACCTGCGGCGGCGCCCCCGTCTATGTCTGGCCCGGCGGCGGCATCACCTTCATGGTCGACGTCACCCGCCTGCCGGACAATGCCTTCGGCTATGTGCCGACGCCGGCTCTGGTGGCGCCGATCGAATTCACCCTGCGGCTCGACGATTACGAGGCGATGGGGGGCCATATGGGCCATGTCAGGCCGCTCTCCAGCCTGCGCCAGGGGGTCGACCTCGCCCAGCGCGCCGACAATCCCTGGCCCTTCGCGCCCCATGCGGCCCGGAGGTCGCACGGATGAGGGCCGGGCCGCAGGCGTCGCTCCTGAGCGATAACAGGCGCCTGCATTTGCAGCACGGGCCCATCGACCTCATCATCGAGGCGCAGGCCGAGCCCGAGACGGTGCAGGCGGCCTATGGCGCCGCGATCCAGCGTTTCGACGGACTGCTCGAGATGCTCTGCGAGGAACTTCCGCTGCTGCGGGCGCCCCAGGGGGTAGACAGCGTGCCCGCGCAGGGCGTGGTTGCGCGGCGCATGCAGGCCGCGGTCGCGCCCCATGCCGGCAGCCATTTCATCACCCCGATGGCTGCGGTGGCCGGTGCCGTGGCGGACGAGATTCTGGCGGCGATGTGCGCGGCGGCGCCGCTACGCCGCGCCTTCGTCAACAATGGCGGCGACATTGCCCTGTATCTCGCCGAGGGAGAGGACTTCGCCATCGGCCTGGTCGACCGCCCCGACAGGCCTGGTCTGTTCGCCCGCAGCCATATCAGGGCGGGCGAGGGGATCGGCGGCATCGCCACCTCCGGCTGGCGCGGGCGCAGCTTTTCGCTCGGCATCGCCGATGCCGTCACCGTGCTGGCCGTGGATGCCGCGGCGGCGGATGCGGCCGCCACCATCATCGCCAATGCCGTCGATATCCCCGGTCATCCCGGCATCCTGCGGGTTCCGGCTTCCTCCCTTCAGCCAGACAGCGATCTCGGGGAGCGCCCGGTGACGCGTGCCGTCGGACCTCTCGCGGACCAGGACATTGCCATGGCCTTGCGGGCGGGGGAAGCCCGGGCACGCAGCCTCGTCGACGGCGGCCTGATCCGCGCCGCCGCCCTCCATCTTGCCGGCGTCACCGCGCTGGTGTCGACTGCCAACACTTTGCTGCAACCGAAAGCCGCCTGACATGCCCGAAATCGTCCTGCGCAAGCGTGCCGTCATCGTCGAAGAGATTTTTCATGAAGGCGGTCCCGTCAGCGCCGTGCCGCTGAAGCGCGGCGCCATTCTGAGCGTGATCCACAACCCCTTTGCGGGCCGCTATGTCGAGGAGATCGCGCCCTTCATGGAGGAGCTCAAGCCACTCGGCGTCGAGATGGCTGGCGCCCTGCTGGCGGCGCTCGGCGGCAAGGCCGGGGAAGTCGAGGGCTATGGCAAGGGCGCCATCGTTGGCGCTGCCGGTGAACTGGAGCATGGCGCGCTCTGGCATGTGCCGGGCGGCTACGCCATGCGCGAGATCCTGGGTGACGCCAAGGCGATCGTGCCGTCGGCCAAGAAGCTCGGCGGCCCCGGCACCCGGCTGGACGTGCCCGTCACCCATATCAACGCCTCCTATGTGCGCAGCCATTTCGACGCCATGGAAGTCGGCCTCGCCGATGGGCCCAAGGCAGACGAACTCCTGCTGGTGCTGGTGATGACCACGGGGGCACGCATCCATGCCCGCGTCGGCGGCCTCGCGGCCAAGGATGTCAAGGGCCTGGACGGGCTGCGGTAAGCCGTCGCGACCTGCACGATCCAATCTGGAAAGGAAACGCCGCCATGCCCGCCAGCATCCGCAAGCTCGTCACCTTCGTCGAGGAAACCAGGCGCGAGATGGACCGTCCCGTCGACCCGCCGACCCGGCGGGCAGCGGCGATCGCGGTGATCGCCAATCCCTTCGCCGGCCGCTATGTCGAGGATCTCACGCCGCTGATGGAGATCGGCGAGGAACTCGGCGCCTTGCTCACGCAGCGCGCGGTCGACGCCCTCGGCATCGAAGGGCCCGATGCCGAGAGCTATGGCAAGGCTGCGGCCGTGGGTGAGAATGGCGAGCTCGAACATGCCGCCGCCATCCTGCACCCCAGGATGGGCACGCCGGTGCGCAAGGTGCTCGGCAAGGGCGCGGCCCTGATCCCGTCGGCCAAGAAGCGCTGCGGCCTCGGTGGCGTCCTCGACGTGCCGCTCGGCCACAAGGACGCGGCCTATGTGCGCAGCCATTTCGACGCCATGGAAGTGCGCGTGCCCGATGCCCCCCGTGCCGACGAGATCCTGGTTGCCATCGTCGTCACCGACAGCGGGCGCCCCCTCCCGCGCGTCGGCGGCCTGACCAAGGCCGAGATCAAGGGCGAGGACGGCTTGCGCTGAGGGATCGGCAAGCGACACGCCTGGGACGTCCATAGGCGCTGACTTTTCGAGGTAAAGCTCAGGAATCCTTCCCCGGTTTCGGGGAAGGTGTCGCTGCGCAACAGCGACGGATGGGGGAGAGTGACGCCAAATCGTGTTGAAATGGCTGCCATCGCGCCACTCTACCCCACCCGACCTCGCTGCGCTCGGCCACCCTCCCCGAAACCGGGGAGGGACTATCGCGCCTCCGCCTGCAAAGTTGGCGCCTATGGATGGGACGTCGGCGGTCCTAGACGCGGTGTTTCCCAAGCTTTGCAAGACAGCCTTGACGCCGCCTTGCCCGATCTGTTCCCTGGGGCATTGCCGATGGCGCGGCTTCGGTCGACGGTCCGGCGCAAGAGCGACAGGGAGCCTCGACGATGCGATTTTCTTTCCGGCCGATGCTTGCCGGCCTCGCATTCGCGCTGGTCTGCTGCACGGCCCTGTCGGCGCCGGCCCTGGCGGACAAGCGCATTGCCCTGGTGATCGGCAATTCGGCCTATCGCAACACGGTGCCGCTGCCCAATCCCCGCAACGATGCCACCGATGTCGCCAAGGCCCTGAAGGCCGTCGGCTTCACGGTGGTCGAGGGCTACGATCTCGACAAGCGCGGCATGGACGATGCCTTCAGGCGCTTCGCCAACGAGGCCGATGGCGCTGATGCGGCGCTGTTCTATTATGGCGGCCACGGCTTCCAGTTCCAGGGCGCGAACTATCTGATGCCCGTCGACGCCAAGCTGACCGGGGTCGGCGACGTCAATTACGAGATGGCGCGGGTCGACGATATCCTGTCCGATCTGCAGCGCGCCAGTGGCGTGCGTATCGTCATGCTCGATGCCTGCCGCGACAATCCGCTCGCCCAGCAGCTTTTGTCCAAGGCGAGTCCGACCCGCTCGATCGGCATCAGCCGCGGCCTCGCCCGCATCCAGCAGACGGCCGGCAGCGTGATCGCCTATTCCACCCAGCCCGGTGCCGTCGCGGCTGACGGCGGTGGCCGCAACAGCCCGTTTGCCGCGGCCTTTCTGGGAGAGGTCGGCAAGCCTGGGGTCGAGATCGGGGCTCTGTTCCGGCGTGTCGCGGCCAATGTCTACAAGGCCACCAATGAACGTCAATTGCCCGAGGTGACCTTCTCGCTGCTCGGCGATTTCTATTTCGCGGGCGGGGCTGCAGCCGCCTCCACTCCACCGCCTGTGTTGCCTACGCCCGCGCTGCAGGCGCCCGCTCCCGCGCCGCTGGACGCGGCTGCCCGGGCCGCGCTGGAAGGATGCGACAAGATGGCGGCTTCGCCGCAGGACATGGACCGTCCCTCCGGCGTGCCCGGTGTCGAGTTCAACCGCATCCAGCCCCGGCTGGCCGTCGAGGCCTGCCGGGCGGCCCTGGCGGCCGCTCCCGAGGATCGGCGCGTGCAATTCCAGCTGGCGCGGGCGCTCGATGTCGCCGGCAGCGATACAGAAGCGCGGGACCTGCTGACCAAGGCCGCCGCCGCCGGCTCGGTCTCGGCCATGTCGGACCTGGCCTTGATGCTGGAGACGGGCGAAGGCGGGCCGGCGGACCTGCCGCGTGCCGTCGCCCTGTTCGACCAGGCCGCCGCGGCCGGCAATATCTCGGCCATGCGCAATATCGCCATCGAGTTCGAGAACGGCACCGGTCGCCCGCGCGATGCCGTGCAGGCGGCGCAATGGTATCGGAAGGCCGCCGACACCGGTGACCCGCAGGCAATGGGCTTCCTGGCCGTGCTCTATCTGCAGGGCACGGGCGTACCCAAGAATGCCGCCGAGGCTCGACAATGGATCGACAGGCTCGTCGAGACCGAGCACACCCAGACCATGCTGCGGGTCGGTTATGTACTGCTCGGCCAGACCGGCGCGGTGAAGGATTTCGCCACGGCCCGCAAGCTGTTCCAGCGCGCCGCCGAACTGGGCGATGGCGATGGCAACGTCATGCTTGGAAACATGGCGGCCAACGGCATTGGCGGGCCGCGTGATTTCGGCAGGGCAGCGGATTTCTTCGAAAGGGCCGCGGCGATCGGCAACCTCAATGCCAAGGCCAGCCTGATACCTTTCCTGATGGCGGGCGCGGGCGGCATCAAGCGCGATCCCGACAGGGCGGCCGATTACGGCCTGGAAGCGTTGCGGGGCGGCTCGCCGGTGGCCCGGGGTCTCCTGATCGACAAGGCCTCGACCTCGCTCACGCCACAACTGCGCAAGGCCGTCGAACAGCGGCTGGCCAAGGCCGGCCTGCTCAATCGTGCCCCCGATGGCAGCTACGGAGCCGACACGCTAGCGGCGCTGCAAGCCTTCGTTCTGGCGAAATAAGCCTCTTCGCTGGCGGATCGGGCCTGTTTCTGACGATACAGGCAGGAATCGCAGGCTATGTCATCAACAGGACAGCCAATCCCCAACAGGAACTGTCCCATGCGTCTGCGTCTTGCCCTAGCCGCGCTCCTGGCGAGCGTCACCCCGGTCCTGGCCGCCGACCTCGGCTACACCACGGCCGAGCCGATCGCTCCGGTCGTCCCCTATAGCTGGACCGGCTTTTATGTCGGTGCCCATGCCGGCGCCGTGTTCGGCAATGCCAAGATCAGTGCCGATACTGGCGGCTATCGTCAGAATTTCAACAGCACCGGTTTCATCGGCGGCCTGCATGCCGGCTACAACTACCAGTTCGAGAACAATCTGGTGTTCGGCCTGGAAGGCGACATCGACTATACCTCCCTGTCGAAGACGCATCATAGCGTTGCCGGTGCCGTTCCCTACAGCGTCCGCTTCAAGAGCGACTGGCAGGGCTCGATCCGCGGACGGGTCGGCTATGCCTTCGACCGCTTCCTGCCTTATCTGACCGCCGGCGTCGCCTTCGCCAATCAGAAATACAACGTCAACGCGCCCGGCCTCGGGGCCTTTTCGGCCAGCACCACCCGGGCCGGCTGGACCGTCGGCGCCGGCCTCGAATATGCCCTCAACGACAATTGGTCGGTGCGCGGCGAGGTGCGCTACAGCGATTTCGGCAAATGGCGGATCCGGGCGGCCAATCCGGGCAAGGTCCGTTTCCACGAGACCACGGCCCTGCTCGGCGTGAGCTACAAGTTCTGAACGCGAGGGGCCGGGCGGGCGACGATCGTGGCGTGATCCCACCAGGGGTTGCGGCGGATACGGCGGTCCACGATGTCGAATCCGGCCTCTCGCAGTTCCGCCAGGAGGGCCGGCAGGGGCCTGAGCGTGCGTGTGGGAATGCCGCCATCGACGAGGCATTGGCGTTCCGCTTCATAGCGGGAGCGGGCTTCGGGCGAACGCGGCGGGCCGCACATGGTACTGGCGACGAAGATGCCGCCGGGCTGCAAAATGCGGCGAACCTCTGCCAGGCAAAGGCCGCGGTCTGCGCCGATCAGGCAATGCAGGCAGGCGCCGTCGAAGACCAGGGCGAAGGACGCCGTACCGAAATCGGGCATGGCGCGCACATCGCCCTGGATGAAATGGCCGGCAAGCCCGGCGGCCTTGAAGATCTGATGGGCCCAGCCGATGGCCGTTGGCGAAATGTCGATACCGTGCACGCCGTAGCCGCGTCCGGCCAGCAGCAATGCCGCCATGGCGGCATTGCCGCAGCCGAGTTCGAGGGCAGGGCACGGGGCAGGCGGCAGGAGACCGGATTGCTGAAGGTCGTCCAACATCGCAGCGAGCTTCAGCCGGTTGCCAGCATGACAGTCGCCGGCCCAGCCCGGCAGACCGGCTGCGCGCAGTTCCCGGTATCGTTTCTCGTAGTCCTGCATGCTTATCCGGAGGCTCGACCTTCGGCCGTGTTTACGTCAAACTTCGCGCTGACCTCAGGGAAGCAAGCGTGAGTCTGGGGGAATCATGAAGAGCGTTCATGGCCTGATTGCCATCACATTCATCGCGATCTCAGGGATTCTTTCAACCGCTCCGGGCGGTTCCGCGTACGCCGCCGGCACCTGCGAGCATCGGGCCGCACCGGCCGGGGCGAGCGGCAAGCGGGTGGCTGTCATCGTCGGCAATGGCGGCTATGGCAACGGCATCCCTGCCTTGCCCAATCCGGCTCGGGATGCCCAGGCCGTGGCCAAGGCGATGGGGGCGCTCGGCTTCGAGGTCTTCCTCGCCGGCGATGCCGACAGCGCGGGCCTGCAGAACTGCCTTGCCACCGCCTATGCCGGTGCGGCCGGGGCCGATGTGGCGATGTTCTATTATTCCGGCCACGGCATCCAGATCAGGGACGAGAACTATCTGGTGGCTACCGATGCCACCTCGAAGGATCTCCAGCACGGCTTCGTGCCGGTGCAGCCGATCGTCGACACCCTGCAGAAGGGCGCCAAGGCGACCTTGGTCTTCCTCGATGCCTGCCGCAACAATCCGATGGCCGAGGGCGGTCAGGCCGGGCTTTCGGTCTCGACCGGGCGCGGCATTGCCCGGGTCGAGGGGGCGGGGGCTGCGGCGGCGCCCGGTGCCGTGCAGGCGCGCGGGCTGATGGTGGCCTATGCCACCTCGCCCAATGCGGTGGCGCTCGACGGCAAGGGTGAGCTCAGCCCCTTCGCCGGCGCCTTCGTCAAGGCGGTCGGCACCTCCGGCTATTCGATCCAGCGCATCATGAGCGATGTCACCAAGGCGGTGGGGGAGGAGACCGACTGGGCCCAGACACCCTGGATGAAATCCTCGCTGACCGACGAGCTCAAGCTCGGCGGCGGCCAGACGCTGGCCGAGGCCCAGTCGGTCTCCAACAATCATGCCACCCGTTCGCTGGAACTGCTCTACCAGGATAGTGACAAGCAGGCGGCCATCATCGAGGCCCTGAAGGGACTGCCCTCCCAGTCGGACGATACTGCGCTGAAGCGCTTTCCCAAGGCCTATCTGGCGCTCTACACCGCCGTTCAGAGCCGCCAGATCAAGCTGCCCGTCGACACGGGCAAGACCATCCTCTGGACTGCCGTCTCGCCGCTGGACCGCGTTGGCCTCCTGGCGTCCAGTGCCGACTACCAGTCCGGGGAACTCGATTTGTGGTCGACGGACAAGGGCAAGATCGTGGCGAGGCTGGCTCTTGAGACGGGCGCCCGCAATCTGCTGTTCAGCCCACACGGCAAGTTCCTCGCCGTCAGTTCCTCCGGCAAGGTCTCGGTCTTGAACGGGCTTGATGGCACCAAGCTGTTCGACCTGCCGCGCGAAGGCGCGGTCTCCATGATGGATTTCAGTCCGGATGAGAGCCGTTTGCTGCTGGCGGGCGACAATTCCGGGTTCCTGACGGTCATCGACGTCGCCACGGGCAAGCCCATGATCCGGATCAAGGAAAGCGCGCTTGGCCTTGGCAAGGTCAACGCCTCGAAAGTTGCTTCCGCCGTCTTCGGCGGCAATGATGCGATCTGCCTCAGGCTTCAGGCCGACCTGATCCATGCGCAGAAGGCACCCGGCGGGAATGCGGTGGCTATATTCGACCTGCGCGAGAGCCGCACCACCCATCTGCGCTCGATCGATGCGTCCATCGAGCGCGTGTTGTGCGATCCCACACGCAAATATCTGATCGGCGCTTCTTCCATCGGCTTGGGCGATGGGCTCCTGGAGATCTGGGATCTCGCCCGCGATGAGATGACCGAAGTCAAGACGACGAACGAGAAGGTCGACGGGCTCGATCCAAGCGGGCGCTATGTCCGGACGACGGATCTGAGCGGGCGCAAGGGCGGCTTTGTGTATGAACTCGCCACCGGCAGGAAGGTGAATCTTGCCGCCATTCCTGACGGGTTCCAGAATTCCGGGCCCCTCGTCTACAATATGTCGGGCGGGGTCGTCGGCCTGGATATGGCCTCGAATCCCTGGCGCGACTGGCCGGATGAGAGCCTGTTCGGACCAAGCCTGGTGCAGAAGGCCGAGGCGGGATTGACCCCGCCGCAACGCCAGGAAGTCACACGCGACCGGGTCACCTTTGCCGAGGTTGCCACCGTACCGTAGAGCGGCGTCGGCGTGGACCTTGTGTCGATTTCAGCTAGGCTTCCTGCGGAAGCGGCCTTTGCTTTCGGGGGATACCGGGAGGCAGCATGGAAAACGACATCTACACGACAGCCTTGCTGGCCATGGGGGGCCTGCTCGTCGGCCTGGGTCTGGTGGTTGCCATCCTGTGGGGTTCGGCCGCCTGGGAGAGGCGGCGGCGCCTTTCCAGGCGGCGGGGCTCGCGCCCGCTCTCTTTCATTTTTGCGGCGTCGGAGTGGGATCCCGGCGGCCCCGATGCTCAAATCGGCGGCGGGCATGGCGGCTGGGGGGATGGCCATGGCGGCGGGGGGGGGACGGCGGACATTGAGGCGGCCGCATCGGGCATGCCCAGGCCCGCCCGGGCCGTGCTGCGGTCGTCAGAGTTGGGTGGTTACACATTTTCGCGATCGTGTATTGACGTTAACGTAAACTGACTGTATCTCCCCATCATCTGCAAAGCGGAGATCTCCGATGTCACTGAGCGAGATGGCATTCGCCGAAGAAGCAGCCGATCTGCGCAAGGGTGGACAGCGCAAGGAACAGTTCACCATCCATGAACTGGTCACCGAGTTCGAGGTGACCTCGCGTACCCTGCGTTTCTATGAAGAGAAGGGCCTGCTGATCCCGGCGAGGCGGGGGCAGGAGCGCATCTATTCCCGTCGCGATCGTGCACGCCTCAAGCTCGTCCTGATGGGCAAGAGCGTGGGATTCTCGCTGGAGGAGGTCAAGTCGATGCTCGATCTCTACGATCTCGGCGATGGCCAGGCCACACAGTTGCGCGTCGCCCTCGAGCGGTTCGAGGAGAAGCTCGCCGAGCTCGATCGCCGCCGCCGCGACATCGACCACGCCTATGCCGAACTCAGCCATGCGCGCGACATCGTGCGCGGCCGTCTCGGCCGCCAGCAGAAATAATTCAACAGGAGCAGACCGATGCCCAGCTATAAGGCTCCCGTGGAGGATGTGATGTTCCTCCTCAACGACGTGCTCGACATCAACAAGTACAACAATCTTCCCGGCTTCGAGGACGTCTCGCCGGAGACCGTCGGCGCCATTCTCGGCGAAGGCGCCAAGATGTGCGAGGAACTGCTCCAGCCCCTCAATGCCAGCGGAGACCGTGAAGGCTGCATCCGTTCCGACGACGGTACGGTGACGACGCCGGATGGTTTCAAGCCGGCCTACCAGGCCTATCGCGAAGGCGGTTGGGTCGGCCTGCCGGCGCCCGCGGAATATGGCGGGGCAGGCCTGCCCGCTGTGCTCAACTCGGTGATGCAGGAATTCGTCTCGGGCGCCAATCTCGCCTTCGGCATGTATCCGGGCCTGACCCAGGGCGCCATCGCGGCTCTCCTCGAGCATGGCAGCGACGCGCAGAAGCAGACCTATCTTCCCAAGATGATAGCCGGCGAATGGACCGGCACCATGAACCTCACCGAGCCGCATTGCGGTACCGATCTCGGTCTGATCCGCACCAAGGCCGTGCCCGCCGGCGATGGCTCCTACAAGATCTCCGGCACCAAGATCTTCATTTCCGCCGGCGAGCATGACCTTGCCGACAATATCGTGCATCTGGTGCTGGCCCGCATCGAGGGCGCGCCGGCCGGCACCAAGGGCATCTCGCTGTTCGTCTGCCCGAAATATCTGGTCAACGCCGATGGCTCGGTCGGCGCCCGCAACCAGGTCTCCTGCGGCAAGATCGAGGAGAAGATGGGCATTCACGCCAATGCGACCTGCGTGATGAACTATGAGGAGGCGACCGGCTATCTCGTCGGCGTCGAGAACAAGGGCCTCGCCGCCATGTTCGTGATGATGAACGAGGCGCGGCTGGCGGTCGGCATGCAGGGTCTGGCGCTTGGCGACGTTGCCACCCAGAACGCGGCTTCCTATGCCCGCGACCGCCTGCAGGGCCGTGCGCTCACCGGTGCCAAGGAAACCGACAAGGCGGCCGATCCCATCATCGTGCACCCCGATGTCCGGCGCACCCTGATGACTGCCCGCGCCCTCAACGAAGGCGGCCGCGCCCTCGCGCTCGCCACCGCGCTGCAGGCTGACATCCACCGCCGTTCGCCAGATGCGGCCGCCCGCCAGGCCGCCGACGATCGCCTCGGCCTGCTGACCCCGATCGCCAAGGCCATCCTCACCGAGAACGGCCTGCAGAATGCGATCAATAGCCAGCAAATGTTCGGCGGCCACGGCTATATCGCCGAGGTCGGCGTCGAACAGTTCGTGCGCGATGCCCGCATCACCCTGATCTATGAAGGTGCCAACGGCATCCAGGCTCTCGACCTCGTCGGCCGCAAGCTGCCGCGCGATGGCGGCCGCGCCATGATGGCCTATCTCGGCGAATTGAACGGCTTCCTCAAGGCGCATGAGGCGGATGAAGCCCTGAAACCCTATATTGCGCCCTTGAAGGCTTCGGCCGGCCATCTGCAGCAGGCGACGATGTGGCTGATGCAGAATGCCCTGGCCAAGCCGGACAATGCCGGCGCGGCCTCGACCGATTATCTGCATCTCTTCGGCCTGGTGGCGCTGGGCTATATGTGGGCGCAGATGGCCAAGGCGGCCCTGGCGAAGGGGGAGAGCGATTTTGCGAGGAACAAGCTGATTACCGCCCGCTTCTTCGCGGACAGGCTGCTGCCGGAGACTGGGTTGCGCCTGGCTCGCGTGACCGCCGGTGCCGGCGACGTGATGGCCCTGTCGGCCGAGGCGTTCTGATTGGAGCGCGGACTTCTCAGCGACATGCCTTCATGTCGCGATGTCCGCTCTTTCCTTTCTATTGAGTACTATGTTTCCAAGAGCGGACAGGATGTCCGCGCTCCCCAGGGAGAGACCCAATGAGCGAAGCCTTCATCTACGACGCCGTGCGCACGCCGCGCGGCAAGGGCAAGGCCGATGGCGCCCTGCACGAGGTCACCAGCCTGTCGCTGGCGAGCCAGACGCTGCGGGCCGTGGCCGAGCGCAACGGGCTGCCGGAGAATGCCGTTGAAGATGTGATCCTCGGCTGCGTCGATCCGATCGGCGAGGCCGGCGGCGACATCGCCCGCATCGCGGCGCTCCATGCCGGCCTCGGCGAGAAGGTGCCGGGCGTGCAGATCAACCGCTTCTGCGCCTCGGGACTGGATGCGGTGAACCTTGCGGCCGGCCAGATCGCCGGCGGCCAGAAGGACCTCGTCGTCGCCGGGGGCGTCGAGAGCATGTCGCGCATCGGCATGATGGCTTCGGGCGGCGCCTGGGCACTGGATCCCTCCAGCGCGGTGCCGACCTGGTTCATGCCCCAGGGCATTTCCGCCGATCTGATCGCCACCAAATATGGTTTCTCGCGTGACGACGTCGACGGCTATGCGGTGGAATCGCAGCGCCGCACCGCCCAGTCCTGGAGCGAGGGGCGCTTCGCCAACTCCGTCATCGCCGTCAAGGACATCAACGGCCTGACCATCCTGGACAAGGACGAGCATATGCGTCCGTCCACCACCATGCAGTCCCTGGCCGCCCTCAATGCCTCCTTCGTGCAAATGGGCGAGATGGGCGGCTTCGATGCGGTGGCGGTGCAGTCACATCCGGAAGTCGAGAAGGTCAGCCACGTCCATCATGCCGGCAATTCCTCCGGCATCGTCGACGGTGCTTCGGCCGTGCTGATCGGTTCGGCGGAGGCCGGCAAGCGCTTCGGCCTCAAGCCGCGCGCCCGTCTGCGGGCAGCTGCCTCGATCGGCTCGGATACCGCGCTGATGCTGACCGGCCCGGTCGACGTCACCGAGCTCCTGCTGCGCAAGGCCGGCATGAGCAAGGCGGACATCGACCTCTACGAGATCAATGAAGCCTTCTCTTCGGTGGTGCTGCGCTACATGCAGGCCTTCGATCTCGATCCCGCCACGGTCAACCCCTGTGGCGGCGCCATCGCCATGGGCCATCCGCTCGGGGCCACCGGCGCGATGATCCTGGGGACGGCGCTGGACGAACTCGAGCGCACCGGCAAGTCGACCGCCCTGATCACGCTGTGCGTCGCCGCCGGCATGGGTGCCGCCACCATCATCGAGAGGGTGTGACCTCTTTTCCTTCTCCCCTTGCGGGAGAAGGTGCCCCTGAAAGGGGCGGATGAGGGGTCTTGCAGCCGTTCATCCGGAATCGAATGAGCCTTCGAAACCTTGGGAGGTTTCGTCCACCCCTCATCCGGCGCTGCGCGCCACCTTCTCCCGCAAGGGGAGAAGGAAATTGGCTGGAGCCATCCATGAACCTCATCAATTTCCGCTTCGATGTCGACAGCGACGGCATCGCCCTCGCCACCTGGGACATGCCCGGCCGCTCGATGAACGTCATCACCGTCGAGGTTATGGAGGAACTCGGCCAGATCCTCGAGCGCGTCACCGCCGATGCCGCCATCAAGGGTTGCGTCATCGCCTCGGGCAAGGACGCCTTTTCCGGCGGCGCCGACCTCACCATGCTCGAGGGCATGGGCCAGCGCTACGCCAAGGCGCGGGCCGAGCTCGGCGAAGAGAAGGCGATGGAGACCTTCTTCGCCGAAAGCCGCTTCCTGTCGCAGCTCTATCGCCGCATCGAAACCTCAGGCAAGCCTTTCGCCGCCGCGATCAACGGCGTCTGCCTGGGCGGCGCCTTCGAGCTGACCTTGGCCTGTCACTACCGCATCGGTGCCTCCGACAATGACAAGGCCCGCGTCGGCCTGCCCGAAGTCAAGGTCGGCCTGTTCCCCGGCGCCGGCGGCACCACCCGCGTGTCGCGCCTGATGAAGCCGGATCAGGCTCTGCAGATGCTGCTCAAGGGCGACCAGCTGCGCATCAGCCAGGCCCAGAAGATGGGCCTCATCCACGCCGTCGCCCCGCGCGAGGAGCTGGTGGCCAAGGCCAAGGAGTGGATCAGGGACGGCGGCTCGCCCGTGGCCCCCTGGGATGTGGAAGGTTTCCGCCTGCCTGCAGGCCCGGTCTATTCCAAGGCCGGCATGATGGTGTTCCCGCCGGCCAACGCACTCTATCGCCGCGAGACCTACGACAATTATCCGGCGGCCCGCGCCATCCTGCAGACGGTCTATGAGGGCCTGCAGCTGCCCTTCGACCGGGCCCTCACGGTGGAATCGCGCTATTTCGCCCATGTGCTGCGCTCGATCGAGGCGCGCTCGATGATCCGTACCTTGTTCGTCTCCATGCAGGAGCTCAACAAGGGCGCGCGCCGTCCGGCCCTGCCGCCGACCAGCCTCAAGCGCGTCGGCGTGGTCGGCGCCGGCTTCATGGGCGCGGGCATCGCCTATGTCTCGGCGCTATCAGGGCTCGAGGTGGTGCTGGTCGATCGCGACCAGGAAGCCGCCGACAAGGGCAAGGCCCATTCCGACGGCCTGATCACCGGCCAGATCAAGAAGGGCCGCGCCTCGATGGCGGACAAGGAGGCCCTGCTCGGCCGCATCACCGCCACGGCGGATTTCGGTGCGCTTGCCGGCGTCGACCTGATCGTCGAGGCCGTGTTCGAGGATCGCGCCGTCAAGGCCGAGGTGATCCGGAAGATCGAGGCGGTGATCGGCAAGGACACCGTCTTCGCCTCCAACACCTCCACGCTGCCGATCACCTCGCTGGCCGAGAACTCGGCTCGTCCCGAGCAGTTCATCGGCGTGCATTTCTTCTCGCCGGTCGACAAGATGCTGTTGGTCGAGGTGATCAAGGGCGCCAAGACCGGCGACAAGGCCATCGCCGTCGCGCTCGACTTCGTGCGCGCCATCAGGAAGACGCCGATCCTGGTCAATGACGGCCGCGGCTTCTTCGCCAATCGCTGCGTGCTCAACTATATTCGCGAAGGCCATCTGATGCTGGGCGAGGGCGTGCCGCCGGCGATGATCGAGACGCTCGCCCGCGCCGCCGGCATGCCGGTCGGCCCGCTCTCGCTCAATGACGAGATCGCCATCGATCTCGCTTGGAAGATTCTGCAGGCCACCAAGAAGGACCTCGGCGAGGCGGCCATCGATCCGATGCAGGAAAAGCTGCTCGACGCCCTGCTCAACCAGCATGGCCGGCTCGGTCGAAAGAACGGTAAGGGCTTCTACGATTATCCGGCCGGCGCCTCCAAGCGGCTCTGGCCGGGCCTGGCGGACCTGCAGCCAGTGAAGCTCGATCCCGACACCATCGACAAGGACACGCTGAAGCAGCGCTTCCTGGTGGTGCAGGCCCTGGAAGCGGCCCGCACGGTGGAGGACGGCATCATCACCGACATGCGCGAGGCGGATGTCGGTTCGATCCTCGGTTTCGGCTTCGCGCCCTTCACCGGGGGAGCCCTGTCCTATATCGATGGCATGGGCTCGAAGGCCTTCGTGGCCCTTTGCGACAAGCTCGCGGCCGCCTATGGCCCGCGCTTCCAGCCCAACAAGCTGTTGCGCGAGATGTCGGTGAAGGACGAGCGCTTCTACCAGCGCTTCAAGCCGGAAAAGAAGGCGGCGTAACAAGTCCGGGATCGTCGGCTTAGGGCCGGCGATCCCGGAAGACTAACGCAACCCCTTCTTGATCTGCCGGATCAGGCCCGGGCCCTTGTAGACCAGGCTGGAATAGAGCTGGACCAACGTGGCGCCGGCATCCAGCTTGGCCTTGGCGGTCTCGGCCGAATGGATGCCGCCGACGCCGATCAGGGGAAAACGGCCGCCGACACGCCGCGCCGTTTCGGCCAGCACCTGGGTCGAGAGGTCGAACAGGGGCGCACCCGACAGACCACCGGCTTCCTTGGCCGTCTCGCACTCCTTGAGCGTCTCTGGCCGGGATATCGTGGTGTTGGAGACGATCATGCCGTCGAGCTTGTGGGCGAGCGCCCGGTCGACGATGTCGTCGAGCTCGAACATGGTGACGTCGGGGGCGATCTTGAGAAGCAGCGGGCGGCGCGGCCCGATGAGCGCGGCCGTATCGCGCGCCTCCACGGCGCGTGCCAGCAATTCGTCGAGGGCCTCGCGCTTTTGCAGATTGCGCAGGCCTGGCGTGTTGGGCGAGGAAATGTTGAGGGTGAAATAGGAAGCGACGGGGGCGAAGACGATGATACCGGCAGCATAGTCGGCGGCCTTGTCCTCGCTGTCCTTGTTGGCGCCGACATTGACGCCGAGGATGCCGCGGCCCTTGCGGGCCTTGAGGCGAGCCAGGACGGCGGCATGGCCCTGATTGTTGAAGCCAAAGCGATTGATCACGCCCTCGTCCGCCGGCAGGCGGAACAGGCGGGGGCGGGGATTGCCCTCCTGGGGACGCGGGGTGACGCTGCCGATCTCCACGAAGCCGAAGCCGAGCCTGAACAGGGGGTCGACGACCTCGGCATTCTTGTCGAAGCCCGCCGCCACGCCGATCGGATTGGGGAAATCGAGCCCGAACGCCTTCACCCGGAGCGAGGCCGGATCGGGCAGGGACGGCGGGATCGGCAGGCTGCGCAAGGCGGAGAGGGTGGCCTCATGCGCCTCTTCGGGGTCCATGCGAAACAGGCGGGGGCGGATGAGGGCGAAGGCTGCGCCGATCATGGCTGCTTGCTCGAGAGAAATTCGAGCGGGAAGACATGGCGGCCATCCGCCCCGAGCGGCAGTGGCGCCGTCCATTCGACCAGGTCGAGGGGCAGGGCGGCATAAAGGTGAGGGAACAAGGCGCCGCCCCGCGAGGCTTCCCATTTGAGGGCCTCTCCCAGCCTGTCGGCCTCCACGGCGGCGAGGACGAGATCGTCCTGCCCGGCGAAATGCCGGGCGGCGGTCTCCTGCGCAGTCTCGGCGGACGAGAAGTGGATATAGCCGTCCTGGACGTCGATGGGGGCGCCGTCGAAACGCCCGGCAGCCTCGGCGTTGCGCCATTGCTGCGCCGTCAGGATCTTGAAGATGAGCGCCATATGTCCTCCAGCCTTTCGCCGCACGTCCTCTACAGGGCCTGAAGACTTTACGAAAGGGCCTGCCGCAGGGCGCCTGCACGGATTTTCCATCGGATACAGGGCTTCGAGGCTTGAATACGCCACGACAATGACGGATTGACGCCTTGTTCATGCCTTTCCCTAAGTGGAAAGCAAATGTCGCAAGCTGCGGTAGCCCTTGCTTAACCCGGCGCTGATATGACTGATCTGATTGTAATGATTTTGGAAGGCTGGGATGGCGCAGGGCCAACGGCGCATGGTTGAGCGGGTCGAACCCCGTTTCGAGCCCGAAAAGGGCGAGGAAGCCGATCAGGCTGATAGTTTCCGCCTGACCCGGGAAGACCGCCCCGCGCCCGTACCGCTGGAGTTGCGCGAGCGCTCGGCCTCCCGCGCCAAGACCGCGCGCTCGAGCAAGGGCTGGAGCCTGTTCGGCGGATCCTCCTCGCGGGGCGGCGGCTCCAACCGCCGTGGCGGCGGGGGCGGTGGCGGCAGTTCGGGCGGCGGGCGCAAGCCCAAGCGCCGGCGCTCCATGCTCTATCGCCTGACCTACTGGTCCTTCCTGCTATGCATGTGGGGCCTGCTCGGCGTCGGTGGCGTCGTGGCCTGGTATGCCGCCAACCTGCCGCCGATCCAGAATCTGGAAGTACCGCCGCGCCCGCCCAATGTGAAGATCGTCTCCGCCGATGGCACCGTACTCGCCAACCAGGGCGAAATGGGTGGCGCCGCGGTCTCGCTCAAGGACCTGCCGAAATATGTGCCGCTGGCCTTCGTCGCCATCGAGGACCGGCGCTTCTATTCCCACTACGGTGTCGATCCGCAGGGCCTGGCCCGTGCCGGCTATGTCTATCTCACCACCCATCGGCTGACCCAGGGTGGCTCGACGCTGACGCAGCAGCTCGCCAAGAACGTCTTCCTCACCCCCGAACGCAGCCTGCGGCGCAAGATCCAGGAGGCGATCCTCGCCGTCTATCTCGAGCGCAAATTCTCCAAGAACCAGATCCTGGAGATGTATATCAACCGCGTCTATTTCGGCGCGGGCGCCTATGGCATCGAGGCGGCGGCACAGCGTTATTTCCGCAAGCCTGCCAAGAATCTCACCATTGCCGAGGCCGCGACCCTGGCCGGCCTGGTCAAGGCTCCGTCCTCGCTCGATCCGACCAAGAATCCCAAGGGCGCGCATGACCGTTCCCAACTCGTGCTGGACGCCATGGTCGATACCGGGACGATCACTGCGCAAGATGAGAAAACGGCGCTGGCGACGCCGGTCAAGGTTTCCAAACTGGCGGTCCGCTCCTCCGGCAATTATCCGGCCGACTGGATCTCCAACCAGCTCAGCGACCTCACCGGCCCGCTCGACACCGATGTGGTGGTGGAGACCACCATCGATGCCAAGCTGCAGAATCTCGCCGAACAGTCGCTGCGTCAGGGCCTGGACAAATCTGGCGGCAAGCTGCGCGTGAGCCAGGGTGCCCTGGTGGCGATGGATCCCGACGGTGCCGTCAGGGCCATGGTCGGCGGGCGCTCCTATGCCGAGAGCCAGTTCAACCGGGCGATCTCGGCCAATCGCCAACCCGGTTCCACCTTCAAGCCTTTCGTCTACCTCGCCGCCCTGATGAACGGCGCCACCCCCGATACCGTGCGTGACGATGCCCCGATTACCCTGGCAGGCTGGAGCCCGAAGGACTTCTCGCGCGAATATCGCGGCCCAGTATCCCTGACGACGGCGCTCGCCCTCTCGCTCAACACGGTGGCGGTGCGCCTGTGCGCCGAAGTGGGGCCGAAGGCGGTGGTGGCCGTCGCCCACAGCCTCGGCATCAATTCCAACCTGGAACCCAATCCTTCGATCGCCCTCGGCACCTCGGAAGTGACGCCGCTGGAGATGACCTCGGCCTACGCCACCTTCGCCAATGGCGGGCGGCTGGTGATCCCCTATGTGGTCAAGAGCATCAAGACCGAGAAGGGCAAGGTGCTGTTCCAGCGCCAGGCTCCCGGCAATCAGCGTGTCATCGAGGACGACAAGGTCGGCATGATGAATGCGATGATGAGCCAGACGCTCACGGTCGGTACGGCACGCAAATACGGCCTGCCCGGCTGGCAGTCGGCCGGCAAGAGCGGCACCAGCCAGAATTATCGCGATGCCTGGTTCATCGGTTATACCAGCCACATGGTAACGGCGGTCTGGCTCGGCAATGACGACGGCACCTCCACCGCCCGCATGACCGGTGGCAGCCTGCCGGCGCAGATCTGGAACGATTTCATGCGTGGGGCCCATAAGGGCCTGTCGCCGGCGCCGCTGCCGGGCCGGCCCTGGGTGCGCGAAGCGCCGCCGCCGGAGGACGTCATCGCGGCGCAGCCGCAATTCGACGGCGCACCGGAGGACCAGCCTGTGGCTGTCGAGCCGGTGATGACGGCGAATGCGCCGCGCAACACCGGCCGGCCGATCGCCGACTGGCTGAACCGGGTGCTGGGGCGGTAAGTTTTGGGGGGCGGGTCTTCGGACCCGCCTTCTTTGCCTTCAGGCGCTGTGTTTCAGGCGGGTCCGAAGACCCGCCCCCCAAATCACCCCAGATCCATCTCGAACCAGTTGGCCTGATGGCGCGGCCAGCGCCACGGCGTCACGAAGACCGCATCGAAACGCTGGACCAGCAAGGCCTGATCGGGATGGCGTGCCAGCCAGGCCCGGGCCGCGGTGGCGATGCGTCGCTGCTGGGTGGGCGTGATCGCTTCGAGCGCCATCGCCAGATCCGCGCGCGCCTTCACCTCGACGAAGACCAGCGTGCCGCCGCGGCGGGCGATCAGGTCGATCTCGCCGCCCGGCACCTTGAAACGGCGGGCGAGCAGGCGGTAGCCCTTGAGGCGCAGCAGCCAGCCGGCCCGCGCCTCGGCATTGAGGCCGACGCGGAAGGCGGCCTGGCGTTCGGGTTTGCTCAAGAGGCCCTGCTGCGGCGCTCAGAGGCCATCTCGACGGCGCGGGCATAGACGTCGCGCTTAGGCAGGCCGAGACGGGCCGAAACCGCGGCCGCGGCATCCTTGACCGAAAGCGTTTCGAGGGCGGCGGCCAGCGAAGCCTCGATGTCGTCGGCGCTGGCCTTTTCCTCGACCGGCGGTCCGACCACCACCACGATCTCGCCTCTCGGCTCGTCCGCAATGGCGAAGTCGGTGGCCAGCGAAACGAGTGTGCCGCGATAGACCGTCTCATAGGTCTTGGTGAGCTCCCGCGCCACGCTCGCCGCCCTGTCGCCGAGCGCCGTCGCCATGGCGGCCAGGCTGTCAGCGAGGCGCGGGCCGCTTTCGTAGAAGATCAGCGTGGCCGGGATGGTCTTGAGCTCGGCAAGGCGATTGGCGCGCGCGCCGTCCTTGCTGGGCAGGAAGCCTTCGAAAAAGAAACGGTCGGTCGGCAGGCCGGCGACGGCGAGCGCCGCCAGCGCGGCGGAGGGGCCGGGCGCGGCAAAGACGGGAATGTCGGTCTCGATGGCCTCGCGCACCAGCTTGAAGCCGGGATCCGACACCATGGGCGTGCCGGCATCCGAGACCAGGGCGACGCCCTGGCCGCTGGTGAGGCGCTCCAGGATCTGGGGCCGCACGCGAGGGGCATTGTGGTCGTTATAGGCCAGGAGCTGGGCGCTGATTCCGTAATGGTTGGTGAGGCGGCTGGTGACGCGCGTATCCTCGCAGACGATGAGATCGGCGGCGGCCAGCGTGGTCAGCGCCCGCAGCGTGATGTCCTGGAGATTGCCGATGGGCGTCGCCACCACGTGGAGACCCGGCAGCAGGGAGGGGGCGCTCAAGCGCTGGCCATGCAGCAAATAGCTGTGTTCGGCGCCGACGATGGAGGGAGAGAAATCTGGACGCATGGGGTCCTGCCTTTGCCGGCCGCGAGTCGCAATCCGCAGCCTGTTCTCCTGTGTAGCTCCCTCAGATCCAAAGGCAAGTTGATCTTCCGGCCGGCGTGATCAAGATAGAGGCATCTTGGAGCAAAGCGCGTTTTGGGGAAAACGCCGCTTTGCTCCAACTTTCCGGTTCGACGCGTCTTTGCGATCTGAAGTGATTTCCGTCAAATCGCAAAGACGCTTTGGGGGAGAATTTCATGAAGCCCGCTCCGAACGACGTCCTCCTGGTGATCGACGTGCAGAACGATTTCTGCCCGGGCGGGGCGCTCGCCGTGCCCGACGGCGATTCGGTGGTGCCCGACATCAACCGGATGGCCGGAGATTTCGCCCATTGCGTGCTGACACAGGACTGGCACCCGCCCGGCCATTCCTCCTTCGCTTCCAGCCATCCGGGCAAGGTGCCGTTCACGACCGTGAGCATGCCCTATGGCGAGCAGACGCTCTGGCCCGATCACTGCATCCAGGGCAGCCAGGGGGCCGAGTTCCATCCCGGCCTGGTCCTCCCCGGGGCCGAGATGATCATCCGCAAGGGCTACAATCCTGCCATCGACAGCTATTCGGCCTTTTTCGAGAACGACCGCCGGACGCCGACCGGGCTTGCCGGCTATCTCAGGGAGCGCGGCATCGATCGCCTATTCTGCGTCGGCCTCGCCACCGATTTCTGCGTGCGATTCTCGGCTGAGGATGCCAGGCGGCTGGGCTTCGAGACCATCGTGGTGCTGGATGCCTGCCGCGGCATCGACCTCGGCGGTTCCGTCGCGGCGGGGATTGCCGCCATGAAGGCGGCAGGAGCCACCCTGGTCGACCGAATCTAGTCTGGCGTGCCGGTCTGGCTCAATGCGCCTGCGCAGTCGCCGCCGTTTGCGGCATGGTACGGTGCAGATGCCGGGTCAGTCGCTTCTCCAGCAGGTTCCAGACATGGGCGATGGCGAAGACCATGATCAGATAGAGGATCGCTGTCCACATATAGGCCTGGAAATCGAATGTGCGCGAGAAGGCCAGGCGGGTCACGCCCATCAGTTCGGGGACTGCGACGAGGGCGGCGACCGAACTCGCCTTGAGCATCAGGATCAACTCGTTGCCATAGGGGCGCAGGCTCACCATCAGGGCCTGGGGCAGGATGATCTTGCGGAAGATCTGGCCCGAATGCAGGCCGAGGGCGAGGCCTCCCTCCGTTTGGCCCCGCGGCAGCGCTTCTATGCCGCCGCGCAGGATTTCGGCCTGGTAGGCGGCGGTGTTCAGGGTGAAGGCGATCACTGCATAATAGAAGCCGTCGCGCAGCAGCCACCATAGGCCCAGGTCCTCGAAGAGGGATTTGTGGGCGCCGAGAAAGATGCCGAGGCCGTTATAGATCAGATAGACCTGGGCCAGCAGCGGCGTGCCGCGAAAGAAGTAGATATAGCCAAAGGCCAGCCCCCGCAGGACCGGGTTGCGCGACATGCGTGCCATTGCGATCGGAAAGGACAGCAGGGCGCCCAGCACCATGGCCAGGGCGACCAGCAGCAGTGTCAGGCGCAGGCCGGCCAGGAAACGCGGGCCATAGGTCGCCAGCAGGTCATTGTTGAGGCCGATATCGCCGACGAGAGCAAGAAATCCGGACCAGAGCGTCTCCATGCTCAGGCCCTCGCCAGCTTCTGGCCGCGATTATAGTGCCTTTCCAGCATTGTCTGGGCGATGCCGGACAGGATGGCCATGGCCAGATAGAGCAGGCAGCAGGCCGCGTAGAACAGCAGCGGTTGCTTGGTCGCGAAGACGGCCCTGTTGGTCATGTACATCAATTCGCTGACCGCGATGGCGGAGACCAGCGAGGTATCCTTGAGGAGCGCCATCCAGTTGTTGCCGAGGCCGGGTAGGGCCGTGCGGATCAACTGCGGCAGGATGATCTTGCGGAATGTCACAACGCGGCTGAGGCCCAGTGCCGCCGCGCCCTCGCTTTGCCCCCTGGAAAGGCTGCGCAGGGCGCCGAGCCAGACCTCGCTGGAAAAGGCGCCGAGCACCAGGCCGAGGGCCATGAAACCGGCGGCAAAACCGCTGACTTCGATCTGGATGCCGATCCCCAGGGCCGTCAGAAGAGCATTGATGGCGGATTGGCCCAGAAAATAGACAATCAGGATGGTGAGAAGCTCGGGTAAGGCGCGAAACAGCGAGGTATAGATGCCGCAGACGACGCCGAGCCATATGGGGCCGCCATTCTTGGCCATCGCCACGGCGAGTCCAAGCAGCAGGCCGAAAGGCAGGGTGCACAAGGCCAGGCCCAGGGTCATCATGGCGCCTTGCAGCAGCGGGGGGCCCCATCCCGTTGCACCAAATCCCAGAAGTTCCATTCCGTCTCCCCGCCGCCGAGCCATCGGGATAGGGCACTGGCACCGGATTCGATGCCAGGCCGATCAATGCGCCGTCACGTCATGGCCGTTGGCCTCATACGGGGCCAGCGGCCTATGCGTCACGCGTCTCAGGCGGTGGCGTCAGGGCACCCAGAGGTCGAACGGAAAATACTTGGCGTTCAGCTTCTGGTAGGTGCCGTCGGCGTGGATTTCCTCGATCGCCTTGCTGATAGCGTCGCGAAGATCCGTATCCTCCTTGCGCACGGCCGCGCCGACGCCAGTGCCGAAATATTTCACATATTTCTTGATGTCGATCTCGGCCTTGATCTCGCAGCACTTGCCGGCATCGGATTTGAGCCACTCCGTCATGGCGCTCTTGTCGGCCTCGACGGCGTCGATGCGCCCGGCTGCGAGGTCGGCATTGGCCTCGTCCTGGGCGGGATAGAGCTTCACCTGCGCGCCGCCGGTGCCGATCTCACCCTCCAGGAAGTTGGAATGGATGGTGGAGGACTGGGTGCCGACGATGGAACTCTTCAGGCCTTCGGAGTCGAAGGATTTGATCTTGCTGTCCTTGGGAGCGACCCAGACGGCCGGCGTCTGGTAATAGGACCTGGAAAAATCGACCTGTTTCTTGCGCTCGTCCGTGATCGACATCGAGGCGAAAATGGCATCGTATTTGCCGGCCTTCAGGCCGGGAATGATGCCATCCCAATCCTGTGCGACGACGGTGCATTTGGCTTTCAGTTTCTCGCAGACGGCCTTGGCGATGTCGACGTCGAAGCCGACGATCTCACCCGATGGCGTCAGGCTGTTGAAGGGAGGATAGGCCCCCTCGGTGCCGATCTTGATGGTCGACCAATCCTTGGCGCTGGCCATGCCCATGCTGGCCATCAGCGCCAATGCGCCGGCCGCGAATTTTACGAAACGCATAGAACCTCCCTGGGTGGTATCGGAATGCTTCTTAGCTCGTATCATGCAAATGTCATCCCGTCCGGCGAATGAAACACTGCCCCTAGGTAAAAGCAATAGGGGCGGAATGGCGCCGGTTGTCCCCTTCGATCTGGTTGCCCTTGCTAAGGCCTGGAAATTGTGATCACAATTCCAGGAACAGTCACTGGAACCCGCTCCCCGATGAAATCCGTCTATTCCGAGCGCCACAAGGGCCATGCCGGCAATGTCGAACTGGTGGCCGGCGCCATCGTGCCGGCTTTCGAGATGCCCTCGCGCGCCGAGTTCATCCGTGCCCGCATCGATGAGGTCGGGCTCGGCCCGGTGCTGGCGCCGCAGACCCATTCGCTCGATGCCGCCCGGCGTGTGCACAAGCCCGATTTCATCGACTTTCTCGGGCGGGCCTACCCGATGTGGAAGGCTGCCGGGCGCGAGGGCACGGCGATGCCCTTCACCTGGCCGACGCGCGGCCTCAGGGGCGACAGGCCGCCGGAATCGATCGAGGCGCTGCTTGGCTATTATTCCTTCGATGCCGGCGCCACCTTCGTGGAAGGCACCTGGGACGCCATCAAATCCTCCTATGAGGTGGCGCTCACCGCGGCCGGCCTGGTCCAGGGCGGGGAAAAATCGGCCTTCGCGCTCTGCCGTCCGCCCGGCCATCATGCCGGCTCCGGCTTCATGGGCGGCTATTGCTTCATCAACAATGCCGCCGTGGCGGCGCAGTGGTTCCTCGACAACGGTGCCCGCAAGGTCGCTATCCTCGATGTCGACTACCATCACGGCAACGGCACGCAGGAGATCTTCTACGAGCGCGACGACGTGCTGGTGCTCAATCTGCACGGGGACCCCGCCAATGAATATCCCTTCTTCCTCGGCTTTGCCGACGAGAAGGGTGCCGGAAGGGGCGAAGGCTTCAACGTCAATTATCCGATGCCGGCAGGCACGACCTTCGAGGTCTGGGGCGCGGCGCTGGAGGATGCCTGTGCCAAGGCGGCGGCCTACAAGCCCGACGTGCTGCTGGTCTCGCTCGGGGTCGACACCTTCGAGAAGGATCCGATCAGCGCCTTCAAGCTGAAGACGGAGCATTACCCGCTCATCGGTGCGCGCATCGCCAGGCTCGGCCTGCCGACGCTCTTCGTGATGGAGGGCGGCTATGCCGTGGCCGAAATCGCGGTGAACGCCGTCGGCGTCCTCACCGGCTTCGAGGGCGTGTGATGGCCAACACGACATTCGGCGTGGTGCAGTTCGCCTGCACCGACAGCGTAGACCACAATGTGGCCACGGCGACGCGCCTGGTGCGCGAGGCGGCCGGGGCCGGCGCGCAGGTCGTGCTGGTGCAGGAATTGTTCGAGGATCTCTATTTCTGCCAGGAGGAGAAGGCCGAGCATTTCGCCAAGGCCCGCACGCTCGACCAGGACCATCCGACCCTCAAGGCCATGCGCGCCCTGGCCGCCGAGCTCGGCGTGGTCCTGCCCGTCAGCCTGTTCGAGCGCGCCAACCAGGCCTATTACAACAGCCTCGTGATGGTCGACGCCGATGGCGGCGTCCTCGGCCTCTATCGCAAATCCCATATTCCGGACGGGCCGGGTTATGAGGAGAAGTTCTATTTCCGGCCCGGCGATACCGGCTTCAAGGTCTGGCCGACCCGCTTCGGCACCATCGGCGTCGGCATCTGCTGGGACCAGTGGTTTCCCGAGGCGGCGCGGTCCATGGCCCTGATGGGTGCGGATGCGTTGCTCTATCCCACCGCGATCGGCTCGGAGCCCGCCACCGGCTTCGATTCGATGGAGCATTGGCGCACGGTGATGCGCGGCCATGCCGGCGCCAACATCATGCCCGTGATGGCCTCCAACCGTATCGGCGTCGAGCGTTTCGGCGAGCAGGAGGTGACCTTCTACGGTTCCTCCTTCATTGCCGGCCAGCACGGCGAACTGCTGGCGGAAGCCGGGCGCTCCGGCGAGGCGGTGCTGACGGCAAGCTTCGATCTCGAGGCGATTCGCGCCGAACGCGCAGCCTGGGGGCTGTTCCGCGACCGCAGGCCCGAGCTTTACGGGCGTATCGCTACGGGAGACGGCAGTCTTCCCCTGCGATGACCGTTTCGTGAGGCGATAAAACTTGAACGCGACGCGGATCGGCGCAATCATGACAGTGTGACGACAAACCGTTTACACAGGAGGCGTCATGACGGAGGCCGATCCGCCGGGATCGCTGTTTTCGCGAAGCGAAAGCGCAGATGTCGCGCAACTTTCCGCTTCGCGCCGCCCCGATCCCCCAGCCATCGCCTTCGACAGGCATGAATTGCGCCAGATCATGAATCTTTATGGGCGCATGGTCTCCCATGGCGAATGGCGTGACTATGCCATCGATTTCCTGCGCGACAAGGCGGTGTTCTCCATCTTCCGGCGCGCCTCGGAAATGCCGCTCTACCGTATCGTCAAGGATCCCTCGCTGGCTCAGCGCCAGGGGGCCTATAGCGTGCTGGCGCCGACCGGCATGATCCTCAAGCGCGGACATGACCTGGCGCGCGTGCTGCAGGCCATCGACAAGCCGCTGCGCGTGGTGGGATGACAGCGCGCCCTACCTCTCGCCGCCCGCCATCACGCAGAGCAGCTCGAACATCAGCGTCGCGCCGGTCAGGGCGGTGAGGCCGGAGGGGTCGAGCGGCGGAGAGACTTCCACCAGGTCCGCGCCGACAAGATGGACGCCTTCCATCAGGCGGATCATCGCCTGGGCTTCGCGCGTCGACATGCCGCCGATCTCCGGCGTGCCCGTGCCGGGCGCGAAGGAGGGATCGAGCGCATCGATGTCGAAGGAGAGATAGGCCGGACTGTCGCCGATGATGGCGCGCGCTTCGGCCATGACGTCGGCCACGCCGCGGGCCATGAACTCCTCTATGAACACGATGCGGACGCCGGCAGTGCGGGCAAAGTCGTAATTGGCCGCATCGGAGATCGCGCCGCGGATGCCGATCTGGATCATGCGCCTGGGATCGACCAGCCCTTCCTCGATGGCGCGGCGGAAGGGTGTGCCGTGATTGTAGCGGCTGCCGAAGAAGCTGTCATAGGTGTCGGAATGGGCGTCGAACTGGACGAGGCCGACAGGCGCCTGCTTCGCCAGGGCCCGCAGGATGGGCAGCGTGGTGAGATGGTCGCCGCCCGCCGTCAGCGGTCGGGCGCCGGCGGCATGGATCTCGCCATAGAAGGCCTCGATGCTCTCGAGGGTCGCCATCAGGTCGAGCGGGTTGATCGGGGCGTCGCCGCAATCGCCGGCCCGCACCCTGTCGAAGGGCGAGACGCCGGTGACGTGGTGCACGCGCCGCACCAGGCTCGACTGGTTGCGGACCTCTCGGGGACCATGTCGTGCGCCGGTGCGATTGGTGGCACCGCCGTCGAAGGGAATGCCGACGAGGGCGATGTCGACCTCTTCCGGCCGCGCCATCGGCAGGCGCATGAAGGTCGAAGGGCCGGCAAAGCGCGGCACGAGCCCTGAATCGAGCGGTTGGAAGGGATGGTTGCTCATGGTTTCCTGTCCGGGGAGCCTATGGCGATCAATCGACGGTGTAATGCGCATCCTGGGGGATGCAGTCGGCGCCATTCACCGGCACCAGGTCCTGGGGACAGGCCGAGAAGACGACAATCAGGTCCATCTCGGCCTTGAAGCGGACATGCGAGCCCGGCGTCGACACCGGTGGCTGGAAGGAGACGCGGCCATCCGTGTCGACGGGGATGTTCATGAACAGGTTGAGCGGGCTCGGCGTCTCCGCCCCGGTGATGCCGAGCGAAGCCAGGGCGTGCGCCAGATTGTCGGTGCAGCTGTCGTGATGGCCGACATGGCCGAGCTGCTCATAGCGATAGCGATCGCAGGCGGCGATCAGCGTGTCGTGGATGCCGCCGGAATTGTCTTCGGTCAAGGTGAGCATGGGGCGCCGGCGATTGCTGCGCAACGTGTCGCCGAGCTGGGGATTGACGCGCAGCATGGCGCCGCGGCTGTGCTCCATCGACATGAACTCGCTGGGATCTTCCGCATTGAAAGCCCAGCTGTCGACGACCTGGCTGCCATGGGTGTTGATGACGGTCACCGTCTGTCCGGCCTTCACCCGCTCCGCCACGCCCTTGCGCGCCGGTATGAGGCGCAATTCGCCCTTTGCTCGCTCTTCGATGCCCATTCGTGCTGCCTCCCTTGAATTGCCCCGGCGCCTGGCGCGCTTGGCCTTTGGCGCGCAGCCTTACCGTAATTTCCTTACGAACTCAGCCACCACAGGCGTCAGCCTGGCGACGATGGCATCGACGCCGGCGGCGGTCGGATGCATGCCGTCGGCCTGGTTGAGGCCGGGCGTGCCGGCGACCCCGTCGAGGAAGAAGGGATAGAGTTCGGCCCCATACTGGGTGGCGAGATCGGGATAGATGGCATCGAACGCCTTCTGGTAGTCGGCGCCGAGATTGGGCGCGGCACGCATGCCCATGAGCAGGACCGGGATCTTGCGCTCCTTGAGCCGCTCCAGCATGGTGGCAAGATTGGACCGGGCGAGCTTGGGATCGAGCCCGCGCAGCATGTCGTTGGCGCCGAGCTCGAGCAGCACCGCCCTGGTGCCGTCGGGCACCGACCAGTCGAGCCGGGCAAGGCCGCCATCGGTGGTGTCGCCGGAGACGCCGGCATTGTCGATCGTCACCTCGACGCCGAGCTTGGCAAGGGCTGCCTGCAGCTTGGCGGGATAGGCATCCCTGGCTTCCAGACCGAGGCCGGCGGTGAGGCTGTCCCCCAGCGCCACCAGCCGCAGCGGCTCGGCCGATACGGCCGCAAGCGGGCTCATGACAAGCAATGTGAGAATTGCCACAATCGATGCATAGATACGATACACGATCACGAAAACCTTTCAGGCAGGATGCGAATGAGCGAAGCGATCGATCTGGCTGATGTCCATCTCAGCCTCGGCACCGGCGCGGCGCGCGTTCACATTCTCAAGGGCGTTACGCTGAAAATAAGGCAGGGGGAAGCGGTCGGCCTCGTCGGTCCCTCCGGTTCGGGCAAATCCACGCTTTTGATGACGCTGGGCGGGCTGGAGCGGCCCGACAGCGGCAGCATCCGTATCGCCGGTCAGGATCTGGGTGTCCTCGACGAGGACGGCCTTGCCAAGTTTCGCGGACGGCATATCGGCGTGGTCTTCCAGTCCTTCCACCTCATCCCCACCATGACGGCGCTCGAAAATGTCGCCGTGCCGCTGGAACTGGCCGGACGGCGCGACGCCTTCGCGAGGGCGGAGGCCGAATTGGAAGCCGTGGGCCTCGGCGCGCGCAAGGCCCATTATCCAGCCCAACTCTCGGGCGGCGAGCAGCAGCGCGTGGCGCTGGCGCGCGCCCTGGCTCCCGAGCCGGCCATCCTGATCGCCGACGAGCCGACCGGCAATCTCGACGAGGGCACGGGCACGGGGATCGTCGAATTGATGTTCCGCTTGAAGCGCGAGCGCGGTGCCACCCTCGTGCTGGTGACGCATGACCTTGGCCTCGCTGCCCGCTGCGACCGCATGATTCGCATCCGTTCCGGCCATATCGATGCAGACGAGGCGACGAAGGTCGAAGCAGCCGAGTAGGTGCTGTACCGCCGGAGCCGAAAGGCGGGCTCCGGGTGCACGGGCATCTTGCCCGTTGTTAGAAATACGGCACTTGGGGGATCGGAAGAACGGGCAGATGCCCGTGCACCCGGAAAGATCGCACGTCAGGCACTCCAAACTCTGCGGTCACCAATCTGAATTCGGAGCTCTGCATCGACATTGCGGACGATGGCCATGGAATGCGCCCAATTGCCGATTAGGCAGTCACGTTTCGGGTCTCGCGCTCGGCGCGAGGGGCACTGGGGCAGGGTATGGTTGGTTCACAGCAGGGCAGGCGCGCGCTCTTCATCGTCAATCCTAACGCGCGCAATGGTGGCAAGGGCACCGAAGCGATCCGCAAGGTTCTGGAAACGGGCGGCATCCAGCTCATCGAGGCGAGCCCGCAGGGGGATGAGAAGATCGCCGATGTGATCCTGCGGCGCCAGGACGAATGCGATCTCGTCATCGTCGGCGGCGGTGATGGCAGCCTCAACGCCGCCGCCCGGGGTCTGATGGAAACGGGCCTGCCGCTCGGAGTGCTCCCGCTCGGCACCGCCAATGACTTCGCCCGCACCGTCGAGATCCCGGCCGATCCCCTGAAAGCCGCCGAACTCGTCGTAACCGGGCAGCCCAGGCCCATGGATCTCGGCGAGGTCAACGGCCAGCTCTATTTCAACGTGGCCAGCATCGGCTTCAGCGCCGATCTCGCCGCCGAACTTTCCGAGAAGGCCAAGAAAATGTTCGGCAAGCTCGGCTACGGCATCGTGGCGGCCCGGCTGCTGGCGCGCTCGCAGCTCTTCACCGCCTATCTCGACCACGACGGCGCCACCGAGAAGATCAGGACCCTGCAGGTCTCGGTCGGCAACGGCAAATATTACGGCGGCGGCATGAGCGTGGAGCAGACGGCTACGGCGGATGACGGCAAGCTGGATTTCTACAGTCTGGAGGTCGATCATTGGTGGCGCCTGCTTAAGCTGCTGCCGAGCCTGCGCAAGGGCACCCATGGCCAGTGGGACGATGTGCGGGCCTTCGCCACCACCGAGCTGATGATCCGCACCAACCGGCCGCGCCCGGTCAATACCGATGGCGAGCTCACCACATGGACACCGGCGCATTTCAAGCTCCGGCGCCACGCCATCGAAGTCTATGCGCCGCCGGCCAAACGTCCCGCTTCAGTCGCCCCATAGACGCTGGGCCAGCAGCGAGCAGAACAGGGCCCAGCCGGCGCCGATCACCCAGCCGGCGATCACGTCGGTGGGCCAGTGCACGCCGAGATAGACGCGGCTGGCGCCGACCCCGAAGGTCAGCAGCGTGCACACCACCATGATGTAGACCGATAGGGCGCGCGAGCGAAAGCTGCGGGCCAGCATGATGCCGAGCGTGAAATAGACGGTGGCGGACATGAAGGAGTGGCCGCTGGGAAAGCTCGACGTGTAGACCCTCGAGCCATGCGCCACCAGGTCGGGCCTCGGTCGGTCGAAGCCATATTTCAGGAGCGAGCTCATCAGGATGCCGCTGCCGATGGCGAGGATGACGAAGACGGCGCTGCGCGGCGATCCCGAAAGCGCAAGAAAACCTGCCACGACCAGGGTGGTCAACGTCAGCACGCCGACGCCGCCCAGGCCGGTGAAATCGCGCATCATCTCTTCGAGCCAGCCCGGCCCGAGCGGATCGGTGAGATCGGCGGGGTTGCGCATCATCAAAAGGATGGCGCGATCGAAGGCCTCCGTGCCGCCCTGCATGACCAGGCCGGCGAGCACGGCGAAGATCAGGGCGGCGCCGGCGACGCACAGGATGGCGACCAGCGCCGAGCGCTCGGGATGCTGTTGGATCATGAGGACGGCCGCGCCTTAGAACTCGATGCCCTGCTGGGCCTTCACGCCGGCGGCGAAGTGATGCTTCACCAGCGTCATCTCGGTCACCAGGTCGGCCGCCTCGATCAGCTCCGGCTTGGCATTGCGGCCGGTGACCACGACATGCAGGTCCGGCCGGCGCGCCTTCAGTGTTTCCACCACCTCGGCGAGGTCGAGATAATCGTAGCGCAGGGCGATGTTGATTTCGTCGAGCACAACGAGGCGGATGGCGGGATCCGCCAGCAACGCCTTGGCCGCGTCCCAGGCCCGCCCGGCGGCAGCGACGTCGCGCTCGCGGTCCTGGGTCTCCCAGGTGAAGCCCTCGCCCATGCTCTTCCAGGTCACCAGGTCCTCGAAGCGCTCCAGCGCCTTGCGTTCGCCGGTCGACCAGGCGCCCTTGATGAACTGCACTACACCGACGGGCCAGCCATGGCCGAGCGCGCGCATGATCAGCCCGAAGGCTGCCGTGGACTTGCCCTTGCCGGGGCCGGTGTTGACGATCAGCAGGCCCTTTTCCGTGATGGTCTTGGAAGCGACCTCGGCATCCTGCATGGCCTTGCGCTTTTCCATCTTCGCCTTGTGGCGTGCGGCATCGTCAGTCATCTCAGCATCCAATTACTTCACTACCATCGGCAGGCCTGCGACCATGAAGATCACCCGGTCGGCAATGTCGGCGATCCGTTGGTTGAGCCGGCCCTGCTCGTCGCGGAAGGCCCGGCCGAGGGCATTATCAGGCACGATCGACAGGCCCACCTCGTTGCTGACCATCACCACCGGACCGGCTACAGCCCCAAGCGCTTCCTGCATCTGGAGGAAGGCGGATTTGAGGTCATGGCCGCCCAGCATGAGATTGGTGAGCCAGAGTGTCAGGCAGTCGACCAGCACGGGACCCTGCGTCGCCACAAGCGCTTCCGGCAGGGCCAGGGGCGCGTCGACCGTGTGCCAATTGGCGTCGCGCCGGGCCTGGTGTTCGCCGATGCGCTCGCGCATCTCGTCGTCGAAGGCTTGTGCGGTGGCGATATAGGTCCAGGGCGCGGGATGGGCCGAGATCAGGCTCTCCGCATGCCGGCTCTTGCCGGAACGCGCGCCGCCGAGGACGAGGGTGAGTCGGGGAGAGGACATGCCGCCTTCCTGCCGGGTTCGGGGCAGGAAGGCAAGGGAGCGATTTCACCCTCTCATGGAGGGGTAAGGGCAAGACTTCACACCGGCCCCCATTTCAGGTCGGTGTTCTTGACCGGCAGGCTGCGGATGCGCTTGCCGGTGGCGGCGAAGATCGCGTTGCAGACGGCCGGGGCGATCGGCGGCGTGCCGGGCTCGCCGATGCCGCCCCATTTCTTGCCGCCGCTGAGCACGAGATGGGTCTCGATCGGGGGCGTGTCGGCGAGACGGGCGACCTGGTAATCGTCGAAATTGCCCTGCACCACCGCGCCCTTCTCGATAGTGATCTCGCCGAACAGGGCGGCCGACAGGCCATACACCACCGCGCTCTCGATCTGCATCTCCACGGTGAGCGGATTGACGACATGGCCGCAATCGACGGCCGCCACCACGCGCTGGACCTTCACCTCGCCCTGCGGGCTGACGGCGAGCTCCACCACCTCGCCGACGATGGTGCCGAAGGATTCGTGGATGGCGATGCCGCGCCCCCGGCCCTTGGGCAGCGGCTTGCCCCAGTCGCTCTTCTCAGCCAGCGTGTCGAGCACGGCGAGAAAATCCGGCTTGCCCTCGAGCAGCTTGCGCCTGAAGCGATAGGGGTCCTGGCCACTGGCCTGGGCCATTTCGTCGATGAAGCTCTCCAGGGCAAAGGCATTCTGCGACGAGCCGACCGACCGCCAGAACATCACCGGCACATGGGTGTTCTTGAGGATGCAGTCGATCTGGGCCGCACCGGTGCGGTAGGGCATGTTGGCGAGGCCCTCGACGGCGGAGGGCTCGACGCCGTTCTCCACCTT
The DNA here is from genome assembly GCF_034424805.1 of Labrys sedimenti. NCBI lineage: Bacteria > Pseudomonadati > Pseudomonadota > Alphaproteobacteria > Hyphomicrobiales > Xanthobacteraceae > Labrys > Labrys sedimenti. Next base: position 103,665 of record NZ_JAXOUF010000002.1, read on the forward strand.
GCCCCAGCCGAGCGAGCGCTGGATGGACCCGACGGCGGTGCGGACATGGATCGCCGCCGGCAGGCCGTCCTCGCCGAGGGAGGCCTGGAAGCGGATGGCGGCCTGGGGGCGATAGCGGTCGTGGTGCATGTCCTCCTCGCGCGTCCACACCAGCTTGACCGGCTTGCCCACCGCCTTCGATACCGTCACGGCCTGAACGAGCTCGTCATTGACGGCGCGCCGGCCGAAGCCGCCACCGAGGAAGCAATTGTGGATCTCCACCTCGGAGGGAGCGACGCCCGCCGCCTTGGCGGCGAGCTGGAGCGCCATATCGGGGTTCTGCGTGCCCATCCAGACTTCGACCTTGCCGTCATGGACATGGGCGGTGCAGTTGAGCGGTTCCATCGGCGCATGGGCCAGATGCGGCGCCTGGTAGAGGGCGTCGACACGCTTGCCGCGAGCGAGGGAGGCCTCGACATCGCCCTCCTTGCGCGCCGTGACGGCAGGGCCGTCGAGGGCGGCGACATAGTCGGCGTCGAAACCCTTGCTGTCTGTCTCGGCGGCGGGGCCCTCCTCCCATATCACCGGCAGGGCAAGCGCCGCTTCCTTGGCACGCCAGAACCGGTCGGCCACCACGGCGAGGCCGCCCTCGATCGGCACCAAGGCCAGGATGCCGCGGCGGCCCTTGATGGCGGTTTCGTCATGGGATTTCACGCGGCCGCCGAAGACGGGACATGTCACCACAGCGGCATAGACCATATCAGGCAGGCGGATATCGATGCCGTATTTGGCGGCTCCCGTCAGCTTGGGCGGCGTATCCAGGCGCGCCAGCGGCTTACCGATCAGCGTGAACTGCTCGGGTGTCTTGATTGCGGGTTCCTTGGCCAGCGTGACCTTGGCGGCCTCGCCGGCCAGTTCGCCGAAACGCAGGCTGCGATTGCTGGCCTGGTGCAGCACCTTGCCGGCATCGACGCTGCAGCTTTCGGCCGGTACCTGCCAGCGCGCAGCCGCCGCCTGCACCAGCCTTTCGCGGGCATTGGCGCCGGCGGCCTGTAGGAATTCGCGCGAGCGGCGTACGGCGCCGGAACCGCCGGTGCCCATGCGCTTGTACACGGTGTTCTCGCGCAAATTGCGGCTGGCCGAGGCGTATTCGGGCTTCACCTTGGCCCAGTCGCAACCGAGTTCCTCGGCGACGATCATCGGCAGGGCGGTGAAGATGCCCTCGCCCATTTCCGATTGCGCCACGCGGATGATCACGGTGTCGTCGGGCTCGATCAGGATCCAGGCATTGATCTCGCCTTCAGTGGCCGTGCCGGCCCAGGGCTGGTCGGCAATATCAAGAGCGTGGGCGGCATCGGGGATGAAGCCGCCGATCATGAGGCCGCCGGCGGCCGAGAGGCCGATGGCCAGGAAACTGCGCCGGCTCAGCGCAGTCGAGGTACGGTCGATCGCGTTCATGGCCTCACCCCTTCATCAGTTCGGCGGCGCGATGGATGGCGGCGCGGATGCGCGGATAGGTGCCGCAGCGGCAGATATTGGTGATGCCGTTGTCGATATCCGCATCGGTGGGCGCGGGCGTATCCTTCAGGAAGGCGACGGCGGCCATGATCTGGCCCGACTGGCAATAGCCGCATTGCGGAACGTCCTCGGCCAGCCAGGCCTGCTGGACCGGATGCTTGCCGTCTGCCGACAAGCCCTCGATCGTGGTGATGGTGGCACCGTCGACGTCACCGATCTGGGTCTGGCAGGAGCGGATGGCGGCGCCGTTCACATGGACGGTGCAGGCGCCGCATTGGGCGATGCCGCAGCCGAACTTGGTACCGGTGAGGCCGAGTTCATCGCGCAGGACCCAGAGCAGAGGGGTCTCGGGCTCGATGTCGAGCTGGTGGGTGGTCGAATTGACGGTGATGGCAACCATGGGCAGGCCTTCCAGCGGCTGATGCCGGGCAGAAGGTCCGGGCCCATCGGCGTCGGCCTTCTGGTGGGCGATTGCGGGAAGGCCAAATTGTGGCGGCAATCATGGCGCTGGGGTGACGGGTAACGCAGACGTGAGAGTTTGTGCAGTCTGGAAACCGTCGAGAAACGCGGCTGCCAGTTGCGAAGGGGCCTTGGCCTATTGCTTGAACCAGATCCGGCTGTAGCCGAGTGCATCGCCGGCGATGGCGACGAGAACGCCCACCGAGACGAGGATGAGGCCGGTCAGGAAGATGCGGACGATACGGCGATAGACCAGCCCCTGCAGCGAAGTGGGCGAAAGCATGCCGGCCAGCGCCCAGACCTGGAAGATGATGCCGCCCCCGATAAGAAAGACGGCTGCCAGGTCCTCCGGGATCCAGGTTCCCGGCTGCGAGGCCCAGTTGTTGAGGAAGCCGAGCGAGAAGGCAAGCACGACGCCGATGGCCGTCACCGAACCGCCGCGGAAGATGACGTCGATCTTCTCCGGCTCGGTCGGCGGTGCCGGTGGCTTCTCTTCGGGCATGGCAGCCTCGCTGATGTGGCGATATCGTCGGCCTTTATGCCGGATTTTGCGCGTGGTTTGGAAGCGGGAACATTGACAAGCACGCCCGCGCACCCCTTATGTCAGCTGCGATCGGTCTCTCGTTAAGAGAGAAGAGGGAATGCGGTGCGGATGAAGGGGGCCCGGTTGAGGGCTGTCCTGGATGCCAAAGCCGCGGCTGCCCCCGCAACTGTAAGCGGCAAGCGTCCCGCCTTGAGGCCACTGGGCAACCGGGAAGGCGGCGGGGGGCGATGAGCCGCGAGCCAGGAGACCTGCCGGTCGTACTGTTGTCACCGGTCCGGGCGGGGCGCCTCGGAGGCCGGTTCCGTCTTCCCGGACGATCGCCGGCCATGCCGTCGGTCCCGCGCCCTCCATCCGCTCCGGCGGCGATGAACAGGGCCGATGCCAGAAACAACTCTCCCAGTCCGGCTGCTCGTCTGCGTGACCTGCAGGCGCGAGGGCGATGCCCCCGAGGCGCCGCGCCAGGGCGCCCGGCTGCGCGACGCTCTCGCCGGCATGCTGCCCGAAAGCGTCGAGCTGCAGCCGGTCGAGTGCCTGGGCAATTGCAAGCGTTCCTGCACGGTGGCTTTGTCGGCGCCCGGTACCTGGACCTATGTCTTCGGCGATCTCACTGCCGAGAGCGGCCCCGACATCCTCACCGGGATCGATCTCCTTGCCCATTCCAGCGATGGCCTGATGCCCTGGCGCGGCCGTCCCGACGTCTTCAAGCGCAGCATGATCGCGCGCATCCCACCCCTGCCAACCCTCAAGGACGCCGCCGAATGAACGCCCCTGTAAGATCAGAGACCGCGAAAGTTCCCTGCACCATCGTCACCGGCTTTCTCGGGGCCGGCAAGACCACGCTGATCCGCAACCTGCTGGCCACCGCCAACGGCCGCAGGCTGGCGTTGATCGTCAACGAATTCGGCGATGTCGGCGTCGACGGCGACATCCTGAAGTCCTGCGGCATCGAGAGCTGCCCGGAAGACGCCATCGTCGAGCTCGCCAATGGCTGCATCTGCTGCACCGTGGCCGACGATTTCGTGCCGGCGCTGGAGACGCTGCTGGCACGCCCGAACGCGCCCGAGCACATCGTGATCGAGACCTCCGGCCTCGCTCTGCCCAAGCCGCTGGTCAAGGCCTTCAACTGGCCGGCGATCCGTTCGCGCGTCACCGTCGACGGCGTCATCGCCGTTGTCGACGGCGCGGCGGTCGCGGCCGGCCGCTTCGCCGATGACCCGGAAGAGCTCAAGCGCCAGGCCGAGGGCGACGCTTCCCTCGATCACGACAATCCGCTTGAGGAGGTCTATGAGGACCAGCTCCTCTGCGCCGACCTCGTCGTGCTCAACAAGGCCGATCTCCTCTCCGCCGGCGAGGCCGACAGCGTGGAGAAGGACATCGAGAAGACCGTGCCGCGCGCCGTCAAGGTGGTGCGCACCTCCGAGGGCCGCATCGACGCGGCCGTGCTGCTCGGGCTCGGGGCCGCGGCCGAGAACGACCTGGAGGCCCGGCCCTCCCATCACGACCACGAGGCCGAGCACGACCACGACGATTTCGACACCTTCGTGGTCGACCTGCCGGCCATCCTCGATGCCGATGCCCTGGTGCGCAAGCTGAAGGCGGCGGCCGAGGAGCATGATATCTTGCGCATCAAGGGCTTCGTCGCCGTCGACGGCAAGCCGATGCGCCTGCTGGTCCAGGGCGTCGGCGCCCGCTTCTCGCAGCATTTCGACCGCGCCTGGGCGCCGGAGGAAACCCGTTCGAGCCGCCTCGTCATCATCGGCGAGAAGGGCATCGACCAGGCCGGCATCCGCAAGACGCTGGAGGGGTGATAGCATCGGGCAGTGATGAAGCAGAACTGTCATCCCCGGCGAGTTCGACAGCCCTGGATTCCCTTCCCCTCGCTGCCACTCACAAGCAAAGCTTGTGAGGATACGGCCGGGAATGACAATTCCGTATCGCTTACGTCACTTGGGCCATGCTGAACTTGGGCCATGCTGATACCGCAAGGATAGTCTGATGCATCTGCTGCCGGCCGATACGCGTTCGCTCGATGCCAGCGAGGCCGCCGTCGATCTCGACCAGGCTCCCGGCGCGATCGTGTTCGCCTCGCTGACCGACAGCGACCTCGCCCTGGCAGCTGCGTCCGGCTTCGACGATCTGCGCCTGGCGCCGCTGCAGAAGCTGCGCCATCCGATGTCCGTCGACCTCTACATCGACAAGACGGCCCGCCACGCCAGGACGATCGTGGTGCGCCTGCTCGGCGGCCTCGATTATTGGCGCTATGGCGTGGAGGAACTGGCGGCGACGGCGCGCACCCGCGGCATCGCGCTCGCCTTGATCCCCGGTGACGCTAGGCCGGATGGGCGACTGTCCCAGCTCTCCACCGTGCCGCAGGAGGCGCTGGACCGGCTTGCGCAGTACTGGCGCGAGGGTGGGCCCCGGAATGCCCGAGCCTCCTTGCTCTATGCCGCCAGGCTGGGCGGCCTCGATTTCGGCGAGCCGGAAGCGCCGCTCGCCGTGCCGAAATATGGAACCTTCCTGGAGCCGCAAGCGTCTTCGCCCGCTCTTTACCCTCCCCTCGATGTCCGCCACACGCGTGAGTTGGGGACCACGGGGGGGGGGGGTGGGGGCGCCGCCCACATGGTAGACCGCGCGCTACGGCGCGAGGCCGACACCCCCCCCCACCACTACCGGGCGCGGG
>NZ_JAXOUF010000002.1:108854-1070379 GCF_034424805.1 Labrys sedimenti
TCACACTGCTACCTGCCTGGCGCGGCAGGCTGGCCCCCCCGCCCTTCCCCCCCCCCGCGCGGGCGGCTACTTTCTTGTGTGGCGGCAATCGCGGGGAGGGTATGGGAGCGCCGCCATCTTCTTCTACCGCTCGATCCTGCTCTCGGCCGACACCGCCCCCATCGAGTCCCTGGCGCGGGCGCTCGATGCCGAGGGCCTGGCCGTATCGGCCTTCTATGTCGGTTCGCTCAAGGATGGCGAAACCGCCGAATGGGTGCGCCGGCAGCTTGAGGACCTTAAGCCTCGAGTGATCCTCAATGCCACCGCCTTCTCGGCTCTGGATGATGACGGCGCTTCGCCGCTGGATGTGGCCGGCTGTCCCGTCCTCCAGGTGATCACCTCCTCCTCGGCGCAGGAGGCCTGGGAAGCCTCGACCCGTGGGCTGTCGGCCAGCGACCTCGCCATGCATGTCGCGCTGCCCGAGCTCGACGGCCGGCTCTCGGCCGGCGTGATCTCCTTCAAGGCCGAACGCGAGCAAGGCGCCTTCACCCGTCTCGCCCATGCCCCGCATGACGAGCGCATCGCCGCCGTGGCTGCCAAGGCCGTCGCCTGGGCGAAGCTTTCCACGAAGGCGCGGGCTGAGCGCAGGCTCGGGCTGATCCTCTCGAACTATCCGGGCGCGGATGGCCGTCTCGCGCACGCCGTTGGCCTCGATGCGCCCGCCTCGGCCCTGGCGATCCTGGAACGGCTTCGGGACGAAGGCTATGCGGTGGGTGATCTGCCGGAGAACGGCGCTGATCTGCTGGAGTTATTGGGCCGGTCTCTTCCTGGGATCGCAGGCATCCCTGCCTGCTCTTCCCAACCGTCTATCGGATCGCTTCCAAGAGCAGGCAGGGATGCCTGCGATCCCAGGGGGCTTTCCTTCCCGCTCGCGGTTTACCAGAGCTGGCTCGGCGCCCTTCCCATAGCCCTCCGCGACAAGCTGGCGGACCAATGGGGCGATCCATCAGCCGATCCCCTCTTCAGCGACGGTGCCTTTCACTTCGCGGGGCATGTCTGCGGCCATGTCGCGGTAGCGGTGCAGCCGGATCGTGGCTCGGCCCTCGATCGCAAGGGCGACCATCACTCGCCCGATCTGCCACCGCGCCATGCCTATCTCGCCTTCTATCTGTGGCTGCGCCAGGCCTTCGGCATCGATGCGATGATCCATCTGGGCACGCATGGCACGCTCGAATGGCTGCCGGGCAAGGCCGCCGCGCTCTCCGCCCAGTGCTTCCCTGAGCTGGCCGCAGGAGCCGTGCCGGTGCTCTATCCCTTCATCGTCAACAATCCCGGCGAGGCGGCGCAGGCCAAGCGCCGGCTCGGCGCCGTCACCATCGGCCATCTCACCCCGCCCTTGCGGGAGGCCGGCCTTTCCGGCGGTGCCATCGAGGTCGAGCGCCTGATCGACGAATATGCCAGCGCCGACGGCCTCGACCAGCGCCGCATGGCCTATCTCAGGCGCGAGATCATCGAGCGGGCCGTGGAGACTGGCCTTACCGCCGAATGCGGCATCGCGCCCGGCCTCGACGAGGACGAGACGCTGGCGCGCCTCGATGCCTTCCTGTGCGACGTCAAGGAACTCCAGATCCGTGACGGGCTGCATGTCTTCGGGCGCCGGCCGGAGGAGAGCGCTCATCTCCTCGATGTCCTGGCCGCCTCCTGCGGCGAGGAGGAGCGGCCGGTTCTGGCCGCACGCCTCGAAAGCTGCGGCGACAGCGAGATGGCCAGCCTTCTCGCCGGCCTCGACGGACGCTTCGTGCGGCCCGGCCCCGCCGGGGCGCCGACGCGCGGGCGCGCCGACGTGCTGCCGACCGGGCGCAACCTTACCACGCTCGATCCGCGCGCGGTTCCGACCCGCGCCGCCTACGCGATTGGATCGCGTGCGGCAGATGCCGTTATCCAGCGCTATCTCCAGGATCACGGCGACTATCCCAAAAATATCGTGCTCGACCTTTGGGGCTCGGCCACCATGCGCACCGGTGGCGACGATCTTGCTCAAGCCATGGCGCTGCTGGGTACCAGGCCGGTGTGGGACAACGGTTCCAACCGAGTTTCCGGCTTCGAGGTCCTGCCGCAGGCTCGGCTCGACCGGCCGCGCGTCGACGTGACCCTGCGCATCTCGGGCCTGTTCCGCGACGTGTTCGCCCAGCAGATCACGCTGTTCGACGAGGCGGTCAGGGCCGTTGCCGCCCTTGACGAAAGCGCCGAATGGAACCCGCTCGCCGCCGCGGCGAAGGCGAGCGGCCAGCGTCCGCTGCGCATCTTCGGCGCGGCACCCTCCGCCTATGGCGCGGGGATCACCGATCGCATCGCGCGCGGAGCCTGGGATGTCAGGGCCGATCTCGGCCGCGACTATCTCGCCGCCAGCAGCCATGCCTATGGTGCCGGCATCGAGGGCGACGCCGTGCCGTCGGTCTTCGCCGAGCGGGTCGCCTCCGCCGATGCCCATGTCCATGGCCAGGACCATCGCGAGATCGACATCCTCGACGATGTCACCTTCGCCGCCCATCAGGGTGGCTTTGCGGCGGCGCTGGAGGCGCTCGGCGCCAAGGCTGCCCTCTATCACGCCGATCTTTCCGATCCGGACAAGCCGCGCCTGCGCAGCCTCGGCGAGGAGGTCGGCCGCCTCGTGCACGGCCGGGCCGCCAGCCGGCGCTGGATCGACGGCATGATGGCGCATGGCTATGCCGGCGCCGCCGAGATGGCCAATGCCATGGATTGCCTGTTTGCCTTCTCGGCAACGGCCGGCATCGTCACCAATGCCGCCTTCGACCGCATGCACGAAGCCTATGTCGAGGACGAGGAGGTCGCGGCCTTCCTCGCTTCGGCCAATCCCGCCGCGGGCCGGGCGATCCGGGCGCGGCTGGCCGAGGCGATTCGCCGCGGCCTGTGGCAGCCGCGTCGCAATTCTGCGAGTTTTCTGCTCGATGAGGCTGGGAGGGCGGCGTGAGCGGATCGTCAGGCGAGGTCAAGGGCTGGTGCCCAGGGGCGCTCAGGCCGATGCGCTCCGGCGACGGCCTGATCGTGCGGGTGCGCCTGACCGGCGGGGACCTTACCCCCGAACGCGCGGCCGCGCTGGCCGAGGCGGCCCGGCGCTTCGGCAACGGCCTTGTCGACCTGACTTCCCGTGCCAATCTGCAGATGCGCGGTGTCAGCGACGACACGCTGCAACCGCTGCTCGACCGGCTCGCCGAGCTCGGCCTGCTCGATGCCAGCGCTGCCGCCGAACAGGTCCGCAACGTGATCGCGAACCCGCTGGCCGGGCTCGATCCGAGCGCGCCGATCGACATACAGCCTCTGATCCGGGCGCTGGAGCTCAGGCTGATTGGAAATGAACGTTTCCATATCCTGCCGGCCAAGTTCGGTTTCCTGCTCGACGGCGGCGGCGTGCTGTCGCTTGACGGTATCGAGGCCGATATCGCCCTTCGGGCCGAGGACGATGGGCATTTCCGCCTGGAAGCCGGTGGGGAGACCCTCGGATGGGTGAGGGTGGAGGAAGCCCTGGAGGCCGCCCTCGGCGTTGCCGAACGCTTCCTGGCCCTGCGCCAGCCCGACGAGCGCCGCATGCGCGATGTGGTACGGCGGTTGCTGAATGACGCGCAACAGCCTTCTCCACGAAGTGGTCTTTGCATTTCCGAAGGAAATGCATGGGGTGGCCCGACGAAGTCGGGTCGGATGGGGTGTGGTCCGTTGGCAACGCCCTTTCCGGTTGGGGTGCTGCTAGCGGACCACACCCCATCCGCCGTTGCTTCGCAACGCCACCTTCCCCACTTCGTGGAGAAGGCAGCTGCGCCCTCCCGTCTTGCCGGTCCCCACCCCGCCGGCTTCTTCACTGCCGCGGCTCCTTTCGGACGGCTCGATGCCGGCCAGCTCGAGGGCCTCGCCGCCATCGCGGCCCGGCATGGCGCGACATTGCGCCTGACGCCCTGGCGCTCCATCCTGCTGGCGCCGCTTGCCGTCGACGTCACCGCAGAGGTGTCGTCCCTTGGCCTCGTCGTCGATCCCGGCGACCCGCGTCTTGCCATTGCCGCTTGCCCCGGCAGCCCTTCTTGTCTATCCGGCGAAGCGCCGGCGCAGGCCGATGCCGCCAGGCTGGCGCCGGTGCTGGCCGGTTTCGTCAAAAAGGGAGCGAGCGTGCATGTCTCAGGCTGTGCCAAGGGCTGCGCGCGGCGCGCACCGGCTTCCATCACGCTGGTGGGGCAGGCAGGACGCTACGGTATCGCCTTCGACGCCGACAGCAAGGCGCCGAGCGAGGCGGAACCGATGTCTTTGGGCGAATTGACGGCGTTTTTGGCCAAGCGGCTACAGCATTTTCCGGAAAAGTTGAGCGACTTTTCGATTGAGAAAATGCGCTAGAACAAGGGGTTGGAGACGATTGCGATTCGATGGAAGCGCAGTTTCTCCGGTCGAGAAGAGTTTCAAGAGCAGTGACCATGTCTGAACGCGACTATATCCGTGACGGTGCCGAGATCTATCGCCGCTCCTTCGCGATGATCCGTGCCGAAAGCGACCTGTCGCGCTTTTCGGCCCTCGAGGCCCCCCTCGTCGTGCGCATCATCCATGCCTGCGGCATGGTCGAGGTCGCTGCCGATGTCGAGATGTCCGATGATCTGGTGGCGAGCGCACGCGCCGCGCTCAGAGCCGGTGCGCCCTTGCTGTGCGATTCGAAGATGGTGGCCAATGGCGTGACCCGCGCCCGTCTGCCGGCCGACAATGACGTGGTCTGCACGCTCGACGACCCGCGCACGCCGGGACTCGCCCGCGAGATCGGCAATACCCGCACCGCCGCCGCCATGGAGCTCTGGCGCGACCGTCTCGGCGGCGCCGTGGTCGCCATCGGGAATGCGCCGACAGCGCTCTACCATCTCATGGACATGATCGACCGTGGCGCACCGAGGCCCGCCGCCATTCTCGGCATTCCCGTCGGTTTCGTCGGTGCCGCCGAATCCAAGGACGAGCTCAAGGCCTGGGGCAAGGTGCCCTGGCTGATCGTGCGCGGCCGCAAGGGTGGCAGCGCCATGACAGCGGCGGCGATCAACGCGCTGGCGAGCGAAATCGAATGAGTGCCGGTCGTCTCTACGGCGTCGGCGTCGGTCCCGGCGATCCCGAGCTGATGACCCTGAAGGCGGCGCGGCTCCTCCGCTCGGTGCCCGTCGTTGCCTATTTCTGCAAGCAGGGGCAGCGCGGCCATGGCCGCACCATCATCGAGGGTTTCCTCGCCGATGACGTCATCGAGGAGAAGCTCGCCTATCCGATGACGACGGAAGTGCCCGCCGCCGATCCCGTCTATCACTCGGCCCTCGGCGGCTTCTATGACGAATCCGCCCGGCGGCTGGCCGACCACCTCGATGCCGGCCGCGATGTCGTGGTGGTGTCGGAAGGCGACCCCTTTTTCTACGGGTCCTTCATGCCGATCTTCCATCGCCTGGCCTCTTCCTACGAGACCGAGGTGGTCGCCGGCGTCTCGGGCATGGCAGGCTGCTGGACACGGGCCCGCACCCCCATCACCTATGGCGACGACATCCTCACCGTGCTGCCGGCGACGCTGGATGCGGCGGCGCTCAAGCGCCATCTCGAACTGGCCGACGCGGCGGTGATCATGAAGCTCGGCCGGCATTTTCCGAAAGTGCGTGCCGTGCTGGAGGAACTGGGCCTCGCCGCCCGCACCGTCTATGTCGAGCGCGGCACCATGGCCGGCGAGAAGATCATGAAGCTGCCGCCGGCCGATTTCACTGGCGCGCCCTATTTCGCCATGCTGCTGGTGCCTGGCCAGGGACGGCTGTTGTGACCGGTCGCGTCATGATCATCGGCCTCGGGCCGGGGCCGGCGAAATGGGTCACGCCGGAAGCCAGCGCGCTGCTCGCCGAAGCGACCGACATCATCGGCTACGGCCCCTATGTCGATCGCGTGCCGCCGAGCCCGGCGCGGCGCCATGCCAGCGACAACCGGGTCGAGGTCGACCGCGCCCGCCATGCCCTCGAACTCGCGACTGCTGGCGCTGATGTCGCCGTGGTTTCGGGCGGGGATCCCGGCGTCTTCGCCATGGCGGCGGCAGTCTTCGAAGCGGTCGAGGCGGGGGATCCGGCCTGGCGCGACCTCGATATCGTGGTCGTTCCCGGCGTCACCGCCGTGCTCGCCGCCGCCGCGCGGCTCGGCGCACCGCTCGGGCACGATTTCTGCGTGATCTCGCTCTCGGACAATCTCAAGCCCTGGTCCATCATCGAGAAGCGGCTGGTCGCGGCGGTGGAGGGCGATTTCGTGCTCGCCTTCTACAACCCGGCCTCCAAGGCCCGGCCGGACCAGATCGGCAGGGCCTTCGACGTGCTGCGCCGCCAGGCGGGCGAGCGTATCGTCGTGCTCGCCAAGGCCGTCGGCCGGCCGGACGAGGACATCATCGTGACCAGCCTGTCGGCGGTGAAGCCCGAACAGGTCGACATGCGCACGCTCGTGCTGATCGGCTCTTCGCAGACCCGCTTGATCGAGCGCGGCGATGCCGAGCCCTGGATCTACTCGCCCCGCCGGTGGGACGCGTGAGACCCTGGGATCGCGAACCTGGGATCGCAGGCGTCTCGCCTGCTCTTGGAAGCAGAATGCCTGCCCAAAAGGAAGAGCAGGCTGGAAGCCTGCGATCCCGGAAGCTATCCCTGTCGCTCGATCCAGGCCAAAGCCTCCTGCGCCGTCGCCACCGTCTCCACCTCGGCCGTCTTCGGCCGGCGCAGCAGGATGACCGGCAGGCCGAGGCGGCGCGCGGCGGCAATCTTGCCATAGGTGGCGCTGCCGCCGGAATTCTTGGTGACCAGGATGTCGATGGCCTCCTCCTGCATGAGGCGGATTTCGTCCGCCTCCGCAAAGGGGCCACGGGCAAGGATCAGCCTGGCGCGGGGCGGCAGCTCCTCCGGCGGATCGACCGAGCGCACAAGGTAGAAATGTTGGGGTGCGGCCAGGAAGGCGGGCAGTTCGAGGCGGCCGGTGGTCAGGAAGACGCGGCGCGGCGCGGGGCCGAGCGCCTGCATCGCAGCCCGCGCGTCCAGCACCTCGCTCCAGCGGTCGCCGTCGCGGGCCTGCCAGGCCGGGCGCTGCAGGGAAAGCAGCGGCACGCCCATGCGCCGGGCCGCCTCGACGGCATTGGCCGACATCTGTTCGGCGAAGGGATGGGTGGCATCGACGAGCGCGGTGACTGCATGCTTGTCGAGGAAGGCGCAAAGACCCTCGACCCCGCCGAAGCCGCCGATACGATGGGCGATCGGCGGCGGAGTGGGATTGATCGTCCGCCCGGCAAGGGACACCATGGCCGGAATGTCGGGGCGTGCGGCCAGCAGCCTGGCCAGGGCCGAGGCCTCGCTGGTGCCGCCGAGCAGCAGGACATGGGGATGGGAATGCATTGTCGTCTCTTGAGGGTCGGATGAGCCCTATCAACCACTCGGATCGCTGGCTGTCCATCGTCGGCATCGGCGAAGACGGCATGGCTGACCTGTCACCGCTGGCTGCCGCCGTGGTCGACAGGGCCGAACTGCTGGTCGGTGGCGCCAGGCATCTCGCCATGGTGCCGGAAGGAACGGCCGAAAGGCTCGTCTGGCCGAGCCCGCTGACCGATGCCATCGGCCCGATCAAGGCGGCCCGCGGGCGACGGGTCGTCGTGCTGGCTTCCGGGGATCCGTTCCTGTGGGGTGTCGGCGTCACGCTGGCGCGTTTCATCCCGCCCGAGGAGATCGCCTGCCATCCCGCGCCTTCGTCCTTCTCCCTCGCCGCGGCGCGGCTCGGCTGGGCGCAGCAGGATTGCGCCCTGATCTCGCTGCATGGCAGGCCGTTCGAGACGCTGATACCGCATGTCCAGCCCGATGCCCGCATCCTGGCGCTGACCTGGGATGGCCGCACGGCGGCCAAGGCGGCCGCCCGCCTCACCGAACTCGGTTTCGGTTCTTCCCGCCTGGCCGTGCTGGAGCGCATGGGCGGAAGCGGGGAAAAGATCCGCTCCGCCCGGGCCGAAGCCTTCGATCTCGACGGCATCGATCCACTCAACGTCCTGGCCATCGAGGTGGTTGCCGGCCCCGATGCCCGGCCACTGCCGCTCGCCAGCGGCCTGCCCGACACGTTCTTCGAGCATGATGGCCAACTGACCAAGCGGGAGATCCGTGCCGTGACCCTGTCGGCACTGGCGCCGCTCAAGGGCCAACTGCTCTGGGATATCGGCCTGGGGGCGGGGTCGGTCGCCATCGAATGGCTGCTGCGCCACCCGTCCAACCGCGCCATCGGCATCGAGGAGAATGCCGACAGGGCGGCCCGGGCGCTGGTCAATGCCGTCAATCTCGGTGTGCCCCATCTGCGCCTCGTTACCGGCGCGGCGCCGGCGGCGCTGGCAGGTCTTGATAGCCCCGACGCCGTCTTCATCGGTGGTGGCACGGGTGACGACGGCGTGTTCGAGGCCGCGTGGTCTGCCTTGCGCCCCGGCGGGCGCCTCGTCGCCAATGCCGTCACGCTGGAGAGCGAGCAGGCTCTCGCCCGGCGTTTCGCCCGGCATGGCGGCGATTTGATCCGTCTGAGCGTGGAGCGGCTGGTGCCCGTCGGCAGCATGCATGGCTGGCGCCCGGCGATGCCGGTGACGCAATGGAGCATGGTCAAGCCAGGAAATCCTGGACGATGAAGCCGTTCGTCGCCGCCGGACTCGGTTGCCGGAAAGGCTGCAAGGCCGAGGAAATCGCCGCTCTCGTCCGGTCGGCCCTCGGTGAGGTCGGCTTCGAGCTCTCCGCGCTTTCAGGCCTGTTCGCGCCCGCCTTCAAGCAGGGCGAGGCGGGGCTGGCGGAGGCTGCCACAAGCTTGGGCGTCCCACTCGTGCTGATCCCCCAGGCTGCGCTGGAGGCAGCCGAGCCGCGCGTGCTGACCCGGTCGGAGCGCGTGGTCGCCCTGACCGGCCTCGGCAGCGTGGCCGAGACGGCGGCACTCGCCGGTGCCGGCCCGCAATCCATCCTCAAGCGGGCGCGCATCGCCAGTGCGAATGCCACCTGCGCCATTGCCGTGAGAGAGGGCTGAGATGATGATATCCTGGGAGCGCGGACGTCCTCGTCCGCATCTTCCTCATGAAACGCAGCGCTTCCAAGAGCGGACGAGGACGTCCGCGCTCCCGGGAAATGCGCCTCGTCAACGGTTCCTACTTGTTGATATTTCGACTTTCGAGCCCCTGACATGACTGTTCACTTCATCGGCGCCGGTCCCGGCGCGCCCGACCTCATCACCGTCAGGGGCCGCGACCTCGTGGCGCGCTGTCCGGTCTGCCTCTATGCCGGCTCGCTGGTGCCGCCTGAGATCGTTGCGCTGGCACCCGCAGACGCGCGCGTGGTCGATACCGCGCCGCTGACTCTCGATTTGATCATGGCCGAGATCGAGCGGGCGCATGAAAAGGGCCTCGATGTCAGCCGGCTGCATTCGGGGGATCTGTCGATCTGGAGCGCGCTGGGCGAGCAGACGCGGCGCTTGCGCGCCCTCGGCATTCCCTACACCGTCACCCCGGGCGTGCCTTCCTTCGCTGCCGCAGCGGCCGTGCTTGGCAAGGAATTGACCCTGCCGGAAGTGGCGCAATCGGTGGTGCTGACGCGTACTTCCGGTCGGGCCTCGGCCATGCCGGAGAGTGAGACGCTGGAGGCCTTTTCGCAGACCGGCGCGACGCTGGCGGTGCATCTTTCCATCCATGCGCTGGCGCGCGTGGTGGCCGAGACGACGCCGCATTACGGCAGTGCCTGTCCGGTTGCGGTGGTCTTCCGGGCAAGCTGGCCCGATGAGCGCGTCGTCACCGGCACGCTCGGCGACATCGAGGCGAAGATCGCGGCCGAGCCGATGGAACGCACCGCCTTGATCCTGATCGGGCGCACGCTGGCCACCGAGGATTTTCGCGAGAGCGCGCTCTACGACACCGACTACAAGCGGCGCTATCGCGGCTTCGAGGGGTGACGAGCGGTCTTCACGCTCCCTCTCAGCGTGTCGGGCTTTGAAAGCCCCGAGAGGACGGTGCATTCCGGGTTAGATCGGCCAGAAATGTCGCGCCTGGACTATTGGATGTTCGCATTCCCGGCATTGTGGATGTCCTCTCTCCTGGTCGCGTCCTCGTCATGTCTTCCCGTGGCTCCCACCTGTTCGGTGCGTCCCTCGCCCTTGCGGCGGGAACGGTGTTTTCGTTCGGCAGCATCACCATTCGCGAGTCGCCGCATCTGGATGCCGTGCAATATCTGATCTGGCGCAGCTTCGGCCTGCTGCCGCTCGTCGTCGGCGTGGCGCTGCTGCAGGGCAAGTCGCCTCTGCGGCAGCTGATCTCGGGCGGCTGGCTGGGGCTCGGCGGCGCGTTGTGCATGACGATGATGGCGGATCTCTTCATCTTCGCCATGAAGACGACCACCATTGCCAATGCGCTGCTGTTCTCGAGCGCGGCACCGTTGATCGGCGCCATATTGGCCCGCCTGATCCTGAAGGAGCGCATCCTCGTCGCCACCTGGTGCGGCATCTCGATCGGCATCGCCGGCCTGCTCATCATGACCTGGGGGGAGCTGGGCAGCGGCAATGCGATCGGCAATCTCGCCGCCTTCGGCGTGGGCTTTGCCTATGGCCTCTATTCCATCATTGCCCGGCTCGGGCGCGACAGGGACATGTCGGGCGTGGTGACGGGCTGGGCGGTGCTGACCATCCTCACCTGCGGTGCCTTCATGGCCGTGAGAGGGATCACCATCGCCACGCCGATGCAGGAAAACGCCTATGCCATGATCCATGGTGCCGTCTTCATCGGCGGCGGCATGTATCTGCTCAATGCGGCGGCCCGGCATGTCGGCGCCGGACAACTCACCTTGCTGGCCCAGACCGAGATGATCCTCGGGCCGGTCTGGGTCTATCTCTTCTTCGGCGAGGCGCCGCGCCTGACCACTGTCCTGGGGGGCGCGGTGCTGCTTGCCGGCGTGCTCGTCGCGGCCCTCGGACGCAGCTTCGCCCGCGAGGAGGAAGCGGAGATGGCGGCCCGTGCCTCTGTGTGACGCTCAGGACGATCTCAGGCGCCAGCCCCCGAGAATGTGCCAGATCACAGCCGACAGCACGATGGCGCCGCCGACGATTGCGGCCGTACCCGGATCCTCGGCGAAAAGCAGATAGACCCAGAGCGGTGCCAGCACCACGTCGAGCGTAGAGATCAGACCGGCTTCTGCGGCAGGGATCCGGCGCGCGCCGGCCAGGAACATGAAGAAGGCCAGGGGGATCGAGGTGAAGGCGAACAGCGTGAGCACCACCCAGTCCTGCGCCGTGGCCGCCGCGGGCGAGGCGAAGGGCAGGCCCACCAGCGCCGTGAACAGGCAGCAAAATAGATTGACCGGCAGCATTTCTAGCCCCGGCCGGGCTCGCGCGACCACGGCCACGATGGCAAAGGAGCCGGCCATGCCGAGTGCCATGGCGTCGCCGAAGAGGTGGCCGGATCCGAAGGAGCCGCCCACCATCACGACCACGCCGACCAGCGCACCGGCAGAGGCGATCAGCGTGCGCCGGGAGACCCTCTCGCGCATGATCAGCCAGGCAAGGCCCGCCGCCAGGAAGGGCGTGGTGGCATAGATCACCGATACGTTGGCGATGGTGGTGTGATAGAGCGCACCGACGAAGAACAACATCGATAGCGAGGCGCAGGCCGCGATGACGATGCCGAACCAGCCGATCGAGCGGATGGCGGCCAGGCTGTCGGTTCGATGCACATAGACGAGACCGACCGCCATGTAGATCGCGCCGATCGCCGCGCGCAGCGATACGGTCGTCCAGGCGTCCACCGTGAGCATGCGGGCGAAGATGCCGCTGATGCTCCAGGCGATGGCGGAGGCGACGACGAGAAAAACACCGAGCCGATGAACGGAACGGGCGTCGGGCGAGGCGGTGATGGCGGACATCGGAAAACCGGGGGTGGGAGGACGCAACTCACATGATTTTCAGCGGCACTCCCAACGGGCCGATGAAGGTGTGATCCGCTGCAATCTCCTTGTTTCCGATGCTTCGTTCAAGGGAGGAAAGCTATCTTGAATGACAAGAAAAGCTTGATGACACAGGCGGCGCCTGCGCTATTTCTCCGCTGTCCCGGCATCCTTCGATTGCTCTCCGCGCAAGCGTGACATTGACAACTTCACCTATCCGATGGAGCGGCCGCAATCACTCAGAGGTCATCCCGTACGCAACGCAGCAGGCAGTGATGCGCCGCGTGTGGAATGGCTCTCATTGGTCTTCGCGGGATCATTCGTGACTCAGCCGGCGCTCATCTTGCTTTCGTAGTCGGCCTCGAGCCGCGTATGCAGGCCCCAGAAGCTCGGCGGTGCGTGTCCTCCGAGGCGGGCCGCGAGGATGTCGAGATGGGTGTGCCAGCCAGCGGCGACGCTGACCAGTTCGTCCCGGGTGAGCAGGCGGCTATGGGTGATGGTGATATGGGTGCGACCGAGCTCCGGCTTGAGGTCGATGCGCACCTGCGAGCCGTCCCCCCAGGCATATTCGATCAGGGTCGGCGGTTCGCAGGCGATCACACGCCCGTGCATTTCGACCGTGCCGTTCAGATGCACATATTTGGGCGGCGGCGGGTCGTCGGGCGACGACAGGTCGCCATTGCGGAAGACATGGTTGACCCGTCCGCCGGGCTGCAAGTCCATCTCACCGCCGGCCAGCCATTGCTGGCGCTTCTCGGCTTCGGTCAGGAAGGCCCAGACGCGTTCGATCTGTCCGGAAAGAACGCGTTCGATGCGCACGGTCTCGGTATCGATGATCACGCCGTAGTCGGACATGGTTCAACTCCCTGGAGTAAAGCGCTTTCATGAGCGCTTGTTTTCTCTGATGCTTGTTTTCCAGCCAATCCAACGGGATTGGCTGGAGCGTCTTTGCGACTGCTTCAGGCTCAGCTCCCTTGAGGGTTGGCGATCGCATCCGCGATCAGCAAGGCATCAAGCGTGTCGAGCCGCTGATTCCAGAGTTTTTCGTAGAAACGCATCCATTCCAGGCCGGCATGCAGAGGCCGCGGATTCAGCCGGCAGGTATGGGTGCGTCCTTCGACACGGCGTTCCACCAGGCCGGCCCTCTCCAGCACCTTGATATGCTTGGAGGCGGCGGCCAGCGAGATGGCGAAGGGATGGGCGAGTTCGCCCACCTTGCGGGGCTCGGCGGCGAGGCTGCGCAGCATGGCCCGCCTGGTTGGATCGGCCAGGGCATGAAAGACGGCGTCGAGCGGATCTTGATATTCAACCATGTGGTTGAATATCTGCCTTTGCCCGTTAATTGTCAACCAAATGGTTGACGACAGCATCGGACCCGATCTCGAAATCGGGTTCGATGCCGTCGGTTTGATCGTCGCATCGTTTTTCCGAAAACCGGCCTCCACTTTGTGGGTGATGCTCGATATTTCCGTCGCGTTCGGCACCTGGGATGTCGCGCCATGCAAAGGCGTTTCCGGCAAGGCCTTGTCTATTCGCCACCAGCAAGAGGGAGAATTCCATGGCCGCAGCAGCCAAGACGTCCGCAATCAAGACATTTGCAATCGTCGGAACCGGGGTCATCGGTGCCGGCTGGGCGGCCCGGGCGCTCGCGCACGGCCTCGACGTCGTCGCCTACGATCCGGCGCCGGGCGCCGAGGAGAAACTGCGTGCGGCCATCGACAATGCCTGGCCGGCCCTTCAGAAGCAGGGCTTGGCCGCCGGTGCCGACCGCAAGCGTCTGAGCTTCGCCAACTCCGTGGCCGAGGCCGCAGGCCAAGCCGATTTCATCCAGGAAAACGCCCCCGAGCGCGAGGAACTCAAGCAGGACCTGCTGGCGCAGATCGACGCCGCTGCCAAGCCCGGCGCCATCATCAGCTCCTCCACCTCGGGCCTGTTGCCGAGCCGGCTGCAGGCCAAGATGGCCGATCCGACCCGGCTGGTGGTGGGCCATCCCTTCAACCCGGTCTATCTCCTGCCCCTGGTGGAAGTGCTCGGCGGCGAGAAGACGTCGGCCGAGACGGTCGAGGCCGCCAAGGCCTTCTATGCCTCGATCGGCATGCGCCCGCTGCATGTCAGGGTGGAGATCGAAGGCTTCATCGCCGACCGGCTGATGGAAGCGCTCTGGCGCGAGGCGCTCTGGCTGGTCAATGACGGGGTCGCCACCACCGAGGAGGTCGACGCCGCCGTGGTGTATGGCTGCGGCCTGCGCTGGTCGCTGATGGGCACCTTCCTCACTTTCCATCTTGCCGGCGGCGAGGGCGGCATGCGCCACATGCTGCACCAGTTTGGGCCGGCCCTGAAGCTGCCCTGGACCAAGCTCACGGCCCCCGAGCTGACGGAAGAACTGATCGACCGCGTCGCTGATGGCTGCGAGCACCAGGCCGCCGGCCGCTCGATCAAGGCGCTGGAGCGCCGCCGCGACGACTTCCTCATCGAGGTGATGGCACTGGCGAAGAAGTACTGGCCGGAGGCCGAAGGGCTCGAAGGGCGGATTTGAGTTTCCGGGTGCGCGGACGTCTCGTCCGCTCTTGGAATCGGAAAGCTAGTTGGCAGGGGAGAGCGGACGAGACGTCCGCGCACCCGGAGACAGTCATGCATCTTCTCGACGAAACCGTCCGCCCGGAATGGATCGACTATAACGGCCATCTCTATGACGGCTATTACGCGGTGATCTTCGCCAAGGCCGTGGACGAGTTCCTCCCCCGCGTCGGCCTCACGCCGGCGGTGCGCGAGACGACGCGCCACACCATCTACACGATGGAAACCCATGTCCGCTTCCTGTGGGAGGTCAAGCTCGGCACGCCCGTCTCGGTGACCTGCCAGGTGCTGGACCTCGACGCCAAGCGGGTCCGCATCTTCCTGAGCATGTACGACAAGGTGCGCAACCTCGTGGTGGCGACCTCCGAGCAGCTCCTGATGTCGATCGACCAGACTGAGCAGCCGCACGCGGCGCCCTGGCTGCCGCAGAGCGTGGCAGTACTGGAGGGCCTGCTGAAAGAGCATGCCACCCTGCCGATGCCGAAGGATGCCGGTCGCAGCATCGGGATCAAGCGGTAGGCGACGGGACTGCTCTTGAAGTCAAGAGGCGGACGTCCCGTCCGCCTCTTTCTGTCCTGTGAGCGCGGTGCTCCGCCTCAATCCGGCCAGCCGCCGGGGCTGGTCTCGGCGCCGTCGTCATATTTCGACAGCCACTCCACCGCCGTGTCGCGGAAGCGGGTGAGGCCCTTATAGTCGACCAGTTCGGGCGGCAATGTCTGCAACACGCGATGGAGGCGCCGGCCCCATTTGGGCACGGTCACCAGTTCCTCCAGCTTGATCAGGTAGCAGCGGATCGGGAAGACGATGGCGTTGGAGCGCGGCAGGCGGAAGAAGGTCTGCAGTTCGACGCGCAGATGCAGCTTGTTGCCGATGTTCTCCAGCGTCAGCGTGGTGCGGTCCTTGCCCCATTTGTGATAGTTCTCGGGCGAGGTATCCAAGCGCGGATTGACCGTCATCGTCCAGTTGAGCCGCCGCGTGGGTGAGCCCTGGCGCAGGTTCAGCATGAATTTGAGAGCCCGCTCGAACACGCCGAGCTGGTGGGCCAGTGGCACAGGACCGTGCCATTCCATGAAGTTCATGCCGATGTCGAAATCGAGCGACCAGTCCGCCTGGGTGGTGACGATGCCCGCATCCATCCACAGATTGCCGTCGCGCTGGTCGAGCAGGCAGAAATCGCCCTGGGCCTGGCGGGTGATGTATTCCATCGGGCCATAGGGCAGGGTGGCGACGTCACCGTAGGTGAAGCGGTCGTCGATGCCCAGCGGCCGGTTGATCCAGTGCCACTGGTCGCCGTTCCGCTCGAGCGTGAAATGCTCGGGATAGGAGGTCGACATGCTCTCCATCAGGAGTTCGAGCAGATCCCAGCCTGCCAGCGTCATGTGGGGCAGGGATTGGCAGCGCAGCGGGTCTTCCTTGAGGACCTGCGCCCGGTCGGCCATTTCCGAGACATAGTGCTCGTCGACATCGATGGGGTGCTCGAAGACCGAGCCCTTCGGGCCTGCCGTATGCGGTTCGATATTGACCGCATACATGTAGTTGTCCTTGTCGAAGGGGAAAGGAAAGCGGCGGATCCCCGTTTCCGAATTGCGGAAGGTGAAGTCGTCGCGGAAGGTTTCCTGGCGGAATTGGATGCCCATGGTGAAGCTCCTGATCGTCGCAAAAAGTCGAACTCATCCGTCATTGCGAGCGCAGCGAAGCAATCCAGTTTTGTGTTGGGGGCACCGCCGGCCCCTGGATTGCTTCGCTGCGCTCGCAATGACGAGCATTACAGATCCAGCACCAGCTCCTTGCCCTCGAAGCGCGAGACGCAGGGCATGACCTTGGTGCCGGAAGCCTTGTCGGCGTCCGAGAGGTAGTGGTCGTTGTGCATGAGCGTGCCGTCGCAGGAGAGCACCCGCGTCTCGCACTGGCCGCAGGCCCCGCCCCGGCACAGATAGGGCGCATCGACGCCGGCCGCCTCGATCGCCTCCAGCATGCTCTGGTGCGGCCCGACCTGGGCCTTCTTGCCCGACTGGGCCAGGGTGATCTCGTAGGGCTTGCCGGAAGCCGGCGCGAGGAACTGCTCGTTGTGCAGGTTCTGCTCCGGCCAGCCTTCGTTGCGGGCGGTATTGAGAACCCACTTGATCATGCCGCCGGGCCCGCAGACATAGAGATGCGTGCCGAGGGGCTGGCGAGCGAGCAGGTCGACCAGCGGGATCGCTTCGCTCTTGGCGTCGCGATAGATGTGGATCCGGCGGCCATAGCGCTCGGCCAGATGGGCGAGATAGGCGCCGTGCTCGTCCGAGCGCACGGCATAATGCAGCTCGAAGGGGCGGTCCTCGTCGGAAAGCTGGGCCATCATCGCCATGAAGGGGGTAATGCCGATGCCGCCGGCAAAGAGCAGGTGCTTCTTCGCGCGCTGGTCCGGCGGGAATAAATTGACGGGATGGCTGATGCGGATGATGTCGCCGGGCCGGACCCTGCCGTGCAGGAACAGCGAGCCGCCGCGGCCATTGTCGTCGCGCCTGACGCTGATAGTGTAGCAGGCGGTGTCGCCCGGCCGGCTCATCAGCGAATAGGGATTGCGCCGGAGCGTGGAGCCGTCTTCCATCTCCACCACCACATGGGCGCCGCCCGAGAAATTGGGCAGGGGCGAGCCGTCGACGGGCTTGAAATGGAAGCGCTTGATCTCGGGCGTGACCTGATGGATCTCGCTGACGCGCACCTCGATCTTGGGCGTCTTGTCACTCATGGAAAGGCCTCCTCGGTCGGCGGAACGACACCGGGCTCTTCGGCGTCGATGCACACGCCCTGGAATGCGGCTATGCGGCGCGAATAATGGTCACGCACCAGCAGAGTCAGGCCGCAATGGGCACATTTGACCGGCTGCGTGCGCACGTGCTCGGTGATGCCCTTGCAATGCACGCATTGCACCCGACGTTCTTCCGAGCCGCGATGCTCGGTCTGGATGGAAAGATGGTCGACGCCGGCCTCGATCGCAAGCTTCATCGCCTGGCCGATCAGGCCTTCGGTGCCGGCCAGGTAGATCTGGGTGCCCATATGGGCGGTCGCCAGCGTCTGGGCCAGGCGCGGCAGGGCGGCGGCGATGCTCGGGCCCTCATAGAACATGTCGGGGCCGAGTGCCCTGAGCGCCTCGCCCAAATTCTTGGCGGCGGCTCCTGCGGGCACATAGATGATATGGGCCCTGTCGAGGAAGGCGGCCTCGGCCGTCTTGGCCGCGTCGAGGATCGCCTGCGCACCCTCGGCATCTGCCACGAACAGGTGCCGCTTGGCGCCGGGGCGGATGGCAAGCGTGCCATAGACAGGACGGCTCTTGATGCCGGATACGAGCATGGTTCTATCGAAACTCCAGCGCGAACGGAAACAGACGCAGCCAGGACCTGGCTATCACGTATGAGGGGCCCTCTCCCGTGGGAGAGGGCCAGGCACCTTACAGCGCCGTACGCTTCTTCTTCTCCGGATCGTCGAAGGTGATGGTGTGGGCGATGGCCGAGCACTGCACATTCTTGCCCTTGACCTCGAGCTTGGTGCCCTGCTTGGCAACGTCGACGGCCATGCGGGCGATCGCCATCGAGCGGTTGGTCAGGCGCGAATACATGCCGCAGGTGACCACCCCCACCTTCTTGCCACCGGCCCAGAGCTCGTCGCCGGCATCGAGGATCTTGTCGGTGTCGGCGAGGACGCCGAAGATCTTGAAGCGCTCCTTGCCCTTGAGGCGGTAATGCTCCTCGGCGCCGCGGAAACCGGTCTTGCCGGGGGAAACGGTGAAGGTGAGGCCGAGTTCCCACAGCGTGTCGCCGGGGCCTTCGTTCTCGAAGGGATACATCTGCGAATTGTCATAGGGGTAGAACAGCAGATAGCTCTCGACCCGGAGCCAGTCGAGCGCGGTGAAGGAGGCGGGCACGATGCCCATGCGCTTGCCTTCCTTCAGGATGGTGTCCCAGATCTCCACAGCGTCTTCCGACTTGCAGAAGATCTCGTAGCCGCGCTCGCCGGTATAGCCGGTGCGCGAGATCATCACCGGCTTGCCGAACAGAGTGGTCTGCATGTGGTGGAAATATTTGAGGTCCTTGATGCCGGGCACGTGCTTTGAAAGGTATTTCACCGCCAGCGGGCCCTGCAGCGACAGATCCTGCAAATCGTCGTCGAAGATGACGGCGACGTTCTTGCCGGCCGCATCCCGGGCCATGTCCTCGAAGCCGGTGCCGGAGCCATAGACCGTCATCCAGCTGTTGGGGCCGGTGCGGTAGAGGATGCAGTCGTCGGTGAACTTGCCGGCATCGTTGAGCACACAGGCATAGGCCGACTTGCCGGGCACGATCTTGCGCACGTCGCGCGTGGTCAGCCGCTGCAGCACCTGGTGCGAATGCGGGCCGACCAGATGGGACTTGCGCAGGCCAGACACGTCCATCAGCGCCGCCTTGGTGCGGATCGCCTCGTGCTCGTCGGCGAGGTCGGACTTGGTATAGGTCCAGGCCGTCTCCATCCCGTTCCAGTCTTCCAGGGTGGAGCCGAGGGCTCGGTGGCGGGCTGCGAGCGGCGAACGCCGCCAGGACATGACACTCATGGATGTTCCCTTCTTTGGTTTGTCATCCCGTGCGCGTCGCAGCATGAAATGATGCGATGCAGACACGGGACCGTCTGATTTTGTGGTGCCTTCTTGTCTTCGCGGTCCCGGATCTTCGTCGCGTCACGTTGTGTCGCTCCTCGTCCGGGATGACCGTTACATCCTCACCCTCGTCTTGTCGGGGTCGTAATGGGCAAAGCGCACGACCTTGGCCTTGAGGCGCTTCTGGTGGCCGTCGAGCTTGCCGATCTCGAGTTCGGTGCCGATCTCGGCCGAGCCGATGTCGACGCGGGCGAGGGCGATGGTCGCGTCGAGGATCGGCGAGCGCATGCCTGAAGTGACCACGCCGATGCGGGCGCGCCCGGCATAGACATGGTCGCCGTGATGGGCGGTCTCGCGTCCCTCGATCTCCAGGCCGACGAGCCTGCGCTGCGGCTCGGCCTTGCGCTTGACCAGGGCCTCCTTGCCGACGAAGTCACCCTTCTTGGAGACCAGCGGCACGGTGAAGGCGATGCCGGCCTCGAACGGATCGGTCTCGTCGGAGAACTCGTAATGGGCGAAGATCAGCCCGGCCTCGATCCGCAGCATGTCGAGCGCTTCGAGCCCCATGGGCACCACGCCGAGCGGCTTGCCGGCCTTGAAGACGGCATCCCACACCGCCTCGCCATCGCGGGGATGGCAGAAGATCTCGTAGCCGAGCTCGCCGGTATAGCCGGTGCGCGAGACCACGACGGCCGGGCCCTGGGCATGGCCGAGGCGACCGACGGTGGAGCGGAACACGCCGATCTCGTTGGCAGCCGGCTGGGCCGGCGGGGTCCAGATGATCTTGGCGATGAGATCGCGGCTTTTTGGGCCCTGCACGGCGAGATTGTGCAACTGGTCGGTCGACGAGCGGATCCAGACCTTGAAGCCCTTCTGCTCGGCGAGCTGGCGCAGATGCACGCCGACATAGGGATCGCCGCAGACGAGGCGGAACTGTTGTGGTCCCAAGCGGAAGACGGTGCCGTCGTCCAGCATGCCGCCATGCGGGTAGCAGATGGCGGTGTAGACGACCTGGCCGACCGAAAGCTTGGTGATGTCGCGCGTCACGGCGTAGTCGAGCAGTGCCTCGGCATCGGGGCCGAGCACCTCGAATTTGCGCAGGGCGGAGAGGTCGATCACTGCCACCTTTTCGCGGCAGGCCCAATATTCGGCCACTGCGCCGTCGGCAAGGAAGGAGTTGGCGAGCCAATAGCCGCGATATTCGACCATGCGGCGCGAAAGGGGAGCGACCTTCGAATGGAACGCCGTCTCCTTGGTGAAGACCGGAGGGGAATCGGGTGTCATGCGCGTAGCGATCGCCTTGGGGAATTCGTGATGTGCGTCATAGACGCGGACCTGGATGTCTGTGGGGTTCCAGCCATTGGCCGGGTCGATGTCGTCGGCACAGGAGGAGGCCGCGCAGGTGAGGTCGATCAGGGCGCGCATGAGCACATAGTCGCCGGGGCGCGACCAGGGCTCGTCGGCGCTGATGGTGCCGTCATGGTTGACCTGCGTGTTGAAGAAGAAATTGATCGCCGGCCAGCCGGGTCGGGGGGCAATGCCGTCCTGCGCCAGCACCCTGTTGAAGTTCTCCGAGCAGGAATCATGGCCCGGATAGCCCATGTCGTCGTAATATTTCATGGTGCAGGCGAGGCCGAAGGTGTCGTGCCGCCCGCAGGTATCCTGCACCACCTCGACCGTGGCGCGCATGCGCTGGTCGAAGAATTTCGAGAACAGGCCGGGACCTGGATAGGCGCGGCCCATCAGGGTGCGGGTGGCGGTGGCGTCGAGGCCGCATTCGATGCCCTGCTTGAGCAGTTCTGAGTCGAAAGCCAGGAAATCCGAGCATTGGCGCCCGTCAATGTCCATGATCTGGATATATTGGCCGGCCTTGACCTCGAAACGCTCGGCGGTGGCGGCCTTCACCCGGAAGTCCTGGACCGGTGTGGCGAGAGGGGCGGCGGGTTGGCTCTGCGGTGCCCGGTTCGCGGTTTCGTCGCTGCGGGCGATCTCCAGATGGAAATCGGTGGCCGGTACCACCGCATCCGCCGTCGAATCGCCGGCCGGCACGATGAGCACGCAGGTCATGTCGCGCTCGGCCGCCAGCGAAAGGGCCTCGCCCGCCGGAGCGTCGGGCCCCGAGATCAGGATGCCGCTGGCGCTGGCAAGGTCGTGGCCGGCGAGCTGGTGATGGGTGGCCGCGGCATTCTCATTGGCGGCGATCAGGCTCGCCAGCGCATCGCGCGGGGCGGCAGGATGGCCCGATGGCAGGCTCTCCTGCGCCGCGAAGGCATAGAGCAGGGCGTTCTGGCCGCCCTCCAGATCGGTCAGGCGCAGACGATCGCCCTTGCCGAGGGCGAAGACCTGGCTCGATCCGCCGGCGACGCGAAGCATTTCGGCTTCAGGCATGGCAAACCACTCCTACAGGCAAGCGAACGGGCAGGACGAGCCCGGATGATTGGTGATATGCAGTGCTACTCGGCTTCCTCGCCCAGCACCCGGTAGCGGCCGCCGAAGAAGAGCAGCGGCTCGCCCTCGACATTGTGCTCCATGTCGACCACCCGGCCGACGATGATGCGATGGTCGCCGCCCTCGTACTGGGCATGGTGCAGGCAGTCGAAGGCCGCCATGGTGTCCGGCAGGATCGGCGCTCCGAAGCGCCCAGCCGTGTAGGCCACATTCGCCCATTTGTCCTGGCTCTGCCGCGCAAAGCGGGCCGAAAGGGCGCGTTGTTCCTTGCGCAAGACGTTCACGCAGAACCCTGGGGCTTCCAGGAAGGCCGACAGGCTGCGTGCCGTGTTGGCGATGGAGAACAATACCAGCGGCGGATCGAGCGAGACCGAGGAAAAGGAATTGGCGGTGATGCCGATCAGCCCGGCGGTCGGATGGGCGGCGGTCACCACGGTGACGCCGGTGGCAAACAGTCCGAGCGCCCCGCGAAAGCGCAGGGGATCGATGAATTCCGGGACGATATCCGCTTTCGCCGGCTTTGTTGCAGAACCCTGGACCATCTTGCCTCATACCCTTACCGACGTCGGTGCTTGCGCTCCGACACCGGTATACCCCGGATTCGTTCGAATCCGGGAGGCGGCCGGAAACCATTGCCGCCTCGTCGGGGCGGAAACCGAAATGGACCGCATTTCCTGCCGGGGATTGCGTTTCCAGCCGCATCTTACGCCGTCTTCCGAATGGCAGGGGGATTGATTTCCGCCAGAAGCCGCTCGGCCAGAGCGCGCTTGGCGTCCACATCCATCTTCTTGATCTCGTTGTTGAGAACGCGCTCGTTGATCGAGGTGTTCCAATAGTCGACTGCCTCGAAGCCCAGCAGCGAGGTCTTGCCCACGAACTGGCGCAGCACCTCGTTGGTGGGGCCCATCACCCAGCCAGCCTTGGCGTCGCGCAGATAGCGCTCGATCTGCAGCTCGGGCTTGTAGCCGGTGCCGCCGCAGGCATGCAGCATCTTGTCCGAGACGGCGGCGACGTTCTTGGCGGCAGCGAATTTCAGCTGCCAGAGCCAGTGCAGCAGGCCTGCGCGCGGCAGGAAGGAGACATCGTTCTTGTGGATCGACCAGTCATTGTTGCCGGTGGCGTCGTCGAGCGCCTTGGCGATGAGGAAATCCATCGAGCGCACCACATTGGTGTCGATGATCGCTTCGCCGACGTAATCCTGGATGGTGGCGTAGTCGGCCACCCGCATGCCGACATCCTTGTGGGTCTTCTTGGTGGTATGCGCTTTGGCGATGTCGATCATGCCCATGGCGATGCCGCTCCAGCAGGCCGAGGAGCACAGCAGGAAGAAGGGATCGACCACCTCGTCATTGGAGCGGGCGCCGTCTCCGACCGGGCCGACCAGGCGGTTGCGCGGTACCACCTTGTTGACTTCCAGCGGGCCGGACTGGTTGCCGCGCAGGCCAAGGCCGTTCCAGCTGCCGGGATCGCTGGTGATCTCGTCGCCGAGGATGAGGAAGCAGGAGAGGTCGGCGTAGTTGCCGTTGAAGTTGGGAGAGGTCGTCTGCACGATATACCAGTCGGCGAAGCCGCCCGAGGTGGTCCAGGACGCCTTCTTGCGGACGTGCCAGCCTTCCTTGGTTTCCTCGACGCCCGAGGAGATCGGATACCAGAAATGCGATCCGGTCTCCGGATCGGAATAGGACAGGGTGCCGATCAGGCAGTCCTTGTCGAGACGGCGCAGGATGTCTTTCAGCGCCGCATTGTCGTGATGGCGCAGCAGGGCCGCCGCCACGGCGCCAGTGTGCATGGTGTAGCACATGGCGGTGGAGGCACAGCCATAGCGGGCGATGGTCTCCACCACCATGGCGACGCAGATGTGATTCTCGCCCTGGCCTCCGAGCTCCTTGGGCACGATCAGGCCCAGGAAACCGTGCTCGGCCAGGATCTGGAAATTCTTGCGCGGATAGGCGCGATTCCTGTCGCTCTCGACGGCGTTGGCGCGCATCTCCGTCTGGCACAGCTCGATGAGCTTGGCCTGCAATGCCTTCTGGCGGTCGGTCAGCATCCATTGCGGATCCCACTCGAAACCGAGGCCCCAGAACGGCTCATTCCCCCACATCTTGCGTGACGACATACGGGCATCCTTCGAATGGTTCGTCCCGCGCATTTTGCCTGCCCGGTGACGCCTGAAGTTTCCAGAGAAGAAACAAGTTTGTCCAGCAGGAAATTTTATCAGCCCGAATTCTTTTTGCTCGGTGGCGGTTGGAGGCCTCCAATCAGATTGCTGTCGTGCTCAAAAAATAGGCAGAAAATCCGTTATTTCCCGGGGAATCGCAGAAAACTAAGGGTTGACGCTTCCTCAGAGTGTGTCAATCTTCACTCGCAGTAAAAAAGAGAGACGGTGGGTGAAGACGAGAGCCGTCGTGGAACTCTCGCAGCCAGCACCGCCCCAGCATCCAGTGCAGTCGATCAGACCGGGGAACACAATGACGGCGACAACTGACGCAAATACGAGCGCAGGGGGCGAGAGCCAACTGCTGCGCCATATCGATTGGCGAGGAGCCTTCTGGGTGGCAAGCGGCGTGCCGCCGCTCGTGCTGTTCTCGATCGGCGGCATTGCCGGCACCACCGGCACGCCGGCCTTCCTGATCTGGACGGCCTCCATGATCATGGGCTTCATCCAGTCCTTTACCTATGCCGAAATCGCCGGCCTGTTTCCCAACAAGTCGGGCGGTTCCTCCGTCTATGGCGCCACGGCCTGGCTGCGTTACTCCAAGTTCATCGCGCCCCTGTCGGTATGGTGCAACTGGTTCGCCTGGTCACCCGTGCTGTCGCTCGGCTGCTCCATTGCCGCTGGCTACATTCTCAATGCCCTCTTTCCGATTCCCGTCTTCACGGACAGTTCACCCGAAGTCCTGGCCTATATCGCCGCTCATGCCGGCACGGCCCCGGCTGACGCCATCACGGCGGTGACGGCGGCGGCGACGCCTGCGATCCGGACCTGGACGCTGTTCAGCCACACCTTCCCGCTCTTCGGCTTCTCGCTCAATTCGGTCTTCTTCATCGGCGCCGCGCTGATGCTCCTGACCTTCGCGATCCAGCATCGCGGCATCCTCGGCACCGCCAATACCCAGAAGATCATCGGCCTGATTGTCATCATCCCGATGCTGATCGTCGGCATCGTGCCGATCATCACCGGCCAGATCAACTGGGCGAACTATTCGCCGCTGGTACCGCTCGCCACCGCCTATGCGCCGGCGCCCGGCAGCTGGAACGTCGCGGGCTGGACCCTGGTGCTCGGCGGCATGTTCATCGCCGCCTGGTCGACCTATGGCTTCGAGACCGCGGTCTGCTACACCAGCGAATTCAAGGATCCCGGCCGGGATACCTTCAAGGCCATCTTCTATTCCGGCCTTTTGTGCATGCTGCTCTTCATCCTGGTGCCCTTCACCTTCCAGGGCGTGCTCGGATTGAACGGCATGCTGGCGACTCCCATCGTGGACGGTTCGGGCGTGGCGGCGGCGATGGCCGACATGGTGCATGGCGGCGCCATCATCAGCCAATTGCTGGTCATGCTGATGATCCTGGCGCTGATCCTGGCCATCATGACCGCGATGGCCGGTTCCTCCCGCACGCTCTACCAGGGCTCGGTGGATGGCTGGCTGCCCAAATATCTGAGCCATGTGAACTCGCATGGCGCCCCGACGCGGGCGATGTGGACCGACCTCATATTCAACCTCATGCTGCTCGCCATCGCTGCGGCCGATGCCACCAGCTTCTTCTTCATCCTGGCCGTGTCGAATTGCGGCTACATCATCTTCAACTTCCTCAACCTCAATGCCGGCTGGATCCACCGGATGGACAATGGCCACATCAACAGGCCCTGGAAGGCGCCGACCTTCGTCATCGCGATCGGTGCCATCTTCGCCTATGTGAACGCCATGTTCATGGGCGCAGGTGCGAAGGTCTGGAACCCATTGGCATTGTGGGCGGGCTTGTGCACCGCCGCCCTCATCATCCCGGTGTTCTGCTATCGGCATTACATTCAGGATGGCGGCAAGTTCCCCGAGCACATGCTCGACGATCTCGGCCTCAGATCCGTCGACCTCCAGCAGAAGAAGGCGGGCATCCTGCCTTATCTCACCCTCGTGGCCGGCTTGGCCGTGGTGCTGCTGGCGAACTGGTACTTCGTCCTCTGACAAGGCCATACGGCCTCGACGACGAACGGGGCGCTTCGGCGCCCCGTTTTGTTTGAGCCGATCAGGCTCGATACCGTTCGAGCTGCGCGATGCCGAGCCGCGCGATGCCCGCGAGTTCTTCGCCGCTGGCGCCGTCCTGCGCCTGCACCGACATGCCCTGCACCAGGGCGCCGAGGAAGCGGGCGAGAGCTGCGGTGTCCGTGTCCGGCTTGAGATTTCCTTCCTTCACGCCGCGCTCCAGCCGTTCCCGGAACATGGCGAGCGCGCCCAGGCGCAGCGAAGAGACATGCTCGGCCACCGGCCTGTTCTCGCTGGCGCAGCGCAGCACGGCGGTGGAGATCATGCAGCCTCGAGGGTGTTCCTTGCGGGCATATTGGTCGGCCCAGGCGAGCAATATGCGCTCGAAGGCTCGGACCACATCCACCTCCTGTGCCAATATCTGCGGTCCGAAAGCACCGACATGGCCGCGATACCAGATCAGGGCCTCCCTATGCAGTTCGGCCTTGGAGCCGAAGGCGGCATAGAGGCTCTGCGGCGTGATGCCCATCGCCTCGGTGAGATCGGTGATCGACGCCCCCTCATAGCCGAGGGCCCAGAAGGTATGAGCGGCGGCGGCAAGCGCCTCTTCGCGATCAAAGCTGCGGGGACGGCCGCGGGGGCGTTTTTCAGCTTCATTATTTTTCACAATGTTCACTCTAGAAATATCCGAAGGCTTGCTGTATTCAGGAATGACCATTGTGATAATAGTGGATGCCTGCTCATGAGTCTTCAGCCAAATGTCGCAGCCCTTTCCGTCGATCCGTTCCTCGCCCGACTGGATGGCGTGATCGACCGGGCACTGGCCGAAAAGCGTATCGTCGGTACGGTCGTGCTCGTCGCCAGAGACGGCGATCGTGTCTATGAGCGCGCAGCCGGCCTGGCGGATCGCGAGGCCAGGCGGGGGATGGCGTCAGATACCATTTTCCTGCTCGCCTCGATCACCAAGCCCTTCGTCACGGTGGCGGCCATGCGCCTGGTCGAGCAGGGCGTGATTGGCCTCGACGATCCCGTGTCGCGCTGGCTGCCCGGTTTCCGCCCCCGCATGGCCGACGGGATCGAGCCGGTGATTCGCCTGCGGCATCTCATGAGCCACAGTGCCGGCCTGAGCTATGGCTTCCTCGAGCCGCAGGGCACGCCCTATCACCAGCTCGGCGTCTCCGACGGGCTCGACCATCATCCCGGCCTGACGCTGTCGGAGAATTTACGGCGTCTGGCTTTAGCGCCGCTCGCCTTCGAGCCCGGTGCCGCCTGGCGCTATTCGCTGGGCATGGACGTGATCGGTGCCGTGCTGGAGCAGGCGAGCGGGGAGAGCCTGCCGTCCCTGGTGCGCCGCCTGGTCACGCAGCCACTCGGCCTTGCCGATACCGGCTTCGCGGTGACGGACAGGTCCCGCCTGGCGACAGCCTATGCCGACGGCGACCCCGAGCCGCGATTGATCGAGGACGGCATGGACGTGCCGCTCTGGGATCAGGCGGTGCACTTCGCGCCGAGCCGGATCTTCGATCCTGAGGCCTATCCGTCAGGGGGAGCCGGCATGGCGGGGACGGCCGGCGAGGTTCTCGCCCTCCTGGAGGCGATCCGGCGGGACGGCGCTCCGCTGCTTCAGGCCGAGACGGTGCGCATGATGATGACGGACCAGATCGGCAGCGAAGCGCAGGGGCCGGGCTGGCGCTTCGGGCTCGGCTGGGCGGTGCTCGACGATCCCGGCTTGGCGCTGTCGCCCCAGACCAAGGGCACGATCCGCTGGGGTGGCGCCTATGGCCACAACTGGTTCATCGACAAGGAGAGTGGGCTCAGCGTCGTCGTCCTGACCAATACGGCCTTTGAAGGCATGTCCGGCGCGTTCTCGCTGGATGTCCGCGACGCGATCTATGGCGTCGAGCCTGCTCCAGCGCGGTAGCGGACACTGTAGGCGAATATGTGCATCCAGCCTTATATTCGCTTTGGGGCAGGGGATTCTCGCCTCGCAGGAGTTTGGGGCTGGCATGGGCAGTGAAACGACCCGTCCACCGGATCCGGTGGACAGGATCCATATTTTCCTGTCGCGGGAGGACGACGCCGAGCAGGACCGGGCAATCGGGGATTTTCGCGATTTCATTCGCAAGAGCATAAATGCCGCCGATCCCGTGCTCGAGATCGGGCCGAGCTACAATCCGGTGCTGCCGAAGGCGCGCGGCTTCAACGTCGAGACCGTCGACCACGCCGATCAGGAAACGTTGCGGCGCCTCTATGCGCCGCATGACGTCGATATCGCAGCGATCGAGCCGGTCGATCACGTGTGGACTGGCGGCCCGATTTCAGCCCTCGCCGGGCAGGGGCGATTCGAGTTGGTCTTTGCCTCCCATGTGGTGGAACACACCACCAATCTCGCCGGCTTTCTCGCCGATGGCCTGACCATGCTTTCCCGCAGCGGCAGACTGGCCCTCATCATTCCGGACAAGCGGTATTGTTTCGACTTCTTTCAGCCGCCGACCGATGTTGCCAAGGTCATGTCGGACCATGCAGCAGAGCGGTCGCGTCATAGTTTCGAGGCTATCTATCGCTGGGGGAGCATGATCAATGTCCTTCGAGGTGACAGGAAGGAGATGGCCTGGAGCCAGGAATGGGTGAGGGATTTCACCTTCGCTGCCGCCTTCGACCGTAGCCGCTATTCCTCTGCCGAGGCGACGGCTGGCGCATCGGACTATGTCGACAGCCACGAATATTACCTCACGCCGGCGGGACTGGCTCTCATTCTCCTGGAATTGCGCCAGTACGGAATATTGGACGCAACCATTGAGACGCTCACGCGAGCGCGGGGATGCGAATTCCTGGTCGTGCTCAGGAAAGGCTGCGGCCAGGCGCTGTCGCAGGACGGCTATCAAGCCGTGCGCCGCCGCCTGCAATTGCAGCTTCTTCGCGAACAGGCCGAGGCCTGGTCGATGTTCGGGCCGCTGGTGAAAGAGGAGGAGGCCACGGCGCCGGCAATGCCGCCCGACATGGCGACCCTCCATGCCCGAAGCCGGCATTCAGCCTCCGGTCCCTTCACGGAGGGAGCCGCCGTCGATTGGGTCAGGCACCTGCCAAGTCTGGAGGCTCATGTCTCGGAATTGGAAGCCCGTATCCGCATGCTTGAGCCTCGGATCGCAGATCTCGATACTCAAATCGGGAATCTGGCAGGCGAGAATGAGCGTCTGCAACGCATGGTGTCGATCATGCGGGGCTCTGCCAGCTGGCGAATGACGAGGCCATTTCGCACCGTTGCCGCGCAGCTAAAGCGATTGAAGACGCAGCAAGATCGCTGAAGGGGCTGGATGACCACGATGCGATCTATGGCGCGGTGCCCTGAACCATGAGAGCGGCTGCGGTCGCCTTGGCTTCCGCCAGCAGCCAATTGCGGAAGCGGCCCACGTCCAGGCGCCCGGCGACGGTGCGGGGATAGACCAGCCAGTAGCTGTAGTCGTTCGGCAGGATAAGATCGACCGGGCGCACCAGGCGGCCTTGCCGCAAGGCGTGTTCGGCCAGGAACAGCTTGCCGAGCGCCATGCCCTGTCCCTCGGCGGCGGCCTGCAGCAGATGGCCATGGTCGTCGAAGGCATGGCCCGCCGCAAGGGCGGCTTCGGGCTGGCCGGCATGACGGAACCAGCGAGACCAGGCATCCTTGGGCGTGTCGTGCAGTAGATGGCTGGCAAGCAGGTCCGGCGGCGAGCAGGGAGAAGGCAGCCCTGCTGCGATCGCCGGACTGCAGACAGGGCTGAGCATCTCCTGGGCGATCAGGTCGGCCTTGAGGCCAGGCCAGCGGCCGAGGCCCGAACGAATGCCGAGATCGAAGCGGTCCTCGGTGAAGGCGGAGGTTTCGGGTGAACTCGTCAGCTTCAGCTCGATATCGGGATGCAGGGCGCGAAAGCGCCCGAGACGGGGCACCAGCCAGCAGGCAGCGAAGGAGGGCAGCACCGTGATGCGCAGGGGACCATCGCGGCGGCCGCGCACGGTCTCGGTCACAGCCGCCAGGCGATCGAGCACCTCGCCGACTTCGGCAAGATAGGTACGTCCGGCCCCGGTCAGCCGCAAGGCGTGGCCCGCGCGTTCGAACAGCCGGACGCCCAGCCAGGTCTCGAGCTGCCGCACCTGGTGGCTGATCGCCGTCTGGGTCACACATAATTCGTCGGCGGCCCGGGTGAAGCTGAGGTGCCGGGCACCCGCCTCGAAGGCGCGGACGGCCACCAGGGGTGGAAGGCGACGCATGCTCGATGAATCCAATTCATGGAAGGGCTGAAAATAGATCGTTTTGTCCGGCCCGGAAAGTGGTGTTTCCATTGCTCCGCCGCATCGGCTGTTGCCCGGCGCGACGTGTTGAAATGAGATCGTCATGCTTGTCTGGAATGTCTGGATTCTCTTCGTCGGCTATGCCGTGCCGCTGGTCGTCAGCCCAGGCCCGGGCAACACCGTGCTGACCGCCATGGGGGCCCAATATGGCGTGCGCGGTTCCGTGCGCTTCTGGGTGGGGTTCGAGATCGGCAATCTGGCGCTCTGCCTGATCTATGGCTTCGGTCTCGGCGAGGTCGTTCGTGCCCATCCCAGTTTCGCATTCGGGCTGAAACTGGTGGGAATAGTCTATCTGCTCTACCTGGCCTGGAGCTTCTTCCGGTCGGCGAGCCATGCTGCCCGTCCGGAGCAAAAGCGCCAGCCGCATCTCGGCCTGGTCGACGGCATCCTCTCCGTCGCCGTCAATCCCAAGATCCATTCGATGGTGCTGGCGATGTTCACACAGTTCCTGGATTCCGCCGCCGGTGTCACCGGCACCGTCGTCCAGCTCACGGCCGGCTTCGTGGTGATCTCCGTGCTTTGTCACTTTCTCTGGATCTATGCCGGGGCCAGTCTGCTCGGGCGTTTCCGCTCCGAGCGTGCCCAGCGGGCCCAGGGCTGGACGTTCGGCACCTGCATGCTGCTGGTCGCGGCCTTTACGGCGATCAATTGAGGTGGTGCGGTGGCGTGACCGTCCGCCCCCGAGAGGGCGCCTCGTAACTGGTCCTGGCTTGGCCGGCTCAACCGGTCTATGAGCGCTGCTGGAAGCGTGCCCATGTTCGCCGGGCACCGGAAAGCGGAGACAGCCATGCCCCACCTCATCGTGAAGATGCTGCCCGGCAGGACCGAGGACCAGAAGCGCAAGCTCGCCGACGCCCTGACCCAGGCGGTGATCGAGACCTTGAACAGCCAGGACAAGTCGATCTCGGTGTCGATCGAAGACATTGCGGAGAGTGAGTGGACGCAGAAGGTCTACATCCCCGACATCCAGGACAAGCCGGATCTTGTCTACAAGAAGCCAGGCTACGACCCGTTCGCCTGAAGGCGGACATATCGGGGCTCAGCGCGCTTCGGCGGCTTCTTCGATCACCCCGGCGATGGCGTCGAGCATGGCGGTGTCGTCGCCGGCCATGCCGTCCATGTCGGCCATGCGGCCGATCACCGTGGCAGCGATGTTTTCCTCCACCGTGTCCTCGGCATAGGCGTAGTAGATAACGGCGCGCTGGCCGTCGCGATGGCAGCGCCCCTCGATCTGCTGGAGCTGGATGGCGCTGTGGCGCATGTCGTGCACCACCAGCGAGCGCTCGCGTTCTCCGCCCGGCATTTCGCCGCGATGAAGGGAGATCGACTCGGTGACGGTGAACACCACGGCATCGAGTTCGCCGCGCTGGAAGGCGAGCCTGACAGCCTCGTTTCGCTCGCCGCTCTGGGTGCCGTTGATGGCATCGACGCGCCAGCCATGGCCCTGCAGTTTCTCGACCAGGAAGGCGCTGGTTTCGAGGAAGGCCACGGATATGGCCACCTGCTGGCCATTGTCCATCAGGTCGTCGGCGAAATCCGCGGTGCCGGCGATGCGCAGGAGGCTGCCTTTCTGGCGAAAGCGCAGATCGGCGGCCCAGCCCGCCGCCCGCCGGGTCGAGCCGCCTGCCAGGCCGAGTTCCCGGCGGAATTCACGCCAGGTCGCCTCATAGAGGCGCCGGTTCTCGGCATCGAGCGCAGTCGGGGTTACCTCGCGCTGCACTTCGGGCCAACCCGCGATCTCCTCGGGCCGGCGACGCAGGCCGATGGCATCCTCTCCCTTGTAGAGCAGGGAGGACATGGTGCGGCGGTCGTCCTCGTTCGGCTCCCAGGACCAGTTCTTCCAGCGCCCCTTGGCGCGCCCGATCCCGAGCCGCTTCATCAGTGCCCGGAAGCCGTCGAGATCGGCGCTCAGGCCCTCGCCCTTCCGCCTGTCGCCCTCTTGCACGAGCAGGCGGGCGAGATAGGAAAGTTCATGCGGCGCCTGCCCGGCGGTGGCGCTCATATAGAGGGTGAAATCGGCCGCTGCCGCCATCTGGCGGCAGACCAGCCCCTGCTGCGAATTGGGATTGCGGATGCGATGCGCTTCGTCGATCACCACCAGCGGCCAGGTGCGTTTCGGCGTGCCGAGCTTGGCGAGCTCGTTGTTCTTGGCCCGGGTCGAGCGCTTGGTGCTGGTAGCGGGCGGCGCCATCAGCGTCTTCGTGCGCTCGAAATTCATCACGGTGACCGCCTTGGCGGGCAGGCCTGCTTGCGCCATGGTCAGGCGCCATTGCGGGATGGCGCCCTTGGGGCAGATCACCAGGATCTCCTCCTCGGGCATGGCGCTCAGCGCCAGCCAGGCCGACAGTGTCTTGCCGAGGCCGGTCAGGTCACCCAGCAGAAAGCCCGGCCGCCCGGCGCGGCGGGCGGCGAGGATGGCCTCGCTCGCCTCGATCTGGTGCGGGCGGGGGACGAAGTGGGGTGCCGGGCTCACGCCTCGTCGCGGAAATAGGGCTCGACCGTGCCCTTGAGCTTGATGGTCAGGGGATTGCCGCGCCGATCCTTGGCATTACCGGCGGCGACCCGGATCCAGCCCTCGCTGACGCAATATTCCTCGACATTAGTCTTCTCGGCGCCGTTGAAGCGGATGCCGACGCCGCGCTCCATCAGCGCCTGGTCGAAAAAGGGGCTGTCGGGATTGGCGGCGAGGCGGTCGGGCGGGCTATCGGTCATCACGTCTCTCTCATGAAGATGTCAGACGCCGGATTAGCGCCCTAGGGCCGGAATGCCAACGCCTGATGTGAATTTTATGCCCATCGGGCGTGCCTTTCGCCGCAAGGACGTCCAGAGCGTTTTGCGATTTGGTGGAATCACCAAGAATCGCAAAGACGCGTCGAATTATAGAGCTAGAGCAAAGCAGCGTTTCCGTCTAAACGCGCTTTGCTCTAAGGAAAAGCCTGATCTAACGAAACAAGGAGTGGCGCGATGGATGATCGGCCCATGAAGAAGGCCCGTATGCTCGCCGAGATCGCCAGCATCCAGAAGCAGGCCAAGGTCCTGGCGGTGCAGAAGAACCGCGGCGCCCATTACGAGCGCCTGGCCCGCGAGGCGGAAGAGCGCGTCGCCAAGCTGCGGGAATCGATCGCGGCCATCGAGGCGGAGCTCGCCGCCGCCAAGCAGTGAGGCCAATGCCATTGTCGTGGCAGCCTGCCGCAAAGCGCGGCACGACCTGCCTGCGAAGATGTCAATTGGATTGCCGATTTGTGTCAGGAATGCAATATTGCATACGTGTTAAGCGAATTGGTTAAGAACTCGCCATAATTGACTCATTAGCCATGCGAGCTATGCAATTCGGCATTGCGACGATGTATGTTGCACCGCAACATGAGAAGATGGATACTCCCTGGCAACAAAGGAGTAGTCATCATGATCTTCGCAAGCATCATTGCTTATTTTAAGGACCGCATGGCCAAGCAGGCCGAGTTCCTGCGCCTGCTCGATGAGATCAACAGCCTGTCCGACCGCGATCTTCGTGATCTGCGCGCCGACCGCATGGAAATGATCCGTCACGCTCGCCAGCAGGTCTACGGTGTGGCTGCCTGAACTCTGCCAGCCGTCATCGGACGAATTTCGAACGCGCCGCCTTCTTCCCTGAAGGTGGCGCGTTCTGATTTGAGGGGGGGCGGTCTTCGCCGCTGGCGTTGACCTGAGTTCGCAGCCTTTTCGTCGCGGGCGGCGGATTGCGCCGGCGCCGGTCGAATGCTAGCATCCCGCCATGCGCATTTCGTCTTTCTCAGCAAGCTGGTGGTGGCCCGTCTAAGCACGGACGGCCACGCATGATCATTGCTCATCTGGCCGTCCCGGGAGGGGCGGCTTTTGATTTTTTGAAGATCAGCGCAGGAGCACCCAACCCGAGACGGCCGTAACTCGGAGTTGGCTCCATGACGGACCATATCTACCACACGGCCGGCGGCATCCGCGTCCATTGCGCCTGCCACGATCTCGACTACCCCCATGACATGTCGCCCCTCGCAGAAAGCCTGGACCGGCAGCGCGGCGCGCTGTTCTCCTCGGGCTACGAGGTGCCGGGCCGCTACCGACGCGGGGATATCGGCTTTGCCGATCCGCCGCTCGCCATCACCGGCAAGGGCCGGCGCTTTCGGATCGAGGCCCTCAACCAGCGCGGTGCCTGCCTCCTCCCGGCGATCGAGGGCCGTCTGCGCCCGCTCGATCTCTTCGAGACCTTCACCAGCGGCGAACGATATCTCACGGGCACGGTGCGCGAAACCGAAGGCGGGTTTGCCGAGGAGGAGCGCAGCCGCCAGCCCAGCCTGTTCTCGCTGCTCCGCGCGGTGATCGATCTCTTCGCCGCGCCCGACGAGCCCTATCTTGGTCTCTATGGCGCCTTCGGCTACGACCTCGTCTTCCAGTTCGAGCCGATGAGCCTGACGCTGCCGCGGACCGAGGACCAGCGCGATCTCGTGCTCTATCTGCCCGACGAATTGGTCGTGGTCGATCATGCCCGCCAGCGGGCGCAACGCCTGAGCTATGATTTCAGCATAGACGGTCGTTCGACCCGCAACCTGCCCCGTGCCACCGAGCCCCAGCCCTATCGCCGGCTGGCCGGCCCGGACCTGCCGCCCGAGAGCGACCACGCGCCTGGCGAATATGCCGCCATGGTCGAACGGGCCAGGGCCGCCTTCGCGCGCGGCGACCTGTTCGAGGCGGTGCTGGGGCAATTGCTCGCCAAACCCTGCGCGGACAGTCCGAGTGCGGTCTTTCGCCGGCTTACCATCGCCAATCCCTCGCCCTTCGGAGCCCTGATCAACCTCGGGGAGGGAGAGTTCCTGGTGGCGGCCTCGCCGGAAATGTTCGTGCGGGTCGAGGGCCAGCGCGTCGAGACCTGCCCGATCTCAGGGACCATCCGCCGCGGCGCCGACGCCCTGGAGGATGCCGAGCGCATCCGCGAGCTCCTGAATTCCGCCAAGGACGAGGCGGAACTGACCATGTGCACCGATGTCGACCGCAACGACAAGTCGCGCATCTGCGAGCCCGGCAGCGTCAAGGTGATCGGTCGGCGCCAGATCGAGCTCTATTCGCGCCTGATCCACACCGTCGACCATGTCGAGGGGCTGTTGCGGCCGGGCTATGATGCGCTCGATGCCTTTCTCAGCCATGCCTGGGCCGTGACGGTGACGGGCGCGCCCAAGCGCGGTGCGATCCGCCATATCGAAGCTGAGGAGAAGAGCGCCAGGCGCTGGTATGGCGGAGCCTTTGGCTCGATCGGCTTCGACGGGGCCATGAATACCGGCCTGACGCTGCGCACCATTCGCCTGCAGGACGGGGTGGCGGAAGTCCGCGTCGGCGCCACCTTGCTGCATGACAGCGACCCGCAGGAAGAGGAAGCAGAGACCCGGCTGAAAGCCTCCGCCATGCTGGCCGTGCTGGAGGAGGGCGAGGCCGGGGCTGATCGGCTGATGGCCCCGGTCCGCAAGGACGGCCCTGGGCCGCGTCTGCTGCTCGTCGATCACGAGGATAGTTTCGTGCACACGCTGGCCGGCTATTTCCGCGCCGCCGGTGCCGAGGTCGTCACTCTGCGCCCGGCCTTGGCGCGGCAGAGGCTCGCGGATGGGGAGCCGGTGGACCTCCTCGTGCTCTCGCCCGGTCCCGGACGGCCTGAGGATTTTGCCATGCAGCGGACCCTGGCGCTTGCCTTGCTGCGGGGGCTGCCGGTCTTCGGCGTTTGCCTGGGCTTGCAAGGCATGGTCGAATATTTCGGCGGTCGGCTCGACCTGCTCGCAAGGCCCATGCATGGCAAGGCCTCGCGGGTGGAGGTCGAGGACGGCAGGCTCTTCGCCGGCCTGCCCGGCAGCTTCCCGGTGGGGCGCTACCACTCCATCCATGCCGATGAGCAGGTTCTGCCGGCGGAGCTGCGGGTTACGGCACGTGACGGCAACGGCGTCATCATGGCGGTGGAGCATGCCAGCCTGCCTCTGGCCGCCGTGCAGTTCCATCCGGAATCGGTGATGACCCGGCCGGAGATCGGCCTGCGGATGATCGAGAATGTGTTGGCGATGATCGGGGATGAGATGAGGGCAGTGGCAGCGCAGTGATTGACGGAGCGGGTGCGACCAGCCTTCTCCGGCTTCGTGGCGATCCGATTCACACATCGCAGTATCGCCAGTATATGGCGCTGGAAATCCTTCCCCGACTTGGGGGAAGGTGGCGATGCGAAGCATCGACGGAAGGTGGAGAGTGGCGCCATCAGACCTGAAGATGGCGAGATCGCGCCACTCTCCCCCACCCGACCCGGCGTTGCCGGGCCACCCTCCCCGAAGCCGGGGAGGGATTCGCGCGCTTTACTTGTCTCAGTTGAGGTGTGTGAATTCGATAGCCAGCTTAGTGGGGAAGGCTGGTTTCGCCCCATCCTGACCCGTTTCTAAGCCCCGTTCTCATTTCCCATGCGCAGGTTCCAGGTCTCGTAGGGGCGGCGGAAGGTGGGCAGGCGATCCTTCACGGCGGGCAGCGGCGCGAAGGGCTTGTGCGGCTCGGCCTGGTACCAGAACGCCACCGAGGAGAGGTCGTCCGAGCGCCGGTTGGCGTGGCCGTGCTCGATGCTGACCCGGATCGATCTGTGGAAGATCACCGGGTCCTCGATGTGCCAGCGATAGAGCGTCACCGGCTCGGTCCAGTTCGGGCCGCCGGCGGCGATGATGCCGTGATAGGGCGCGCTGTAGTCCTGCGTCGGGCACCAGGCCGTATTGAAGTAGTCCTCCGTGCCGGTGCCGTGCAAAGTGGGCGGCCAGGCATCGTTGGCGCCCGGGCTGCTCTCGCTGCGCGGCATGATCGGCTCGGCCTTGGACCCGAGGCGCGGATCGGGCTTGCGCACGGTGTCGGGGACCGACAGGCCTGGCTCGCCATCGACGAAGATCATGTCGTCGCCCTCGCCATACCAGTCCCACAGGTCAGAGCGCCGCCGCGAATAGACGCTGTAGAGCACGCCGACATAATGGCCGTGCCCCTCCGCCTCCAGGATGGTGTAGTTGTCCTTGCCATCGATAGTCTCGCCGCCGAACAGGAACTGCTCGTTGGCGAGGCCCGCCTCGTCCATGCCTTGGGGACGGTCCTGGCGATACTGGGCATGGAAGCGGCCGAGCCCCGGCTCGAGCTCTTCGTGCAGTTCGAGGTCGACATAATAGTAGAACAAGAGGTCGTCCTCGGCCTCGTTGGTGACCGTCAGCCTCATATGGCTGGCGAACGGCATCGGGAAATAGCAGTTGAAGGCCTTGCCGTCCTCGGGGCTGGCCTGCACCGGCAGGCTGGCGAAGTTGCGTGTGGCGGCATGGCCCATGCCGAAGAAATCGCCGATCGGCGTCTCGACGCTCGGATGCTCCTCGCCGTCCCAATAGGCCCGGAGCACGATCTTGCGCAGGAACAATTCGCTCTTGCAGGCGAGGGTGGCCCAGATATGGGTGACGATGCCGGCGCCGGTATGTTCGGCGATGACAACCGTCTGCCCCGGCTCGATATGCAGCCTGTCGTCGTTGCCGCCGGTGCGGTCATAGCTCGAGAAGCGGCGGGAGCGACCCTCGCGCAATTTGGCGAGGCCGCGCAGGGGCGAAAGTCCGGACTGGGTCATGCTCATCCCTCAAAAGGCTTTTTTGGAAATGGGGGGCGGCTCATTTCAGGCCGCTGGTCTTGATGGATTCGGTGATCTGGCGCTGGAACACGGCAAACAGGATCAGCATCGGTAGCGCGACGATGGTGGAGGCGGCCATCACATAGTTCCAGGCCCCGGCATATTGGCTGCGGAAATTGGCGATCGCGACCTGGACCACCCACAGGCTGGAATCGGAGGCGACGGTGAGCGGCCAGAGGAAGGCGTTCCAATTGGCCAGGAAGAACAAAATGGCCAGCGCCGCCAGGATCGGCCGGCTCAGCGGCAGCACGATGCTCCAATAGATGCGCCAGCGCCCGGCGCCGTCGATCAACGCCGCCTCCTCCAATTCGCGCGGCAGCGACAGGTAATATTGCCGGAGCAGGAAGATGCCGAAGGCGTTGAAGATCGAGGGCACGATCAGCCCGGCATAGGAATTGAGCATGCCCATCGCCCGCACCAGGATGAAGAGCGGCACGATGATCACCGGCAGCGAGACCAGGAAGGTGGAGAACATGGCGAGGAAGATCGCGTCCCGTCCGGGGAAGGTGAGCCGCGCCAGCGCGTAACCCGCCATGGAATGGAAGAACAGCGCGACGATGGTGACGACCGCAGAGACCAGGAAGGAATTGAGCAAATAGCGCAGGAAGGGAATCTCGGTCAGCACATAGAGGTAATTGCCGATCGTGGGCCGCTGCGGCACCAGATCGGGCAGGAATACCTCGGCGGGCGGCTTGAAGGAGACGACCAGCATCCACACCAGCGGAAACACCGTCATCAGTGCCAGGACGAGGCTGACCAGCATCCACAGCAGGTGTACGAGCTGGCCCGGCGGAGCGAGGGCAGGGGCGTTGCGCTCAGGCATGGTGGAAGCGCCCGCCCCGCGTCAGCCTGAACAGGATGAGGGTCACGGCCATCAATAGCGCCACCAGCAGCGAGGCCATGGCCGAGGCATAGCCGAAGGCGCCGAACTGGAAGGCCTGGCGATAGATGTAGACGATCAAAGCGGAGGTGGCGTTGGCCGGGCCGCCCTTGGTCATGACATAGATGAGATCGAAGACCTGGCCGCCGGCTGCCGCCATCACCACCGAGACCAGCACCACGAAGAAGCTGGTCGGACGTAGGAGGGGCAGGGTGATGTAG
Source organism: Labrys sedimenti (assembly GCF_034424805.1). Taxonomy (NCBI): domain Bacteria; kingdom Pseudomonadati; phylum Pseudomonadota; class Alphaproteobacteria; order Hyphomicrobiales; family Xanthobacteraceae; genus Labrys; species Labrys sedimenti. Next base: position 147,735 of record NZ_JAXOUF010000002.1, read on the forward strand.
CGAAAGCGCCCGAGCGGGCCGGCGCCGTCGAGCTCGGCGGCCTCGTAATATTCGGCCGGAATGTCCTGCAGGCCGCCGAGGAAGATCAGCATGTAGAAACCCATCATGAACCAGACGCTGATGGCCACAAGGGTGAACAATGCCAGGTTCGGATCGCCCAGCAGGGAAAGCCCGGGCAGGCCGAGTGTGGCGAGGAGGCGGGAGAGGATGCCGACCTTCTCCACCAGCAGGATCTGCCAGACCATGGCGACCACCACGAGGCTGACCATCTGCGGGGCGAAGAACATCGAGCGGATCACGGTTTCGAAGCGCCCGCCGCGCTGCACCAGCAAAGCGAGGCCGAGCCCGCTGATATAGAGCGCGGGCACCAGCAGCGCGGCATAGAGCAGCGTCACCCTGAGCGAGGTCCAGAACAACGGGTCGCGCCACATGCGTGCGTAATTGGCCAGGCCGACGAAACGATAGCCGCCGAAGCCGTCGACCTCGTAAAAGCCGATGGCCAGCGCCAGCAGCATCGGCAGGCCGACGAACACGGCAAGGCCGAGGGCGTCGGGCAGCACGAAGAGATAGCCGGCGAGCGTATCGCGGCGGGCGGCGCGGGCGGATGTCATGACGCGGCTCCCGACCCGTGGATCAGGAGATCCGAATTGAGCGCGGAAATCCCTCCCCGACTTCGGGGAGGGTGGCCGAGCGTAGCGAGGTCGGGTGAGGGCGAGTGGCGAGATGCATGTTCATTTGAGCGGATGCGGCGCCACTCTCCCCCTTCCGTCATTTCTCCGAAATGACACCTTCCCCGAAGTCGGGGAAGGATATCCTGCGCCCTTTGCGGAGAGGGCTTCCTGCTTTCCATTGATTCTGATTGCGACAACACCACCCCAGCCCTCACAGGATCGGCGCGCCGCTATAGCCGGCGAGGAAGGCGTCGAGCTGCTGGCTGGCTGCGGTCGCCGCTTCCCGGGGATCGGTGCCGCCGAGCTGGGTCGCCTGGATCGCGTCGGAGATGATCTTGTAGACCTCCGGCGGCACACGCGGCTCGGCCCGCGTGCCCGGATAGATCTCCTTGGAGAACAGGCCCATCCTGCCGGCCTGGAAGGCGGCGGAGCCGGCGGCGAGGGCGCTAGCGCGGGGGGGCATGTCGCTTTTGGCGGTCGTGCACCAGTCGACCACCCGCTGAACCGAGCCCTTGTCCATCGAGGCCAGGGCCCAGGCGCAGAACTTGGCCGCCGCGTCCGGATTCTGGCCCTTGGCATTGGCGACGAAGGCCCAACCGCCGCCGACGGTGACATACTTCCCGCCCGCGGGAACCGGCAGCTTGAACACGCCATAGGGCGTGTCCTTGGCGTTGTTTTCCATGGCGGCGATGCCCCAGATCCCGACATTCTGCATGGCAGTGAGGCCGGCGCCGAGATTGGAGACGATGTCGAAGCCGCCGCCGACCACCTGCCGGGGTGCGGCGCCCGACTTGATGGCGTCCTGCCAGAGCTTGAGGGCCTGCACGGTCGCGGGTGAATCGAAGGCGCTCTTGCCGTCCTTGCCCTGGATCTCGCCGCCGCCCTGCCAGAGAAAAGGGTACCAGGTGAAGTTCTGGTAGTAGCCGGGCGTGGTCTCGAACAGCACGCCATAGCGGTTCGGGGTCGTCAGTTTCTTGGCGATTTCGAGGAGCTCGTCCCAGGTCTTGGGCACGTCGTTCTCGTTGAGCTTGGCTTCCTCGAAGGCCTTGACCGAATAATAGAAGGCCATCGGCTCGACCTCCATGGGCACGCCATAGATCTTGCCGTCGACCTTGCGGTTGGCGATCACGCTTTCGGGAAAGTCGGTGCGTGCGGCCTCTTCGATGTGAGGCGTGAGGTCGGCCAGCACGCCGCCATTGTAGTAGCGCAGGAAATCGCCGGGGCTGATCAGGAAGATGTCTGGTCCCTGTCCCGACGCGAAGGCGGTGGCGAGCTTAGAGCCGGAGATGTATTCGCTGTTGACGATATATTCGAGCTCGACCTTGGGGGAATGATCGGCATTCCAGGCGGCCACCAGATCCTGGAACCATTTGACCTGGGGCTTCACGTCGCCTCCGGGTGCGTAGAACTGCCAGAATTTCAGGGTGGCATCCTGGGCCTGGGCCCCGGAGCGGTTGAGATAGGGGGCATTGAGCAGCCCGCCGGCCAGGCCCGCGCCGGCAACGAGGAGGCCGCGCCGGCTGATGCCTGCCCTTACCGGCAGCGTTCCGGAAAACCTGTCCTTCACAGTCATGATTTCCTCCCTGTTGCCGGTTGTCGTGCCACCGACTTGTCGTTCTCAACGGGCGCGGCGCGTGCCGCGTTCCCGTCAGGCTGAATCGTAGGGGTGCAGGATGGACGGCACGGTCGCGGTGCGCGCCGGACCGGTGAAGCTGCCGTTCAGGCGTTCCAGCAGCATGGTGGTGGCCTGCCGGGCGAGGGTGGCCGGGCTGTTGCCCACCCGCGTCAGGCGCGGGCGGACATATTCGAGCTGAGGCAGGTCGTCGAACACGGCCACGGCGAGCTGCCCGGGCACCGAAATGCCGCTGTCGTAGAATTCGGTGAGGGCGCCGGAGGCCATCAGGTAATTGGCGAAGAACACCGCCGTCGGCAGGGCATGGCCGTGCTCGCGCCTGAGCCAGGCGGCGGCCTCGCGGCCTGATGGCGCGAGATAGCTGCCGGTGAAGCGCAGCGTGGGATCGATGGCGACGCCGTTGTCGCTCAGGGCCTTCTCGAAGCCATCTGCGCGCGCCATCGCCTCGGAGAAGAAGTCCGGGCCGGTGACATGGGCGATGCGCCGGTGGCCCTGGCGGGCGAGATATTCGCCCATCAGATAGCCGCCGCCGAAATCGTCGAGCCGGATGCTGTCGACGGCCTGGTTGGGCAGGTGTCCGATGAACACGGTGGGAACGTCGATGTCTTCAAGCACCTCATGCATGCCGTGCAGGGCGAAATCACCGACGATCAGCCCATCGACCCGGCGATTGCGGATCTGGCGCAGATATTCGCGGCCATGGTCCTGGGAATGGCCGCCCGGAACGTCCGTGTTGAAGATCAGCATATCCAGGCCGACTTGCTCCAGCTCGGACTGCGCCGTCTTCACGAGCTCGGGATAGAAGGGGTTGCGGATGTCGGGGATCAGCATGGCGATCGTGTCGGTGCGCCCAGTGCGCAAACTGCGCGCCTGGGGGTTGGGCTGGTAGCCCAGTTCGCGGATCGCCTGCTCGACGCGCTCGCGTAGCTCCTTGGAGACACGGTCGGCATGATTGATCGCATGCGACACGGTCGTGCGTGAAACGCCAGCTCTCTCGGCCACTTTTGATATCGTGCTCACCTAGGCATGATACGCAAGATGAATGCATTTGCAAATCGATTTGCATAACGGTTATGTGGGTAAGTACCCGGATGCGCGAACATCTCTTCCGCTCTTGCAAGGGTAGGGCGAGATGACCGAGTTGGCGATGGGGCTTGACGTGTGGGGGCCCTCGCCCCGTTTACGGGGAGAGGATAGAGGTGAGAGGCTTCGCAATACTTGGTTATTCAAGGTTCGCGCTGCCCCTCATCCTTACCTCTAGTCAACTCAAGAGAGTTGACGATACCCCGTAAGAACGGGGCGAAGGGGCGGCTGGCGTTGCGCCTCTCGCCTTAGGTGAGCGCCTACGAACAGGGCGCCCCTCCAATCGGAGGATCAGGGCGTAGCCTGCACTAGCGCACCCGAATAGAGAATGGGCCCGGTGGGTTGGCCGGAGGGCGAGCCGCCTTCCGGTTCCAGGGTGACGGCCAGAACCGCCTGCTGCACGACCTGCTCTGATACGTTGGACAGGCGCGCTTTCTCGACCGTGAACAGGCGGTCGCCGATTACGCCGAGCGATCGCGGGCCGGGCAATTTGTCGTTCACCAGCCACAATTCATAGGATTTGTTCGGCTGGGGCCGGGCGGCGACGGGGCGGATGGTGAGGGAGCGCGCCTCGACATTCACCGAGACGATGAAAGCGGGAGAGGCGGCATCCTTCTGCAGCACGGCAACGAAGCTGCCGGGCTGTTCCGGCGTCCGCAGCCGAGGCGTGATGGCGAACAGGGCCAGGGCCGCCGCCAGGGCGCCGATGCCCAGCGTCGCCAGACGCCAGCGCCGCAGCCGGCGTTCGAGCGTGGTTATCAGTGGGTCCGCGCCGGCATCGAGCCGCGCGAGGATGCCCGGGAAGGTCGTGGCAGGCGCCTCCACGGGCGTGATGGCCTCAGTCAGCGGGGCGAGACGGCGTTCCCAGGCCGTGATGGCGGCATCGAGATCGGGCTCGCGCCGCCGCCGGGCCGCGACGGCGGCCCGTTCGGCCGCATCGAGTGTGCCGAGCACATACTCGCCCGCAAGGAGGTCGAGATCGTCGCGCTCAGTCATGGCCGAGGCACTCCCGCAGCTGGGCGAGGCCGCGATGCAAGAGCGTCTTCACCGTGGGTACCGGCCGCTCGAAACGCCGGGACAGAGCCTCGCGCGTGGCTCCGCGATAATAAGCAAGCAGGATCATCTGGCGCCGCTCCTCGTCGAGGCCGGCAAGGCAGGCGAGCAGGCGCTGCAGTTCCTCGCTGCGATGACGGGCCTCGAGCGGTTCGCTCGTTTCGGCCGGCAGGTCCTCGATCTCCTGGGCGTCGGCACCGGCCGCGGGCCGCGAGCTGCGTAGCAGGTCGATGGCACGGTTGCGGGCGATCGTCGCCATCCAGGTCCTGGCGGAGGCCTTGTTGGGATCGAAATCGGCCGCCTTGTCCCAGATCCTCACGTAAATCTCCTGCAGTGCATCGTCGGCCTGAGCCCTGTCACGCAGGATACGAAGGACCACCCCGTAAAGTTTCGTCTGGGTCGCATCGTAGAGGCGTCGAAATGCAGCCCTATCGCCCGAGGCGACGGCGCGCAGCAGGCCCTCCAGCGACAGCTCTTCCTTCTCGTCGACACCTCTGCTGCTCAAGCCGATTGCCCCGGTTTCTCACCTGACCTGGACTGGTCGCCCATCTCAATCAAACAACAATTCGCTGTGCGGTGAAACGGAATTCCATCCTGGAAACCGGCGAGCGGGTGCGTACGTTGCAGCTGCACAAAGGTTTCATCGGGCGGTGCAAATAATTTTATGCGCCGAAACGAAACCTTATGATTAGCGCATCGTATATGTATATTTTGCAATTATTCATATATGAAAAATAAAATCGAAGAATAATTTTTGAATTCTGAAACTCGTGTGAAATCGAGGCGTAGATCTTCACGAGATGCGGACATTCCCGTGCTCCACCGCTCGGAACGACCGGTGCAACCTTCCGGAGATCTATCATGACCCGTCGCACCTCCTCTTACGCCGCCGTCATCGGTGTGGTTCTCGCCGCCTCGGTGTTCTACACGGGCGCCGCCTTTGCCGAGACCACCGTCAAGGTCGGCGGCGCTCTGATGTATCCTTCCAAGAACATCATCGAGAACGCCGTCAATTCGAAAGACCACACCACGCTGGTTGCAGCCGTCAAGGCCGCCGGCCTGGTCGATACCTTGATGACCCCCGGCCCCTTCACCGTGTTCGCGCCGGTCAACAAGGCCTTCAACAAGCTGCCCAAGGGCACCGTCGACACGCTGCTCAAGCCCGAGAACAAGGGCACTCTGACTGCCGTGCTCACCTATCACGTCGTGGCCGGCAAGCATTCGGCCGCCGAACTGATGTCCGAGGTGAAGGCCGGTGGCGGCAAGGCCACGCTCAAGACCGTGCAGGGCGGCACGCTTACCGTCGTGCAGGACGGCCGCAAGCTCGACATCATCGATGCCAAGGGCGACCGCTCGACCGTCACCATCCCCGACGTCAACCAGAGCAACGGCGTTATCCACGTGGTCGATACCGTGCTGCTGCCGCAGTGATGGTTTGCGCCGGACCGCGGGCGTGCTCCGCGGTCCGGTGCCTCTGCTTCAGTTCAGGGAGCCCATCGCCATGACACAATCTCATACCCTGCCGGTCCCGGCCGCCGCGCCGATCCATCCGGTGATCGTGCGGATCACCCATTGGACCAATGCCGCGGCGATGCTGACGATGATTTCCTCAGGCTGGGCCATCCACAATGCCTATCCCACGCTGCCTTTCCTGTTTCCGGCCGCGATGACCCTCGGCGGATCGCTGATCGGCGGGTTGCAATGGCACTTCGCCGCCATGTGGCTGGTGATGGCCAACGGCCTGATCTATGTTTGTTACGGCCTGGCCTCGGGGCGGTTCCGGCGCAAATTGCTGCCGATCTCGCCGCGGTCGGTGTTTTCGGATCTGAAGGCGGCCTTGGCCGGCCGGCTCGGCCACGAGGATCTCAGCCGGTACAATGCGATCCAGCGCCTACTCTATCTCGGCGTGATCGCCGATGGCGTGCTGGTGGTGGTGTCGGGCCTCGCCATCTGGAAGCCGGTGCAGTTGCGCCCGCTGGTGATGCTGCTCGGCGATTTCGACACGGCCCGCCTGATCCATTTCGGCGCCATGTCGATCATCGTCGCCTTCCTGGCCGTGCATGTGGCGATGGCCCTGCTGGTGCCACGCAGCCTGCTCGCCATGATCCGTGGCCGCTGAGGGGAAGGGCGCCATGTTCCGCCAGCCTAAACCGCCCCATCCCGATACCGGCGTGATCCTCAAGGAGGTGGCCGGCCGGCTCGATCTCACCACGCGGCGCCATTTTTTGCGCCGGGTGCTCGGCTTGGGAAGCCTCACTTTGCTGGCCGGCTGCGACGTCACCGACGGCCTCAGCGCCGAGGCCATGCTCGGCCGGGTCTCCGATTTCAACGACCGCGTCCAGGCCTGGCTGTTCTCGCCGGCGCGCCTGGCCCGGGAATATCCGGCAAGCCTGATCACCCGGCCCTTCCCCTTCAATTCCTTCTACGAACCCAATACGCCGGACCAGGCGCCGGTGATCGATCCCGAGACCTACCGGCTTGATGTCACCGGTCTGGTCGAGCGTCGCGAGCACTGGACGCTGTGTGAGCTCCACGCTTTGCCGCGCGTCACCCAGGTCACCCGCCATATCTGCATCGAGGGCTGGAGCGCGATCGGCAGCTGGTCTGGCGTGCCCTTCTCGCACTTTCTGCGCCGGGTCGGTGCCGACCTGACCGCAAGCTACGTCAATTTCCGCTGCGACGACAATTACGTCACCAGCATCGACATGCCCACCGCCCTGCATCCGCAGACGCAGCTGAGCTTCTGGTTCGATGGACAATTGCTGCCGCGTACCTATGGCTTCCCGATGAAACTGCGCGTGCCCACCAAGCTCGGCTTCAAGAACCCAAAATTCATCGGCGAGATCGAAGTGAGCAACGACTATCTCGGCGGCACCTGGGAGAGCCAGGGCTATAACTGGTTCAGCGGGCTGTAATCGCCATTTCCTGGAAATGCCAAGGTCCTCAATGTACCTGGAAGCTCTGTGCTCATGGAAAAGAAAATGCGGGCGACGACGCCCGCATGTCCATGGATACTTCGCTTCCAGTGCTTCCGCTACGCGGACAGGCTGACCTATTCGGCGGCCGCCTTCGTCGTCACGCTTGCTTCGGCGGCTTCCTGGGCCTTGAGGGCTTCGGGATGCGGCATCGAGATGATGTTGTAGCCGGAATCGACGAAATGTACTTCGCCGGTGACGCCGGTGGACAGATCCGAGAGCAGGTAGAGCGCCGAACCGCCGACTTCCTCGATGCTCACCGTGCGGCGCAACGGGGCGTGCGCGCGCTGGTAGTTGAACATCAGCCGGGCATCGGAAATGCCGGCGCCGGCGAGGGTGCGGATCGGGCCGGCCGAGATGGCATTGACCCTGACGGCCTGCGGGCCAAAATCGGACGCGAGATAGCGCACCGATGCCTCGAGCGCAGCCTTGGCGACACCCATGACATTGTAGTTCGGCATCACCCGGGTGGAGCCGCCATAGGTGAGGGTAAGGATCGAGCCGCCATCATGCATCAAATCGGCGGCGCGCTTGGCGATCTCGGTGAAGGAGAAGCAGGAGATCACCATGGTCTTGGCGAAATTGTCACGCGTGGTGTCGGCGTAGCGGCCCTTGAGCTCGCTCTTGTCCGAATAGGCGATGGCGTGGACGAGAAAGTCGATCTTGCCCCATTCCCGCGCCAGCGTGGCGAAGACGCCGTCGACGGAAGCGACATCCTCGACGTCGCACGGCACCAGCAGGCTGGAACCGACGCTGTTGGCCAGCGGCTCCACGCGCTTGCGCAGGGCCTCGCCCTGATAAGTGAATGCCAATTGGGCGCCTTGGTCGGCGAGGCTCTTGGCGATACCCCAGGCGATCGAATGATCATTGGCCACGCCCATGATCAGACCGCGCTTACCTTGCATGAGCCCTGTCATGGCCTGCAACTCCAAATCCTGGTCATCAGTCATTCGGGGCGCAATCAGACCAGAATCGGCCGATCAGCCCGCATTTCCGCCTCTTTACCACGTTTTGACAAAGCAGCCGGGGATTTGCTTGGTTCCCGGATCACTTTATCTGTCTCTTTGTTACGCGATATACCGACCGGAACAGGCGGGCAGGAACGGGTCTCAGGCGTCGAGCCGCTTGAAGACCAGGGCCGCGTTGGTGCCGCCGAATCCGAACGAGTTGGAAAGGACATGGCTCAGCTTGGCATTGTCGATACGCTTGCGGACGATCGGCATGTCGGCAAAGGCCGGATCCAACTCCTCAATATGCGCGCTCTCGCAGATGAAGCCATTATTCATCATGAGAAGTGAATAAATTGCTTCCTGCACGCCCGTCGCGCCCTGCGAATGGCCGGTCAGCGCCTTGGTCGCGGCGATCGGGGGGCATTTGTCGCCCGAGCCGAACACCTTGCGGATGGCCTCGATCTCAGGCGGATCGCCGGCCGGCGTCGAGGTGGCGTGCGGATTGATGTAATCGATCGGCGCCTTGATGTTGGCGAGCGCCATACGCATGCAGCGCTCGGCGCCCTCGCCCGAGGGGGCGACCATGTCATGGCCATCGGAGGTGGCGCCATAGCCGGCGATCTCGCCATAGATGCGGGCGCCGCGGGCCTTGGCGTGCTCCAACTCTTCCAGCACCAGCACGCCGGCACCGGCGGAGATCACGAAGCCATCGCGATTCCTGTCATAGGGACGGGAGGCCGTGGAGGGGGTATCATTATATTTCGACGACATCGCGCCCATGCCGTCGAACAGCACGGCCAGCGTCCAGTCGAGTTCCTCACAGCCGCCGGCGAACATCACGTCCTGCTTGCCGTACTGGATCTGCTCATAGGCATTGCCGATGCAATGGTTCGAGGTCGCGCAGGCCGAGGAGATCGAATAGTTCGTGCCCTTGATCTTGAACCAGGTCGAGAGCGTGGCGGAGGCCGTGGACGACATCGCCTTGGGCACGGCGAAGGGGCCGACCTTCTTGGAACTGCCCGACTCGCGCGCCTTGTCGGCAGCCTCGACGATGGTGCGGGTGGAGGGGCCGCCGGACCCCATGATGATACCGGTGCGCTCGTTGGAAACTTCGTTGGCTTCGAGGCCGGAATCGAGGATGGCCTGCTCCATCGCCACATGGTTCCAGGCGGTGCCGCCGCCATGGAAGCGCATGGCGCGGCGATCGACCACCGAGGCGGGGTCGAGCGTCGGCGCGCCATAGACTTGAGAGCGGAAGCCGTATTGGGCGAACTGCTCGGCGCGCGTGATACCGGATCTGGCCTCGTGCAAGCTGGAGAGAACCTCCTGCGTCGAGTTGCCGATCGAAGACACGATACCCATGCCGGTAACGACGACACGTCTCATGGCGATCCCTTCCAGTTTCGTGACCGCCCCACGATCCTCTCCGAGGAGATCGCCAGGCCGGCACTGCGTTCCCTAGAGAAAAGCGCGTTCAATGTGAACGCTCACTTGCCCTAGCTCCTTGTTTCCAAGCCAATCCGACGGATTGGCGGGAGCGTCCCTGCGATTTGAGGCAATTGCATCTCATCGCAAAACGCTTGAGCAGAATTTCGCAAGCGACCCGGTTTTGGGCAAGCTCGGAAATTATGCTCGCTGCCTGCGGACGGGCAGGACCCGGACACGGACAGCCTAACAAAGCATCGACCCCGTCAGCGCGTCGAGCGTCGTCGGGGCCGCATCCTGCGTTCTCAAAGCACATCGTTAAGGGCAAGCCAATGCGGGCATGCCTGAAAATGCGCTCAACCGGCGCCGCACTCGGGCCAGAAATCAGGCTCGGTACCAGAAATCAGGCCTGGAACAGGCCGACGCGCAGATCCTTGGCCTCATAGATGGTGCGGCCATCGGCCTTTAGCCAGCCATCCGCAATGCCGAGAATCAATTTACCCTTGAAAACCCGCTTGAGGTCGACGCCATACTCGACCTGTTTGACGCTGGGCAGCACCTGGTCGGTGAATTTGACTTCGCCGACGCCAAGGGCGCGGCCGCGTCCGGACTGGCCGAGCCAGCCCAGGAAGAAGCCGGTCATCTGCCAGAGGGCATCGAGGCCAAGGCAGCCCGGCATCACCGGATCGCCCTGGAAATGGCAGGAAAAGAACCAAAGGTCCGGTTTGACATCGAGGGTGGCGCGTACGCAGCCCTTGCCGTTTGGACCGCCGGTCTCGGAGATTTCCGGGATGCGATCGAACATCAGCATGGGGGGGAGGGGCAATTGCGCATTGCCGGGGCCGAACATCTCGCCACGCCCGCAGGCCAGGAGATCTTCGTATTCAAAGCTCGAACGGCGTTCCGCCATTGCGTCTCAGTCCTCATCGACCAGTCAAAACCGTGTGGCCGGGCAGGCGAGCCTGTCCGCTCCACGGCCTCCCCTTAACATAGCAATCCCGCAGCCGAAAGCGGGGGAAGGGTCGCGGGGGCGATGTTGCCCCCTTAAAAAGGACTCAAGCGGCTTTGTCGGACCACGGACAGGCCGGCCGGGCGGGCTATGCCTGCTATCGCGCTGCCGAATCGTAGCGGAATACCAGCGTGTCGTCGCGCCAGCCGGTCTGCGCGCAATCCCTGGCGCGCCGGGGAGCCTTCCCGCGCAGAGTGATGGTCGGCGGCTCTCCGGCCGCCGAGCCCTCGACGCGATAGGAGATCGGCCCGCACTCGCGCGAGAAGACATAGGCCTGGCCGCGATAGACGCTGCCACTGGCCGTCCCCTTGAACAGCAGTGCTCCCTTGCGCACCCCGACCTCGGCCAGGCCCGGGCGGGGCGCCTCGTAGTAGAACAGGCGGTTGCCCTCGCTCGCCGATAGCGCCACGCGCGAGCCGTTATGGTTCCAATAGCTCGAGACCGTATAGGGCGGCGGATCGGATTGGGCGCGCGCGGACGCGGGTGAGGCGGAGATCGGCGCCGGCCCAGCCGCGGGCTTGGCCAGCGCTTCCAGCCGCCGGCGCACCGAGGCGGCGCAATAGCCCTTGGGGAAATTGTCGAGATAGGCTTCGAGCTTGATCGGGGTGGGATCGGTACCGAGATCGGTGCAGGCCGCCATGTCCGCCTTGTCGGGGACCGGGCTTCCCGGCGCCGGGGATGGCTGCTGCGTGGCGATGGGGGGCGAAGCGGATATGGCGGTGCCCGACAGATAGAGATCACCGAGCAGCGCTTCATCGACCCAGGGCGTCTGGCGCTGGTTCGTGGCGGCATGGACGTCCTGGCGTACCAGCGCCAGCATGCGACGGATCTCGATGCCGGCCTCCGGCAGTCGCTTCAGCAACGCGGCCGCGAAGGGAGAATGGCCATTGTCCCCATCGTCGGCGACGGCATTGGGGCCGGTGGCGAAGGCGACCAGCGTGCCGGTGCTGGCGGCATCGAGCCGGGCGAGGCCGCGCGAGGCGCCGCGGCTTGCGCTCGCCGGCAGGGGATTGTTGCGGCAGGCATCCACCAGCAGGATCTTGGCCTTGGCGCCGGAGGCGCTCAGGATGTCGCTGATGTCGTCGAGCTTGATGGTCTGCGTGGCGAGATCGACGCGGCTCTTGATGTCGGCACCGACGGGAATGAGGAAATTGCGCTGGTCGACCTGCATGCCGTGGCCGGCATAATACACCAGGGCGATATCGGCATCGGTGGCCTCGTTGCCGAATTCGGCCATCGCCTTGAGCATGGCGGCATGATCGACGTCGCTGGCGCGGATCACCTTGAAGCTGAGCTGGCCGCCGGCGAGCAGCGTGGCGATGGCGTCGGCATCGGTGACGGGATTGGCGAGGCGGCCGAGCGTGCGATAGTCGCCATTGCCGATGACGAGGGCGACACGCTTGTCGGCGAGCGCGACGGTGACCCCGGCCAGCCAGAACAGACACAACAACATCAAGCAACGCCGGATCATCGCCCCATCCCGGATTCACGGCAGCACCGCACCGATTGTGGCACGCCCGCCAGACGCTGGCCAGTTCGCGGGGAACAGGGGGGGACGCCAGGGCACCAGGCCGTTACCTCCCCGCAATGGATTTGTAAGCGCTCGCACACTTTCCTCCGCATGGCTTTCCTTCGCGGATCGTGGAGGCTATCGTCGCGGCCCGAAATCGAAAGGCCACGCAGGGACGGGGCCGCCAAGGCGTCTTGCCATCCGGCTGTCGGCCAGGAATCGCAAAGACGCCTACAGCTTGACCGCGTTCTGCCCCAGGGAGCCCGATCCGTGACCCTTCTTCCCCAGGAAATCATTCGCAGGAAGCGCGACGGCGCTGCCCTGTCCGCAGCTGAAATCGAGAGTTTCGTGCAAGGGCTGGTGGCCGGCAGCGTCACCCATGCCCAGGTCGCGGCCTTTGCCATGGCCGTATTCTTCCGCGGCATGGCGATGGACGAGCGCATTGCCCTGACGCGGGCGATGACCCAATCGGGCACCGTGCTCGACTGGCGCGGGCTCGACCTGCCGGGGCCGGTGGTGGACAAGCACTCGACGGGCGGCGTCGGCGACAATGTCAGCTTGATGCTCGGGCCGCTGGTGGCGGCCTGCGGCGGCTTCGTACCGATGATTTCGGGCCGGGGCCTGGGCCATACCGGCGGTACGCTCGACAAGCTCGATTCGGTGCCGGGCTACACCACCCAGCCCGATCTCGACCTGTTCCGCCGGGCCGTGCGCGAGGCCGGCACCGCCATCATCGGCCAGACCGCCGACCTCGCCCCGGCCGACAAGACCGTCTATTCGATCCGCGACGTCACGGCCACGGTCGAATCGATCCCGCTGATTACGGCCTCGATCCTGTCGAAGAAGCTCGCGGCCGGGCTCCAGGCCCTGGTGATGGACGTGAAGACGGGTTCCGGCGCCTTCATGCCCGCCTTGGAGGGCTCGCGCGACCTGGCCGAATCGATTGCGACCGTCGCCACGGGCGCCGGGCTGCCGACCACTGCCCTGATCACGGCGATGGACCAGCCCCTCGCCAGCGCTGCCGGCAATGCCCTGGAGGTCCGGAATGCCGTGGATTTTCTCGCCGGTGCACATCGGGACCTGCGCCTTCTGGAGGTCACCGTCGATCTCTGCGCCGAGATGCTGGTGCTCGGCGGACTTGCCCGCGATACCGCCGAAGGCCAGGCGCGCATCGAGCAGGCCCTTGCAAGCGGCCGGGCGGCCGAGCATTTCGCCCGCATGGTCTCGGTGCTTGGCGGGCCGGCCGACTTCGTCGAGCGGCCCGAGCATTATCTGCCCGCTGCACCTGTGATCAAACCCGTCTTCGCCGAGCAGGCAGGGCAGGTCGGCAGCATCGATACGCGGGCCGTCGGCCTCGCGGTTGTGGCGTTGGGCGGCGGGCGCACCCGCCCGCAGGATACGATCGACCATGCCGTGGGCCTTACCGGCCTTGCCGAACTCGGTGCCGAGGTCGGGCCTGACCATCCCCTCGGCTTCGTGCATGCCCGCAGCGACGCGGCGGCCGAGGCCGCCGCCGCCAGCCTGCGCGCAGCCTATCGCATCGGCGAGGGCGAGGAAGCCCTGCCGCCGGTACTCGAACGCATTGGAGGAAGCTGAGATGGGTCGCGCGTTCCTTCTGGTGATGGATTCCTTCGGTATCGGCTCGGCTGACGATGCCGAGCGCTATGGCGATGCAGGGGCGGATACGCTCGGCCATATCGCCGAGGCCTGCGCGGCGGGCCGGGCCGGCGAGAACGAGCATCGCACGGGCCCCCTGCGCCTGCCCGTGCTCACCAGCCTGGGCCTTGGTGCGGCTGCACAGGCGGCAACGGGCACGCTGCCGCCGGGCTTGGAAGGCGGTGTGGCGGAGGGCTTGTGGGGCTATGCGGCGGAGATTTCCAAGGGCAAGGACACACCGTCTGGCCATTGGGAGATTGCCGGCTATCCCGTGCCGTTCGACTGGGGCTATTTCCCCAGGGAGGCGCCTTGTTTTCCGCCCAAGCTGATCGCCGCCATCGTCAAGGAAGCCGGGCTTGCCGGCGTACTCGGCCAGTGCCATGCCTCGGGCACGCAGATCATCGCCGAACTTGGTGCCGAGAGCATCGAGACCGGCAAGCCGATCTTCTACACTTCCACCGACAGCGTGCTGCAGATCGCCGCCCATGAGGAAGCGTTCGGGCTGGAAAGACTGTTGTCCCTCTGCGAGATCGCCCGCCGCCATGTCGATCACCTCAATATCGGCCGGGTGATCGCCAGGCCCTTCGTCGGCGATGCCTCGGGCGGTTTCACCCGCACCGCCAACCGGCGCGACTATGCCGTGCCACCGCCGGCCGACACGCTGCTCGACGTGGCCGAACGCGCCGGGCGGGGCATCATCACCATCGGCAAGATCGGCGACATCTTCGCCCATCGCGGCACCGGCGAGATCGTCAAGGGCCCGAGCAACGATGCCCTGATCGATCGCACGCTGGAGGCCATGGGGCGCCTGCCCGATGGTGGCCTGCTCTTTGCCAATTATGTCGACTTCGACACCCTCTATGGCCACCGCCGCGACATTCCCGGCTATGCCGGTGCCCTGGAGCAGTTCGATATGCGCCTGCCGCAGATCCTCTCCCGGCTGGCCGAGGATGACCTGCTGATCATCACGGCCGATCATGGCTGCGACCCGTCCTGGATGGGAACGGACCATACGCGCGAATTCGTGCCGGTGCTGGCGCGCCTGGGCAAGCGTACGGGACCGATCGGCCGGCGCGACAGCTTCGCCGACATGGCCGCCAGCGTGGCGGAGCACCTCAGGCTGGATTGGCAGGGGGCAGGAAAGTCATTTCTGTAGTCCTGGATGCGCGGGCGCCCGGACGCCCGCTCACCTCTTCTCAACCATGATTCAAGACGGCGCGGCGAAATCGCGCCGCGTTAACGCCCGAGCACCCGCGACGCCTCCATTATGACCCCCGTTTCGAGGTGGGTCGGTTATGATCGAGCGTATGCATATGGTGTTGAAGGGCGGCATTTCCGCCGAGGACAGGGCGCAGTTCTGGGTGGGGCTGACGCTGGCCGTCGCCACCGTCGTGCTGCTGTGCGCCAGCTTCCTCGACCTGGTCTCGATCTGATACCGACTATTGATGCTCGACCGATCGAGCACCGTCATTGCGAGCGCAGCGAAGCAATCCAGCGTGCAAAAACGCGGTGGCCATGGCACCTGGATTGCTTCGCTGCGCTCGCAATGACGCCTGAGTCAAACATCGTGACTATTGGTATGAGGTTCTATCCCAGATTCTCCGGTCCGAAGCTCTCGGGCAGCAGTTCGTCGAGCGTGAAGCTGCGGCGGATGCCCTCGGGCCCGGCGACATGGATCGGTGTCGACGGCCTTGCGAATTCGCGGATGCGCTGGCGGCAGCCCCCGCATGGCGTGGTCAGGCCGGGCGCGTCGGGATGGGCGTCGGTCCAGCCGAGCACCAGGATTTCGGCGATTCCCGTCTCGCCATCCGCCACCATCGCCGAGATGGCGCCGCCTTCGGCACAGGCACCGACCGGATAGGCGGCATTCTCGACATTGCAGCCGGCATAGATCCGGCCCGAGCGGCCGCGTATGGCCGCTCCCACCTTGAAGCGCGAATAGGGCGCGTGCGCCTTCTCGCGCACCGCCCTGGCGGCTTCGAACAGATCGGCGAGCGCGTTCATCAGCGTTCCTTGAGATAGGGAATGCCGGCGGCCTTGGGCGGCGTCGCCGCGCCGACGAAGCCGGCCAGCATCAACACGGTGAGGATGAAAGGCAGCGCCGAGATCAGCTCGGAGGGCACCAGCATGCCCGCGATGACGAAGCCCGACCCCATGCGGATCGAGATGGCGTCGAGCAGGCCGAACAGCAGGCAGGCGCCGAGCGCGGGCCAGGGCCGCCATTTGGCGAAGATCAGGGCGGCCAGGCCCATATAGCCGCGCCCGCCCGTCATGTTCGAGACGAAGGCGGCCGAGTCGGCAGTGGAGAGATAGGCACCGGCGATGCCGGTCAGCAGGCCGCAGATCAGCACGGCCCGATAGCGCAGCCACGCCACCGAGATGCCGGCAGTGTCGACGGCCTGCGGGTTCTCGCCGACGGCGCGCAGGCGCAGGCCGAAACGGGTCTTGTAGAGCACCCAGGCCGTCACCGGCACGCAGACGAAGGCGAAATAGACCAGGATCGAATGGCCGGAGAGCACGTCGGCGTAGAGCTGGCCGATCACCGGCACGCCCTTGATCGCCTCTGCCCCCGGCAGCTCGATCGGCTGGAAGCGGGCATCGCCGCTCAGGCTCGGTGTGCGACCGCCTTCGCCATACCAGGCATTGCCGATGAAGGCGGTCAAGCCGAGCGCCAGGATGTTGATCGCGACGCCCGAGACGATCTGGTTGCCGCGATAGCGGATGGAGGCGATGCCGTGCAGCAGCGCAAAGCCGATGGAAACGATGATGGCGGCTACCAGGCCGAGCCAGGCCGAGCCATAGGTCGCAGCAGTGACCGCGGCGGCGAAGGCACCCGCCAGCATCTTGCCTTCGAGCCCGATGTCGACGATGCCCGAACGTTCCGAATAGAGGCCGGCGAGGGCACAGAGCAGGTAGGGCGTGGAGATGCGGATGGCGGCGGCGGCCACACTGGCCAGCATGATCACGGTATCCATGGCGTCATGCTCCCTTGCCGGCGGGGGTGAACAGTTGGAACAAGGCGGCGAGCTGCGGGCGGAACATGGTTTCCAGAGCGCCGACGAAGAGAATGATGATGCCCTGGATCATCACGATCATGTTCTTGTCGAACACCGGGTTTTCGAAGGAAAGCTCCTGACCGCCCTGGATCAGAGCTCCGAACAGGATGGAAGCGAGCACGATGCCGGCCGGATGGGAGCGGCCCATCAGCGAAACGGCGATGCCGATGAAGCCGGCGCCGGCCGTGTAGTCGATGATCATGCGGTGTTGCTCGCCCATCAGCACATTGGCGCCCATCAGGCCGGCCAGGCCCCCCGAGATCAGCATCGCGACGACGATGATTTTCGCGGGTGAGATGCCGGCATAGACGGCGGCCGTCTGGTTGTGGCCGACCGTGCGCATCGCATAGCCGAGCCGCGTTCGCCAGATCAGGGCCCAGACCAGTACGGCGGCGACCAGGGCGATCGGAAAGGCGAGATTGACGAGGGTGAGGTCGAGCTGGATGCCGAGCCCGGCCAGGAGATCGCTGAGCAAGGGCATGCCCGTCGAATCGGGAAAAAGCTCGGACTTCGGCTCGCCGGAGCCAGGCTTCATCATCACATTCACCAGGAGATACTGCACCAGCGCGGTGGCGATGTAGTTGAACATGATGGTTGTGATGACGACATGGCTGCCGCGCTTGGCCTGGAGGTAGCCCGGAATGAAGGCCCAGGCGGCGCCGAAGAGCATGCCGGCGGCCATGCCGAGCGGGATGGCGAGGGGCCAGGGCAGGCCGCCCAGATGCAGGCAGGCCCAGGCGATGCCGATGCCGGCGATCTGGCCCTGGCCGTCCACGCCGATATTGAACAATCCGGCATGAAAGGCGACGGCGACGGCAAGGCCGGCGAAGATGAAGGTGGTCGCGTAATAGAGGGTGGTGCCCACGGCGTTGGCATCGCCGAACGCGCCGCCGATCATGGTGACGCCGACGGTCAAGGGGTCGGCGCCGACGATGATCCACACCGCGATGCCGGAGATGATGAAGGCCACCAAGACGTTGAGCAGCGGCAGGATGATGGTGTCGGCCCACCAGGGCAGGGTGATCAGGCTGGCGCCGCTGCGCCCCGAAAAGATCGCCCCCAGAAAGGCCCCGGGCGTGGTGGTCTGCCCGCTCATGCCGCTTCTCCCGAAACGCCGGCCATCAGGAGGCCAAGGCCGTTCTCGGTGGCGTCCTTGGCCAGGCACTCGCCGGTGATGCGCCCGCCGCACATCACCAGGATGCGATCAGAGAGGCCCATGATCTCGTCGAGCTCGACCGAAACCACCAGGATGCCCTTGCCGGCGTCGCGCATGCCGATCAGGCGGCGGTGAATGAACTCGATGGCGCCAATGTCGACGCCGCGCGTCGGCTGCCCCACGATCAGCAAAGCCGGGTCGCGCTCCATCTCGCGGGCCAGCACGATCTTCTGGGCATTGCCGCCCGAGAAATTGGCCGTCTTCAGTTTTGGATCGCGCGGGCGCACATCGAAACGCTCCATCTTGTCGGTGAGGTCGGCGATGATGCGGCGGTAATTGAGGAAGGGGCCGCTGCCGAGCTTGCGATCCTTCTGATAGCCCAGAATCGCGCTTTCATAGGCGGCGAAGGGCTTGACCAGGCCCATCTTCATGCGGTCTTCGGGCACGTGGGCCAGGCCGAGCTTGCGCAGCTCCGCCGGGTCCGCGGCCGCGGCATTGCTGCCCCGCAGCCGGATCTCGCCGGAAAAGACCGGCCGGATGCCGGCAATGGCTTCCAGCAGCTCCGATTGGCCGTTGCCGGCGACGCCGGCGACGCCGACGATCTCGCCGGCCCGCACGGTGAAGGAGACGTCATCGACGCGGGTGATACCCTTCTCGTCCTTGACGGTGAGGTTCTTCACTTCGAGGATGACGTCGCCCGGCTTGGCCTCGGCCTTGTCGACACGCAGCAGCACCCGGCGCCCGACCATCAGCTCGGCGAGCTCGGTGGGATTGGTCTTGGCGGTATCGACGGTGGCTACCATCTCGCCGCGCCGCATCACCGAGACGCGGTCGGTGATCGCCATGATCTCGCGCAGCTTGTGGGTGATCAAGAGGATGGTCTTGCCCTGCTCGCGCAGGACCTTGAGGATTTCGAAGAGCTGGTCGGCTTCGGACGGGGTCAGCACGCCGGTGGGCTCGTCCAGGATGAGGATGTCGGCACCGCGATAGAGCGCCTTGAGGATCTCGACGCGCTGCTGGGCGCCGACAGGCAGTTCGCCCACCACGGCATCCGGATCGACTTCCAGGTGATAGCTCTTTTCCAGCCGTGCCAGTTCGGTACGGGCATGCTCGCGCCCCTTCGCCAGCAGGCCGCCGCCCTCCGCGCCGAGCATGACGTTTTCCAATACCGTGAAGGGATCAACCAGCATGAAGTGCTGATGGACCATGCCGATGCCGGCATCGATGGCATCCTGGGAGGAGCGGATCGCCTTCACGGCGCCGTTGACGTGAATCTCGCCGCTGTCGGCCTCGTAGAAGCCGTAGATGATCGACATCAGCGTGGATTTGCCGGCGCCGTTCTCGCCGATGATGCCGTGGATGGTGCCTCTCTCGACCACGAGGTCGATCGCCTTGTTGGCGTGGACGGGGCCGAAACGTTTATCGATTTGCTTCAGTTCGAGGGCAGTTGCCAAAGGGAGCCTCGCGGGAGCAATAGGGGCCGATCCCGGATCGGCGAAGACGGCAGATCATTGGCGAAAGGCAGGTCTACGGACCTGCCTTTCGCACTACGGAAAGCAGTCTGTCGCCTGCTCAGTTCACCGGGCAGACATTGTCCTTCTCGTAATTATGCACCACCACCTTGCCGTCGGCGATGTCCTTGGTCACCGCCTCGATGGCAGCCTTGTTGGCGTCGGTGACCAGGGGCTTGTTGTTGTCGTCCATGGCCAGGGCCACGCCGCTATCCTTGATGCCGAGCACATGGGTGCCGGCCTTGAACTTGCCTTCCTCGCCGTCCTTGAAGCCCTGATAGATCGCCTCGTCCACCCGCTTGAGCACCG
The DNA here is from genome assembly GCF_034424805.1 of Labrys sedimenti. Classification (NCBI taxonomy): domain Bacteria; kingdom Pseudomonadati; phylum Pseudomonadota; class Alphaproteobacteria; order Hyphomicrobiales; family Xanthobacteraceae; genus Labrys; species Labrys sedimenti. Next base: position 167,732 of record NZ_JAXOUF010000002.1, read on the forward strand.
AGGTCAGCACCTTGCCGGGATGCAGGCCGTTCTGGTTGGAATCGACGCCGATGCCGAGCTTGTCGCCGTCGGCGGCCGCCTGCAGCACGCCCAGGCCCGTCTGGCCGGCGGCGGCATAGACGATGTCGGCGCCTTGCGAGATCTGCGCCTTGGTGAGTTCGGCGCCGCGGCCGGGGTCGTTCCAGGCCGCCGGCGTGGTGCCGGTCATGTTCTGGATGACCTTGATCTGCGGATTGGCGGCCTTGGCGCCCTGGACATAGCCGCAGCCGAAATTACGGATGAGCGGCACGTCCATGCCGCCGATGAAGCCGATCGTGCCTGTCTTGGTGGTCTTGGCGGCGAGGTAGCCGGCGAGATAGGAGCCTTCGTCGGCGCGATAGACGTAGGAGGCGACGTTGGGCAGGTCGACGACGCTGTCGACGATGCCGAAATGCACCTTCGGATAAGCCTTGGCCACCTTCGCCAGCACGTCCTCATAGGCAAAGCCCATCACGATGATGGGATCGTTGCCGTCCTTGGCGAAGCGGCGCAGTGCCTGTTCGCGCTGGGAAGCATTGGTGATTTCGAAGTCGCGATAGGTCTTGCCGCTTTCCTTCTTCCAGCGCTCGGCGCCGTTATAGGCTCCCTCGTTGAAGGACTTGTCGAATTTGCCGCCGAGGTCATAGATGACCGCCGGGCCCGGCTTGTCGGCTGCCTGTGCCGCGCCAAATCCCGCAGTGCCGGCCGCCAGAATGGCAGCCAGGCCAAGAAGGGTCGATTTCATCACGCTCTCCCGCGCTCGTTCTCGCTCTTGGATGGGGGCCGCGCGGGAAAGGCTTCCCGTGCAGACCTTATGGTCAACATGGCATGCCGATTGCGCTATTGAGAAGAGGCGTTGTGCGGTTGCCCCTGATTTTCACATGGAATCAGGTGGGAAACGCCGGTTGGAAATGAGGATATGAGATGGCAAAGCTGGTCCGGCGCACTCTGGCACTCGTCGCGCATGATCTGAAGAAGGACGAAATGGTCGAGTTCGCGCGCACGCACCGGGCCATTCTGGCGCGCTTCAATCTCGTCGCCACCGGCACGACCGGCAGCCGCATATTGGCCGCCTGCCCGGAACTGTCGCTGACACCGCTGAAGAGCGGTCCGCTCGGCGGCGACCAGCAGATCGGCGCCCTGATCGCCGAGGGACAGGTGCATGGCCTGTTCTTCTTCGTCGATCCGCTCTCGCCCCTGCCGCACGATGTCGACGTCAAGGCCCTGACCCGGCTGGCGCTGGTCTACGACATCCCCATGGCCCTCAATGCCTCGACGGCGCACATGATCGTGGGCCAGTTGGTGGATTGAGGAGGGAGAGGCAAAGGCTTGGCGGGCGAAGGGGCGCGAATGTCGCACTCTCGCATCGAAGCCTTCATCTCGCCCGACCCTTAAGGTCAGCATCGATCCTCACAAAATACCCTCGAGCCGGGCATAGCTGGCTTCCATGCCATGCTCCATGCCGGTCGCCAGCATCTGCTCGCGCACCTCGGCGCTGGGAAGGGTCATGCGCAGGGTCATCAGCGTGCCCGCGCCGTCCGCCGCGAAGCGGGTCTCGACATGGCTGTCCGGCGTGGGATCGGGCAGATGCATGCGCTCGACATGCACGATGCGACTATGGGGCTCGAGCTCGACATATTCGCCCGTCAGGTAGAAGCCACCGCTCCCCGAGGCGTCCCGCCATTCGAAGCGGATACTGCCGCCGGGCCGGGCCTCGCTGATACAGACGGGCATGGTGTAGCCGTCCGGTCCGAGCATCCATTGCTGGATGAGCTTGGGTTCGGTGTGGGCCCGGTAGACCGCCTCGGGCGGGGCGGCGAAGCGCCTGGTCACCACGACATGGGTTTCGCCTTCGGTTCGGATCGCAAGCTTGGTCATGGGATTTCCTCTTCCTTTTCGGGGAGTCCAGGTTTTTTAGGTAGTCCAGGTTTTTCAGGCAGTTCTTGAGCCAGCAGCGCGTCCAGCCGGTCGTAATTGCGGGCCAGGGCCTCGCGCAGTAGGCCCAACCACTGGTCGATGGCCGCGATGCCCTCCGGGGCGAGCCGGCACGGCCGTCTCGTTCCCTCGGCGCGGCGGACGATCAGCCCGGCGCCTTCGAGAACCTTGAGATGGCGCGAGATGGCGGGCTGCGTCATCGCGAAGGGTTCCGCCAGCTGCATCACCGTCGCTTCCCCGAGTGCCAGGCGGCTGAGGATGGCCCGGCGGGTCGGATCGGACAGGGCGGCAAAGGTATGATCGAGGTCGAGCATGGCGGTTGCGCTTTCTTGATAACAAGTTTGTAATATAACAATATTGTTATGATCAAGGTGATTTTCGCCTGCCTTCGTCGTGAGGGCAGGCAGGCGAAATCGAGTGACCGGGGATGCTGGCTGATGTATCGCTATACGGCCTGTTGGCTTGCCTCGGCCGGAGACGGCCGGCCCTTCGTCCAAGAATTGTGACGAAGACGCAAATTCCTTAGCGGACAGGCAGCTTTCGCGCCTTGCGGCCTGTGAAAGCCCCCCTTATATACCCGCCGAACCCGTGATTAATCCAACGTCAGTCATGGGGTTTCCGATAGGGACCGGCCGGGTTCCTGAGGGCTTTCCCGGCCTAGGCGCTGCTGCTTCGGGGCGCGCCGGTCTGCTGAATAGGAAGGATGAGAACTATGGCTAAAGTTATTGGTATCGACCTCGGCACCACCAATTCGTGCGTGGCCGTCATGGAAGGCACGAGCGCCCGGGTCATCGAAAATTCCGAGGGCATGCGCACCACGCCCTCCATCGTCGCCTTCACCGACGATGGCGAGCGCCTCGTGGGCCAGCCGGCCAAGCGCCAGGCTGTGACCAATCCCGAGCGCACCTTCTTCGCGATTAAGCGCCTGATCGGCCGCACCTATGACGATCCCATGACCAAGAAGGACATGGGCCTGGTGCCCTACAAGATCGTCAAGGGCGGCAATGGCGACGCCTGGGTCGAGGCGGACGGCAAGTCCTACTCCCCGTCGCAGATTTCGGCCTTCACCCTGCAGAAGATGAAGGAAACGGCCGAGGCTCATCTGGGCCAGCCGGTGACGCAGGCCGTCATCACCGTTCCCGCCTACTTCAACGATGCCCAGCGCCAGGCCACCAAGGACGCCGGCAAGATCGCCGGCCTGGAAGTGCTGCGCATCATCAACGAGCCGACGGCGGCTGCGCTCGCCTACGGCCTCGACAAGAAGAAGGCCGGCACCATCGCGGTCTATGACCTCGGCGGTGGCACTTTCGACGTCTCGATCCTGGAGATCGGCGACGGCGTGTTCGAGGTGAAGTCCACCAACGGCGACACCTTCCTCGGCGGCGAGGACTTCGACATGCGCCTGGTCGAGTATCTGGCGGATGAGTTCAAGCGCGAGCAGGGCATCGACCTCAAGAAGGACAAGCTCGCTCTCCAGCGTCTGAAGGAAGCGGCCGAAAAGGCCAAGATCGAGCTGTCCTCGACGGCCCAGACCGAGATCAACCTGCCCTACATCACGGCCGACGCTTCGGGTCCGAAGCATCTGGCTCTCAAGCTCTCGCGCTCCAAGTTCGAAAGCCTGGTCGATGATCTCGTTCAGCGCACTGTCGAGCCCTGCCGCAAGGCCTTGAAGGATGCCGGCCTGGCTGCTGGCCAGATCGACGAAGTGGTGCTGGTCGGCGGCATGACCCGCATGCCCAAGATCCAGGAAGTCGTGAAGCAGTTCTTCGGCAAGGAGCCCCATAAGGGCGTCAACCCGGACGAAGTCGTGGCCATCGGTGCCGCTGTCCAGGCCGGCGTGCTGCAGGGCGACGTCAAGGACGTGCTGCTGCTCGACGTGACCCCGCTGTCGCTGGGTATCGAGACGCTGGGTGGCATCTTCACCCGTCTGATCGAGCGTAACACCACGATCCCGACGAAGAAGAGCCAGACCTTCTCGACCGCCGAGGACGGCCAGACGGCCGTGACCATCCGGGTCTTCCAGGGCGAGCGCGAAATGGCGCAGGACAACAAGGCCCTCGGCCAGTTCGATCTCGTCGGCATTCCGCCGGCGCCCCGCGGCATGCCGCAGATCGAGGTCACCTTCGACATCGATGCCAACGGCATCGTCAATGTCTCGGCCAAGGACAAGGCGACCGGCAAGGAGCAGCAGATCCGCATCCAGGCTTCCGGTGGTCTTTCCGATGCCGACATCGAGAAGATGGTCAAGGACGCCCAGGCCAACGCCGAGGAAGACAAGAAGCGGCGTGAGCTCGTCGAGGTCCGCAACCATGCGGATGCGGCGGTGCACCAGGCCGAGAAGTCGATCAAGGAGCTTGGCGACAAGATCTCCGAGGCCGACAAGTCGACCGTCGAGTCCGCGATCACTGCCCTGAAGTCCGCGCTGGAAGGCGAGGATGCCGAGTTGATCAAGACCCGCACCAACGACTTGCAGCAGGCTGCCATGAAGCTGGGCGAAGCCCTGTATCAGCAGCAGCAGGCCGCTGGCGAAGCGGGTGCCGAGGCCGGCGCGAAGAATGACGATGTTGTTGATGCCGACTTCGAAGAAGTCGACGACGACAAGAAGCGTGCGTAATCTCTGACGATCGTGTGCGAGCCCTCGCCAAACGGTGCAAGCCAAAGCTTGCACCGGACATGGCGGGGGCTTTCGTGCACCTTCGGGAGCAAGGCGCGTTCAAGCGGAAGCGCCCTTCGCTCGAATTGGTTGTTTCAACACGTCTTGGCGAGCGCCGGTGATCTGCCGCCCTTCGCAAGACGCTTTCGCTGGGATGCTTTGAGCGATTCCTATGGCCAAGCGTGACTATTACGAAGTGCTCGAGGTTACTCGCGAAGTAACCGAAATCGAACTCAAGGCTGCTTTCCGCAAGCAGGCGATGAAGCATCATCCCGACCGCAATGCCGGCAACAAGGATGCCGAGGCCAAGTTCAAGGAAGTGAACGAGGCCTATGAAGCCCTCAAGGACCCGCAAAAACGCGCGGCCTATGATCGCTTCGGCCACGCCGCCTTCGAACAGGGCGGCGGTGGAGGCGGCTTCGGCGGAGGCGGGGGCTTCGGTTCCTTCTCCGACATCTTCAACGACATCTTCGAGGATCTGGCCGGGCGCGGCCGCGGGCGCAGCAATTCGGGCGGGCGCGAGCGCGGCGCCGATCTGCGCTACAACATGGAGATCACGCTGGAGGAGGCCTTCAACGGCAAGACCGCCACCATCAAGATCCCGACCTCCGTCACCTGCGATGCCTGTTCCGGCTCGGGCGCCAAGGCCGGATCGAAGCCCAAGACCTGCGGAACCTGCGCCGGCCATGGCCGCGTGCGCGCCACCCAGGGCTTCTTCTCGATCGAGCGCACCTGCCCGACCTGCCAGGGCCGCGGCGAGGTCATCGATAATCCCTGTCCGTCCTGCGGCGGTGCCGGGCGCACCACGCGCGAGCGTACCCTCTCGGTCAACATCCCGGCTGGCGTCGAGGACGGAACGCGCATCCGCCTCGCCAATGAAGGCGAGGCCGGCTCGCGCGGCGGGCCGGCGGGCGACCTCTACATCTTCCTGTCGCTGGCGCCCCACGAATTCTTCCAGCGCGACGGTGCCGACCTGCATTGCCGGGTGCCGATCTCGATGGTGACGGCCGCCATCGGCGGCGAGTTCCAGGTGCCGACCGTCGACGGCGGCAAGGCCAAGGTGGCGGTGCCCGAGGGGACGCAGACCGGCCGGCAGGTACGCCTGCGCGGCAAGGGCATGCCGGTGCTGCGCTCGCGCGAGCATGGTGACATGTATGTCCAGCTCTTCGTCGAGACGCCCAAGAACCTCACGCGCCGCCAGCGCGAATTGCTGGCCGAGTTCGACGCACAATCGTCGAAGGAAACCCAGCCCGAAAGCGCCGGCTTCTTCGCCAAGGTCCGTGATTTCTTCGACGGATTGGGGCAGTAAGCCTGGGAGCGCGGGCGTCCTCGCCCGCTCTTCCTGTCCGGCATCTCCAGCGTTTCCAAGAGGCGGACGGGGACGTCCGCGCTCCCAGGAATGGTCTCCATGAATCTCCTGATCTTCGGCCTCGGCTACACCGCCTCGCATTTCGCGGCCCGCTATGGCGAGCGCTTCGCCAAGATCACCGGCACTTTCCGCTCAACGGCGCCGCATGAGAAGCTGCCGGACCTGCCTGGTGTGACGCGCCTCTCTTATGACGGCCTTGCCGGTTCGCCGGCGGTCGAGGCTGCGATTGCCGAGGCGACGCACATCCTCACCTCCATTGCGCCCGACGATGATGGCGATCCCGTCCTGCGGCATTTCGGCTCGGCCCTCCGGCAGGCGCCGAAGCTGCAATGGATCGGCTATCTCTCCACTGTCGGGGTCTATGGCGATGCCGGCGGTGCCTGGATCGACGAGACCGCGCCGCTGCGCCCGACCATGGCCCGCAATGCCATGCGGGTCGACGTCGAGAAGGAATGGCTCGAGCTTGGCCGCGGCAGGGACCTGCCGGTGCAGCTTTTCCGCCTGGCCGGCATTTACGGGCCGGGGCGCAACGCCGTGGTCAATCTCAAGCGCGGTTCCGCCCGGCGCGTCGTCAAGCCGGGGCAGGTGTTCAACCGCATCCATGTCGAGGACATCGCCGGTGCGGTCGCCGCCGGCATGGAGAAGTCCGGGGCGGGGCCAGCCTTCAACGTCACCGACAACGAGCCGGCCCCGCCGCAGGACGTGGTCACCTATGCCGCCGAGCTGCTCGGCATGACGCCGCCGGTCGAGATCGCCTATGACGAGGCCCAGATGACACCGATGGCCCGGTCCTTCTATGGCGAGAACAAGCGCGTCTCGAACCGCCGGGTCCGTGAGGAGCTGGGTTATGCGCTGCGCTATCCGACCTATCGCGAGGGCATCCGCGCCTGTTTCGACGCGGATGCGTGATCGTTCTTGAACCGATCTTCTTTCCGATTTGCAGCGTAGGAAACGCTGGTCTTTGCCATGCCCGGGCTTGATCCGGGCATCCGGAACGCCGCTATCCGTTAGAAGGGAAGGGGGCTGGATTGCCGGTCAGGCCCGGCAATGACAAAGGCGGCATTCATTTCCGTCCGTTGTCGAGTGTGGATTCGACCAGCCAATGCTCCGCTCATTGCGGAATGATCGGCCGTGTGCTGCCGATCGGCCGTCCCGGCCGGCCGGGACGGAAGACCGGCTTCGGACGTGGGCCGCCATGATGGGGAGGCCTCACTCCGGGCGGACGAACGCCGGGTGGGCGGCCTCCAGGCGGACGGACCACTGGCGGGCGTGTCCCGGGCGGGCCGATGACGGGCGGCCGTGGGCGCCAGCCCGGCCCGCGATGGGGCGGGCGTGGCCGGCCATGGCCCCACCAGGTGTTGTACCAGGGACGCCGCACATAATAGCGATCCCAATAGGCATAGCTGAAGACGATGGCCGGTATCGCCAGGGCGCCGATGCCGACATTGCGGTTCGCGGCGGCGGACAGATATTTGTTCGCCGACCAGCCCCGCTCGCCGCGTACGGAAATATCGCACCAGGAGCGATCGCTGAGGCAGCCATGGATGAGGACTGATTCGCCCGGGCGCAGCGTGGTGACGGCGGGATATTGGGTGCCGGGACCGGCACGCAGATTGACATTGGCGGTGGCATAGCCCCGCACGGCCGCCTGCGCGCCGCCCGCCACCAGGAGGACGCCTCCGCCGGCCAGGATGGCGATGAGCAAAGTCCGGACCAGGAGCTGGATACGGATGAGGAGGCCCGGGATATCGAGCTGAGGTGAGGGCATCATGCAACCCCATGCAGTGGAAGCCGCCCCGCAGAAAAGCCGGGGCGGCCTGACGCACCTGACAATGCAACGCGCAGACCTCTTCGCCAAGCGGGCAAGCCGAATATTCCGGTATTATTCGGTAGATTGGTCATGATGGCGGTTTAGAGCGAAGCCGACAGATCCGTCAGGAAGCTGGCAATGTCGTCCGTGACATAGTCGACATGCTCGGCCTGCACGCGCTCGACTTCCCAGGCGTCACGCACGATCTCGGCATCGAGCCTAGGCAGAACCAGCACGGTGCGCATGCCCCGGTCATGCGGCACGATCAGATTGCGCGAAAGATCCTCGAACATGGCAGCGCGGCTGGGGTCGACGTCATGACGAGCGAAAAAGTTCGCATAGGTGTCGGCGGCGGGCTTGGGCAGGTAGTCGGCCGAGACGATGTCGAAGACGTCGGCGAAATGCTCCTCCACGCCCAGGCGTTTGACGATGTTCAGGGCATGCCGGGTGGTGCCCGAGGTGAAGATCAGCTTGCGCCCGGGCAGCAGGCTGAGCGCGGTGCCGAGCAGCGGGTTGGGCTCCAGCGGGGAATGGTCGATGTCATGCGCGAATTCGAGGAAATGCGCGGGATCCACGCCTTCGTCGATCATCAGGCCACGCAGCGAAGTCCCGTAGCGCTGATAGTAATATTTCTGCAGCCCGCGCGCGGTGAGGCCGTCGACACCATAGTAATTCGCCATCCAGGTTGTGATGCGGTTGTCGACCTGCTCCCACAAATTGGCGTGGTGAGGGTAAAGCGTATTGTCGAGATCGAAGACCCATGTGTCGACATGGGCGAAATCCGCTGACAGCTTTTCCCTGATTGTGGCTACGCTCTGATCCATGCTCGTCTCTATCATCCTTATGCCAGCATCGAGTGGCAAAGTTAAGGATGGATTGCCTGGCGGCCGGCCAAATCTCCGAATGCGGATAGCCAGGAACCTTCGCCTGTAACAACGCTTCTTCTCCCGACGTAGCAGGTTGAGGTTGTGCCACGTCCTCTCAGGTCGGTCGAAAGGTTTCACGCCATGCAGGCGGCCCTGCTCTATGTCTTCCGCAAGAACGCCATCCTCACCTTCGCTTTCATGGGCATCTTCGGCGGGATGTTCGCCGTCAGCTCCTACAACCTGCTGGAGCTGTTCCGAGCCAATTTTGACTACATCACGAGTTATGGCGTCATGGGTCTGATGGAGGGCGGCGCGCGGCAGTTTCTCGAGCTGGTATTCTATGGCTATACCGGCATTGCCTGCTACATCCTCTTCAAGGGCTGCCTCTATGGCCTGCTGGACAGGGTCAGCAGGCACTGACACATCTCAGCGCCGGATCAGCGTACCCGCGCCGTGATTGGTGAGGAGCTCCAGCAGCACGGCATGCGGCACCTTGCCGTCCATGATCACCACGGCCTCGACGCCCTTTTCGAGGGCATAGATGCAGGTTTCCACCTTGGGGATCATGCCGCCGGTGATGGTGCCGTCGGCGATCAGGCGGCGAATACCTTCCACGTCGATCTCTTCGATCAGGTTCTTGTCCTTGTCGAGGATGCCCGGCACGTCGGTCATCAAAAGGAGGCGGGTGGCGCCGAGCGCCCCGGCGATGGCACCGGCGAACGTATCGGCATTGACATTGAAGGTGCCGCCATCCTCCGACGCCGCCACCGGCGCCAGCACCGGAATGATCTGCGAATGGATGATCTGGTCGAGCACGGTGGTGTCGACCTTGTCGGGCTCGCCCACGAAGCCGAGATCGACCACCTTCTCGATGGCGGAATCGGGATCGTAGACCGTGCGGGTCGCCTTCTTGGCGGTCAGCATGCGGCCGTCCTTGCCCGACAGCCCGACAGCGCGCCCGCCCGCGGCATTGATGAAGCCGACGAGCTGCTTGTTGATCGAGCCGGCCAGCACCATCTCCACCACCTCGACGCTGGCGGCGTCGGTGATGCGATGGCCGGTGGCGGCGAATTCGGACTTGATGCCGAGGCGCTGCAGCATTTCGGAGATCTGCGGGCCGCCGCCATGCACCACCACCGGATTGAGGCCGGCCTGTTCGAGCAACACGATGTCGCGGGCGAAATCGCGGGCGAGCTGCTCGCTGCCCATGGCATGGCCGCCATATTTGACGACGATGGTGGCATCGTCATGCTGCTGCATGTAGGGCAGGGCTTCGGAGAGGATTTCGGCCTTGTCGTGGACGCTCAAATTAGGGCTCATGGCTACGGGATCCGAAAGAGACTGGAAGCGCTTTTACAGCATGCTGCGGGCATGAAAAGAGGCGATTGCGCCAAATCGCAAGATGCCAGGGCAGTCACTCCATCGCCACCGAGGCCGGTTCGACCTTGGTTCTGAGCGGCCGCTCTTCCATGCGCAGCAGGGCGCAAAGCGTGGCGAGCGACCCGAAAGCGGCGGCCAGGAACACCCAGCGGAACACCGAGCCGATGTCGCTGCCGGCGGCAGCGATCGACTTCGCCAAGGTCTCGATGGTGACGTTGGCGGCGAGGTCGGCCGGCAGGCCGCCCATCACGATGGCGCCGAACACCGCGACGATCAGGGCACCGCCGAGCGAGCGGAAGAAGTTCATGGCGCCGGTGGCCGTGCCCATCTGGTGCTGCAGCACGGCGTTCTGGATCGCCACCGTGGTGACCGGCAGCATGGTGCCGATGCCGAGGGAGGCGAGGGTCAGCAGGATTTCGAGCACCACCAGAGGCAGGGCCTGCGGGTTGATCGAGATCAGGGCGAAGGCGACGGTCGAGACGGCGAGGCCGATCAGGGGTGGGCGCTTGTAGTGCGTGATACGCGCCATCAGGCGGCCCGACAGCGTCGCCCCCGTGACGGTACCGACCATCATCGGAATCAAGGCGAGGCCCGATTGGCTCGCCGTCAGGCCATAGACGCCTTCCAGGAGGATCGGCATGTAGATCGTCATGCCGATGAAGACGCCCATGCCGAAACAGGCGGCGATGGTGCCCGCCGCCACCACCGGATTGGCAAGGATCTCGGTGGGGATCAGCGGTTCGGGCGCCGTACGCAGGCGAATGATGAAGCCGACCCAGAACAGGACGGAAAGGCCGAACAGGCCAAGGATCGGCGCCGAGTTCCAGGCATAATGCGGCCCGCCCAGGCTGAGGGCGAGCAACAGGGCGATGGTGGCCACGGCCATCAGCGCCGAGCCGAGAAAATCGAGCCTGTGCGGCCTTTCGTGGCGCGGCAGCTTCTTGAGCACCGAATTCGTCATCCAGAAGGCGAGCAGGCCGAGCGGCAGATTGATCCAGAAGATCACCGACCAGTGGAGCTTCTCGGCCATGAAGCCGCCGAGGACGGGTCCCGCGATGCTGGAGGAGACGAAAACGGTGGCGAAATAGGCCTGATAACGAGCGCGCTCGCGCGGCGGAATGATGTCGGCGATGATGGTTTGTGCCAGGGAGATGAGCCCACCGCCGCCGAGGCCCTGCAGGGCTCGCGCCAGGATCAGGGTCAGCATGGTCGGGGCGAGGGCGCACAGGATCGAGCCGGCCACGAAGGTGCCGATCGCTACCAGCAGCGTCACGCGCCGGCCGGCGATATCAGCCATCTTGCCATAGAGCGGCGTCACCGCCGTCGAGGTCAGCAGGTAGATGGTGACGACCCAGGGCAGGTTCTCGAAATCGCCGAGTACGCGGCCGATCGTCGGCATTGCCGTGGCAACGATGGTCTGGTCGAGCGCTGCAAGGAACATCGCCACCAGCACGCCGATGATGATCGAGCGTATCTCGTGAGGGCTCAGCGCGGAACTGGCCGGTTCGGACTGGGTCATAACTGCTTTCCGGAAGCTCGGTCGGGGCTTCCTAATCTATGCAAACTATATTGCACATTCCTCCTGATCACGGGTTTGGACGACAAAGAGGGACGTGCCTGGAGCGGAAAGAAGAGGCGGGCCCGAAGACCCGCCTCTTCTTGCAAATGGCCTGAATGGCGTTCTTCAACGACGCGCCATCGATAATCGGCAGGGCTATTCGGCTGCCTCGCGGGTTGGCGCGGGGACCGGCTGCAGGTCGAGCGGCAGGCGCCGCTCAGCCTCGCCGATATAGTCGCGGGTCAGCGGTACGGCGTTGACGGACTTCGCCACCTGGATCTGGAAGACCATGTGGCCACCCCAGCGGAAAGTGGCCTCGGAAGCGGCCAGATACATGTCCCACATCCGGCAGAAGCGCTCGTCATAGAAGGAACGGATCTGGTCGCGATGATGGTTGAAGCGCTCGCGCCAGTGCTTGAGGGTCTCCGCATAATGGATCCTGAGGATCTCGATGTCGGTGACGACAAGCCCGGCACGTTCGATTGCCGGCAGCACTTCCGACAGCGCCGGCGAATAGCCGCCGGGGAAGATATATTTTTGGATCCACGGGTTGGTGGCGCCGGGCCCGTCGGAACGGCCGATGGCATGCACGAGGCCCACGCCGTCCTCGTTCAACAAGGCGGCGATCTTGCGGAAATAAGCATCGTAATGGTTGACGCCGACATGCTCGAACATGCCGACGGAGACGATGCGGTCGAATTTCCGGTCGAGGGCTCGGTAGTCGATCAGCTCGAAGCGCACGCGGTCGGCGATGCCGGCGGCCTGGGCCCGGGCGTTGGAAACCCGGTGCTGCTCCTCCGACAGGGTGATGCCGGTGACATCCGCCTTGGTCACGTCGGAGATGTAGAGGCCCATGCCACCCCAGCCAGAGCCGATATCGAGCACCTTCACGCCCGGCTTCAGCAACAGCTTGGCGGCGATGTGCCGCTTCTTGTAGGCCTGTGCTTCTTCCAGCGTGATATCCGGACTGGGAAAATAGGCGCAGCTATACTGTCGATCCGCATCCAGGAAGAGATCGAACAATTCGTCCTTCAGGTCATAATGATGGGCGACGTTGTTCTTCGACTTTCCGGCCGGATTGTATTGGGCGATGCGCCGGCTGATCTTGCGGGCGGTGGAAGCGATGTTGCTCAGCGGGCCGATCGAGGTAGACCAGCCGATATTCTGCATGAACAGGGCGAGCATGTCGTAGACATCGCCCTTTTCGATGACGAGGCGCCCGTCCATGAAGGCTTCGCCCGCTTCCAGTTCCGGATTGGTGAGAAGCTTCCAGGCCGTTGCCTTGTCTACAATTCGAATAGTGCTCGAAAAATCCTGGCCGGATCCGTAGGTGTGAACGTGGCCTTCGGGATCAATAACCGTAAGTGCACCCTTTTTAATCAGGCGCTTCAACATAGTATCGAGAATAAACATCTGCAAAAACCCCAGCGGTTTCGCATCGCGGGAGCCCTTTCGGTCGCCTGCCGCTCTCATCACGCAGGGAGGACCACCACTTGCCGGCTGGCAGATTCGACACGAACCGTTCCCAAATTGAACGCAATTTGAGCAGGGATGCAATTGTTTTTCTGCCCACCCTAAACAAAATCAAAAAGCGCGGCACGATGCTGCCTTCGAATATTTTCCCGGAATCAGAATTCGGCCTGTCGGCGCGGGCCGGCAATTGATGGCGCAGCGAATTTTACCGTTGCGCTCTGTCGAATGCTTTCTATGATGCGCGTCCGCTAATTTGTCTGAGGAATGCGCCGCGTGTCTCCTACTCCCCTCCGCCTTGCCCAATTGCGCCATCAGGGCCGGCGCGTCGTCGTCGCCACCAGCGAGGGCGTCTCGCGCCTCATTCGCGATACTGCGACGGTGCTGGACCTCGCCAATGCCGCGATCGCTTCGGGTCATAGCCTGCGGGCCGAGATCGAGAAGCGTGGCCTGGGCGAAACCGTCGACCTCGCTGCCGCGCTTGCCGCCGGCGAGGTGCTGGCGCCGATCGATCATCCCGACCCCAGCCATGTCATGGTCGCCGGCACCGGCCTGACCCATCTCGGCAGCGCCGAGGGCCGCGACAAGATGCATCAGGACTTGGCTGACCTGTCGAAGGCCACCGACTCCATGAAGATGTTCCGCATGGGGCTCGATGGCGGCCGGCCGGCACCGGGCAAGGAGGGCGTGCAGCCCGAATGGTTCTACAAGGGCGATGGCTCGACGCTGATCGCCCCGCAGGGCAGCTTGCCGTCACCGTCCTTTGCCCTCGACGCCGGCGAGGAGCCGGAACTGGCCGGCATCTATGTCAACGGGCCCGACGGCACGCCCTGGCGCATCGGCTTCGCGCTCGGCAACGAGTTTTCCGATCACGTCACCGAACGGCAGAACTATCTCTATCTCGCTCATTCCAAGCTGCGCGTCTCCGCCATCGGGCCGGAGCTCTTGGTCGGCGAGGCGCCTGCCGATATCCGCGGCACCTCGCGCATCCTGCGCCAGGGCAAGGTGATCTGGGAAAAGCCCTTCCTCACCGGCGAGGCGAACATGTCGCACACCATCGCCAATCTCGAAGGCCATCACTTCAAGTACCAGCTCTTCCGCCAGCCCGGGCAGGTGAACGTGCATTATTACGGCACGGCGACGCTGAGCGTCTCCGACGGCGTGGTGACCGAGCCCGGCGATGTCTTCGAGATCGCGGCCGAGCCGTTCGGGCTGCCGCTCGCCAATCCGATCGGGCGTGTGGACGCGCCATGGCCGACGGTGAAGGCTCTGTAAAGGAGCAGGGACATCGCGACAGGTGAGCCTGTCGCGATGTCCGTTCTTTCTTCCCAAAGCGGGGGACAAGAGCGGACTGGAGCGTTTTGCGATTAGACGGAATCATCTCGAATCACAAAGACGCGTCGAACCAAAGAGCGAGAGCAAAACAGCGTTTCCGTCTAAACGCGCTTTGCTCTAGAAGTCCGTGCTCCAATTCAGCTGAAATATTGCCCGAGAATGCGCTGGTAGATCCGGGTCAGGCTTTCCAGGTCGAGGATATCAACGCGTTCGTCGATCTGGTGCATGGTCTTGCCGACCAGGCCGAACTCCACCACCGGGCAGACATTCTTGATGAAGCGGGCATCCGAGGTGCCGCCCGAGGTCGACAGCACCGGGCGGCGGCCGGTTTCGGCCTCGATGGAAGAGACGATAGCATCGACGAAGGCGCCGGGCGGGGTGAAGAAGGATTCGGAAGCCGAGCGCTCGAAGACGAGGTCGTAGGCCACTTCGTTGCCGGCGGCGCCGTCGAGCTTGCCGCGCACCCATTCTTCCAGGCTTTGCCGGGTCCAGCGGTCGTTGAAGCGGATGTTGAAGGTCGCGCGGGCATCGGCGGGAATGACGTTGAAGGCGGGGTTGCCGACATCCACCGACACCACTTCGAGATTGGAAGCATCGAAGTGATCGCTGCCGTGGTCGAGCTCGCTCTGGGTGAGGGCGGCGAGCAGGCGCACCATCTGCGGCACGGGGTTCATGGCCAAGTGCGGATAGGCGACATGCCCCTGCTTGCCATGCACGGTGATGATGCCCGACAGCGAGCCGCGCCGGCCGATCTTGACCATGTCGCCGAGGGCGTCGGGGTTGGTCGGCTCGCCCAGGATGCAATGGCCGATGCGGTCGCCCTTCGCGACGGCCCAGTCCAGCAGTTTCACCGTGCCGTTTATGGCCGGGCCTTCCTCGTCGCCGGTGATCAGGAAGGCGATCGGCGCCTCGGGATGGGCGTCGAGATGACGCAGGCTTGCCGCAACGCTGGCGGCGACGCCGCCCTTCATGTCCACTGCGCCACGGCCGTAGAGCTGACCGTTGACGATGTCGCCCGAAAAGGGCTGATGGCGCCAGCGTGCCTCATCGCCCGGAGGCACCACGTCGGTATGGCCGGCGAACATCAGGGCCGGCTTGTCCGGCGCTCCGATGCGGGCATAGAGATTGACGACATCAGGCGTATCCTCGTCGCTGAAAGGCACCAGATGGACGGCAAAGCCGTTTGCCTGCAGCACCTCGGCCAGCAGCGTCAAGGCGCCGCCTTCGGCCGGTGTGACGGAGGGGCAGCGGATGAGGGCCTGGGTGAGGGCGACGGGATCGCGGGGATCGAAGCTGAGATCAGTCATGACGTTCCCTTTACCCTCCCTTTCGGGGGGGGGTAAAGCGGGGCGTTGCCAGGATCAGTGGTTTCCGTCGCGCAGCAATTCGTTGATGCTGGTCTTGGAACGCGTCTGCGCATCGACCGTCTTGACGATCACGGCGCAATAGAGCGAGGGGCCGGGGCGGCCGTCCGGGAGGGGCTTGCCGGGCAGGTTGCCGGAGACCACCACCGAATAGGGCGGCACATAGCCCTTGTAGGTCTGGCCGGTGGCCCGATCGATGATGGTGGTGGAGGCGCCGATATAGACCCCCATCGAAATCACCGAGCCTTCGCCGATGATGACGCCCTCGACCACTTCCGAACGAGCGCCGATGAAGCAGTCGTCCTCGATGATGGTCGGGTTGGCCTGCAGCGGTTCCAGCACGCCGCCGATGCCGACGCCGCCGGACAGATGCACGTTCTTGCCGATCTGGGCGCAGGAGCCGACGGTCGACCAGGTGTCCACCATGGTGCCGGTGGAGACATAGGCGCCCAGATTGACGAAGGACGGCATCAACACCACGCCGGGCGCGATGTAGGCCGAGTGGCGCACCACGCAATTCGGAACGGCGCGGAAGCCGGCCTGGCGGAATTCCGTCGTGCTCCAGCCCTCGAACTTGGAGGGGACCTTGTCCCACCACAGGGTGCCGCCCGGGCCGCCGGCGATGGTGGTCATGTCGTTGAGGCGGAAGGACAGCAGCACCGCCTTCTTCAGCCATTGGTGGGTGTGCCAGGATTCACGGCCGGTCGCGCCGGGAACCTTCTCGGCCACGCGCAGCTTGCCCTCGTCGAGCAGACCGAGCGTATGATTGACGGCTGCCCGGATCTCGCCCTTGGTCTCGAAATTGCACTGGGCCCGGTCTTCCCAGGCGGCGTCGATCACGGTCTGCAGGCGGGCGATTTCCATGGCGTCTCCTCACATAATTCAGCCGCAAATGCCGCGCGAAAGCCGGCACTGTCAAGTTCCAGACCGCCCTGAATTGGCCTAATCTTCCTCTCGCCGCCGTCGTGCCGACAAAGGGCTTGACGGCGCAGGGCATCATTGCTGGTCTGCGCGCTCGATTGTTTCCTTTTGAGGTTTGTCATGTCCAGTCCCTCCGAGAGCCATTCCAAGCGTCTCGACAAGCTCGCCGAGACGGCCGTGAAGGTCGGCCTCGGCCTCGCGCCCGGCCAGGAATTGGTGATGACGGCCTCGATCGAGGCCCTGCCCCTGGTGCGCCGGATCACCGAGCACGCCTACAAGGCGGGCGCCAGCCTGGTCACCACCCTGTTTTCCGACGAGGAGTCGACGCTGGCACGCTATCGCTTCGCGCCGGATGCCGCCTTCGACACCGCCTCGGGCTGGCTGTTCGACGGCATGGCCGCGGCCTTCGACCGGGGGGCCGCCCGCCTCGCCATCGCCGGCGAAGACCCCTCGCTGCTGGCAGGCCAGGATCCGGCCAGGATCGCGCGGGCCAATCAGGCGCGCTCGGCCGCCTACAAGCCGGCGCAGAAACGCATCGTCGGCTTCGACATCAACTGGAACATCGTGTCCTACGCCTCCGCTGCCTGGGCAAAGGCCGTGTTCCCCAATGAGGCGGAGGAGGTTGCCGTCGCCAAGTTGTGGGACGCCATCTTCGCTGCTTCGCGCATCGATTCGAACGATCCGGTCGCGGCCTGGGCCGAGCATAACCGCAACCTGCATGCCCGTGCCGCCTATCTCAACGACAAGCGCTATGCCGCGCTGCATTACACCGGCCCGGGCACAGATCTCACCATCGGTCTCGCCGACGGGCATGAATGGCTCGGGGGCTCGTCCAAGGCCAAGAATGGCATCACCTGCAATCCCAACATCCCGACCGAGGAAGTCTTCACCACGCCGCATCGCGACCGGGTGAGCGGTCATGTCTCCGCCACCAAGCCCTTGTCCTACCAGGGCACGCTGATCGACAAGATCGCCGTGCGCTTCGAAGAGGGGCGGATCGTCGAGGCCGATGCCGCCACCGGCAAGGACGTGCTCGCCAAGGTGCTGGATACCGATGCGGGCGCGCGGCATCTCGGCGAAGTCGCGCTGGTGCCGTTTTCCTCGCCCATCTCCCAGAGCGGCCTGCTGTTCTACAACACGCTGTTCGACGAGAATGCCGCCAGCCACATCGCGCTCGGACAGTCCTATAGCCAGTGCTTCGTCAATGGCGGCTCGTTGAGCCCCGAAGAACTCGCTTCGCGCGGCGCCAACAACAGCCTGATCCATATCGACTGGATGATCGGTTCGGGCGAGATCGACATCGACGGCATCGGCGCCGACGGCAAGGCCGAACCCCTGATGCGCAAGGGCGAGTGGGTTTAGGCGATCTCGCGGGTGGACGGCCTCAGCTTTTCGTATAGCCGAGGCTCGCCTCGAGGTTCTCGAAGGTGTCGTCCATGGCATAGCTGCGCAGGAAGGGCAGCGAGAAATGCCCGAAGCGCAAGGACATCTGGCTTTCCGCCTGCGCTTCGCTCGCCTTGCTGATCGCTGCCAGATAAAGCGCGGCGGCGAGGCCGCTGCGATCCGCCCCGCCTTCGCAATGGATCAGGATGGGTTTTTCCGCATTGCGCAGCACTTGCACCAGGGCGTCCGCCTGCAGGCCGTTCAGTTCACGTGACGCGGACATGGCGAAATCGACATGGGTGACGCCGAGCCGGGCCGATTCGGCGATCTCGGCGTCGTACCAGGCAGTGCCGGTGTTCCTGCCGCGCAGATTGATCACGGTTCTGATGCCTGCCTCGTGGACATAGTGCCTGAGCCGCCCGGGCGTGGGTTGGCCGGAGCGATAGAGTTCACCGGCCACCACGGTGTGGAAATTGCCGCCGAGATATTGCAGGCCCAGATAGGTTGCGCCAGCGGCCAGGATGGCGGCGCCGCTTAGGCTCATGGCCAGAAGAATGCCCCTCAACCGGGCGGCAGCCGCCATGCCGCGCCCGGCCAAGGATTTGTACACAGAACCGCTACGCAACCTTCGCCTCCGACCATCTGTCGTTGGCGTGTTCTAACCCTGCAGACTTAGGGCAGACTTAGAGGGGGCTGCCAAGCATGGCCGCCAGGACCTGGCGCAGGCCGGTCTCGCCACGCCGGACACTCCCGCTGGCCGCCTCCACCTCGATGTGCCCGGCATTGTGGGCATCGTACATCTCGGCGACGAGCTCGGCGTAGCTCGCGCTCAGGCCGCCCTGAACCAAGGCGGGAAGCCATTGGGCGCGAGGCAGCTCCCGCGCCGCGATCTCCCGGCCGGTGAGGCTGGCCAGTGCCGAGGCGACATCCACCGTGCTGTAGCGTTCCGGGCCTTCGGCGTGAAAGACACGAAGCTCGCTGTCGAAGCCAGTCGTCAGCAGCTGGGCGGCAATTTCTCCGACGTCGGCAGCTGAAACCGTGGGAAACAGCTTGGTGACGGGATGATGCAGGCTGGCCAGGACACCGGTTTCGATCGCGCGCGGCAACAGCCGGGCCCAGTTCTGCATATGCTCGGCCGATCTCAGCACGGTCAGGGGCAGGCCAAGGCCGCGAAGAGCCTCCTCCAGATGATGAAAGGTCAGGGCGATGCCGGTCTTGCTGGCATGGTGGGCGCCATAGTCCGAAATCGCCAGGACGGATGCCGGTCGGGTTTCGGCCAAGGCTGCGGCGATCGCTTCGATCGATGCCTGCATTTGCGCACCGGCATCGTCGCTGCGCGGGCTGATGGGACAGATGACCTGAACCGCCTGCGCGTCCCGCAGGGCATGACGCAGAGCCAGGCCGTCATGGATATCGGCCATGGCAACGTCGCAGCCAAGGGCGCGCAGGGCCGCGGCATGATCCGCGTTGCGAATGATGGCTCGCACGGGTGCGCCGAGCCGGCGGAGCATTTGGATCGAATGGCGGCCGACTTTGCCGTTGGCGCCCAGAATGACGAACATCGTATTTGTCCTCGCTTGCTGTCGAGGCACGATTGGAGAAGCTTCGGCCGGCTTCGTCGCACGCGAAAGGATCGCGCAAAGCAGAAAGGGATGGAAAATATGTGCTTGCTCGCCCCTTAGGCTGCTTGTTCCCGTCTTAGGCGGACGAGGCCGGCCGGCGTTATACCCAGGACCCGCTTCATGGCATGGGCGAGATGGCTTTGGTGGGCAAATCCCGCACTCAAGGCAACCTGGCTGATCGGCAGGTCGCCGTTCACGAGCAGGCGCCTGGCCTGTTCCACCCGGCGCCGGATGACATATTGGTGCACCGGCAGGCCGAACGAGCGCCGGAACAGCACCTTGAGATGTGGCACGCTGATGCCGACAACCTGCGCCACCACCGCGAGGGAGAGATCATGGTCGAGGTGGCTTTCGATGAATTCGATCAGATGGTCGCGCTGTCTTGCTGACAGGGTCTGCCTTGCCGAAATGGCGGCCAGCCTCGCATGTCCGTCGATGAGGCGGACGGCCAGGGCCGAACCGAGACCTTCGGCAACCAGGCGGTCGGTCGGAGTCCGACGTGCCGGCTCGGCCAAGGCTTTGGCGATATATTCGATCTGGGCGTCGCGGCACTGGAAACGCGGTATCAGCCGGACCCTTTCGGGATCGATCTCCAGATCTTCGGCAGCCTTACGCAAGAGGGCCGGGCTCACCCATAGACGCAGGATGGTGCAATCGGCGTCGTCCTCCCATTCGCCGTCCAACCCAGCCGGAACGATGTCGATGTCGCCTTCCGACTGGATGCGGATGTGGCGCTGGCCGTCACAACGGCAGGAGGCGTTGACCGGCCTGCCGACATGGACACCCAGCCGGTGGAAGGGCGAGGCGGGCACATGGGTGAGGCCGGCGGCGATGTCGCGCCGCTCGACCGCAACGCCGATGGTATCAAGCCAGTCCGCAACCATGCCCGCTCCAATCGCCAAACCGGATATGTCGACTATGTGGCCATGAAAATGGCTTGCGACCAGCCCGGCTACCGCATTTTTCACGACCCTGCCGAAGCACCCGCGATCTCCTCGTCAGGGTGAGGCGAAACCAGGAGTTCGGCCACCAGCCCGCTGCGGTCCGCCCGATTGGCAAGGGTGAGGGCAATGCCGTGGCCGGTGGCGATGGACCTGGCGATTGCCAGCCCCAGTCCGGTTCCCTCGACATGCTGTGGTGCGGACCGGAAGAAGCGTTCGAAGACGCGTTCGAGCAGGCCTGGATCGAGTCCCGGCCCGCTATCCGTGATGCGGATGCCGCGCCTGCCATCATCGAAGGTCTCGACGGTGATCGCGCCTCCCGAGGGGGTGTAGTGCAGCGCATTCTCGATCAGATTGGTGAGCAGCGTCCGCAATTCCCTGGTATCGCCGACAAGCGGAACCTCACCGTGCCGCCGCATGCTCAGGTGCAGTCCGCGGGCCTTGGCGATCGGTTCGAGATCGGTAACGCAAGCCTCGGCCAGTACGCCGAAGTCCAGGGGCGTGCGGTCCTGGCCGCCCGTGCCGGCTTCCAGGCGGGCGAGCTGGAGCATCTGGTTGGTGAGATGGGTGGCGCGCCTGGCACCTGCCTCCAGGTCGTCGAGCCTTGTGTGCAATGCCGCACCGCGGGAAAGGGGCCTGAGATTGCCGATCTGCAGGGTGAGCGCGGCAAGCGGGGTGCGCAACTCGTGCGCGGCATCGGAGATGAAGCGGCGCTGGCGTTCCAGCGTCTGTTGCAGGCGGGACAGCAATTGATTCATCGCAGCGACGAGCGGCAGGACCTCGGATGGCACCCCGGCTGCCGGAATAGGCGTGGTGTCGGCGGCCGATCTCGCGGCCAGGGTGGTGGCGACACGGCCAAGCGGTTTCATCACCCAATAGATGACCAGGCCGAGAAAAAGCCAGGCGACCGGGATGAGGATGATGATCGGCAGCACCGCGCCGAGGGCCGCGTGCTCGGCCAGTTCCGTGCGCGCTTCGATCTGCTGGGCGATCTGGACGGTGCGCTCGCCCTCGACCAGGGTATAGACCCGCCAGTCATGGCCGGCGACGGTCTCGTTCGAGAAGCCGGTACCGCTGCTGCGTGGGATGGCGATGGCGGGATTGGTCGAGCGCATCGGCGCGTCGGCGCCGTCCCAGACCTGAACGAGGAGATCATCCTCGCGATTGCGTGTGCTTTTGATGGCGGGGCGCAGGCTGCGGGCATCGAGAGCGTAGACGGCGACCTGCTGCAACTGCTTGTCGAGGAAGCGATGGGCCTCGCGCCGCACGGCAAAGTAGGAGGCGAGGGCGGCGCCGATGCCGACCACCAGCAGCACGGCGGCGATGGCGATCAGGCTCGACCAGCGCAGCGACATCAGGGAGCGTCCTTTGCAATCATCCAGCCGGCTCCGCGCGAATTGCGAATGATATCCTTGCCGAATTTCTTGCGGATGGCATGGATCAATACCTCGACGGCATTGCTTTCGACTTCCTCTCCCCAGCCATAGAGGCGCTCCTCCAGCTGGCTGCGGGAGACGATCGCGCCGGGACGCTCCATCAGCGCCAGCAGCAGGGAAAACACCCGCGCGGTCAGCACATGGCTTTGGCCGCGATAGGTGACGCGGTGGCTTTCGAGGTCGAGCTCGAGGTCGCCATGGACCAGCGTGGAGACGGCCTGGCCGCCATGGCGGCGACGCAGTACGGCGCGGATCCGGGCCTGCAGCTCGCGCATCTCGAAGGGCTTGACGATGTAGTCGTCGGCACCGAGGTCGAGACCATCGACGCGATGGTCGAGGTCATCCCTGGCGGTGATGATCAAAACGGGTGTGGTGTCGCCGGCCCGCCGGAGATCGCGCAGCAGTTCAAAGCCGCTCTTGCCGGGCAGGCCGTTGTCGAGCAGCACGACGGAATAGCCGTGTTGCCGCAGGGCCGCTTCACCGTCCGGGCCGTCGCGGACCCAGTCCACCGCCATGCCGGCATCGCCAAGCGCCTGCAGCAGCGCCTTTCCGATCATCGGATCGTCCTCGATCAGAAGAATGCGCATGCGGCCGCCGTGGAAACAATGTGAACTCGGCGAGGATGGCAAGCAATTAAGGGCTGATCAAGGAAGCGGCCCGCCTCACTTCGTTCCGTAGATACGGTCGCCGGCATCGCCCAGCCCCGGCACGATATAGCCGTGGTCGTTGAGATGGCTGTCGATCGCCGCCGTCCAGATCTTCACGTCGGGATGGGCCTCGCGCAGATGCTTGATGCCTTCGGGCGCCGCGAGCAGGCAGACGAAGCGGATATCCTTGACGTCGCGCGCCTTCAGCCGCTCGATGGCGGCGACGGCGGAGTTGGCCGTGGCCAGCATCGGGTCGAGCACGATCACCAGGCGCTCCGCCACGTCGGGCGGCGCCTTGAAGTAATATTCCACGGCCTTCAGTGTTTCGGGGTCGCGATAAAGCCCGATATGGGCGACGCGGGCCGAGGGCACGAGGTCGAGCATGCCTTCGAGGAAGCCCTCGCCGGCACGCAGGATCGGCGCCAGCACCAGCTTCTTGCCGGCCACGCGTGGCGCCTGCATCTTGGTCAAGGGCGTCTCGATCTCGACCATTTCCAGCGGCAGGTCGCGGGTGACCTCGTAGCAGAGCAGCCGGCCGATCTCGTTGAGCAACTGCCGGAACCCCTTGGTCGAGCGATTCTTGTCGCGCATCAAAGTGAGCTTGTGCTGCACCAGCGGGTGATCGACGACGATGACGCCTTCCATCGGAGTTTCCCTTCTTCACATTCCACCCTTACCTAGCCGATTTCTCGGCTGGGGTAAGGCATCATAGCGCGCCTTCCACGCCTTTCGTCACGGCTTACGCTTAAGGTTTTCCGTTTTTGCAAGCTTGCGCATCGAAAAATCTGGCGTGAAACTTGCTTCTGGCCGCGGTCCATGCAGGATGCTGCCCGCAACAAGACCAATAATCAGGATCGTCCGCGTTCATGGCGTTGTCGCAAAGGCTTGAGTTCCGCCAGACCCAGTCGCTGGTGATGACGCCGCAATTGATGCAGGCGATCAAGCTTCTGCAACTGTCCAACCTCGATCTCACCGCCTACGTCGAGGCGGAACTGGAGCGCAACCCGATCCTGGACCGCGCCGATGGCGAGACCGCGCGCGAACCCGAGACACTCGCGGCAGCGCCCGCCGATCCCGCTGCGGGCGATTGGCTCAAGGACGACATGGCCCCCTCCCGCGAGGCGATGGAAGCGGGGCTCGGCACCGATCTCGACAACGTCTTTCCCGACGAGCTGCCGGCCGACAGGCCGGAAGCGCCGGCGGCGATCGAACAATTGGCCGGGAGCGACCCCTATGTCTCGTCCTGGTCGAATGTCGGCGCGGGCGGGCATGGCGGTGGCGACGACGTCAATTACGAGGGCATGGCCGCGGCCGATCTTTCATTGGCCGATCATCTGGAGACGCAGCTCGCTCTGGCGACCCGCGATCCCAGGCGCCGGCTGATCGGCCATTTCATCATCGATATGATCGACGAGACCGGTTATCTCGTCGGTGATCTCACGGAACTCGCCGAACGCCTGGGGGCATCGCTCCAGGAGGTGGAGGCCGTGCTTGCCCTCGTGCAGGGCTTCGAGCCGAGCGGCGTCGGCGCCCGTTCGCTGAAGGAGTGCCTGGCGCTCCAGCTCAAGGAGCGCAACCGGCTCGATCCTGCCATGGCGACGCTGCTCGACAATCTGGAGCTGGTGGCCAAGCGCAACATCCCGGCCCTGCGGCGCCTGTGCGGCGTCGACGAGGAGGATGTGGCCGAGATGATCGCCGAATTGCGTGGCCTTACCCCCAAGCCGGGCCTGGCTTTCGGCTCCACGCCGGTTCAGCCGGTGGTGCCGGACGTGCTGTTGCGCGCTGCACCCGACGGAACCTGGATGGTGGAGCTCAACCCCGATACCTTGCCGCGCGTGCTGGTCAACCAGAACTACTATGCCCGGGTGGCACGCACGGCCCGCAGCGAGGCCGACAAGACCTTCCTGACCGAGGCGCTGCAGACGGCGAACTGGCTGACCCGCAGCCTGGAGCAGCGTGCGCGCACCATCCTTAAGGTCGCCACCGAGATCGTGCGCCAGCAGGACGCCTTCTTCGCCCTCGGCGTGCAATATCTGCGCCCGCTCAATCTCAAGACCGTGGCCGATGCCATCGGCATGCATGAATCGACAGTGTCGCGTGTTACCGCCAACAAGTTCATCGCCTCGGCCCGCGGCCTGTTCGAGCTGAAATATTTCTTCACCGCCTCGATCTCGAACGCGGAAGGGGGCGAAGCGCATTCGGCCGAGGCCGTGCGCCACCGCATCCGCCAGATGATCGACGCCGAAGCACCCGATGCCATCCTGTCCGACGACACCATCGTCGCGCTGCTGCGCAAGGACGGCATCGACATCGCCCGGCGCACCGTGGCCAAATATCGCGAATCAATGCGGATCGCTTCCTCGGTGGAGAGGCGACGGGAAAAGGCGGGACGATGAGGCTGATGCTGATGCAGCCCACTTGGGGAGGAAAAACGCCGATTTGTCATAGCCGGGCTTGACCCGGCTATCCAGAAGGCACGGGCGCAACCGGCAGGAAGAGCTGGGTTGCTGGGTCAAGCCCGGCAATGACAAAGTCGTGCAAACTTGTAGGCGCTTGAATGAACTGCATCGGGCCGATGAGGCCGGTTTTTCGAAGCGAGGGAACCTGACGGTGTCGCTGCCGGTCCTGCCCATTGATGGCCGCCAATCCGCGATGGCCCTGACGATCCAGCGCGGGGCCAGCCGGCTGCTGCGCCAATACGGCCTGACGCCGGTGCCGGAGGTGACGCTGCCCAACGGCCGCCGTGCCGATCTCCTCGCGGTGGGGCGCAAGGGCGAGATCTGGATCGTGGAAATCAAGTCCTCGGTGACGGATTTCCAGGTCGACCACAAATGGCCCGATTATCTGGCTTATTGCGACCGGCTTTTCTTCGCCGTCGGGCCGGATTTTCCGCTGGCCCTGCTACCCGAGGAGGCCGGCAGCATCGTGGCCGACGCCTATGGCGGCACGCTGCTGCGGGATGCCCCCGAGCAGCGCCTTGCCGCGCCGACGCGCAAGGTCCTGACCCTGCTGCTCGCCCGGCTGGCAGCCGGACGGCTGCATCAGGCCATGGATCCCGAAGGTGCGTTCGGTTTCGGCGAATGACGCGCCCGAAGGTGCTATTGCCCGGCAAACGAGGTGATGAGCGAGACCAGTTCCGCATCCTGGCCGTTGAAGCCGTGATGCGCGCGGGATCGGCAGGGATTGCCGGTTTGCCGGCCGCCCTCCAGCCATGTCACCGTGACCCGCTCGCCGGCCCAGGCCTGGAAGGGCGCGACGCCGGCCGGCTTGGTGAAGCGGCAGCCATCCTGCCGGTGATGCACCACCAGGGTGGGAGGCAGCAGCCTTGGGGAACCGAGGATGGCCATGACGCTCGGCGAGGGACCGGACTCCTTGCTGAGGAAGCCTGAAGTCAGCACCAGCCGGTCCGGCTTGGCTCCCCTCGCCAGGCCCTCGGCCGTTCGCGGCGTGCCGGCTGAGGTGGCCACGACCGTGACCGGCCGTTTCAGGCCCGCCATGGTATCGACCGCCGTGACAAGGTTGGTGCCCTTGTCGACCAGCAGGACATTATAGCCCCTGGCCGCAAAGCCATCGCGATTGCGGATGAGGACATTGTCGGCGCCGGTGCGAAACTGGCCGTTGGGACCGACTTCGAGCCGGCCATCGCCGCCGGTGAGCAGGATGATGCTGCCTTTGGCTTGGGGATGCCGGATCAGGATGTTCTCGATGCCGGCGATGGTCACGGTCTCGCCGCCGCTGGCGATGGGAGCCGTCTGGGCGAAAACGGGACCATTCATCAGCAACAGGCCCAAGAAACCGCGTGCTACGGCTGCCCGTCCGCCAGGGGATATGTTTCGATTCATGATTCGAACTGTCCTCGTTGTGGCCTACCGATAGGCAACAAGGGTTGCGGCTGGATTACGGGAGGCCGGGCGTGACGACAGCAGGCATCATCAAATTTACATCCTTGCCTTGCTCCCTGGCAGCCGGTCATGATCTATGAAGCAAAAGGGCATATGGCCCGGGAGGAGCAGTTCCATGGATATGAGCGGTTCGCAGCGTATCGAGGCCTCACGCGAGAAGGTTTGGGAAGGCCTGAACAATCCCGAGATCCTCAAGCAATGCATTCCGGGCTGCGAAGCGATCGAACTGGTCTCGCCGACCGAGATGACCGCCAAGGCCGTGCTGAAGATCGGTCCGGTCAAGGCCTCCTTCAACGGCAAGGTGACACTGTCGGATCTCGATCCGCCCAACGGCTACACCATTTCGGGCGAGGGCCAGGGCGGTGTCGCCGGTTTTGCCAAGGGCGGGGCCACCGTACGCCTCGAGGCCGATGGCGAAGACGCGACCATCCTCCACTACGAAGCCAAGGCCGATGTCGGCGGCAAGATCGCCCAACTCGGCGCCCGCCTGATCGACGGCACCGCCAAGAAGCTGGCCGGCGACTTCTTCGAGAAGTTCGGCCAGGCGATCTCGCCCAAGCCGGAAGGCGAGGAGGCCCCGGCCGAGCCGGAAAAGAAGGGTTGGTTCGGCCGCAAGAAGTGAGCCGGTCGCCCGTTCTCACGCCGGTATGAAGGGAATACCCCGCAAGGCCTGGACGAAGACGAAAAGGGTGGCCGCGCCATAGGCGAGCGCGGCGGCGCAGACGATGAAAGAGGCTGTGCGGCCTCGCGCCCAACGCTCGGCGACAAGGCCCAGGACAGGCATGATCTGCAGGGCGTGCAGCCCGAGGAAGTGGGCCACCCTGAGGTCGCCGCCGGTGCGCGACCAGCCGAAGACCGGCACGCCCGTCGCATCCGTGCGCACGCCGCCGATCCAATGGCCGTTGCCGGCGGAAAGAACGCTGCCGGAGCCCACCCCGAGCATGAAAGTGAGCGTCAGCCCGAGCAGGACCGACAGCCAGAACGCCGTCGACCAGGCTTGGGGGCGGTGTCGCAGCAATAAGACCGCCAAGGCAGGGCTTGCGGCTGTCAACGTCACCGCACCGATGCCCATCAATGTGTACATCAGCTGGTGGAACGGATCGGCCACATTGTAATGCGAGGCAAGACCCCTGGCGGCCTGGAGAGCGATGTAGCCGATCTCGAAGGTGCTTGCGGCAAGGGCGAGGGTGACGAGGATCCTGACCGTCCGCCCGCGGCGCGTCTCTTCGGGCAGGGCGCCGACGAACCAGGCCAGGGTCAGGAGATAGAGGGCGACGGAGAACTGGAATTTCAGCGGCTTGATCCAGACGGAGATGCCGTTGAGTGTCCTGTCGTCGATCCCCAGCGCTATGAAGGTCGGGGCCATCAGCGCCAGGAGGATGAAGCCGCCTTGTGCCAGCAGGCGCTCGCGTCTCAGCAGGTCATCCATCACGGCCCGGGCAAGCACATGCGGGCGATAGGCAAGGCGAAGGCTTGGCGTGTTCGTCGTCATGCGAGCTCTCCTTGGCGGCGGGAGTGGCCCCGAAGCCAGGCGCTGCGCAGGACCAGGAACGTGAGGAAACCGACGGGACCGAACAGGAAGGTGAGGGCGAGACAGGGCAGGACGGCCAGATGCGGCAATCCGGATTGTCTCGCCTCGCGCACCTCCCAGGCTCCGACCAGCAGGTCGAAGGCGAGGTAATGCAGCCAGCCGGCCAGGAGCAGGCCGCGATGGCTGAACAATGCGGCGACATCGCCGAGAGAGCCGAAGCCGCCTGCAGCCTCGCCCCAGAAGTGAAAGAGCAGGACGGCATAGGCAAGGCCGAGCACGATCGGAACGAATCTGGCGGCGATCAGCTGGGCGAGGGCCGGACGCAAGGGCGACAGGGCAAGGACGATCCAGCCGCAGAGAGCGAGCATTCCGGCCCAGGAGAAGGCCTGGTCGAGCGTGAAAGCTTGGTCGAGAACCATGTCGATATCCTCAACTTGACAGTGTCAAGATTAGGATGGCAGTTATTTTGACATTGTCAAGATCGTGGTCGATAGTAGGGTCGGTGCCGAGCAATGGAGCGGCGGTGCCGGTGATGCGGAGCGGGAAGGAAGTGGAGCAACAGGGATCGGCGGCGCATAAGGCCGGCTATCATCATGGTGACCTCCGGGCTGCGCTGCTCGCTGCCGCCGAACTCGTCCTGGCCGAACGCGGTGTCGAGGGTTTCACGCTTCGCGAGTGCGCCCGCCGCGCGGGTGTCTCTCACGCCGCGCCCGCGCATCATTTCGGTGATGTTGCGGGCCTGCTGACCGCGGTGGCGGCGCTGGGGTTCGAGACGCTCACGCTCTTCATGCGCCAGGCCCGCGCCGGCATCGACGAGCCGGAGGCCCGGTTGCGGGCGATCGGGCGCGGCTATGTCACCTTCGCCCGCCAATATCCGGAGAGATTCCGGCTCACCTTCAACCGGCATCGGCTCAATATCGCGGATCCGGTCCTAAGGGATGCCGGGCAGGAGGCCTTCGCCGAACTCGAGACCGCCATTCGTCTGGTAACCAAGGCCAGTGACGGGCCTCTTGAACGCGACCAACTCGACATCTTGCTGCAGACTTGGTCGGTCGTGCACGGCTATGCCCATCTCCTGCTGATGGGGCAACTCGACGGGCCCCTCAAGGGCGGAGGCGACGCTGCGGCGGATGCTGCCCTGGAAGGAGTATTGGCCCGATTGACAGCGCGATAGGGCTCGCCTGGAGAAATCCTCCTGGGACCGTCGGCATCATTGCTGCATGCTGGTCATCGTCAGGCGTCGGGCATCCAAGAGGCCCGCGGGTTGCCGGCGATCCCGGCGGGCTACACCCGCCTGAAGGTGAAATAGGCGCCGCGCCGGCCTTCCCTCAACGCCTTGGCTTCGTAGCGGGTGGAGCGCCAGCCTTCCCAGGGCGTCAGCCAGTCGGCCTGGCGCTCGGCCGTCCATTCGAACTCGGACGAGCGCGCCACGCGCGCCAGGGCATAGGCGGCGTAATCGTCGATGTCGGTGGCAAAGCGCAGCTCCCCGCCCGGCTTGAGAATACGAGCCAGGCGCGTCAGCATCTCCTCGCCCAGAAAACGGCGCTTGCGATGGCGCCGCTTGGGCCAGGGGTCGGGATAGAGCAGATAGATGCGTGCGATCGAGCCGGCCGGCAGCCAGTCCACCACTGCCTTGGCGTCGTCGTCCCACAAGCGGATATTGGCGAGCCCGTTCTGTTCGATCTGCGCCAGCATCTTGGCGGTGCCGTTGACATAGGCCTCGCAGCCGATGAAGCCGATTTGCGGATTCTCGCCGGCGCGTTGGGTGAGGTGCTCGCCGCCGCCAAAGCCGATTTCGAGCCAGATCTCGCCAACGGACCCCGGGAACAGGGAGCCAAGATCCGTGGGAGCCGGGGCGGTGAGGTCGAGACGCAAATGCGGCAGCGAACCGGACACCAAATCGGCATGCCCTGGCCGCAGGGTCTTGCCCTTGCGGCGGCCGAAGAAGGCGCCATGGCCGCGAGGCGGGGCATCCATGCCGTTGCCGAACTTGTCCTTGTCGTCTTCAGTCACGACCCATACCCACCGAAGCAAAGCCTTATGAAAAAAGCCCCTCCCGGCAAGCGGGAGAGGCTTTGTGTCGATTGTCGGTTTCGGATCAGGCGCGCACGGCCTTCTTGATCGCGTCGGCGAGATCGGTCTTCTCCCAGGAGAAGCCGCCGTCGCGGGCCGACTTGCGGCCGAAATGGCCATAAGCGGAGGTGCGGGCATAGATCGGCTTGTTGAGGTTGAGGTGTTCGCGGATGCCGCGCGGCGTCAGGCTCATCACGTCACGCAGCGCCTTCTCGACCTTCTCCTCGGAGACGTTGCCGGTGCCGTGCAGGTCGACATAGATCGCCAGCGGCTCGGAAACGCCGATGGCGTAGGCGAGCTGGATGGTGCAGCGATCGGCCAGCTTGGCCGCCACCACGTTCTTGGCGAGGTAGCGTGCCGCATAGGCGGCCGAGCGGTCGACCTTGGTCGGGTCCTTGCCGGAGAAGGCGCCACCGCCATGGGGGGCCGCACCGCCATAGGTGTCGACGATGATCTTGCGGCCGGTCAGGCCGCAATCGCCGTCCGGACCGCCGACCACGAACTTGCCGGTGGGGTTGACGTGCCAGACCGTGTCCTTGGTAACCCAACCTTCCGGCAGGGTCTTGAGGATATGGGGCTCGACCAGTTTCTTGATGTCGCCGGAGGTCAGCTTCTCGTCGAGATGCTGGGTGGAGAGCACGATCTGTGTCACGCCGACCGGCTTGCCATTCTCATACTTCACCGTGACCTGGCTCTTGGCGTCGGGGCCGAGCATGCCAAGCTCACCCGACTTGCGGGCCTTGGTGATGTCCTCAAGGATCTTGTGGGCGTAATAGATCGGAGCCGGCATCAGCTCCGGCGTCTCGCGGCAGGCATAGCCGAACATGATGCCCTGGTCGCCTGCGCCTTCGTCCTTGTTGCCGGAAATATCAACGCCCTGGGCGATGTCGGGGGACTGGCCGTGCAGCAGGACCTCGATCTTGGCCTTCTTCCAGTGGAAGCCGTCCTGCTCATAGCCGATCGCCTTAACGGCGCGACGGGCGGCGCTCTTGATCTTGCCCTTGGTGACGGTCTCGGGACCGCGATATTCGCCGGCGATCACCAGGCGGTTGGTGGTGGCGAGGGTTTCGCAGGCGACGCGCACCTGGGAGGGGTCCATTCCGGTCTTCGCCGCCTCGCGGTAGAACAAGTCGACGATTTCGTCGGAGATGCGATCGCAGACCTTGTCGGGGTGGCCTTCAGCGACCGACTCGCTGGTAAACAAATAGTCGGAACGGGACACGAATGTTTCTCCACGCCAAAATGGAACTTGGTATCATCCCGTTTTGGCGAGGGGAGGCTTCGTCGTCAAGCGGCAAATCGTACGTTTTGTTCGTTTAAAGGAACGCTGGAGCGATTTTTCGTCACTCTGCCCGGTCTGGCGATATTGCCAAACCAGGCAGAGTGCAACGAAGCCGGAAGGGCACCTTCAGGCCCGTTCCATGGCTCAGGCCGCGTGTTCCTGGCTGAGCGTGGAGACGAGGTCGACGACCCGGCGGCGCACCTTCGGATCCTTGATGCGGGCAAAGGCCTTGTTCAGCTGCAGACCCTCGGTGGTCGACAGGAATTCGATGACGTGCGAGGTATCGCTCTCGTCGGCATGTTCAGCCGTGTGCACGGCGCCGGTCTCGGGTGGCAGGCCTTCGAAGAAGAAGGAAATGGTGACGCCCAGGATCGAGGCGATCTGCTGCAGCCGGCTCGCACCAATGCGATTGGTGCCCTTTTCATATTTCTGTACCTGCTGAAAGGTAAGGCCAAGCGCCTCGCCGAGCTTCTCCTGGCTCATGCCTACCAGGACGCGCCTGATACGGACGCGGCTGCCGACGTGCTGATCAATGGGATTGGGTACTTTCTTGATCATAATATTAACTCCAGATCACTAGTAAATATTTGAAAATACAGCGACGAATTTGAAAATGAATTGCGGCCGCAACGTGGCGGAAGCGCGATATGCCAGAGATACAATTACGGCAGCGCAATCTGAAGTAGTTCAAATGCATCCTGCAACCAGGCGGGTGACTATACCTCCTTATGCGGGAAAATCCAGTCGGTCTCGCGCTTTCCGCTTGGCGCTGATGTAACAAATATGTGTTACCGCAGCTGTCGGCGATGGTTTCGGCAACCAAGGCCGGCACCGATTAAGGCAATCAGAAACAATCCGGCAACAATACCGGTGCCGGCCGCGGCAAACACAGGTGGCGGCAAGGTGGTGGGAAGGCGCGAATCGAGCACGCCGCTGGTGCCGAGCGGCAGGCTGGCGACAATGCGCCCCACCGGATCGATCACGGCAGAAATGCCGTTGTTGCCGGCGCGGACCACGGGAAGCCCTTCCTCGATCGCCCGCGCCCTTACCTCGGCGAAATGCTGGTAGGGCCCCGGTGTGATGCCGAACCAGGCGTCGTTGGTGACGTTGAGCAGCCAGCCCGGACGATTGGCCGGATCGATCACCTCGCCCGGAAAGATCGCCTCGTAGCAGATCAGGATGCCGGCGGGCGGCGCGTTGGGAATGTCGAGCGTGCGTAGGCCGGGGCCGGTCGAAAAGCCGCCGCGCTGCTTGGTCAATTGCTCGAAGCCGAGGGATTCGAGCAAGGACTGATAGGGCAGATATTCGCCGAAGGGGACGAGGTGCACCTTGTCGTAATTGCCGATGATGGTGCCGGTGGCGTCGATGACATGCAGGGAATTGAAGAAACGCCAGCTGCCGTCGTCGAGATTCTCCTCTGCCCGGCCGGCACCCGTCAGCAGCACGGCCTTGGGCGCGACCAGGTCGCCGAGTACCTTGAGGGCCTCGGGATCCTGCGCCACCAGAAAGGGAAAGGCCGATTCCGGCCAGATCAGGTGGGTTGTTTTGGCAAGGCCGTCGCTGCCGTCGGCGGCCGGCCGGCGCGACAATGCGAGATAGCGCGTCAGCACTTCATTGCGCAGGGCGGGATTGAACTTGGCATCCTGCGGCAGGTCGGGCTGCATGATGCGCAGCTGCACCCCGTCGACGAAGCCGGTGGGATGTTGGCCGAGGCGCCATACGCCGAAGGCCGCCATCGCGACGAGGACAGCGACGGACAAGGCCGGCCAGCGCCAGCCGCCGCGCCGCACCAAGGCGACAGGCGTGGAGAACAGGATGAGCGCCACGAGAGTGAGCCCATAGGCCCCGATCAGGGACAGGCTTTGCGCCAGATGGAGTTCCTCTGCGAGCGCGTAGCCGAACAGGTTCCAGGGAAAACCGGTCAGGATATGGCCGCGCAGCCATTCGACAGCGGCCATGGCAACGGCGAAGGCGAGGATTCGGGCCGTGCCCCGTGACCATAGCAGGCGCGCCAGCGCAAACCCGGCGGCATGGAAGAAGGCAAGGCCGGCGGGCAGGAGTATGACGGCAAAGGGCAGCAGCCAGGCGAACTGGTCGGCATCGACGAGGAAGGCATTGCCGATCCACCACAAGCCTGCCAGGAAATAGCCGAAGCCGTAGCACCAGCCGAGCCGAGCCGCCGAGCCGATACTGTGCCAGAAACGGCGGGGCGGGTTCTTCGGAGCGGGGAAGGCGACACCGTCCAGCAGCCAGATCGCTACCGGAAAACTGACGGCCAGCACCGGAAAGGCATTGAACGGGGCCATGGCCAGCGCCGCAACGGCACCCGCCAGGAAGGCGATGGCCATGCGCCGCCAGCCCCGCAGCCCGGCCAGACGGGACGCAAGTGCAGCGATCACGTGGCGCCGTCGCCGCTGGTTTCGTTCGCCGGGGTCCTCTCGCCATCGGCGGCTGCGGCCGCTTCATCGGCAGGGGACACCACCTTCTTCTCGCGCTTTCGCCCGTCGCGCGGGCGGGTGATGCCGCTCCCGGCCGTATGGATGCGGACCCGCTTCACCCGGCGCGGATCGGCGTCGAGGATCTCGAATTCGAGCTGGCCTGGTCCCTGCACGATCTCGCCGCGCACCGGCACGCGGCCGGCCAGTGTCACCAGCCAGCCTCCGAGCGTGTCGACATCGGCCTCGATCTCGTCCTCGTGCATCTCCAGGCCGATGGCGGCAGCGACGTCCTCGAGATCGGCGCGGGCATCGGCGGTGAAGATGCCTTCGCCGGAGGCGACGATCATGTCGCCGTCATCCTCGTCATGCTCGTCCTCGATGTCGCCGAGCACGATCTCGACGATGTCCTCCATCGAGACCAGGCCGTCCGTGCCGCCATATTCGTCGATCACGAGAGCAAGCTGGGTGCGGGTGGCCTGCATCTTGGCGAGCAGGTCGATCGGGGGCATCGAAGGCGGTACGAACAGCACGTTCCGTGTCAGGGACTTCACCGAACTGAGCGGCGTCGACAGGGTGATGTTGCCCAGGGCGAGGGCCGCTTCCTTGGGCGAGGGCTTGGCAGTCTCGCCGTCCTTGGCGGCGTCGCTCTCGCGGACTTTGCGGCTCCGGCGTGCGGCGATGGCGGCTCGCGACGCCAGCCAAGCCACGAAATCGCGGATGTGCACCATGCCGCGCGGATCGTCCAGCGTCTCGTTGTAGACAGGCAGGCGCGAATGGCCCGCCGTCTGGAACACCTTGAGCAGGTCGCCCAGGGAAATGTCGAGCGGCACGGCCACGATGTCGGCCCGGGGCACCATCACATCGTCGACGCGCTTGCCGCGCAGGCCGAGGATGTTCTTGAGCATGGCGCGCTCCTCCGGGGAGAAGCTGGAATCCTCCCCGGCGCGCGTATTCTCCAGCGCGTCGGCAAGATCCTCGCGGATGGAGGGAGCCGATTTCAGCCCGAGAGCGGACTTGATCCGCCCGAACAGGCCTTCATGCTGGGCCTCCTGGGAAGCACTGGGTTGGCTGCTACTTCGATCGTTGCTGTCGGACATGGCTCTGCGCGCTAGCTGGCTTCGCGCAACAAGGGCGCGTCGGCATAGGGATTGGCGATACCGAGATCGGCAAGAATGCGCACTTCCAGCGCTTCCATCACCTCGGCTTCGGCATCGTTCAAATGATCATGGCCGAACAGATGCAGGAGGCCGTGCACGGTGAGGTGACTGAGATGGTCGGCAAAGCTCACGGAGGATTCCTCGGCTTCCCGCGCGATCGTCTCATGCGCGAAGATGATGTCGCCCAGCATCGGTACCGTCGCGATCGCGTCTCCCACGGCCTGCGGGAAGGACAGCACGTTGGTGGCCTTGTCCTTGCCACGCCATTCGGCATTGATCTGTCGGATGGAGGCATCGTCGGTCAGGACGATCGAGAGTTCGGCTCCCGGTGCATGGGCAAGTGCCGCGACATCGACGCTCCTGGCCACCGCACGCGTGATCAGGGCTTCGATGGCATCGGCATCCTGCCAGAGATCGCTCTCCTGAGCGATCTCGATGGTGACGGCATTGCTCATGACTTGGCTTCGCCCGAGGGCTTGCTGGAATCCTTCGCCTCATAGGCCCGCACGATCTTGGCGACCAGTTCATGGCGCACGACATCGGCAGCGTTGAATCGGCAGATGGCGATTTCCGGGATGTCTTTCAACAGGTCCACCGCTTCGATCAGGCCAGATTTCTGGCCGGGCGGCAGGTCGATCTGGGTCGGATCGCCGGTGATGATCATGCGCGAGCCTTCGCCCAGGCGCGTGAGGAACATCTTCATCTGCATCGAGGTGCAGTTCTGGGCCTCGTCCAGCAGCACCACCGAATTGGCGAGCGTGCGCCCGCGCATGAAGGCGAGCGGCGCCACCTCGATCATGCCCGAGGTCAGCCCGCGCTCGACACGCTCCGGCGGCATCATGTCGTAGAGCGCGTCATAGAGCGGCCTGAGATAGGGATCGACCTTCTCGCGCATGTCGCCGGGCAGGAAGCCGAGCCTCTCGCCCGCCTCGACGGCGGGGCGGGACAGGATCAGCCGGTCGGCCTCGCCCTTCTCGATCAGCGCCGCGGCATGGGCCACGGCCAGATAGGTCTTGCCGGTGCCGGCAGGGCCGGTGGCGAACACCAGCTCATGCTTCTGCAGCGCCCTGATATAGGCGTCCTGCGCCGGGGTGCGGGCGGCAATCGTCTTCTTGCGGGTGCCGACGGAGGCTGCGCCGCCGGTCGTGGCCACTTTCGGCTTGCCTTCCGGCGTGAACAGCACGCCTTGCGAGCCGGCCATGCGCAGGGCGCCGTCGACATCGCCCAGCGCTATCTGCTGGCCGGAGCGCAGGCGCTGATACAGGCTCTCCAGCACGCGCTTGGCCTGCTCGACGCTATCCCGGGCGCCGCGCAAGGCGACATGATTGCCCCGGGCCGTCGCCTCGATGCCGAGCTTGCGCTCGATGAAGGCGAGGTTCTGGTCATGCTGGCCGAAGAGGAGCGTGGCGAGCCGGTTGTCCTCGAAGGCCGTGACGATTTCCGCGGTGGTGTCTGCCGTCGGCAGGGATGGGGATTGCGTTGTCATGCGTGTCCGTCGTTCCTCGTCCACTTTCAAGCAACGGCCTCCCGGAGATCGGCGCCGGATAGTGCGCCATGCAACGACCAGGCGCCCGTGGCCGTGATCTCGACGGGCGCCACCGTGCCGATCAGGCTGTCATCCGCCTCGATCTGCACGGCCTGGAGATAGGGAGTGCGGCCGGCGATCTGGCCCGGGCGCTTGCCCTTGCGATCGAACAGCACGTCCATGGTGCGGCCAATGCTGGCCTGGTTGAAGGCCTTCTGGTGGTTTTCGGTCAGGGCCTGCAGCCGTGCAAGGCGGGCGGCCTTTACCGCTTCGTCGACCTGATCCGTCATGCCTGCGCCCGGCGTGCCCGGGCGCGGCGAATATTTGAACGAATAGGCCGACACATAGGTGACCTCCCCGATCAGCCGCAGGGTCGCCTCGAAATCGGCATCGGTCTCGCCGGGGAAGCCGACGATGAAGTCGGAAGAAAATGCCATGTCGGGCCGGGCCTGCCGAATCTTCTCGATGAGCCTGAGATAGTCGGCTGCTGTATGCTTGCGATTCATGACATCCAGAATGCGGTCCGAGCCCGACTGCACCGGAAGGTGCAGGAAGGGCATCAGCGCCGGCAGGTCGCGATGGGCCTCGATCAGGCTGTCGTCCATATCGCGCGGATGCGAGGTGGTGTAGCGCAGACGCACCACCGGTTCGATGCGGGCGAGGCGATGCACGAGCTGGCCCAGCGTCCAGGCGCGCCCGTCCGGACCTTCGCCATGATAGGCGTTGACGTTCTGGCCGAGCAGGCTGATCTCGCGCACGCCGGCATCGGCCAGGCGCTCGACCTCGGCGACGATGGCGGCAACCGGCCGCGAAGTCTCGGCACCGCGCGTATAGGGCACCACGCAGAAGGTGCAGAACTTGTCGCAGCCTTCCTGCACGGTAACGAAGGCGGAAGGGCCGCGTGCGAGGGTCTTCTCCCGGCGCGGTGCCGGCAGGATGGTGAATTTATCCTCGACCGGAAAGTCGGTATCGACGGGCTTGGCCGTACCGTCCGCCTTGGCGAGCAGCTCCGGCAGGCGGTGATAGGCCTGGGGCCCGACCACCAGGTCGACGGCGGGCGCACGCCTGAGGATCTCCTGGCCCTCGGCCTGGGCGACGCAGCCGGCGACGGCGATCTTGAGGTCGCCACCTTGCCGGCGGCGTTCGTCGCGTGCCACGCGCAGGCGTCCGATCTCCGAATAGACCTTCTCGGCGGCCTTTTCGCGGATATGGCAGGTATTGAGAATGACGAGGTCGGCCTCGTCGGGATTGGTGGTCTCCACATAGCCCGTCGGCGCCAGCGTGTCGGCCATGCGCTGGCTGTCATAGACGTTCATCTGACAGCCATAGGACTTGATGAAGACGGTTTTGGCGCGAGTATCCCCGGAGCCGGCGTCACCATGCGGGTTCTGCGGGCGTTCGATCTCTGTCTCGTCAGGAATCATGGGTCTCGCTATTGCCACCTTTCAAGGTGCTAGGGATAGCGGTTTTCCGGTCCGATGAGAAGGGTTGAGTTGCCGCGCCCGGGTCCTTCCTGTTGCGAAAGGCCACGCGAGGGGGGCGGCGGGGGCCTTGCCGACCTTGCCGGTTCCCGGCACTGTGCGCCATCCTATCAAGGCGATTCAAGCTCATGCCCTCTGTCGACCCTGCCGTGTTTGCTCCCGATGCCGTGGCCGAGACCACGGCGGCGCTCAATGCCGACATCATCGCCAAGATGAGCGCTCTGCCGGATCTGTGGTCCTTCCCGCCCGAACTGATCCGCGAGACCCGGCGCCAGGGCAAGGGAATCTTCCCGCTACAGGGCAAGAGCGCCCGGGCAGAAGTGCTGGAGATCGACGGCAAGCAGGGCAAGGTGCCGCTCCGCATCATCGCACCCGAGGCGCCGACCGGCGTCTATCTGCATATCCATGGCGGCGGCTGGATGTTCAACCAATCCGACTTCCAGGACGAGAGCCTTGAGAAGATCGTGGCGGCCACCGGCATGGCTTGCATTTCGGTGGAATATCGCCTGGCGCCGGAACACCCCTTTCCCGCCGGACCGGACGATTGCGAGGCGGCGGCGCTGTGGCTGGCGTCAGAAGGCAGCCGGCGTTTCCGCACCAAGCGCTTCTTTATCGGCGGCGAGAGCGCCGGCGCCCATCTCTCGGCGCTGACGCTGCAGCGCCTGCGCGATCGGCATGGCCTCACGCCCTTCGCGGGGGCCAATCTCATCGCCGGCTGCTACGATCTCGGCATGACGCCGAGCGCGCGCAGCTTCGATCGCGGCAAGCTGATCCTGACGCCGCGCGACATCGCGCTGTTCGTGCGGGCCTGCGTGCCCGATGGCGTCGATCTGCGCTCGCCCGAGGTTTCCCCGCTCTATGGCGATCTGAAGGGCATGCCGCCGGCCCTGTTCTCCGTCGGAACCTATGACGCCCTGCTGGATGATAGCGTGTTCATGGCGGGACGCTGGGAAGCGGCTGGCAATGCCACGACGCTCAGGCTGTGGCCGGGCGGCTGCCATGTCTTCCAGGGCTTCGACTTTCCAATGGCGCAGGAGGCCTTCGCCGACGAGATCGCCTTCTTC
Organism: Labrys sedimenti; assembly: GCF_034424805.1. NCBI lineage: Bacteria > Pseudomonadati > Pseudomonadota > Alphaproteobacteria > Hyphomicrobiales > Xanthobacteraceae > Labrys > Labrys sedimenti. The sequence continues at coordinate 206,893 of NZ_JAXOUF010000002.1, forward strand.
AACGAACATTGAAGGCAAAGTCCATGCCTGACGAGGGCCCGATTTCGGTTTTCGACGATCCTGTTCCCTCAGATCTCCAGCGGCTCGACGATCTGCTGGACCAGGACAATATCGAACGCACCGGCATCCGCGATGCACGGATCCTGGCCATTCTGCTGCGCTCTGCCGAGGGAGAGCTTTATGCCGGGCTGCACGGGCATAGTTGGGGCGGTTGCTGCGAGATCAAGACGCTTTGGGTCGCCGAAGACCGTCGTCGGCAGGGGCTCGGTGTGCGCCTCCTGGCGGCGGCCGAGGAAGAGGCGCTCCGTCGGGGCTGCTGTCAGATCGTGCTGACGACCCACACCTTCCAGGCGCCCGCCTTCTACGAGAAGTACGGGTTCCGGCGGCTGGCATCGATCGAGGACTATCCGCGGGGACATGCCAACATCATGATGGTGAAACCATTGAAACGATGATGCGGCCTGCCACGCGGCATCTTGTCCGTTTTTCCCGCGCGGAAAAGGCAAGGGTGCAGGAACGGGCAAGATGCCGGCGAGTTCGCAGTCTCAACTCCGCTTCTTGCGCCAGGGTGCGTCCTGTTCCCAGTCGCCGGCCATGATCGAGCCATAGGGCAGGACCTCGTCGACCACCTCGGCGAGGCCGTATTTGTCGATCTGGGCCCGCACCGCGGCGGCATTCTTGTAGGCCTGCGGCAATTCGGACAGATCTGCCTTGCCGCAATAGAAGCGCACGTCGATGCCCTCGGGCAGGTCCGGCTTTTCCTGACGCAAAAAGGCCGAGCGGCTGAGATTGCGGCCCGCCCCGTGCGGAGCGAAACCGAGGGCCTCCTTGCGGTCGCGATGCGCCGTGATCAGGATCGGTTCGGCCATGTTGAGCGGGATCAGCGTGCGGCCGTCATCGTCCGGCGAGAAGCCGGGCCAGGACGGCGTCGCCCCCTTGCCGTGATAGTAGAGCCCGTCATTGCGCCGGAACACGAAATTGTGCTCGTTCCAGAACCGGTCCGCTACGGCATTGCCGAGCGACCTCGCGGCCAGGTCGTGAATGGCGAAATGGCTGGCCTTGGTCCAGCTCCGCGCGAATTGCAGGGCTTGCCAATAGGCCCGCCCCTCTTCGCTCGAGGCCTTCAGCCAGGCATTGTGGGCCGGCACCCGGGGCGCCACGATCTGGGTGTGCTTGCGGGCGGCCGCCATGCCGCGCTTGTAGAGCTGGGCACCAAGTCCGCGCGAGCCGTGATGGGTCACCAGCGCCGGCTGGCCGCTGGAGCTGAGATGGCCGACATAGGCAAAGTGATTGCCGTCGCCCTGCGAGCCGAAATGGCCGAGCACGATGTTGCCGAGCCCGTGCAGGAAGGGATTGGCCTGCAGCGTGGCATCGATATCGGGCGCGAAATCCGGGACGATCATCGCCTTGCGACCGCCGGGGCCGAAATGGGTCACCGCCTGGACGGCATCGAGGATGCGCCTGGGATCATCCTTGCGCGCAAACACGGTGATCGCCACCGAGCAGCAGATATCGGCGGAATGAAAGCCGGGATGAATGGCGTCCTCGCAGGCGACCGCGCCGCCGACCGGAATGGTTCCGAGAGCGGTGCCGGAAGGGCAGGCGTCGGGCATCACGGCGCCGGCAACGATGGTCGGCACCCGCATGAGTGCGTCCATATGCGCGGTCACGGCGGCGAGGTTGGCCTGTTCGAGCTCGCCTTCGGCGTCGAGGAAGATGCCATAGGGCATGCCATTGGTGCGCAGCAGGGTCTCGACCGGCTGCATGGCCTGCAGGGCGGCGAAGATGGTATCGTCATCCGCGCCGGCCCGGCGCAGGCGATTGGCCTCGGCCAGGGCCGGGCCGAACCACCTGCCGGGCTGAAAGCCCCAGGCAATCAGCGTCGTGCCATCGATGGCGCCTGTGGTTGCGGTCATGTCGGGAGATGCCCCGTCCACATTCCGTGTCATTGCTCTGGTTCCGGTGTGTTGTCTTGCAACGCCGCGCAACAAGAGTTTGGGGCGAACCGGCGTTTAGGCCGATGCGCCGCTAAAAGCAAGTGGATTTCCCTTTGGGAAAGGTACCAGTACGACGCAAAGAAAAAGGCAGGGAAATCCCTGCCTTTGAATGGATCGGATGAAATCCTGCGATCAGGCGCGGGCGGCGCGGCGCTCCTTGTCGCGGTCCCGCCGACGGTCGAGTACCGGCTGGTAGGCGATCGAGGCATGATGGGGGCAATAGGGGCCGGAAGGCCCGACACGGCTGCCGCAGAAACGGAAGTCCTCACGCCCGGGATCGCCCAACGGCCAACGGCACATATGCTCGCGCAGTTCCATGATGGTGACACGCTCGGACATCGGGATGACGACTTCCTCGACCGGACGCAAGGCGGGTTCGGGGCGTTCTTCAATGGCGACGAGCGGCATGATCTGCGGAGCGAGGGCGGTATTGCCCCGCACCACCGGCGCGGAGGTCTGGGTGCGGAGCGGATGCGAGGGAGCCCGCGTGGGCTTGATGCGACGCTGTGGTGCCGGCGCAGGCGCCTTGGCCCGGCCAGACAAACCGAGTCTATGCACCTTGCCGATCACGGCATTGCGTGTGACGCCGCCAAGTTCTGTGGCAATGGCGCTAGCAGACAGACCTTCTGACCACAGCTTTTTCAGAAGTTCTACCCGCTCGTCTGTCCAGTGCATCAGCCTCTCCTGCCTTCCGCCTTGTTTTCGCCCGAATTCGCTACGCCGAATCCTTTCCCATCAGCCACGATGTCGACAGAACATCGTTGCGCATGCACGCCATGAGCTGACAGGAGTTATGAGACGCCGCACGAGATGTCGTGCTTAACGAAGCCTTAACTACAATAGGCAGTGACTCTCGCGCAAGAGTCCTGCTGACGTGGGGTGCGTTTTCCCCAGCTTCGGCGACAAAGTGAGTCTTTTCGGTAACAGCGGAGGGCGTGCAGGTTTCCGTTTACGTCACGGAAGGCCTGCAAAGGGATCGACAGGAAACCAGCGGCGCACGAGATCGGCATAGACGCCCTGTTCCCAGATCTGGAAAAGGGCGTAGTCGATGGCCTGCTTGAGATCCCCGTCCTCGCGTCGCATGGCCATGCCGATGCCGTCACCGAAAAAGTGGCCGTCGAGATAGGGAGCGCCCGCAAAGCTGCAGCAATTGCCGGCGTCCGAACCGTTGAGCCAGAGCGACAGGCCGATGCCGTCGGCGAAGGCCAAGTCTATTTCCCCGCGCTTGAGGGCTTCGCGCAGCGCCGCGTCATTGGCGAAGGATACCAGGCTGGCGGTCTTGAGATAGGCCTTGGCATAGGCGGCATGCGCCGTGTCGGCGACGACGCCGATGCGGCGACCGGCCAGCCCCTCCGGCGTGAGGGCCGGTGGCGGCTCCTGGCGCCGCATGGCGAAGCGGGCAGGGCGCATGTAATAGGGGCGGGAGAACTGCAGCCTTTCGCGAGCTTCCTTGCTCGGCACGAGCGAGGCGGCGATCACATCCGCCTGTCCCTCCTCCAGGGCTGCGACGATGGTGTCCCAGCGCCGGGCCTGGATGGTGCAAGGGACCTTCAGTTGCCGGCAGATCGCGCGGGCGAGGTCGACATTGAAGCCTTCCAGGGCGCCGCTGGATCCCTGGAAGTCGAAAGGCGGAAAATCGTCCTCGGTCAGGAAGCGGATCCGCCTTACCGATTTCAGATCCGGTCGTTCCGGGCGCCGGTGTGGATCCCACAGGCCGTAGGGGCCGGTGGAGGTCGGGGCCGCCATGCCGTCGCCATGGGCGGGGATGGCGAGCATCAGTCCGAGCAGGAGCGTCCAGAGGGCACCGAATTTCAACAGGCCATATTCCTATTGCAGCGGGGTCGGGCAGGGCTTTCCGGCGGGGTCCATGGATGCGTCCACGGATGTTTCCCGGAGTTGGCTACAGCCCTGGCAGGGAATGCCCGATCCGTTCCCGGGTGCAAGGCCAATCCTCGATCTCGCACTTTATCGGGCCTGCATGACAGTCTCCAGAAGAGCGACTACTTCGTCTGACGAGACATGCAGGTCGAAGCTCGATTGTACGCGACCTTCCTTGTCGAGTATGAATACAGTGTCGGTATGGTCGATATTGTAGTTCTTGCCTGTCCCAGGCAAGATATTTGCATCTATGCCGTAGATGTCGCGTATCGAGGCAAGTTGTGCGGGGTCGCCGGTCAGGCCGCGCAGGTGAGGATCATAGGCGGCGAGGGTGGTCTTCAATTGCTCGGGCGTGTCCCGGTCGGGATCGACGGTTATGAAGAGGGCGTTGATCCGCGAGGCGCCCGGCCCGAGTTTCTTCAGCACCTGCGCCAGCAGGAACAAGGTCGTCGGGCAGATGTCGGGGCAGTGGGTGAAGCCGAAATAGACCAGGCTAGGCTTGCCCTGCAATTCCTTGGAGTCAAAGACGCGGCCTTCAGCGTCCGTCAGCTCGAACGGCCTGTCGATCAGGCCGACGGGCTTGTGCATGAAAAGGAAGAGGGCCCATAGACCAAGGCCGGCAAACACAAGGAACGCCGCGCTGCCGATCAGGTATTTTCGACGTGGGAATACGGCCACTTAGCGCGGCAGGGCGTTGGCCAATCCCTCATAGCTGCGGCGCAATTCGACCAGGGCTTCATCGATCTCGCGGCGCTGACGTTCCAGATGCTCGATCTGCTCGCGGACGGTGTTGGCGCTGATGTCGAGACTCGCCGTCTTGCCCTCACCGTGATGCGCAATCATCTCGCCGATTTCTACCAGGGTAAAACCCAGCCGCTTACCCTTAAGGATAAGTTGCAGATGCTCCCGATCACGTGCACTATAGAGCCGAGTCAGGTTGTCGCGCGTAGGATTGAGGAGACCCTTGTCCTCGTAGAAGCGCAAGGTTCGCAAAGTAACGCCAAATTCTCGCGCAAGGTCACCTATTGTATAGGTGGTCGTGCTATTCGTAGCGTTTTCTGTCTCTGCTACGAATACCGTCACCGGTTGGCCTTTTGTGTTTGTTGCCGACCTGGCTTCCAACTTTGACATGGTCTCTCTCTCGCGCCCGTTACAGGCTAGCAGCGCCGCTACTCATTCGTTGCAACAGGTACCATAATACGAAATCCGGGGGGCGTCAGCAATTAATATATTACCAAGCGAACGCCCAAATCTCCAGCAGGGAGATCATAGCCCTCGCTCTGCTTCCTTTCAAGGGTAACGTATTAAATTAGGGCGCGTTGAGCGTTTCGAACAACACGAGCGTCAACAGAATTCTGACCTTGTTGCAAAGTCTAATGTCGGTTCCTGCAAGGTATCTCACTTTCCCGTCTGCTCTGCAGTTTGGGTAGCAAGGTTTTTAGTAAAAAAAGCGCTTTGGATGCTCTACAATGTTGTTGCTACCGGGAAGAGCGCTAGGGCAGTGAGGGTTAACAGGATATTTACCCTGTTGCGCGAAACCTGCTGTTGCGGGCACTGCGTGCCGCCCTCTCCACTTGTTCCCGACCCGGTTTTCCGGGGCGGAGGCAGGGAGAGGCGTGAGAATCAGGCCGTTCGCCGGCACGGGAAGCCAAATGAACCAAGCAGCCTCATGGAGTGTCGAGGGCGTCGATTCCCAGACGCGCGAGGCTGCCGCCGTCCTGGCAAGCCGCTCGGGCATGACGCTTGCACAATGGCTCAAATCCACCGTTGCCGAGCAGAAATTGCATGAACCGTCGCTTTTCGAGACGCTGAGCGACCTGCCGGAATCACCCTTGGCGGCGATTGCTCGGAAGCTGGCCGCGACCCGTGAGAGGTATGTTGGTAGTGGTTCCGGTGATCCGAAACGAAAGATCCAGACGGTAGAAGTCAGTGCGGCGGTGCTCGCGCGCCATATCCGCGCGAGTGAAATCAGAATGGCGGGGCTGATCGAGCAACTTATCCACAGGCAGGAGCAGAGCGAGGTGCAGATGGCTGCCCTGGTCGATGCCCTTGTGGATGGTTTTGCGTCCCGACCCGCCCCTGCGGCACCGGTCGGCGAGGTCGATGCTCTCGATGACCTGGCGCGGGATCTGGAGCAGCGCATCGCCGGCATGGCCGACAAGATCGGTTCGGCTGCATCCGCACCGTCGGTTCCGCCTGCGCCTCGCGACGATCTGAGCGAGCAGATTGCGGCGCTGACGCGGGAGGTCGCCGAACTCAGGCGCAGTCATCCCTCGGCCGCATCCGGCCAGGAGGATCTCGCCGGACTGCGTGCGGAGATGGCGGATCTCAGCCGGCACGTGGCCGACATCCGCTCCCCGGAGCAGTTTGCGCGCCTCGACAAGAAACTCGATCTGTTGGCACGCCAGGCCCAGGATCCGGCCGTGCTGGCCACACTCCAGCGCGAGACGGCCGATATTCGCGCCCGCCTTGGCGATCTCGTCCGCCAGCCCGAGGGCACACACCAGCTTCATGAAAAGATCGATGCCCTGCGCCAGGCCGTGGACGAGGCGCAGTCCTCGACCAATGCCTCCTTCACGGGGTTGATGGCCAGGCTCGAAGGCCTGGATGGGCGTGTCGTCGACGAGGCGGCTTTCTCCGCCTTGGAGCGGCAGATCGCGGCCATGGCCGGCAGCATCGAGGGGTTCGCCGGCGGCAGGCCTGGCGCTGCGCAACTGCGGGAGGCTTTCGGCGAGGCATTGGCCGGATCGGCGCTGGCCGCCTTGCCGGAGGAATTGCAGCGGATCTATCGTGAGCTGCGCCAGTATCAGCAGGACGATGTCCGGGACACCCGAAAGGCTCTCGACGCCTTGCAATCGCTGCTGCACCAACTCGGCAATCGCCTTGCCTCCGTCGAGGAGGTGGTCAGGAGCCGGGGCGGAGCGGTCGTCGCCGGACCGCCCGATCTATCGGAGGTCCCGCCCTTGTTCGGCCGCGAGCGACCCGACGACATTGCCTGGTCGGATGACTTGCCGCGATCCCTTGCGGGTGATGGGCCCCGCAGTTCTTTCACGGACACGCCGCACAATACCGGCCGTCCCAGCCAGGTTTCGGCACTCGGGGCAGGCGGCTCGCCGCCACCGGGCGGAACGCGCAGCGCCTTCATCGCCGCGGCGCGGCGGGCGGCGCGTGCCGCAAACGAGGCCGAGGGGGCCATCACGCGCGAGGAGAACGATCCCGTGACCGGAGGTGAACCATTCTACAAACGGCACAAGCGCCCGATCCTGCTGGGTCTGGCGGCCGTGACCATGATGCTGGGCGCGCTGCAGGGCGGCAAGGCCAGCGCGGCACCTAGCAGCCGGCCCATGACGCGCCTGAACACGTTGGCAATGCCTCAGACGCGGCCGGAGATAGCGATACCCAAGCCCGAGCAGGCCGGCCAGGCCTTGGCCTGGTTCGAGGAGGCACGCCGGCTCGATCGGCCTGACGCCTCCACCCAGGATCTCGCCAAGGCGGCCGGGCTTTATCGCCAGGCGGCCCAGATGGGCTATACGCCGGCCTTGTTCCTGCTGGGGCTGGCCTATGACAAGGGCAGGGGAGTCGGCCAGGATGCCGTGCTGGCGGGGCTGTGGTATCAGCGCGCGGCCGAGCATGGTTCCGTGAACGCGATGTACAACCTGGCCGTGCTCTATGCCAATGGCGCCGTCATGGGCGCTCCAGACTACGAACAGGCGGCTCGCTGGTTCCACCAGGCCGCCGAGAAAGGCCATGTCGCCAGCCAGTATAATTACGGCCTGCTGGCGGCCCGCGGCCTCGGCACGCCACGCGATCTTGCCGTTTCCTACCGCTTCCTCGCCCTCGCCGCGGCGGCCGGCGATGCGGACGCGCTGGAAAAGCTGGCGGAAATCGAGACACGCCTGACGCCCTCGCAGCGCGCGTCGGTCGAGGGAGGCAAGGCCGGACGGCATCCTTGCTGAGGGGAGCCGTGAGGAGAAGGCTTGTCGCCCCTCATCCGCCCAGGCACCGCGCTCTCGGGAAGGCGAAGACGCGCTCGTCGCCCATCAGATGCGCGGTGAAACCATCGGGAAACAGGGGGGCAAAGGCGGCGTCGCGCACGTTCAGCCCACCGGCATAGGCGCCGAAGGCCGGCAGGATGGCGCGCTTGCCGTCACCGGCGAAGCAGCGCCGCCTTAGCGAGCGCCCGCGTGTTGCCACCCTGGCGACCGGGTGCAGATGGCCGGCGATCTCGCCGGGTTCCGCCCTGGCCGATGGCTCGTGGCGGAACAGCACGGAGCCGATGGCGAGCTCCGGCGTTGCGGTGCCGCCAAGGCCCGTCGGCGGATCCGGATCGTGATTGCCGGCGATCCAGAATATCTCGCGCCCATGGATGCAGCGCTGCAGCGCCTCGCGGTCGCCGGAGGCGAGGCGGGTATCGGCACGGCGGTCGTGGAAACTGTCGCCGAGGAAGACCAGTCGCTTCGCGCCGAAGCGGGACAGGAGCCGCGCCAGGCGCTTCAAGGTCTCGGCGGTATCATAGGGTGGCAGAAGTACGCGGCGTTCCGCGAAGGAGGAACCCTTTTCCAGATGCAGGTCCGAAACGACGACCAGGCTTTCCTCGAGCCAGACCAGCGCACCGTCGGCGGTGGCGAGGAATTCGACGCCTGCGACGGCCAGCACGGCTTCATCCCGCCGGATCATCTCGGGCGCTTTCTCTGTCGTCGGGTCGATCCTGCCGTCCAACCATGGCCTCCGCGATCAAATCATCCGCTGCCTCGGCGAGGACGCTGTCCGTCGCCTCGCCATAGACCGGCTCCCGGCCGATCTCCAGCATGATCGGCACCGCCAAGGGCGAGATGCGATCGAGCCTCTTATGGATGATTCGGCCCCTGATGCGCGAGAGCATGCCGGAAAGGCGCTGGAGGTCGAGCAGGCCGGTCCGCGCATCGTCCCAGGCGGCGCGCATCAGGATGTGGTGGGGTTCGTGCTGGCGCAGCACGTCATAGACAAGGTCGGTCGACACCGAGATCTGGCGTCCGGTCTTCTCCTTGCCGGGCGCACGGCGCTCGATCAGGCCGGAGATGATGGCGCAGGTGCGGAACATGCGCTTCATCAGGGCCGATTCCGCCAGCCATTCCTCGAGATCGTCGCCGAGCATGTCCTGGTCGAAGAGCTGGTCCATGGCGGCCCGGTGCATGTCGGAAACGCCCCATACCGCCAGCGCATAGTCGTTGGCGACGAAACCCATCGGCTTGAGCTTGGCCCGTTCCAGCCGGCGGGTCAGCAGCATGCCCAGCGTCTGGTGGGCGAGGCGGCCCTCGAAGGGATAGCAGACCAGGTAATGGCGGTTGCCGCGCGGAAATGTCTCGACCAGGAGGTCGCCGGCCGGCGGCATGCGGGAGATGTCGCGCTGCAGGCGCAGCCAATCGGCAACCTGGCCGGGCAGGCCGGTCCAGCTGTCGGGATCGGCCAGCATGGAGCGCACGCGGCTGGCGAGATGGGTGGAAAGCGGAAACTTGCCGCCGGCGAAGGAAGGGATCTTCGGATCGCGGCCGGGCGGAGCGCGGGTGACCAGCACATCTTCTTCCTGGATGCCCTCGAACCGCAGGATCTCCCCGGCGAACAGGAAGGTGTCGCCGATGGAAAGTCCCTCGGCGAAATATTCCTCGACCTCGCCGAGCACGCGGCCGAAGCCGCGCCGGGCCGCCGTCTCACCCGGCTTGCGCTTGGGCGGGCCGGAGGCCTTGGGATCCATGAACCAGGGCAGGTAGGGCGTCGGCTTGTCGGCGGCCATGCGCGTTGGCTCGCGTGGACCGCGATTGGAAAGGCGCACCTTGAGCAGCGCTTCCTCGACGATGGTGCCGACATTGAGCCGATAAGCCTGCGCCACCATGGGATTGGCGACGCGCCAGAGGCCGTCCTTGCCCTGCCGGATCTTGGCGAAGCGGTCATAGGTCTTCAGGGCGTAGCCGCCGGTCGCCACGAAGGCGAGCACGTCGTCGAAGGTCGGGCGGTCGAGCCCGGCATAGGCCTCGGCAGAAGCGATTTCCCGATAGAGCGCATCGGCGTCGAAGGGCGCCCCGCAGGCGACGCCGAGCACGTGCTGGGCCAGCACGTCGAGGGCGCCGGTGCGGGCGATCGGCGTGTCCTGCTCGCCCGCTTTTGCCGCATCGACGGCGGCCTTGCATTCCAGCACTTCGAAACGGTTGGTCGGTACCAGGATCGCCTGCGAGGGTTCGTCCAGGCGATGATTGGCGCGGCCGATGCGCTGCAGCAGGCGGGAAGCCCCCTTGGGCGCGCCGACATTGATGACGAGATCGACGTCGCCCCAATCGATGCCGAGGTCGAGCGTGGAGGTACAGACCACGGCCTTGAGCCGCCCGGCCGCCATGGCTTCCTCGACCCGGCGGCGCTGGCCGACTTCCAGCGAGCCGTGATGGAGCGCGATGGCCAGATTCTCCTCGTTCACCCGCCACAGTTCCTGGAACACGAACTCGGCCTGCATGCGGGTATTGACGAAGACGAGCGTGGTCTTGTGAGCCTTGATCAGGGCGTAGAGCTCGGCCATCGCGTGGCGGGCTGTATGCCCCGCCCAGGGCAGCCGCTCGGCGGTTTCGAGGATGTCGAGCACCGGCGCCGCGCCGCCCTCGGCGATCACTAGGTCGGCCATGGCCGGGTGACCCGGGGACTGGGGCACGATCCAGCGCCGGAGTTCATCCGGGTCTCGTACCGTGGCGGAGAGGCCGACGACTTCGAGATCCGGCACGAAATGCCGCAGACGCGCCAGGCCGAGGGCAAGCAGGTCACCGCGCTTGGAGGTGACGATGGAATGGAGTTCGTCCAGCACCACCCGCTTGAGACCGCCGAAAAGGTCGGTGGCCTCCCGGCTCGCCAGCAGCAGAGCGAGCTGCTCGGGCGTGGTGAGCAATATGTCGGGCGGGTCGCGCTTCTGGCGCTGGCGCTTGGCCTGGGGCGTGTCTCCCGTGCGGGTTTCGATGCGGATGGGGAGCCCCATCTCACCGGCCGGGCGTTCCAGGTTGCGGGCGACGTCGACGGCCAGCGCCTTCAGCGGCGAGATATAGAGGGTGTGGAGACTGGCGGGCGCATTCGCCCGGCGGTGCTCGAGGTCGATCAGGCTCGGCAGGAAGCCCGCCAGGGTCTTGCCGGCACCGGTAGGAGCGATCAGCAGGGCCGAACGCCCATTGCGCGCCTTCTCGACGAGCTGGAGCTGATGCGGCCGCGGCGTCCAGCCGCGCGCAGCGAACCAGTTTGCGAAGATCGCCGGAAGTGTTGGGAGCAGGGCTGTGGAGATTGGATCTCCGTTCTCCCGCCTCCCGCTTTGCTCATTCATGCCGCTATCGCCAATGCCTGCGGAGATATTGGCGTGCCGCGGTCAGATGTCCACTGTCGAGCTGAACTGTCTAGCGGCAATCATAGATCGCCATGATGGTATAGGCCGAGACATAATTGCCCCATCGCCCCGTGAGACTGCGGCGGATCGGCGGCAGGCCTCCGGCACAGCCTTCACGGCGGGCGCGTGCATCGAAATCCCGCAGGATGGCCGGGGTGATCGGCTGCGACCGGCGCCAGTAATAGAAATTGGAGACCATGAGGCCGCCGGCAAAAGCGCCGCCGTCGATGCGCGAGATGCGCTTGACCACTTCGCCCCGTGCTGTGTCCTGCGAGGTGCGGGTGATCAGGTTCAGGTCGCTGCGGCCGGCGCAACTGGCAAGACCGAGGCCCGAGACAGCCACGATGAGAAGTTTCGCGTACATGGTCTTTCCTCCGGGAAAGGCTGTGTCTTGGTTGAAGGCTGTTCGCGGGGCGTCTTGCACCGCCAGGGCGTTCAATCGCAGTCGTAATGGCCGATGATGCGATAGGCCGAGGTGTAGGTGCCCCAGCGGGCGCTGACGCTGCTGCGCGTCGGGGCATTGCCGTCGAGGCAGCCAGCACGGCGGGCCCTGATGTCCATGTCGCGCAGGATCGGCGCCGTTACCGGTTGCGGGCGATTCCAGTAGTAGAAATTCGACACCATCAAATTGCCGGCCAGGATGCCGTTGGTGATGCGGGTGGTGTTCTTGATGACCCGGCCGCGCGGCGTCTGGTCGGCCGTGCGCGTCAGGGTCTGCAATCCGTCGCTGGTGGCGCAGCTCGCGCAGGCGAGACCAGCCAGGACGACTGTGGAAATTTTTGAAAACATGATGCCCCCTTCAAGCGCATGACTCTCCTCTGGCTGGCAAGCAGCCAAGTCCCCCAGGCCATCCTTACGTTTGGGAAGTCATTTTGCCAAGGCGTGCGGCGTACCGGGAGCAGCGCAGTGGTCTTTTGCCCCCAGGCCCGGCTATCGCTCGAGCACGGCGACAAGGCCCGGCACCGGTACTCCCCGGTCGGTGCGGGGCGAGGCGTGATCGAGATGACGCAGGTGCAGACCGGCCGCCGCCGCCCAACCTGCAAGGCCCTCGCGTGAATGGGCGTACCGCAAATCGTGATTCAGGATGAAGGCGGCGGGCCCGCTGTGGCTCTGGACCGTAAAGACGAACAGGCCGCCACGCACCAGCACGCGCGCGGCCTGACGAAAGATGGTATCGAGATCACCGAGATAGATGAAGACGTCCGCTGACAGGATCAGGTCGGCGCTATCAGCGGCTTGTCGGAAGAGAAAATCGGCGATCTCCGCCTGCTCCAGCTGCCGATAGACCTGCTTGGCCCGTGCCTTGGCGAGCATGGCACCGGACAGGTCGACGCCGACGATATCCTGGCAAAGGGTGCGAAAGGCCTCGCCCACAAGGCCGGTGCCGCAGCCCAGATCGAGGGCGCGTTCGAACGGTTTGCTCCGGCCGATGCCGTCCAGGGCCATGCGCAACAGGGCAGGCCCGCGATAGGAGAGATCGGCGACGAGGGAACGCTCGAAGCGCGGCGCGTATTCGTCGAACAAGGCGGCGATGTGGGCCGGCGTCATGGCGCCGTCGGGCGGCATCTCGCCGAGCCGGGCAAGGCGTGCACCGGCGCCGGCTTCATCGGCCGGGTCGAGGCGGAGTGCTTGGCGATAGGTGTCGATGGCTTCGTCCCGGCGTCCGAGCATCTCGTTGAGATCGCCGAGGGCGAGCCAGCCGGCAGCCCAATCCGGCGCTTCATGGAGGGCCTGCGTCACCAATTCGGCGGCCGAAGCGGGGTCGCCTCCCGCCTTGTATTCCATGGCATAGGCGAAGCGGCGGTCGGCTATGGCATTGCCGGAGGAGCGGGCTTTGAGCATGGCACGCCTATAGGCCAGGACCTGCGGCAAGAAAATAGACGCCACGGCCAGGGGCGGCTCAATCCGCGGCCCCTATCATATTGCCGTTGTCACCCAGGTCCATCGGCGCCTGATCGGGGGGGGGGGCGTGCCAGGCGTGTTCCGCCGGATCCCGGGCAGGTTTTCTTCCGCCGGGGGTGGCAGGGAGACCCCGAGATGATGGCCGCAATCGGTGGAGCGCTCCATATGGAACCTTTCGCCGACTCGGAGCAGGCCAATGTCCCGGAGACCACGGTCGTTCATCGCCACCAGCATGCGGGTATGGCGGATTTGTTCACGATGGCGGGCGATCGCGGCAGCGCCGAGGCGGGCGGCCGCGCGGACCCTGGACGCAAGCCATCTCAGGGCTGCTGGTTGAGCGCCCATGCGGGACCTCCGATGAGGTTGAGGATGTCTGGAGCAAAATGCATTCAAGCCCGACCGCTTGTTTGCTCTAACTCTTTGTTTCGACGCGTCTTTGTGATTCGAGGTGATTACGTCTAGTCGCAAAACGCTCTAGGCCCTGCGGCCGGCGACCAATTCGCTACGGTCGAAATTCATATGTGTGAAGCGCCGTCGATACTCTGCCGGCGTCATGCCGGTGTGGCGCTTGAACAGACTCCTGAAAAACACGATGTCGGCATAACCCGTCTTGGCGCAGACCGCCTGGATGGATGTCGCTCCGGCTTCGAGCAGATCCTTTGCCGCCGATATGCGCAGCTTCTGGAGATAGGCGCCGGGCAGGGAACCGGTCGCAGCCTTGAAGCGGCGAATGAAGTTGCGCGGACTCATACCGCTGCGCCCCGCCAGCGTATCGATCGACACGTCCTCGTCGAAATGCGTGCGCAGATATTCCTCCGCCTCGCGAACCCTGCCATCCGCATGTGGGCGCGAAAGGGGAAGCACAGCATAACCGGATTGGCGGCCGCGCGGCATGCTGACGAGAAGGGACTTGGCGCATTGCAGGGCGATCTCATGGCCGCAGAACTTCTCCACCAGATAGAGACTGAGGTCGATTGAGGCGTAGACGCCGCCGCTGCACAGGATATGGCCGTCCTCGGTGACGAATTGCTCGGTCTGCCAATGAACCTGCGGGTAGCGCTGCCGCAGCATGTCGGCAACACCCCAATGCGTGGTTGCGATCCGGCCATCGAGCAGCCCGGCCTCGGCCAGGAAGATGACTCCAGTGCATATGCCGGCGATATAGGCGCCGCGCCCATGCCATTTGCGCAGCCAGGTGAGGAAGGCCTCATTGCCGATGAAGCGATCCTGGATGTCCCAGCCGGAGGCCGGTACGATGACGATGTCCGCGTGCTCGATGTCGTCGATCGACAGTGTCGGCACCAGGCCCAGGGCGCACAGGCTGGTCACGCCCTTGCCGTCGATGGAGACGGTCCGAACCCGGAATGGCGGCCTCGGGGTCTCGCCATGAAGCCAATTCCACAGCGAGCCGGCCGAGTGAAAAACCTCAAGCGGGCCAATGGCGGTTGAGGCATAGCCACCATCCAGCAGCACGACCGTGACCTCGATCGGCTTGACCCCCAGCTTGGCCGATGCCGGATCGCTCGAGGCTTCAGCCTGCGTCGGCATCAGGGCCCTCCGTGAAGCCTGCGTCGAGCGGCTCCCACAATCCGACCAGTGCGCCGACCGCATCGAGGATGAGGGCGATCCGCGCCAGCCCTGGCGCGTTGGCGGCGCGGACGATCACCTCGCCACCGAGAGAGACGGCGCGTGCGAGGGCTTTCTCGAGATCGTCCACCTCGAAATAGGGCGTCCAATGCGAGGGGACGCCCCGTGCACGATGGGCATGGCTGAGCTGGTAGACGGAGCCGAAATCCATGCCGGACACACTGAATCGGGTAAATTGACCGCCATTCATCGCTTCTTCATTCCGTCTCCAGCCGAACATGCCGGCATAGAACACCTCGGCGCTCGCAATATTCGTCGCTGCGAGATCGACCCAGCGCAGGAAGCCAGGGCGCGGGCCGTCGGGTTCTGGAAATCGGGGATTTCGCATCGGCCTGCTCCAACCGAGAACGGGCGCCGCCCGACCAAGGCGGCGCCCCGGTGTCAGGAATTGGCAGTCATCGGCTCGACCACGCTGCGAACCTCGGTGATCCTGGTCGCCGGAAAGCCACTGAGCTTTGCATGTTCGCGGACAGCGTCCTCGTCTTCGGCCAGGTAGACGCAGAAGGTCTTGTCATCGACCACATAGGACTGCAGCCATTGGGCCCGACCTTCGAGCTTGGCCAGGGCGGCGTTCGAGGTGCGGGCGACATCCTTTAATTGGTCCCGGTTCAGGCCGCCCACCCCGGGAATGTCGCGTTCGATCACATAGCGTTTCATCTCTTCGCTCCTTCCGGTTTCTTGAGGAAGGCAAGGATCGTCCGGTTCCCATCGGCAGGACAGGCGGCAGTTTCGACAATGTCGGATGGTGATCGTGACAATCGAACAAGCCGTCCTCAGGCCTGCGCATCCTAGCCGGCCGGCATGGGGCACGGGCGACGAAGTCCCCACCAATCGCGCCAATCGGGCGGCCCATGCGGAGTGCAGCCGGCGTGCCGAGGCGGCTACAGCCTTTTTGGACTTTTACGCTCAGAGTCTCAGGTAAAGGTGCAACAGCTATCGACGGCCCTTTTCGCAGGGGCCGCGCGAGCACGATCCGATGAAGCGGACTATTCCGGCGAAGCGCTTATTTGATCCCGGCAGACCAGGTCGGCCAATCCTTGATGACAGTATCGGCAAAGGCCGAGCCGACGCGATAGGCGTTGGCGACGGAGGGGCCGAAGCCGCCGGATTTGGCCGAGAGCGATTCCGCCGCGCTCTGGCCGGGTGCCTCGCGATCGAAATTGGAAGCGGTGCGCAGCACCGCGATACGCTCGAAATCGAGCAGGCCGGCATCGGCGCCCCGCTTGAGGGCGGTCAGCGTGGCATTGTCTTCCATCTGGGTGGTGCAATAATTCGCCTTGCCGTCCGTGGCATGCCTGGCCCAGCGCTCCATGGCATCGCCGATCTTCGATCCGTGCCAATAGGTGTCGATCGAGACGGTATCGCACAGCTTCACCGCCGGCTTGGCGCGGGCGGCCTCGTCCTGGTAGCGGGCGCGATAGTTCTCGGCCTCCTTGCCGTCGGCGAGTTCGACGGAACGGGTCAGTTCGAAGGCCTTTTCCGCCAGTTTGGCATTGAGCGCATAGACCTCGGTGCCGGCGCTCCAGCCTGCCTTGTCGCTCGGCTTGGCGGCGCCGAGCGGCAGCATGCCGTCAGGCCAGTCGGAGGGGATCTGGCGCGGGTCGATGTCGTGGCGCAGCCCGCCATCGATGACATAGCGTGCCCACAGCGCCGATCCCAGCGTGCCATCCTTTGGATCGACGCCGGCGATGCCGTCGATCAGGAAATAGGTCTGTTTCAGATCGAACTTGTCGCCGAGGACGAGGGCTGCCGTCGAGCTGGCCGCGTTGGCATAGCCCATGGCGGTCGTCATCACGCATAGGCCCTCCGTATCGCAAGCGACGTCAGGGTACTCCTTCGACAGGCCGGGGACCTCGATCTTCGTGGTCAGCTTCCGGGCTTCCAGCCAGGGCTTGGTTTCTTCCCCGAACATGGTGATCACCATCACCTTGGGGGCGATCCGCTCGGCGGCGCTGGCATGGGCGCTGCCGATGAGGGCGAGAGCTGCCGCAAGGCCGGCGCCGACGAGATGTGTGCTGGTGGATGATACCCGCGATCGGGCATTGGTCAGCGTCGGCTTCCGGTTGAACAGCATCGGGATTTGGTCTCCAGGGTCGCTTCTTCCGGTATCGTATGGAGGCGGCAATGTCATCCTGTCCCCGTCGCCAATACCCCGCAAAGATCGAGGCTGCCCGAAACAGGGTTGCCGGCAACACCTTGGCCCCATGCCGGTTTCACCCTATGTTCTCGCCATGCGGCCCTCGGACTTGCTGATTCCGACGCCGTCGGGGCTGTACTGCCCGCTGGCGGACGTCCATGTCGATCCTGTGAGGCCGGTCGAGCGGGCCCTGATCACCCATGCCCATTCCGATCATGCCCGCGCCGGCCATCGCCAGGTGCTCGCCACCGCCGAGACGCTGGCGATCATGGCGGCGCGTTATGGTGAGGATTTTTGCGAGGCGCGCCAGACCGCCATCCTGGGCCGGAAGCTCGGTCTCGGTGGCGTCGATGTGACCTTCCATCCCGCCGGCCACGTCCTGGGCTCGGCGCAGATCGCCTTCGAGGCGAAGGGCCTGCGCATCGTCGCCTCGGGTGACTACAAGCGCCAGGCCGATCCGACCTGCCTGCCCTTCGAGCCGGTGCCCTGCGACGTCTTCATCTCGGAAGCCACCTTCGCCCTGCCGGTGTTCCACCATCCCGATCCCAGGCATGAGATCGGCAAGCTCATGGATTCGCTGGCCCTGTTTCCCGAGCGGGCCCATCTCGTCGGCGCCTATTCCCTCGGCAAGGCGCAGCGCATCATCGCCATGGCCCGCCACGCCGGTCATCAGGCGCCGATCTATCTGCACGGCGCCATGGAGAAGGTGACGCGGCTCTACCAGGATTTCGGCATCGAGCTCGGGACGTTGCAGCTGGTGCGCGACGTCAAGCCGGCCGAGCTGGCCGGTGCCATCGTGCTCTGCCCGCCCAGCGCAGCCCAGGAAGTCTGGTCACGCAAGATGCCGGATCCCCTCAGCGTGTACGCCTCGGGCTGGATGCGCATCCGGGCACGGGCGCGCCAGAGTGGTGCCGAACTGCCGCTGGTGATCTCCGACCATGCCGATTGGCCCGATTTGCAACGCTCGATCCTGGAAACGGGCTGCTCGGAACTGTGGGTCACCCATGGCCAGGAGGATGCGCTGGTGCATTGGGCCCGCAGCCGGGGGCTGAAGGCCCAGCCTTTGCACATGATCGGCTATGGCGACGAGGAGGCGGAGGAGGCATGAACCGCTTCGCAGAATTGCTCGACCGCCTTGCCTATGAGCCGGGCCGCAATGCCAAGCTGCGGCTGCTGACGAGCTATTTCCGTGAGACTTCCGATCCGGACCGCGGCTATGCGCTGGCGGCGATCACCGGGGCGCTGTCCTTCCGCAATGCCAAGCCCGCCCTGCTGCGCGAGTTGATCGGTGAACGCGCCGATCCCGAGCTCTTCGCGCTGTCCTACGACTATGTCGGCGACCTTTCCGAGACCATCGCGCTGATGTGGCCTGTTCGCCCGGGCATGAACCATGCGCCCAGCCTGTCCGAGGTGGTGGAGGCCCTGAGCCAGGCCGGGCGCTCGGAGATGCCGGCCCTGATCGCCCGCCATCTCGACGCGCTTGATGAAACCGGGCGCTGGGCCTTCCTCAAGCTGATCACGGGGGCGCTCAGGATCGGTGCTTCCGCGCGTCTCGCCAAGAGCGCCGTTGCAGCACTGGGCTCCCTGTCTCCTGATGATATTGAACTCGCTTGGCCCGGCCTGCAGCCGCCCTATGAGAGCCTGTTCGCCTGGGCCGAAGGCAAGGGCGAGTGGCCGGAAAGCGGCAATCCTGCCCCGTTCCGGCCGGTGATGCTGGCCCATGCCCTGGAAGAGGGCGACCTCGCGGCCATCCTGCCGGACAGCCATGTGGCGGAATGGAAATGGGACGGCATTCGCGTCCAGGCCGTCGGGGTGCGCACCGCGAACGGCCCCTTGCTGCGCCTTTATTCGCGCACCGGCGAGGATATCGCACCGGCTTTTCCCGATCTCGTCGAGGCCCTCGATTTCGAAGGGGCCATCGACGGCGAATTGCTGGTGCGGCGTCTCGGCGAGGACGGCGAAGGCCGCATCGAGAATTTCAATGCCCTCCAGCAGCGGCTGAACCGCAAGAGCGTGACGGGAAAGCTCATCGCCGACTATCCGGCCCATATCAGGGCCTATGACCTGCTGGCCGAAGGGGACGAGGACTTGCGGGATCTCTCCTTCATCGAAAGGCGCGCCCGGCTGGAGGCCTTCGTGGCGCGCCTTGCGTCGCCGCGCCTCGACCTCTCGCCGCTCGTGGTCTTCACCGGGCCGGAGGCTTTGGCGCTGGCCCGCGAGAATCCGGGCGGAGCCGGTGCCGGTGCTGATGCGGAAGCCGTCGAGGGATTGATGCTGAAGCGGCGCGACAGCCTTTATGTGCCCGGCCGCCCGAAGGGCCTGTGGTTCAAATGGAAGCGCGAGCCGTTCCGCATCGACGCCGTGCTGATGTATGCCCAGCGCGGCCATGGCAAGCGCTCCTCCTTCTATTCCGACTATACGTTCGGCGTGTGGAAGGGCGAGGAGTTGGTGCCGGTGGGCAAGGCCTATTTCGGCTTCACCGACGAGGAATTGCGCGACATCGACCGTTTTGTCCGCAACAACACGGTGAACCGCTTCGGGCCAGTGAGGGAGGTTGTCCACACCGCCGAGAAAGGCCTGGTGGTGGAAGTCGCCTTCGAGGGCCTGGCGCGTTCCAGCCGCCATAAATCCGGCGTCGCCATGCGCTTTCCTCGGCTGGCGCGCCTGCGCTGGGACAAGCCGCCCGGCGAGGCGGACAGGCTGGAAAGCCTCACCGCCCTGCTTGACCGCGCGGCCGTCACGCCCGAAATAGGGGCTGACACGACAGGAGAATAGGCATGGCTGGGCTGGAGAAGTTCATGGGCGGCTCGGTAATGGGCACGATCATCAAGCTGGTGGTGGTTTCTGTAGCTGTCGGCCTCGTGCTGGCCTGGCTCGACCTGACGCCCTGGGAGCTCCTCGCCAGGCTTCGGCACTTTCTCGAGCGCCTTTCGGCGCAGGGGTTCGGCATGGTCAAGGACCTGTTCGGCTATTTCCTGCTTGGGGCGGTGATCGTTGTGCCGGTCTGGATCGTGCTGCGCCTGCTGAAATCCGCGCCCTCGGGCGGGCGCAAATAGAGCGGAGCAGGTTCTTGTTGCCAGGTGCCGTTACGCGGCGAATTCCTTGGCAAAGCTACCCAGGCTTTCGGCCGCTGCCTTGCGCATGAAGGCCTGGTCCGAAGCCATGATGAAGGCGGAGGCGCCCAGGGCATGGTAGCGCCTTGCTTCGGCAGCGTTGGCCACCATCATGCAGACGGGCTTGCCGGCCCGTCCGGCCGCGGCGCAGATCGTCTCGACGGCGGCCTGGACAGGGGGGGCGTCGGTGCTCTCGGCCTGCAGCGCCACCGTAAGGTCGCCCCGTCCGATGAAGACGGCGTCGAGGCCCTCGGTTGCCAGGATGGCATCGATCTCCGCCAGCGCTTCCGGGTCCTCGATCATCGCGATCAGGCTGACATGCGCATCCTGCCGGTCGACATGCGGCCAGATGCCGAGGCCGCCATAGCGCCCGGCGCGCGGCGAATTGGAAAAGCCTCGCCGGCCACCGCGATAGCGACAGGCCGCGGCGGCTTCTCGCGCCCTGCCTGCGGAGGAAATGTGCGGGACCAGGACGCCCGCCGCTCCATCGTCGAGGGCGCCGAGGATGCGGGCGATCTCGGGTACGCGGACGATCGCGGCGGTACCCGCCGCGCGTGCGGCCAGCAAGATCAGTTCGGTCTGGCCGCGATCGAAGGGGGCATGTTCCTCATCCACGACAACGAAGTCGAAACCGAGATCGCCGAGGATTTCGGTCGCGTGGACGGTGGGTGTCTTGAGGAACGATCCGAGCAGGGTCTTTCGCGACAGCAGGCGCTGACGGAAGGCTTCAGCCGGGCGTGCGGGGACGTTGTCGTGCATGGCGGTCAATTTTTCTTGTTTCGTTAGTTGAAACATTGTTTCTATAATTAGGTTCAACCCAAAGGGCGTCCGTGTCAATGGCCGGGCTTGCCTTTGCTCATGAAGGAAAGAAGAATGCCTCGTGTCAGCGGCCCGGGCGGTGACGGCGTGCAGGCGGTGGTTCTGGCCATGCGCATCCTGGAGCTGCTGGCGGAGGAGGGCCGGCCCATGGGCGTGTCCGCCATGGCCGTTGCCCTGGAAACCACCAAGAGCCGGATCTGGCGCTATCTGCAGACGCTGGTGCAGCACGGCTATATCGTCCAGCTGCCGGAGACGGAGCGCTACCAGCTCGGCAGCCGCCTGATCAAGCTGGGGCAGGCCGTGGGAGAGGGGCGCGACATCGTCTCGGCCAGCGCCCGGGCCCTGCGGGAATTGCGCGACAGTCTTGGCCATTCCGCGGTGATCGCCCAGCTTGAGGCAGAGGGGGTGCGCGTGCTCACCACCGTCCCGGGCAAATCCACCGTCGAGATCGGTGTCCGGCCGGGATCCCTGCTCGAGTTTCACTGTTCGGCCCAGGGCAAGATCGCCCTTGCCTTCGGCAACGACGCCTTGCGGGCCACCGTGCTCGGCATGCGCCTGGAGCGTCGCACGCAGGCGACGATCGTCACGCCCGGCGGTTTGCGCAAGGAGATCGAGCGCGTGCGCCAGGCCGGTTGGGCGATCGCGCCGAACGAGATCCTGATCGGCCTGAATGCACTGGCAGCACCGGTCTTCGATGCCGCGGGGTCCCTGGTCGGGACGCTGGCGATCGTCGATTCCGTGCAGTTCATCACCGAGACGCCCACCACTGAGCAGATCGAGCGGACGGTCAGGGCCGCAAAGCAGGTTTCCGAAGCGCTGGGCTACGTGCTCGATTGACGGCCGTTGGCGGCCCTCTTGACAAGGGAGGGCTTTGCTTCAAGAATAAACGGAACAACGTTTCAACTAGTGAAACAAAAAAACGAAGCGGCAGATTTGGTGCGGGCCGCGCCGGGCCGCTGGGAGGTTGCCATGTATGATGCTTCGGATCCGCGTTCGACTTTGGCGTCAGTCCAGGCCGGGCCGGTGGCGACCGCGTTCGCCGGCGCCGATTGCGGCAAGTTCTATGAGACCGCGCCCCAGGAGGACGATGCGAATGGCCGCAGCTGGTACATTCGCAGCCAGCATTGCGTAGTCGCCTACAGCGAAGCGCGGGATGGCGCCTGTTTCACCCGTTCCGCCCAGCCCGACGAATATGTGCTGCTGCTGCCCGATGCAGGCGTAAGCGCCGAGGTCGAGACCGCCGATGGCAAGCAGCTCGTGCCGGGCTATTCCATCGCCTTCATCCCGCCCGGCCCGAGCACGATCCGGATCGTGGGATCGGGGCCGGTCGTGCGCCTGTTCACCGCCAGGGTCGGGGATCTCGTGGCCCGCTGCGCGAACGCGGCATCCTATGACACGCCGCACCCCAATGTCGCGGCGTTCCAGCCCTGGCCGGAAGCCACGGGCGGGTCCCGGCTTCATGTCTATTCGCTCGACGTGCCGGACGAGCCGGGGCGGTTCGGGCGCATCTGGCGCGGCTCGACCATGATGGTCAACGTCCTGCCGGCGCAGCACGGGCCGCGCGACGTCACCAAGCTCTCGCCGCATCATCACGACGATTTCGAACAGGTCTCCCTCGCGCTGGAGGGCGCCTTCACCCACCACCTGCGCTGGCCCTGGACCACGGATCTCAACGCCTGGCGCGACGACCAGCACGAATATTGCGAAGCGCCTTCGGTGATGGTGATCCCGCCGCCGGCGATCCACACCTCCCGCGGCATGCTCGCCGGGGTGAACCAACTCGTCGACATCTTCTGCCCGCCGCGCCTGGATTTCTCGCTGAAGCCCGGCTGGGTGCTGAACGACGCCGACTATCCGATGCCGGCCGAGGGTGCCGGGACGCCGTCCTGACGCACCGATCGCGCAGTCGAGCAGGCAGGACAAGGAGGCAGTACCATGGACGCACTTACCATCGATGCCGGATCGGCTGGGGATATCCGGCGCATCGACGCGCTGCTCAAGGGAGCGATCGATCCCCATGTGCATAGTGGTCCCTCGATCGCGCCGCGCGCCCTCGACCATCTGGAACTGGCCCGCCAGATGTCGGAGGCAGGCTTTGCGGCGGTGGTCACCAAGGACCACGACTATGCCGGCGTGGCGACGGCGGCCCTGATTTCCCGCCACCATCCGGAACTGACCACCAGGGTCTTTTCAGGCATCGTGCTCAACAATGTGGTGGGGGGCATCAATCCCTATGCCGTCGAGCATACGGCGGCGATGGGCGGCAAGATCGTCTGGATGCCGACACTGGCCGCCGAGAACCATCTCGAATGGGAGAAGACCTCCTCCTGGTCGCATCCGGCCTCGACCCAGAAGATGCGGCCGGCCCGGGCGGTTCCGGTCCTCGATGCCAACAGGCAGGTGCTCGACGATATCAAGGAAGTCCTCGACGTCATCGCCCGCAACCGCATGGCGCTCGCCAGCGGCCACCTGCATGTCAGCGAGACCTGGATCCTGTTCGAGGAAGCGCGGCGCCGCGGCGTCGAGCGCCTAATCTTCACCCATCCGGAGGACATCGTCGGTGCGAGCCTGGATGACGTGAAGGAGATCGCCGCCATGGGGGCCTATGTGGAGCATTCGCTTTGCATGTTCCTGGAAGGATCCAAGTTCAAGACCCGCTCGGCGGAGGACCTGCGCCAGCAGATCGAAGCGGCCGGTGTCGACCGCACCATCCTGTGTTCGGACCTCGGGCAGGTCGGCGTGTTCAGTCCGTTGGAGGGCTTCCGGCGCGGCGTTCGCCTGTGCCTGGAGCTCGGTTATTCCGACGAGGCGATCCGGCGGATGGTCTCGACCAACACAGCGCATGTGCTCGGGCTGGAGGAGCTCGTTTCCCAGCCGGCCTGAGCACATGCCTGGCGCCGGTTTGAGTTTTGCAATGAGTTTCGGCGGCACTTGCGGGCCGCCGAATGCAGACGCGTATCCGGTGCTCGCGCGGTGCCGGTTCAAGGCCTATCGACATAACCGGCCCCATTGCTCGCTTCTGCCAGGACGGTCGGACGCGCAGCCTCCAATATAAGGCCGGAAGCAGGGAGGAATGCATGTTCACCTGGTTCACCAGTCTGGATCGTACCGAACGCAAGACGCTCTATGCCTGTTTCGGCGGCTGGGCCGTCGATGCGCTCGACACCCAGCTCTACAGCTTTCTCATTCCCACCCTGATTACGGTGTGGGGCATGACGAATGCGCAGGCCGGCTTTCTCGGAACCTCGGCGCTGATCTCCTCCGCCATCGGCGGCTGGGCGGCCGGCATCCTGAGCGACCGCATCGGGCGCGTGCGCGTCATGAAGATTGCCATTCTCTGGTTTTCGCTGTTCACCGTGCTGAGCGGCTTCTGCAATTCCTTCGAGCAACTGCTCGCCGCCCGCATCCTGTCCGGCATCGGCTTCGGTGGCGAATGGGCTGCCGGCTCGGTGCTGATGGGCGAGATCATCCGCTCCGAATATCGCGGCAAGGCGGTCGGCACCGTGCAGAGCGCCTATGCAATCGGCTATGCCATTGCGGCGATCCTCTCTTCCATCCTGTTCGCGACCCTGCCGGATACGCAGGCCTGGCGCTGGATGTTCTGGCTCGGCGCGGCACCGGCCATCCTGGTCCTGCTCGCCTTGCGCGGCGTGCCCGAGCCGGCGGTCTTCCTGGCGGCCCGGGAGAAGAGGGTGAAGGCCGGGGAGGCGCCCGTCAGCCCCTTGATGATCTTCCACCGGCGCTATCTGCGCACCACCTGCCTGACCTCGCTCCTGGCCTTCGGCGTGCAGGCGGGCGGTTTTTCCATGGTGATCTGGCTGCCGACCTTCCTGAAGACGGTGCGGGAAATCTCCACGGTGGGCGTGGGCTATCACATGTTCGTCCTCACCGTGGGCTCCTTCGTCGGCTATATCGTCGCCGCCTATCTGTGCGATGCCATCGGCCGCCGGCGCAATTTCCTGCTCTTTGCCTTGCTGAACTGGATCTTCATTCCGGCCTTCCTCTATCTGCCGGGAGGCGGCGCGGTGATGTTCGCGCTCGATTTCGTGCTCGGCTTTGCGGCTTTGGGCATCTACAGCGCGCTCGGGCCCTATTTCACCGAATTGTTCCCCAACGCTATCCGGGGCAATGGGCAGGGCTTTGCCTATAATTTCGGCCGGGCCGCCGGCGCGTTCTTCCCGACGGTGATCGGCCTGATGACCGCAAGCGGCCACCTGCTGCTGCGCGACGCCATGGCCGTCACGGCGGTCAGCGCCTATTTCTTCGTGCTCCTCGCCATCGCCCTGCTGCCGGAAACGCGGGGCCGCGAACTCACTGAGGAGGCGGAGAAGGACAATACGGGGCAGGGGACGCTTCACCTCGCGCAGCCTGCTCCCGGAAGAGGCGCCTGATCGGAACGAGTAAAACCGGCTGGGGTGGACATTGGGGCGGGCACCTTGGAATGACTCTTGATTGGGGCTACCAAGGCGTGAGGAAAATTACCGCCCATGCCCGCCGCTTCGATCGATACCCCCATCCGTCCCGTTCCGGTCAGCCACCGTATCGTCATCGGCATTGCCGCGCCGATGACGCTGGCGCATCTGTCCACGCCGCTGCTCGGGCTGGTCGACACCGCCGTGATCGGCCAGATCGGCAGCGAGGCCCTGCTCGGGGCGGTGGCGCTCAATGCCCTCCTGTTCGATTTCCTGTTCTGGGGCTTCGGTTTCCTGCGTATGGGGACCGCCGGCCTGACGGCACAGGCCGTCGGCGCCGACGACAGGCTGGAGCAGCGGGCGGTGTTCCTGCGGGCGCTGGTGATGGCAGGCGTGCTGGGCCTCGCCATGGTAGCGCTGCAGCGTGTCATTGCGATGATCGCCTTCCCGCTTCTCGGCGCTTCGCCGGAAGTGACCCATGCGGCCGAGATCTATTTCGCCATCCGCATCTGGTCCGCCCCCTTCGCCTTCGCCAATTATGCCGTGCTCGGCTGGCTGATCGGCCTGGGGCGCACCACCACCGGCCTGTTCCTGCAGATCGGCATCAACATCGTCAACATCCTGCTCTGCGTCCTGTTCACGCTGGGGATGGGCTGGGGCGTTACCGGCACGGCCTGGGCCACCACGCTGGCGGAGACGGCCGGTGTCGTCGCCGGCCTGGCCGTGGTGATTGCCCATTTCGGCGGTAATCTGGGCGTGCCGCGATCCCTTGTCTTCGACAGGGCCAAATTCGTGCGGATGATCGCTGTCAACCGCGACATCATGCTGCGCACCTTCGCCCTGCTGGCTGCCTTCGTCTTTTTCGGGCGCCAGGGGGCGCTGGCCGGCGACGTCACGCTGGCCGCCAACGCCATCCTCAACAATTTCTTCCTGGTCGGCGGCTATTTCCTCGACGGCATTGCCACCGCGGCCGAACAGCTCAGCGGGCGCTCGATCGGCGCCAACAACCGGCCGTCCTTCGAAAAGGCCGTGCGCTATTCGGTGATCTGGAGCCTGGGCCTGGCGATCGGCATGTCGGCCGTGCTGTTCGCGGCGGGCGGGGCCTTCATCGATTTCATGACCACCAGCGCCTCGGTTCGCGAATTGGCCCGGCAGTTCTTGCCCTATGCCGCCGTCACGCCCATAGCCGGTGCGCTCGCCTTCACCTTTGACGGCGTCTATGTCGGCGCCACCTGGAACGCAGCCATGCGCAACCTGATGGCGGTGGCGCTCGCCTGCTATTTCGGGCTGTGGTGGCTGCTGCAACCCCTCGGCAATCACGGGCTGTGGCTCGCCTTGATCGGCTTCCTGGTGGCGCGCGGCGCCGGGCAGGGGCTGGCCTATTTCCGCCTGTTGCCGGGCTCCTTTTCCGGCATCCAGACCAAGACCGCCTGAGCGGGCTGCACCGGATTGCGGCAACGCGATACCTTCGCTGCCTGAAATTTTCGCTTGGCCTCGCCGGCAAAATTAGTTGTAATCGTCCACTATATCGAGGGCAGGGCGCGGGTGCTCCGCCGGATGATTGGGAAGGATGGTCACGATGCTGGTCTCCGACGCCGAGCCGAAAGCCCCGGGCGCCACCATCCTGTCGGTCGAGAAGCTCACCGTCAGCCTGCCGCGCAACATGGAACGGCCCTACGCCGTCGAGGACATCTCCTTCGAACTCAAGGCTGGCGAGATCCTCTGCATCATCGGTGAATCCGGCTCGGGCAAGTCCGTCACCGCCAACACGATCATGGGACTGCTGTCGTCATCACTGACGGTGACGGGCGGGCGCATCCTGTTCAAGGGCATGGACCTGCTGGCGACCCGGGAAGAGCAGTTGCGCGATCTGCGCGGCCGGGCCGTCTCGATCATCTTCCAGGATCCGCTCTCGGCGCTCAATCCGCTGATGACCATCGGCGACCAGATCGCCGAGGCGATGGAGGCCCATGGCGTGGGCACGCTGGCCACGCGGGAACAAAAGGTCGTCGAGCTCCTCGGCGAAGTCGGGCTGCCCAACCCAACCACCATCCGCCACCAATATCCCTTCCGCCTCTCGGGCGGCCAGCGCCAGCGCGTGATGATCGCCATCGCCCTGGCCCTCGATCCGGACGTGCTGATCGCCGACGAACCGACCACGGCGCTCGACGTCACCACCCAGGCCCAGATCCTCGAGCTCATCCGCAAGATCCAGCGCCGCAAGGGCATGAGCGTGATGTTCATCACCCATGATTTCGGCGTGGTGGCCGAGATCGCCGACCGTGTCGTGGTGATGGAAAAGGGGCGCCTGGTGGAGCAGGGCACTGCCGCCCAGGTCCTGCGCGACCCACAGCACCCCTATACCAGGACGCTGATCGCGGCTGTGCCACGCATGGCGGCCGATGATGCCGCGCCTGCCGCTCTGCCCCCTGTCATCCTCGAGGCGGAGGGGATCAGCAAGACCTATCAGGGGCAGGGGCGCTTTTTCGCCAAGGGCACGCCGGTACGTGCCGTCGACGATGTGAGTTTTTCCATCCGGCAGGGCTGCACGCTGGGGCTGGTCGGGGAATCGGGTTCGGGCAAGTCCTCGCTGGGGCGGGTGCTGATGAAGCTGATGGGCAGCGATGGCGGCCGCATCCTGTTCGAGGGGCGGGACATCGCGCCCTTGCGCGAGGACGAGTTCCGGCCGCTGCGCCCGCGCATCCAGATGATCTTTCAGGATCCCTACGCCTCGCTCAATCCCCGCCATACCATCGGGCGCATTCTCACCGTCGGCCCCATCGCGCAGGGCATGGCCGCCGGCAGGGCCAAGGAGAAGGCGGTCGGCCTGCTCGCTCGCGTCGGTCTCGATGCCGGCGCCTATGACCGCTTTCCCCACGAATTCTCCGGCGGCCAGCGTCAGCGCATCGGCATTGCCCGGGCGCTGATGTTCGATCCCGTCCTGCTGATCGCCGACGAGGCGGTCTCCGCGCTCGACGTCTCGATCCAGGCCCAGATCCTGCAATTGCTGGCCCGTATCCAGAAGGAGATGCATCTGGCGATGATCTTCATCACCCATGACCTGCGTGTGGCCAGCCAGATCTGCGACGAGGTCGCGGTGATGTTCAAGGGCCGGATCGTCGAGTCCGGCCCGCCGGCGCAGGTCTTCAGGAAACCGCAGAACGACTACACCAAGCGCCTGGTGGCAGCCATTCCGGGCAGCGAGTGGGAGCCGGCCGCATGAAGGCAAAACGAGCCAGGCCGCCGACGCTGCCCGCGCATATTGATCTCGATGTGCTGGAGGATACGCTCAGCTTCTATATCCGGGTGATCAGCCTGGCCGTATCGCGCGATCTCGATGAATGGCTCGACGGCCTCGAAGTGGCCAAGGGCACCGGCAAGGTCACCACGCTGCTGCTGGTCGACAGCCATCCCGGCATCCGCCCCTCGGTGATCGCCCATTTGGTGATGAAGGACCGCTCCGCCATGGGGCGGCTGGTCGACCATATGATCGAGCAGGGGCTGCTCACCCGCCGGATCTCGTCCGACGACAGCCGGGCCCACGAACTTTACATCACGCCTGATGGCGCGGAGCTGGCCGCCAAGGTGCGCGTATTGGCGACGGAGCAGTCGAAACGCTTCTTCGACTTCATTCCCGAGCATGAGCAGAGACAGGTCATGGACATCCTGAAGCGGGCCTAT
The DNA here is from genome assembly GCF_034424805.1 of Labrys sedimenti. NCBI lineage: Bacteria > Pseudomonadati > Pseudomonadota > Alphaproteobacteria > Hyphomicrobiales > Xanthobacteraceae > Labrys > Labrys sedimenti. The sequence goes on from NZ_JAXOUF010000002.1 coordinate 235,866, forward strand.
TGCCGTTTCGTGGGCATGCCGCCTCACAACAGTGCCGATAAGGAAGGACAGGTGGCATGAGCGAGCAGAGGGTGGCCCTGATCTCGGGCGCCAATCGGGGCATCGGCCAGGCGGTCGCGGCTGAACTCGCCAGCCGGGGATGGCGGCTTTCATTGGGCATGCGGCGACCGGAGCAACCCGCCTGGGCAGATCGGGACCGCGTGCATCTGCAGGCCTATGACGCCGCCGATCCCCGGGCGGAGGCGGCCTGGAGCGCGGAGGCCCTGAAGCGCTTCGGGCGCATCGATGCAATCGTCGCCAATGCCGGCATCATGATCCCCAAGAACGTCATCGAGGCCGAGGACGAGGATCTCGACGCGATGCTGGCCGTGAACGTCAAGGCGCCGCGGCGCCTGGCCAAGGCAGCCTGGCAGGCGCTCTCCGAAAGCGGGAGCGGGCGGGTGATCGTCATCGCTTCGCTGTCGGGCAAGCGGGTCAAGTCCTCGCGGGCCGGGCTCTATTCCATCTCGAAATATGCGGCCGTCGCCCTGGCCCACGGCATCCGCCACGAGGGCTTCGAGCGCGGCATCCGCGCCACCGCGATCTGCCCCGGCTTCGTCGCCACCGACATGGCCCTCGGCCTGACCGACCGCGCGGCCGAGAAGATGACCTCGCCGCATGATCTTGCCCGCATCATCGCCATGCTGATCGACCTGCCCAACGAGGCCAGCGTCGCCGAATTCACCATCAACTGCCAGCTCGAAGAGTCCTACTGACATGCCCGGCCCCACTGTCATTCCCGTTCAAGGCGATGCGACGCTGCCCGCCAAGGTCGATGTCGTCGTCATCGGCGGCGGCATCATCGGTACCTCGACGGCGCTCGAACTGGCCGAACGGGGCCTCAAGGTCGCGCTCTGCGAGAAGGGCGGCATCGGCCAGGAACAGTCGAGCCGCAATTGGGGCTGGGTGCGCATTTCGCGCCGCGACCCACGCGAAGTGCCGCTGATGGCCGAGGCGCTGAGGATCTGGAAGACGCTCGACCAGCGGGTCGAGGGCGACACCGGCTATACCCGCGCCGGCATCATGTTCACTTGTGAGAACGACAAGGAATATGCCGACCACGAGCGCTGGAACCGCAATCTCGACGGCTACCAGCTCGACTCGCGCATGATCTCGGGCACCGAATACAAGCGGATGTTTCCGGGCACCACCATGGACATCAAGGGGGCGCTGTTCACTGCCGAGGACGGGCGGGCCGAGCCGCAGCGCGCCGCCCCCCTGATCGCGGAGGCGGCCCGGCGCAAAGGGGCTTCCATCCTGACCGAATGTGCCGTGCGCGGCATTGAGACGTCGGGCGGGGCGATCAGTGGCGTGGTCACCGAACGCGGACCGATCGCCTGCAGTGCCGTCGTCCTGGCCGGAGGTGCCTGGTCGAGCCTGTTCTCCGGCCGTTTCGGCATTCGCCTGCCACAGTTGAAGGTAAAGAATTCCGTCCTGCGCACCAAGCCGCTCGAAGGCGGGCCGGGGCCGGCGATCTGGTCCAACGGCTTTGCCGTGCGCAAGCGCGCCGATGGCGGCTACACCATCGCCTCCGGGCACGAGAACGTCGTTGACATCGTGCCCAACAGCTTCCGCTTCTTCTTCGATTTCCTGCCGGCGCTGCGCAAGGAATGGCGTTCGCTCAATCTGAGAATGGGTGGCCGCTTCTTCGAGGAAGCGCGGGTGCCCAAGCAATGGGCGATGGATGAGGTCAGTCCCTTCGAACGCTGCCGCGTTCTCGATCCCGAGCCGGCGAAGGAATTGACCGATGTCGCTCTGGCCAATCTCACCAAGGCCTTTCCCGTCTTCGCCAAGGCGGAGATCGCCCAGCGCTGGGCCGGCTATATCGACGTTACGCCGGATGCCGTGCCGGTGATCTCGCCCGTCGAAGCCATTCCCGGCTTCCATATCGCCACCGGCTTCTCCGGCCATGGCTTCGGCATCGGCCCGGCCGCCGGCAAGCTGATGGCGGACCTCGTCACGGGTCGGCAGCCCCTGGTCGACCCGGCCAATTTCCGTTTCTCCCGCTTCTCGGACGGATCGAAGATCGAGCTGATCAGCGGGTTCTGAGCCTGCCGGCCCGGGAGATCTCGGACCGGCAATCGACTGCAACAACAATAAAAATATCGTTACTCTCCAGAGGAAGTCATCATGTCGAAACAAGAGCGGAACCAGTTCCCCCACCCCAATCGCCGCCAGGCCCTCGGCCTGATGGCAGCGACCGGCGCCTCGGCGCTGCTGATGCCGGCCCTGCTCGGGCGGGAGGAGGCCCTGGCGGCCGGCAAGGACAAGCCGTCGGGCCAGATGGTCATCAGCTTCTCGCAGGAGCCGACGGTCTTCAATCCGCATCTGCTCCACATCGAGGTGGACGAGGGCATCCATTACAGCGTGTTCAATCCGCTGTTCGATGTCGATCCGGACGGCAAGTTCACGCCATCCCTCGCCGTCGAGGTGCCGAGCGTGGAGAATGGCGGCATTTCCGCCGACGGCCTCAATTGGAAGGTCAAGCTGCGCGACGGCGTCAAGTGGCATGACGGCAAGCCTTTCACGGCAGAGGATGTCAAGTTCACGCTGGAACTGATGGTCGACCCCAACTTCCGCAGTTGGCGGCGCACCGGCCATGAGCATGTGCGCGACATCAAGGTGGTGTCGCCGACCGAGATCACCTGGCGCCTGGAAAAACCCTTTGCGCCCTATCCCTCGATCCTGGCCTCCACCTTCATCGTGCCCAAGCACATCCTGGCCGAGGCTGCGGACAAGAACACCGCTCCCTTCAACAACGCGCCGGTTGGGACCGGGCCGTTCAAGTGGAGCAAGCGCGTCGCCGGCGATTATATCGAGCTCGCCGCCAATGAGGACTATTTCGGCGAAGGCCCTTATCTGGAGCGCGTCGTCTACAAATACATTCCCGACATGACGGTGATGTACACCCAGTTCAAGACCGGGGACGTCGACCTCGTCGGCCTGCAATGGATCACGGCCGATCATTATGAAGAAGCCAAGACGCTCGAGGGCAAGATCGTCACCGTGGTGCCGACGGCGACCATCGAGTCGGTCGCCTTCAACATGGAGCGCCCGCAGTTCAAGGACCCTGCCGTCCGCAAGGCGCTCTATCATGCGCTGGACAAGAAGACGATCATCGAAGCGCTGTATTACGGCCTGCCGACGCCGACCGAATCCTACATGCCGCAGCAGTCCTTTTATTACAATCCGGACCTGCCCAAGCAGGAATACGATCCCGAAAAGGCCAAGAAGGTGCTCGACGAGGCCGGCTGGGCGCCGGGTGCCGACGGTATCCGCGCCAAGGACGGCGTGCGCCTGTCCTTCAGCAACTCGACCACGGCCGGCAACCATCTGCGCGAGCAGGTGCAGCAATTCATGCAGCAATCCTTCAAGGATATCGGCGTGGAGATGACGATCTCCAACCTGCCGCCCGCCGTGATGTGGGGCGACTATTGGATGATGTCGAAATTCGACAGCGTCGTCGTCGGCCTGAACTTCCTGACCGGCCCCGACCCCGACACCTCCGACTATTTCATGTCCACCTCGATCGGGGCCAAGGGCGGCAACGGCCAGAACACCTGGCAATATGCCAATCCCGAAGTGGACAGGCTTCTGAAGGAGGCCGGCAACCTCTTCGTGCCGGAGGAGCGCCGCAAGCTTTATTTCAAGATCCAGGAGATCATGCGCACCGATCTGCCCTTCTTGCCGATGTATCAATACGCCACCGTGCGCGGGCGCAAGAAGGGCGTGGAAGGCTTCCTGCCCAACATCAACAACCGTATCGACAGCTGGAACGTCAACACCTGGCATTGGGCCAAATAGGCCACTCGGAAACGGGCCTGTCTGCCGATCTGAGCGGCACGCAGGCCCGCCACCCCGCCGACAGCCGGCCGACAAGGCCGGCCCGGAGCGTTTTGCGATGAGCGGGGCTGGCCTGGAATCGCAAAGACGCTCCGGCCAATCCGTTCGATTGGCTTGGAACCAAAGAGATAGAGCAAAAAGCGTTCGATCCTGAACGCGCTTTGCTCTTGTGGAGACGATCCCATGCTGCGCTATCTCGCTGGCCGGCTGTGGCAGAGCCTCATCCTGCTGCTGCTGGTCTCGGTCATCGGCTTCGCGGTGCTCAATCTGGCGCCCGGCGGACCGCTTTCGCAATATACGCTCACGCCGGGCATGACCAAGGAGGCGCTCGATCGCATCGCCGAGCAGATGGGCCTGAACCGCCCGCTGCCGATCCAGTATCTCGACTGGTTCTGGCGCTTGGTGCAGGGTGATTGGGGCCGGTCCTATCGCGACGGCCAGCCGGTGCTCGCCATCATCGGCGGGCACCTCTTCGCCACCCTGTTGCTGATGGGCTTTTCAACCCTGATCTCCATCATCCTCGGTACCTGGATCGGCGTGATGGGCGCCACGCGCCGCTATTCGCTGTTCGACACGCTGGCGACGGTGGGGGCGATGGTGGCGCTTTCCATTCCCACCTTCTGGTTCGGGCTGGTGGCGATCTACCTCTTTTCGCTGAAGTTGAAATGGCTGCCGGCGGGCAACATGTTCACGGTGGGTGACGGCAGCTTCGCCGACTATGCCATCCATCTCATCATGCCCAGCATCGTGCTGGCCCTGGTGAATGTGGCAGTGTGGAGCCGCTACATGCGCACGGCCACGCTCGACGTGATCAACCAGGATTTCGTGCGCACGGCCAAGGCCAAGGGGCTGAAGCCGCGCCGCGTGCTGGTCAAGCATGTGATCGGCAATGCCCTGCTGCCGATGATCACCCTGGCCGGCCTGCAGATACCCACCATCCTGAGCGGGGCGCTGGTGACGGAGACCGTCTTCACCTGGCCGGGCATGGGCCGGCTGTTCCTCGATAGCCTGGGCTACAGCGACTATCCGGTGATCATGGGGCTTTTGATGTTCTCGGCGATCCTGGTGCTCATCGGCAATCTGATCGCCGATCTGCTCGTCGCCTTCGTCGATCCCCGTATTCGGCTTGGCTAAAGCGTTTTGCGATTTGGCGGCATCGCCAAGAATCGCAAAGACGCGTCGAAACAAAGAGTTAGAGCAAAGAAGCGTTGTCGCGAAACGCGCTTTGCTCCTGGGAGAAAAAGATGGCTTCAGTAACCCTTTCCCCCGCATCGCCCTCGCCCAAGCCACGCTGGTGGCGCAACCGCACGGTGCGGCGCTTCTGCCGGCATCGGCTCGCCATGGTCGGCCTGGCGATGATCATCCTCCTGACGCTCGCCTGCATCCTCGGCCCGCGCCTGCTGCCCTATGACGAACTCTTCATCGATCTGAGGGCTCGTTTCGCGCCGCCTTTGACCGGCTACCACATCTTCGGCACCGATCCGCTCGGCCGCGACCTTGCCGCCCGCCTGTTCATGGCCGGGCGCATCTCGTTGCTGGTCGGCTTCTTCGCCATGCTGCTGAGCACAGCGCTCGGCACGGTGATCGGCGTCACTGCCGGCTATTATGGCGGTCTGGCCGGCTCGGCCCTGATGCGCTTCGTCGATGCTTTCCTGTCCTTCCCGAGCATCTTCCTCTTGCTCACGCTGGCGGCCTTCATCAAGCCGAGCCCGCTGATGATCACGGTGATCATCGCCGTCACCAGCTGGATGGAAGTGGCGCGCATTGTGGAGGCGGAAGTGCGCTCGCTGCGCGAGCGCGATTTCGTGCTGGCGGCGCGCATGGTGGGGCTGTCGAACAGCTGGATCATGTTCCGCGAATTGCTGCCCAACGTCATCGGGCCGATCATCGTGGCGGCGACGCTGACGGTAGCCCGCGCCATCCTGCTCGAGGCCTATGTGAGCTTCCTGGGCTATGGCATCCAGCCGCCGCTGCCGAGCTGGGGCAACATGCTGAATGGCGCCCAGCAATATCTCGCCAATGCGCCATGGCTCGCCATCGTGCCGGGCGTGGCGATCACGCTCGCCGTCACCAGCTTCAACTTCATCGGCGACGGGCTGCGCGACGCCCTCGATGCCCGAAGCGACCTGAACTGAGGGGGCTTCCATGTCGAAATTCTCTCCCTTCGACGCGACGCTCTGGTATGCGACGGCCGCTCCCGCGCCGCAGACCGCGGCCTTGGCCGGGCGCGTCCAGGCCGATGTCTGTATCGTCGGCGCCGGCTATACCGGCCTGACGACGGCGCTCGAACTGGTGCGCAAGGGCGTCAGCGTGGTGCTGCTGGAAGCGGAGCAGGCCGGTTTCGGCGGATCCGGCCGCAATGCCGGGCACTGCACGCCGACCTTCACCCATTTCAGCCTGCCCGAGTTGCGCAGGCTGCTCGGGGAGCCCTGGGCCGAGAGGTTGATCGCCCGGCAGACCCAGGCCAATGCCCGTGTCAGCGCCATGATCGAGCGCTACCAGATCCAGTGCGAATGGCAGCAGAACGGCTATGTCCAGGCGGCGGCCCGCCCGGGTGCCATCGACGCCATCAAGCATAAGGTCGAGCAATACAACGCCGCCGGCGCCCGCACCCGTTTCGTCGACAAGGCGGAAGTGGAGGCGATCACCGGCAGTCCGCGCTTCCATGGCGGCTGGTTTCATGGCGAGGCGGGCCATCTCAACCCGCTCGGCTATGCGCGTGGTTTGGCGCGCGCGGTGCAGCAGGAAGGCGGCGTGCTGCATACGGGATCGAAGGTGACCAATGTCACGCGCGAGGGCTCGCGCTGGGTGGCCCACACCGCCGATGGCAGCGTCGTGGCCGACAAGGTGATCTTCACCACCGGCGCCTACACGGTGGAGGGGTGGCCCAAGCTCGACCAGAGCTTCAAGATCATGCGCGTCTTCGTGGCGGCGACGCAGCCGCTCAGCGAGGAGGAGCGCCGCTCCGTCCTGCCCGAGAACACTACCATGCATGACGGCCGCGGCGACATCTATGTCTACAAATACAATGCCGAGGGCCGCATCGTCGCCTCGATGTTCCCGATGGGGCGGCGCGGACGCGACCTCGCCTATACCCACCAGGTGATGAGCGATCGCCTGAAATGGCTGCACCCACAGATCAGGCAGGAGATCCGCTGGGAATATTTCTGGTTCGGCGAGCTCGACATGCAGGCCAGGACCATCCCCCGTCTCTACGGCCTGGCACCCGGCGTCGTCGCCCTCACGGGCCTGTCCGGGCGGGGCGTACCCACCGGCAGCATGCTCGGCGGCATCCTGTCGGAATGGGCGCTGGACGTGCCGGAGCAGGAGCTCTCGCTCAAGGTCGAGCCCCTGCATAAGGCGCCGTTCTATATGAGCTTCGGGCCCCAACTCACGCTGCGCTACTACCGGGCGCGCGACTGGCTGAAGACCCGCATGGACGGCGTTCCACTGCCGCCGCACGCCTGAGCGGAATCCCCCGATTTTCCATTGTAGATCGCTGAAGGGCTCGACCGCTGGTTCGCGCCTGAGGCTGCTTGGACCGCCGTTCGGGCCCATCCTTCCATCGGCAAGTGAGGAGCTTCAATACAATTGTCATAACGTGATCACAATTTATGAATATGACCGGATATCGGTTGACAATATAGCTTTAATTCTGCTGATTGTGATCACAATGGCGCGCGATGCCGCATGGCGATGAGCGGTGCCACAATCCACTCAGCGGAGGTTCCTCGTGTCCAGCACGCCGATCGACAATGCAGCCATCGAGGCGCGGGTGAAGACCCTGCTGCCAGCGGAACGGCAGCTTTATGCCGAGCGCCGTCCCAGGGCACGGGCGATGGCGGAGCGCAAGGGCAAGGGCCTCTTCGACAATGTGCCGATGCACTGGATGCTCGACTGGCCGATGCCCTTCCCGATGGTGATCGAGCAGGCGAGCGGCGTGCACCTCACCGACATCGACGGCAATGCAGTGGTCGATCTCTGCCTCGGCGATACCGGCGCCATGTTCGGCCATGGGCCCGAGCCGATCCTGGAGGTGCTCAGGGCCGTCGGTCATCGCGGCCTGACGACGATGCTGCCATCCGCCGATGCCGAGATCGTCGGCGAACTGCTGGCCGCCCGTTTCGGCCTGCCGCATTGGCAGATCGGCGCCACGGCGAGCGATGCCAATCGCTTCGCCATCCGTGTGGCACGGGCCGTGACAGGGCGGCGCAAGATCCTGGTCTTCGATGGCTGCTATCACGGCGCTGTCGACGACACGCTGGTCGATCTCGTCAACGGACGCACCTTCTCCCGCCGCAGCCTGCTGGGACAGGTGGTCGATCTCGGCGAGACCACCATCGCCATTCCCTTCAATGACGAGGAGGCGCTGCGTCGGGCTTTGGCTTCGGGCGAGGTCGCCTGCGTGCTGGCCGAGCCGGTGATGACCAATTGCGGCATGATCCTGCCCGCGCCCGGCTTCCACGACACGCTGCGGCAGCTGACGCGCGAGCATGGCACGCTGCTGCTGATCGACGAGACCCATACGATTTCCACCGGTCTCGGCGGCTACACCATGCTGCATGGGTTGGAGCCGGACCTGATGGTGATGGGCAAGCCCATCGGCGGCGGCGTGCCGGTGAGCGTATGGGGCATGAGCACCGCGGTGGCCGAGGGCCTCGATCGGGCGCGGCGCGCGCGCGACAGCCACGGCCATTCCGGCATCGGCACCACCCTGTCCGGCAGTGCGCTGCAGTTGGCCTGCCTCAGGGCCAGCCTGGAAAGGGTGATGACATCAGAGACCTATGCCACCATGGCTGCGCGCACCGACATCATCGAGGCGGGCCTCATCAAGGCCATAGGGGCGCAGGGGCTGCCCTGGCATGTCACGCGCGTCGGCGCCCGGCTGGAAGTGGTGTTCAGCTCCGAGCCGGTGCGCAACGCGGCTGAGGCCCGGGAAGCCGCCTCCTCGGTCATCGAGGAGGGCCTGCATCTCTCCCTGCTCAATCGCGGCTTCCTGCTCACCCCCTTCCACAACATGATCCTGGTCAGCCCGGCCTTGGCCGAGGCGGAAGCCCGCGCGCTGGTTGCCGCCTATGGCGAGATCCTCGCCCGCTTCTGCCAGGCCGGGGAGGCGGTGTGATGGCCGACGCCCTGTCGACGCGGCCGGCCCAGGCGGCCGATATCGCCGAAGCCGAGGCCTTCCTGGCCGATCACCCCGAGATCGGCGCCTTCGATCTGGTGCTGATCGATATCAACGGGATTGCCCGCGGCAAGATCATCCGGCGCGAGGAATTGCTGCCGCTGTTCCGTGGTGGCCGGCATCTGCCCGGCTCCATTCTCGGCCTCGACGTCACCGGCGAGGATGTCGAGGAAACCGGCCTGGTCTGGTCGGATGGCGATGCCGACAGGCGCGCCTGGCCGATCGCCGGCTCTCTGGTGCCGCTGCCCTGGACCTCGCCGCCGCGCGGCGAGGTGCGCCTGTCGTTGTTCGAGCTCGACGGCTCGCCGATGGCCGCCGACCCTCGTCATGTCCTGGCCGGCCAGCAGGCTCTGCTGCAGGCCGAGGGCAGGCAGCCCGTTGCGGCCTTCGAACTCGAGTTCTATTTGCTCGACCGCGAAACGGCGAATGGTCGGCCCCAACCGCTCCGCATGCCGCTGACCGGCGAAAGGCTTGATGGCATCCATGTCTACAGCGTCGACGAGCTCGATCGTCTCGAGCCTTTCGTTGACGCGGTCTATCGCGCCGCCGAGGCCCAGGCCTTGCCGGTGCAGACGCTGATCTCCGAATATGCGCCGGGCCAGTTCGAACTGACCCTGCGCCATCGCGAGGATGCGCTGCGCGCCGCCGACGATCTCATCATGCTGAAGCGGCTGCTGCGGGCGCTCGCCGTGCGCCACGGCATGAAGGCCTGCTTCATGGCCAAGCCCTTCGCCGGCCGTGCCGGTTCGGGCATGCACGCCCATGCCAGCCTGACAGGCCGCGACGGTGCCAATCTCTTCGCCGACCGGAATGGGGAGCTTGCGCCGGCCCTGCATCACGCCATCACCGGTCTGCTGGAGACCATGACGGAGAGCATGCTGGTCTTCGCGCCCCACCTCAATTCGTGGCGACGCTTCGCGGCGCAGAGCTATGCGCCGACGGCGCCGAGCTGGGGCGTCAACAACCGGGCCGTCGCCGTGCGCGTTCCCGCGGGCTCGCCGGAAGGCCGGCACCTGGAGCAGCGTGCCGCCGGCGTCGACGCCAATCCCTATCTGGTCGGCGCGGTCGTCCTGGCGGGCATCCGCCGGGGCCTTGCCGCCCAGCGCGATCCGGGGGCCCCGGCCACCGCCTATGCGAGCGCGGCCGACGATGTCCTGCCGGCCGATTGGCGCAGCGCCATCGAGGCGGCGGCAGGCTCCGCCTTCCTGAAGGAAGCTCTGGGCGAGCGCCTTCATCACGTGCTGCTGGCGCTCAAGCGGGCTGAATACCGGCGTTTTGCCGCCGATATCACCGCATTGGAGCTGCAGCTTTATGGAGAGATCGTCTGAGATGGCCAGGCGGAACGTTCTGATTGCCGGCGGCGCCGGTGGAATGGGTCTGGCGACGGCCCTGCGCTTTGCCCAGGATGGCGCGCGCGTGGTCCTGGCGGATCTTCCCGGCCCGCGTCTCGAAGAGGCTCGGGCGAGGGTGGCGGATGCGGGTGCCGAGGTGCTCGCCTTGGCGCTCGACATGCGCTCCGCCCAGGCCTGCCGCGAGGCGGTGGCGAGGGCAACCGAGGCCGACCGTCTCGATGTGCTCGTCAATGCGGCGGGCGTCTGGCTGGAAGGCCCCGCCACGTCGGTCGGTGAGGAGGACTGGGACCGCGTGCTCGACGTCAACCTCAAGGGTGCCTTCTTCCTGATCTCGGCCGCCATTCCCCATCTCGCCGTCTCTCGCGGGGTGATCGTCAACATCGCTTCCGATGCCGGGCTGGTCGGCAACAACGGGGCGGCCGTCTATTGCGCCTCCAAGGGCGGGCTGGTGCTGCTCAGCAAGGCCCTGGCGCTGGAACTCGCGCCGCAGGGCATCCGCGTCAATGCGATCTGCCCCGGCGACGTCGCCACGCCGATGATCGAATACCAGGCCGCGACCTATGGCGACGGCGATCCCGACGCCTATAAGCGGCGGCTGCTCGGCAACTACCCGCAGGGCGAGAACGCCCGTTTCATCAAGGCCGAAGAGATTGCCGGCCTCATCCATTATCTCTGCCAGCCCGGCGCAGCACCGATCACCGGCGCTGCCCTTTCCATCGATTTCGGTATCACCGCAGGCTATTGAACCCGAGCTTTTGGCATGAAGACCTTCTACACCGCCGACCACCATCTCCATCACAGCGGCATGGAGCTTTCCTTCGGCAAGATCGTCGAGACCTTCGAAAAGCCGGAACGGGCCGAGATCATCCTGGCTCGGGTCAAGGAAGTGGGGCTCGGCCCGGTGCTGACTCCGCAGGACTATGAGATAGCGTCGATCAAGCGCATCCATACGCCTGACTATGTCGATTTCCTCAGGGGCGTGTATGAGGAATGGCGGGCGGCTGGCCGCGACGGCGAGGTCTGGCCCTATAGCTGGCGCCACCGTTCCATGCCGCCTATCGACAAGGCGCCGAGTGGCCTTGATGCCCGTCTTTCCTATTATTCCTTCGACATGGCCGGCTCGATCACCGCCACCACCTGGCGGGCGGCCAAGCGTGCTGCCGACACCGCGCTCGCCGGCGCCGATGCCGTGCTCGGCGGCGAGCGCACGGCCTTCTCGCTGTGCCGCCCGCCCGGCCATCATGCGGGCCGCGATTTCTTCGGTGGCTATTGCTACCTCAACAATGCCGCCATCGCCGTGCAGCGTTTCCGCGATGCCGGTCGTTCCCGCGTTGCGGTGCTCGACGTCGACTATCATCACGGCAACGGTACGCAGGAGATCTTCTATGATCGCGCCGACGTGCTGGTGGCGTCCATGCATGGCGATCCCGATTTCGAGTTTCCCTTCCATCTCGGTTATGCCCGCGAGCGCGGAGAGGGAGCGGGCGAGGGCTTCAACTTCAACTATCCGCTACCATCCGGCACGCAGTGGCCGGAATGGTCCGTCGCCTTCGAGGACGCCTGCGGCAGGATCGCGGCCTTCGATGCGCAGGCTCTCGTGGTTTCGCTCGGGGTCGACACCTACAAGGACGACCCGATCTCGCAATTCAAGCTCGACAGCCCGCATTTCAGCGAGATCGGGGCACGGATCGCGGCGCTGGGGCTGCCGACCCTGTTCGTGATGGAAGGCGGCTATGCCGTCGGGGCGCTCGGGGTCAATGCCGTCAATGTCCTCACCGGCTTCGAACAGGCGGGAGGGTGAGATGGCTTCGGGATCTTTCGTCCGCTCGCGCTCCGTCTTGGTCACGGGGGCTGGCTCTCCCGACGGGATCGGATTCGCCATTGCCAGGACCTTCGGGCGGGCCGGCCTTTCGGTGGCGATAACGGCCTCGACCGACCGCATCTACCGCCGCGCTGCGGAACTCGAGGCCGAGGGCATCGAAGCCTGGGCGGCGGTTGCAGATCTGACGCAGCCCGACGCGGTGCGCCGATTGCGGTCGGCCGCCGGCGATGTCGACATCCTCGTCAACAATGCCGGCATGGGCAGCGTGTCGCAGCCGGCGGTGCAGAAGCGCTTCGTCGATCTCGACGAGGCTGAATGGAGCCGGGGCATCGACGTCAGCCTGAAGACAGCCTTCCTGGTGACGCGGGCCTTCCTGCCGGCCATGATCGCCAAGCGACATGGGCGCATCGTCAATGTCGCCTCGGTCACCGGCCCCTATGTCTCCAATCCCGGCGAGGCTGCCTATTCGGCAGCAAAGGCCGGCATGGTTGGGCTGACCCACGCCCTTGCCCTGGAAGTGGCCGGGGATGGCGTGACCGTCAATGCGGTGGCGCCAGGCTGGATCGAGACGGGTTCCTCCACCGAGGAGGAACGTGTCGCCGCCCGTGCTACGCCACCTGGGCGTGCTGGAACGCCCGACGAGGTCGCCGTCGCAGTGGCCTTCCTGGCCTCCGACGGCGCCAGCTACGTCAACGGTTCCGTGCTGGTGGTGGATGGCGGCAACATCCTGCAGGAGCGCAAGGCCTAGTTCGCGCCCAGGCCGAGGGTGTGCCGCAGCAGGTACATGCCGTCGAGAATGTCGGCCTCGATGGCGGTGCGCAGCGAATCCGCATCGTTCCGGCGGATCGCCTCGATCGCCATCTTGTGCTTGTCGATGATCTCGGCGCCTTCGACCACGTCATAGATGGTGCGCATGAACGGGCCGAACTGCACCCAGACGCTTTCGAGCAGCGGCACCAGCACGTCCGAATTGCCGGCGCGATAGAGCTCGAAGTGGAAGTTGTAATTGGCCAGCATGTAGACGTCGGCGCTGCCGGTCTTGTAGTTCCGGTTCATCGTCTCGTCATGGGCGATCATGCGCTCCAGCCTGTCGCCATCGACAAAAGGCAGGGCACGCCGGGCGCAGAGCGGCTCGAGGGCGAGCCGTGCGCTCATCAGCTCCTCGAAGCGGGCCACGGTCAGATGCGGCACGCAGACCCGCCTGTTCTGCTGGACTTCCAGGGCGTTCTCGGCGGCGAGGCGGCGGATCGCCTCGCGGCAGGGCATCACGCCCACGCCCAGCATATCGCTGATGCCGCGCAGGCTCATGCTCTTGCCGGGAGGGAAATTACCGATGATCAACTGCTCGCGCAGCGTCCTGTAGACCTGCTGGTGCAGTGGATTGGTCGCGGTGTCGGCCGGTTCGACGGCAGCGAGACTATCGTTGCTCATCCCAGACTGTGATCACATTGGCGTGCCGAGAGCAAGCGCCGAAGCAGGGCTGGGCGTGCCCTGCTACATCCCGGCCTCGACCAGCACCGCCGCGGGATTGCGGGTGAGGCCGAAGCCCGGGGTATCGGGAACGTCGAGGCGTCCGTTCTTCGGCACCGGCTCGTCGCTGAAGAGGGGCCCGAAAACCGGCAACACGTCCTGGCCGTCGGCACTGTTGGCGACATATTCGCAATAGGGCGAATGGGGCTGCGACATCACGAAATGGTAGCTGAAGGGGCCGCTGCCATGCGGGACGACGGGAACGTCGTAGGCGCTGGCATGGGCAGAGATCCGCAGCAATTCGGTCAAGCCGCCGACCCACATCACATCGGGTTGCAGGATGTCGATGTGGCGGCCTTCGATCAGCTTGCGGAAGCCATAGCGCGAATATTCATGCTCGCCCGTCGTCCATTTGGTTGCCGGCAAAGCTCTCTTGAGCAGAGCATAGCCGTCGACATCGTCGGGATGCAGAACCTCTTCCCACCAGTAGATGTCGAGGTCCTTGCAGGCGGTCGCGAGTTCGATCGCATAGGACACGTCAAGTGCCATGTAGCAATCGACCATCAGCGGATAATCAGGCCCGATGGCTTGCCGATGCGCCGCGAGGAAGGCGACATTGGCGCGCAGGCCGTCGATGCCGTCGGACGGGCCGTGGGGCAGGGGCACCTTGCCGCCCCAGAAACCGAGCCGGCGGGCCGCTTCCGGCCGCGGCCCGGTGCAATAGAAGCGGATCTCCTCCTTGGTGCGTCCGCCGATCAGCTTGTAGACCGGCTCCTCCCTCATCTTGCCGATGAGATCCCACAGGGCGAGATCCACTACCGAGATGGTGGCGAGCGGCAGGCCCTTGCGGCCGTAATATATCGACGCCCGGAACATCTGGTCCCAGAGGCGATTGAGGTCGCGCGGGTCGGCGCCGTCGAGGAAGCGGCGGAAATGGTGCTGGATCAGCCAGCAGGCAGGCTCACCGCCAAAGCCCGTGGCGAGCCCGACATGGCCGCTTTCCGTCTCGATCTCCACCACGATCGAGCCCATGACGTTGACGCCCCAGCTGGTGCGCGAGGCCTTGTAGTCGGCATAGCCGGACATCGGATTGGCGATCAGCGTGTCGATCAGCCAATGCCCCTGCTTCTGGCTGAAATAGTCGCCACCACCCTCGCTGCGGACCAGATAGGTCCTGACCTGCTTGATGCGGGGAGATGCCATGCCTCGTCCTTCCTGCGTTGGGTTGCGTCGAATAGTGACGCAAGAAACTTGTCAGTCAAGTTTACAAATTCCTGAAAACGCACTCCCTTGTTGTCAGACAAATAATCCGATATCACCCGGGTGCCCCGGAAAACGCGGAGGCGCCGGCGGGACGGCCGGCATTTGGAAGGCAGGGAAGGACCGGCATGACCACGATCATTCGCTTCGAGGGCCGCGGCGCCATCATCACCGGCGGAGCCTCCGGCATCGGCCTCAAGACGGCTGAGCGCATCGTGGCCGAAGGCGGCTCGGTCTCGATCTGGGACGTGGATGCCGCCCGCATCGAGACGGTTCGCCAGGCCTTGGGGCCACGGGCCCATGGCATTGCCATCGACATCACCGACGCCGCTGCCGTGGAAAAGGCGGCGCTGCAGGCCGAAAACCAGCTCGGTCGCATCGACGTCCTGGTCTGCTCCGCCGGCGTGGCCGGCAAGAACGAGTTGCTGGTCAATTATCCGATCGAGGAATGGAAGCGGGTCTACGACATCAACGTCAACGGCCTGTTCTATTGCAACCGCTTCGTTGCGCCGCTGATGCAGAAGCATGGCTATGGACGCATCGTGAACGTCGCCTCCATCGCCGGCAAGGAAGGCAATCCCACGGCTTCGGCCTATTCCTCGTCGAAGGCAGCGGTGATCGGCCTGACCAAGTCGCTGGGCAAGGAACTGTCGAAGGAGGGCATCACCGTCAACGCCATCACGCCGGCGACGGTCGACACGCCGATCTTGCAGCAGGTCAGCCAGGCCCATATCGACTACATGCTGTCGAAGATCCCGATGGGCCGCTTCGGCACCGTGGAGGAGTTGGCCGCCATCATCACCTGGCTTGCCAGCGAGGAATGCTCCTTCACCACCGGCGCCGTGTTCGACATTTCGGGCGGTCGCGCCACCTATTGATAACGTGTCAGGATCGGCGGGTCATCAGCGCCCGCACCAACACCACGGCGAGCGTCGCCAGCCCGATGGCGGCGGCCGCGACGATGACCGCAAGGCTCGTCGTCACATAGCAGGGGGCAGAATTGGCAGGATTCTGTTGGCAGGGAAACCGGTTGTCGAACAGACGTGCCAGATAATGTCCCTGCGTCTCGAGAAAGACCAGCATGGCGCAACCGAGAGCCAGCAGCGCTAGGAAACCGGTACTCGGACGCATGACGGAAGTCCTCGGGGAAAGAGCGTCCATTTTTCGCACCGGTTGATCCGCGTGGCAGTTTCGCCGGTCACAGCCAGATCGGCTAAACAGGGAGCGGATCGAGTCGCAGCGGGCGGAGGAATGGCGGGCATGAAGGTCGTATTCAGTGAAACCCAGAGGCGCCACGATCCGACCTTCTTCCTGTCGAGCGGCACGCAACGGCCCAATCCGGAAGTGCCGCGCCGCTGCGATATCCTGCTGCAGGCGGCCCTTGGCGCCGGGCTGACGCAGATCGCCCCCGACGATGCCGGGCTGGCGCCTGTCGCCGCGGTGCACAAGCCCGACTACATCCATTTCCTGCGCCATATCCATGCGCGCTGGAGCGAGATCGATGGGGCTTCGGCCGAGGTAATCCCCAACATCCATCCCGATCGCCGCAATGGAGCCTATCCCGCTTCCGCCGTAGGGCAGGCGGGCTATCACATGGCCGATACGGCCTGCCCGATTTCGGCGGGGACCTATGAGGCGGCCCTGGCCAGTGCCCACACCGCCTATCATGCCGCCGGCCTGGTGCTCGGCGGCGAACGCGCCGCCTATGCGCTTTGCCGTCCGCCGGGCCATCACGCCTTCGCCGACCTTGCCGGCGGGTTCTGCTTCTTCAACAACAGCGGCATCGCCGCCCAGGCCCTGCGCAGCCGTTACGACCGGGTCGCCATTCTCGATGTCGACCTGCACCACGGCAACGGCACCCAGGGCATGTTCTATGGCCGCCCCGACATCTTCACCGTTTCCGTCCATGCCGATCCCATCCGCTTCTACCCCTTCTTCTGGGGACATGCGGACGAGCGCGGCGAAGGCGAGGGGCTGGGCTACAACCTCAACCTACCCCTGCCGCGCAAGACGGGGGACGAGGGCTTCCTCGCTGCCCTCGACGTGGCCCTGGACCGTATCGCCGCTTTTGCACCGGGCGCGCTGGTGGTGGCGCTCGGCCTCGACGCTTTCGAGGGCGACCCCTTCCAGGAATTGATGGTGACCACCAAGGGTTTCGCCCGTATCGCCGCCCGCATCGCCAGCCTCGGGCTGCCGATGACGATCGTGCAGGAGGGCGGCTATGTCTGCGACGCCCTCGGCGACAATCTCGCCAGCTTCCTCTGGGGGCTGTAAGGCATTTTTCCAGCATGCATGGGTTACGACATCAAAATGCCGGG
Source organism: Labrys sedimenti (assembly GCF_034424805.1). Lineage (NCBI taxonomy): Bacteria > Pseudomonadati > Pseudomonadota > Alphaproteobacteria > Hyphomicrobiales > Xanthobacteraceae > Labrys > Labrys sedimenti. The sequence continues at coordinate 253,152 of NZ_JAXOUF010000002.1, forward strand.
GTCGGGGCGTAGGTTCGAGACTGGTTTGGGACGATTGAGGGAGTTGTTCCGATGACCAGTCTCGCTGTCGATGCCAGTGCCTTGCTGGCAGCCCTCTGGATGCCGGCCCTGTTCAAGGTTCTCGCCGCCGATATTGCCATCGGCGCGGTCATCCTGTCAGGCTATCTCTGGCACAGGAAACAGGAACGCTGCAACGCCGAGCTGTCCGAGCGTAAATGGGGCAGGCGGCATCTGCATGGTTGAAGTCGCCTTCGCCGCTATAAACGGTCTGCTTGAACTTCTCGCCTCGATGCTTTCTCTCAAGCGAAAGTCTGCCGGCTTTTCGGCATGACAGCTCAATGCACGATGGCACCGGCCGCATTGCCCTTCGACATCCATACCACCAAGGCATCGTTGAAGGAGGCCACGGCATCGCTGGCGATGGGGATGCGGATGATCGCTCCATCCGCGAATTCGAATTCGGCCACGGCAAATTGCCGATGTTCCGGTGAAGTCAGGCCGCGAAATTTCGTAAGAAGCGGCGTGACGACCGAGCCGTCTCCACTTCCGAGCGGGTCCGAAGGATCGCTCATTCAACCATCCAATGCCAAGTCCAATAATTGCCTTCCCTATGACGAAAGGCTGTGACATGGGCGTGATACGAAATATATCATCTGAGAATTTTTTTGGGCCAATGACAAGCAGAGATATCATGCTGACGCAAAGGCATAAAAAATATGTGAGCCGGTTTCCGTTATAGAGTCCGGCTGTAATATAGAAATGGAAACGCTTCCTAGGCAATTTTTGCCAGGAAGCGTGTGATTATGAGTCTATTCTCTATTGTATCAACGTGGCATTCTTGATCGGAAAGCCGCCGATCCGCCGATCCAGACCGAGGTTATCGCCAGATCATCCGTCAGCACAACCATGTCGGATCGGCTCCCTCGGCCCAGGCGGCCATACCGCAGGTCCATGCCCACGGCCATGGCCGGGTAAAGCGAGGCCATGCGCAGGGCTTCGCCGAGATCGAGGCCGATCCGCTCATGCATGAAGCGCACGGCCGAAATCATGTCGAGGTCGGCGCCTGCGAGAGTGCCGTCATCGAGGGTCAGGCGGCCGTTTTCGCGTTTGATCACGCGGCCATTGAGCGTGAACTGCCGCATATCCGTGCCGATCGTGGCCATGGCGTCGGTGACCAGGAAGATCCGGCCGGGGTGCCGCTTGGCCCGTAATGCGATGTCGATCGTGATGGGGTCGACATGGATGCCGTCGGCCACCAGCCCGGCGGAGAGACCACCGAGGGCGATCGCCGTGCCGGCAAGCCCCGGCTCGCGATTCTTGATCTGGCTCATGGCGTTGAACAGATGCGTGGCCATGGAGGCGCCGGCCTCCGCCGCCGCGACCACGTCGCCATATTCAGCGTCGGAATGGCCGATGCTGACGATCAGGCCGGCATCCGCGAGGCGCCGGATCTGGGCCGGCGTCACCGATTCCGTCGCGACCGTCGTGAGCAGGACGGGAACCTGGCTTCTGGCGGCGACCAGCCTGGCGAGATCGGTCTCCTCCATCGGGCGGATCAAGTGCGGATCATGCGCGCCCTTGCGCGAGACGGCCAGATGCGGCCCCTCGATATGCAGGCCGAGGAAACCCGGCACCTTCCGTCGCTGGGCCTCCGCGCCGGCCTCGAGGGCCTCGGTGGTGATATCGGGCGTGTCGGTGATCAGGGTCGCCAGCAGCGCCGTGGTGCCGAACTGCGCGTGGGCCGCGCAGATGGTGGCGATGGTCTCGGCGTCGCGGCGGTCGTTCAGCATCACGCCGCCGCCGCCATTGACCTGGAGGTCGATGAAGCCGGGGGCGATGAAGCCCGTCTCGATCGTCTCGACCGCGATTCCCGCCGGCACGGCGCTGCGGGGCACGATCGCCTCGATGCGCTCGCCGTCGACGATCACGGCGGCATCCTGGTGCCAGGCCTCGCCATCGAAGATGCGTGGGGCCAGCAGGGCCGATTGCGTGCTCATACCGTCTCCGTGACCTTGCGCAGATTGCGGGGCTCGTCGGGATTGAGGCCGCGACGACGGGCGAAGGCCTCGACGAAGGCGTAGAAGGAAGCGATCAGCACCAGCGGGTCGGTCAAGGGGTGGCCGGTGGCTGCGAAGGGCAGGCGTGCGGCTTGCTTTGCGCCGTCGGCGGTGATGAAGGCGGCCGCTCCCTTGGCCGCCAGTGCGTCGGCGGTTCCAATGATGGAGCTTTGGGCCTTGTCGCGGGCGGCGAGGGCCAGCACGGGGAAGCCGGGCCCGACCAGCGCCATCGGCCCATGCATGACTTCGGCGCCGCTATAGGCTTCCGCGTGCACCGAGCAGGTCTCCTTGAATTTCAGCGCCACCTCGTTGGCGATCGCCAGGGCGGGGCCGCGGCCGAGCACGAAAACGGAGGAGGTGCCGTCCAGGGCGTCGGCCAGGGCAGTCCAGTCGCAGGCGACCGCCTGTTCCAGGTGGCGGGGCAGATCCTGGAGAGCGGCGAGCAGTGCCTTGTCGCCGGCCCAATAAGCGAGGACGCCGAGGCCGGCCACGGCGGAATTCACGAAAGTCTTGGTGGCAGCAACGCTCTTCTCTGTGCCGGCGGCGATATCGATGGCATGATCGGCCGCGAGCGCCAGGGGCGAGCCCGCCGTGTTGGTGAGGGCGATGGCGACGGCGCCGCTATGGCGCACCGCTTCCGCCATGGCGACGATGTCGGGGCTCTTGCCCGATTGCGAGATGGACAGGCTGGCGGCGCCGGCGAGCTTGAGCGGCGCCTGGTAGATCGAGGCGATCGAAGGACCGAGCGAGGCGACCGGCACACCGGTGGTCAACTCGACCGCATATTTGACAAAGGAGGCGGCATGGTCGGAGGAGCCGCGGGCCACGGTGACGAGGACGCTCGGATCGACGGCCTTCAGCGCAGTGCCCGCCCGTTCCATCTCGGCGGCCGATTGTTCGAACAGGCGTGCGACGGCCTGGGGAATTTCCAGCACCTCGCGGCGCATATGGGTCTCTGTTGTCACAGTGCTTCTCCTTCGCTGGGCTCGGCCAGCCGCAATTCAGCTACGAAATCATAGGTATCGCCCCGGTAGATCGACCGGGTGAATTCAACCACCTTACCGCTCGGCAGATACGAGACGCGCTCGATGTTGAGGCTGGCGGCTCCGGGAGGCACGCGCAGCAACTGGGCATCCTCCGGCCCGAGATTGGCGGCGGAGATGCGCTGGACGGCGCGCACCGGCTTGTTGCCGTACTCGGCAAGGGCGGCGTAGAGCGAGGAACCGACCGCTTCCGGGTTCGGCAGCAGCGAGGCCCCGATCGAGGCGCGTTCGATCGCGACGGCGGCTTCATTGGCAAAGCGCAGGCGATTTACGCGTGCCACCATCTCGTTGGCGGTCAGGCCGAGAATCATCGTCTCTTGCGGTGAGGGTACATAGAGACCGCGCTCGAGCCAGACCGAGTGCACCAGCTTGCCGCGCCGTGCCATGTCTTCGGTGAAGGATGTCAGGCGCGACAGCGACTGCTCGACGCGTTCAACCCGCGGCGCCACGAAGGTACCGGAACCGTGGCGCTGGATCAGCACCCCCTGTTCGACCAGGTTTTGCAGCGCCTTGCGCACGGTGACGCGTGAAATATCGGCCTTCATGGCGATATCACGTTCGGAAGGGAGCGCGTCGCCGGCGGCCAGGACACCGTCCCGCACCGCTTCCTCGATCGATTTGCGCAATTGCAGATAGAGCGGCGCATTGCTGCCCTTGGCATCGGCGAGGGAACGGAAGATGAGGTCGACGGCGTCACTCATGGCTTGCCTTTCCAAGCCGAATTCCCGGGCCTGTTCCTTATAGGAGGGCAAGAGTTCGGCGTAACTCAACGGCCTGGCGATCATGGCTGCATCAGTCCCGGTTTGCCATCCGACAATGACCGCTCGAGGCCGAATAGTCGGGCAGCCATGGATACTGCGCCTCCCAGCGCGTCCTGCAGAGGAGGCACGAGCCGCTCCCGGTGTTTCGGGGGCAGGCGAGGTCCGATCAGCGTTGCCAGGCCGCCCAATAAGCAACGGGGTGTCGCATTGGCAAGCGCAAGCGCGTCCAGGGATGCCTCCACCGCTGAAACGGCCCGACCTACGATCCTCTCCGCCGCCGGGTCGCCGCGATCGAGATAGTCGAAGATCATCGGTGCGAAGGTGCCGAAATCACGCGGCTGGGCGGATTTGGTGAACTCGACGATCGCCTGTGGATCGTTGTGATGTGCCGCCAGCACGGCGGCCAGCAGAGGCGTGAGAGGAGCCGTGCCGTCATGGGCGAGCAGCGTCTCCTCGAGCAGATCGCGCCCGATCCGTGCGCCGCTGCCCTGGTCGCCGAGCAGGAAGCCCCAGCCGCCGAGGCGGCGGATCTCGCCCGACTGGCGCGCCAGATAGTGGCTGCCCGTGCCCAGGATGCCGATGGCGCCGTCTCCCGCGCCGATCGCGCCTTCCAGGGCGATGAGCACGTCGGACTCGATCAGGCAGCGGTGAAAGGGCAGGCGAGTGCGCAGCTCGGCGGCATAGGTTCCGATATTGGCGCCCGCCAGGCCGAGCACGACGGGGGTGTCGGGAATATGGGCCGGATCCTGGCCGGCGGTGGCGAAGGCCTGGCCGACGGCTGCCATGATGCTCTCGCATGCTCCGTTCAAATCCGTGCGGATATTGGCCGACCCGACCTTGGCGCGGCCGATGATCTGGCTTTGGGCTGTCGCGAGCGCCGCCCTGCAGCTTGTGCCTCCGCCATCGACGCCAAGGATCATCATTGTAGTGTCCTCCCTATACGAAAACAATACCAATAAGCTACCACTCGTCAAGAGGCATTCTGGGCAAAAAATTTAAACTAAACAAAATCAGGTACTTACATGAAATATGACAACTTGGAGAGAAAAGTTATGTGAGACCACTAGACAAGTGGTATTTATTTGGTATTGTCCGGCGCATCGGGGAGGCGGGGTCGGACCTAGGCCGGCGCTGCCGAGCGGAGGCCTGCGGGCGTGCAGGTTCTTCGGGTCTCCGGGCAGCAGACCAGTTGCCGGCCGGGAAAGGCTGCATGAGCGGCGCATCCCGGTGGAGTTGGATACCGCAAGGTTGACCAGAGCCGGCCCGGGCAGTGGCCGGTACAGGGAGGAAGACGGATGAAGAAGCGACTTTTGACGGCCCTATTCCTGGGCACTACTTTTCTCAGCGCGACGGCCGCCTGGGCCGAGGACGCTACCCTCACCATCGAAAGCTGGCGCAATGACGATCTTGCCATCTGGCAGGAAAAGCTGATCCCGGCCTTCGAGAAGGCCAATCCCGGCATCAAGGTGAACTTCACCCCGTCGGCGCCGCCGGAATATAATGCCGCGCTCAACGCCAAGCTTGATGCCGGAACCGCCGGCGATGTGATCGCCTGCCGTCCTTTCGATGCCTCGCTCGAGCTCTACAAGAAGGGCCAGCTGACGGATCTGTCGACCCTGCCGGGCATGGACAATTTCACCGACACGTCCAAGTCTGCCTGGCAGACCGACGACGGCAAGGCCACATTCTGCGTGCCGGTCGCCTCGGTGATCCACGGCTTCATCTACAACAAGGATGCCTTCGACAAGCTCGGTCTCAAACCGCCGCAGACCGAAGAGGAATTCTTTGCCACCCTCGACAAGATCAAGGCGGATGGCACCTATGTTCCGATGGCGATGGGCACCAAGGATCTGTGGGAAGCGGCCACGATGGGCTACCAGAACATCGGCCCGAACTACTGGAAGGGCGAGGACGGCCGTCTGGCGCTGATCAAGGGCTCGCAGAAGCTGACGGACGCCGATTGGGTCGAGCCCTTCGTCACGCTGGCCAAGTGGAAGTCCTATCTGGGCGATGGTTTCGAAGCGCAGACCTACCCCGACAGCCAGAACCTGTTCACCCTCGGCCGCGCCGCCATCTATCCGGCAGGTTCCTGGGAGATCTCCCCGTTCGGCGCGCAGGCCCAGTTCAAGATGGGCGCCTTCTCGCCGCCCGTGCGCAAGGCCGGCGACACCTGCTATATCTCCGACCATAACGATATCGGCTTCGGCCTGAACGCCAAGAGCAAGAACCCGGAAGCAGCTAAGAAGCTGCTGGCCTGGATCGCCTCGCCTGAATTCGCCACGCTCTACGCCAATGCTTTGCCGGGCTTCTTCAGCCTCGCCAAGAGCGAGGTGAAGCTCGAAAATCCGCTGGCGCAGGAATTCGTGTCCTGGCGCAACAAGTGCAAGTCGACCATCCGCTCGACCTACAAGATCCTGTCGCGCGGCACGCCCAATCTCGAGAACGAGACCTGGGTGGAATCCGCCAATGTGATCAACGGCGTCGACACGCCGCAAGCTGCTGCCGAGAAGCTCCAGAAGGGGCTCGACAGCTGGTATAAGCCGGCTAAATAAGATCGGCTCGGCCGCGCCTCGATGACGGCGCGGCCATCCTCCCCCTCATCGCCATCTCCGACAACAGCAACGCACATGCGAGGATTGCTGCAATGTCTCTCGAAGATTCACCAAGTAGAAAAGCGTTCCGCTGGCACATTCCGGTTTTCCTGGCGCCGGCCGTCATCATCTACACGCTCGTGATGATCCTGCCGCTGATCGGTACCCTGCAGTTTTCGCTGTTCCGGACCGTCGATGGTGTGTCGCATTTCGCGGGGCTCGACAATTTCCGCACGCTGTTCGGCGATCCGCGCTGGGCCTCCAGCTTCTGGAACGCCCTGCGCAACAATTGCTGGTTCTTCCTCATCCACATGGTGGTGCAGAACCCGATCGGCGTCGTGCTGGCGGCGCTGCTCTCCCATCCCAAGCTGCGCTTCGCCGCCTTCTACCGCACGGCGATCTTCATTCCGACCGTGCTGTCCTTCGTGATCGTCGGCTTCGTGTGGAAGCTGATCCTTTCCCCGCTCTGGGGCGTGGCGCCCTCGATGCTCGACCTGATCGGCCTCAAGAGCTGGTTCACGCCGCTGCTCGGCAAGGAAGCCTATGCGCTGACCACGCTCGGCCTCGTCTCGGTCTGGCAGTTCGTGGGCATTCCGATGATGCTGATCTATGCCGCCCTGCTGTCGATCCCCGACGAGGTGATCGAGGCGGCCGAGATGGACGGTATCACCGGCATCGCCCAGTTCTGGAAGATCAAGCTGCCGCTGATCCTGCCTTCGATCGGTATCATCTCGATCCTGACCTTCGTCGGCAACTTCAATGCCTTCGACCTGATCTATTCGGCACAGGGCGCGCTGGCCGGGCCGAACTACGCCACCGACATTCTCGGTACCTTCCTCTACCGCACCTTCTTCGGCTTCCAGCTGCAGCTCGGCGATCCGAACATGGGCGCCACCATCGCCTCCATGATGTTCTTCATCATCCTGGCCGGCGTGTGCGTCTACCTCTTCGCTATCCAGACGCGGCTGCGGCGGTATCAGTTCTGAGGAGATCGACATGAGCAAAGCTACGCACTCACCGGCCCGGTCGATCGCCGCCCACGCGGTGCTGATCGCCTACACCGTGATCGCCCTGTTCCCGGTGATCCTGATCCTGATCAACTCCTTCAAGTCGAGGGATGCGATCTTCCGCTCGCCCCTGACACCGCCGGGGCCGGCGACCTTCGATGCCATCGGCTACAAGACCGTGCTCGCCCAGGGCGACTTCTTCCTCTACTTCCAGAACAGCATGATCGTCACGGTGGTCTCCCTGTTCTTCGTGCTGCTGCTCGGCGGCATGGCGGCCTTCGCGCTGGCCGAGTACCGCTTCAGGGGCAATACGCTGATGGGGCTTTATCTGGCTCTGGGCATCATGATCCCGATCAGGCTCGGCACCGTCGCCATCCTGCAGCTCATGGTCGCCACGGGCCTGGTCAACACGCTGACGGCCCTCATCCTGGTCTATACGGCGCAGGGCTTGCCGCTGGCGGTGTTTATCCTGTCCGAGTTCATGAAGCAGGTCTCGGACGATCTCAAGAATGCCGGTCGCATCGACGGATTGTCGGAGTACCGCATCTTCTTCCGCCTCGTCCTGCCGCTGGTGCGGCCGGCCATGGCCACCGTCGCGGTCTTCACCATGATCCCGATCTGGAACGATCTGTGGTTCCCGCTGATCCTGGCACCGGGCGAAAAGACCAAGACCATCACGCTCGGCACCCAGGTCTTCATCGGGCAGTTCGTCACCAACTGGAATGCCGTGCTGGCGGCACTGTCGCTCGCCATCCTGCCGGTGCTGGTGCTCTATGTGATCTTCTCGCGGCAACTCATCCGCGGCATCACCTCGGGCGCCGTCAAGTAGCGGCCCAGTATTGAGCCGGCTTACGGCGGCCGGCTCCCCTCAAACGGCAATGAAACCTCATCACCGTCCGCGGCAAGCGGATGAAGAAGCGCGCGTGCGTCCCACAGGCAAATCATGAGCAAAGCGCGTCCAGACGCAAACGCACTTTGCTCAAGCTCATCATTTGAACGCGTCTTGGCGATTCTCGGTGAAACCGCCAAATCGCAAAACGCTATAGGGGAAGTATCATGGGTTCGCTGAATATCGAGAATGTGAAGAAATCGTTCGGTTCGGTCGATATCCTCAAGGGGATCAACCTCGAAGTTGCCGACGGCGAGTTCGTCGTCTTTGTGGGGCCGTCGGGCTGCGGCAAGTCCACGCTGCTGCGCATCATCGCGGGGCTCGAGGACACCACCTCCGGCGCCGTCAGGATCGACGGCCAGCGCGTAAACGACGTGCCGCCGGCCAAGCGTGGCATCGCCATGGTGTTCCAGAGCTATGCGCTCTATCCCCACCTCACCGTGCGCAACAATATGGGCCTGGGCCTCAAGCAGGCCGGCGAGGCGGCGGCCGAGATCGACAAGCGCATCAAGGCTTCCTCGGCCATGCTCGCGCTCGAACCCTATCTGGACCGCCGGCCGTCCGAACTCTCCGGTGGCCAGCGCCAGCGCGTCGCCATCGGTCGCGCCGTGGTGCGCGAGCCCAAGCTCTTCCTGTTCGACGAGCCCCTGTCCAACCTCGACGCGGCTCTGCGCGTCAACACCCGCATTGAGATCGCCCAGCTCCACCAGCGCCTCAAATCGACGATGATCTATGTGACGCATGACCAGGTCGAGGCCATGACGCTGGCCGACAAGATCGTGGTGCTGAATGCCGGCCATATCGAGCAGGTCGGCGCTCCCATGCATCTCTACAACGACCCCGACAACACTTTCGTCGCCGGCTTCATCGGCTCGCCCAAGATGAACTTCGTCGATGGCGGGCGCCTTGGCGAGAGCGTCAAGACGATCGGCGTGCGGCCCGAGCATGTCACCGTCAGCCGGGAGACCGGCGACTGGAAGGGCACTGTCGTCTATGCCGAGCATCTGGGTGCCGACACCTATCTCTATCTCGATACCGAGAAGGCCGGCTCGATCACCGTGCGGCTCTCCGGCGAGTATCAGGTCGAACCCGGCGCCACCATCTACGCCACGCCCGATGCGACGAGGACCTTGCGCTTCGACGAGAACGGCAAGCGCCTGCGCGGCTGAGGCGCGGTTCGGTGTGCCGGTCTTCAGACCGGCATACGGACCCGCCGTCGTTTCCCGTACATGTAGACAAAACATTCATTGTGGACTAATTCGTCTATGCTTGCCATTTGACGGATGAATCCTGCAATGACCGACATCGTCGAAGATGCCCTGCCTCGCCTGGTCGCAATGCGGCATGACCTGCATCGCCATCCGGAGATCTCCCGCGAAGAGGCCTGGACCTCGGCGTTCGTTGCCGAACGCCTGACCGAAATGGGAATTCCCGTCCATACCGGCGTCGGCGGCTATGGCGTCGTCGGCGTCGTCCAGGGGAGCGGGGAAGGGCCCGGCGTGGCCCTTCGTGCCGACATGGATGCCCTCGCCATGGATGAGCACAACACCTTCGACCATTGCTCGCAGATCCCCGGCGCCATGCATGCCTGCGGCCATGATGGCCACATGACCATGCTTCTGGGGGCGGCGTCCTATCTCTCGCTCACCCGCCATTTCCGGGGGACGGTCTACCTGGTGTTCCAGCCGGCGGAGGAGCGCTATGGCGGCGCCCAACTCATGTTGGATGCCGGCCTGCTCGAGCGTTTCCCCGCGCGCAATATTTTCGGCCTGCACAACTGGCCGGATGCGCCGGCCGGCGAGGTCATCGTCCATGATGGTCCGGTGATGGCAGGCGCGGGGGAATTCACCCTGAAGTTCAAGGCGGCCGGCGGCCACGCCGCCATGCCGCACATGACCGGCGATCCCGTCCTGGCCGGCAGCCATTTCGTCACCGGTATCCAGCAGGCAGTGGGCCGCGCCGTCAACCCGCTCGAGGCCGCCGTCGTTACCGTCGGTTCGTTCCAGGGCGGCTTCGCCCAGAACGTGATTTCGCGCGAGGCCACTTTGGCCGGCACCTTCCGTGGCCTGCGCCCGGAGATCCTGGCCCTGTTGAGGGGGCGGGTCGAGGAGATTGCTCAGTCTGCTGCCAGGATCGCTGCGACCGAGGTCGAGATCGGTTTCGACGACCTGCCGAGCCCGCCCGTGGTCAACACGCCGGCCGAAGCCGAGATCATGCGACTAGCTGCGCGCTCGCTGCCCGGCGGCCCCGCCTTGCATGTCGGCGTGCCGACCATGGCGGGCGACGATTTCGGCGCCTTCCTCGAGCACCTGCCTGGCGCCTATGCCTGGATCGGCAATGGTCCGTCGGAGCGGAATGGCCGGCTTCACCAGCCCGATTACGATTTCAACGACGCCATCATCGGCACCGGCGTCCGCCTGCTTTCGGCCACGGCGGAACAGGCATTGTTGTGGACATAAAATCTCTTGTAGACTTTTTTGTTCTCGTGACATAAAGGGTGCGACCAAGGTGGTGATGGCATGGCGAGCTTCATCGAGAAGCCCGCCAATCGTCGCGGATAGGGGATGGACGCTTGGATCGGATGCCCATGGACAGCCTTCACCGCTATCGTCCAATCTGCGATGCCATCGCGGCGCTATTCCAGCCCTATGTCGAGGTGGTCCTGCACGAGCTTGCCACCGACAAGGCTGTCTACATCGCCGGCAATTTCTCCAAGCGCGTGCTGGGCGAGCCCTCGCTGTTGCACGAGGTCGATTTCGACAGCCAGAATCCGGTGATCGGTCCCTATGAGAAGGTCAACTGGGATGGCCGGGCTCTCAAGTCGATCACCGTCGTGCTGCGCGACGAAGCGGGTGCCCCGCTGGGCGTGATGTGCATCAACGTCAACGTCTCCGATTTCCATGCCGTGATGCAGACGCTGTCGGCGCTGGTGCGCGTGCCCGAGCCGCATTACCGGCCGGATGCCCTGTTCAAGGAGGACTGGCACGAACGGATCAACGAGTTCATCCGGCAATGGACGCAGGGGCGCAACGTCACGATTTCGTCGATGACCCATGCTGACCGCAAGGATCTGGTCGTCGCGCTTGCCGACAGCGGCGCGTTCAGCGGCAAGAACGCTGCCGCCTATATTTCGCGCGTGCTCGGCATGGGGCGCGCGACCGTCTACAAATATTTGAGAAACGAGAAATGATTAGCCTTTCGCTGGCCCAGCTCCAGGAGTTGGTTTCGATCGACGCCGCCGCCATATCAGCCATCACCGATGCCTATGTCGCCACGGCGGACGGCCGGGCCAATGTGCCGCCGGTCGGCTATCTCGGGCTGCCCGCACAGAATGCCGATTGCCACATCAAATATGGCTATATCGCCGGCGATCCGATCTTCGTGGTCAAGATCGCTTCCGGTTTCTACGACAATCCCAAGCGCGGCCTGCCATCCAGCAGCGGCATGATGATCGCGATATCGGCCGTCACCGGCGCCACCGTCGCCATCCTCAACGACGAGGGCTGGCTCACCAATCTGCGCACCGGCATCGGCGGTGCCGTCGCCACCTTCGCCCTTTGCCGCCCCGACAGCGAGGTGTTTGCCGTGCTCGGCACCGGTACGCAGGCGCGCTTCCAGATCCGCGCCGCCGCAGCGCTGGCCAAGCGTCCCATACAGTTTCTGGTCTGGGGCCGCTCTGCGCAGAAGGCCCGGGAACTCATCGCCGAATTCGCCGACTCGCCGATCCAGGTATCGCATGCGCCGGATCTGGAGGAGGCCTGCCGCTCGGCCGACGTGATCATCGCCACCACGCCCTCGACCGCGCCCTATGTTGCGAGCGAGTGGATCACGCCCGGCACCCACGTCACTGCCGTCGGAGCGGATGCGCCCGGCAAGCAGGAGCTGGATCCGGCCCTCATCGCAAGGGCCGATTTGCTGGTCGCCGATCTGGCCGGCCAGAGCCTCGACCATGGTGAATTTGCCACAGCCTTCCAGGCCGGCCTGTTCCGGCGGGAGGACTGCCTCGAACTCGGCGCCATCCTCAATGGGTCGAAGCCGGGTCGCAGCTCGAGCGATGCGATCACCATCGTCGACCTCACCGGTCTTGCCACCCAGGACATCGCCATCACCAGGACAGCCCTGCAGCGGGTGCCCGATCTGGTGATGTGAGGGGATTTCTCATCGACTGGGCGGCCCGTTGCCATGCCCGCAACCATTCGTTTTTCTAGAGGGGACTGCCGTGAAGAGAGTATTGTTGGTTTCGCTCGCTGCGTTGCTGAGCGTTTCGGCTGCGAAGGCGGAGAGCCTGCGCGTCGCCTCCAGCGCGGATTTTCCGCCCTGGGAGTCGGTCGATGCCGCCAATGAAATTGTCGGCTTCGATCGTGACATCGGCAACGAGGTCTGCAAGCGCATCGGTGCCGACTGCAGCTGGGCCAACCAGGCTTTCGACGGCCTGCTACCGGGCCTGCAGGTCGGCAAATACGATCTGATCATCTCGGGCCTGTCGATCAATGATGAGCGCGAGAAGCAGGTCGGTTTCTCGGCACCCTATGCCGATGCGCCCAACAACATCGTCGTCGCCGCCGGCAGCCCCGTCGCCCAGGCCAAGGACACCAAGGCCCTGGAAGAGGGACTGGCCGGCAAGGTGATCGGCGCCCAGACGGGCTCGACCCACGAGGCCGTGATCCGGGCCCATTTCAAGGACGCCGACGTGCGTCTCTATGACCGGGCCGAGCAGGTTGCCGACGATATCGTCGCCGGCCGGCTCGATGCCGGCCTGATGGAGCGCTCGGCCTGGGAAGGCATGATGGCGTCCCGCAAGGACAGCGGCATCACCATTGCCGGTCCGCTGATCACCAGCGCCGACTATGCCGAGTTCGGCCGAGGCCAGGCCATTGCCCTGAAGAAGGGCAAGGATGATCTGAAGAAGCGGATCGACGAGGCTGTGAACGCCATGCTCGCCGATGGCACCGTCGCCAAGCTTTCCGAGAAGTGGTTCAAATACGACGTCTCCTTCAAGAAGAAATGAGCGTAGGCGCCGCTGAGCGCCGCCTTGAGCCGATGTGATGCTCGCTGCCCTCCCTTTCGGGGGGGGCAGGACCAGCACTCCAGCGCGCTCCCGAGCGAGATTCCTTCAATGTCCGTGATTTCAGCCTATTTCCCGCAACTCCTACAGGGGCTCCTGGTTACCCTGGAGGTGGCTGTCGGCAGCTTCCTGGTGGGGTTTGCTCTCGCTGTGGCTGGCGTCTTCGCCTGGAGTTCCGGCCCCAAGCCGGTGCGCTGGCTGGTCGCGACCTATGTGACCGTCATTCGCGGCCTGCCGGAACTGTTGGTGATCTTCCTGGTGTTCTATGGCGGTACCGTGCTGCTTACCAGTCTGGCGGGGGGCTATGTCGAGGTCAGCGCGCTGGTGGCGGGCATTGCGGCGCTGTCCTTCGTGTCGGGCGCCTACCTGACCGAAATTCTGCGCGGCGCCCTGCAGACCATTCCTGCCGGCCAATGGGAGGCGGCGCGCAGCCTCGGGCTGAAGCAGGGCCTGTTGTTCCGCAAGATCATCCTGCCGCAGATGTTCTCCCACGCGCTGCCAGGCCTCGGCAACCAGTGGCTGGTCATTCTGAAGGAGAGCGCTCTCGTCTCCATCGTCGGACTGGAGGAACTGATGCGCAAGGGCGTGGTGGCAGCCGGCGCTACCCACCAGCCGATGACTTTCTATCTCATCGTCGCCGCCCTGTTCATCCTGATCACCACCGTCTCGACCGCGTTGCTGAGCTTCGGCAGCAGTCGCCTGACCTGGATGCGATAGGAGAGCGCCATGTCCCTGGAAATGCTGCTGCGTGCCATCCCCGTCGTCCTGACGGGACTCAAGCTGACACTGCTGATCACTTTGGCAGCCTTTGCGTTGGGGCAGGCCGTCGCACTGCCGATCGCCCTCGGCCGGGTCTCGAAGTTCCGCCTGCTGCGCGGCCTGACCTGGCTCTACACCTTCCTGCTGCGCGGCAGCCCACTCCTGGTGCAGCTCTTCATTCTCTATTACGGCCTGGCGCAGTTCCCTGCCGTGCGCAGCAGCGTGTTCTGGCCAGTTCTGCGCGATCCGGTCTACTGCGCCATCCTGGCAATCGGCATCAATTCCTCGGCCTATGTCGCCGAGGTGATCGCCGGCGGCATCCGCAAGATCCCGGCCGGGCAGTTCGAGGCTTGCGTCTCGCTTGGCCTGACGCGGCGGCGCACCTTCATCGACGTCGTGCTGCCGCAGACCTATCGGGCGATCTTTCCCTCGATCGGCAACGAGATCATCCTCGTGCTGAAGGCGAGCTCGCTGGCGAGCGCGGTGACCGTGATGGAGATGACGGGCGCGGCGCGGGCCTTTACCGCCAAGACCTATGCGCCCTTCGAAGTGTTCATCGTCGCCGGCCTCGTCTATCTCCTGGTCGGCTTCGTCTTCAGCCTCATCTTCCGGGTGAGCGAGAGTGCGCTGTTCCGCTCGACCGGTCCCGGTTCCAGCAAGGCAGCGGTGACCGGCCGCCGGCCCGCGGAGATGACGTCGTGATCCAGGCCGACAATCTGACCAAGTCTTATGGTCCCCATGCCGTGCTCAAGGGCGTCAGCCTGTCGATGAAGGCGGGCGAGCGGGTGGTGTTGTGCGGTCCGTCGGGTTCGGGCAAGTCCACCTTCATTCGCTGCCTCAACGGCCTGGAGACGCGCAGCGGCGGCGATATCCACATTGCCGGCCATGCCTTGGCGCGGGATTGCTCCAACGTGCTCGATCTCGCCGGCGAGGTCGGCATGGTGTTCCAGCAGTTCAACCTGTTCCCGCACAAGACGGCGCTGGAGAACCTGATGCTGGCACCCCGCCGCGTACGCGGGCTCGGCCGCAAGGAGGCGGGCGATCTCGCCATGGCGATGCTGGAGCGCATGCGGCTCGCCGACAAGGCCGCTTCCTATCCCGGCCAGCTCTCCGGCGGCCAGCAGCAGCGCGTGGCGATCGCCCGGGCGCTGTCCATGTCGCCCAAGGTGATGCTGTTCGACGAGCCGACTTCCGCCCTCGATCCCGAAATGGTGAAGGAAGTGCTCGATGTCATGGTGGACCTGTCCCGCGCAGGCCTCACCATGGTCGTGGTGACCCATGAAATGGGCTTTGCCAGGAATGTGGCCGACCGCGTCGTCTTTCTCGATGGCGGCCGGATCGTGGAGAGTGCAGAGCCGCAGGCATTCTTTGAAAATCCGCAACATGCCCGCACCCGGGACTTCCTGCGCCAGATCGCTCGGCATTGAGGCCGGGCGCGGCGAATAGGCCAAGGAGAACAATGTCATGAACCCCGACGTTCTGGCCTCGGCCGCCCGCTCGGTACAGGCGCGCCAGCGCATCAAGGCCCATATCTATGAGACGCCGTTGCTGCCGTCGCGGCAGATCGGTGCTGACATGGGCAGCCGGCTCTTCTTCAAGGCCGAGAACTTCCAGCTGACGGGTTCCTTCAAGATCCGCGGCGCCAGTGCCAAGATCTCCGCCATGGCGCCAGGCCGTCATCTCGTCACCGCTTCTTCCGGCAATCACGGCATCGGTTCTTCGCAGGCCGCCCGTTCCTTCGAAAGGGGCCTGACCGTGGTGCTGCCCGAGACAGTTGCTACCGCCAAGCTCGCCCGCATCCGTTCCTATGGCGTGGAAACGCTGCTGCATGGCGCCGAGACCTGGTATGCGGAGCAGCACGCCCTCGAGCTCGCCCGCGACAAGGGCTATGAATATATCTCGGCCTATGACGATCCCGACGTCGTCGCTGGGCAGGGCACCATCGGGCTGGAACTCCTGGAACAGTGCCCCGACATCGACAATGTCTTCATCGCCATGGGGGGCGGGGGCCTGATCAGCGGCATTGGCAGCGTGCTGAAGAGCTTCCTGCCCCATGCGCGCATCTATGGCGTCGCGGCCCGCAACTCCTGCGCGCTCGCCCTGTCGATGGCAGCGGGCAAGGTGGTCGAGACCGAGCATCTGGAGACGCTGGCGGATGGCGTCGCCGGCGGACTTGCCGAGGAGACGATCACGCTCGACCTGGCACGGGCCGTGGTGGACGAGACGATCATCTGCTCGGAAGAAGAGATTGCCGCCGCGCTCCGCGACCTTGCTTTCAAGGAAAACATGCTGGTGGAAGGCTCGGCCGGCCTGGCTCTGGCAGGGGTCGCCAAGGTCGCGCATGCCTGCCGCGACCAGGTCAATGTGGTGCTGCTGTGCGGGGCCAATTACGACAGAGACAAGCTGGTAAAAGCAGTCTTCGGCTGAAGAAGCGGCCCCAACTCGTGGATTGAGCCGGGGCCGTTGGCGCATTAGACGAAGGAACCCGCACTGTGTGCGGCTGCGTGGGCCTGGTTCTGCGTGACGGCAGTGCTGTCGCCTGCAGGCTCAGCCGATACCGACGTGAGCGTAATGGCGGTGACGGCGCTAAGAAATAGAAAAATAGACGTAATGATGATCTTCATTTCTGGAATCTCTTGAAAATATTGGGGGCAATACTTCCGAGGAGGAAGCTTCTGCTCCTCAAGCGCGATGAAATTTCACGCAAGCTAAAAATTAAATATGATTTCGTTATTGAATAAGAAATGCACCGATCTCAGCCTGATCGACGCATGCTCAAAACATACGCAATGCAGACAGAAAGATCCCTGTTTCGCTGGCTATTGGAGCCCTTGAAATCGGCGAGAACCCCCTTCCCCCGAAAGCCTCCTGATTCTCCATCGATGTTACTTACCGGTAACACCCAGGGGCGAAATAGTCAAGGCCGCAGCGACATGAGGCGGATATTTCAAGGCCGAATCGAGGATAGGCCAGCGGGAAGGCCGCCTTCATTGCGAGCAAAATCTTCAATGGCTTCCGATTCCTCCGAAGTGAAGAGCCGACGGTCAGGCCGAAATGCCTCGGCATTTTCGAAGATCACCCAGGACTTCGGTCGTTCGTATGCCGACAAACTGCAGATCCGGCGCAAGTCCGACAGCCCCAAGACGTTTCCTCCGTCATCTTCCGCGAGAGCCAGATGGGGTGGCATTCACCCCATCTGGCCTCATCATCAGACGCGAGAACCGCTTAGCATTCGCGCGAGTGCAATGAGGATGCAGGCGCCGATAAAGCCCGCGATGAGGTAACCCAGCCACCCGCCGAAGCCCACGCCGAGCAACCCCAGCAGAAAGCTGGCGAGGGCCGCACCGACGATGCCAAGAATGATGTTCATGAGAACGCCGGTGTTGCTCTTCATGAACATCTCAGCCAGCCAACCGGCCAAGCCGCCAATAATGATCGCGGCGATCCAACCAACCTCGGGACGATCCATTACTTCACCTCCGCTTCCATCAGATTGTCTGGGATTTACGCCTTGTCGATTACCGACTTGACTGCGTCCTTCACCTTGCCTTTGGTCTCCTGAAGCTCTCCCCTGGCTTTCTGAAGCGTGCCTTCGGCTTCCATCTCCTGGTTGCCCATGGCCTTGCCGACGCCTTCTTTGACCGATCCGGCCACTTTGTTGGCGATACCCTTCACCTTGTCCGTCGTGCTGCTCACTCGGTTGCTTCCTTGAATGCAGACCCCCAACTCTCACAACGCCGGTGTCCTTTCGAGGTTCCGTAGTGATTTTGGCTTATGGATTAATGCATTGCAGTAGGCGAGTGACGGCAACGTCATTGCTGCAATCGATAGATAACAAAATCGAAACCTTTCGATTCCTACCGTAATTAATCGCCAATTACAGAAGGAATTGACTGGATGGGTATGCGCCTCATAAGCGGCATTTTCACCTTTTCCATGATAATTATCTTCATGGCTATGGTCTCTGGACATGCAGAAACCCTGGGTACAGCATCCTTTTACGGCAAGGAGCTGAAGGGATACCGCACCGCCAACGGAGAACGCTTCAATCCGGCAGGGTTGACGGCTGCCCATCGGTCCCTGCCTTTCGGAACAACGCTGCGCGTTACCAACCTTAAGAACCACAAGAGCGTTGTCGTCCGCGTCACCGATCGAGGCCCTCATAAGCGGGGCCGCATGATCGACCTCTCCTATGGAGCGGCCAAGGCCGTCGGCATGCTCGACACGGGCACGACGAGAGTTTCAGTCGCTAGGATTGCGGCGCCTTCCCAACAAGCCTCGGATAAGGGCAACTCGCCGCTAAGGCTCCCGCCTCGTCGACGATAGCCAATGGCCGCATCGACGGACCTTTTGCGTCTGGGACTTCGTGCAACTGGCTTCTCCCCGACTCGCAATGGCTACTTGACCATTGTTTCTAAGGGATTTTTGGAGCGGGCGATGGGAATCGAACCCACGACATTCAGCTTGGGAAGCTGACGTTCTACCTCTGAACTACACCCGCGCAGCGATTGCTGCGATCTTGTAGCCTGTTTCTCAGGGATGGATCAAGGCCGCCCTGCGCTTTTCATTGAATGTGACAAGGCCCGGCTCAAGGCCGGGCCTGACGATCTCGCAACTATCAGCTCATTGCGCCGGTTCGCGGCGCCGGCTGCCCTCAGCTGTAGACCTTGAAGCGGTCATTGTCGTTCATGAAGCTCTTCTCGGGGAAGGGCTGCTCATTGGAGCCGAAGGGCATCTGGGCGCGCAGCTTCCAGGACTTCGGCACATGCCATTCCTTCTGCACGGCCTCGTCGACCAGCGGCGCGTAATGCTGCAGGCTGGCGCCGATGCCATGCTCGGCCAGCGCCGTCCACACGGCGAACTGGGCCATGCCGCCGGACTGCTCGGACCAGATCGGGAAGTTGTCGGCATAGAGCGGGAATTTATCCTGCAGGCTCTTCACCACGTCCTGGTCCTCGAAGAACAGCACGGTACCAGCGCCAGCGGCGAAGGAATCCATCTTGGCCTCGGTCGAGGCGAAGCCGTCGGCAGGCACGATCTTGCGCAGGATTTCCTTGGTCAGGTGCCAGAACTTGTCGCTCTGCTTGCCGAACAGGATCACGGCGCGCGAACTCTGCGAATTGAAGGAGGAAGGCACATGCTTGATCACATCCTGGATCAGCAGTGAAATCTCTTCCTCGCTCTTGGGCAGCGTCTTGCCCAGGGCATATTGCGTGCGGCGGGTCTTGACGTGGTCGATAAAGGTCTTGGACATGAGAAGAATTTCTCTCTCAATGAAAATTTGCCAAAGCGGAAGAGGAGCCCGAATGCAGCCTCGACTGCAAATCTGCATGCCCTGAAATGGACATGCCGAAAACCTGCATAATCTCGATCGTTACGTTCGATGAAATTGACATGCCGATCGCGACGCCCGTCAGCCCCCGCTGTCGACACCTGTCTCGGCCACAGCCTCCAGGCGGGCGGCGATCTCGCGGCGTAGGGTCCGGCGCAGTTCCGCCGCCCGATAGCGTCGTTCCTCGGTCGGTCCCTTCACGTCCAGGGCCGGTACGGCCGAGGGGCGGCCCTCATCGTCCACCGCCACCATGGTAAAATAGCAGGAGTTTGTGTGGCGACGGGTGCCGGAGCGGATGTTCTCCGCTTCCACCCGGATGCCGACCTCCATCGATGTCCGCCCGGCATGGTTGATCGAGGCCAGAAAGGTGACGAGTTCACCCACCTGGATCGGCTCCTTGAACATCACCTGGTCGACGGACAGCGTCACGGCATACTGGCCCGAAAAGCGCGAGGCGCAGGAGAAGGCGACGCGGTCGAGCAGGTTGAGCAGTGCGCCGCCATGCACCTTGCCGCTGAAATTGGCCATGTCCGGTGTCATCAGCACGGTCATTTCGAGGCGGCGGCGATCCATGGCGTTTTTCCCGGCTAGGTTGTTCGCCACCGAGTGTAATAGAGAAATTTGCAGGACCTCAAATGCGTGCGACGTTTCCTGAGATTGGCCCCAGGCATGGGCAATGGCCGGAACTTTATCTCGGTCAGGTCTTGCTCACCGGCTGGGAGCGCAGGCGGCTGGCGATGGACGGGTCGGCGCGGCGGCAGAGCTGCGGCGATAGTCCCTTGAGGATGAGTTCGAGATCGGCGACCGCCATGCTGCCGATCTCGAACAGGGCATCCCTGGTGCCGCCGGTGCGATGGGCCGAGAACACCATGTTCGGCGTTGTCCGCACCGGATCGTCGGCCGGAACCGGCTCGACCGGGAAGACGTCGGTGGCCACGCGGATATGGCCGCTGCGCGCGGCCGCGATCATCGCCGGGAAATCGACGACGGCGGCCCGGCTCATCAAGAGGAAGGCCGAGCCCTTCTGCATGCGGGCAAATTGCGGGGCGCCGATGAAATGGGCGTTTTCCGTGGTAGGGGCGGCGAAAACCACGACGAAGCGGCTATGTTCCAGCAGCGTGTCCAAATCGCTTTGCCGGCAATCCAGGCGCTCGATCGTCTCCGCGGGCAGCCAGGGATCGTAGACCCTCACCTCGTTGCGGAACGGGCGGATGAGTTCTCGGAATTTGCGGCCGAGGTCCCCGAAGCCGATGATGCCGATCGGGGCGCCTTCGAAGCGGATCGTGTCGAGATTGGCCTCGAGGCCATAGGTCTCGGTACCGGCCCGGAAGGCCCGGTCGGCGGCGCTGATGCCGCGGGCGAGGTCGAGGGCGAGGCCGAGCGTGGCTTCCGCCACAGGGGCCGCGAAGGCGGAGGCCGGTGTCAGCACCCAGATGCCGCGCGCCTGGCAAGCGGCATAATCGATATTCGGCAGGAAATTCGTCTCGACATTGATGATGGCCTTGAGCCGCGGGGCCCGCTCGAGCCTTTCGGCGGACATTGCCGTCTGCCCGATGATGGCCACGGCATGGGGCAGCAGCGCCTCGATCTCGTCGTCGTTCATCGGCCTGGCCTCGCTGATGACCAGGCGTCCGAGGCGTTCGAGGCGGGCTCGCACCGATGGTGCCATGATCTGTTCGAGCGTACGAGGCAGGGGATCGACGAGAATGACGGGCGTGGCCATGGCAGGTCCTGTGCACGGAAACCCGCAAAGCATGAAGGGTCGCGACGGAGTCTGCAATGGTCAGACCATAAGGGTTTGACGGCAGAGCCCGTGAATGCGTAAATCACAACATGTACAGCGCCACCACGCGGCATATCAAAGTGACGGTCCGCCCCCGTTTCCTTGCCGAGGAATCGCGGCCGGCGGATGGGCGTTATTTTTGGGCCTATACCGTCGAGATCGCCAATATGGGCCCGGAAACGGTGCAGCTGCGGTCGAGGGCCTGGGAAATCACCGACGAGAATGGTCGCCGCGAGGAAGTCAGGGGCGCGGGCGTTGTCGGCGAACAGCCCGTGCTGGAGCCCGGCGAGCGCTTCGAATACACCTCCGGCTGCCCGCTGGGAACGCCGTCCGGTCTGATGGTCGGCACCTATTTCATGGTGGCCGACAGCGGCGAGACTTTCGAGGTCGCCATTCCGGCCTTTTCTCTCGACAGCCCCTACGCCAAGCGCAGCGTCAACTGAGATGCGGGGCGGCCTTAGGCCGGTGTTCATGCCTCGATTTTGACCTAGTACGCCGAAAAACCAGGCCTTGCCGTTGAAAGCAACAAGGAAGTGCTTTATATATTCAGCATGACCGGAAAGCCTGATGCCACCATGGTTTTCGTCCTGGTGCCGACCGCCGAAGATCGCGGCGCGCTGCAGGCGACTCTCATTGCCTACCGCCAGGCGATGGCCATTCTCGACGGAACCAAGGGGGCCAATCTCGTCGCCCTTCACGAGGAGGCTTATGAGGAGATCCGCCTGAAGACGGGTCTGCCTTCGCGCATGGCGACCTTGGCCCTGCGCGACCATAGCCGGCGGCAGCCGGGCTCGCCGATCGACGACATTCCGCTCGACTCCAAGCTGTTCGCCGTGAAGGGGCCGGACAGCGTCAGCATCGCCACCATCGATGGCCGGGTGGTCATACCCTATTCGGTGAGCGGCTATCACAGTGGCTGGGATGATTTCGCCGAAGCCCGCCTCGTCTTCGAAGGCCCGTCGCTGCGTATCGATGTCGGCGTGCAGGCCGGCATCCACCCTCAAAAGGAGACCCCGATGTCCAATGAAGGTATTCTCGCCCGGCTCGGGCGGGTCATCGCCGGTGTCGTCAACAATGCGGTCGATACGGCGGAAGCAGCCAATCCCACCGCCGTCGCCCAGCAGGCCGTACGCGAGATCGGCAAGATCGCCGAAGAGGCGCGCGCCGCGCTCGGCGTCGCTGTCGCCGCCGGGCACCGCCTCAAGGCGAAGGCCGATGATCTCGATGCCGAGATCCGCGACCTCGACGGCAAGATCAGGATCGGCCTGGAGAAAGGGCGCGAGGATCTCGCCCGAGCCGCGACCGGCGTCCAGATCGATCTGGAAGCCCAGCGCGAAGCGCTTTCCAAGGCGATCGCCGAGAATGCGGGGGAGATCGCGGAGGCCGAAACCACGCTCCGCAGCATTGCTTCGGCCCGGGCCGACGCCCAGAAGCGGCTGGAGGATGCCAAGCGGGCGGAGCGCGCGGCACCCGCCGCCGTGACGCCCTCGCAGCGCAATGATCAGCGACTCGCCGACGCGCTGGCGGCGGTGGAGCGCGTGACCGGCGTGCCAGTCAAGCCGACCACCGGCGCCGCCGAAGTCGAAGAACTCGGCCAGCTGCAGCGTCAGGATGCGATCGAGGCGCGGCTCAGAGCCTTCAAGGATGGCCAGCGATGATGGACAGCCTCGTCCAGCCGGGTACGGCACCCTTCTGGGTGGCATTGCTGACAGTGGTCGGCCTCGGTGTGGTCGAACTCGTCTCGATGCTGCTGGGCGCCTCCGTCTCGGCACTGCTCGATGACGGTCTTGGTTTTCATGGTCCGGGCGATCACGCGTTCGGCGACCACGACACCAGCTTGCTCGGTGCCTGGGCCTCCTGGCTCAATGCCGGCGGCGTGCCTGTGCTGGTGCTGATCGTCATCCTGCTTTCCGCTTTCGCCGTGTTCGGTTTTGCCATTCAGGCGGTGGCCTCCAGCCTCGCCGGGCCATTGCCGGCGGTGATCTCGGTGCCCGGCGCACTGGCGGCCGCGATCCCCGCCACGCGCTGGCTGGGCCGGGGCGTCGGCAGGATCATCCCGCGCGACGAAACCAACGTGCTCAGCCAGGACGAGTTCATCGGCCTGATCGGCACCGTGACCATCGGGCCGCTGGACCAGGGCAATCCCGGTAGCGTGCGGGTCAAGGACCGCTACGACAATTTCCACGCCCTGCGCGCGAAAGCCGCGCCAGGGCATGTCATCGAGACGGGTGCGCTGGTGCTGATCGTGGACGGGGTCGACGGCCTCTTCCAGGCCATTCCCGCACCGCAGGCACTCGCCAGCGACAGCAACAGGAGCTGAACCATCATGGATTTCTTCTCAGTGGGGCTCATTGCCGGTGTCATCGTAACGGCGATGGTCGTCATCGGCGTGATCATGACGACGCTCTACACCAGGTCCACGCGCGACAAGGCCTATGTGCGGACCGGGCTCGGCGGCAAGAAAGTGGTGCTCGACGGCGGCTCGGTCATCCTGCCCATCTTCCATTCCTATTCCTGGGTGTCGCTGAGCACGCTCAGGCTTGAGGTCAAGCGCTCCGAATATGAATCGCTGATCACCAAGGACCGCATGCGTGCCGACATCACCGCCGAGTTCTATGTCCGGGTGAAGCCCGATGCCGAGAACATCGCGCTGGCTGCACAGACCCTGGGCGATCGCACCAACGACGCGGATGCTCTCAAGACTCTGGTGGAAGCCAAGTTCGTCGATGGCCTGCGCTCGGTGGCGGCGACGATGTCGCTACGCGACCTCCAGGAGCAGCGCGCCGAATTCGTCAAATCGGTGCAGGCGGCGGTGGCGCATGATTTGCAGTCCAACGGCCTCGAGCTCGAATCGGTCTCGCTCACGCGCCTCGACCAGACCGACATCAAGCATTTCAATCCGAACAACAGCTTCGACGCCGAGGGCCTGACCGCGCTCACCAAGATCACCGAGGAACGCAAGCGCGAGCGCAACCAGATCGTGCGCGACAACGAGGTGGAGATCGCTACCAAGGACCGGGAGGCAGTCCTGAGGCGCTTGACCATCGAGCGCGAGCAGCGTGACGCCGAACTGACCCAGGAACGCGATATCGCCAACAAGACGGCGGAAACGCGCGCCGAGACGGCAAAGGCAGAGCAACTGGCACGCTTGAGCCAGGAAACCGCCAGGCTCGATACCGACCGGGGTATCGCCGAGCGCGATGCCGAGGCCCGCCAGGCCCGCGAGGCGGCACGCATCGGCGCCGAGCAAGGCATCGCCGAGCGCGAAGCCGTGGCCCGCAAGATCACCGAGACCGCCCGTATCGACGCGGCGATCACCGTGGCCCGCAAGATCGAGGAAGAGCAGGCCGCTCGTGCCAAGGCCGATGAGGCGAAGGCAGCCGCCATCACTGCCGAAGAGCAGGTGACCACGGCCCGCGAGGTCGAGATCGCCGAGCGTGCCAAGCGCATCGCCGTGATCGATGCCCGCAAGGCCGCCGAGCAGGCGGCGACCGCCATCACGGTCAAGGCTGAGGCGGAAAGGCAGGCGGCCGAGAACGTGGCCGCCGCCACCAAGATCCAGGCCGATGCCGAGGCGCAGGCCGCCAAGATCCGCGCCACCGGCGTGATCGAGCTCGGCGAGGCCGAGGCGCGCGCCGAGCGGGCCAAGAACGAGGCGCGGAATGCGCTGGCCGACAGCGTCATCGGCTTCGAGCTCGCCAAGGCGCGTGTGGCGATCGTGCCCCAGGCGCTCGAACAGGCGATGAAGCCGATCGAGAAGATCTCGGACATCCGAATCTTCAGCGCGGGCGGGCTGGCCGGTGCTGTTGGCAATGGAGGAAACGGCGAGGCTGGTCATCCGATCGGCGACCTGTCCAGCCAGCTTCTCAGCTTCACCGCCCAGAAGCCTATCCTCGACGAAATCCTGGCCCAAGCCGGTTTCAAAGGTAGCGATCCCACCCAGGCCCTGCTGGCGGCTTCACTCGGAAGCGCGGGGCACAAGACGCCTTCCACCGGCCGCCCCGACGGGATCATGCCGCCGGCCGTGGATGACGCCCAGCACAAGGGCTGATAGGCAGGATCTGGACGAGGACATCGCGCGGGCTTGGATCGCCCGCGCTCGCCGTCACAACGCCACCATTGACAGCATCGCCCTCGCGCCTAATATATTTTTCGTCGAAACAGCCGCCCTCAAGCAGCAACCTTGGGGCGGCGTTTTGATTTTTTGGCCCATGCGTTCAGCGATTTGATGGCTTCGCCATCAATCGCAAAATGCGTCGGAACCAAGAGTTGGAACAAAGTGCGGTTTCGCCGAAGCACGCTTTGCTCTTGTCATCATGATGTTCCAGGACTGTCTCAAACCTCTAGAATTGCCAACCTGAAAGCCACACCCGTGAACGCCTCTGTCAAACCTCAGCCGTCCCATGATTCCGCCCCATCGGCCATCCTGCCGACTTATGCCCGAGCGGACGTGGCTTTCGAGCGAGGCGAGGGCGTGTGGATGATCGGCTCGGACGGCGAGCGCTATCTCGATTTTGGCGCGGGTATCGCCGTCAATTCGCTCGGCCATGCCCATCCGCATCTGGTGTCAGCGCTGACCGAGCAGGCCCAGAAGATCTGGCACACCTCCAACCTGTTCCAGATGCCGGGCGGCGAGAAGCTGGCCCGCCGGCTGGCGGATGCCACCTTTGCGGACAAGGTCTTCTTCACCAATTCGGGGGCGGAAGCGCTCGAATGCGCCATCAAGATGGCCCGCAAATACCAGTCGGCCAACGGTCATCCCGAGCGCTTCCGCGTCATCACCTTCGAGGGGGCCTTCCACGGCCGTACGCTGGCGACCATCGCGGCCGGCGGCCAGGCCAAATATCTCGAAGGCTTCGGCCCCAAGGTCGATGGCTTCGACCAGATCGCCTTTGGCGACCATGAGGTGCTGGACCGGGCGATCACGCCGGAGACGGCCGCCATCCTGGTGGAGCCGATCCAGGGGGAGGGCGGCATCCGCACTCTGCCCCAGGCCTGCCTGAAGGGCATGCGCCAGCTCTGCGACGCCAAGGGCCTGCTGCTGATCTTCGACGAGGTGCAGACCGGCGTCGGACGCACCGGCAAGCTGTTTGCGCATGAATGGGCGGGCGTAACGCCCGACATCATGGCGGTGGCCAAGGGCATCGGCGGCGGCTTCCCGATGGGCGCCTGCCTCGCCACCGACGAGGCGGCCAAGGGCATGACTGCGGGCGTGCATGGCACCACCTTCGGCGGCAACCCGCTTGCCATGGCCGTGGGCAATGCGGTGCTCGACGTCGTGCTCGAGGAGGGATTCCTGGAGCATGTCGCCAGGGCCGGCCTGCTGCTGCGCCAGCGCCTGGCCGAACTCAAGGACCGCTTTCCCGACATCATCGAGGAGATCCGCGGCGATGGCCTGATGCTGGGCTTGCGCACGCGTGTGGCGCCGGGCGAGTTCGTCGGTGCCCTCCGGGCACAGAAGCTGGTGGCCATTCCGGCCGGCGACAATGTCACGCGGCTATTGCCGCCGCTGATCATCTCGGATGAGGAGCTTCTCGAAGGCGTGCGCCGAATCGAGGCTGCCTGTGTCGCCCTCTCGCACAAGCTCAAGGCTGCCGGACATTGACGATGTTGAAGCATTTTCTCGATCTTTCCGATCTTCCCACCCAGGACCTCAGGGCCGTTCTCGATCTCGCCGCCTCGATCAAGGCCAAGCGCGTCAAGGGCAAGGTGGCAGGCGAACGCCCGCTCACCGGCAAGGTGCTGGCCATGGTGTTCGAGCAGCCCTCGACGCGGACCCGCGTCTCCTTCGATGTCGGCATGCGCGAGCTCGGCGGCGAGACCCTGATGCTGACCGGTGCCGAGATGCAGCTCGGCCGCGGCGAGAGCATCGCCGACACCGCGCGCGTGCTCTCGCGCTATGTCGATGCGGTGATGATCCGCATGCTCGACCACGCGGCGGTGCGCGAGCTGGCGGCCAATGCCTCGATCCCGGTGATCAACGGCCTCACCAAGCTCTCCCATCCCTGCCAGATCATGGCGGATATCCTGACCTATGAGGAGCATCGCGGCCCGATCAAGGGCAAGACGGTGACCTGGACGGGCGACGCCAACAATGTGCTGACCTCCTGGATCGAGGCAGCGCAGCGCTTCGACTTCACCATGCGCGTTGCCGCCCCCCACGATCTTTCCGTGCGCAAGGAGGTCGTCGACTGGGCGCGTGCCAACAAGGCCCGGCTGGAAATCGGCACCGACCCCCGCGAGATGGTCGAGGGAGCCGACTGCGTCGTCACCGATTGCTGGATTTCGATGGGTGATTCCGAAGGCTATCGCCACAATCTGCTGCGGCCCTACCAGGTCAACGCCAAGCTGATGGCGCTTGCCAAGCCCGACGCCCTGTTCATGCACTGCCTGCCCGCCCATCGCGGCGAAGAGGTGACGGACGAGGTGATCGACGGGCCGCAATCGGTGGTGTTCGACGAGGCCGAGAACCGCCTGCATGCCCAGAAGGGCGTGCTCGCCTGGTGCTTGGGGCAGGCTGCGGCATGAGCGAGTCCCATCTGATGGAAGACGATCACATCCTGCCCTTCCAGGCCGAGGGCCTGGACGTGCGGGGCCGTGTCGTCAGGCTCGGCCCCGCCATCGATACCATTCTGCGGCGCCACGATTATCCGGCGCCGGTGTCGCGCGCGCTCGGCGAGGCGACGGCTTTGGCGCTGCTGCTCGGCACCACGCTGAAATTCGATGGCCGCTTCATCCTGCAGACCCGTACGGACGGGCCGGTTCGCATGCTGGTGGTCGATTTCCAGGCACCGGACCGGGTCCGGGCCTGCGCTACCTTCGACAAGGAGGCGGTGGCTGCCGCCATCGACGCGGGCAAGACCAGCACGATCGAGCTGCTCGGCAGCGGCCATCTTGCCATGACGATTGATCAGGGGCCGGACATGGCGCGCTACCAGGGCATCGTCGCCCTGGAGGGTGAGAGCCTGGAAGCGGCGGCAGACCAGTATTTCCGCCAGTCCGAGCAGATTCCCACCCGCGTCCGCCTGGCCGTGGCCGAGAATTACGTGGCCGGGGAGGGCACGAGCTGGCGCGCCGGCGGCATGATGATCCAGTTCCTGCCGTCCTCGCCCGAGCGCATGCGCATGGCCGACCTGCCGCCGGGCGATGCGCCCGAGGGCGCCGAGGTGCTGCAGCATCGCGACGGCGATGTCCAGGAAGACGATTCTTGGGTGGAAGCCAAGCTGCTGATGGGGACGGTGGAGGATCACGAACTCACCGATCCCAACGTACCGGCCGAGGAATTGCTCTATCGCCTCTTCCACGAACGCGGTGCCCGCGTCTTCGAGAGCTCGGCCATCATCGAGAAATGCCGCTGCTCGCGTGAGGCTGTCACTACCATGTTGCGCAACTTCTCGCAGCAGGATCGCCGTGACATGGTCGCCGACGATGGATCGATCACCGTGACCTGCGAGTTCTGCAACGCCCGTTACGATTTCGACAAGGCCGAGACGGAAGAACTGGTGAACGCGTAGGGTGGGAAAGAAAGAGCGGACGGGACGTCCGCCCCAAGGAAACGTCTTGCTCCCAGGATGAACATGCCCCTTCGCTATACGCCCGCCGAACTCACCGCCAAGCTGGTCTCCTTCGACACGGTGAGTTCGCGTTCCAATCTGGCGCTGATCGATTTCGTCGCCGATTATCTCGCGGGACATGGCGTCGAGAGCATCCGCCTGCCCAATGCCACCGGCGACAAGGCCGCTCTTCTGGCTACTATCGGCCCGACGGATCGGCCGGGTGTGGTGCTTTCCGGCCATGTCGACGTGGTGCCGGTGGAGGGCCAGGCCTGGACGGCGCCGGCCTTCGAGGCGCGGCTGGAGGGCGAGCGCCTTTACGGCCGGGGCACCTGCGACATGAAGGGTTTCGTCGCCACTGCGCTTGCCCTGGTGCCCGACTTCCTGGCGATGAAGCTCAAGGCACCCATTCACATCGCCATCTCCTATGACGAGGAAATCTCCTGCCTCGGCAGCCTCGACATGATCGCCCGCTTCGACCGGGACCTGCCTTTGCCGCGCGCCTGCATCGTCGGGGAGCCGACGCTGATGGAAGTGGTGGATGCGCAGAAATCGCTCGCCGGCTATCTCACCCGCATCACCGGCCGGCCCGCCCATTCGGCCATGCCGGCCCTCGGCGCCAACGCCTTGCATGCGGCCGCCCGTATCATCAGCCATCTCGACGACATCGCCGACGAGCTGCAGGCGGCCGGCGACCCCTCGGGCCGGTTCGAGCCGGGCTATTCCACCGTGCAGGCCGGCCTCATCCAGGCCGGCAAGGCCATCAACATCGTGCCGGACGAGGCGCGCATCGTCTGGGAATGCCGTGGCCTGCCCTCCCTGCCGGTGGAGTTCGTGCCGGACCGGATCCGTGCCTTCAGCCAGGAAATCGTGCTGCCGCGGCTGAGGCGCAACGCACCCGAGGCGGATATCGTCACCGAACTCGACGTGGCGGTGCCGGCGCTCTCGCCCGAGCCCGGCTCCTATGCCGAGACGCTGGCCCTGCGCCTTGCCGGGCGCAACCGGACCCAGGCCGTTTCCTACGGCACCGAGGCCGGTCATTTCCAGCTCGCCGGCATTCCCACCGTGATCTGCGGTCCGGGCTCGATCAAGCAGGCACATGGCGCCGATGAATGGATCGCCCTGTCCGAGCTCGAGGCCTGTGCCAGCTTCCTCAGGCGGCTCGGCCAGACGCTGGAGGTTTGAGGTGATGTTCTACGAGCCGCGCAAGGGCGACCACGGCCTGCCCCATGATCCGTTCAAGGCCTTGGTGACGCCGCGCCCGATCGGCTGGATCACCACGATGTCGGCCGCCGGAGCCATCAATCTGGCGCCGTTCTCCTTCTTCAACGCCTTCCAGTCGCGCCCGCATCTCGTCGGCTTCGCCGCCGATGGCCGCAAGGACAGCGTTGTCTTCGCCGAGGAGACGCGTGAATTCGTCTGCAACCTCGTCACCGAGGATTTGATCGACGCGATGAACGCCACCTCCGCGAGGCTGCCGCGCGGGCAGAACGAAATGGAGCATGCCCGGCTCGAAGCCGCGCCCTCGCGCCTGGTGAAACCGCCGCGTGTGGCGCGGGCTGCCGCCGCGCTGGAGTGCCGCTGGACCCAGACGATCCATCTCGTCGATGCGGAGGGCGGCCCGAGCGACGCCTGGCTCGTGTGCGGCGAGGTGGTCGGCATCCATGTCGACGACCGCTTCATTCGCGATGGCCGCGTCGATACCGCCGCGATGCGCGTGGTCTCGCGCCTGGGCTATCGGGACTATTCCGTAGTGGAAAGCACGTTTGAACTGGAGCGCCCGGCCTAGCGCTCGCTTGCATCTTCAGTGGTGGGAGGTAATTGTTACCTCTCTATAGTGACGAATCTTGGGGCGGGCGCTGGTATGATCGGGGGCCGACGCAAGATGTTGGTTGCGTTGACGTCGATCCAGTTACGCACAAGCGGAGGCTCCATGCTCAAGGAATTCAAAGAATTTGCCCTCAAAGGCAAT
Organism: Labrys sedimenti; assembly: GCF_034424805.1. Classification (NCBI taxonomy): domain Bacteria; kingdom Pseudomonadati; phylum Pseudomonadota; class Alphaproteobacteria; order Hyphomicrobiales; family Xanthobacteraceae; genus Labrys; species Labrys sedimenti. The sequence continues at coordinate 283,964 of NZ_JAXOUF010000002.1, forward strand.
GTCGTCGACCTTGCCATCGGTGTGATCATCGGTGCGGCGTTCGGTCTGATCGTCACCTCGCTGGTCGACGACATCATCATGCCGGTGATCGGTGCCGTCATCGGAAACGTCGACTTTTCAAATTTGTATGTCCGCCTGAGTTCCGCGATTCCTGATGGCTTGTCGCTCGATGATGCGCGCAAAGCCGGTGCTGTCTTCGCCTATGGCAAATTCATCACGGTCACAGTTAAGTTCCTCATTATAGCCTTCGCGCTCTTCCTGGTTGTGAAAGGCATCAACCGCGTCAAGAATCTGAAGCCTGCGGCCGAGGCAGCTCCTGAGGCGCCTCCGCCGCCGGCCGACATCCAGCTGCTGACGGAAATCCGCGACCTGCTCGCCAGAAGGTAGGCCCATCATGCGGCAGCCTTTTCCGTACGTCGGGAGAGGCTGCCGGCATTCATGCATGCCGGCGATGGAAACCATTCCAAGTTTTGGTTTCTGCCGCTTGCACTGATGTCATAAAGTCCGGCATTCCCATTGCAAGGATGATGCCGTGACTGCCGCCGTCGAGACGATTCCCGCCGCCCCCTCCTTCCTCGATGGCCTCAGGCCGGAAGCGCTCGACGCACCGGAAAGCGGCATCGTCGAGGTGATGAATTACGGGCGTACGCGCCAGGGCATGATCCCGCTCTGGGCCGGCGAGGGCGACGTGCCGACGCCGGCCTTCATCACCGAGGCGGCGACACGGTCACTGGCCGCCGGCGAGACTTTCTATACCTGGCAGCGCGGCATTCCCGATCTGCGCGAAGCCCTGGCACGCTACCATACCAATCTCTTCGGCACGCCGTTCTCGGCCGACCGCTTCTTCGTCACCCAGTCCGGCATGCATGCGATCCAGACCGCGGTTCGCCTGATCGCCGGGGTCGGCGACGAGGTGATCGTGCCGACACCGGCCTGGCCAAATTTCGCGGCGGCCATCGGCGTGGCTGGCGCCAAGCCGGTGATGGTGCCCCAGATCTTCACCGAGCAGGGCTGGAAGCTCGATTTCCAGCGCCTCGCCGATGCCATCACGCCGCGTACTCGCGGCATCTTCATCAATTCGCCGTCCAATCCCACCGGCTGGGTCGCCACCGCGGAGGATATCGCCTTCGTGCTCGATCTGGCGCGCCGGCACGGGCTGTGGATCTTTGCCGACGAGATCTATACGCGTTTCCACTATGCCGGCGGCCGCGCCCCTTCCTTCCGCGACATCCGCACGCCGGAGGATCGCATCATCTTCACCGACACTTTCTCCAAGAACTGGGCGATGACGGGCTGGCGCATCGGCTGGATCGAAGCGCCGCCCGAACTCGGGCAGACCATCGAGAACCTCCTGCAGTATTCCACCTCGGGCGTGGCCACCTTCCTGCAGCGTGCCGGCATCGCGGCATTGGAGCGGGGCGAGAGCTTCGTCGAGCACCAGATCGCCCGCGCCCGCCAGGGCCGCGACATCGTCATCAACGGCCTGAGCGCCACCGGCAAGGTGCGCTTCGCTCCGGCGAGCGGCGCCTTCTATCTGTTCTTCTCCGTCGAGGGGAAGCCGGATGTGCGCCGCCTGGGGCTAGAGATCGTCGATCAGGCCAATGTCGGCCTTGCGCCCGGCACGGCCTTCGGGGCCGGCGGCGAGGGTTTCATGCGGCTGTGCTATCTGCGCAGCCCCGAGCAGGTCCAGGTCGCCACTCAGCGCCTGGTCGACTGGCTGGAGAAGATCTGAGGAGCGCAAGAGGCGGACAAGGTGTCCGCGGTCCCAGCCGCGCCGTTTCCTGCGTGACCTCGGCAAGGTTTGCGCTGCAACCGCCAAGGCTGGGACCGCGGACGTCCCGCCCGCCTCTTGCTTTCCCACAAGTCCGGCACTCCCGGAGGTGGCCGAGGTTCGCTCTTGCCGGATTTAAGGTTTTGCCCCGAGCCGGGACAGGCCGCCCTTGGCCGGCTTGTTGGCGGGGTCGAGCTCCAGCGCCTTGTTGAAATCGGCAATGGCGTCGTCACGCTCGCCCCGGCTCTCATGGATGCGCGCGCGCGTGACGAAATAGTCGGTGACGTGGCTGTCGGCGGCGATGGCGGCGTCGGCATCGCGCAGCGCCTCGTCATAGCGATCGGCGGCAAGGTAGGTCAGGGCTCGTTCATTGAGGGTGTCGGGCTTGTCCTTGGTGAGCTCCAGCGCCTTGGCAAGGTCCGACAGGGCATTGTCGTAGTCCCCGAGCTCGCGCCAGATGATGCCGCGCGAGACATAGGCCTGGTCGCTGCTCGGTTGTTCGCGGATGGTCTCGTCATAATCGGCCATCGCCTCATCATAGCGATGCAGGGCGGCGAAAAGCTGTCCGCGTTCCAGGCGGGCGGAAGGGAAATTGGTATCGAGCGCGAGCGCCTTGGTATAGTCGGTGATGGCGGCTTCGGTATCGCCGAGCTGCCACTGCACGAAAGCGCGGCTGAAATAGGCGGAATCGAACTCGCTGTCGAGGTCGAGCGCCTTCTGCAGGTCCTCCAGGGCACGGGTATAGTCCTTCATCTCGATGAGGGAACGGGCCCTGGCGTAAAAGGCGTTCTTGTAGGTCTTGTCGAGCCGGATGGCCTGCGTGTAGTCGTCGATGGCGGCCATGTGCTCCTCGAGGGCGCGATGGGCATCGCCACGGCCCTTATAGGCCTCTTCCTCGCGGCCGTTGAGTGCGATGGCCGCATCGAAATCCTTGATCGCCTCCTCGTTGCGATCGAACTGGAGCAACGCAAAGCCGCGATTGATCAGCGGAAGCGCCGAGCGCCGGTTGACGGCGATCACGGCAGCATAATCGGCCAGCGCGGCATCCATTTCCCCGAGGCGGGACTGGGCATCGGCCCGCGCGGTCAGGCTGGCGGCATCACGCGGGCGCAATTCCAGCGCGGCACTGAAATCCGCCACCGCCTTGGCGTCGTCGCTGTTCTCCGCATAGGCCTGCCCACGCCGGAAATACACCAGCGCGCGGGTCGACTTGGCCAGTTTCCGGTCGAGCAATTGCGTGCAGGCGGGAATGCGCTGCTCGGACGCTCCTTTCGAGCAATCCCTGTCGGCGCTGTCGGCGAGAGCGGGCGTGCCGGCGCAAAGGGCAAGCAGGACAAGGGCGGGGCGCAGAAAAGCGGTCATACCGGGCACGGTTCCACTGGCGGGGAGAGAAGGAAAAGCTGGCACAGCCTCTATAGCGTTTTGCGATTTGACGGAGTCATTTCGAATCGCAAAGACGCGTCGAAACAAGGAGCTAGAGCAAAGTGCGGTTCGGAGAAACCGCACTTTGCTCTAGACCAAGCCGTGGCAGCTGGGAATGGCAGAACTGTGATCTTTCCCGCCTCTTAAGCCTGCTGAGGCCACGCCCTTGTGAATTTCGACAAACCTGTGTTATCGATTTAGCGTCATTTGGCCGGACGACTGGGCCGGTGCGTTCATGTTCGAGCAGGGCGCACGTTCAGGACACCTCCCCAAATTTCGCAAAACCGGGCGGAGCACGGATTTCCGTGGGACGCCCATGCTTTGGAACGAAGTAAAGGACTATCGATGAGCACGGGAACCGTAAAATGGTTCAACACCCAGAAGGGTTACGGCTTTATTCAGCCCGATGACGGGGGGCGCGACGTGTTCGTGCACATCACCGCCGTCGAGCGCGCCGGTCTGCCCGAACTGCGTGAAGGCCAGAAGATCGGTTACGAGATCCTGACGGATCGCAAGACGGGCAAGGCGGCAGCCGGCAATCTCAAGGCTGTGTGACCCGACAAGCATCTTCAGGCGGAGGGGTTACCGGTTCGCGTGAAGGCAATCGACGATAACAAGAATGGAGAGCCTCTCCGCGTCGCATGACCGGAAGTCCTCTCACTCAATCCCATTCAGAGGCGCGCTCCGGCGCGTCTTTTTTATTGGCTGCAGCACCGTGTGCCGAAAATAGCGCTTCACGAAGTGCTGAACCACCTTACCATTTGATCATTTGTGATGGCCGGCAAAGGATGCTCAATATCCTTTCGCTTGGGGGCGGACGAGAGGGTTGTATTAACCTTAATTCCGCATGGTCGAAGGCAATGGATTCCTCGCCTGGCCGATGGCGTATTTCTGAAAGGCCGTCTTCATGATCCGACTCCTCGCGGGCCTCTCTGGTCTCGCTACCCTCACTTTTGTGGCCGGCAGCGTATTGGGGGCGGTGCCCTTCTATCTGCCCATCCTATCGTTGGTAGTCACAGGGGTATTATTGGTCGCGGATGGTGCGCTTGTATCGACCAGCCGCGTACCGTTGGTGATGCGCTTTTTGATCGGGCTGTTCGCTTTTTCCTTCATTGTGCTGGCCGGCCTAGTCTGGGCCGATGAAGCAGGCTTGGTGTCCGAGGCGTTGCAGTCGTTTCTGCCGCGAACTTCGTCGCCCATTATCGCAGCAATCCTGGTAATCGTGCATCTGCTGATCTGCTACGTCCCGGTGGTCCGTCGGATCATCGACATGGCCAACCCATTTTTCGAGGCCGGAACTCCGACACGGCTGAGCATGGGCTATCTCGGTTCCTGGCCGATGAGCCTGCGTACCCTGGGTCTCGGCCTATTCGCGATCATCATCGTTCTCAATGTCATCCAAGTCTATCTGTTGGTGCGGTTCAACTATTGGCAGAATCTGTTCTTTACCGCGCTCCAACAGAAGGACGGGCCTGTATTCTGGACGCAGTTGGCCGTTTTCTCCATGCTTGCAACAGTGTGGGTTGTCCGCGGCATGCTGGAAATGTATTTTACGGGCGTATTGAAACTCTATTGGCGGCAGTGGCTTTCAGAACGGTATGTCGCACAGTGGCTTTCGGACAAGGTTTCCTATCGTTTGGCACTGGATAGGAAATCGACTGATAACCCAGATCAGCGTATTTCTGAGGATGTTAGGGATTTTATCGATCAGGTATTTGATTTCTATGTAAATATATTTATGACGGCTCTTAGCCTATATGCTTTCATACAAATACTATGGCAAATATCGGCGAACTTTCCCTACGGCATTGGCAATTTTGATCTGAGCTCCATACCCGGTTATCTGGTTTGGGTGGTGTTGATCTATGCAATTGGCATAACCTATCTCACGCATTTGGTGGGGCGCCCGCTTATCGCCCTGCAGTTCCGGTACCAGAAGGTCGAAGCCGATTTTCGTTACAACCTCGTGCGTGTCCGCGAGAACAGCGAGCAGATTGCATTGCTCCACGGTGAGGAGGTGGAGCAGAGGGGTCTCAAGGAGCGATTCGGCGCCATATTTGGGACTGGCCTCAGCGTCCTCTACCGTCGGATCAAACTGACTTGCGTGACCCTGGCCTATGCCCAGGCCAATGTCGTGCTGCCATATCTTCTGCTAGCACCGGCTTATTTTGCCACTCAAAACATGACATTCGGTGTTCTATCGCAGACCTCCGATGCCTTTGGTAATGTTCAGAGCGGGGTCTCGTTCTTCATCACCTCCTATGCCTCGCTTGCTGTCTTCAAGGCCGTCGTCGACCGCCTCACCACTTTCGATCATGCCATCGAGCAGGCTGACGCGGCGCGCAATCAGGGGGTCAAAATCGAGCGTGCCGCTGATGCCAACGCCTTGTCTGGCAGCGCCGTCGACATTTTGCTTCCGTCCGGCGAAACGCTGCTGGAGAAGGTCGGTTTCGATATTCGAAAAGACGAACGCACTCTGGTGACAGGCGCTTCGGGCTCCGGCAAGACCACTTTGTTCCGAGTGCTTGCAGGCATTTGGCCATACGGCAAGGGCAAGATCTCGGAGCCGGACGAAGACGCCATTATGCTGCTCCCGCAACGTCCCTATTTCCCACTGGGTACACTGGCCAGGGTGATGGCCTACCCGCTGAATGCGGATTCCTTCAGCAAGCAGGAACTTGCTGAGGTGTTGAAAAAAGTGGGGCTGTCGCATCTCACCGACATGCTGGATGTTGAGCAGAACTGGGCAGGCGTGTTGTCCGGCGGCGAACAGCAGCGTGTGGCAATCGCACGGGCAATCTTACGTAAGCCCAAGTGGCTCCTCCTGGACGAGGCAACCTCGGCGATGGATGAGAAAAGCGAAGCAAGTGTCTACAACCTGATCAGAGACGCCCTACCTGAAACCACGATCGTTTCCATTGGCCATCGCTCGTCCCTAGCGGCACATCACGACCGGCGGTTGGACGTGGTCCGGGAAAACGGTCAATCACGTATCGAGGAACAGCCATTGGCTGCATTCGGAGCAACTTAAAGCAGAGGACACAGCGACAAAAAAGGCCGGTCGAAAGACCGGCCTTTTCAATTCTACCCCAAGCCTGTCCCTACGCTGCCGGCTGGAACTTCATCTCGCCATAGGGGCCGCGCAGGGTCAGCGTGTAGCCGTCATAGGACCAGTCGGTCGAGGTGCGCATCACGAACAGGAAGACCTGCTCGTTGTGCATCAGGCGGTCGGCGCATTTGCGCTTGCTGATGGCGACGGGGCCGATGGCCATGCGCTGGTCGGCGCGCGGAATGATGGTGGCGGACCAGTTGTTGCAGGCCGAGAAGCCGGTGCCGCGATAACTGTCGGAGACCAGGATGGTCGGCCGGTCGTCCTTGAAGGTCTGGTCCTTGTAGGAGATGGCCGCGAAGGTCCGGTTCATCGGGAAGGGACGGGAGGCCTTACTGTCCATGGGCTTGGGCAGAGTCGGCGGCACGTTGTTCGGCGGCACCGAGCCGAACATCGAACAACTCGTCAGGGTCACGGCCGACAGGGCGGCAAGGGCAAGGGAACGCAGAACGCGCATCAAATCCTCCGGTTCATTGCCGCGCACGATAGAGGCGGAGCTGAAAAATCGCAACGCGGCTTATACAGGATACACGGCCTGGAGAGAAAGATGTTCGCCGCCTTCGCACTGTATCCGCCGGAACAGGCCGAAGTCGGGCGCGGCAGCAGCGGTCTCAGCCCAGTCTCTCGGTGATCTTGTCGATCAGGCTTTCACGCAGGGCGCGGTAGGCGTCGAGCTTCTGCTCGCGGTTGCCGCTGGCGATGCTGGGGTCCGGCGTCGGCCAATATTCGACGTCGGCGGCCAGGGTGCGCGTGAGGTCGAGCGCCTTGTGGTGGGCCTGCGGGGCGAGGGTGATGATCAGGTCGAAGTTCAGCCCTTCCAGTTCTTCCAGATCCTCGAAGCTCTGGGGCCGGTGCTTGCCGAGCGAGATGCCGATCTCGTCCAGCGCGGCGGCGACGAAGGGGTCGGGTTCGCCCGGCCGCACGCCGGCCGAGCCGAAAAAGATCGATCGCCCGAAATAATAGCGCCCGATCGCCTCCGCCATGGGCGAACGGACGACATTGTGCGCACAGGCGAACAGGACCGACTGTGGACGGCGGCCCTCCTTCACGCCTCAGCCTTTCCAGTAGAGCGCTGAAACAAGGGTGAACAGCCGCCTGGCAGTGGAGAGATCGAGGGCGATCTTGCCCATCAGCCTCTCGCGCAGGATTTCCGAGCCTTCATTGTGCAGGCCGCGCCGGGCCATGTCGATCGTCTCGATCTGGGAGGGCGTGGCGCTGCGGATGGCCGCGTAATAGCTGTCGCAGATGGTGAAATAGTCGCGCACCACGCGCCTGAGCGGCGTGAGCGAGAGGATATGCACTACCACCGGCCGGCTGTCGGCATCGCGGATGTCCAGGACGAGGCGGCCGTCCTGCAGGGAGATGTGCAGTCCGTAGGGGCCGGAATCATAGCCGACCGGCGAGAATACATTCTCCTCGATGAGGTCATAGGCGGCGACCCGCCGCTCATGTTCTTGATCCTGGCTGCCGCGCCCGATGCTGCGCTCATCGAGATGAACGGCGATCAACCGGCAGGTGGGGCTGAATTCCTCATTATCCATGACATCTCATAGCACGGTGCATGGGGTCTCATAGAGCAAAGCGCGCCGAGCGGCACGCCCTATAGCGTTTTGCTCTATAGCGTTTTGCGATTTGACGGAGTCACCAAGAATCGCAAAGACGCGTCGGAACAAAGAGTTAGTGCAAAGTGCGGTTCGAAGAAACCGCGCTTTGCTCTAGATACGATTGCTGCGGATCGAGATCGAACGGGCATGGGCGGCGAGGCCCTCCGCCTCGCCGAGCGCGATCGCGGCCGGGCCTATGGCCGCGAGCTGCTCGGGCCCGCATTTGAGGATGGAGGTGCGCTTCATGAAGTCGAGCACGCCTAGGCCCGAGGAGAATTTGGCCGAGCGCGCCGTCGGCAGTACGTGGTTGGAGCCGCCGACATAGTCGCCGATCGCCTCGGGCGTGTGGCCGCCGAGGAAGATGGCGCCGGCATTGCGGATGCGTGCCGCCAAAGCCTCGGCATCCCGGGTGATGATCTCCAGATGCTCGGCAGCGAGGCGATCCGCCAGCGGCGGGGCCTCGGCCAGCGAGGCCAGGGTAATGACGGCGCCATAGTCGCGCCAGCTCGCTCCGGCAATCTCGGCACGGGGCAGGGTGGCGAGCTGGGCTTCCACTTCGCGCTCCACCGCCTCCGCCAGTGCTGGGCTGTCGGTGATTAGGATCGACTGGGAGGCGCTGTCATGCTCTGCCTGGGCCAGCAGGTCGGCCGCGATCCAGGCCGGATTGGCACTGTCGTCGGCGATCACCAGCACTTCCGAAGGGCCGGCGATCATGTCGATGCCGACATGGCCGAAGACGCGGCGCTTGGCGGCGGCGACATAGGCATTGCCGGGCCCGGTGATCTTGGCGACGGGCGCGATGGTGGAAGTGCCATAGGCCAGGGCGGCAACGGCCTGGGCGCCGCCGATGCGATAGACCTCGTCGACCTCGGCGAGCTTTGCCGCCGCCAGCACCAAGGGATTGAGGACGCCGCCCGGGCTTGGCACCACCATCACCAGGCGAGGGCAGCCGGCAACCTTGGCGGGGATGGCGTTCATCAATACGGAAGAAGGATAGGCAGCCGTCCCGCCGGGTACATAGAGGCCGACGGCCTCGATCGCCGTCCAGCGCCAGCCAAGCTCCACCCCGAGGGCGTCCTTGAAAAGTGTGTCGGCAGGCTTCTGGCGTTCATGATAGGCGCGGATGCGGCTGGCCGCCAAGGCCAGGGCTTCGAGCGCGCCGGCATCGCACTGGCCCTGCGCCGCCTCGATCTCCGCGGCGCTGACGCGCATGGTTTCAGGGCTGAGCGTCAGTCGGTCGAAGCGGGCGGTATAATCGATCACCGCCGCATCGCCACGTGCGACCACATCCTCGATGATGGCGCGCACGGAGGCGTCGACATCTTCCGAGATCTCGCGCTTGGTGGCGAGAAGGGTGGCGAAGGCGTTGGCGAAATCGGCCTGGGCGCTGTGGAGCCGAACCGGCATGGCATTTCCTTGTGCGGCGGGAAGCGTTTAGCGATTTGGCAGTTATGCCAAGAATCGCAAAGACGCGTCGAACCAAAGAGTTAGAGCAAACAAGCGTTTCCGTCTAAATGCGCTTTGCTCTAGGAGAAACGAAGTCAGCGGGCCGCTAATGACAAGAAACCGAGCCCGGCTTCAAGAGAAATGCGTCGGGCGGCCATCCCGTGTCGGGTTCTTGTCGCGTGAATGAGGCGCTATACCCGGGCGGGTGGCGGGGAGCCGCAGGGCCAAGCCGGGCCGAGATCGGACATCGCCGCTTCCAGGCACTCCACCTCGAGGCGGATGGCGGCGCCGCCCTCGAAATAGAGCGTCACCAGCCCTGCCGGATCGTCGCTCACCTCGAAGGAGATCGACAGCAGTACGGCCTTCCGGCTGGCATTCTGCTCGAAATGCGAACGCTTGACCCCGAGAACCCGCTCGAAATGCAGGCCCGAGCGCCGCCTCGTGCGTTCGCCGCTCTGGGCGCCGCACCAGTCATAGCGGTCCATCACCAGGGCGAAGCGTTTCTCGTGCGGCAGGAAGGCGATTTCGGCCGGCGCGACGGCGGCATCCTGGAGATGGGTGGAGATGACCTCCAGGTCCTCTCCATCGAAGGCAAGCAGCTTGAGGGGTTCGGGCGACAGCATGAAATGCATGTAATGTTCCACGGGCCGCGCGGCAAGAGGTCGCGGAAATCGAGGCTTCCAGGATGCGCCCTTCGCAACAATGTCGGTACCGATGACGAGATGCCGAGGCTGCCCGGAAGAATGGCGGTTCCACGAAGCAGTCGCCCGGCGTATGACAGGGATGACCCATCCAAGAGTGCCAATGCCCATGTCGGTGTCCAAAGTAGAGCCCAGCTCCGAGTCCCAATCCCGCAATGGTGGCCGCCTGATCGTCGATGCACTGGTGGCGCAGGGTGTCGAACATGTCTTCTGCGTGCCGGGCGAATCCTATCTCGCCGTGCTCGATGCCCTGCATGATGCTCCGATCAACGTCACGGTCTGCCGCCAGGAAGGCGGCGCGGCCATGATGGCCGAAGCGGCTGGCAAGCTCACCGGGCGGCCAGGCATCTGCATGGTGACGCGCGGGCCCGGCGCCACCAATGCCTCCCATGGCGTCCATATCGCCATGCAGGATTCCACGCCGATGATTCTCTTCATCGGCCAGATCGAAACCGGCATGCGCGAGCGCGAGGCTTTCCAGGAGGTCGACTACAAGGCTTTCTTCGGCTCGATGGCTAAATGGGTGGTGGAGATCGACAAGGCGGAACGCATCCCCGAATTGGTGACCCGCGCCTTCCGCGTCGCCATGCAGGGGCGTCCGGGGCCAGTGGTGGTCGCCCTGCCGGAGGACATGCTGGTCGAGGCCGCCACGGTTGCCGATGCGGCCTTCATCGAGCCGGCGCAAACCTGGCCGGGCCGGGACGAGATGGCTCGCCTCGAGGCCCTGCTCGGCGAAGCGAAGAAGCCTCTACTGATCGTCGGCGGTTCGGGCTGGTCGCAGGCGGCGGTGACGAGCCTCGTCCGCTTCGCAGAACGCTTCGACCTGCCTGTCGGTACCTCTTTCCGCCGCCAGATGCTGTTTCCGGCCGATCATCCCAACTATGCCGGCGATGTCGGCATCGGCCCCAATCCCAAGCTGGCGCAGCGCATCAAGGAGGCGGATCTCCTGATCCTGGCGGGTGGGCGGCTTTCCGAAATGCCGTCCTCCTCCTATTCGCTGGTGGACATTCCCACCCCTCGTCAGAAACTCGTCCACATCCATGCCGGTGCGGAGGAATTGGGGCGGGTCTACCAGCCCACCCTCGCCATTCACGCGACGGCCCAGGCTTTCGCCTCGGCGCTGGAGGAACTGCGGCCGCCCGGCAGCCTGCCTTGGTCGGCCGAGACGCGCCAGGCGAACCGGGATTTCCACGACTGGACCGACGAGCCCAAGCCCATCCCCGGCACTTTCCAATATGGCGAGGCTTTACTCTGGCTGCGCGACCGCCTGCCCGAGGATGCGGTGATCTGCAACGGCGCCGGCAACTACGCCATCTGGGTGCAACGCTATCTGCGCTTCCGCCGCTTCGGGACGCAGCTCGCGCCGACATCAGGCTCGATGGGCTATGGCGTACCGGCGGCCGTGGCCGCCAAGGCCCTTGACCGTGCGAAGACCGTGGTCTGCTTTGCCGGTGACGGCTGCTTCATGATGAACGGCCAGGAATTCGCCACCGCCGTGCAGTACGACCTGCCGATCATCGTGGTCGTCGTCGACAACGGCATGTACGGCACCATCCGCATGCATCAGGAGCGCGAATTCCCCGGGCGCATTTCGGCGACGAAGCTCAAGAACCCGGATTTCGCCGCCTATGCCGTCGCTTTCGGTGGGCATGGCGAGACGGTGACGACGGCCGCCGAATTCGGGCCGGCCTTCGAGCGGGCGGTGGCCTCCGGCAAGCCCGCCATACTGCATTGCCGCATGGATCCGGAAGCGATCACGCCGATGACCACGATCACCCGGATCCGCGAGCAGGCCTTGGCGAAATGACGATATCTTCCTGGGATCGCAGGCTTCCAGCCTGCTCTTCCCTCTCTCTAGGCTCGGTATTTTCAAGAGCAGGCTGGAAGCCGGCGATCCCAGGGATCCTCACCCTTCTCCTTCTGGCATCGCCTGCCTTCGCCGGCGATGCCGTCAAGGGAAAGGCTGGTTTTGCGCGTTGCGCGGCCTGCCACCGGGTCGGCGAAGGCGCCAAGAATGTCGTGGGACCCCAGCTCAACGGCGTTGTCGGACGTCCCGCCGCCACCGCGCCGGACTATGTCTATTCGCAAGCGATGAAGGCATCGGGCAAGACCTGGGACGAGGCCTCCCTGCGCATCTTCCTCGCCCATCCTTCGGCTGTCGTGCCCGGCACCAAGATGACCTTTGCCGGCATCCGTGACGCCGCCACGGTGGAGGATGTCATCGCCTATCTCGCGACCTTCGACGCCGAAGGGAAGGCAAAGCCATGAGCCGCCCGCTCCAGAACCGTGTCACGCCCTTCGGCGACATCGTCGCCATACCGGCGCGCGGCACGATGATGGGCATTCGCGGAGGCCGGATCCATGACGAGACCAAGCGCCTGACGCGCCGGCGCTGGACGTCCAGGCGCTGGATCTGCTGCGAGCTGTCGTTCAAGGGGCGATGGCGGGAGGTCATGGGCCCCGGCTACACGCATCTGTTCTTCTTGGACGAGGTCACGGCCTTGGCGGCCGGCCATCGCCCCTGCTTCGAATGCCGTCGGCCTGACGCGCTGGCATACCAGGCCGCCTTTCCCGAGCCTGGGGCAGGCGCCGATCGCATGGATGAGATCCTGCACGCGGAGCGCCTTGGCGAACATCAGATGGAGGACACCGCGAACCTCCCCGACGGTGCCGTCTGGACCGATGGCGAAGATGCCTTCACACGCCGCGAGGGCAGGGTGCTGCGCTGGTCTCCCGAGCGCTGGGAGGAGGGGGAGTGGCGGGGTCGGCCTGCACGGCTCTTGACGCCGCCGGCGAGCGTCGCGGCCCTGCGCAACGGCTTCAAGCCAAGATGGCACGATACCGCTCAAGGTGTGCCAATCTCCTGATCGGCCGGGGGCACAGGGCTGGAAGCAAGAAATGCCGATCTTGAGATCGGCACACCCGATCAGTCCGCCAGGGCCGCCGAGATCCGCTTGTTGAGCTCTTCCGGATTGACCAAGGCGAGAGCCCCGCGGGTCTTGCTGACCAGGCCTTCCTTTTCCAGCGCCGAAAGCTCGCGCGAGACCGCCTCGCGGCGGCAGCCGATGCGGGCGGCGAGGTCGTGGTGGAAGGGCGGCGGTGAGAGCACACGCTGCCCCGGATGGCTCGCGCGAGGCTGGGAGAGGCGGATGAGCTCGGCATAGAGCCGGTGCTTGGTCTGCAGGAAGGAGTGCTCGGCCAGCTTGGTGTTGAGCGCGCGCACGCGGCTGGCGAGCAACTGCAGGATTTGCTTGCAGACAGAGGCGTTCTCGGTGAGCAGCTCCATGAAGACCGGGCCGGAGATGATGCACATCTGCGAGCGGTTGAGCGCGGTCACGTTGGCCGAGCGTCCGACGCCGTCGATGGCCGACAATTCCCCGAAGAACTGGCCGCCGCCGAGCTCGGCCAGGATCACTTCCTTGCCGGTGATGGTGCGGTAGAGCACGCGCACCTTGCCGGAGATCAGGAAATAGACGTCGTTGGAATTGTCGTCATAGTCGACGACCAGCTCGTTCTCCTCGAACTTGGCCCAACGCACCCGGCCGTCGAAGGCCTTGATCGTGGCTTCGTCCAACGATTGGAACAATGGAATCTGGGACAGGGTATTCGACATCGTTCCTCCGCTGAAGCGCCTGCCGAGCCGTAGAGCAAAGCGCGTTCATTCCATGAATGTCACGATCGGAATTCGATCGTGGCGGGCCTCCATCGCCGCGCAAAGTGCTTCATGGCGCGCTTCGTGGCAAGTCTGCGCATCCAAGATCCTGCTACCACCAACCTGGCCACGGAATTTCCATGGAATGGCGACGAGATCGCAATTTGCCTGGTCGCCTGCAGCACCTTATTTTCGAGGCAACGATTCGGTTCAATATTCAAGGAAACACGATGTCGAAAACGCGCGTCGCGGTGCTGTTCGGTGGGCGCTCGCCCGAGCATGACGTCTCCATCGTTTCAGGCCTGCAGGCGCTCAATGCGCTCGACAGTTCGAAATATGAGGGCTTTCCCGTCTATATAGCGGGAGATGGGGCCTGGTTCACCGGCGATGCCCTGCGCAACCGCGCCAACTACATCCCGGACGAAGAGGCTCGGCGCGGGCTGACACGGGTCGATCTCGATTTGTCGGCCGGCAAGGGGCTGCTGATCCCGCGCGGCAAGACCGGGCTTTTTGCCAAGAAGCCCGTGCCGATCGAGTTCGACGTCGCCCTGCTCGCCTTCCACGGCAATATCGGCGAGGACGGCCAGATGCAGGGCGTGTTTGAGACCGCCAACGTGCCCTATACCGGCGCGCGCACCCTGGCTTCGGCCGTCCTGATGGACAAGGCCATCACCAAGCGGGCCTTTGCCGGACGCGGTATCGGCATGCTGCCGGATGTGGTGGTCTCGCGCCCCGCGACCGGCCTGGTGCCCGACAAGGCGGGCCTGGAAGCCGCGCTCAAGAACATCGCCTTCCCTGTGATCGTCAAGCCGGCGCATCTGGGATCTTCGATCGGCGTCGCCAGGGCCGAGGACGTCGACACCGTGCGCCAGGTGCTGCCCGGCATCTTCAAGTTCGACACCCACGCGATCATCGAGCCTTTCGTCGAGAATCTGGTCGAATACAACGTCGCCGTGCGCCGGGAGAAGGGCGAGATCGTCACCTCGGCCATCGAGCGGCCCAAGCGCGAGACAGACCTGCTCGACTTCAAGACCAAATACATGTCCGGCGGCTCCAAGAAGACCGGCGGCGGCAAGCAGCCGGGGGCTTCGAGCCAGGGCATGCTGTCGCTGACGCGCGACATCAATCCCGACCTGCCGGCGGCCATGGAGAATACGATCCGGCAATGGGCGACGGAGGCCTTCGACGCCGTGAACGGCACCGGCGCGCCGCGCATCGATTTCCTGTCCAATGAGCGGACGGGCGAGGTCTGGCTGAACGAAGTCAATCCCTGCCCGGGTTCCTTCGGCTACTTCCTCTGGGAGGCCGCGGCCAAGCCGGTGCTGTTCACCGCCCTGCTCGACCAGCTCATCGAGGAAGCCAAGGCCTGCCACCGCGCTGCCCAGCTGCCGAGCGACCCGACGCCGACGGATGCGCGGCTGTTCAAGCGGTGATTTAACGCGTTCCCGGGTGCGCGGACGTCCTGTCCGCTTCTTCCTCTCCTGCAAGCGCGATGTTTCCAAGAGCGGGCAAGATGCCCGCGCACCGGAAAATCCTGCTTCAGGATCGGTCCGAATCTCAGCGCTCCAAAATCGCGGCCCGGACCCGGTCCGGTGTCGCCGGTACCCGCCGCAGTCTGATTCCGGTCGCGTCATGCAGCGCGTTGAGGATGGCCGGTGCGGTGGGAATGAGGGCCTGCTCGCCGACACCCTTGGCGCCGAACGGGCCGACGGGCGAGGCATCCTCGATCAGGATCGTCTCGACAGGCGGCACGTCGCCGATGGTGGGAATGAGATAGTCGTGCAGGTTCTCGCCGCGGCCGGGATGGAATTCCTCCATCAGGGCAAGGCCGAGGCCCTGGGCGACGCCGCCTTCGATCTGGCCTTCCACCAGAGTGGGATTGATGGCGCGGCCGACGTCATGCGTGGCGGTGATCTTCAGCACCTTGATGGTGCCGAGCTCGCAATCGACCTCGATCTCCGCCATATGGGCGCCGAAGCCGTAGAGCGCATAGGGGTCGCCCTGGCCATCGGCGTCGAGGGGGCTGGTGGGCGGATCGAAGGTCTGCTCGGTCGCCAGGGCGTAGCCGAGCTCATCAGCCGCCAGGTCCGCTAGTGAGAGCGTGCGCACCCTTTCGCCGTCCTCCACCGTGAGCACCGCATCGCCGAAGCGGATCGTGGCCGTCTCGCCGGCATTGGTCTGGCGCAGGATCTGCGCACGCAGGTCCCGTCCGGCGAGTTCCGCCGCCTTGCCGGTGACGAAGGTCTGGCGCGAGGCCGAGGTCTTGCCGCAATCGGGCGACAGGTCCGTATCGGCGGAGACGAGGTCGAAGGCCTCCACCGGCGCACCAAGCGCCTGCGCGCAGATCTGGGTGATCACCGTGTTGGAACCCTGGCCGATATCGACGGCGCCCTGGTGCAAGGCCAATCGCCCATCGGGCTTGAGTCCGAGCCGGATGGTGGAGGGATTGGGCAGGGAGGTGTTGCCGCAGCCATACCACATGCCGGCGACACCCACGCCTCGCCGAAGCGGGCCTGCCTGCTGCGTGCCATTGAAGGCGGCGGCCTCCTCGCGCGCGCGCCGCCAGGGATCTCGCAACGCCTCGAGGCATGTCTTGATACCGACGCCCTTGCCGAGCACCTGGCCCGTCACGGTCGGCAGTTCGTTGGTGAGGGCGTTGAGGATGCGAAATTCCAGCCTGTCGATGCCGAGCCTGTCGGCAAGCGCGTCATAGAGCTGTTCCTGCGCGATCGAGGATTGCGGCACGCCGAAGCCGCGAAAGGCGCCCGCCGGCACCAGATTTGTGTGCACGGCACGCGCGACGGCGCGGTAATGCGGGATGTAATAGGGACCGGAAGCGTGGACCGGCACCCGGTTTGCCACCGTCGGCCCCCAGGAGGAATAGGCGCCGGTGTTGAAGTCGCCGGAAAAATCCATGGCGGCGAGCTTGCCGTCCCTGGAGGCGCCGATCCGCACTTTCATCCGGGCTGGATGCCGCTTGGTGGTGGTGGCGATCGATTCGGCGCGCGAATAGACCATGCGAACCGGGCGGCTGAGCTGCCAGGCGGCGACGGCGATGAAAGGCTGGATCGACAGATCGAGCTTGGAGCCGAAGCCGCCGCCCACCGCGGTCGGGATGATGCGCACATTTTCGGGCGGGATGCCGAGCAGGCCGGCAACGTCGTCGCGATCCATATAGGGCGCCTGGGTACATGCCTGGATCTCGATGCGGTCACCCACGCGGCGGGCAAAGCCTGCCTCCGGCTCGATATAGGCGTGCTCGACGAAGCCCGTCTCGAACTCCCCCTCGACCACGGCATCGGCGGTGGCCAGGGCGGCCTCGACGTCGCCGCGCGCGACACGTCCGCGCGTGAGGATGTTCTCGGGGCGGGCAGGGTGGAGGAGTTCGGTCGAGGCGAGGGCCTCGTCCATGGCGGTAAGGGCCGCGAGCGGTGTCCAACTGACCGGGAAGGCCGAAAGGTCGAGGGCCTGAACGGCTTCCGGCTCGCCGACCACGGCGGCGACGGCCTCGCCGCGAAAACGGGTCTCGCCGCTGGCGAACACAGGTTGGTCTGCAAAGGCCGGAATGACGCCGAAGCAGTTGCGGCCGGGCACGTCCCGGGCCGTGAAGACCCTGACGATACCGGGATGCGCGGCGAGGAAGGCGTCGATGTCGCCGATCTCGAAGGCGGCACGATGATGCGGGCTGCGTATGGCGCGCAGGGCCAGGAGATCGCGCGGCGTCTCGTCGGCCCCGAAAATGTCGCGCCCTTCCACCTTGGCTGCGCCGTCGAGACGATCGATGCGCGAGCCGACCGGGCTATCAGGGCTGGAAGGGGCGATGGTTGCGGGGCCTTCAGCCACGGCCAGCACGGCGGCGATGATCTTGCGATAGCCGGTGCAGCGGCAGAGCACACCGCCGAGGGCATCGGCGACGCTGTCTTCCGTCACCTCGGTTCCACGCTGCAGCAGGGCCGTCGCGGCCGTGAGCATGGCCGGCGTACAGATGCCGCACTGAGCCGCGCCATATCGCAGGAAGGAGGCCTGCAAGGCCCGGGTGAGCGGGTTGCTGCGGGTGAGCCCTTCGATGGTGTCGACCCGGCGCCCCTCGACCTGCGCCGCGGCAACCAGGCAGGAACAGGCGGCCTCGCCGTCGAGCAGGACCGTGCAGGCCCCGCAGTCGCCGGCGTCGCAGCCGACCTTGGTACCCGTCAGCCCGAAGCCTTCGCGCAGGATTTGGCTCAAACGGGTGCCGGGCACTGCCGCGACCGTGGCGGTTTCGCCATTCAGTGTAAAGCCGGGCAGCCGCTGGTCCATCCGCCTCTCCTCGAGCAAGGCACCTTGGCAGAAGCGCCGTTTTGCTCTCTTTTTGTTTCAACGTTTCGACGCGTCTTTGCGATTCTAGGTAAGACCGCCGAATCACAAAACGCTTTGTTGCAAGGCCGCGTCGAGCGCACGGGCGATCAAGGTCCTCACGGCGTCGTGCCGATACGCAGCGCTGGCCCTGACATCGTCGATCGGCGCAAGACCGGCAAGATGTTCAGGCTGGATCATCGCCCCGAGGCCAGGGTTCGCCTTGGCGCCGACAAGAGCCGTCTCCAGGACCGTGAGGCGCCGGGCGACTTCCGAACAGGCGCCGACGGCGATGCGCGCTTGGCGGATGATACCATCATCGTCGCAAGCAATGATGACGGCCACCATTGCAATCGAGATGACCAGATATTTGCGGGCCCCGAGCTTCAGGAAAGCCGAACGGCCAGCCTCGATGCTGCGCGGTACCAGGATCGCGCTCACCAATTCGTCGGGGCGCCGGGCAGTTCTGCGATAGCCCGTGATGAAATCGGCCAGGGCGAGCTCGCGCGTGCCCTTTGCCGAGCGCAATTCCACGCGCGCATCGAGTGCGAGCAGAGGCGGCACGCCATCGGCCGCGGGTGAGGCATTGCACAGGTTGCCGGCTATGGTTCCCGTGTTCTGGATCTGGATGGCGCCCACTTCGCGGGCGGCCTGCTGCAGGGCATGCAAAGCCGGCGGCAACGCAGCCCTGGCGATGGCCGACCAGGTCGTACGGGCGCCGATGCGGATGATGTCGACACCGAATGCGATGCCCGACAGCCCTTCAATGGCGGACAAGTCGAGCACGGCTCCGGCGAGGGGCCGGTCTCCCAGGGCGGGGAAGATGTCGGTGCCGCCGGCGAGAATGCGCATAGGTTCGGCTGCGAGGGCCTCGCAGGCTTCGTCCACCGTTCTGGGGCGCAGATACATCCCCACCTCGCGCAGTGAGAAATTGTTAGTGTACTAATAAATTATCGAGGTCCCGGAGTCTGTCAAGTGAAGGTTGAAGGGGGCAGGTGCCGCGCGCCCGCCCGTCGATCTCTGGCCTTACAAACCGAGGCTTCTCCGGATAGCCGGCAATCCGGCTTGCCCGTCGAAGGTGGTGACACCCGTGAGCCAGGTTTCCAGCACGCCGGGATTGCCCTTGAGGTATTTTTCCGCCGCCGCCGGGCCATCCAGGCCGTCGCCGGTGATCATCTGCATCATCTGGTTCTCGAGTTCGACCGTGAACTTCAGGTTGGCGATGAAGCGGGCGGCATTCGGGCATTGTTCGGCCCAGCCGGCCCGCACATTGGTGTTGACGACGGCCTTGCCGTAATCCGGCCCGAATGTGTCATCACCGCCCGTAAGATAGCGGATCTTGAAGTTGACGTTCATGGGATGCGGCGCCCAGGCCAGGAAAACCATGTCGTCCTGGCGTGCGACGGCTCCTTGCAACTGGGCCAGCATGCCCTGCTCGGAGGATTCGACGACCTGGAAACCTTTCAAGCCGTTCTTGTCGGCATCGATCAGGCCTTGCACGAGGCGATTGCCGTTGTTGCCGGGTTCGATGCCATAGATCTTGCCCTGCAGGCTGTCCCGGAAGCGGGCGATGTCGGCGAAGTCGTGCAGGCCCTTGTCATAGGTGTATTCGGGCACGGCCAGGGTGTATTTCGCACCCGCCGGCAGGTTAGCGCCGATCGCCGCGATCGACTTGTCTTCCAGATAGGGCTTGCGATCGTTTTCCATGCTCGGCTGCCAGTCGCCGAGATAGACGTCGATATCCCTTGCCTTCATCGAGGCATAGGTGACGGGGATGGAGAGTACGGTCGTCTCGGGCCTATAGCCCAGTCCCTTGAGGATGAGCGAGGCGATGGCGGTTGTCGAGGTGATGTCGGTCCAGCCGACATCGGAGAACCGCACCGCCCTGCAGGTTTCGGGATCGGCCGCGTGGGCAGCTCCTGACGCGCCCACCAACAGCGCGACCATGGCGAATATCGTGCCGACATGCTTCATTTTACCCCTCCTGGAGCCGATAAGGCTCTCTCCTGTCTTGACCCGCTGCGCGACACGGCACGCTGGGACCCCGGAACAGGGATGCAAGGGGATACAGGCATCGAGGGCGCGCGGGCCCTCAGCCAAGCACAGTACCTGCGTACCGCCTATGTGACTGGAGGCACCCTTGTTGCCGCGGAAGCGCCGCTGTTACGCTGAGGCGGACCATGTCGCTGGCGCTGCCATGGCAGTGACATGATCCGCGGTCTTCCGCCGGCGCGCGACGCGGACCCTCAGGGCCCGACGATCACCGGCATCTTGGTTGCAGGCGGCGTGTTGCGGCTGCGCTGGGTGCGCACCACCCCATCGATCACCGTCATGCCGATGCCGGGCAGGTCTCCGAACTCGATGCTCTCGAGCAGGTTCTTGCCTGCCGAATGCTGGGCCTTGTCCATCAGCACGAAATCGGCGGCACGGCCGACTTCGATCAATCCGCAGTCGAGCGAGCGCATGCGGGCGGTGTTGCCGGTGGCAAAGCACAGGGCGATCTCCGCCGGCACGTCGCCGAGCGAGGACAGCATCGAGACCATGCGCAGGATGCCGAGCGGCTGCACGCCCGATCCGGCCGGAGCATCCGTGCCGAGGATGACGCGTTCGAGCTGGTTCATCTCGCGCGCGGTGCGCAGCGTGTAAAGCGCGGCCCGTTCATTGCCGTTGTGCACCAGTTCGAGGCCGCGGCCGCAGCCCTCGCAGATGCAGCGGATCTGGTCGAGGGGCAGGGCGGTATGCCCGCCATTGATATGGCCGACGACGTCGGTATCGGCTTCCAGCACGACGTCCTTGTCGATCAGGCCTGAGCCGGGGATCGAGGGGCCGCCGGTATGGATGGTCGATTGGATGCCGTATTTGCGGGCCCAGCTCACCATCTTGCGCGCCGTGGAGCCGTCCTTGACGCCGCCGAGACCGACCTCGCCGAGCAGCTTGACGCCGGCGGCGGCGAGTTCTCTGAAGTCGTCCTCCACCATGTCGGGTTCGATCACCGGTGCGCCGGCATGGATTTTCACGCCGCTGGGCCGGAAGGCGGAGAAGGTACGCTGGGCGTAGATCGCCATGGCCTTGAGGCCGGTGACGTCGCGCGGCCGGCCGGGCGTGTGCACTTCGCCGGCCGAGATCATGGTGGTGACGCCGCCATGGAGGTTCGATTCGATCCAGCCGAGCTGGTTCTGTCGGGGCGTCCAGTCGCCGGCGACGGGATGGACATGGCTGTCGATCAGGCCCGGCGTGACGGCTGTGCCGGAGGCGTCGATCACGCTGGTGGCACCGGAAAGATCGAGATCCTTTTCCCTGCCGATGGCGGCGATGCGGCCGCCGACCGCCACGATCGTGTCGGCATCGAGGATGGGATTGGCGATGTCGCCGCTCAAGAGCAGGCCGATATTGCGAATGACGAGCTTGTCATTGGCCCCGCCGTTCCTAGCTTCCTCATGCGCCATGATGCGCTCCTCCCGATGGTTTGAGATCGTTAGTCTACAAACAATTCGGGAGAGCTCAAGCTTCGAACGGCAGTTGCGTTTGCATGAGGGAGTGTAGGATGCGCGGAGTGTCAGCCTCCGGCTGACATTCCACATCTTGGCGGACCGCAAGCGTTTGGCTCTCAAGATATCAGCCGGAGGCTGACACTCCCAATCTCGCTGGATGCGGCTGTAGGGCCATGTCCTGCACGATCTCCAGGTGAAGGAGCAGCACCCCTCAGCCGGTCTCTTCCTCTTCCTTCGCCTCCTCGGCCGCGTCGATGGCTTCCTTGTTCAGGGTGACACCGACGGTGTCCGGACGCTCCAGCGGCTCGGGCTTCATCAGGCGCTTGGAATTGACCAGGTCCATGCCGGCATAGATGCCGCCCTGCTGCTGCGCCACGATGCGCCTTGCATCCCGGTCGCGCACGTCCTCGATGATCTCCTCGGCCTCGAGATTGTCGACGCCGAGGGCTTCCAGGGTCGATCGCCCGAAGGCGAGGGCGCTCTCATAGGTCTCGCGCATATGGAAGTCGACGCCGGCGCTCAGCAGGGCCAGCACGTGCTGGCGGTCATAGGCGCGGGAATAGACCTCGGTGAGCGGAAACTCGGCCTTGACCATCTCGACGATCTTCACCGCCGTGGCACGGTCGTCGATCGCCACGCAGATCACGCGGGCCTCGCCGGCGCCGGCCGCACGCAGCACGTCCAGCCGGCCGCCATCGCCGAAATAGACCTTGGCGCCGAAGCGGGCGGCGACGTCGATCATCTCGACATCCTTGTCGATAATGGTCGTCTCGATGTCGGCGGTACGCAGGACCTGCGAGACGACCTGGCCGAAGCGGCCGAAGCCGATGACCAGGGCCTTGCCATGGGCGTCGGAAAAATCCTCTTCCCGGGTCAGCTCCGCCGGCGCGAAGCGGGTGAGCAGGCGCTCGGAGCCGGCCGCGATCAGCGGGCCGAACAGCATGGTGAAGGCCGCCAACGCCTTGACGAAGCCGGCCTGCTCACCCTGGAGGAAGCCATAGGACAGCCCGAGCGGGATCAGGACGAAGGCAAATTCGCCGGCCGGCGAAAGCAGGATGCCGGAGCGGATGGCGTCGAGCTTGGTGGAGCCGGTGAGGCGGAAGACGGCGGCGACCGAGACGGATTTGACCAGGATCAGGCCAAGGGCCGCGATGATCAGGGCCAGCCAGTGCTGCAGCACCAGCGCACCGTTGATATCCATGCCCACGCTCATGAAGAACAGGCCGAGCAGCAGCCCGCGGAAGGGCTCGATGTCGGCCTCGAGTTCGTGGCGGAAATTCGATTCGGCCAGCAGCACGCCGGCGAGGAAGGCGCCGAGGGCCATCGACATGCCGGCCCATTGCATCAGGAGGGCGGTGCCGAGCACCAGGAGCAGGGCAGCGGCCGTCATCACCTCGCGGGCGTCGGTGGTAGCGAGGATGCGGAACAGCGGGTTGAGCAGATAACGCCCCGCCAGCACCACCACGGCGATCGAGCCGATCATGATGCCGGTGCGGGTCCAGCCGCCGCCGTCACTGGCCGCATGGGCGGCTTCGACGGCGAAAAGCGGGATCAAGGCCAGGATCGGCACCACCGACATGTCCTGGAACAGCAGGACCGCGAAACTGCGCTGGCCATAGGGCGCCTGCAATTCGCCGCGCTCGCCCAGGACCTGCAGGGCAATGGCGGTGGCGGAGAGGGCGAGGGCAATTCCGGTGAGTGCTGCCCCCATCACCGACAGGCCGAGTGCATGGGCGATGCCGCCGATCACCAAGGCGCAGACCACGAGCTGCAGGCCGCCGAGGCCGAAAATGTCCTTGCGCATGGCGAGCAGGCGCGAGAGCTGCAGCTCAAGCCCGATCACGAAAAGCAGGAGGACGATGCCGATCTCGCCGATATGCTGGATGGTGACGGTGTCGGTGAACAGCGCGAAACCCGATGGGCCGATGGCGAGCCCGGCGATCAGATAGCCGAGAATGGCGCCGAAGCCGATGCGCTTGAAGATGGGAACCGCGATGACGGCGGCACCCAGGAAGAGCAGAAGGCTGGGGAGAAAACTGGCGTTGGAATGTTCCATGAGCCTTCATGCAATTGGAGAGCGGCGAGGTCAATTCTTTAGGGACAACCAGTGTCCGGAAAGGAATTGGAGGTGTGCAGGGACGGCAGGAAAAAAACAGAATATCTCCCAGACTTAATCTCCCCGCATGCCGGTTCAAGAGCGGCTCTCGATCGGCTTGCTTAGGCAAAGAAAAAAGGCGGCGCCTTGCGGCACCGCCCTCTCATAATCAGCCGGTTGGCTGGACTTCTTAGAAGTCCATGCCGCCCATGCCACCGCCCGGCATTGCCGGAGCCGCAGCGGCCTTGTCCTTCGGCGCTTCGCCGATCATCGCTTCCGTGGTGATCAGGAGCGAAGCCACCGAAGCGGCGTCCTGCAGCGCGGTGCGCACGACCTTGGCCGGATCGACGATGCCCTTCTCGAGCAGGTCGACATATTCCTCGTTCTGCGCGTCGAAACCGAAGGTCTTCGACTTGTTCTCGAGGATCTTGCCGACGACGATCGAGCCTTCGACGCCCGAGTTCTCGCAGATCTGCCGGATCGGGGCTTCGAGAGCCTTCTCGACGATCTTGATGCCGGCGCGGATGTCCGAGTTGTCGGAGGTGAGCTTGGCGACCGCAGCCTTGGCGCGGAGCAGAGCCGTACCGCCGCCGGGGACGATGCCTTCCTGAACGGCCGCGCGGGTGGCGTTCAGAGCGTCATCAACGCGATCCTTCTTCTCCTTGACTTCCACTTCGGTGGAACCACCGACGCGGATGACGGCAACGCCGCCGGCGAGCTTGGCCAGACGCTCCTGGAGCTTCTCGCGGTCGTAGTCGGAGGTGGTCTCTTCGATCTGAGCCTTGATCTGGGAGACGCGGCCTTCGATGTCCTTCTTCTTGCCGGCGCCGTCGACGATCGTGGTCTTCTCCTTCTCGATCGACACCTTCTTGGCGCGGCCGAGCATCTGGAGGGTCACGGTCTCGAGCTTGATGCCGAGGTCGTCGGAGATCACCTGGCCGCCCGTGAGGATGGCGATGTCTTCCAGCATGGCCTTGCGGCGATCGCCGAAGCCCGGAGCCTTGACGGCAGCGATCTTCAGGCCACCACGCAGCTTGTTGACGACGAGCGTGGCGAGAGCTTCGCCTTCGACGTCTTCAGCGACGATGAGCAGGGGCTTGCCGGTCTGCACGACGGCTTCGAGCACCGGCAGCATGGCCTGGAGGCCGGAGAGCTTCTTCTCGTGGATGAGGATATAGGGATCCTCGAGGTCCGCGATCATCTTCTCGGCATTGGTGATGAAGTAGGGCGACAGGTAGCCGCGGTCGAACTGCATGCCTTCGACGATGTCGACTTCGGTGTCGAGGCTCTTGGCCTCTTCGACCGTGATCACGCCTTCATTGCCGACCTTCTGCATGGCCTTGGCGATTTCGCCGCCGATGAAGGCGTCGCCATTGGCCGAGATGGTGCCGACCTGGGCGATCTCGGAGGAGTTCGCGACCTTCTTGGAACGGTCGGCGATATCCTTGACGGCAGCCTGGACAGCCAGGTCGATACCGCGCTTGAGGTCCATCGGGTTCATGCCGGCGGCAACCGCCTTGGCGCCTTCGCGGACGATGGCCTGGGCGAGAACCGTGGCGGTGGTGGTGCCGTCGCCAGCGGTGTCGTTGGTCTTGGAAGCGACCTCGCGCACCATCTGGGCGCCCATGTTCTCGAACTTGTCGGCAAGTTCGATTTCCTTGGCGACGGTGACGCCGTCCTTGGTGATGCGGGGCGCGCCGAACGACTTTTCGATCACGACGTTGCGGCCCTTCGGGCCGAGCGTGACCTTGACGGCATTGGCGAGAATGTCGACGCCGCGCAGCATCTTGTCGCGCGCGTCGGTAGAGAATTTGACTTCCTTGGCAGCCATGTGGGTGTCCTCAGAATGAATGGGAAAGTGGTAGCTGCCGCTTAGGCAACGATACCCATGATGTCGGATTCCTTCATGATGAGGTAATCCTCACCATCGAGCTTGATCTCGGTGCCGGACCACTTGCCGAACAGGACGCGATCGCCAGCCTTGACATCGAGGGGAGTGAGTTTGCCGGAGTCATCGCGGCCACCGGGGCCAACGGCGACGACCTTGCCCTCCTGGGGCTTTTCCTTGGCGGTGTCGGGAATGATGATGCCGCCCTTGGACTTTTCTTCGGCATCGACGCGCTGTACGACCACGCGGTCGTGGAGCGGACGGAACTTCATGGTTGTCTTCCTCTTGTGCGAGGGGCTTGGCCCCTTGGTCCACATCGAAGGGATTTTATGATAGACCGTTAGCACTCAGCAGAGGTGAGTGCTAACGACTGACCCGGATTTAGTCAGCCCCCCGCGGACTGTCAAGGAGCGCCCCTGCAAACAATTTCGACCAAAGTGAATTTGGTGAATGGGGCCGGGGGCGAATCCCGGCCCGATCTCAGGCCGGCCGAGCCCGCGGAGCGGTGAAAGTGGCGAAGAGGCAGGCTGCCATGATCAGCGTAGCGCCTGCGAGCGTCCAGTTTGTCGGTACTTCGGCGAAGATATAGTAGCCGAAGATCATCGCCCAGACGAAGGCCGTGTATTCCATGATGCCCAGACGTGCCGCATGGCCGCGCGCATAGGCCCAGGCCAGGCACAGATGCCCGAAAGTGCCGAACAGGCCGACCGTGGCGGTGATCAGCCAATGCTCGAGCTTGACCGGCTGCCATTGCCACGCACCGGCCGGCAGCACGAACAGGAACGCGAAGCAGTTGGAGAGCAGCACGATGGTCAACGTCGAATCCTGGCTCGATTGCTGGCGCATCAGCACCATGGACAGGGCATAGAAGAAGGCGCAGCCGAGCGCCGCCATCAGGCCGATCACGTCGAAGGCGTGGGCCCCGCTGGCTTCCTGGCCGCGCGCGATCACCAGCACGCCGGCAAAGCCGACCAGGATGGCGACCAGGGCCCGCACGGCGATCGCCTCCTTCAGGATGATGCGTCCCAGCACCGCCATCAGCAGCGGGGCGAGGAAGGTGAGGGTGATCGCCTCGACCAGAGGCAACCGCGAAATCGCCGTGAAGAAGCAGGCCGCCGTCGCCAGCACCACCATGGCACGCAGGGCATTGCGCTTGAAGGCGGCGGGACTTGGCCAGCCCTTGGCGAAGAGAAGATAGATCACCAGCGCGATCACGGCGCCGGCGCCGTAGCGCATGGTGATGGCCTGCATGAGGGGATAGGTGGTGGAGATCACCTTCATGCCGGTGTCGAGAAAGGCCAGGAAGGTGACCCCCAGCCCCGACATCAGGATGGGGCGCAGCGAAGCCTCGTTCCTCATGGCCGCACCGGCCCTTGGAGTTTTGCCGGGAAGCCGGGCTTGGCGACAACGCCATCCCTTTCGCGGACTTCACGGGTCTCTATAGTGGGGAGGAACACGGGGGTAACCGCTGTGCATCAGGAAATCTTGTTTCCTTTCATTAATAAGGATGGGGGTGAATCGTCCATCGGGCGCCGAAAATATTTCTTTGTCCTCGACCCGTTCTCACTCCTGCCGGAAGCACTTTCCAGCAATCGGAGGAAGACGGCCCGGCACCTTTGTCTTAATTTTGCGTCGTGAGGTTGCGTTGCGTGCGAAAGCGCAGGGACCCGCGACCAATCGCCGTCTTTACTGTCCATCATGGTGCATCGGCCAGAAATCCGGGTTATGACTGAGCCAGATTGGAAGCATTCGAAGCGAGCGACGGCCTCTTGGGGCCGGCAACGCCGGATATTGACCGTCGCCGGCCAAGGCCGGCCGAAGGCGAGTTTGGGTTGAGATGATGAACTATACTGCGATTTTCGAAACGGCCGTCGACGCTCTCCGGCGCGAGAAGCGCTATCGTGTCTTCGCCGACATCGAACGGATCGCGGGGCGTTTTCCCCATGCCCTGTGGCATGCGCCCGATGGCCCGCGCGAGATCGTGGTGTGGTGCTCGAACGATTATCTCGGCATGGGCCAGCATCCCGCCTCGATCGCGGCGATGGTGGAAGCCGCCCAGCAGCTCGGCGTCGGCGCCGGTGGCACCCGCAACATCTCGGGCAACAGCCATCAGGTGGTGACGCTGGAGAACGAGCTCGCCGATCTTCACGGCAAGCCGGCAGCGCTGGTCTTCACCTCCGGCTATGTGTCCAACCAGACCGGCATCTCCACCATCGGCCGGCTGCTGCCCGACGGCCTGATCCTGTCCGACCAGCTCAACCACAATTCGATGATCGAAGGCGTGCGCCAGTCCGGCCGCGAGAAGGCGATCTTCCGCCACAACGATCTCGAACATCTCGAGGATCTCCTGCGCAAGGCCGGCAAGGAGCGTCCCAAGCTGATCGCCTTCGAGAGCGTCTATTCCATGGATGGCGACATCGCACCGATCGGACGGATTTGCGATCTGGCCGAGCGCTACAATGCCATGACCTATCTCGACGAAGTCCATGCCGTCGGCATGTATGGCGCGCGCGGCGGCGGCATCGCCGAGCGTGACGGCGAGATGGGACGCGTCGACGTGATCGAGGGCACGCTCGCCAAGGCTTTCGGTACGCTCGGCGGCTATATCGCCGCGGATACGCCCATCGTCGACGCCGTGCGCTCGCACGCGCCGGGCTTCATCTTTACCTCGGCGCTGCCGCCGGCGGTGGCGGCAGCGGCGCAGGCTTCGGTCCGTCACCTCAAGACCTCGCAGAGCGAGCGCACGGCCCAGCAGGCCAATGCAGCCCGAACCAAGGCGGCGCTGGCGGATGCCGGTTTGCCTGTGACGATCTCGCAAACCCATATCGTGCCGGTGACCGTGGGCGACGCCGAACGCTGCAAGGCGGCCAGCGACCTGCTGCTCGCCGAGCACGGCATCTACATCCAGCCGATCAACTATCCCACCGTGCCGCGCGGCACTGAGCGCCTGCGCATCACGCCGACGCCTTTCCATGACGAGGCCTTGATCGCCGAGCTGACGAAGGCCCTGGTGGCGGTGTGGCGCAAGCTCGACCTGCCCTTCCGGCTGCGGGCCGCTGCGGAATAATAACAAAGGGCATTGAGATCGACTCTTCCTGGGATCGCAGGCATCCTTGCCTGCTCTTCCATTCCTGAAGGTACCGCGTTTCCAAAAGCAGGCAGAGATACCTGCCATCCCAGGAAGCCATGGTGGGACGGGGCCGAAAACAGGCCGTGGCGGTAACCATGATTGCTAGCGCAAAAGTTACCATATTCCGGGAATGGCGCGCCTTGTGGCCCGAAATCAACGGCTGCGCCTTTTGATTCAATCTTTGTTGGCGATTTACGCACAAACGTTTCGTTACGGCTTCCGGGGGGACTGGGGCCGATCGTTCCGGCGTTTGTTGACGTGAGTATCCATGCGCGTACTGGGTCTGCCAGCCATTCTCGTCGCCTGCCTCGCCCTCGCGAGCTGCAGTGCCATCAGCGGCGATCCTGACCGGCCCATCCGGCCGCCGGAGACCACGGGCTCGGTCGCTTCCTCCATTCCGGCACCGCCGGAGCCGGAACCGATCCAGCAGCCCCTGCCCGAGGGCGTGCCGCCGGATACGGTGGCCATGGTGCCGCCGCCGATCTCCAAGCCGCCGCTGCGGCCTGTCGCATTACCCGCCGAGCCGGTGGCGGCGGTCATGGCGGCGCCGATGGTCAGGTCGGGGCCGCGCGAACGCATCTATGGCCGCCGCTTCCGCGATGCCAAGCCGATCAATTTCGGCAGGGCTTCGCCGCGGGCCTTCGCGGTCCATGGTGTCGACGTCTCGCGCTGGCAGGGCGACATCGACTGGCAGACCTTGCGCCAGCAGGGCGCCAACTTCGTCTTCATCAAGGCCACCGACGGTGGCGACCATCTCGATCCCATGTTCAAGCGCAATTGGCGCGGCGCGCATGAGGCGGGCCTGCGTCGCGGCGCCTATCATTTCTTCTATTGGTGCCGCAGCGGCGCCGAGCAGGCACGCTGGTTCATCCGCAACGTGCCGCGCATCCCCGGAGCGCTGCCGCCGGTGCTCGATGTCGAATGGAACGCGGATTCGGCCTGCAAGCGGCGACCTTCGCCCAGCAACATCCGCGATAACATGCAGGCCTTCCTGACCATTGTCGAAAGACATTACGGCCAACGGCCCATCATCTACACGGCGCCCGGCTTCTACCACGACAATCTGGAAGGGGCTTTTCTCGATTACCCGTTCTGGCTGCGCTCCGTCGCCCGCCATCCTTCTCAGGTTTTCGAGGGCAGAAAGTGGGTGTTCTGGCAATATTCCGGCTCGGGCCTTTCGCAGGGCGTCGGCGAGAAAATCGACCTCAACGTCTTCAATGGCAGCGCCGAGGCCTGGTATCGCTGGCTCGGGACGAATGCGGACGGAGGTGGCGCAGGCCAGGATCGGTATGCATCGCGGTAATAGCTTACAATTTTAATGGACTTTGACGTCGCCGCCTAAATGATTGATCGTCGGCTCGATCGGATTTCGAGTCGATGGATCTTCCAATGCGCATCATCCTTGCCGCCTTTTCCGCCTGCTTCCTGGTTTTCGCCTCGCTCGGCGCGGTCCTGGCGGCCGAGCGCTGGGAGACGCTGCCGCCGACGCCGGCACCCGTCGCCAAAGGCGGCTACGCCGACATCAACGGCATCAAGCTTTATTACGCAACCCTCGGCAAGGGAGCGCCGGTCGTGCTGCTGCATGGCGGCCTGGGCAACTCGGACTATTGGGGCCTGCAGGCCAAGGCCTTGGCTCGGCGCCACAAAGTGATCCTCGTCGACAGCCGCGGCCATGGCCGCTCGAGCCGGGACGCCAAGCCCTATGGCTATGATTTGATGGCCGACGACGTCGTTGCCCTGCTCGACAAGCTCAAGATCAGACAAGCCGATATCGTCGGCTGGAGCGACGGTGCCATTCTCGGTATCGATCTGGCCATCCGCCATCCCGACCGTGTCAACAAGGTCTTCGCCTTTGCGGCCAACACCGTGACGTCAGGCGTCAAGGACGGCGTCGACAAGAATCCGACGTTCGCCGCCTATATCGAACGAGCCGGCAGAGAATATGCCAAGCTGTCGCCGACCCCGAAGGAGTATAAGGCCTTTGTCGGGCAGATCGGCCAGATGTGGGCGACCCAGCCGAGCTGGACCGACGTGCAACTCAAGGCGATCAAGACACCGGTGCTGGTGGTCGATGGCGACCGCGACGAGGCGATCAAGCGCGAGCATACCGAACATATCGCCGCCACCATTCCCGGCGCCGGCCTTTTGATCCTGCCCAATGCCAGTCATTTCGCCTTCCTGCAGGATCCGGCCCTGTTCAATGCGGCGCTCCTGGGGTTCCTCGACGGGAAGTGAGGCAAGAGGGCTGTTCGGAGGTTGGCGGAGGACGGATGATGCCGATCGACTGGAATGAGGCGGTCGCTCATGCCTTGTCACTTCCTGGCGCCGAGATGTCGACGAGTTATGGCAAGCCGGCCGTCAAGGTGAACGGCCGGGCCTTTCTCACCCCGGGGCACGAGGCGGATTCCTTTTGCCTCCAGATCGACAAGGACAGTATCGAGATGCTGCTGGCACTCGATCCCGAAACCTATTGGCAGAGCGCCCACTATGTCGGCTGGCCGGCCGTGCTGGTACGCGAAGCGACGCCGCATGCCGACCACGTGCTGGGCATGATCGGCAGGGCTCACGCCTGGAATGCATCACGGCCGGCGCCGCGTAACCGCAAGAAGGCGTGAGCGGCGCCTAAGGCGATCGGCTACGACGGTCGGGAGGCGACGGCGGCGTCCCCCTCACGATCGCCTCCAGGCATTGCAGGAACAGATGAAGCATGCCCGGTTTCGGCCCTTTGTCGGTCTCGATCAAGAAGCCGTTACGTCTCGGGGCTTGGCACCAATGGCGGCCCCAGGGATCATCCTGATATTCGGTGCTGGACATCGTCGAACTCCGATCACCGTTGTTCGACATAGTATAGGATCTGTCTGCTGACCGCAGCCTGTCAGCAATCGATGCGTCCCGCTATGCCCGGCGTTCCGGCTCCGAGCGATGCAGGTAGCCGGCGAAGACATCCACCGAAGCCGCTTTTGCGACCTGGGGCAGCAGGCGGCCGATCTCGCCGCGATGATAACCGCCATGCGTGATGACATGCGCCAGCATTTCCTCGCGCGACATCCGTCCCGGCTGCCCGTCCGTGAACCTGAAGCGAAGGGGTTCCTGCAATCCTCCCGTCGACAGGCCTGCGACATAGTCGAGATAGGCCTGGTCCGTCTGCCGAACATCCGTGGCCGGGCCCGTCAAGGGCGGCGGGTCGATGGGCTCGTTGTCGTCATAGCCATGGCTGTGCCCCTGCAGATGGGCCAGGAAGATGCGATCGACGATATGGGCATGATTGAAAAGGCGGAGCGCCGCACCGAAATCGGCAGGCGGCCCGGCCCGATCGACTTCGATCAGAGCATCGAGCAGCAGGCCGTCTGCCCAGGCCTTGTAGCGATACAGAGATGTCAGAAGGGACTGCGCGCCCATGCGCTTTCTCCATCTTGCCCGATCACACCAGACTTGCATTGCTCGCGCATTCGTACAAATTCAAATTTGACCCTCAAGAATAAGCAGATGTTATGAAGCCTTCGATCAATCTCAGGCAGGTGGAAGCCTTCAGGGCCGTCATGCAGACCGGCCGGATGACCTTAGCGGCGGAGCTGATGGCGGTGACGCAGCCGGCGGTCAGCCGGCTCGTCGCCGATCTGGAGCGCGCCACCGGCCTCGATCTGTTCGAGCGCAGAGGCAACCAGATCCGGCCGACACGTGCCGCCATCGATCTGATGCGGGAGGTGGAGCGAGCCTTTGTCGGCCTGGATCGGATCGCCGCGCTCGCCGGGGAAATCGGGCGGCAATCGGCCGGCACGTTGCGGATCGCCGCGATGCCGGCCTTGGGCAATGGCCTGCTGCCGCGTTTTCTCGCGCGCTTCCTGCGCGACAAGCCCGGACTGAGTGCCTCCTTGAATACGCTCCCTTCCGCCATGGTGATCGAAGCGGTGGCGGCTGGCCAGGCCGATATCGGCTATGCGGACGAGCCGCTCGAGCGGGGCGGCTTCCTCATCGAGGCTCATCCGGCGGCTGCGATCGTGGCCATCCCGGCGGGCCACCGGCTGGACGCCAAGACGATGATCGAACCCGGCGACCTTGCCGGCGAGCGCGTCATCAACCTGGATCCCGGCACGCTGTTTTCCATGCGGGTGGAACAGGCGCTGGCGGGCGTGCCGCGGCTCGCCGCGCTCGAAGCCCGGCTCTCCTACTCGGCCCTGACCCTGGTGGCCGAAGGGGCCGGCATCGCGCTCGTCGATCCGGCCTCGGCGAGCGAATTCGCTGGGCAGGACATCGTTTTTCGGCCTTTCAGCCTCTACATCGATGCGGGCTTCCAGATGGTCCGCTCGGCGAATCAAGCGCGTCTCGAAGTGGCGGAGCGCTTTGCGGTCGAGTTCAGAGCCTATCTGAACGAGCACCTTGGCAAAACGCGCTAGCCAAGCTCGGGGGGATTACGGCTTTTCAATAAGCGAGGCGGCCTTTGAGATCGTCGAACGGGATCATGACATGGTCCCGATAGGAATCACGCTCGCTGAGCCGCCCGTACCAGGCCTGCACGTTCGGGATGTCCGGTCGCGGAATATCGAGATTGAAATAGCGATAGAGAGTGGTGCCGGCAGCGATGTCCGCCAGGCTGAGATCGGTGCCCAGCATGTGGAGCCTGCCTTCCAGCCAGCGGTCGAGCAGCAGGAAATGGGCATTGCAGCGTTCGATGCCGCGATGGATGCGTGACCAGTCCCGTTGTGCTTCCGGCGTACGGTAGAAGCCCCAGAACACCTCGGAAAGGAAGGCGGGTTGCAGCGTGGTCTGCGACCAGTCCATCCAGCGTTCGAATTGCGAGCGCTCGCCGGCATCGTCCGGCCAGAAATGCGCGCGCCCGAAGCGGGCGGCGAGATAGCGCAGGATCGTGTGCGATTCCCACACTGCATTGCCCGCATCCTCGATCAGCGGCACCCGGCCATGCGGATTCAGCGCCAGGAATTCGGGCCGATCCAGGCCGCCGAAACTGCCACCGGCCGGAATGTGCTCATGGGCGATGCCGAGTTCGCCGACCAGCCACATCACCTTCTGGACGTTGAAGGAATTGCGGCGTCCCCAGATCTTCAGCATGCCCGGCGGTCCCTGATGCCAAAGGGGCGCGAACCGGCATGGTCGCGCCCCATCAAAAGATTGCAAGGCTGGGTCCGCTGCGAGGCGGAACAGCCTCAGCCCTCGCCGGAGATGCGCTCGATCTGGGCGCCGCAGGCGGCGAGCTTGCGTTCCAGGTTCTCGAAACCGCGGTCGAGGTGGTAGATGCGATTGACGACGGTGTCGCCCTGGGCGGCGAGGCCGGCGATCACCAGCGACACCGAGGCGCGCAGATCCGTCGCCATCACCGGGGCACCCTTGAGGGTCGAGACCCCCTCGACGATCGCCGTCTGGCCGTCGAGATGGATATGGGCGCCGAGGCGGGCCAGCTCCTGCACATGCATGAAACGGTTCTCGAAGATCGTCTCGGTGATGCGCGACTTGCCCTTGGCCTTGGTCATCAGGCCCATCAGCTGGGCCTGCAGGTCGGTCGGGAAGCCCGGGAAGGGCTCGGTGGTCACGGCGACCGGATCGATGCCGTGGCCGTTGCGGCGCACGCGGATGCCCTCATTGGTGGCGGCGATCTCGGCGCCGGCCTCACGCAGCACGTCGAGCGCGTTCTCGAACAGCTCGGGCTGGGCGCCTTCCAGCATGACGTCGCCGCCGGCCATCGCTACGCACATGGCATAGGTGCCGGCCTCGATGCGGTCGGAGATCACGCGGTGATGCGCGCCCTGCAGGCGGGAGACGCCGGTGATTTCGATGGTGGAGGTGCCGGCGCCCTTGATTTTGGCGCCCATCTTGATCAGGCAGTCGGCGACATCGACGATCTCGGGTTCACGCGCCGCATTGTGGATGACAGTGGTGCCTTCGGCGAGCGTCGCCGCCATCAGCGCGACATGGGTGCCGCCGACGGTGACCTTCGGGAAATCAATCTCGGCGCCCTTCAGGCCGTTCTTCGCCTCGGCGACGGCATAGCCGTTCTCGATCTCGATCTTGGCGCCGAGCCGCTCCATCGCCATCAAGAGGAAGTCGACCGGGCGCGTGCCGATGGCGCAACCGCCGGGCAGGGAGACGCGGGCATGGCCCATGCGGGCGAGCAGCGGGCCGAGCACCCAGAAGCTGGCGCGCATGCGCGAGACCAGTTCGTAGGGCGCGGTGGTGTCGACGATGGAGCGCGCATCGAGGCGCACGGTCTGGCCGGTCAGCTCCAGTTCGCCCGGGCGCTTGCCGGCAATGGTGACGTCGAGGCCGTGATTGCCGAGGATGCGGGCAAGCAAGGCGACGTCGGCCAGGCGCGGCACATTGGTGAGGGTGAGCACGTCTTCGGAGAGCAGGCTCGCGATCATCAGCGGCAGGGCAGCGTTCTTGGCGCCGGAAATCGGAATGACGCCGTGGAGCGGCGTGCCGCCGGTGATCTTGATTCGATCCATGGTCGATCCTTCGGAATGGCTTCGGCCTCGCCTGTAATCGGCGCAGTGGCGGCCGGGAGGCAAGCAGTCGAGCAGCGTAAGAGATAAGGTTAACCGGTTTGAGTAAACGAAGCGCAAAGGCCGGACAAGGGCGAAGCCGGGGCAGAATCGCGGCGGGGCCTATTCGCTGTCGTCCTGTGGCATTTTCGCATCGGCATCGGCGGTTTCCCGGCCTTCGTCCGATAATGCATCACGCCCGGCGTCACGCCCGCGCGACTGGCTCTTGCGCCGGCCGAGATTGGCGCGCAGGGCCTTGGCCAGGCGCTCGGCGCGTTTTTCGGCTTCGGTTTTCACGGGTGTTTTCATCAAATGACGACTTTATGCAGCAACCGGCTTGCGCCGGAGCCTCCCTTGTGGCACTAGAGCGCCGCGCCGGGCAAGTCCCTCGGCAGAAGCTGCAGTAGCTCAGTGGTAGAGCACTCCCTTGGTAAGGGAGAGGTCGAGAGTTCAATCCTCTCTTGCAGCACCATCCCAATTTCCGAAATGTTTGGTTGTTCGCGCTGCCGCTTCGGCGGTCTGCGCGTGCTTTCGGGCCGTCACACCTTGATGAGGTTCGCCGAAATCGGAAAGGCAGCGCTACGCTCCGGGGGGCCCTTCTTCAGGCAAGTGGATTCGTGGAAAACACCTTCGGCGGGGGAAAGGCGGACAAAATGAAACGGGCCGGATATCCGGCCCGCATAAGCACTGTCCCCCATGGCTCGGCGAGTGCCGATCCTTCCTCAAATCTCCGGGCGGACCAGCTTCTTGGCCGGCGGGCGCAGGTCGTAGATCGCTTCCAGTTCTGCCAGCATGTCCGGCAGGCTCCTGGCGCCGGCCGCGAGAGAGGGGGCTTCTTCAGTCACGTCGCCGTTGCGGACATGCTCCTGCCACTGGGCTTCGCTCATCTGGCCGGAGAGATAGCAGGCGCGAAGAAGATTGGCTTGTTCGGTAGTCATTGCAATCGATTGGTTGAAAAGAAAACGGGTAACGCCATGATAAAGCGAGGCGTCACGCGGCCAAGTCAGCAATTAGGCGTTGGCCTGCGCCGAAAGAATTAGGCTGAAGGGGGTACGACTGGTCCGGGGCCGCGATGAGGCCGCATCAAGGAAAGTCTGTGATTCCAGGTGCGATGGCGGCGAGGCGGAAGGGCTGGCCCGAAGGAGAGGGCAGCCCGATTGTTTCCGTTCAGGCGAGTGCCGCTGGACGTATGGCGATGCCAGGCAGGCGCGTTTCAATCTTTTCCGGCGCCATTGAAGTTGTTGTCGTGGTTGACGTTGCGTTAATCTTTCGCTCGTTCAAGACGAACCAGCGATGTGCAATTAGAATTACGAGAGCTACAATAAGGTCGAGGACGATCATGCTGAGCATGGTCGAATTAAAAAAATAACTGAACCAGTCGCTGGAAATCTGAGCGTTTTGCGAAATATCTGTCATTCCCTGGTTGAACTCCAGTTCACCTGCAGCGCCCCGCCGCCCGGTAGCCTTACGCTAGGGATGATTAGGTTGCACAAACGTTAACGCATGTCTCGTTATTCGACCGTGACGAAGCGCACAGGCTGCGCGGCACGATGCCGCGCCGCTGGCGGCGGGATAGCGGCCTACCTTGTCGATGCCCGGCATGGGCATTGAGTGCCACAACGGAGACGTGCGGTGAGCTACGGACTTTATATCGGGCGGAACCATACGGCGGACGGCATCGCCTATCTCGCCGGCTATGGCGACGAGCCTTCGAGCCACTGGCTCGAGCTCTTGCCTCGCTGCCGGCATGAGGCCGATGCGCGCATCCCGGTCGGCGTGACGCCGCAGGC
The DNA here is from genome assembly GCF_034424805.1 of Labrys sedimenti. NCBI lineage: Bacteria > Pseudomonadati > Pseudomonadota > Alphaproteobacteria > Hyphomicrobiales > Xanthobacteraceae > Labrys > Labrys sedimenti. The sequence goes on from NZ_JAXOUF010000002.1 coordinate 320,889, forward strand.
CGATCTGCCCGGACGGATGGGCGCAATTCCGCAGGTTTCCGAAACGGCGCGGCACCTGCGCGTCAGCTACAGCTACTACAAGGGCGTGCCGGCCCCGCTCACCAATGGCGGGCTCAACGAGCATGGCGTCGCGGTGCGCGACATCTGGTCATCCTCGCGCGCCGAACTGGTGGCGATGACGCCGCCGGATCAGACCGGCCCCAATTACAGCGACCTTGCCCGTCTCGTGCTGGAGCGGGCGCGCACGGCCCGCGAAGGCGTCGAGATCATCGCCGACCTGATTGCCCGGCATGGCTATGCCGATTACGGCGGCAATTCGCATCTGATCGCCGATGCCGAGGAAGCCTGGGTGGTGATCGAGTTCTCAGGCGGCCGCGGCCTGTGGGTGGCGGAGCGGCTCGGGCCGCACGCCATTCGCGCCTCCCGGCCCGGCTATGTCGGGCTGGTACCGGTCGAGGATCCGGCACGGAGGGATTTCCTCTATCCGGCGCACTTCGTCTCCTTCGCGCAGGAACAGGGCTGGCATCGGCCCGGCACGCCTTTCGATGCCAATGCCGTCTATGGCGACGGCAGGGGCCGCTGGGCCGGCGTGCAATGGATCGAAGCGGAAATGGCGGCGAGGGCGGCTCGGCCGGAGAAGATCAGCCTTGCGGATATCTTCTGGGCCGTGCGCACGGAAAGGCTGACCGGCGACACCGCCGGCTATGGCCAGGTGGTGCCGCTGCTGGGCGTGGTTCCCGACGCCTTGCGGCTCATATGGCATACGCAGGTCGGCGCAGTGGCGGCGCCGTTCGTGCCCGTGTTCCTGGGCATCGAGAGCGTGCCGGAGGAATATCGGCAACACCGCTATCTCAGCGACGGCGAAGCCTCACGCTTTCTCGATAGCCGCCATGCCGAGAACGGGCGTCCACAGACGCTGTCGGCTGTACCGCAGGGTATCGAATCGACTCGCTCGGCAGGCCTGGCCGGCAAGCGCCTGCTCAACCTGCTCTTCCAGCACGACGAAACCTTCCTGCCCGAAGCCCTGGCACTGTGGCGGGCGATCGAGGCGACGCTCATCGGGGAGCAGGCGCGAATCGCGCGTAGCGCTGCGGTGCTGCTCGAAGCCGGCGAGCCGGACCTCGCCGCACATCTCCTTACTTATTTCACCGGCACGGAGTTGCGGCGCGCCCTCGATGTCATGGAGCAGCTGGCGCAAGCCCTGGAAATCCGGACGCGCTATCTCTTCGGCTTCAGGGCCGAGCCCACTCCGCGAGCCCCGGCGCAGATCTGGTGACAGGGCCGTTGCGCGCCAGCATCGCCGCCATCCCCGCAATGCTCAGCACCAGGGCGAAGGGGATGAGGCGGAAGGTGAAAGAGGCATGCTGGATGGTGTGGTTGGCCTTGAGCTCCACCGCCAGCATCGGCAGGAGCGTCAGCGCCAGAACGGCGAGCGCGCCGGCCGCCCGGCCGCGCCGCAGCGCCAGCGAGAACAGCACGAGCCATGCCAGGAGGCAGGCCGCGATCGGCCACCAGCCCAGAGGCATGGCCGCGCTTTCCAGGAGCATTTCGTAGAGGGCCCGCAGGGGCCGGTAGATCCCGTCGCCGCCGCCGAACCAGCGGGCGAAATCCTGGCTCGGCACCGAGGTCTGTTCCCCGAAGATCCGGCCGGCGAGGACCACCAGGCCCCATTTCGTCGCCCACATGGCGAAATAGCCGGCGATGACAATGGCCTGCAAGAGGATCGCCTGCATCAGGCTGGCCCCGAGCGGGCGCTGCTCCGCCAGCACGGCGCGCAGCAGGAAGGTCCAGCCGAGCACATAGGCCAGCAGGTCGGGATTGTAGAGAAAATCGAAGAAATTGTAGATCGCGCCCATGGCGAAGGCCCAGGGCGCGAAGCCAAGCAGTTCCATCGGCCCCCGCTTGCGCAAGGCCACCGCCCAGCACAGCAGGAGGACCGAGAGGGAAATCATATGGGTCGGCGTCAGGCCTGATATCGGCAGGTCCGTCATCACCAGGCCCAGGGCCGTCACGGCGACGAGCGTGGCGATCCGCGCCGGGCTCGCCGTGCCCCGGAGGACGGGAGGCAAGAACGGTGCCAGCACCAGAAAGGCGCACAGGAAGAGGAAGGCGCCGCCCCAGAGCTGCAGGCTGTGATAGGAAAAGAACGACAGGAACGGTTCGGTAATGAGGCGGTAGCCGTGCCAGTAGCGCGAATAGGGATAATGCGGCTGCTCGGTACCGGCGAGTTGGTCGCGCAGGCTGTCGCAGATTGATTTCGGCGGCTGCCACAGCAGGGCCGGGGACTGCAGCGTGAAGGTGATCGGATTGGCCGCGCCTGGCGCGATCGCCGTCGAGAGGCCGATGCATTCGCTGAAATGGCTGAGCCGATGCCGGCCGATGCGCTCGAACGCCTCGTGATCGCCGAAGGTCTGGCTGGCAAAGGCCTGCCTGACGGCATCCTTGATGGCCTCGGGCCGGCGCAGGCCATCGGCCAGCCCCAGCGAGAGACAGGCCAGCACGACGATCACGGCAAGGGCCGTGAGCGCCCGCGCGAGGGGTTTGGCGGTCGGATCCAAGCAGAGAACCCCCGAGTTCCGGTAGCAACGCGCCGGAACTGGCGGCAAATGCTGCATCTTGTCAATTCGTTCCAGATGCCTCGCGAACAGGCAGGCGGCCTGCCGATTTGCTGGAAGGGCCTTATGACACAATTGCCCAAATATTGGGCGCTTCCTGAGAACGGGAGGCCTGTACATCCGGAGCCAAAGGCGGCATAGCGCAAGGAAAGGATCGATGTGCTCGGGACTCCCGGGCAAACAGGGAGAAGCCGAAAGTGGCACAGGCAGATATCGCAGTCATCGGCATGGCAGTCATGGGGCGCAACCTCGCCATGAACATTGCCGAGAAGGGTTTCAAGGTCGCCGTCTACAACCGCTCCTCGGCCCGTACCGACGAGGCCCTGGTCGAAGCCGGCGATCTCGCCGGCAACATGATCGCCTGCCGCTCGATCGAGGAACTGGTCGCGGCCCTCAAGCCGCCGCGTGCGCTGCTGCTGATGGTGAAGGCGGGCGCCGCCGTCGACGAGACCATCGCCCAGCTCAAGCCGCATCTGGCCAAGGGCGACATCATCATCGATGCCGGCAATGCCAATTACCGCGACAGCGTCGCCCATGACCAGGCCCTGTCGGCGGAAGGCTTCGAGTTCCTCGGCGTCGGCGTCTCCGGCGGCGAAGAAGGCGCCCGCCACGGCCCATCGATCATGGTCGGCGGAAGCCAGAAGGCCTGGGAGCGTGTCCAGCCCGTGCTGACGGCGATCGCCGCGCGTTATCAGGGCGAATCCTGCTGCGCCTATATGGGCCCGGCCGGCGCCGGCCATTTCGTCAAGACGCTGCACAACGGCATCGAATATGCCGACATGCAGATGATCGCCGAAGCCTATGGCCTGATGCGATCGGGCCTCGGCATGACGCCATCGGCCATTGCCGACGTGTTCGAGGGCTGGACCAAGGGCCCGCTCGCCTCCTATCTCACCGAGATCACCGTGCAGGCCCTGCGCACCGCCGATCCCGCCACCGGCAAGCCGCTGGTCGACGTCATTCTGGACAGCGCTGGCCAGAAGGGTACCGGCCGCTGGTCGGCCATCGAGGCGCTCGATCTCGGCGTGCCGGCGAGCGCCATTGCCGCGGCGGTCGAGGCGCGCGGCCTGTCCGGCATGCGCAGCCTGCGCCAGGCCGTGAAAGGCGCCCTCGGCGATGCCGAGCGGGCGGCCATCGGCACGGCGACGCCTGAGGTTATTGCCGAGATCGAGAAGACCCTGCTCACCGGCAAGATCCTGGCCTATGCCCAGGGCTTCGATGTCCTGGCTGCCGGTTCCAAGCAGTTCGGCTGGAACCTGCCGCTCGCCGAGATCGCCAAGATCTGGCGCGCCGGCTGCATCATCCGTTCGCGCATGCTCGACAGCATGTCGCGCGCCTACTCGGCGACGCCGGCACCGGAATCGCTGATCCTCGATCCGGATTTCGCGGGCGAGCTCAAGGCGAGCCTGCCGGCTGCCCGCAGGATCCTCGGCCTTGCCGTCGCCAATGGCCATCCGGTTCCCGCGCTGACCTCGGCTCTCAATTATCTGCAGCAGCTGCGCGCCAGCCGGGCTACCGTGGATCTGGTACAGGCCCAGCGCGACATCTTCGGGGCCCATGGCTTCGAGCGCATCGACCAGCCCGGCGCCCATCACGGCCCCTGGCACACCGGCGCCGAGTAAGCCGGGGCAAAGTGCGATTTCCATACGTCGCACTTTCTCTCGAATGCTTCGTGTTGGTGCGTTTTCTGGTCGAGAAGCCGCTCGGCTCTTCTGGAAGATGTTCATGAAAAAGGGGGCATGGTTCGCCATGCCCCCTTGCAATGCGGGTGTCGGATAGCCGACGCCTTTTTTCAGAAACGATTGGGAACGCAGCGCCGGCCGGACGGGGCGGGATGTGTGCCGCGAGGGCAGGCCGGGCGGCGATAGGCCGGGCCGGGACGCTGGAAGCGGTCCGCGCGGCGGATTTCGCAGCGCCCGAAGCGGTTGCGCTCCATGCCCGGACCGCAGCGGAAGGCAATTTCGTTGACGACCAGCGAGCCCTTCGTCATCTGTGGGGAGGCAGGCATGGCCTGCGCAGCTCCCGATGCTGCCGCAATAAATCCGAGGGCGGCAGCAATCTTTACAATTCTTAACATAGTATCCGTCTCCGTTGGTGAATATTAATAGCCGCCCAGCCGATGTAACGTAGGGGAATGTTACGTTGTTGGGTATATGGAGGTGGGCGAAAAGTGTCAATGCACACCGATTGATCAGGCGTGAATGTACACACGCGCCGGCGCGCGTGGTAAATTTTTGGTATTCTCGTCGAGGGCTACCTATTTGTTTGGGCTGGCCATTTTCTTGAACACGCTGTCTATAGCGTTCATCAGCAGCATGTCGGGCTGGTGCCGACAGACGCCCTTCACCGCCAGAATGATGCCGTTGCCATCCGTGCGACTGCCGACCCAGTGATTGTCGTTGCGGCTGTTGAGCCCGGTCCACCAGCCGAGAATCCAGCTATTGCCTTCGCCTTCGAGGCGCGTGGTGGAGAGCCAATATTTGCATGGCATCGTGCCGACGCCGAGCGCCATATAGTCATAGGCCCGGGCGGACGATGCGGTGATTAAGGTAGCAGCTGCTGCCAGGCAGAGTACCCCGACGTGGCCCCTGCGGGGACCTCGTCGGGGTACTCCAGAACAGTCTGGTCGCTTGCAGATCCCTTCTGGTCGTGTCCATGGCCCGATCAGGAGGAGCCTGTCTAGAATCAGATGGAACTTCCTCACCCTTCATTCCCGTCGCTGACATGATCGAATTGCGCCCCTTGCAGCAGGCGATGCCGAGCCAGGCGGACGCCGACGCCCCGGCCATGTTCAGAGATGAACTCCACCCCGCCGGTCTCGAGCGCCCGGCGGATGGCCGCGGCGTTCGCACTGGTGATCTGCGGAACGTCGTCGAAGGCATCGGCTCGCCGGATCGTCGCCACGCCGAGGCTGGAGGCATCCGCCAGCTTCTGGGCAGTCCAGCGCAGCAGGGCACGGCCGGCCCGAATCTGCGCACCGGTAATCGGGGTAGCATGCATCACGTCAGTCCCCTCTCTTATCGGATGATCGGATAGCGCTCACGACTATACGCCGCCGGCTGTTGGGACGGAACCGGCTGCATGGCCCGCGCGCCAACAAATCCGCCGAATCCTGCGGGTCCGTCTTGGCGACATTTCTATAATGCATATTCCATGCACTATGCTTGACATTGCCCGGACAGGCCGTTCTGATGACCCGAAGAGAAAGCCAGGCCGTATTCCTGTTCCGGCCGCGTTCCTGCGGCTGGGATCAGGAATATGCGAATGCCTCGGCGGGATACAGGGAGCCCAGCATGGCCAGGATCGAACGCATCGAATTGTCGATGGTGGTGCTCGAGCCCAAGGTGAAGCGCGTCGATGCCATCCAGTCCTTCGTGGCACAGGAGACGCCGATCGTTCGCATCTTCGACAGCGATGGAGCAATCGGCATCGGCTACAGCTATACGATCGGTACGGGCGGGCATTCGGTCCTGGAACTCCTGGCGCGCACCTTCGCGCCGGCCCTGATCGGGCGCGAGGCCGCCATGGTCGAGCAGATCTGGCGCGACCTGCTCTTCCTCAGCCATGCCACTTCGGTGGGAGCCATCACCTCGCTCGCGCTTGCCGCGGTCGATACGGCGTTGTGGGATCTGCGTTGCCGCAAGGCCGGCCTGCCACTGCATGTCATGGCTGGTGGCGCCCAGGACAGGGTCCGGCTCTACACCACTGAGGGCGGCTGGCTGCAGCTCGACACGGCGGCGATCGTTGCCGATGCCCTCCAGGCCAAGGCCGATGGTTTCGGCGGCTGCAAGATCAAGGTCGGCAGGCCGGTGCGCGAGGATGTGAGCCGCCTCGTCGCCGTGCGCGAGGCGGTCGGCGAGGGCTTCGAGATCTTTACCGATGCCAACCAGGCCTTCGCGGTGGACGAGGCGATCCGGCGCGCCCATCATTATCGCGAGGCGGATATCGGCTGGTTCGAGGAGCCTCTGCCGGCCGACGACGTCGACGGGCATGTCAGGCTGGCGGCCTCCACCTCGATCCCGATCGCGGTCGGGGAGAGCATCTACAGCCCCTCGCATTTCCGCGACTATCTGCAGCGGCGCGCTTGCTCGGTGGTGCAGGTCGATGTCGCCCGCATCGGCGGCATCACGCCCTGGCTCAAGGTGGCGCATATGGCGGAGAGCTTCAATGTCGCCGTCTGCCCGCATTTCCTGATGGAATTGCATGTCGGCCTGTGCTGCGCTGTGCCGAATGCACGTTGGGTGGAATATATTCCCCAGCTCGACGGCGTGACGGGCAAGGCGATGCGGATCGAGGGCGGCTATGCCCTGCCATCGCAGGAGCCGGGCCTGGGGATCGACTGGGACGAACAGGCGCTCGCCGCCTTGCAGGCGGAGGACTCGGCGAGGCGGATCACGGCTCGCTGATGGAGGGAGGATCGTCATGGCAAGCCGGCTGAAGCTGCAATTCATCGCCGTGACCTGTGAAGAGGATTTCTTCCGCCCGGTCCGCAAGGGCATGGCGGATGCAGCCGCGATGATGGATGTCGAGGCAACGTTCACGGGAACGAAGGGGGTGGACGCCGGGGAGATGGCAGCGCTCGCACGCCAGGCCATGGCTGATGGCATCGACGGGCTGGCACTGGTCGCCTTCGACGGCGCCGCCTTCGCGCCGGTGGTGGCCGAGGCCCATGCCAGGGGCGTTCCGGTGGTGGCTTTCAACATCGACCAGGGCAAAGGCCGTGCCGGTACGCTCAGTGGCATCGCGCAGGATTTCGACGGCGCCGGACGGACTCTCGGCCGGCGCGCGGCAGAGGCCATCGCGCCGGGCAGCCGCGTGCTGCTCACCCTCCATGATGCCGGCATCTCGGCGCTGGAGGAGCGCCGCGACGGCATCAAGGCTGCCCTGGAGGGACACGGCATCGCGTGGGTCGAGACGATAACGGGGCATCAGGTCGAGGAAGCCGCCCGGCGCATCCTGGCAGTCCTGGCCGGAGAGCCCGGCATTTCGGCAATCCTCGCCACCGGCCAGGCCGACACGGAGGGCGCCGGGTTGGCGGCCGAACGGGCGGGCCGCATGCTCCATGCCGCAGGCTTCGATTTGTCGCCTGGCATATTGCGTCTCGTCGAAGCGGGACATCTTGCCTTCACCATCGACCAGCAACCCTATGCCCAGGGTTTCTATCCGGTGGTTCAGCTCGCGCTCAATTTGCGCTATGGCTTGATGCCGGCAAGCCTTGATGCCGGAGCCGCCATCGTCGACCGAGCCAATGCATCCCGGATTCGGGCTCTGTCGGAAGCAGGTTATCGTTGAGGGGCCGAGGCCAGGCGGCTTCCTTCGATCGCGTCACGAGTGTAATCGAGAGGGCGCTGTAGGAATGTCGAACATGACGGGCTTTTCGGGCAGGTCCACGGTGGACCCTCATGGGAAAAGCCTGCTTGGAGGCGAGGGGAGGGGCGGCATGGGCATGCCGGCGACAAGACGGCGATTGAACGAGATCGTCGGCGAAACGCTGGCCTCCCATATTCGCTCGGGCGCACTGCCGGCCGGCTTCGTCATCCGGGAAAAGGCGGTCACCGATCTCTTCGGTGTCGGTCGCATGCCGGCCGTCGTCGCCCTGGCCCGTCTAGAGGCCGAACGCCTGGTCCATCGCAGGCCGGCATTGCGTGGGCTCGTCGTGGGCCTCAGCCGTACGGTACCGGCGAGACCGGGCGATCTTGCCGGGCATGTCACCCTGCCGGAGGGCCTTGGGCACGAACTCGGGCAGCGCAATTGGCGAAGCCTGATTTATCCCGCCCTGGAGCGCCAGGTGGCCTCTTGCCTGCTGTTCGGGCGCTTCCAGATCCGCACCCCGGCGCTCGCCGAGCATTTCGGTGTCAGCCGGACCATCGCCCACGAGCTCCTGCTGAGGCTCGAGCGCGTCGGCCTGGTGCGCCAGGAGGTCAATGCACGCTGGTATGCCGGCCCGCTGACCGCCGCCCGAATCGATGAGCTCTACGAAATGCGCATCCTGCTGGAGCCGGCGGCTCTGCGGCAGGCGGTACGGGGGCTCGAACCATCGGTCATCGAAGAAAGGCTCGAACGGGTGTCGCAGGCCCATACCGCCGAGGCGCGGTCGGATGCGTCCCTGCTTCACCGGCTCGAAACCGATCTGCATCAGGACGTCGTGTTGCGCTGCGCCAATGAGGAGCTGCGTGCCACGCTCTATCGCTGCCAATTGCCGCTGATTTCGGTGCATCTGTCCTTCGGCAGCTATGGCGAGCGCACCGACATTCCCCAGATGATCGGCATGCACAAAGCCGTGCTCGAGCACCTTGCCGAGAGGCGGGTGGAAGAGGCGGCACTCGCCCTCGAAAGCCACTTGCGCCGTTCGCGGGACGACAATCCGGCGCGCCTCGCCGATCTGCCCGCACTTGCTCCGTCGCAGTTACACCCCTATCTCGACCCGATTTGACCCTAAAACGGCTCAAATTGACGTAAATTCAATGTCAAATATGACGGGCGCGGCTGCGCTTGCATTTCTGCGCCGATGCCAGCATAAAAGCCCATCGATCTCGGCCGGACGTTTTGGCTGTGTGGTCACATGGCCACGCTTGCTGATGACCTTCCTACCAATTTCGACCCATGGAGCTTCGTGCCGCCGGTCGGTTGCAGGAAGTTCGATCGTGCCCATAGGAAAGGTTCGTCATGAGCACAGGTACTGTTAAGTGGTTCAACTCCCAGAAGGGCTACGGCTTCATTCAGCCGGATGATGGCTCGAAGGACGTTTTCGTTCACATCAGCGCGGTGGAACGCGCCGGCCTGCGCGACCTGCAGGAAGGCCAGAAGATCACCTATGAGCTGACCGAGGACCGTCGTTCCGGCAAGCTGGCAGCTGATCGCCTGCAGGCTTCCTAAGTCCTGCGGCCGCGTCCCGGGACGCGCCTGAATTTGAGTTAGGATGGGTGAAAGCCCATTTGACGCCTCCGGTCGCACCGGGGGCGTTTTTGTTTGAAAGGGGGCGCTGGATCGAATGGCTCGACGGCAACATGCTGCGAGGAGCGGTTGTCGACGAGTGCGAGCGATAAGGACTATGGCAGCGGAAATGGCACTGCTGGGCCGTTCGATGATCCGAGGATGAAGGTCCGTATTTTTGCCGAATGGCCAGCGGAGATGGCGAGGAAGGCGGGCCAGCCTTCAGGGCAGCGACATGAGTCGCGAGAGCGGCAAGATTGAGCCGGTGGCCATATCTTGGCATCGCGTCCGGTGCCGCCACGAATCGTGCGTTCGAGAAACCCTATGACCGGGTCGGCACAATCAACCTGACAGTGTCAGGGCGAGCAAATTCTGGGAGCACGGAATCAAGATCAGTACCATCACGGCACCAAGGCCTTGCGATGGTACAGTTGGGTGGACTCGAACCACCGACCTTCGGAGCCACAATCCGACGCTCTAACCAACTGAGCTACAACTGCATCTGGGCATGCGTTTAGCGGGATCGTTCCGCTATTTCAAGTGTGCAGGCAGGGGATTTTTTCATTCACCCCCAACCAAAGAAAAAGGCCCGGACCAAGTCCGGGCCTGAAAACGTCAGCGAAGCTGGAAATCAGGCAACGCTCTTGAAGGTCTTCTCGACCTGAGCCTTGACCGGAGCGATCGTCTCGTTGGCGACCTTCTGGGCGAGCTCGCCATATTCCTTGGCCTGGGCCGAGAAGGTCTCGGCCTGCTTGCGCAGGAAAGCGGTGTTGAGCTCGATCACGTCCGAGAAGGTCTTCACGCCGAACAGGGCGATGGCATGGTCGAACGAAGCGTTGGTGTTGGTGCGGGCGGACTCCAGGACCTTCAGGCCGAGGGTCGAAACGCCCTTGGAAGCGGTGCTGTAGGCGCCTTCGAAAGCGCTGGAGGCTTCCTCGGCAGCAACCTTGATCTTGGCATAGGTGTCCTTGGCCTGGGCGGCGCCCTTTTCGGCAAAGTCACGGACGGAAGCTGGGATTTCCAGCTTGGAGAGATTTTCGAAGGCCAGTTCAGTTTCAGTCTTGTTCTTGGCGGCAACCATAGAACGCTCCTTGGGAGTAAGGGTGAAATTGGATCAGTGGACTTAACGAAACGTCTTGAGGAGCCTTCGGCATGACATGCCGCGATGTGGGGCGACCTCACCTGCCACAATCTATATCAAATGCCCTTGTGCGATGCAATAACTATGTTGCAGTGCACAACCATCCGATAAAAGCTCAAATTTTAAGCGATTCATGCCCAAAATTACGCCTATCGGTGAATTTTTGCGGGCGGTCAAAACTGCAGGGATTGACGGAATTTTGCTCGATATTGCGTTGCAATAGGCATTTTTGTGACAATTCCCCGCCAAATTGGTGCTCTTCGTGTCCAGAAGCCAAGCCTGGCATTACGCGGGGGAAAGTATTGCTGACCGTCCCGACGAAGAGATATGCCGTGATTGCAAGACAGGGCTGTCTTTTTGCGGTGACGGCAAGAATAGTTCAGTTGTCTGGAATTATTAACCCGCAGGTCCCAAGCAATATTTTACCTCGCGCCGGGCAAGCTTTCATGCCGAAAGCCCAAAATCGGCGCTTGCGTTAGGCCTTTCCCGCATCTTCCGCGTAAAAACGAGAAAGGATCCCCCACATTCCGCGGAGTCGAGGCAAGGCCACAGCTTTGCCGGGCTGCCTCGATGGGGCAATCCCGGCAACGCGATTCGATGGGGCTCTATTTCTTCGGCTTGGTGACGTCGGAGGCCAGCTTGCTCGCCGTGGCACCGATATCCTTGGCTTGCTCGCCGAAAGACTGGAGCTGCGCCTTGATGAAATCGCTCTGCAGTTGCAGCACTTGCTGGGGGTCCTTGGCCTTGACCAGGCTCGAGGCGAAGTCCAGCGCGGCCGCGACGTTCTGCTCGGCATAGGTCAGGGCCTTGCGGCCGATATCCTTGCCGCCGGTTTGGATGGCATCACTGGTGCCTTCGATGGTACCGGCAGCCTTGTAGGCCGCGCCCATGAAACCGTCGAACGCCTTCTTGGCCTGATCGACGCTCTTTTCCGCCAGGTCGCGCATCTCGGACGGAATTTCGAAGTTCGGCGGCTTGGTTGTCATAGGCGTCTCCTCCGTTGCCCCCGTCCCCAGGCCGGTGACGGTGCGGGTGACGATAGCGCAGGCTTGCCGTTTTAACCATGCCCCAGATCAGCGGGGGATGACGGAGCGGCGGCGATTTACCCTTTTGTTTTCCATCTGTATTCATACTTTGTTAGTCATTTCGGCAGGTTCTTGGAAAACGGCATGATCGAGGCGATGTTGCGGACGGCTTTGATGGCCGATCAGCGCCTGCAGGCGCTGATGGATGACCCGCGCCCGGCCTTTGTCTGGCATCTGGACGGGCGTGCGCTCGCGTGGGCCAACCGCGCCGGAGCCCAGAGCCTGGGCCTGCTGCCCGCCGATATCCTGCGCCAGCAGTCGAGCCCAGCCCTGGTCTCGCTTTCCCCCCAGATCGCGGCCATAGCCCGGAAACTGCCGAGGCCGGGCGCCATGCGGCTCGACCGCCTGCGCCTGCCCGGCATGGGCGCGCTCGACACCCTGTCCTGCGCCTGCCGGTCCTTTGACGGTCCGGAAGGATTTCTCGGGCTGCTGGTGCAATCGCTCGATCTTCCGCGCGGACGGCGCCAGCACAGCTGGGCCCCGCCCTCGGTGGCGGACACCTTGCCGCCCTTGCCGGGTAGCGAACCGGCTCCCGCCCCATCCAGTGAAACGCCTGCCGCCAAGCCCTTCGAGCAGAGCGGTGCCTGGCGCTGGGTCGAGGCCGATGGCGAACGTGCCGAACCGGTGAGGCCCGATGCACCGCTGTCCTCGCCCCCGGAGCCCGCGCGGAGCGAGGCATCCGAGCCGACGCCGGTGGCGCGCACCAAGCCCTTGCGCTTCGTCTTCCAGACCGATGCCGAGGGACGTTTCGTTTCCGTTTCGACCGAATTGGCGCAGGCCCTGGGCCGGAAGGCCGCAGACTGGACTGGCCGGCGCTTCGCCGACATCGCTGCGGCGCATGGCCTGCGTGACACGACGGCCATCGCCACGGCCTTTGGCGGCCAGCGCACCTGGACGGGCCTGTCCTTCCTGTGGCCCGATTCGGCCGCGCGCCTGGAAACGCCGATCACTTTGAGCGCATCGCCGCAATTCCAGGGCGAGGGGCAATTTGCCGGCTTCCGCGGCTTCGGCATGGCGGGCCTGCAGCGGCCGCTATCGACCCCGGTCGAGGCCGTAGCACCGCCGCCGAAAGCTACCATCGTCTGGCAGGACGCCGATCCGGTGGAGGAAGAGGAACCGGCGCCAGCGCCAGTTCCGGAGGAACCGAAATTTCGCATACCCGCGGGGAACGTCGACAGCAATGTCGTGCGCTTGCCGAGCAAGCCTTCCCAAGAAAGGCAGGCCTCCGAGCGGCCAGCGTCTGAAAGATCCGCATCCGAGCGGTCGGCCCTCGAACGGCACAGCCTGACGCCAACAGAACGTATCGCTTTCCACGAGATCGCCAAGGCCCTGGGAGCACGTATCGAGGGCGAGCGCCGCTCGGAGCCGGCCAGGCAGGAACCGCCCCCTGTGGCGGCGCCGGATGATGGCGATCGGGAGAAGCCTGCAACTGCGTCGGAACCGGAAACGCGCGCCGAAAAGCCTGCTACGGCGATTCCTCCTGTACAGGCGGGGCCCAAGCCGGCCGAACCCACTGTCGCGCCGGCCTTGAGTGCCGACGAGATCCGCTGGCTGGAGGATGCCGCTTCGGAGCCGGAGACGGCTCCGGGCGAAACGGGGCCGGCAAGCGAGCCGGAACCGGCGGCGCGCTCGATCAAGCTCGGCCGTCTCGACAAGGTGCCAGTCGCCCTGATCGACCGGCTGCCGATCGGCATCTTCATCGCGCGCGGCGAGGAACTGCAATTTGCCAATCGGACCATGCTCGAACTGCTCGGCTATCCCGATGTGGAGGCGATCCGCCAGGCTGGCGGCCTCGACCATGTCTTTGCGGGCAGTGACCCCGTCCCCCCGGGCGAGGAGGCCAATCCCGGCGTACTCCTGAAAACCGCTTCGGGCGAGACCATTGCCGTCGACGGCCGCGTGCAGACCACCCATTGGGATGGCGAGAGCGCTCTGCTCATTTCCGTGCGCCGTCCCCTCGGTGAGGTCGGCGCCGACAAGCTGCATGCCGCGGAGCGCCGGGCCGACGAGCTCCAAGCGGTGCTCGATACCGCCACGGATGGGGTGGTGATTCTCGACGGGCAGGGGCGCATCGTCAGCGTCAACCGCAGTGCCGAGGCGCTGTTCGGCTATGAGCAGCGCGAGATCGTCGGCAAGGACCTCCTGCTGCTGTTCGCGCCGGAGAGCCATCGGGCCGCCTTCGATTATCTCGACAGCCTGCGCTCCAACGGCGTGGCCAGCCTGCTCAACGATGGTCGTGAGGTGATCGGGCGCGTGCGCCAGGGCGGTTCGGTGCCGTTGTTCATGACCATCGGGCGTCTCGGCGGTGAAAGGAATGGCGAGGAGGCCAAGCGTTTCTGCGCCGTGCTGCGCGACGTCACCAGCTTCAAGAAGGCCGAAAGCGAGCTGACGGCGGCCAAGCGCCAGGCCGAGGAGGCTTCCTCGCAGAAGTCGGACTTCCTCGCCAAGATCTCGCATGAGGTCCGTACGCCGCTCAATGCCATCATCGGTTTTGCCGAGGTGATGATGGAGGAGCGCTTCGGCCCGATGGGCAACGAGCGCTATCGCTCCTATGCTCGCGACATCCACACCTCCGGCGAGCATGTCATCAGCCTGGTCAACGACCTGCTCGATCTGTCCAAGATCGAGGCCGGCAAGCTCGACCTCAGCTTCTCCAGCGTCAATCTCAACGAGGTCGTGCAGCAATCCGTCAGCCTGATGCAGCCCCAGGCCAGCCGCGATCGCATCATCATCCGCATGGCGTTGGCTGGCAACCTGCCCAATGTGGTGGCCGATGGCCGCAGCATGCGCCAGATCGTGCTGAACCTGTTGTCGAACTCGATCAAATTTACCCAGGCCGGCGGCCAAGCGATCATCTCCACCACGCTGTCGGAGCGCGGTGAGGCCGTCTTGCGGGTGCGCGATACCGGCGTCGGCATGACCGAGCGCGAACTCGCCATCGCCATGGAGCCCTTCCGCCAGGTCGCCTCGACCACTTTGGGCGGCACCGGCCTCGGCCTGCCGCTGACCAAGGCGCTGGTGGAAGCCAACCGGGCCGCCTTCACCATCCAGTCCACCAAGAATTCGGGAACGCTGGTCGAGGTTACCTTCCCGTCGACGCGGGTACTGGCGGAGTAGGGCTACGTCAAAACAGTGCCGCCAGGTCGCGCCTTCCGTCGACGCCGCGGACAATCTCGACTTCGCTAACCGGCGCAATCTCGTCATCCGGCTTGAGCCGATAGATGATGAGATAGGGTGCAACGACGAGAATTCTCGCAGACTCTCGGATGTCCGGGCGTGCAGTGCCAAGGCGCGGGTTGTCGCGCAGCAATTGCGCCACATCCTTCAAGCGGTCATAGGCCTTGTCTGCTGCGGCTGGACTGTCGAGCCCGATAGCCACATAGATATCGAGCAGATCCTCTTCCGATTGCGGCGTCCAGATCAACGCCGCAGGCATCAGGACTTGGCTTTGATTGCCGCGAGACGGCGACGTCCTTCGGCCCTTACAGCCTCAAAATCGATGCTTCGACCAGGGCCGCTGGCGACACCATCGTCCCAGGCCCGGCGCAGGCGCTCGATCTCGTTGCGACGAGTCTCTCTCTTGGCCTCCCAGTCGCGCAGGGCTTCTCGGACGATTTCCGATGTCGAGGCATATTCGCCGGCTTCGACTGCCCCTCGAAGGCTGGAAATCTGCTTAACCGTCAGGGCAATGCTGACTTTTTCCACGGCGGCCATCAGGCGCGTCCCTCTGTTGGAAACCATGATCTTACTACTTCTTCCTACCATGGGGCCAATAAAGGTGCAAATTTGGCTACCAGTTGCAGATTTACGGTCGCTTTCCTCGCGCTATCATCGCAGCCCCATTCGCCGCCGCGATCGTGGCTTCGAGCAGGAGGCGGGCGCCGTCCCTTATGCTCGCGGGCTCGACATGTTCGGCCTCGTTATGGCTGACGCCGTCCCGGCAGGGCACGAAGATCATCGCCGTCGGCGCCACCTTGGAGACGAACAGGGCGTCGTGGAAGGCGCCCGAGACCATCCTCTTGCCGGGCAGGGACAGGCGGCGTGCGGCGGCCTCGATGATGTCGATCATCCCAGGTGCGAAGACACCGGGCGGCATGTCGAAGGCGGTGGTGATCTCGACCGAGCAGCCCTGCTTCCCGCCCTCGGCACGGCAGATCGCCAGCACCTCGTCGACGATGGCATCGAGCCGGGCAGCCGAGGGGTGGCGAATGTCGAGGCTGAAGGTCACGGCCTTGGGGATGGCATTGACCGAACCGGGGATGGTGGCGATCCGCCCCACCGTCAGCCTTGCATCGGCGTCGGAGGGCATCACGCTGGTTTGGAGTTGATGCATCATGCCGACAGCCGCCACCATCGGATCGCGGCGATAGGGCAGGGGCGTGGTGCCGGCATGGCCAGCCTCGCCGGTGACGGTGACCTTGAGCCAGCGCGTGCCCTGGACCCCCGTCACCACGCCGATGGCAAGGCCCTCTTTTTCCAGGGATGGTCCCTGCTCGATATGGAGTTCGATATAGCCGGAGACGGGTGTGCCGAGCGGGCGCATCACCGCTTGGGGCAGGGCTGCGAGCGTTGCCGCCAGCTCGTCCGCGAAGGAGGCGCCGTCGCTGCCGGCCAGGGATCGCCATTGCGCCGGATCCACCACGCCCGCAAAGGCCATCGATCCCATCACGCCGGGCGCGAAGCGGCTGCCTTCCTCGTTGGTCCAGGCCACCATCTCGATGGGCCCCGGCGTCTGCACGCCCGCATCCTCCAGCGCCTCGAGCACCTCGAAGGCCGAGAGCGTACCGAGGGCCCCATCGAAGCGCCCGCCGGTCGGCTGGCTGTCGAGATGACTGCCGATCAGCAGGGGCGGCAGGTTGTCGTCACGGCCGTTGCGGCGGACGAAGAGATTGGCCATGGCGTCCTGGAAGACTTGGAAACCGCGAGCCAGCGCCAGTTCGGCGAGCAGGCGCCGCGCCGCCCGGTCTTCCGGGCTGAGGGCCTGGCGGTTGACGCCGCCCCCAGGCGTGGCGCCGATGCGGGCGAAGGCTTCCAGGCGCTGCTGCAAACGCTCGGCCTTGATTGCCGTAGATGTCATCGCGCCAGCCCGGCGATGAAGGCGGTCACGCGGGCGGGATCGACTGGATTCCACCACACGCCGTCATGCTTGAGCGCGCTGGCGATGATCACGCCGTCGACGATGCCGAGGATGTCATTGGCATTGTCGGGCGTGACGCCGCTGCCCACCAGGGTCGGCAAGCCGGCTGCCTCCTTGATCATCTGGATATAGCCGAGATCCGCGGCATGGCCGGTGCGCTGGCCGGTGGCGATGATGGCATCGGCATCGAAGAAGACGAGATCCTTGACCAATTCCTCCACAGGCCGGTCGGCGACGATGGCGTGGGCGCCGTGCTTGACATGGGCGTCGGCGAAGATGCGGATGCCATGGGCGCGCAATTTGGCCCGGAAGCGCATGGCGCGGGCGGCCTCGCCCTCAATGAAGCCTTCATTGGCGACATAGGCATTGGCCCATTGATTGACCCGGATGAAACCGGCGCCGGCGGCGCTGGCGATGGAAAGGGCGGGGATGGCGGCGTTGGCCAGCACGTTGATGCCGATGGGACGGCCGAGTTCGCGCCGGATGCGGTCGGAGATCACCGACATGTAGGCCGAGGTTTCCGGGCCGATGTCATCGGGCTTGGCGAAGGGAACGTCGCCGTGATTCTCGACGATCACGCCGTCGCAGCCGCCATGCAGATAGGCCTTCGCATCGTCGAGGCCGCGCTGGTAGATCGCCTCGACGGCCTCGCCCTGATAGCGCGGTGAACCGGGAAGGGGGGCAAGATGCACCACGCCGATGACGACCTTGGATCTGCCATAGAGGCTCGTCAGCGCGTCGCCGGCAGCCTGGCCGATGGGTTTGGAGGAGGTTGTCATGGCTTTTCCATTTCCAATGTCCTGATGAGGTCCCCGATCTCCGCCGTGCTGGGGCAGGAATCCGAGGTGCCGTTGCGGCTGACAGCGATGGCAGCCGCGGCGATGGCGAGACTGGCAGCCTCCGTCGGCGTCATGCCGAGGTCGATGCACCCGGTGAAGATGCCGCAGAAGACATCCCCCGCGCCGCTGGTATCGACGGCGGTCACCACTGGGGCCGGCAGGTGGCGAATGCTTCCCGTCCTGCCCTCGGCAATGAGGCAGCCCCGGCGGCCGAGGGTGACGAGAACGATGCCGGCTCCCTGGCGGAGAAGTTCAGCGGAGGCCTGCTCAGGGTCCTCGCAGCGGGTCAGCGCCCGGGCTTCCCCCTCATTGACGATGACGATATCGGCCGGCGGCAGTGCGGGGCCTGCTGCGGCGGGCAGCGGGCTGGGGTTGAGAATGGTGCGGGCGCCGCGATGCCGGGCCAGATCCAGGCAGGCCGCGGTGGCCCGGGGCGACAAATTGCCCTGCATCACCAGGATGTCGCCTGCAGCGATCCTGCCGGCAATATCCGTTTCCGCGAGCGGATCGAAGGCTTCCGCACACAGGCTTCCGGTGACGATGATGTTCTCGCCGCCGGCGTCGACCAGTACCGCCGAGCGATCCGTCGGCAGGGGCTTGGCCGTGAGGCGGCAGGCAAGACTTTCCGCCGCGAGGCGGTCGGCGATCCAGCCTCCCGCGGCGTCACCGCCCACAGCCGCCCACAGCGTCACGTCCGTGCCGGTGCGGGAGGCGGCAATGGCCTGGTTGGCGCCTTTGCCGCCGATGCCGTCGGCGTGACCGGAGGCATTGAGCGTCTCGCCGGGAACCGGGAAGCGCTCCAGCCGGAAGGTCGTGTCGACACAGACATTGCCGACGACATGCACCGCCATGGTTCAGCCCTTCGTGGTCGCCCAATTCTTCTCTGTCGCCCAAGCCAGCATCTGCTCGAACAGCGTCTTGTAGCCGTCCCAGGCGATGAAGCCCGGCGGCAGCCAATGCGGGCCGACATCGGAGGTCCAGGCCACGGTGCGGCCCTTGCCAAAGGTGCTGGTCACCAGCAGCGGCTGGGAGCCGTAGTCGGTCGAGACGGTGGCGAGCACCTCGGCACCCGGCTTGAGCGTCACCTCGTTATAGCCGAGCAGGATGGGCCATTGCGTGCCTAGGCCCTGCAGGATCGGGTGATCGGCTGCGCCCGTGACGACGGGAGCATAGCCCTCCGGCACTTCCACGCGGTCGTCGAAGGCGAGGCATTCGACCGGCAGCACGTCTTCGACCGGCGTCTTGCGGTAGCGGGCGCCGCCATTGATGCCCTGGAAGCTGAAATAGCCGCCGAACATCAACAGGCCGCCGCCGTTCCGGACATAGTCGCGCAGGAGGCGCAGGCGGTTCGGCGTGGGCTTGGAGTGGATCCAGGTATCGGGATGCAGCAACAGCGTGTTGGCGCCGATATCGGACAGGACCACGGCGTCATAGGCCGAAAGCGCCTCGATATCCTGCGGAAAATGGCGCTGCGCCTCATGCGCGGGCATGAAGGTGATGTCGAAGGCGCTGTCCTTCAGGGCGGCGAGAAGCTCGTCGGCGCCGGTGTGATAAGTCGCGGTCGGGAACTGGTCGAAGCCCTTGATATGGGTCGAGGTCGAGACCCAGGATTCGCCGGCGAGCAGGATCTTCTTCTTGGACATGGTCACTCCTTGGAAAAGTGGGAGGCGTGGGCTCACGCTGCAGCGGAGAACACGGATTTGGGATTGTCGACGAGCATGCGGTCGATGGCTGCCTGCTCCACGCCGTGGCGCAGGAGGCGGGGCACGAAATGCTTGAGGATGAAGCCGTAGCCGAAGCCGCCATAGCGGGTGAGCATGATCTTCAGGAAGACGTCCTGCGACAGCAGCAGGCGATCGGTGAAGCCCATGTCGACCAGCGCGCGGATCGCCGTGGCGTTCTGTTCGTCGGAAGGGGATTGGGCGTCCTGGTCGGCAAAATAATAGTCCATGCCGATCATGTCGTATTCCAGGAAGGCGCCACGCTCGGCCAGGGCCCGCTGATAGGGCAGGTCCGCGTGGCTCGGATTCATGTGGCAGAGCACGGTGTGCCTGAGATCGGCGCCTTCGGCCTCGACGATGTCGAGCACGCGATGGCCGAGACGCTCCCAGCCGGGCAAGTGGATGGAAAGCGGCAGGCCGGTGATCCCGGCAGCCCGCGCCGAGGCGCGCAGCGACTTTTCCTCCTCGGCCGTGAAATCCTTGCTGACGCCGACTTCGCCGATGATCCCCGCCATGATGTCAGGCTGCTCCTCGCCGCCGCCGACATCGTCGACGATGAACTGCGTCACCGCCTCGACATCCATCGCCTTCAGCCAGTCCGGATGGGTCGGCTCCAGGTAGAAGCCGGTGCCCATGATGATCTTCATGCCGGAGGCGCGGGAGATGCGTGCCAGCTTCTCGGGCGCCCGGCCGATGCCGATATTGGTGGCCTCGATCACCGTATGGCCGCCGAGCGCCTGGAAGCGCTTGAGCTCGGACAGGGCGAGGTCGCTGTCATCGAGCGAGACATTGTCGCGGTTCATATAGGGGTTCATCCGCAATTCGCCGATGATCTCGATATTCACCGCCTGCTCGGCGATCGCCTTCTCGTCCGGGTGGCACGGGCATTTCCAGGTGCGCGCCCCGTCGAGCAGGATGTGCTCGTGCATCAGGGTGATGCCGAGATCATCCACTGCGACCGGGCCGAGCACGGTCATGGCGGTGCCGGATTGGATGCCGATCGGCTTGCGCTCCGCCGGGCGGGGCTGGAACAGGTGATCCATGCTCAATGGCTCCGGTTCAGTGGCTTCTCATGGCGCCCTTGAACAGGCGGAAATTGAGCCAGATGGCGATCAGGATGATCGAGCCGGTGACGATGGGTGTCAGGAAGGGCGACATATGCGCCAGCACCAGGCCATTGGCGATCACCGCCACCGTCAAGGCGCCCAGCACCGTGCCGACAACCGTGCCGCGCCCGCCGAACAGGCTGGTGCCGCCCAGCACCACGGCCGCGATGACGTCGAGCTCGAAGCCCTGGCCGGCATTGGAGGAGCCGGAGCCGAGGCGCGCCGCCAGGATCACGCCGGCGGCGGATGCGGCCATGCTGGAGAGGATATAGACGCACAGCACCACGAAGCGGGTGTTGATGCCGGCGCGCCTGACCGCCTCGGCATTGGCGCCCACGCCGGTGACGTAGCGGCCGAAGGGTGTCCGGGTGAAAACGAGGAAGGCGATCACCAATACCACGAGGGCGATCAGGGCCGGCACGGGCACGCCGACGAACCAGGCCCGGCCGATCGCGGTGAAGGGGCTCTGGGCCTCGACCGGGATCGAATAGCCGGCGGTGATCAGCAAAGCGAGGCCGCGGATCACCGACAGGCCGGCCAGGGTGACGATGAAGGCGGGAATGCGTTCATAGGCGATGAAGAAGCCCTGGATGGCGCCGATCACCCCGCCCATCGCCAGCATCAGCACGATGACGAGGGGCCAGGGAATCCCGGCTTGGAGGGAGGCCGCCGACAGTGTCGCCGCGAGCGCCAGCACCGAGCCGACCGAAAGATCGATGCCGCCGGTGGTGATCACGAAGGTCATCGCGGCCGCCACGATCAGGAGCGGAGCCGACTGGCGCACGATGTTGAGCAGGTTGGGGGCCGTGAGGAAGGCGTCGGTCCAGATCGAGAAGACCAGGCAGACGAAGATGAAGAACAGGGCGATCGAGATGATGCTGCCGTTCGCCATCGCCTTGTCGCGCCAGCGGGCCTTGTGGACGCGGGGGCGATGGGCAGGGGTGGTGGATGAGGCCGTCATGCGCGGGCTCCATTGTCCTTAGGAGCGCCGGCGGAGCGGGCGCTGAATTTGCGGCCGACGATGAGGTTGACCACCTCCTCGATATTGGTGTCCTCGATCCGCCGCTCGGCGACGTTGCGGCCCTCATACATCACCTGGATGCGGTCGCAGACGAGGAAGAGGTCCTGCAGGCGGTGGGTGATCAGGATCACGCTGACGCCGCGGGCGCTGACGGTGCGGATCAGTTCGAGCACCGCCTCGACCTCGGCGACGGCCAGGGCGGCCGTAGGCTCGTCCATGATCAGCACGGAAGGGTTGAAGGAAGCGGCGCGGCCGATGGCGATCGACTGGCGCTGGCCGCCGGAGAGATTCTCGACCTTCAGCCTGGTATCGGCGATGACAATGCCGAGCTTGTCGAGCATGTCGCGGGCCTCGCCATGCATGCGACGCTGGTCGAGGAAGGGGACGCCGAGGATGCGGTGCCTGGGCTCGCGGCCGAGGAAGAGATTGCCGGCGACGTCGACGCTGTCGCATAGCGACAGGTCCTGATAGACCATCTCCACCCGCGCGGCGCGGGCGTCGGCGGGCGAGGCGAAGGACTGCACCTTGCCGTCGATCTCGATCGTGCCGGAGTCGGGGATCACGGCGCCGGAAAGCACCTTGCTCAGGGTCGACTTGCCGGCACCGTTGTCGCCGACCAGCCCGAGTACCTCGCCGGGCCTGAGCATCAGCGATACGTCGTCCAGGGTCTGGATCGTGTTGTATCGCTTGGAGATACCGGTCATCTTGACGCGGTAGGGTTCGCCACTGTCCATCATGGTTCCGCCTGGCAATGAGATGCCCTGCCCGCTGCTCAAGGAGCAGCGGGCTTGGGCCAACTATGCGTGGGGGCCTGTCGGCCCGTTACTTGAACATGCCCCGGAACTTGTCGACGTTCTCCTTGGTGACGATCGTCACGGGAACGTTGATGATCGGCTCGATCTTCTCGCCCTTCTTGAGCTTGGCCAGGGCTTCCACCGCGGCCTTGCCTTCGCCGGCCGGATCCTGCTGGATCACGCCGGTCACCCAGCCCTGGTCGATGCCCTCGATGGCCTGCTTGGTCAGGTCCCAGCCGAAGACCTTGACGCCGTCCGTGCGCCCCTGGCTGGTCACGGCGGAGACGGTGCCGAGCAGGGCAGGTTCGCCGGTGGCATAGAGCGTGGTCATGTCGGGATTGGCCGTCATCAGGTTCTCGGCGGCGCTCAACGCCACGTCCTGCACGTTCTGGCCGTCGACGGTATCGAGGAAGGTGACCTTGAGGCCGCTGGCCGTCACCGCCTTCTTGAAGCCATCCAGCCGCTGGTTCTGGATGTAGGAATTGAGGGCGCCCACCACGCCGATCTTGGCGGTGCCGTTGAGCTTGGACTTGACGTAGTCGGCGTAGAATTTGCCGATGTCCTCGCCCGCCTTGAGATTGTCGACGCCGACGAAGGAGACATTGTCTCCGTCGGGGATCTGGGCGTCGATGGCGATGACGGGAATGCCGGCCTTCTTCGCGGCGGTGATGGCGGGCTTCACACCGTTGACGTCGATGGCGATCAGGATGATGCCGTCGACCTTCTGGGTGATGTAGTTCTCGATGGCGTCGTTCTGCGCGCTCGGAACATTGTTGGCGTTGAAAATGACGAGCTTGGCGCCGGCTGCCTTGGCGGCGGCTTCCGCGCCTTCGTTGATCTGGTTGAAGAACAGGGCCTGCTGGTTGATGGTGACCAGGGCGAAGGTGTCGGCCAGAGCGGACACCGATCCGAGGGACAGCGTCAGGGCTGCCGCTGCCGCGCAACCGGCGAGATGTTTTGAAAGCCGCATTTCAGTTCCCTTCATGGATGGCCCGTGTCGGGCTCATTCTCAGTTCTGACATCCGCATCATTCAAGAGACTTGAATTCATGTCAAGTTACTTGAATGGCGGTTTCAGGGATTCTTGAAACGCCGACGGCGGAGAGCTTTGAAGAGGCTAGAGAAGAAACGCTTCTGTCATCCCCGGCGGGGCCAGAGGCCCCGGGAAGGGGAACCAGAGCCAGGGGCTCCGTTTTGCCCCTGGATTCCCTTCCCGCCGCCTGCGGCGGCGCCGGGAATGACAGAAGCGTCTTATTTGCTCCTCGAGGTTTCCTCAGAAAGTGGCAGGCGTGTTGACCCAGAAGATGCTGGCGCGCTCCGTTCCGGTGTTGCGATACCAGTGCGGCAGTTCCGACTTGAACACGAAGGTGTCGCCGACGGAGAGCTTGAAGGTGCGCTCGCCGACCATCAGCTCCACGGTTCCGGCCAGCACATAGCCGACCTCCTCGCCCTGATGCTGGATCGGCCCGGCGCTCTCGCCGCCGGCTTCGATGTGGTGAATGTTGCACTGAAGGAGATGGCCGGAGGAATAGGGGATCACCCGTTCCAGCGAAATGCCTTCGCCGCGCCGGAGTGGGTCCAGCGAGATCAGCGGGCGCGTGCCGGCGCGAAAGACGATGCCCTCCTCGCTGTCCGTCTCCTCGAACATCCAGCCGATATTGGTGCCCAGCACTTCGACCAGGCGGTGCAGCATGGGCAGGGAAGGGGAGGCCTTGCCATTCTCGATCTTGGACAGGAGGCTTTCCGAGCAGTCCGCGGCCGTCGCCAGGGCCTTCAGCGTCAGCCCCCTTGTCTGCCGCGCCAGGCGAAGGCGCGTGCCGAGGCGCACCGGATTGGCCTGTTCCAGGGGATCGGGCTGATCGCCGGCGCGTCGTTTGAGGTCGATCTTGTTCATTGCGCGATTGCCAGGATGCTTGATTGCCCGAGAGCCTAGCCGACGATTCTAGGCCACAAGCCCGCACCCTGTCCACTTCGCCGCCGGCCGACTGGCATCGACGTCCCGGATGGCTGGGCAGCCGCCACCTCCCATGCTACATCCGCAAGACCTTCGGTGCCCGCTTGCGGGAGAATCGGGAACGCGGTTCGAAGCCGCGACGTGCCCAACGCTGTAAGGGGGACTATCCGGGCAGGTTTCAGGCCACTCGCTCTGCGGGGAAGGCGTCCGGATGGGTGGATCCCAAGTCAGAAGACCGGCCGGAGGCGATAGATCGGCGTGCGCGGACGGCGCGGCGATTGCCATCGTAAGGGGAACAGCGATGGAGCCTTCCAAGCAGGCGCTTGCGCCTTCGGGTCCGTTTTCGCCGGCCGAACGCGAAGCCGTCTATCGCGCCATCTTCACCAGGCGGGATGTCCGCAGCCAGTTCAGTTCGCAACCCGTGCCGGACGACGTCCTCGCCCGCATCTTGCTCGCCGGGCATCACGCCCCCTCGGTCGGCTTCATGCAGCCCTGGAGCTTCCTGGTGCTGCGCTGCCCCGAGACCCGCCACAAGGTGCAGGCCCTTTTCGAAGAGGCCAATGCCGAGGCGGTGGCGATGTTCTCGCCTGAGAGGCAGGCGCAATATCGTTCGCTGAAGCTGGAAGGCATCGTCGATGCCCCGGTCAATCTGTGCATTACCTGCGATCCCGACCGGGCCGGACCCGTGGTGCTCGGCCGCACCCATGACATGGCCATGGACCGCTACTCCACCGTCTGCGCGGTGCAGAACATCTGGCTTGCGGCACGGGCCGAGGGCGTCGGGGTCGGCTGGGTCAGTATCGTCGATCCCATGCGCCTGCGCGAGGCGCTGGGCATTCCCGAACGCGTGGTGCCGGTCGCCTATCTATGTCTTGGCTATGTGCACGAAGCCTATGCCCGGCCGGAGCTGGAGGTGAAGGGCTGGCGCCAGCGTTTGCCACCGGAGGCCGTACTGAGCTTCGATAGCTGGGACGGGCGGCAGCCCGACCATCCCTTGCTCGCCGCCATGCGGGCCGCTATGGGAGATGCAGCTTCATAGAGCAAAGCGCAAAATGCTTTGGAGTGGCCGGCGCAGATAAGCGCCGTCCCGATCGGATGACACGGGCGATGGATTTCCTGCGTAAGAATGCGATCTGGATCATCGCGCTGCTGATCGCCAGCCTGGTTCTGCTGGAGGGGCCGAGGGCGATCCTGATCGGGGCTTTCGCGGCCGTTGTAGTCGGCCTGTTCTGGCTTTTGCGTGGCAAGGCCCGCAAGCCGGCGGCTGCCCGCCGGCTCGAGGCCGGGCCGAAGGTGGTTCCCCTCCCGCTCGACCGCGGCGCCGATACCGTCCGCCCGCAGGCGCTCGAGCGCGTTTCTCTCAAGACCATCGACGATCCCAGGCTTGCCGCCGTCGTCCTGATGATCCAGCTCGTGCGCACCAATGGTCTGCTGACCCAGGCCGAACGGAACACGATCCTCGCGCTGATGGCGGACCCTCTCGGTATCGACGACCGCGAGCGTGTCTATGAGCAAGCCCTGCTGCTGACGGACCGGGGCCGGGTGTTCACGCCGGTCGCCGAGGAATTGGTGCCGCTTTTCCGCGCCCGCCTGTCCCTGTCCGAGCGCCAGCAACTCGTCGACATGCTGGGCAAGGTCGCCAATGCCTATGGCGAGGCCAGCGATTTGCAGCGCGAGGCGATCGTCCGGCTGAAGCGGCACCTTCTGGCGCCGGATGCCGCGGCCGGGCGCTCGCTCAATTGAAGTAGAAGGCGTAGCTCGCGACGTCGCCGCCGAAGATGCGGGTGGCCTGTCCCCAGGCCTCGGCGTCCATCACCTTGCCATCGTCGAGGTAGGGCAGGGCGCCCGGGCCGGTGATCCACAGCACCAGGTCGAAATTGCCGGGCTGCTCGAAGACCCTGGCGAGATTGACGCCCTTGGTGAAACGCCAATGCGGCATCAGCAACTTGCCGTCCAGCACCTGCTCGACCTGGCCGAGCAGCGCAAGCCATGAGTCGATACGCTCCTGCGTTACTTCGAGGGAGGGCAGGACGCCACTCTTCTGCCGCGGGCCGGGCAGCCAT
This sequence comes from Labrys sedimenti, assembly GCF_034424805.1. Classification (NCBI taxonomy): domain Bacteria; kingdom Pseudomonadati; phylum Pseudomonadota; class Alphaproteobacteria; order Hyphomicrobiales; family Xanthobacteraceae; genus Labrys; species Labrys sedimenti. Next base: position 347,297 of record NZ_JAXOUF010000002.1, read on the forward strand.
TCGTGATCGTCGTCGGTCTCCTTGCCGATCAGCGCCCAGGTCTCACGGTTGAGCCGGATTACCGTCTTGAAATGGCCGCGGACTTCCAGCCACATCGCCTTGTCGGCCACCGGCCAGTCGATGGTATGCACCAGGCTGATCAGGTCGGCGATGGCGTCGGTGTCGCGCTTGCTGGTGCCGAACAGCGTCATGCCCAATCCGTCGCCGTCTTCAGCGCCATTGGCCTTGGCAAGGCCGCTGACGGGGCGCGGAAACAGGCTGCCGAAGCCAGCGTCCCAGCTGCGCGACATGTCGTGCGACAAGAGGGTCTTGGTCAGGGCCATCAGGAAGTTGCAATAGCCGCGCAACCATTTGGCGTCCGCCGTGTCGAAGGCGACGATGAAGGGCTTGGGCTTGCCGGCATCGTCGAGGTCGGAGATCGCGGCGCCGATATGGTCGCGCTCGTCGATGATGCCGTCGCCGTTCCAGTCGAAGCGGGTGACGGAGAGATCGACCGTGAGCTTGGCCTCGATGTCGCCGACCTCTGCCAGGGTTTGGTCCGCCTTTTCGAGGTCGGCCACGAAGGTGGTGAGGATGCCGCGAAAATCCTGATAGGTGATGGGCTGCGGATCGGGATTGGTGCTGAAGACGGTACCTGACAGGCCGAGCAGGCGCATTGCCGGGATTTCGGTTGCAAAGCCATATTTGTAGAGGGCTTGCGACAGATGTTCGAGCGCCCGTGCCGTGCGTACCATGCCGAGGCCGAGTCTGGCGTCGGCATTGCCGCTGGCCTTGGTGGCGAGGGCCAGCATCTGCTCGTCCGCCTCGCTGATGCGGCCCTTGCCGAGATAGCTCTGGAACAGGGCCGAGGCCGCATTGTCGGCCCTGGCCGGCGCGAGAGAGACCGCCACCGTCAGCGCGGCGGCCATGGCCCATGTCAGCAGATAGCGCATCGTCATTCCCGTCGGGGCACGGCATACACCGGGAATCGGAGGGAGCCTGCCTGAAAGATCGTTGGATAGGGCATAGGCCGCGAACGCCGCAACGACTTTGCGGCGCCGAGGAAAGAGCTCCCTCAGTACAGGTCTCAGTCGAACACACCAGCCACGCTGCCGGTCAGGTCGACGCCATCCTTGAGCACCCGCAGGCGATAGGCGGCAATGGAATAGACCCCGATCAGCCACGCATACATCAGCGGCAGGACGAGCAGCATCATGATCAGGGCTGCGATGCCGCCACCGGGCCCGAATATCCGTGCCAGAACATTCACGACCAGGAGATAGGCGAACCAGATCACCCAGGTCAGCAGCATCATGCCGAACAGAGGCCAGCGAAACCCCGCGCTCAGATAGCGGCTGCGGCCGAGTGCGCGGATCGGCCCGACATCCTCGTTGATGCAGATGACGAAGGAAAGCAGATAGGGAAAGACCAGATAGAGGGCGAAAATACCGGCGATCAGCATGGCGACGATGACGAAGCCGGGTGGGGCGCCAATGCCGAAGAAGACCAGGCCGAGCAAGGCGGCAACCAAATAGAGCGCGATATAGGCAAGCAAATAGATCAGCAGCAGGCCAAGGGCTGGCAAGAACCTCTTGGCACCGGCGATGCAGGCCGCCAGCACGGGTTTGGCCGGATCGACGTGGCGATCATGGATCAGACGGATCAGTGCACAATAGAAAGCGAGCGACAGGAAACATGCGGCGAGGAGCAAGAGGTAGAATATGCCGATGCTTCTTGCGATGGCCGACTCGACAGCGAGCTGATCGCCATACAAGGCGGACCAGAAGAACGAGCCAAGCAAGCCGAAGAATATGGCGAAGACCGCCAGCTGCAGCAGGAGAGACCAGCCGTAGTTGCGCAGGCTGACGCCGAAGGCATCGGAGATGATCTGCCCGATGCCCAGGGGGCTGCTTCCTGGATGTTCGGATGATGGCGAGGCGACTGACATGAGAGCTCCCCCTTGCTCATGATCAACACAATCGGATCTTCGATCCGGCCGGCACGATTGAAAGGTCAAGGCTCCAACAGAAATGGCTATCTGTTTCGGCAAGTAGAGTGCAATGACGCACGCTATCCTAGCGGCTTCGATTCAGAAACGGAGTCCCGTGCGTCACACCTGATACTGCGGGGAAAACCGATCCACGTCGTCATGGCAAGACGCGCTCGAACGTTAGCGCCTGTCCGCTCCAATGCCTTGCTTGGCTATGCCTTTGCGTTTCTCAGGGAATCCGCCAGATCGCAAAAGGTCCTGATGCGGGCTTGGATTGACCTTTGTAGCCCGATCCGCCACAAGGTCCGGCAATCTCTCCTGCCCCATCCGGACAACGCAGCATGGCCGCCGAAGCAAAGTTGAAGAAAGCCGTCGAGCATCATCGCGCAGGCCGGCTCGATGCCGCCGAGGCCGCTTATCGCGAGATCCTGGCCGGTCGCGCCGGGGACTTCAACGCCCTGAACCTGCTCGGCACGCTCCTGCTGCAGCGGGGCGCCAATGACGAGGCCGAGAAGGTGCTTCGCCGGGCGGTCGAGGTCAATCCCGGCAGCGCCGACGCTCAGATGCGGCTGGGGCTCGCCAATCGTGGCCTCGGCAATGAGTCGCGTGCGGAATATTGCTTCCGCTCCTCCCTGAAGCTCGACCCCAAGGCGGCCGATACCCATTATAATTATGGCAATCTGCTGGCTTCGCTCGAGCGCGGTGACGAGGCGCTGCAGGCCTATCTGGCCTGCCTGAAGCTCGAGCCGAGCCATGTCGAGGCCCATATCGGCCTAGGCGACCTCCTCCTGCACAACCAACGGGCCGAGCCGGCCGCTGCCCATTATCAGCAGGCCGTGGCCTTGAGGCCCTCCTCGCCGGAGGCCCTTGTCGGCCTTGGCCGTTCGGCCCGCGCTCTCGGTAAAACCGAGGAGGCCCGCAAGATTTTCGAAAGACTGGTCGAGCTCGATCCCGAGCATGCCGAGGCCAGGCAGACCCTGGCCGAACTGGGGTAATCGTCGTTCCTCACCCTCCCTTTCAGGGGAGGGTGAGTTCTCATTTTACAGCTCGACGGAACTAGGCCTGCGCCGCCTTGAATTCGCGCCGGCGCGCGTGGAGCAGCGGTTCGGTATAGCCCGATGGCTGCGAGCGGCCCTCGAAGACCAGATCGCATGCCGCCTGGAAGGCTATCCCGTCGAAACCAGGAGCCATCGCACGATAGTGGGGATCGCCGGCGTTCTGGCGATCCACGACCTCCGCCATACGCCGCATGATCTGCCTGACCTCATCTGCGCTCACGATGCCGTGGTGGAGCCAGTTGGCGACATGCTGCGCCGAGATGCGGCAGGTCGCGCGGTCCTCCATCAGTCCGACGTCGTTGATGTCGGGCACCTTCGAACACCCGATGCCCTGGTCGATCCAGCGCACCACATAGCCGAGGATGCCCTGCGCATTGTTCTCGACCTCGCGGCGGATCTGCTCGGGCGTCCACTTCTGGTAGCTTGCGACCGGGATTTCGAGGATCGTCTCGACATAGGCCCGCCTGCCGCCTTTCGCCAGCGCGGCTTGCACCGCGAAGACGTCGACCTTGTGGTAATGCAGGGCGTGGAGCGTGGCAGCCGTCGGGCTGGGGACCCAGGCGCAATTGGCGCCCGCCTTGGGATGCTCGATCTTGGCTTCCAGCATGGCCGCCATCTTGTCCGGCATCGCCCACATGCCCTTGCCGATCTGAGCCTTGCCCGAAAAGCCGCATTGCAGGCCGATGTCGACGTTCTGGTTCTCGTAGGCGCCGATCCAATCCTTGCGCTTGATGAAGTCCTTGCGGCTGAACGGGCCGGCCTCCATCGAGGTATGGATCTCGTCCCCGGTACGATCGAGGAAGCCGGTATTGATGAAGACGATGCGATGCTTCGCCGCTCGGATGCACTCCTTGAGGTTGACGCTGGTGCGGCGTTCTTCGTCCATCACCCCCAGCTTGACGGTATGCTTGGGCAGGCCCAGCACCGCTTCGACATGGGTGAAGACCTCGTCGGCGAAAGCGACCTCGTCGGGACCGTGCATCTTGGGCTTGACGACATAGACCGAGCCGGCGACCGAATTGCGCAGGCCCTCGGACTTCTTCAGGTCATGCATGGCGATCAGCGTGGTCACCATCGCATCCATCAGGCCTTCGAAGATCTCTCCGCCATCCTGGTCGAGGATGGCCGGATTGGTCATGAGATGGCCGACATTGCGCACCAGCATCAGCGCCCGGCCCTTGATCGAGACTTCGCCGCCATTCGGTGCGGTGAAGGTCAAGTCTGGGTTGAGCTTGCGCGTCATTTCGGCACCATCCTTGCGGAAGGTCTCCGTCAGCCCGCCCTGCATCAGCCCCAGCCAGTTGCGATAGGCGACCACCTTGTCCTCGGCATCGACGCAGGCAACCGAATCCTCGCAATCCATGATCGCCGAGATAGCGCTCTCCAGCCGGATGTCGGCAAGGCCTGCCTGGTCGCGGCTGCCGATCGAGTGGGCCCGATTGAAGATCAGCTGGACATGCAATCCATTGTTGCGAAGGAGCACGGCGTCGGGCGCGCGCGGGTGGCCGCGATAGCCGATGAATTTCTCCGGTTGGAGCAGCGGCAGGTCGTCGACCAGAAGCGCGCCGTTGCGGATATGATAGCGCCGGGCATCCGCATGGCTCGTACCCTCGAGCGGGAAGGCCTCGTCGAGGAAAACCCGCGCCCTTGCCACGACGCGCGCACCGCGGCCGCGGTTGTAGCTGCCGGCGGGCGGCGGGCCACCGCCTGCGTCGGTGCCGTAGAGGCTGTCATAGAGGCTGCCCCAGCGCGCATTGGCGGCGTTCAGCGCGAAGCGCGCATTGGTGATCGGCACCACGAGCTGGGGACCTGCAACCGTGGCGATCTCCGGATCCACATTCTCGGTCGCGATGGTGAAATTGTCGCCCTCGGGTAAGAGATAGCCGATCTCGGTGAGGAAAGCCTTGTAGGCTTTGCGGTCATGGGGCTGGCCGTGGTGGGCGAGGTGCCAGGCATCGATCTGGGCCTGCAATTCGTCGCGCCGCTGCAAGAGCGCCTTGTTGCGCGGTCCGAAGTCACGGACCAGGGCAGAGAAGCCATCCCAGAAGGTCTGTGCCCCCACTCCCGTGCCGGGCAGTGCTTCCTGCTCCAGAAAGGATGCAAGCTCGGGCGCGACGAGCAGGCCGCCGCGTGCCACGCGTGTGGCCGAGTGTCCGGCTTCAGCCTTATCGTTCATGGTGATCCCTTATCAGTCAGCAATTGTCGTGATCATGGCGAGTCTGGTTGTGGATACGCCAAACATCCCCGGTTGGGTATCGAATTTCCATCTGATGGCAATGCTGAGACGGTCACACTCTCCCAGAGCCAGAACAGCGAGCGTTGCGGCGAAACCGCAGTTTGGCAACGGATTCGAGGAGGGCTTCATCCAGGTTGCCCACCCTTTTCTCATGGCTTGCCGGCGCGGCGGGACGCTCGCCGTCGCACATGCCTGGAGTCTCCTTATGACGTGGGCATTCGTTTGATGCACGACGCGCCGAGCAGCAGGGCGATGAAGAGACCGAAGGCGGCGACCCACATGGCCGTGCTCATGCCGGAAAGGGAACTGCCGCCTGCACCGATCACGCCGAACACCGCAACGCCGACCGCGCCTCCGGTCTGGCGGAGGGCGTTGAGAACGCCGGAGGCGATACCGGCCCGGGTCTTCTCCACCGTGGCGAGCAGGGCGCCGATCATGGCGGGCACGGCGAGTGCCATGCCGAAGCCGATGAGCAGCAGCGGCCACCAGATATGGGCGTAGCCGGCATCTCCCCGTAGCTGCAGCGCCAGGGTGACGAAACCGAAGGTGTCGATGGCGAGGCCGAGCACGATGGGCAGCCGATTGCCCCAGCGCACGGCCACGCGCCCGGACATGATGTTGGTGATCGCGATGAGGCCGGTCATCGGCAGGAAGGCCAGTCCGGCGCTGAGAGGCGACATGCCGAGCCCATCCTGGAAATACAGGCTGAGCAGGAAGATGGCGCCGTAGAAGCTGACATTGAGCAGGGTGCCGATCAGAGCCGCGGCCGTGAAGATCGGGTTGCGGAACAGGCTGAGCGGCATCATGGGCTCGGCCGTGCGGGCTTCTACCGCCAGGAATAGCGCGCCTGCCAGGAGAAAGACGACGATGGCGCCGAGAATGGCGGGATGGCTCCAGCCCAGGGGCTCGCCCTCGATGATCGCTGCCGTCAGCGCCACGACGGTCAGGATGCCGAGGATCTGGCCCGGCAGGTCGATGGCGCGCGCATGGCGCTCGGTTGTCTCCTCGGTGAAACGCAGTGCCATCCACAGTGCGAGCAGGCCGACGGGCAGATTGATCAGGAAGATGCTGCGCCAGCCGAACAGGGCGATCAGCAGGCCGCCGAGCACGGGACCTGCCACCATGGCCAGGCCGCCGACGGAACCCCAGACACCGATGGCCTTGGCGCGCTCGGACGGGTCGCGATAGGCATGGACCACCAGGGCCAGCGACGGCGGCATCAGCAGGGCGGCGCCGATGCCTTGCAGCACGCGCGCGGCAATCAGGGCGGTGCCGCTCGGCGCAAGGCCGCAGGCGAGCGAGGCGAGGGTGAACAGCGCCAAGCCGAGAAGGTAGAGACGCTTGGCTCCGAAGCGGTCTCCGAGCGCTCCGCCGGTGAGCAACAGGCCGGCGAAGGCCAGCGTGTAGCCGTTCACCACCCATTGCAGCCCGGCGACGCCGTCCGCCATCAGGCCACGCATCTGGTCGAGCCCGACATTGACGATGCTGACGTCGAGCTGCACCAGTGCGACGCCGAGGCTGAGCGCGGCCAGGCGAGCCGCCGGGCGGACCGGCCTTCGCAGGCCGGAACCGGCCGGTTCCGTTGCGGATGCCCAAACCGGCTCGCTTCCGGTCCCGCATGGTTCCGGTACAGCAGGCTGCAGACTGGTCATGATGAAAATCTCTTCTTGAATAATTATCGCGTCGGCGATGTCATTTGAGTATGATATTATTCATACCTAGAAGTGGTTCGATTGGCAATCGACCAATGCGGGATCCAGTCTCGGCAGGGGGCGGATTGCAAGGGAGGCGGTAATACTCGACCAGGACGATCACCCCAGCCGGGAGGAGATCACTCTCGGCCCCATCTTGGCAGCGCTTGCCGATCCGCATCGGCGGCGCGTGGTGGCGACGCTCGTGCTCGCCCCCGACGGCACGGAGATCGGCTGTTCGTCGTTCGGCCTGCCGGTGACCAAGGCCACGCGCACCTATCATTTCCGCATGCTGCGCGAGGCGGGCCTGATCGGCATGGTCGATTACGGCAATTGCCGCAAGACCTATCTGCGCCGGGCGGACATCGAGGCGAAATTCCCGGGCTTGCTCGCCTGGGTGGTTGCCGAGGCGGAAGCCGCATCGGGTTGAGAATTCGCCTTCGAATGCGGGACAGATTTGAGATTTGGTCATCCATGGGCAGCTCCGAGAGCATGATGCTCTTGAGACACCCGATTTTAGCGGGATGAAGACCAGGATGTTTCGGCGGCAGCCGAAACATCCTGTCGTCAGGGCGAGCCCTTCGCCGTCGGGCAGCCCGGCCGGTCGAACAGGGCGGCGAGCCCGCAGGACGAGGTCAGCATCTTGTCGCCGTTGTGGCCCACGCCTTCCACCAGCCAAAGGCTGTGGCGGGGCGTGCCTCCGTCGCGCTGGCGCATCGCCGAGACATAGGCCTCACCGCGGGCCAGGCGGTAGGGGCCCTGGGCTTCGGCCATGCAGGTCTTGTCGAGCGCGGGGTGGTTGGGATCGGTGTCCTCAGTCCCGAGCAGGTAGATCACGCGCCGGGCGGTATAGGTCTTCTCCAGCGCATCCGGTGAAGGGGAGGCGAGGTAGGACGGGCGGGCCTGCATGCCATATTTCCAGTCGTCGAAGCCGTGGCAGGAAGCGGCGATATCAGGCGCTGGCCGCTCGGCCGAGAAGTAGGCATAGGAAGAGGGATTGGCGACGACATAGCGTACGCCGATGCCTGCGGCAGCCAGCGTGCTTTCGCCCTTGCCGGCGATGGCGTAGCGCTGCACGACCTGCCCGCCGCCGGAATGGCCGGCGACCACCACTTCCCGCAAATGCGGGAACAAGCGGCGATCGGCAAGGCGGGCCAGAATGGCATCGAGGGCGGCAAACGAACTCACCGGCTTGGGACCGAGGGCATTCTCGCCCCCCTGCCAGCTCGTCAAAGTCCAGCGCAGGATGCCGGGCGGCAGGTCGAAGGCCTTCGCGTCCACCTTGGCGAGGAATTGCGGTGCGATCATCAGGCTGGTTTGCCCGGCGGTGCCTGCAGCGGCCTGGGCCTTGAGGGCCGAGCGGAAATAGACGTCGGCGTCGCGCAGCCTGCCATGCAGCACCAGGACGGCGCGATCGACCTGCGGCAAAGGCTTGGACCAGTCGGCGGAGACATAGAGCGGCAGTTCGCCGCCACCGGGAACGGCGATGCGACCGTCGGCGATGACCTTGACCGGCTTCTCGTTGGGAGCCCGCTCGTCCTGGGCGAAGGCACTGCCGGTCAAGGCAAGGAGCATGGCGAGGAACAGGCTGCCGAGCTTCGTCATCGAGTTCTCCTTTTTTGGGAGCGCGGACATCTCAGCGACATGCATTCATGTCGCTGAGATGTCCGCGCTCCCAGAAATTACAGCCCCTTCGGTTTCGGCCCTCCGGTCGCCCAATCCAGCAGTTCCACCGTGTGCACGATCGGCGTCGTCGTTCCCTGCGCCAGCTGCGTCATGCAGCCGATATTGCCGGCGGCGATGATGTCGGGCCTGGTAGCGGCGATATTGCCGAGCTTGCGCTCGCGCAGGCGCTCCGAGATCTCGGGCTGCAGCATGTTGTAGGTTCCGGCCGAACCGCAGCACAGATGGGCTTCCGCCGCCTCCTTCACCACGAAGCCGGCGCGCTTGAGCAGGGTCTTGGGCGCTGTCTTGATCTGCTGGCCGTGCTGCAGCGAGCAGGCGGCGTGATAGGTGACGGCCTGGCCCGTTGTCACCGTCACCGGCAGCGGCTGCAGGGTCTCCAGATATTCGCTGATGTCCTTGGCGATGGCGGAGACGGCGGCGGCCTTGTCGGCGTAGGCGGGATCGCCGCGCAGCATGAAGCCGTAATCCTTGATGGTGGTGCCGCAGCCCGACGTGGTGATCAGGATGGCATCGAGCCCTTTTGCCATTTCCGCCGTCCAGGCGTCGATATTGGCCTTGGCATAGGCGAGTGCGGCATCCTCCTTGCCCATATGATGGACGAGTGCGCCGCAGCAGCCTTCGCCCTTGGGCAGCACAACCTCGATGCCATGGCGATTGAGCAGGCGGATGGCGGCCTCGTTGATGCCGGGGGCCAGCTCCGCCTGGGCGCAGCCGGTCAGCAGGGCGATGCGGCCCTTCCTGGCCGTCTTCGGTGCGAAGCTGCCGGGGCGCGTGGCTGTTGAGGCTGATGGCAGGGAGGCGGGTGCAAGCGCCAGCATGGCGGCAAGGCGCTTGCCCTGGGGCAGCCGCGCCGCCAGGCCTGCGAAGGGGCGGCCGAGCCGCGCCAGCGCCATGCCCCAGCGAAAGGCTCGCCGATTGGGCAGGACCTTGGCCATCAGCGTGCGCAGCAGGGCCTCGCTGGCCGGGCGGCGATAGGTCTTGTCGATATGGGCTCGGGCATGGTCGACCAGATGCATGTAATTGACGCCCGAGGGGCAGGTCGTCATGCAGGACAGGCAGGACAGGCAGCGGTCGACATGCTTGACCACCTCGGGGGTGGCCGGCTTGCCGCCTTCCAGCATGTCCTTGATCAGGTAGATGCGCCCGCGCGGGGAATCGAGCTCGTCGCCGAGCAGCACATAGGTCGGGCAGGTGGCGGTACAGAAGCCGCAATGCACGCAGGTGCGCAGGATCTGCTCCGATTCCTTCATATGCGGGTCGGCGAGCTGGGCCGGGGAGAAATTCGTCTGCATGGTCAGCCTCCCAGGCGCCCGGTATTGAGGATGTTGGCGGGGTCGAAGGCCTGCTTCACCCTGGCACTCAGAGCGGCGAGCGGCCCCTCCTGCGCACCGAAATGAAAGGAACCGGCCCGGAAATCGGCGCTGGCCTTGATCAGCATGGCATGACCGCCCTCGGCCTTGGTGGCCGAGACGATCGCCTTGGCGAATTCTGCCGTCTCGGGTGCCAGCAGCCAGATCAGGCCGCCGCCCCAATCGTAGAACAGCCTGATCTCGCCGAGCCAGCGCAGCGAGGCGCCCAGGGCGGCGGCCTTGGAAGGCGCCACTGAGAGACGCCAGATCATGCCGTCCTGCTGGGCCAGCGGCGCGACGTCGGCGATGTCGAACCAGAAGCTGCGGCAATCCTGCTGCCCGAGCACGGCATGGTCGCCGAAGCGCTTGAGCAGGCTGCCGAGCTGTTCCTGCCGATAGGCGATCGAGCTTTCGAAATTTTCCAGCCGCAGCACCGTCAGGGCCGTGCCGGAGGCAAGATCGGCCGGCACATGCGCGGCCGCCGAAACCTCGAAGGGACTGCCGAGGCCCGCGGACATCAGGGCGACGGCCTGGCCATCGTCGAGGCCCTGCCAGACCAGGCTGGTGCTGGCCTCGGGCTTGGGCAGCACCTTGAAGATCGCCTCGGTCAGGATGCCGAGCGTGCCCCAGGAGCCCGCCATCAGCTTGGTCAGGTCGTATCCGGTGACGTTCTTCATCACCCGTCCGCCATTCTTGATGGTCTCGCCCTTGCCGTTGACGAAGCGCACGCCGATCAGGCTGTCGCGGCAGGCCCCGGTAACGATCCGGCGAGGCCCTGAAAGATTGGCGGCGACCAGGCCGCCGACCGTGGGCTCGTGCGGAGCGGTATCGAGCAGTCGCCGCCAGTCGCCCGGCTCGAAGGGCAGCATCTGGCCGCGGGCGTCGAGGGTTGCGGTAAGCTCCGCCAGAGAGGTGCCGGCCCGAGCACCGATCACCATCTCGGCCGGTTCATAGAGCGTGATGCCGGTGAGGCCCCGCGTCTCCAGGGTGGCGGTGGCGGCCACGGGCCTGCCGATGCCCGCCTTCGAGCCGCCGCCGGTCACGGCGAGGGGAATCTTGTTCCGGAAGGCTTCGGCGACGATGCCGGCCATTTCCGCCTCGCTGGTGGGGGAGAACACCGTCATGCCGCCCAGCCTCCCGGACGCATGTCGAGCGGGAAGACCTTGGCCGGATTGAGCAGCCATTTCGGATCGAAGGCGAGCTTGAGGTCGCGCTGCTGGTGGAGGTCGGTCTCGTTGAACTGCTCGCGCATCAAATCGCGCTTCTCGATGCCGACACCGTGCTCGCCGGTCAGGCAGCCGCCGGCCTCCACGCACAGGCGCAGGATGTCGAAGCCGCAGGCCTCGGCTTTCTCGCGCTGATCGGCATCGTTGACATTGTAGAGCACCAAAGGATGTAGATTGCCGTCGCCGGCATGGAAGACATTGGCGACGCGCAGTCCGTGGGCCTCCGTGATCTCATCGATGCGCTTGAGCACCATCGGCAGCTGGCCGGTCGGGATGGTGCCGTCCATGCAGATATAGTCGGCGATGCGGCCGGTGGCGCCGAAGGCGGATTTCCGCCCCTTCCAGATCGCCGCGCTTTCGGCTTCCGATTTCGAGATCTTGATGGTGGTGGCGCCATGCTGGCGCGCCATGGTGGAGATCAGGCCGAGCAGCCGGTCGATCTCGGCATCCGAGCCCTCGACCTCGATGATCAGCATGGCGCCCGCATCGAGCGGATAGCCGGCATGGGCGAAGCCCTCGGTGATCTCGATGGCGAGCTTGTCCATATATTCGATGGCGACGGGGATGATGCCCGAGGCGATGATGGCGGCGACGCAGCGCCCCGCTTCCTCCGGCGTGGCGAAGCCCACCAGCATGGGGCGGGCGCCTTCGGCCATCGGCAGGATGCGCACCACCGCCTCGGTGACGATACCGAACTGGCCCTCCGAGCCGATGACGATGCCGAGCAGGTCATAGCCGTCGGCATCCATGGCGTCGCCGCCGATGTCGAGGATCTCGCCCGCCATGGTCACCAGCCTGACGCCGAGGATGTTGTTGGTGGTGACGCCATATTTCAGGCAGTGGGCGCCACCCGAATTCATGGCGATGTTGCCGGCGATGGTGCAGGCGAGCTGGCTGGAGGGATCGGGTGCGTAGAAGAAGCTCTCATGCGCTACGGCGCCGGAAATGCCGAGATTGGTGATGCCGGCCTGCACGCGCGCCAGCCGGTCCTCGAAACGCAGCTCCAGCACCTTGCTCATCTTGGACAGGCCGACGACCACGGCATCCGCCTGGGGCAGGGCCCCGCCGGCAAGCGAGGTGCCGGCACCGCGCGGGATGACGGGAACGCCCTCCTGGTTGAGGAATTTCAGGATCGCGGCGACTTCCTCGGTGGTCTCGGGCAGCACCACGGCGAGCGGCACCGCGCGATAGGCGGTGAAGGCGTCCGTCTCATAGGCGCGGCGCTCGTCCTCGCTGACGATCAGGTTCGCCGCAGGCACCAGCCCGGCCAACCCGTCGACGATCGCCTGCCGCCGCGCCAGGATGGCCGGATCGGGCGGCGGCATCGGAATGCCGGTGGTCGATGGGGTGCCTTCAGGCATGGTCGGTTTCCTCCTGCAGCGCCGAATCCGGCACCGCGCCGATGCATTCAGCCGTACCAGAGCAAAGCGCGTTCAAGCGTGAACGCTTATTTGCTCTAACTCCTTGTTCCAACGCGTCTTTGCGATTCGAAGTGCCTCCTTCAAATCACAAAACGCTATAGCGGCCATTTTTACGGCCTCAAGGTAGTAATCATGCATGTCCTATTGAATTTTTGCCGCCATTATCGCGCGAGCCGCATGAAATTTCGATAGACAATGGCGGCGTTGGCCTCGAAGCCCTCGGCATGGGCGGCGATGTCGGCCTGCAGACGTTCCATGGCGCCTTCGCCATTGCTGCGCTCCAGGGCGGTCTTGTATTCGGGCACGCAGCCCCATTGCTGCACGGCGGCGTTTTCGGCCTCGACATGATATTGCATGCCCCAGGCGCGCGGCGCGGCACGGATGGCCTGGACCGGGCAGAGGGGCGAGGAGGCCAGCACTTCGGCGCCCTCGGGTGGCTGGGCCACGCGTACAGAATGCCATTGCAAGGCCCGAAAGCGCGGCGCGAGGCCCTCGAACAGCGGGTCCGCCTGGCCGGCTTGCGTCACATCGACATCGAAGACGCCGACTTCGGAAGGAATCTGCGGCCCGCAGGTGCCGCCGAGCGCATCGGCGAGCAATTGGTGGCCGAGGCAGATGCCGAGATAGGGCTTGCCCAGTTCGCGCACCCAACGGCGGATGACGCGCTTTTCCTCCACCAGCCAGGGAAACGGGTCGACGTCCCAGACATCCATGGCGCCGCCCATGACCCAGAGCGCATCATACGGATCGAGCGTGGGGATGGTGCCGCCTTCGTCGAGTTCGACCGCGTCCCATTCGACGCCATCGCGGGCGAAGAAGGAGCGGAAAATGCCGGGATGCTCGGAAGCGAGATGCTGGAGGACGAGGATGCGCATGGCAGGATGAACGCCGTCGATAATCGAATGGTCAGACCATCCGACAGGCAATCACCGCTTCGTGCAAGCCCTATCGTCGCCCGCAAACTCTCATCCGGCCGGCAGGGGACCCGAAACGGGCGCGGTGCGTCGCCGCAGGCCGAGCCAGAAGGCACCGCCGATCAGAATGGCGAGTCCGCCGAAGGTCGCCAGGCTCGGCGGATGTGCAGGCACCTCGCTCCAGCGCGGCGACACCACGTCGGCGGTGTTGAACGCCTCGCCGCTGAAGCGGCAGAGTACCAGCGCAGCATTGTTCCTGGCCATGTCGAGCCCGACCTTGTCGACGAGGGCGCGCACCTCCGCGCGGTCTCCACGCGTCTGCCTGAGGTCGAGAAGCAGGGCCTGCGTGCCGGCGAGATAGGCATGGCTGCATTCGTTGAAGGGGCTTTCCTCGTCCTTCAGGCTGCCCGGCACCAGGCCGCGGAAGCAGAAGAAATACTGCCAGTCGACGAAGGCGCGCAGCCGGCGCGCGGTTTCGTCGAGGCCGGTCTGGCGATCGGCCACGGCGAGAATCGCGGCCATATTGTCGGCGATGACGGCCATCTGGCCGTGGGTGAGATTGGGAATGGGGATCCCGGCCCCGCTCCCGTCGCCGCCGGAGGACTGGCGATGGGCGTCGGCGGAGGTCACGAACAGCACCGCCAGCAGCAGGGCGCCGATCAGACGACAGGCGAAACCAGCCCCTCCGCTCCTTGCGCTGATGCCCGGCATTCCAGCCCCGCCTTTGCTCGATCCTGCCCACGGATATCCGTTTGGGAAGGCAAAGCGCGGCGCGGGCGCTCTGTCAAGCCGGCTCGATCATGCCGAACAGGCTGACGAGCCCCAGCACACCCATACCGAGCAGGAGTTCCAGGCAGGTCAGGCTGGCCAGCAGCCGCAGGGTCTCGGTGCGGGCGAGGTGGATCCGGGGCACGAGCCAATAGCGGTTGGCCGACGCGGTGGCGATCATTGCAGCGACCAGTCCGATTTTGGCTGCGAGCAGCGCCTGATAGGGCGAAGACCAATCAGCCGGCAGGTGCCCGAGCACGAAGGCCGTGTTGGCGATGCCGGTGACGACCACGAGCGAGACGGCGACGTGGCCGGCGGTCGAGAAGCGGCGCAATGCCCGGCCGGCGCTGGCAGAGGGAGGCGCCCCTCCGAGCATGGCCAGGCAGGGCAGAAGCGGGATAAGGGCGCCGAGCCACGCGCCGGCGGCCAGCAGGTGAAGCATGTGATTGCCCCTCTGCAGAAAGCCGGGCCAGCCGCTGAGCATGGCGGCATGGCCGGTCAGGGCTAGGCTGGCGAGCAGTAGGCCTGAACAGCAGGCGATAGCCGGCAGGCGACGTTCGCCGAGAAGGAACGCTGCCGGCAGGCACACCGCGAAGGCCAGCCGCCATTGCCAGGCCCGGCCGAAGCTGCTGTCGGCCAGCACCGAGGCCAGCAGGGACGGATCGAGCGTATCGGCCCAGCCATCGCCGATCTCGCCGGTCTTCAGCATGAGCCAGGCCAGCGTGGTCGCGGCGGCGAGGCCTGCCGCCGCCGTCAGCAAAAATCTCACCCGCGCCTCGAGCCGGCCGGCCAGTTCCTTCGGCGCCAGCACGGCGAGAAAGGCACTGGCGCCGAACAGGACCATCGCGGCGGCATAATGCAGGAAGCGACAGGCCTGGAGGGCGGTTTCGAGATTCATCAGGGCTTCACGTCGAAGGAATAGCTGCCCTTCACCTTGTGGCCGTCCTTGGAGAGAACGTGCCACTGCACCGTGTATTTGCCCGGCGCGAGCTTGGCGGCGACCGGCACGGAGAGGCTGGCCTCGTCATTGCCGGCATGGGCGGCATCGCCGGTCGCGATAGCCTTCTGGTCGGGGCCTGTCAGGCTGACGCCCGAGAATTTGAGATCGACGCCTTCGCTGAAATGCAGCTCCAGCGTTGCGGGCGCCGCGACCGCGCTGTCGCCGGCCGGGGCCGAGGATTTCAGATGGGCATGGGCGAGGGCCGCGCCGGTCGCTCCGAGGCCGAGGGCCGCGGCGAGTATGAGGGACGAGACCTTGCGGGTGACGGACATGATTGGAACCTTCATGGATTGCTCCGCCCGGAACGGCGGAAGGAAAGGAAGTGGCGTTGGTCGGCCAGGGCGGGGTGGCCGCCTCGAATCCGGGGCGCTCGCCGGTCAGGCGAAGGCGCGGCGCAGAGGCGGCACGGTGCGGATGACGAGGAGATCCAGCGCCACCATCGCGACGATGGCAAGGCCGGTAATCGGGAAGGCGAGGCCAACGGCGATGGCGACGATCCACAGGCCGCGATAGATGCCGGGATCGCTGGGATAGGGCGGCACGCCCAGCTTGCCGCTCGGGCGGCGTTTCCACCACATCATCACGCCGGAAACGCTGGCGAGGATGATGGCCAGGCAGGTCGCCAGCATCACGAGCTGGTTGGCAAGGCCCCATTGCTGGCCCTGATGCACGTTGATGCCGAATTCGATCGCCTTGGCGATGCCGCCGAAATCCTCGAATTTGAGGTCGACGATCGGTTTGCCCGAATATTGGTCGATATGGATGGTGCGCTCCTTGGCGAGTTCGTCCGGGAAGATCGCCGCGGTGTAGACGCCGTTTTCTTCGGTCGGCAGCGCCATTTCGAAGCCGGGTGCGATGCCGAGATCGCGAGCGACGGTGACGGCGCGGTCGAGCCCGATCGCATGGGTATAGGGCTGGGCCGATTGGGGCACCGGCGAATTCTCCACCGTCCAGCCTGCCTTGCTGACGACGTCCTGCAGCGGCACGGTGGAACTCGGCGTCTCGTCCCAGAGCTGGGTCGGGTAGCCAAGGCCCGCCTGGGTCGCGAAGCCGTTGAGCTGCTTGCCCCAGAAACCGGCCCAGGGCAGGCCGCTCGCCGCCAGGAAGAAGATCACCAACCCGGCGAAGGCGCCGGTGACGGCATGAAGGTCGCGCCACCACACCCGCCGTGCCGGCGTGCCGCGGACAGTCACCACGCCGCCGCTCTGGCCGCGCGGCCACCACAGATAGATCCCCGTCATCACCAGGATCAGAGCAAAGCCGCCGATGGCCTCGATCAGCCGGTTGGTGAAGGTGCCGAACAGTTCGAGGCTGTGGATCTTCTTGATCAGCCACATCGGCTCGCGGTCGGCGCGCAGCGTATCCAGCACGGCGCCGCTATAGGGGTCGAGGTAGACGTAATGTTTGCCGCTGTCGTCCTTGTAGGTGACCTTGGCCGAGGATGTGGCGTCGACGGGTTCGGCATAGGCGGTTGCGGCGGCCTCGGGCCGGCCGTCGAGGGCCCTGTCCACCAGCTCTTCCGGCGACAAGGCCGGCGTGCCGGGATTGGCGACGATGGTGCGATAGGCAAAGAGCGTGTGGTTGATCTCGTCCTTGAACAGATAGAGCGAGCCGGTGACGGCCAGCAGGATCATGAAGGGGACGCAGAGCAGGCCGGCATAGAAATGCCAGCGCCAGATCGCGCGCTGCAGCGACAGGCGCGTGGGCGGAGCGACCGCAAGGGTTTCCGCGCCGTGGGAGATGGTCATGGCTGTGTCCTGAATTGCCCTCCGCCCGCGCGCGCAGGGATGCGCGTGCAGCGTTAGGCCGAAAACAAAAGAGAGGTTGTTCTCAGGTCATGCCACCGGCGGACCGCGCGGCTGGGCGGCCGCGCGATGGAGGGAAGGAGGAATGCGGGTATCCGCCGTCCGGTTGGCGAGAGCCACCGCGACGGCCAGGCGCCGCGGCAGGTCGATACCGGAAGGCGCGGCAGGCCCGCCGAAGCCGGGGCAGAGGATGCAGCACTCGGCCTCATGGCCACGATGGTCTGCGGGCGGGCCCGATCCTGCATCGGTGATGCCCATGCCGTTGCCAGCGCAGACGATTTCGAGCGCGGCGAGGTTGCGGTCGAGCGTGTCGGCCCGCAATTGCGGCGCCATCAGCACGCCCATCAGCAGGGTGTTGACGAGCAGCGCATAGACGGCGAGGGCCGTGATGGCGGCCTTCGTGATGTCCCTGCCTATGCGCGAAACGTGCACCGTCGCTGGTTCCTGATGGGTCTTATGGAAGCGCGCCCGGTGGAAGCCGGCGCGATGATCATCTTGTCATTGCCGGGCTGGGCCCGGCAAGAAACAACATTGTCGCGATTTTGGACCTGCCGATGCGATCGGTCCGGAAAGCGGCAGGCCTGTTTGTCAATCCCGCAGCGCCGGCAGGTCCTTGTAGAGGGCCAGCGCCTCGGGGTTGGCCAGGGCCTCCTGGTTCTTGACGCTGCGGCCGGCGACGATGTCGCGCACGGCAAGCTCGGTGATCTTGCCGGACTTGGTGCGCGGGATGTCGGCGACGGCGATGATCTTGGCCGGCGCGTGGCGCGGCGAGGCGCCGGTGCGGATCTGGCGCTTGATGCGATCGACGAGGGTGTCGTCCAGCGCCACGCCCTCGCGCAGGCGTACGAACAGCACGATGCGTACGTCGCCCTGCCAGTCCTGGCCGATGGCGAGCGATTCCA
This sequence comes from Labrys sedimenti, assembly GCF_034424805.1. Classification (NCBI taxonomy): domain Bacteria; kingdom Pseudomonadati; phylum Pseudomonadota; class Alphaproteobacteria; order Hyphomicrobiales; family Xanthobacteraceae; genus Labrys; species Labrys sedimenti. The sequence goes on from NZ_JAXOUF010000002.1 coordinate 365,322, forward strand.
GCACATCCGGGATCTTCTCGACCTGGGCGTAGAGCTCGGCGGTTCCGATGCGCACCCCGCCTGGATTGAGTGTGGCGTCGGAGCGGCCATGGATGACCAGCCCGCCATGGCGGGTCCATTCGGCGAAGTCGCCATGGTGCCAGACATTGTCGAAGCGCTCGAAATAGGCGGCCCGGTATTTGTGGCCGCCTTCATCGTTCCAGAACTTTACCGGCATGGAGGGGAAGGGCCGGGTGCACACCAGTTCACCCTTCTCCTCGCGCACGCTCTGGCCCTCGTCGTTCCAGACGTCGACCGCCATGCCGAGGCCCGCTGCCTGGATCTCGCCCGACCAGACGGGCGAAGTGGGGTCGCCCAGCACGAAGCAGGACACGATATCGGTGCCGCCGGAGATGGAGGCAAGGTGGAGATCGGCCTTCACGTCTTCATAGACCCAGCGGAAGCCTTCCGGCGACAAAGGCGAACCGGTCGAGGTCATCAGCCTGAGCGCGCTGAGATCATGGCTCTCGCGCGGCGTCAGCCCGGCCTTGTGGGCCGCATCGATATATTTGGCCGAGGTGCCGAACATCACGCCCTTTTCGCGGGTGACGAAATCGAACAGCACGCCGGCTTCAGGATGGAAGGGCGAGCCGTCGAACAGCAGCAGCGTCTCGCCATTGGCGAGGCCTGCGACCAGCCAGTTCCACATCATCCAGCCGCAGGTGGTGAAGTAGAAGCTGCGCTCGCCCGGTCTGAGATCGCATTGCAGGCGGTGTTCCTTGACCAGCTGCAAGAGCGTGCCGCCGGCGCCATGCACGATGCATTTGGGAACGCCGGTGGTGCCGGAGGAATAGAGGATGAACAAGGGCTGGTTGAAGGGGAGAGCCTCGAATGCCACCGGCTTGGCCCGATAGGGCGCGGTGAGAATGGCCAGCGTCGTGCCTTCCGGGATCTTGGCCGCCACCGCCTCGGCCTCGCCGAGATAGGGTACGACCACCGTCTTGCAGCCGAGCTCGGCGGCGATGGCGATCACCTTGGGACCGTTGTCGATGCGCTTGCCGGCATACCAGTAGCCGTCGATGGCGAAGAAAAGCTTGGGCGCGATCTGGCCGAAGCGGTCGAGTACGCCGCGCTCGCCGAAATCGGGCGAGCAAGAGGAGAAGATCGCGCCGATCGAGGCTGCTGCCAGCATGATCGCCACCGTCTCGGGCCGGTTCGGCATCATGGCGGCAACGCGGTCGCCCACCTGCACGCCCTCGGCCCGCATCGCCTGCTGCAGCCGGGAGACGAGGTCGGTGAGCTCGCGCCAGCTCAAGGTGAGGCTGGCCTTGTCCTCACCCTGGAAGATCAGGGCGGGCTCGTCGTCGCTGCGCGGCAGCAGGTTCTCCGCGAAGTTCAGCTTGGCGTCCGGAAAGAAGCGGGCCTCGAGCATGTCGTCGAGATCGCTGGCGAGACGCTCGCCTTTCTCGCCCTTGATGCCGCTGTCATCCCAGATCAGGTTCCAGAAATCGGCAGCGCTTTCGACCGACCAGCGGTGCAGGTCGCGATAGGTCTTGAGGGAAAGGCCGTGCCGGGCGTTCGCAGCCGCGATGAAGGCTGCAACCTGCGTCCCAGCGACACGCGCGGGCGAGGGGATCCACAAGGGCTTGTCATCGGCCGGCTCGGCAGACCCCTTGGTGGCCTCCGCCGGCGCCTCGCCGGACGCGGGGTTCTTGCGGTCCTTGGCGGTCTTGCCGGCGGTTTCCTTGGCAGTGGCTTGGGCAGTGGTTTCCTTGGCCATGTCCTGGGCTGTTTCCCTTTGCTTCGGCGCTTCCCTTTGCAGAGTTTCCGGCATTGCCGCATCGCTCTTCGCAACTGCAGTATGACGATTTCGCGCTCTAAGGAAGAGGGTAATGCACCAACGCGTCTCAACCGGGATCTGCGCTTCGGTTCGTAAGCGGCCGGTCATCCGGACGATTGCGGCCCCTTGGAAAGGCCGAAGCCTTTGCCGGCGCTCTGCTATAAGACCGTCTCGTGCGTGAGGGAGCGGGGGTGATGGAGATCTGGACGGAACTCGACAGCCTGGTGACGGCGAATGGCGACCAGATCGCCTTGCGCCGGCGCGGCGATCTCTTCGACATCCGCTTCAACGGCTGGGAACTGATGTCGAACCAGGATCCCCGCTCGGAGATCGTACTGGCCGAGACCGTCTGCCGCCATCTTGATACAGCAGCGCCGCGCATCCTGATCGGCGGCCTCGGCATGGGCTATACGCTGAGGGCGACGCTCGATGCCGCCGGTCCGCAGGCGCGCATTCTCGTCAGCGAACTCCTGCCCGAGATCGTCGCCTGGAACCGGGGCGTGCTCGCCCCGCTCGCCGGCCACCCGCTTGCCGACCCGCGCGTCGAGGTCCGCACTGGCAGCGTTGCCGAGATCATCGCCGCAGAGCCCGGCGGCTTCGACGCCATCCTGCTCGATACCGACAATGGCCCCGATTATGTCGTGCACGCGCCGAACCACTGGCTCTATTCGGGCAAGGGAATTGCCCGCATCGCCGGCGCTCTCGCGCCAGGTGGCGTTGCCGGCCTGTGGTCGGCCACCCAATCGGAAGCCTTCGAGGCCAATCTGATTGCCTCGGGGCTGCCCTGGCGGCGCGAACGAGTATCGCTGGGGGAGCCGGGACAGGAGCCGTTTCATATGGTCTATCTGATCGGGGGCCCCGCAGGATAACAGCCGAGGGATTTCACGGAAGGTTGGGCGCCGGCCTCTTGCGGCTTTCTTAACCGTGATGGTCCATGATAGGGGACTGGAGGCACGCGATTGTATCGTACCCGTCAGGGCTGGCGACCGCCGCTTTTCCCCCATGGCGGCTTTGCCACAACCAAGCCTCGCTTTTACCATGATGGACTGCCATTTATAATGGATCGAGTTTGTGATTCAGCTCCGTCGCCCGGGCGCATGGCAGAGGTCACCAACCACCTTTTGATCGAGCGAGGCGCGGAAACGGCATGAAGCGTATTGGGCTATCCCTGGCCGCTATCGCCGCTGCGCTCATCGCACTGGTGCTTACCGTGCCATGGCTGACGCCGGAAAGCGTGCTGCGCGATACCTTCACCCGTGAGATCGTCGCCCTGACCGGCCGCACGCCTGTCATCGAGGGGCAGGTGCATCTGGCCTGGGCGCCGCTGCCGACGCTGATGATCGAGAAGGTCACCATTCCCGCCGCCGAAGGCCTGCCGCCGCTGCTGGTGGCCGACAAGATGCAGGGCACGCTGCGCCTGACGTCTCTGGTGATCGGGCGCATCGAGATCTCGGGCCTGATGCTCAAGCGCGCCAGCATCGGCCTCACCGCGGGCAAGAATGGTATTCGCTCGTGGGACTTCAAGGAGGGCGTGCTGGCCGAGGCCGCAGCCGGGCGCTTCGACAAGCCGATGCCGGTCAAGACCATCCGGCTCATCGATGGCACCATCCGTTATGACGACAGCGCGCTCGGCCGGGCCACCTCCGTTTCGGTCGACGACGTCACGTTTGCCTGGGCCGGTCGCAGCGACGCGATGTCGGCGGCCGGCGTGATCAATTGGCGCAACCGCGAGGCCGAGATTGCCGTCGCACTCGCCGATCCCGCCAGCCTGATCGCAGGCGGCAAGTCGGACATGCGGGCGCGCATCAAGGGCGATACGCTCAACCTCGCCGCCAGCGGCACGCTGGATGGGGCGGGGCGGCTGGACGGCAAGGTCTCGGCCAGCGGCACTTCGCTGCGCGACACGCTGCGCTGGTTCGGATTTGGCCTGCCGGCCGGGCGCAGCCTTGCCGCCTATGACCTGCAATCGCCTCTTACGCTCGATCACAGTGCCATTTCCCTCAACGAGGTGCAGCTCTCGCTCGACGGCAACGAGGCCGAAGGCTCGCTCACTGTCGAATTCGGCAAGGAGCGTCCCAAGGTCAGCGGCACGCTTGCCGCCGATGCGCTCGACCTCAGCGCCTATTCCAATGAACTCCAGCTTGCCGATGGCCGGCCACGTAAATGGCGTGCCGATCATATCAGCATCAACAGCCTGCTGGTCAGCGACCTCGATCTGCGCATCTCGGCTGGCGAAACTACCATCAACAAGGTCCGTCTCGGCCGTGCCGCGGCAACCGTTTCCACCCGCAACGGTCAGCTCGAACTCGCCCTCAGCGAGGCCGTCGCCTATGGCGGCACGCTCAAGGGCAATATCGCGCTCAAGCCTTCCGACAAGATGACCGAACTCGCCGCGGCCGCCAGCTTCGAAGGCGTCGACATGGGCAGCGCACTCGGCGATCTCTTCGGTTTCCGGCGTCTGGAAGGAACCGGCACGGGGACGATAACCGTAAGCGGCACCGGTGCTTCGATCGCCGATCTGTCGCGCTCGCTGCAGGGGAGAGCCGATATCAGCGTTGCCGGCGGCTCCCTGGTCGGCATCGATCTCGCCAGCCTGATGCAGAAGATCAAACGGCGACCGCTCGCGGCGCGTTTCGAATCTTCCTATGGCGGCCGCACCACCTTCGACCTCGCCAAGGCTGGCTTCAAGATCACGGACGGCATGGCCAAGACCGCCGACTGCCGCATGGAGAACGGATCCCTTTCGGTTTCGCTGACCGGGGATGCCAATATCGCCCTGCGCAGCCTCGACATGGCCGGGGTCGCCAATTGGAATGACTCCGATGTCGCCAATCCCTTTCGGCTTCCCTTCCGCGTTTATGGGGGCTGGGAGGTCCCGGTGATCGAGCCCGATACCGAGGCCTTGATCCGTCAATCGGGTGCCGCCGCGCCGCTGCTGCGCAGCTTCATCCAGCCGGGCCGTGACGTCACGCAGGACACCGGCAAGGCTCCGCCGGCCTCGGCGGCGCAGTAGGGCGGTTTAGCGTCCGCTTTCGCCGGCCTGCGAGCGTTCCAGCACGGCAAAGAAGATCACCGTGAGAGCGAGCACGATCACCAGGAGCACGAAGGCTGCCGCCGCTCCCTCATTGAGCGACAGGCCGAGAAAGGCCCGGCGATAGGCGAAGAAGCTCAGCACCTCCGTGGCATTGCCGGGGCCGCCTTTTGTGAGCACATAGGGCAGGTCATAGGTGCGGAATTCGTTGATCAGCTGGATGATGACGGTGATGGCCGCCACCGGCCGCAGCATCGGCAGGGTGATATAGAAGAATTGCTGCCAGGCCCGCGCGCCGTCGACCTCGGCAGCCTCGTAGGGGTCGCGCGGCAGGGCGGCGAGGCCAGCGGCCAGGATCAGCACAACGAAGGACATCTGCTGCCAGATGTCGATGGCCGCCATCGTCCACAACGCCATGCCCGGCGTGCCCAGCCAGTCGAGCCGGGGCAGGCCGAAGCTCTCCATCAGATGGTTGGCGATGCCGAGATTGGGCTGCAGCAGCATGCGCCAGATCAGGGCGACCGAGATCGGCGACATTGCCATCGGGATGGTGAGGATGGCGAAGTAGACGGGCTTCATGTGCACGGTGCGGTTGAGCATCAGGGCGATGCCGAGGCCAATAACGAACTCGCCGATCACGGTGATGGCCGAATAGCGTACCGTAAGCCAGAGGGCATTCCAGAACAGCGGATCGGCCAGCATCGACGCGAAGTTCTTGAAGCCGACCAGGGGCATCAGGCTGGGCTTGATCAGCGTCATCGACGAGATCGACAGGATGCAGGCATAGACCAGCGGAAAGCCCATCACGATGGCGAGCAGCAGGAGGCCCGGCAGGGCGAAAGCCCATCCGATCCGCCATTCCCGGCTGCGTCCTGCCAATCCCATCACGCTCATCTGTTGCACCGCTGGTTTCTAGGGCAGAACCGGCGCGGCCCGAAGACCGCGCCGGGGCAAATTCACTTGTCGAGCAGTTGCTGCAAGCCGTCCGAGGCTGCCTTCAGCGCCGCCTCGGAGGCCGCCTGGCCGCCGGCAGCGAGCGAGAGCTGCGTGCCGAGCACGTCTTCGTACTGGGCCGAATAGGTGAAGATCGGGAAGGACTTGCCGCTCGCCACCACGGATTCGGCCGTCGCGTAGAAGGGGTACTTCTTCAGCACTTCGGCATCCTTGTAGACGTCGGAGCGCACGGGTGCGTGGCCCTGCAAGGCGCGCTTCACCGAGATCTCCTTGCTCTGTACCCACTGGATGAAGGTCCAGGCCGCTTCCTGCTCTTCCGGCGTGGTGTTCTTGGGAATGCCCCAGCCCCAGCCGCCGCTCTCGCCATGGCCGCCGGGCATCACCGCAAGGCCGACCTTGCCGGCGACCGTCGGGCATTTGGCGGCATCGTCCATTTGCGGCAGCATCCACCAATAGGTCACCATGGAGAAGGCGGCGCCCGAGCACATCAGCCGCATGGTGTCGTCGAGCGTGGCCGAGGTCGCGCCCTGCTGGGCGCCGTTCTGGATGTTGTCGACATAGAGGTCGAGCGCCTTCTTGGCCTCCGGCGTGTTCAGAGAGGCCTTGCCGGAGGCGTCGCGATAGGCACCGCCCGCCGAGAACAGGTAGTTGGAGAATTCCATGCTGTTGGGATCGCCGCGCTGGCCCTGCATCGCCGCGCCGGCGACCTTGGCGTTGGCCTTCATGAATTTGGAGATCGCGACATAATCCTCCAGCGAGGTGGGCAGAGCGAGTTCCTTGCCGGTGGCACTCTTATAGGCAGCCTTCAGCTTCTCGTCGGCGAGAAGGTCCTTCCGATAGAGCAGGCCCATCGAATAATTGTACATCGGCACTAGGTTGAGCTTGTCCTGGCTGCCGCCGAGCAGCTCGATGGTGGAGGGGATGAAGGCTCCGAGGTCGTATTTGCTCTTCTCGGCCAGGGGCTTGAGATCCAACAGCCAGTTCGCCGCCGGGAACTCGCCGGCCCAGAGGAAGTCGACTTCGAGCAGATTGTAATAGCTTTGCGGCCCCGTGAGCTGGGCGACCAGCTTGTCGTGCATGTCGGGATAGCCGATCTTCTCGAACTCGACCTTGATGCCGGTCTTCTGCTCGAATTCCGGCAGCAGTGCCTCGATGATCTTGGTCTCCGGCACGTCCTCCATCAAAGCGCGCAAGGTGACCGTCTCGGCGGCGGCCGACGACAGCGATGCCCCCAGCAGCATCGCCGTGCCGGCAGCCGCCAGCAGGGTTCTTTTCAAGCGGTTCTCGTTCCAGATCATGGCTCTATCCCTCTCTCATAATGCGCGGCTTTGTCGCCGCTCTACGTATTGCCAGCCTATTTGACGCTGCCGAAGGTCAGTCCCTGGACGATGAAGCGCTGGATGAAGCGCGAGGCGACCACCAAAGGCAGGATGGCGAGGATGACGCCGGCCGAGACCTTGGCGATCTGCACGCCGTTGGAGGTCTGCAGCGCGGCGAGCGCCACCGGTATGGTTGCCGTGGTCGGGCCGCTCAGCACCAGGGCGAACAGGAATTCGTTCCAGGCCAGGATGAAGCCGAGCACGCCGGCGGCGGCGATGCCGGGCAGCGACACCGGCAGCACGATGCGCCAGAACGCGCCCCAGGCCGTGGCGCCGTCGGTCATGGCGGCCCATTCGAGATCGATCGGTATGCCTTCGAAGAAACCCATCAGGATCCAGGTCAGGAAGGGCAGGTTGAGGGCGGCATAGACGATGATCAGCCCAGTCAGCGAGTTGGAGAGTTCCAGGCTGCGGAACAGCGTGAAGGTCGGCAGCACCAGCGCCACCGGCGGCAGCATCTGGGTGGCCAGTACGATGAAACGCGCCCAGCGCCCGCCGGTGCGGAAGCGGGCGAAGGCATAGCCGGTGGTTGCTGCGAAGGGCAGGGCGACCAGCACCGAGCCGAGGGCAACGACCAGGCTGTTGAGATAGGAGCCGCCGAAGCGGCTGGAGATCAGCGCGGCGTAGTTCTCGGTGGTGAAGGCAGGCATCAGCTCGCTGCTGTAGGAAAGCTGCTCGGGCAGGAAGCTGGTCCGGAGCACCCAGAGCGGGGGCAGCAGGATGAGGGCGCAGACGAGGCAGAGGCCGAAATGCAGGCCGAAGCGCCGGCGGAAGGGGATGGTCTCGCTGTCGCTGCGCATCGTCGTCAGGCTCCTCCCGTCAGCGCCGGTCTGGCGATCACCTGCTCGGTTTCGGGATCGAACAGGTGCATCGGCAGCGCGTCGACATAGAGCTCGACGGTCGAACCGATCGGCGCCGTGAACTTCCGCCCGAGCCTCGCAGCAATCTCCAGCGGCTTGTCGCCGGTGCCGCCTGCGCCCGCGATCTGGCCTATCAGGATGTTCTCGGCGCCGAGGGCCTCGATGGCGACGACGCGGATCGCGATTTTCTGCCAGTCGGGATGCTGCGGGGTTTCGTAGAAGTCCTCGGCCCGGATGCCGAGGATAACCCGCCGCCCGGCCCGGCCGCCATAGGCGTGGTTATGGCGGGCCGGCACGCTCAGCCTTGCACCGGCATCCGTCACCACCGCGAGGCTTTCGGCGGGCGCGGCTTCGAGCCTGGCCGGGATCAGGTTCATCGGCGGCGTCGCCAGGAAGCGGGCAACGAAGGTGTTGGCCGGATTGGCATAGACCTCGAGCGGTCGCCCAGCCTGGACCAGGCGGCCCTCGCGCATGATGCAGATGCGATCGCCCATCGTCATTGCCTCGACCTGGTCATGGGTGACATGCACGATGGTGCGGCCGAGGCGGCGATGGAGCTTGATGAGTTCGAGTCTCATCTCGGCCCGAAGCTGGGCATCGAGGTTGGAGAGCGGCTCGTCGAGCAGGAAGGCGGCGGGCTCGCGCACGATGGCCCGTCCCAAGGCGACGCGCTGGCGCTGGCCGCCCGACAGCGCCGCCGGCTTGCGGCCGAGCAGGTTCTGCAGGCCGAGCAACTGTGCGGCATCGGCGATCTTGGCATCGATGGTGGAGGCGTCGACGCCGCGCATCTTCAGGCCGAAGGCCATGTTCTGGCGCACGCTCATATGCGGATAGAGGGCGTAGCTCTGGAACACCACGGCGATGTTGCGGTCGCGCGGGGCGACGCTGGTCATGCTCTTGCCGCCGATACGCAGCTCGCCGGAGGAAATGCCTTCGAGCCCGGCAATCATGCGCAGCGTGGTCGATTTCCCGCAGCCTGAAGGGCCGAGAAAAATGACGAACTCGCCGTCCGGGATGGTCAGGTCGACGTCGCGCACGCCATAGGCGCCATTGGCGTAGAGCTTGGAAACGTGGTCGAGTTCGATGGACGCCATGGTGCTTCCTAGCGCGCTGGCAGAGAGGCGAGCGTCGAAATGTGGAAAAGAACAGAATCAAACATGATCAATAACGGTTTCCATCGCCAGTGTTCAGTTTCCCCATGGCGGACCAACTCGTCATCCCTCCGCATGATTACGACAATTCTGATAAGAATGGCAATAATCACTAAAAAAGAGGCGGATATGGTCTCTATTTTTTGGGTCGGACTCAAATGCGCCTACGGAAAGGCCTGCCGATTCCGTCGACTGAACAGCATGCTATTCAACAAAATATAACATCGCAAGAGCGATTGTGTTAGAAAATGTTTGATTTGTATCTTTTAATTGACAGATGCCCCGAGGTGTGTGCCGGGCACGGCCCACATGCCAGGAAGGCGCAAATGAGAAGGCCCCCGCCCCGTGGACGGGGCGAGGGCCTGAAGCTTTCAGACAATTGGTCGGGGCAGGTCAGCCAGCGGCGGCCAGCCGTTCCGCGCGCTCGCGCTCCCTTTCGGCCCGGCTGGTATAGATGGCGGCGGCCACCACGCCGAGGGCGACCACGGCCAGCATCAGGGTACAGGCGGCGTTGATCATCGGCGTCACGCCCAGGCGTACGGAGGAATAAATACGCATCGGCAACGTGTTCCAGCCCGGCCCCGAGGTGAAGCTGGCCAGGACCAGATCGTCGAGCGACAGGGTGAAGGCCAGCATCCAGCCCGAGATCACCGCCGGTGCGATGATCGGCAGGGTGATCAGAAAGAAGGCCTTGAAGGGGCGGCAGCCCAGATCCAGTGCCGCCTCCTCGATCGAGCGATCGAAGCTGACCAGGCGCGACTGCACCACCACGGTGACGAAGCACATGGTGAGCGTGACATGGGCGATGGTGATGGTCCAGAAGCCGCGGTCCATGCCGAGCGAAATGAAGAACAGCAGCAGCGACAGGCCGATGATGATCTCAGGCATCACCAGCGGCGCATAGACCATGGCGGAAAAGGTCATGCGGCCGGGGAACCGGCCCATGCGGATCAGCACCACGGCGGCAAGCGTGCCGAGGATGGTGGCGATGGTGGCGGAGACGGTTGCGACGATCACTGTGATCTTCGCCGCATTCATGAAGGCTTCGTCGCGGAAGAGTTCGGTGTACCAGCGTGTCGACCAGCCGCCCCAAACCGTCACCAGCTTGGAGTCATTGAAGGAATAGACCACCAGGACGACGATCGGCAAATAGAGGAAGGCAAGGCCGAGGGCGACCGAAGTCATGTTGAACCAGGAAGAACCTTGTTTCATCGGTCGGTCTCCAGCGCCTTGGCTTGGCTATGCTGATAATAGGTGATCGGCACGACCAGGATGATCAACAGGATCACGGCGACGGCGGAGGCCGCCGGCCAGTCGCGGTTGGAGAAGAACAGGTCCCACATCTGCTTGCCGATCATCAGCGTGGACGAGCCGCCGAGCAGGTCGGGGATGACGAATTCGCCCACCGCCGGGATGAAGCAGAGCATGCAGCCGGCGATCACGCCGGGCAGGGAGAGCGGGAACGTCACCAGCCAGAAGGCCTTGATCGGCTTGCAACCAAGATCCGCCGAGGCTTCCAGCAAAGTGTGATCCATCTTCTCCAGGGTCGAATAGAGCGGCAGGATCATGAAGGGCAGGTAGGAATAGACGATGCCGATGAAGATCGCCCAATTGGTGTTGATGATCTGCAGGGGCTCGGAGATGATGCCGAGCTTGATCAGCGCCAGGTTGAGCAGGCCCTCGGGCTTGAGAATGCCGACCCAGGCATAGACGCGGATCAGGAACGAGGTCCAGAACGGCAGGATCACCAGCATCAGCAGGATGGGGCGCAGGCTCTTGGGTGCGCGTGCCATGCCATAGGCGACCGGATAGCCGACGATCAGCAGGAGGATCGTGGAGATGAAGGCGATCATCACGCTGGACAGATACGCCTTGAGATAAAGCGTGTCGCCGTCCTCGCCCCAGATGTTGAACATCGTCCAGTAATTGTCGAAGTTCAGCTCGGAGACGAAGCCCTGAATGCTCTGCCAGGTCCCGTCGAAGTCGAAAACCGGCAGATAGGGCGGCTGGCCGAGCGCCGTCTGGCTGAGCGAGATCTTCAGCACCATCAGGAAGGGCAGGGCGAAGAAGATCGTCAGCCACAGATAGGGAACGGCGATCACCCCGGTGCGTCCGGAGAAGAAGCCCTTGCGGGTCTTGTCAGCCATGTCGCCCTCCTATTTGGTCAGGACGACGCCGGCATCCGGCGCAAAGCTGACATGGACCTTGTCTTCCCAGGTGATCGGGCGCTCGACGAAGCGGCTCATATTGGCCTGCGACACCCGGATGCGCTGGCCGGTGCCGGTGACGTCGACCAGATAATTGGTCCAGTCGCCGAGATAACCGATGTCGAACACTTCGCCCACCAGCGAATTGCCCGGCGTGGCGGGCGCATCGAGCGAGATGCGCATCTTCTCGGGCCGGATGGCCAGGAAGACGTTCTGGCCGAGGGAGCAACGTTCGGTGCTGTCGACGCTGAAAGCCTGGTTGCTCGACGAGGTGATGGTGAGCGAACTGCCGTTCTGCGACGAAACCTTGCCCTCGAGGATGTTGATGTTGCCGATGAAGTCGGCGACATAGCGCGAATTGGGCTGCTCGTAGATCTCGCCGGGCGGAGCGACCTGTACCAGCTTGCCATGGTCCATCACGGCGATGCGGTCCGACATCGTCATCGCCTCTTCCTGGTCATGCGTGACGATGACGAAGGTGATGCCGAGTTCGACCTGGATGTCCATCAGCTCAAACTGGGTTTCCTCGCGCAGTTTCTTGTCGAGGGCGCCGAGCGGCTCGTCCAGCAGCAGCACCTTGGGCTGCTTGGCGACGGCACGGGCCAGGGCGACGCGCTGGCGCTGGCCGCCCGAGAGCTGGTGCGGCTTGCGGGTGGCGAACTTCTCCAGCTTGACCAGCTTCAGCATCTGGCTGACGCGGGTCTCGATCTCCGCCTTGGGCATCTTGTCCATCTTGAGGCCGAAGGCGATGTTGTCGGCTACGCTCATATGCGGAAACAGCGCGTAGGACTGGAACATCATGTTGACCGGCCGCTCATAGGGCGGCACGCCGGCCAGATCCTTGCCCGCCAGGGTGATGCGCCCCGATGTCGGCTGCTCGAAGCCGGCCAGCATGCGCATCAAGGTGGTCTTGCCGCAGCCCGAGGGGCCGAGCAGGGAGAAGAATTCGCGCGGATGGATATCGAGCGAAACCTCATTCACTGCCACGAAATCGCCGAAGCGCTTGGTGACGTTCTCGAAGCGGATGAGGGGAACTTCTTTTGGATCGGCCCAGGGCTGGAATTTGCGGCGAACGCCGCCGATCGCCTTCTGCGATTTCACGGGCGCCGTGGCGCCGCCCCCGCCTGTATCAGACATGGTATCCCATCTGTTTGTGGTGATTGGTTCCAGCCTAAACCGGGAAGTCGGCGGCGGTCTACAGGGGAAATGCGATTCTGCGCAAAAATGTGATCACATTTTTTGTGATCACATTTTTTGGCCGTTCCGATTGACTTTTACATGCCGCTAAAGGCAGTGTGGCGCCAGCGTCGGTCCACCGATGCCTCTTTTGCGCGTCTTCCCCGATGCGCGGCGCGTGCGCCTCCGCCCTCCTAAACCAAGGGCCCGAACCGGAGGTTAGTCGCGTGATGGCTTCCTAGGCAGAGTTTCCCGGTAAGGCCCTCGGATGGGCCTTGCCGGGAAACTCTGCAAATATTTGATATCTTGCAGATTTCTCTCGATCGGGCTGCTGACTCGATCGAGAGAAATCTGCCTGGTGGGCCGTCAAACAGGTCGCCGGCGCGTGTTTCGGGTCGCCGCTCCGCACTTCCTGCGGGGTGGAAGCCGCATGTGTGCGACGATGAGCAAAAAGAAGAAGTCAGACAAGCCCGAGCATTCTGGCGCGCCGGATATCGAATCCGCGCGCGGCATCTCCGGTGTCGAAAGCGCGAAGGACTGGTTCCGGGCGCGGGACATCGAAGAGATCGAGTGCCTGGTTCCCGACCAGGGCGGGGTGGCCCGCGGCAAGATCATGCCGGTGTCGAAGTTCCTGACCTCCCCGGTGATGAACCTGCCGCTTTCGATCTTCTACCAGTGCATTACCGGTGAATATCCGGCCTATGACGGGCTGGTGGACGCGGTGGAAGCCGATACCGACATGTTCATGCAGCCGGACTGGTCGACCCTGACCTCGGTGCCCTGGGCGATGGACCCGACCGCGCAGGTCATCCACGACGCCGTGACCCGCGACGGCCGCCCCGTCGAGCAGGCGCCGCGTCAGGTGCTGCGCCGCGTCCGCGAGCTCTATCGCAAGAGGGGGTGGCAGCCCGTGGTGGCGCCGGAGATCGAGTTCTATCTCGTCGAGCCCAACACCGATCCGGATTATCCGCTGAAACCCCCGATCGGCCGCTCGGGCCGCCCGGAACTCGGTCGGCAGGGCTATTCGATCTCGGCCGTCAACGAATTCGACGCCCTGTTCGAGGACATCTACAAATATTCCGAGCATCAGGGCCTTGAGATCGACACGCTGATCCACGAGGACGGCGTGGCGCAGATGGAGATCAATCTGCGTCATGGCGACCCGCTGGAACTGGCCGACCAGGTCTTCCTGTTCAAGCGCACCATCCGCGAAGCCTCGTTGCAGCACAAGATCTACGCCACCTTCATGGCCAAGCCCATGTCGGGCGAGCCGGGCTCGGCGCTGCATATCCACCAGTCGATCGTCGATGCCGAGAGCGGCCAGAACATCTTCTCCGATCCGGAGACTGGCGGGCCGACCCCGCTGTTCTTCTCCTTCCTGGCCGGCCAGCAGAAATATCTGCCGGCGATCATGTGCATGCTGGCACCCTATGTGAACTCTTATCGCCGGCTGACGCGGGATTCCATGGCGCCGATCAACGTGCAATGGGGTTACGACAACCGCACAGCCGGCCTGCGGGTGCCGCCCTCCGGGCCCGATGCGCGGCGCGTCGAGAACCGGGTACCTTCCTCGGATGCCAATCCCTACCTCGCCATCGCCGCCAGCCTCGCCGCAGGCTATCTCGGCATGAGCGAGGAACTCGAGGCAACTCCGCCGATCGAGTCGGATGCCAAGAACCGCGATTTCGAGCTGCCCCAGAGCCTGCTCGAGGCGGTCGCGGAAATGGATGAGAGCGAGGCGATCCGGCAGGTGATGGGCTCGTCCTTCGTCACCGCCTATGCGGCGATCAAGCGCCAGGAGCACGAGACCTTCATGAAGGTGATCAGTCCCTGGGAACGCGAGCATCTGCTCCTGAACGTGTAGTTGGGGGGCGGGTCTTCGGATCCGCCTCTTTGCCGGAAATCGCCCAAGGCTGCTGGAAAGGCGGGTCTGAAGACCCGCCCCTCGAGAGATCATGACCGACAATACCGGCCATCCGGCCAATTCCTATTATACGGCGACGGCCCGCAAGCTTCCCGCCCAGCCTCGGCTTCTGGGTGAGGAGCGGGCCGATGTCTGCATCGTCGGTGCCGGCTATACCGGGCTTGGCGCCGCGCTGGCCTTCGCGGAAAAAGGGCTTTCGGTCATCCTGCTCGAGGCAGCCGAGATCGGCTCGGGGGCCTCGGGGCGCAATGGCGGCCAGGTTCACTCCGGCCAGCGCCGCGACCAGGACTATCTGGAGAAATTGGTCGGCCTGGATGGCGCCAAGGCGCTGTGGCGGATGGCCGAGGACGCCAAGGCCCATCTCAAGGGCCTGATTGCCCGGCACCGGATCGCCTGCGACTACAAGCAGGGCATCCTGATCGCCGACCACAAGCCGTCTTATGTGGCGATGTCGCACGCCTATGCCGAAAAGCTCAGGACCGTCTATGGCTATGACAAGGTCGAGGCGATCGGCAAGGCCGAGCTCGATGCCATCCTTGGCGCGAGCGGCTATCATGGCGGCTTCCTCGACCATGATGGCGGCCACCTCCACCCCCTGAACCTGGCTTTGGGGCTGGGGGCGGCGGCACTTGATGCCGGGGTCCGGGTCTTCGAGCGCTCGCGGGCTGTCAGCTATCGGGCGGAGGGGGCGAAGGCGGTGATCCGCACGGCGCAAGGCAGCGTTTCCGCCGACTGGCTGATCCTCGCCGGCGACGGCTATCTCTCGGGGCTCGACGCCTATACCGAGGCTCGGGTGATGCCGATCAACAATTTCATCCTGGCGACCGAGCCGTTCTCGGACAATGAAGCCAGGGCCTTGATCGCCAACGACTATGCCGTCGCCGACAGCCGCTTCGTGGTGAACTACTATCGCCTGTCGGCGGACCGGCGCCTGCTCTTCGGCGGTGGCGAGAACTATCGCTCGGGCTTCCCCTCGGACATGAAGGCCTTCGTGCGCAAGCGCATGCTCAAGGTCTTCCCGCAACTCGAAAACAAGCGCATCGACTATGCCTGGGGCGGCACGTTGGGCATCACCACCACGCGCCTGCCTTTCGTGCGGCGGCTGGCGCCGAACGTGCTGACGGCCTCGGGCTATTCGGGGCAGGGCGTGATGCTCGCGCCTTATTTCGGCAAGATCCTGGCGGATGTTACCGCCGCCAGCCTCGGCGAGTTCGATCGCCTCGCCGCCCTGCCGACGCCGCCCTTCCCGGGCGGCCGTCTGCTGCGCTGGCCGACCCTGGTCGCCGGCATGAGCTACTACGCGCTAAGGGACCGGCTCTGAACCCTTGCTAAACGCGCTCGAGCGGCGAGCTTGTCTGCGTGAGCTCCCCCGTTCTGAAGCGTCTTCGCGGTTCTCGTCGAGCCAATTCTCAAGCCGGCTTTAACCGGTTGGGTTCGCGCGAGCAGGCTGCTCGGCATCCGGCTTGCAAGATCCAGGAAAAAATCACACTCTCCTGCTGCTTCGGAAGTCTTCTGCCCCACGATGCGGGACACTTCCTTTCTATACGCAATCAAGACAACGTCATTTTACAATATTGTCAAAGCGGGATGGAAAGCACCATGGTTTCCTATTTGGATTATTATGAGCCTGGATCGAGTATGCGCCGGATTGTGCCTGCGCGATTGATCGGATGGGCTGTCAGGACTTCATTTGTCGTGGGGACATTGACCTTGGCCGCGGTCCCGGCAAGTGCGGGAGGTGTCGAGCCCTGGATCACGACATGGGCGGCCACGCCTGCTCCGCGCTGGGCAGAGGAACTGCCGGCCCCCTTCGACGTGCCGGAAGTGCTGGGAGACCAGACAGTCCGCCAGATCGCCCGCATCAGCGTTGGGGGCGAGCAGGTCCGCGTGGTCATCTCCAACGAGTTCGGCACGCGCCCGGTAACCATCGGTTCGGCCAGCGTGGCCCTGTCCAAGGGCGGCAGCGCCGTGGATGAGGGGTCCGTCAAGGCCTTGACCTTCGGAGGCAAGCCATCGGCCGTGATTCCTCCCGGCGCTCCCCTGGTCAGCGACCCCGTGGACCTGCCGGTCAAGGCCCTGTCGAATCTCGCGGTCAGCTTCTACCTGCCCAAGCGCGCCGGCATCACCTCGGTCCATTGGGACGGCGTCCAGACCGGCTATGTCTCCGGCCCAGGAGACAAGACCAAGGAGGCCGATTTCGCACCCGCCAGCACCAACAAATCGCGCCTGCTGCTCAGCCGCATCCTGACCACGGCCAAGCCGGAGTCGAAGGCGATCGTGTTCTTCGGCGATTCCATCACCGACGGGGCCTGCTCCACGCCGGACAAGAACAATCGCTGGCCCGATCATGTCGCCGAGCGCCTGCAGGCCGAGGGCCATGCCGATGTCGCCGTGGTCAACGAGGCCTATTCGGGCAATCGCGTGCTCTCCAACGGCATGGGCACCAATGCCCTCAGCCGCTTCGACATGTCGGTGCTGAGCCATCCGCGGGTTTCGACCGTGGTGATGATGATGGGCATCAACGATATCGGCTGGCCGGGCAAGGACGCCATCACCCCGGCTGATCCCGAGCCCACGGCCGAAGACGTGATCGCCGGCTACAAGCAGATCATCGACCGGGCCCACGCCCATGGCATCCGTTTCGTCGGCGTGACCCTCACGCCCTTCGTCGACACCTTCAAGGGGCTGCCGACCTCCGGCTACTACACGCCGGAGAAGGAGAAGATCCGCCAGGAGGTCAATGCCTGGATCCGGACCAACAAGATGGCGGACGGGCTGATCGATTTCGACAAGGTGCTCGAGGATCCCGCCAAGCCCGACAATATCAATCCCGCCTATGATTGCGGCGACCACCTGCATCCCAACGACGCCGGCTATCAGGCCATGGCCAAGGCGGTCGATCTCGGCGTGCTGGTGCCCAAGCCGTAGCAGGGCAAACGGCATCCCCGGCATCGGCCTTGCGCCGGGGATGCTCCATGGAGTTCGATAGATGGCGTCAGGCCAATCGGCGGTCGAGTTCGAGAAGGGTGCGCAAAAGCACCACGGCGCCGTCGGCGCATTGCCGGGGCGATGAATATTCCTGTTCGTTGTGGGAGAGCCCGTCGCGGGATGGGATGAAGATCATCGCCGTCGGCGCGAGGGTCGCCAAGTGGGCGGCGTCGTGGCCAGCGCCGGAGGCGATGTCGCGGCAGGACAGCCCGCAATCGGCAGCCGCTTGGCGGACAGCTTCGATGCAGGCGGGATCGAAGGCCACCGGCTTCTTGGCCCAGATCCGCTCGATGCGGCTGTCGGCCTGGCCGGCAACGGCCTGCCGCAGTGCCGCTTCCATGGCGTCCAGCCCGGCTTCGCTGGGATGGCGCATGTCGATCTGCAGGCCGACCCTTCCCGGAACGACATTGCGCGAATTCGGAAAAACGTCGGCATGGCCGGCCGTCAGCACGCCGGGCACATGGGCGCGGCCGATCGCTTCGATATCGAGGATCAGGCGGGCGGCGGTGGTCAGAGCATCCCTGCGGTTCGTCATCGGCGTCGAACCGGCATGAGATTCGGTGCCCTCTATCTCCACGTCGAACCAGCGCAGGCCCTGCACGCCGGTGACGGCGCCGATCGCGATGCCCTCGGCTCCCAGAACAGGTCCCTGTTCGATGTGGAGCTCGACATAGGCGGCGGGAGCCTGCCTATGGACGTAGCTGCCGCGATAGCCGATGGCTTCGAGGGCCTGGTCGACGCTGATGCCGGCGTGGTCGCGGACCGCGAGTGCCTCGTCGAGCGCGATGGCGCCGGCATGCACGCCCGAACCGAACATCGCCGGGGAAAAGCGCGAGCCTTCCTCATTGGTCCAGTTCACCACGGTCAGCGGGTGTTCGGTGACGAGGCCCGAGCTCTTCAGGGCACGAAGAACGGCAAGTCCGGCCAGCACGCCCAGGATCCCGTCATAGCGCCCGCCGCCCGGCTGGGTGTCGAGATGGCTGCCTGTCATGATGGCGGGCAGGGCGGCGTTGCGCCCGGGATAGCAGGCGAACAGGTTGCCGATCGGATCGATGCCCACGTTGCAGCCAAGCTCGAGGCAGCGGGCCGTAAACCAGTCCCGGACGGCCTTGTCTTCCGGCGTGAGCGTGAGTCGAGAGACGCCGCCATTTCCGGCGCCGCCGAAATGCGCGGTGGCCTCGATGTCGGCGTTGAGCTGTGCCGCATCGATGCGAGGCATCGAGCCCGGCCGGCTGGCGAGAGGCTGGTCCATCATTCCGCCTTGGCGGTTTCTTGCAGCTTGTAGCGGAAATTGCAGTGGCTGGAACCGTCCATGATGGTCTGCGTACGCTCCAGCGTGATGCGCGGATCATAGCCGGTGCAGAACACCCCGTCGCGGTTGCAGGACAAGAGGTGCCCGATCTTGCCCAGCCCCATTTCCTTGTAGGTCTCGGCATAGCGGCAGCGATGGACGTTGTAGTCGAACTCGGTGTCGGTGGCCTTGACCACTTCGATCACCAGTGCGTCGTCCTGGGTCCACAGCGCCTGCAGATCCTGGAAGCTGCGCAGATCGGTGCCACCCGGGGTCTTGGCGGCAAAGCTGCGCCCGGCCGCGATGGCGGCCTTGCGAATGGCGGAATCGAGGATCGATTGCGCCACCTCCTCGCCGAGGCGCTCGCGCATTTCCTCGTAGATGGGGGCGATGATGCCGGCTTCGATCCGGCGGCGGGCGAGAATGCCGATCTCACCCTCCATGACCGCCCTTGCATTGTCTTTCCGGCCGGGATCTCCTGCCTGGCTCATGGCCTGCCTCCTGCTCGCTGATCGATCATGCTGCCAGTTGGGCAGCGTCCGGGCCGGAGGCAAGCGAAAAATCGACGGCGGCTGCCGCATGGATCGCCGTGGAGTCGAAACCGGGCAGGGTCAGGCCATCGGGGGAGAGGATCAGGCAGATCTCGGTGCAGCCGAGAATGACGCTGTCGGCACCTTCGGCCTTGGCCTGCTCGATCAGCGCCTCGAGCTTTTGGCGCGAGCTATCCTTCACCAGCCCGGCGCAGAGTTCGGAGAAGATGACGTCATGCACGATGGTCCGCCCCGCGGCGTCGGGCACCATCACCTCGATGCCGTGGCTGCGCATGCGATCGGCGTAAAAGCCCTGTTCCATGGTGTAGCGGGTGGCGAGCAGGAGAGGGCGGTTGCGGCCGGCTGCAGCCAGGGCCTTGGCGGTTTCGTCGATGATGTCGATCAGCGGACAGGCGATCGCCGTCTGCACCGGCTGGGCCACTAGATGCATGGTATTGGTGCAGATCAGCACACAGCCGGCACCGGCATTCTGGAGATCGCGCGCCACGCTCGCCAGCCGTTCGGCGGCCGCATCCCAGCGTCCGGCCTTCTGCATGTCGACGATGTCCTGGAAATTCACCGAATGCAGCATGACCTCGGCCGAATGCAGCTCGCCGCGCCGGGCGCGCACCGCCTCGTTGATCAGCTTGTAATAGATCGCCGAGCTCTCGAAGCTCATGCCGCCGATCAGGCCGATTTTCCGCATGTCCGTCTCCCATCCCAGGGCTTGGTTTCCATGTCGGAATAATGCCTCGAAACCCGCGAAAATAGATTGCATTGTTTGGGCGCAGTGACTGCTGTTTTAACAAATATATTGCGATATTTTCATATATTCGCAAAAATCTTGCGTGATAGGTTTTTCATGCACAAGATGGATGCGCGGAGAAATCATGAAGCTCGATCAGCGCGACAAGCAGATCCTGGCAATGCTCCAGCTTCAGGCGGATCATCCGCTCGCTGATCTCGCCGAGAAGACCCATTTGTCGCCTTCGGCCTGCTGGCGGCGCATCAAGCGGCTGGAGGAGGAGGGCTACATCCTCCGGCGCGCGGCCCTGCTCGACCGCAGGAAAGTGGGAGTGCCGACCACCGTCTATGTCATGATCCGCACCGCGAACCATTCGCTCGACTGGCTGGAGCGCTTTCGGGCTCTCGTCGCCGATACGCCGGAGATCGTCGAGATGCACCGGCTCACCGGGGATATCGACTATCTGCTCAAGATCGTGCTGCCCGATGTCGAAAGCCTCGACCTGGTCTACAAGAAGCTGGTGGCCAAGCTGCAGTTCAACGACATCTCCTCCTACATCTCGATGGAGATGTTCAAGGACACCACGGTGCTGCCGCTCACCAATGCCTGACGGCAGGCCTCAGGCCAGGGGGATGAGCGCCTTCAGCCGTGCCATCCGCCGGCCGAACAGGGAGGGATCGCCGAGGGCGCGTGCGGTGACCAGCGCACCCTGGATGCCGGCGACGATATCCTCGGCAAGTGCGTCGGCGAGATCAGGCGCCTTGCCGAGGCGCCGCAGTGCCTCCGCCAGGGCGTCGCACCATTCGGCGAAATAGGCGTTGATGGCGTCGGCAAAACGGTCGCGCACATCCGACAGGGCGAACACGCCGACGATGCAGACCCGTCCGCCCGAGTGGAAATAGCGGTCCGTCGCCTCGAACATGGCCGAGATCGCGGCAGCCGGATCCGTCGTGGCGCGCAGCGGTTCGAAGACATGGCTGCGGAACCAGCCGTCGATATGATCGAGCACGGCAGCCGCCATCTCCTCCTTCCCGCCCGGGAAGAAGTTGTAGAGGCTGCCTTTGCCCAAGCCCGTCCGCTGGCCGATGAGGGCGAGGCTGGCGCCCTCATAGCCGTGGCTGCGGAAGACCTCGGTGAGGGCCGGGATGATGTCGGCGCGCTCGCGAATTGTCTTCATCTAAAGGCCGAGATCGTTGAGACCCGGGTGGTCGGCGGGGCGGGGAGCGGAGCGATCCCAGTGGAACTTGCGCTCGCTCTCGGCGATCGGCAGGTCGTTGATGGAGGCGTGGCGCACGGCCATCAGGCCGTTTTCGTCGAACTCCCAGTTCTCGTTGCCATAGGAGCGGAACCAGTTGCCCTCGGCGTCGTGCCACTCATAGGCAAAGCGCACGCCGATGCGGTTGTCGCCATAGGCCCACAATTCCTTGATCAGGCGATAATCCTGCTCGCGTTGCCATTTGCGGGTGAGGAAGGCGACGATCTCGGGCCGCCCCCTGAGGAACTCCGAGCGGTTCCGCCAGCGGCTGTCTGGCGTGTAGGCGAGCGAAACGCGCTCGGGATTGCAACTGTTCCAGCCATCCTCGGCGGCACGGATCTTCTGGATCGCGGCCTCACGGGTGAAGGGGGGAAGCGGCGGGCGTTGTTCGGGCATGACGACATCCTCTTTGTACCGATCGTTCCATTATGGACCGATCGGTACAGGAGTCAAGCCCTTCCTTGGAGCGCAGACATCTCAGCGACATGCAGGCATGTCGCGATGTCCGCTCTTGGAAATGCCCCGTTCTCAGGAAAGCAAGAGCGGACAGGATGTCCGCGCTCCGCCTCACGCCTTCTGCGGCAAAGTCAGCCCATATTTGCTGCCGAGTTCGACGAAAGCCTCTTCGCTGACGGGGTCGACGGGCACGCCCTTGCGTGCCCGCTCTTCCTCCACCGCCCATTCGCGGTCGCCCGGCGCCATCGGCTTGCCGGTCGCGCCTTCGGCCGGCACGGCGGCGCGGATATTGGCGAGATAGCGCGTCATGATCGCACCGTAGATCTCGGGGGCGATGAAGGCCGAGGGGTTGATGGCGAGGGCAAAGCCGCCCATGTCGCGCGGGGCGCCGGTTGAAGGCTGGCCATACATCGGCACCAGTTCGGTGGAGAGCGCCATGCCGGTGAGGGGAGCGGACAGGATCTCCACCAGCCCGGCGAGCGCCGCGCCCTTGAAGCCCTGCTCGCCGCCCACCGGCGAGAGCACGCGGGCAGCTTCCGGATCGGTGGTGTTGACGCCCTTTTCGTCCACGGCCACGCCCTGCGGCAGAGTGAGGCCGAGCGAACGATAGAGCAGCACGCGGTTCTGCGGAATTGCGCTGGTCGCCATGTCCATCAGCCAGGGGCGCTGGCCCGGCACCGGTGCGCCGATGGCGATCGGGCTGGTGCCGTGGAAGGCGTCGCGCCCGTCGAACAGCCGCACGGCCGCGTCGGAATTGGCTGTGAGCAGGCCGATGAAGCCCTGTTCGGCTGCCCACATCGGATAGGCGCCGGCCGCGCCCATATGGGAGGAACGCCGAATGGTGACGGCACCGATGCCCTGCGTCCTGGCGATATCGACGGCCACTTCCATGGCCCGGTAGCAGGCCAGGTGTCCGATGGCACCATCGGCATCGAGAACGGCGGTGGCGCCTTCGCCGCGCTGCACTTCGAGTTGGGGATGGCCGTTGATCTCGCCACTGGCCAGCACCGAGAGGTAATAGGGCAGCAGCCGGACGCCATGGCTGTCCACGCCGAGGCGCGAGGCATGCATCATGGCGCGGGTAGCGGCCTGTGCCGAGGGGGCATCGGCCCCACCGGCCAGGAGGGCGGATTCGAGAAAGGCTTCGAGGCTGCTACTCGTATAACGCTGCGGTTGGCTCATCGGTCACGCTCTGTCTTCGGATAATCATCCCGGTCATCGGGATCGATCTGGTCGGCTTCTTCGCCGGGAATGGCATAGACACCCTTCAGCCAGCGCGACAGATCGATGTCGGCGCAGCGCTTGGAGCAGAAGGGCTTGCTGGCCTCGACACTGGGCTTGCCGCAGATCGGGCATTTGCGCTTGACGAGAGGGGTCGGGCTCGGTTCGCTCACAATTCGTCCCTCCAACTGCCGCGGACCGGAAAGCCCGCACCTTCGAGAAGGCTCACCGTCTCATAGAGCGGCAGGCCGACGACATTGGTGTAGGACCCGACTAGTCGCAGCACGAATACGCCGGCCAGGCCCTGGATGGCGTATCCGCCCGCCTTGCCGTGCCATTCGTTGGAGTCGAGATAGGCATTGAGTTCGTCGAGCGACAGATGCTTGAAGCGTACCCGCGTCTCCACCAGCCGGGTCCGGATGGTGCCGTGCGGATCGGCGACGGCGACGCCCGTCATCACGATATGGCTGCGGCCCGACAGCAGGCTGAGGCAGGCCTCGGCATCTTCCCGCGTTTCGGCCTTGGGCAGGATGCGCCCGGTGCAGGCCACCACCGTATCGGCCGACACCGTATAGGCACCTGCGAGATCGGGCCGGCTTGCAAGGGTCGTCAGGGCAGTTTCGAGCTTGCCCCTGGCGAGGCGCTGCACCAGCATGCGCGCCGCCTCGCCGCGCCTGGGCGTTTCATCGATATCGGTGGGCAGCAACGCATCCGGTTCGCAGCCTGCCTGCTCGAGCAGGGCATGGCGGCGCGGGCTGGCGGAAGCGAGCACGAGCTTGGGACGTTCAGTCATGACAGGCGCAATAGCAGGATTCGTCGTGTTTGGACCAGAGTCGGCTGAGAAATAGAACCGATCCCGTTGGATCGCGGCCTGCCTCCAGGAGGAGGGCATCCTTCGAGAGGCGTCGCCGGCTTGCAAAAAGTTCCGTAGGGAACACAAGTTGATGTCGCATCTATATTAACGCACCCGGCAAATATAAATGCCGTGCTATGTATTTCATTGCGAGGGGCCGAGGACAATTTGCGCGGCATGTCAACATGCCCGAATGACCTCCAATGATTTCGATTGAATCGTGGATGGGGAAGGGGCTGGCATGCAGCATAGAGGTTGTATCGCTTTGGCGGCGGCGAGTATTGCTCTGCTCGCGGCCGGAAGCGCGAGAAGCGAGGTCATCGGCCGTTACGACATGGGGCAATGGGTGATCGAAGCCAATGCCAGCAATGGCCGCTTTGAATATTGTGCTTCCAGCGGCAAGTATTCGAGGGGCGCGGCGGTGCATTTCCTGCTGACGCGGGAAGCGGCCTGGGGCATGGTCATCGAGAATCCCAACTGGAACTGGGTCAGGGATTCGCGAGGCGACGTGACCTATTGGGTCGACAATTACCGTTCGCGTGCCAGCGGCGCCAAAGCCACGGCGCCGACCCGGCTGCTGATTCCGCTGGCCGATTCCACGCAGCTCTTCCAGGAGATCCGGGCCGGTCGGGTTCTCTATTTCCAGCCTCGCGGCAACAAGTCCTTCTCGGTTACCCTGAATGGTACGTCGTCAGCCCTGAGTGCGCTGATGCAATGCGTGACACGCTACCGCTAGATCGTCGAGAAGGCGCGTCCGGCTTCGACGCGTCTTCGCCATTCAAGGCTGGCGGCGAAACGTGGCGCTACCGTTTCGCCTATTGCCCTTCAGGATAGTCGGCACCCTCGGTCACTGCCGCCCAGGCGTCGAAGTCCTGTGCGAGCTGGGACAGCTTGATGCGGGCGCCTTCGAGAGCTGCCTTGCCGAGCAGCAGCCGCAGGGGCGGATTCTCGGCCTCGACGGCCTTGACGATCGCCTGGGCGGCGCGAACCGGATCGCCCGGCTGCTTGCCGCTATTGCCCCGGATCTGGCCCTGACGAACGCCCGCCGTTTCGCGATAGGCCGCGATGGTCTGCGGTGCCTCGTTGGCGGAACGGCCCGCCCAGTCGGTCCGGAACGGGCCGGGTTCGACGATCAGCACCTTGAGGCCCAGGGGCGCGACTTCCTGCGACAGCGATTCCGACAGGGCTTCGACCGCGAATTTGGTGGCGGTGTAGAAGCTGACGGAGGGCGGGGCGCGCAGGCCGCCGATCGAGGAGATGTTGACGATGGTGCCCGAACGCTGCTGGCGCATTGCCGGCAGCACCGCGCGCGTCATCGCCGTCAGGCCCCAGACATTGATGTCGAACATCTTGTGGACTTCGGCCATGTCACTCTCTTCGAGCGAGCCGAAATAGCCGATGCCGGCATTGTTCACCAGGACGTCGATGCGGCCGAACCGGTCCAGCGCCACGGCCAAGGCAGCATCGATATCGGCCTGTTTCGTCACGTCGAGCTTGAGCACAAGCGCCGTATCGCCGAACTCCATGACGAAGTCCTCGAGTTGGGCGGGATTGCGGGCGGTGACGACGGTCGGATAGCCCAGCGAAAGCGTGTGGCGCGCCAGTTCGCGGCCAAAGCCGGTGGAGCAGCCGGTGATGAACCAGACGGGCTTTGCAATTTCTGACATGACAATCTCTTTGGAAAGCAAAGGTAAGGCATCTTACATAGAACCAACACTCTTGCTCAATAACCTGGGTAAAAACATACAGGCCGTATAGCCTGCCTGATGAATAGCCGGCTCTTTATCGCATTTTTCAGCTTGGTCGGGCCAGCGTGATCTCCCGCCTTTCGGCATTGGCTCGGCTGGCGGCGTCGAGGCAGGCGATCAGATGGCGTGCATAGGCTCCATCGACGGGAACCGGCGCGCTTGCCTCGATGGCGGCTGCCATGGCCCGCCATTCGGCCTCGACCGCGCGCTGCATCCAATCCGGATCGGCGGAATGGGCGATCGGTGTCCAGCTGCCGCCGCGCCCGATCGAAACGCCGTTTTCGAAATCGATGCGCAGGGTGCCGTCCTCGCAGACGAGGTCCATGGCAAAGCTTACGGTGCCGTCGCGATAGCCGACGCTGGCGACCTGGCCGATGCGCCCATCCGCAAAGCGCAGCAGCATCAAGGCACTGTCATCGGCTTCCTGCTGGTGGAACCAGGTGCCGGAGAGAGCGCTCACCGCGGCCACTTCGCTGCCCATCAGCCAGACGAGGCGATCGAGAGCGTGGATGCCGGCCGTCATCAGCATGCCGCCACCCGTGACGTGGGAAAGATGCCAGGGACGCCGATTGGCTTCCATCCACAATTTGATCATCCAGCTCGAGCCGAGCACCGGCCGGCCGAGCGTGCCGCCGTCGAGGATCTCCCGGGCGATGAGGCAAGGACGAGCGAAATGCATGACATGACCGACCATCAGCCGGATATCGGCCTGTCGCGCGGCAGCATTGATGGCGTCGCATTCGGCGAGTGTCGGTGCCATCGGCTTTTCCAGGAGGATGTGCTTGCCGGCCCGGGCCGCCGCCACCGCCATTTCAGCGTGGAGATGATGAGGGGTGGCAATGACGACGGCGTCGACCGCGGGGTCGTCGAGCAAGGCGCGCCAATCGGTGTGGGCATTGCCGCCATGTTCGTGGGCGAACACCCGGGCGGCTGCGGCGTCTTCCCGGCATATGGCCGCGACACGAAGGCCCCGCATCGCCGCAATAGCCCTGGCATGGACCGCGCCGAAATGGCCGGCCCCGATGATGCCGATACCGATCATGCCGTCGCCCTCCGATAGGCCTCGTCGATCAGCGTCATGGCCCGCCAATAGTCTTCGATGCCGACGAGAGGGGCTGCGCCGCGTGCCAGCCGGGCCAGCGTATCCGCCATGAAGGCCTTGTAGCGCTCACCGGGCAGCAGGGGCGGTTCCCCGCGCACGGCCGCATCGTCGAGCGTCGTGGTGCTGCAATGATCTCCGCGGTCGACGAGATAGGCGTTTGCACTGGAGACACGCCATTCGAAGTCGCCGCCCGGTGCCATCGAGGCATAGGTATAGCCGGCCTCCACCGTGACGATCAGTCCCCGGTCGCTGCGCAGGGTGAGGACGGCGTAGTCTTCGACGGCCTCGCCATGGAGATGGCCGAGGGAGGCGGAAACCAGTTCCAGCCCGTCATCTCACGCTAGGGCCAGCGCGGCGTCGACGCCATGGATGCCGAGATTGCGCAGGGCGCCGCCGCCGCTGGTCTGCGGTGCCAGTAGCCAGGGCACGCCGTCGATCCGGTAGCGCTCCGGCGGTCCGTTCACGATGCGGAACTGGGCGTGGGAAAGCCCGCCGAGCCGGCCGGCGGCGGCGAGTTCGGCAATACGCGGCCAGATCGGGCTGCAGCGATTGGGAAGCGGCACGGCGATGAAGGCGCCCCGCCGGCCGCGATCCCTGAGCGGTTCGAGTTCGGATGCTCCCAGTGCAGCCGGCTTTTCCAGCATCACGGCGAGCCCCGCATCGACAAGCGAGATTGCGCGCTCGACCAGACCCGCTGGCCTGCCCATCAACACCACCAGGTCCGGCCGGGTCGCGGCAAGGCCCTCGAAGGAGGCGTGCAGTTCGAGGCCGTTCGCCGAGGCAAAGCGCGCCGCGACGTCGGCATCCTCGTCCCACACCCCGGTGATGGTTGCGCCGGCCTGGTGGGCGGCCTCCCGGTGCATGGCCGCATGCCAATGTCCGACGCCGGCCAGGGCGATGCGCATGGCCATTTCCTCCGCGGTTTAAAGATTGACTTGACAGATATCCTACAAGTCAATCACTATCAAGCCACGGACAACGAGGGCTGGTGGCTGTGGATGCGGCAGGGGCAGGCAAGGTGAAGTCGATCAAGCCGCTCGACCGGCCGCCGCTCCTGCATGTCTCTGTGCAGGAGAGCCTGAAGAGCTATATTGCCGACAACCAGCTCGGGCCCGGCTCGGCGCTGCCGCCGGAAGGTTTCCTCGCCCAGCAATTGGGCGTCAGCCGCAATTCGGTGCGCGAGGCGATCAAGGCGCTGGAGTCGGTCGGTATCCTGGAGACGCGCCGTGGCATCGGCGTCTTCGTCAAGGCCTTTTCCTTCGCGCCGCTGCTCGACAATCTCGCTTATGGCCTGGGTGGGGCCCTGCGCGAGGTCGAGGAGGTGCTCGAGATTCGCCGTGTGCTCGAGGTCGGCCTGATCGCCAAGACGGTCGCGCTGATCGGTGAGGATGACATCGAGGAATTGCGCCAGACGGTCGAGCAAATGCGGCAGGCTGCCGAGCGCAACCAGAGCTTTGCCGCCGAGGACCAGCGTTTCCACAATCTGCTGTTCCGCTGCCAGGACAATCGCATGCTGACCAGCCTGATTGATGTGTTCTGGCTCGCCTTCTACAAGGCATCTGATTTCGTCAACCTGGCCAATATCGATCCAATGGCCACCTGGCAGGACCATTACGACATCTATGCCGCCGTGGCGGCGCGGGACGTCGAGGCTGCTCGCAGCCGCCTCGACCAGCATTATGACGGCATCGCCCGCCTGCTCGCGACCAGGAAGACCACGCCGACGCCCGATTGAGAGGCTTGCGGTACGACCAAACAAGAAGAGACAGACGAGGGGAGAGATCATGGCACTGAGGAAGATTGCGTTCGCGCTTTTGGCCGCGACGATCATGGCGATGCCCGCCGCCAAACCGGCCCTGGCTGCGGATGGCGCTGCGATAACCGGGGCCTTCGACGTCGGTCCGGGTGGGTTCCAGGGCAATTTCAACCCGCTGGCGGCCACCGGCGGCTTCACCTGGCTCAATCTCTATTTCGAGCCTCTAGTCATCTATGACGGCAAGCTGGAGAAGATCGAGGGGGCGTTGGCCACCAAGTTCGATGTCAGTGCCGACCGGCTCTCCTACAGCTTCACCCTGGCCGACACCAAATGGCATGACGGTCAGCCTTTCACCTCGGCAGATGTGAAGTTTACCGTCGAAACCGCCAAGAACGGCGCCAGCGGTTCGGTCTTCGCCGCCCGCCTGGCGGCGATCCAGGCGGTCGAGACCCCGGATCCCCGTACCGTGGTCCTCAAGCTGTCGGGCCCCAATGCCGGCCTGCTCGACACGCTGACCCAGTTGATGATGCTGCCCCAGCACGCGCTCAAGGACATTCCGGCGGAGACGCTCGCCAAGAACCCCTGGTGGTCGAAGACGCCTGTTGGCACCGGCCCCTATAAGTTCTCGCGCTATGTCACCGACCAATATGTCGAGCTCGCCGCCAATGACGAGTATCGCGGCGGCAAGCCGGTGACGGGACGCATCATCAACCGCTATTTCGCCAATACGGCGGCGGCGGTGGCGGCCCTGCGCGCCGGAGAGATCAGCTTCAGCTATGTGGAGGCCGACGACGCAGCCTCCTTCAAGGGCAACGATGCCTATCGCGTCATCGACGGCAATTCCTTCGTGGTCAATTATCTCGGCTTCAACCAGGAGGCGCCCCTGTGGAAGGACCTCAAGGTGCGCCAGGCCGTGATGCATGCCATCAATCGCGACGCGATCGTCCAGAGCCTGTATGGCGGGGCCGCCAAGACAGCCAATTGCGGCTATGTCGCCGACCGGCTCCAACCCGCCGGCCTCGATCCCTATGGCTATGATCCCGAAAAGGCCAAGCAATTGCTGGCCGAGGCGGGCTGGGACAAGATCAATGGCGACAAGCCGATCACCCTGCTGACCTATTACAACACGCCGCAGGCCACCAACGTGCTCGCCGCCGTGCAGGCCATGCTGTCCCAGGTCGGCATCAATGTGGTGCCGCGCGCCGTCGATACGCCAACCTATAACGGCACCATCTATGCGCAGAAGCCGGATTGGTCCCAGTTCCCGCTCGTCTATGCCGGCCTGCGCAACGGTCCGGATCCCGGCGGCCTCAACATGGGCCTCAACGAGAAGCAGATCCCGCCGCAGGGCGCTAATTTCCTGCGCATCAAGATGGCTTCGGTGAGTGGGGCCTTCGATGCGGCCTTGAACGAGGCCGACGACGCCAAGCAGGCCGAGCGTTACCAGGCGGTGTGCAAGGCGATGAATGCGGACCTGCCCTGGGCGACGCTCTGGGTCGCCAACCGCTATGGCGTGGCTTCGAGCAAGCTCAAGAATTTCGTGTGGCTGCCCGCTCCCGGTGGAGGGCCGTATGCGGCTCACCCGGAGAAATGGGCGGTGGAATAGAGAGGCGAGAATCCCTCCCCGACTTCGGGGAGGGTGGGCCGGCAGAGCCGGCTCGGGTGGGGTAGGGTGGTGCGGTCTCGCCTTCTTCCGATCACCTACGCCACTCTCCCCCTTCCGTCGACGCTACGCGTCGACACCTTCCCCGAAGTCGGGGAAGGATTCTCGCGCGCCATCCTGGAACCTCGATAGATCAAACCCCGCTCCCAACGAGGAACGCCATGCTGCGCTATTACCTCAATCGCCTGCTGGTCGGGGCCGCCATGCTCGTCGCCCTCAGCCTGCTGGTCTTCGTGCTGCTACGCCTGGCGCCGGGTGATCCGATCGACGCCTATATCAATCCGAATGTCGCGATGTCGCAGGAGGAAATGGCAGCCGTGCGCAGCCGGCTCGGGCTCGACCGGCCTTTGCCGGTGCAATACGCCGCCTGGCTCGCCAGCGCCGCCAGGGGGGACCTGGGTTTCTCGCTGCAGCGCAATGGCGACACCGTGCTGGGCCTGATCGGCGACCGTATCGGACCGACACTGCTGCTGATGGGAGCAGGCCTGGCGATCGCCATCGTCGTCGGCATCGCCACCGGTATTCTCGGCGCCGTCAGGCGCAACTCGCCGACGGATGTGGGCCTATCGATCGCCGCCTTCTTCGGCATCTCCAGTCCCGCCTTCCTGACGGCCCTGGTCGGTCTCTACGTCTTCTCGGTGCTGCTGCGCTGGGCGCCGTCGGGCGGCATGCTCACCCCGGGCGCGCCCTTCTCGGTAGCGGACCTCTTGCGCCACCTTATCCTGCCGGCTCTCCTGCTCTCGATCGGCCATGCCGCGCTGATCATGCGCTACATGCGCGCCTCGCTGCTGGAGGTGCTTAACCAGGACTATGTGCGCACGGCCCGCGCCAAGGGCGTCAAGGAGTTCTGGGTCATCGTCAAGCACGCGCTGCGCAACGCCTTGCTGCCGGTGGTCACGTTGATCGGCTCCACCATCGGCATCGCCGTGGGGGGCGCGATCTTCCTGGAAAGCGTGTTCAACTGGCCCGGCATGGGGCTGCTGCTCGTCAATGCGGTGTCGACGCGTGACTATCCGGTGATCATGGGTGCGACCCTGGTGGTGGGCGCCTGCGTCATCGTCGTCAACATCCTCACCGACGTCGCCTACGCGGCCGTCGATCCGCGCATCAAGGTTGCCTGAGATGGCGCTTTCGACACAGCTCCGGTCCCGTGGCAACGGTCCGCTCGCGCGGGCGATGAGGCGCTTTGCCGCCAACAATGTCACGCTTGTCGGCCTGGCCATCCTGCTGGTCATGCTGGCGCTGGTGGTCTTCCATCCCTGGCTGCTGCGCTACAAGCCCAACGACATCGACCTCCTGGCCATCAACAAGGGGCCCAGCGCCGCCCATTGGTTCGGAACGGATGGTGTCGGACGCGACATTCTCGCGCGCGTCCTGCGCGGCGGCCGCATCTCCCTGCTGGTGGCAGGCAGCTCGGTGGTGATCTCGCTGGTCATCGGTTATGTCATCGGAGCGCTCGCCGCCATGGCGGGGCGTGTCGCCGACGCGGTGATCATGCGCCTGGTCGATCTCGCCATGACGCTGCCGCCGGTGATCCTGCTCCTGGTGATCGCCTCGATCACTGGCGCCGGCATCGTCTCCACCATTGCCGTGATCTCGCTGCTGTCCTGGCCGATCCTGGCGCGCATGGTACGGGCCAGGCTGATGGAACTGCGCGAGCGCGACTTCGTCATCGCCGCGCGCGGCATGGGTGCCTCGCTCGGCCATCTGCTCTGGCGGCATGGCCTGCCGAACACGATCGACATCCTCGTCGTCTATGCCGCCCTGCAGTTCGCCGCAGCCATCCTGCTGGAAGCGGGCCTCTCCTTCCTCGGCCTTGGCATCCCGCCGCCGGAAGCGAGCTGGGGCAACATGCTGAATGCGGCCCGCAGCACCGTGGTGCTGGAGCAATACCCCTGGCAATGGCTGTTCGCCGGCGGCGCCCTCGTCCTCACCGTGCTCGCCATCAATTTCGTCGGTGACGGCCTGCGCGACGCCTTCGATCCTCGCTCCGAACTCAACTGACTGCAGAGAAGGTTCTCCATGTCCTCCGCATCCCCCCTGTTCCACGGCGTCGTGCCGCCGGTCGTTACGCCCCTGACCGCCGATCTCCAAGTGGACTATCCCTCCTTCGCGCGGGTGATCGAGCACCTGATCGCCGGCGGCGTGCATGCCCTGTTCGTGCTGGGATCGACCAGCGAGGTGGTTTTCCACGACGAGGCCACGCGCCGGAAGGTGCTGGAATTCGCGGTCGAGACCGTCAATGGCCGGGTGCCGGTGCTGGCCGGCGTCGTCGACCCCACCACCGATCGCGTCATCGCCCATGCCAGGACGGCGCAGTCGATCGGAGCGAGTGCGGTGGTCGCCACCGCACCCTTCTATGCCCGCACCAGCGCGCCCGAGGTGATCGATCATTTCCGCTATCTGCGCCAGGCAATCGACGTGCCGGTGGTCGCCTATGACATCCCGGTCTGCGTGCATTTCAAGCTCGACCGCCACACGGTGGTGACGCTGGCCCGCGAGGGCAGCATCGTCGGCCTGAAGGACTCCAGCGGCGACGACGGCAATTTCCGCTATGCCTTGATGGATCTCGCCGACCGTCCCGAGATCATGATGATGACCGGCTCGGAAATCGTCTGCGACAGTGCCCTGCTCATGGGCGCCCACGGCATCGTGCCCGGCCTCGCCAATGTCGATCCCGCCGGCTATGTCCGGCTCTACGACCTCTGCCGCAAGGGGGACTGGGCAGGTGCGCGCCAGGAGCAGGAGCGCCTCTGCCGCCTGTTCGAGATGGTCTGGGTCGCCGCGCCGCGCGTCAGCGCCGGCTCGGCCGGCGTCGGCGCCTTCAAGACGGCGATGCGCCGGCTCGGCATCATCGAGACCAATGAGATGGCGCGTCCGCAGCGGGCGCTGAACGAAGCCGAGGCGGCCACGATCGAGACAATCCTGCGCCAGACCGGCCTGTTGAGCTGAGCATGGCGATGGCCGCGCAGCCTATCCTCGCCATCGAAGGCCTGAGCACGGTGTTCCGCGTCAGTGGGCGCGAAGTGCCGGCGGTGTCGGATCTCGACCTCGCCATCGGCATCGGCGAAACGCTGGCGCTAGTGGGTGAGTCCGGCTCCGGCAAATCGGTGACCGGCCAGTCCATCATGGGGCTGCTGCCCGGCAAGATCGCGCGGGTGGCCGGCGGCAGCATGCGGTTCCGAGGCAGGAGCGGTGCCCTGCGCGATCTCACGACGCTCGATGCCGAGGAGCGTCGGCACATCCGCGGCAACGAGATCAGCATGATCTTCCAGGAGCCGATGACCAGCCTCAACCCGGTCTACACCATCGGGGACCAGATCGCCGAGCCCATCCGTGTGCACAAGGGCCAGCCGCGCAAGGCGGCCATGGCTGCCGCTGTCGGGCTGCTCGACAAGGTGGGCATCCCCGATCCCGCCCGGCGGGCCCGCCAATATCCGCACGAGCTCTCCGGCGGCATGCGCCAGCGCGCCACCATCGCCATGGCGCTCGCCTGCGATCCGGTATTGTTGTTCGCCGACGAGCCGACCACGGCGCTCGACGTCACCATCCAGGCCCAGATCCTCGATCTCCTGCAGCGCCTGCAGGCGGAGAACGGCATGGGCGTGCTGTTCGTCACGCATAATCTCGGCGTGGTCGCCGAAATCGCCCATCGCGTTGCCGTGATGTATGCCGGCCGCATCGTCGAGCAGGGCCCCGTTCGCGAGGTCTTCCGGCGTCCGCGGCATCCCTACACCAAGGGCCTGCTCGCCTCGGTGCCGCGGCTGGGCGAGGCGACCCGGCTCAAGAAGGCCGGTGGGCGCCTCGCCGCCATCCCCGGCGCCGTACCGAGCCTCGCGGCCATGCCGCAAGGGTGCGCCTTCGCCGCCCGCTGCTCCCTGGCACTACCGGCTTGCCGGGAAGCCATGCCCGCTCTGGCGAAAGTCGGGCCTCATCATGCCAGCCGCTGCATCCGTTCGCAGGAGTTGTGAGATGGAGACGTCCCCTTCCGGCTCACCGCTTCTCAGCGTGCGCGGCCTCGCCAAGCAGTATGGCGGCGGTTTCGGCCGCGCCGCGCCCGTCCGGGTGCTCGACGACATTTCCTTCGAGGTGAAGCGCGGCGAGGTCGTCGGGCTGGTCGGCGAGTCCGGTTCCGGCAAGACCACGATCGGGCGCTCGATCCTGCGGCTGATCGAGCCGAGCGCCGGCGAGATTATGTTCGACGGCAGCGACATCGCGCGCCTCTCGCCTGGGGATCTGCGCCGCCAGCACCGGCGCATGCAATATATCTTCCAGGACCCCTTCGCCAGCCTGTCGCCGCGCATGACCATCGGCGAGATTCTAACCGAGGGGCTCAACATCCAGGCGATCGGCACGCGCCGCGAACGCCTCGACAAGGCCCGCGCCGCTCTCGAAGCCGTCGAGCTGCCGCCCGATGCCCTCGACCGCTACGCCCACGAATTCTCCGGCGGCCAGCGCCAGCGCATCGGCATTGCCAGGGCGCTGATCCTGCAGCCGGACCTGATCGTGGCCGACGAACCGGTTTCGGCCCTCGACGTTTCGATCCAGGCCCAGATCGTCAATCTCCTGCGCGACCTCCAGGCCCGCCTCGGCCTGACCATGCTGTTCATCTCGCATGATCTTGCCGTGGTGGAATTCATCGCCGACCGCGTCATCGTGCTCTATCTTGGCCGCATCATGGAGATCGCCCCCTGCGACCGGCTCTATGAGGCGCCCAGGCACCCCTATACGAAGGCGCTGCTCTCGGCGATTCCAGAGCCGGATCCCGATCGGCCGCGCGAACGCCAGATCCTGAAGGGCGATATTCCCAGTGTCGCCAATCCGCCGTCGGGCTGCGTCTTCCGGACCCGCTGCCCCCACGCCATCGAGGCCTGCGCCCGTGAGATCCCACAGCTCGAGGAAGTCGAGCCCGGCCATTTCAAGGCCTGCATCCGACAGGACATCAGCCTATGACCCTTCGCGGCAACTGGGCCACGCTGCTGCTACCGATCACACCGGACGATGCTATCGATTTCGGCGGCCTTGGCGAGGAGATCGACATCCTCATCGCTGCTGGCGTCGACGGCATCTATTCCAACGGCACGGCCGGCGAATTCCACAACCAGACCGAAGCCGAATATGAGGCGATCCAGGCTCTGCTGGCCGAAAAATGCCGGGCGGCCGG
Source organism: Labrys sedimenti (assembly GCF_034424805.1). Classification (NCBI taxonomy): domain Bacteria; kingdom Pseudomonadati; phylum Pseudomonadota; class Alphaproteobacteria; order Hyphomicrobiales; family Xanthobacteraceae; genus Labrys; species Labrys sedimenti. Next base: position 400,595 of record NZ_JAXOUF010000002.1, read on the forward strand.
CATGCCCTTCGTGATCGGCGCCTGCCAGGGCGACCCCCGCCAGTCGCTGGAGCGAGTGCGGCGGGCGGCCGGGCTGCAGCCGGCGGCGATCCAAATCATCCTGCCGGACTGGTGGCCGGTGACCGACGGGGAGGCGATCGATTTCCTGGCGATGATGGCGGCGGCGGCGCGGAACCTGCCGCTGGTGCTCTACAATCCGCCGCATGCCAAGCGGGTCCTGTCGCCGGAGTCACTCGGCGGGCTGGTGCGGGCGATCCCGGCCGTCGAGGCGATCAAGCTCGCCGATGGGGACGAAGCCTGGTACGCGGCTGCGCGCCAGCATCTGGCCGGCGTCGCGCTTTTCGTTCCCGGTCATTATCTCGCCACCGGGGTCAAGGCGGGCGTGGCAGCCGGTGCCTTTTCCAACGTCGCCTGCCTCAGCCCCTGCGGTGCCCAGGCCTGGACCGACGGCATGGCTGAAGACATCGAGGCGGCACTCGATCTGGAGCGTCGGCTCTGCCGCTTCATGGACGAGCACATCGTGCCGTTCCGGCGCGATCACGGCTATTCCAACGCCGCGCTGGACAAGCTCCTCGCCGCGATCGGGGACTGGGGCCCCGTCGGCCCGCGCCTGAGGCGACCCTATCGCTGGATTCCTCACAGCGAGGCAGAGAGGCTGAAGCCTGTCGCCAGAGCCCTTCTGCCGGAACTGTTCGAGGCGTAACTTCCTGGGGGAGGGCCGGATATCTCGGTCAGCCGCCAACATTTGCTGGGACTAGCGCGGGATTGGAGGGTCGATCTCCAGATCGACCATCTTGGAAACTTAGCGTTTGCGAGGAAGGAAGATGCCGATCTGGAGATCGGCTCCCCTATCTATCCAAGCTTCTTCTCCAGCTCCGCGTAAAGCGCACTCTGCGGCTCGAAAACGAAATCGAGGCTGGTCACCGCGATCGAGGCCGCGCCTTGCGCCGTGAGCCAGGCCGCGAAGTCGAACACCTGTCCGGCCGGGACCAGGAAGGTAAGGGGCTGGCCCTGCGCCGGCAGGCTGAAAGGAGCACTGGCGCCGAAGAGATCGCCGGCATCGCGCAGATGCTGTTGGTTGACGCCGCGCAGGATGCAGCGGATCTCGCGCTGGGCGCTGCCCTTGGCCTTGGCGGCGAGGCGGCCAAGCATGGCAGCCGCACCGGCACGGGCCCGCTCGTTCCAGTCGGCACCGAGCGAAGCCACCAGATTGGCCTGGCTCTTCAGCATGACGCCGTCCTCGATCACCTTCAGCGCATTGGCGGTGAGGGTGGAGCCGGTGGTGGTGATGTCGACGATGAGGTCGGCCGCCCCGGAGGCCGGTGCACCCTCGGTGGCGCCCAGGCTCTCGACGATCAGATAGTCGGCGACGCCATGCGCCGAGAAGAAGGCGCGGGTCAAATTGATATATTTGGTCGCGACCTTGAGGCGACGGCCATGGCGTTGGCGAAAGCTCGCGGCGACGTCCTCGATGTCGGCCATGGAGCGCACGTCGATCCAGGCCTGCGGCACCGCGACCACGACATTGGCCTGGCCGAAGCCGAGCGGCTGCAGCAGGGTGACGCGTTCATCGGCGCGCGCAATGTTCTCGCGCACCAGGTCCTCGCCGGTGACGCCGAAATGGATGGCGCCCGAGGCGAGCTGGCCGGCGATCTCGGAGGCGGAGAGGAACAGCACCTCGACATCGTCCATGCCGGGCACGGAGCCGCGATAGTCGCGCGCGCCGCGTTCCTGCACGAAGCGGATGCCGGCGCGTTCGAAGAAGGACGTGCAGTTTTCCTGCAGCCGGCCCTTGGACGGAATGCCCAGAAGCAGCGGGGAAAGGGCAGGGTTGGTCATCATGCGTCTCCGCCAAACCGGTCGAGCCAGATCGAGCAACCGACCGCCGGCACGGCCTCGGCGGCGCCGAGCTGCGCCATCAACTGGTCGTAGCGTCCGCCGCCGACACGGGCAGCCGTTTCCGGTTCGGCTGGATCGGTGAGCTCGAAGACGAAGCCGGTATAGTAGTCAAGGCGGCGGCCGAAGCCGGTGGCGAACTTGATGGCGGCCACGTCGATATCGCGGGCGGCGAAGAAGCCGGTGCGTTCGTCGAAGGCATCGAGGGCCGCGTTGAGGTCGAGCCTCGCTTCATCGGCGATGGTGCGCAATTGCGCGCTGGCGCTGTCGGGATCGCCGCTGACGGCGAAGATCCGCCGGGTGATCGCCACCTTGTCGGCATCGACGCCGAGGCCGGAGGACAGCGCCGCCTGTTCCAGGAAGCGGTCGGCGATCTCGTCGACGCTGCGTCCGCCGATCGGCTGGATGCCGGCGATCGACAGGAGATCGGCGACGGCGGCGCGGGCCGAGCCGGGGTCCGAGCCTTCGAGGGCCGCGAGGAAGCCGGCATAGGCGGCGGCGCCGTTCTTGGGGGCGGCGCTGCCGAGGCGGGCGAGATCCTCGTCGAGATCCTTGGAACGCCTGAGGTCGCTGGCCAGCCGCCGCCGCCAGACCGGCGGCAGGTCGAGGGCATCGAGCATGGCGGTGACGATGCCAGCATCGCCCATGCGGATGTCCGGCTGGGCAAGGCCGAGATCGCCGGCCGCCTCCAGGGCGATGGCCAGCATCTCGGCATCGGCGGCCGGCTTGTCGTTGCGGCCGAAATTCTCGAAGCCGGCCTGCAGGAACTCGCTCGGGCCGTCGGTGCGGAAGCGGAAGACCGGACCGCGATAGGCATAGGCGCCGACCCCGCCGGCCTTCACGGCCTTGAGATGATGCAGCGACACCGGAATGGTGAAGTCCGGCCTGAGGCAGAATTCCTGCCCCTCGGCATCGGTGGTCAGGAAGGCGCGGCGGCGCATGTCCTCGCCGAGGAGATCGAGGAACAGGCCCGCCGGCTGCAGGATCGGCGGGTCGACCAGCTGATAGCCCGAGCGCGAGGCAAGCGCATCGAAGGCTTCATAGGCGGGATGGGGCATGCCGGCGGTCCATGTTGAGTGTCGGGGGTCTTCTAGCAGGGCAGGGCCCGGGGTGCGACTGGAAAGGGCAAACGAGGTTTATGTCGCGGGTGCGCGGACGTCTCGTCCGCTCTTGGAAATGGAGCAATGCAGAAAGGAAGAGCGGACGAGACGTCCGCGCACCCGGGAACTACCCCAGCATCTCCTTCACGACCTTCACCAGCTCCGCCCGCGGCACCAGGCGCTGGGCGACCCTCGCCTCGCGCCATTCGCTGTTGTCCGCAATGGCCTTGGCCATTTCGGCGCCCAGTGCCAGGTCCTTGAGCTGGACCTCGCCCTTCTCGGCCTCGTCCGAGCCCTGGATCACCGCGATCGGCGCCTTGCGGCGGTCGGCATATTTGAGCTGGGCCTTCATGCCGGAGCCGCCGAGATAGACCTCGGCGCGGATGCCGGCCTGGCGCAATTCGCTGGCCATCGTCTGATAGTCGGCGAGGCGCGACTGATCCATCACGCAGACCACGACGGGCCCGGCGACGCCGGTAGTGTCGACGCGGCCGAGGGCGGTCAGGGCGGAGAGCAGGCGCGAGACGCCGATGGAAAAGCCGGTTGCCGGCACGGGCTCGCCGCGGAAGCGGGCGACCAGGCCGTCATAGCGTCCGCCGCCGGCGACCGAGCCGAAGCGCACCGGCCGGCCCTGGTCGTCCTTGACCTCGAAGGTGAGCTCCACCTCATAGACGGGGCCAGTGTAATATTCGAGCCCGCGCACGATCGAGGTGTCGATCAGGATGCGGTCGGTGCCATAGCCAGACTTCTCGACCAGTTCGGCGATGCGGGCGAGTTCCTCGACGCCCTCGCTGCCCGCAGTCGAGCCCGAAACCAGCGGGCGGATGCGCGCCAGCGTATCGGCGTTGGAGCCGCTCTGTCCCGCCACATAGTCGAGGATGGTCTGCGCCTGGCTGTCGTCGAGCCCGGCACCCTTGGTGAAATCGCCGGACTCGTCCTTGCGGCCGGTGCCCAGCAGCGCCCTGACGCCCTCCAGGCCGAGCCGATCGAACTTGTCGATGGCGCGCAGCACGGTGAGGCGGCGGCCGGCATTGTCGTCACCGGCGAGGCCGATCGCCTCCATGATGCCGTCGAGCACCTTGCGGTTGTTGACGCGCACCACATAGGAGCCGCGCGGAATGCCGAGCTTTTCCATGGTGTCGGCGGCCATCATGCAGATCTCGGCATCGGCCGCGACCGAGGCCGAGCCCACGGTGTCGGCGTCGAACTGCATGAACTGGCGGAAGCGGCCGGGGCCGGGCTTCTCATTGCGGAAGACATAGCCGGCGCGGTAGCTGCGATAGGGCTTGGGCAGGGCGTCGAAATTCTCGGCGACGTAGCGCGCGAGCGGCGCGGTCAGGTCATAGCGCAGCGACAGCCATTGCTCGTCATCGTCCTGGAAGGAGAACACGCCCTCATTGGGCCGGTCCTGGTCGGGCAGGAACTTGCCGAGCGCGTCGGTATATTCGACGAAAGGCGTTTCGACCGGGTCGAAGCCATAGCGCTCATAGACTTCCTGGATCACCGAAACCATGGCGCGCGTGGCCGCGATCTCGCCGGCATTGCGGTCGATGAAACCGCGTGCCTGCCTTGCCTTCAATTTCTGCTTCTTCTCGCCGGACATCGCTGCAAACCTTCAAAATTCTTGCCGCTGTTTAGGCAGCAAAACCGGTTGGGGCAAGAATGGAATGCAGGATTGTCATTGTTGCGCCGATTGTAAGCTGGCTGAAAGCTGGCTGCTTTATGCCTAGGACCGAGCCCTCCCGCACATCCGCTTGCGAGAAGGAGGAGGGACAGGAAACGCAACAGGAGAGATCATGCCGAGCAGACGCACCTTGCTTGCCGCCGCCGCCTTTGCCGCCATCATGGGCTTGGCACCTGCCGCCCAGGCGGCCGAGAAGATCGTCATCGTCGTCGGCGGTTATGAAAAACAGATCTACCTGCCGGCCAAGCTCGCCGAGAGCCTGGGCTATTTCAAGGACGAGGGCCTGGACGTCGAGCTTCTCAACGATACCGCCGGGGTCGACGCCGAGACGGAGATGCTTGCCGGCACGGTGCAGGGCGTGGTCGGCTTCTACGACCACTGCGTCGACCTGCAGGGCAAGGGCAAGTTCGTGCAGTCCGTGGTGCAGTTCAGCCAGGCGCCGGGCGAGGTCATCCTGGCTTCGAGCAAGTATCCGGATTTGAAGTCGGCGGCCGATTTCAAGGGCAAGGATGTCGGCGTCACCGGCCTTGGCTCTTCCACCAACTTCCTCACGCTCTATCTCGCCGAGAAGGCGGGCGTGAAGGCGAACGAGTTCACCACGCTGCCCGTGGGCGCCGGCGCCACCTTCATCGCCGCCATGCAGCAGGACCAGATCCAGGCCGGCATGACCACAGAGCCGACCATCGGACGCATGCTCAAATCGGGTACCGCTCGCGTGCTGATCGACATGCGCACGGTCAAGGGCTCGGAAGAAGCCCTGGGCGGCACCTATCCGGCCGCGTCGCTCTATATGCCCACGGCCTGGGTCGAGAAGAACAAGGATGAGGTCCAGAAGCTCGCCAACGCCTTCGTGAAGACCCTGCGCTTCATCAACACCCACACGGCCGCCGAGATCACCGAGAAGATGCCGAAGGAATTCTACGGCGACGACAAGGACGGCTACATCAAGGGCCTGGAAGCGGGCAAAGGCATGTTCACGGCCGATGGTGTGATGCCCGAGGACGGCCCGAAGACGGTGCTATCCGTGCTGCAGAGCTTCAAGAAGGAACTGCAGGGCAAGCAGATCGACCTCTCCAAGACCTTCACCACCGAGTTTGTGAAGAACGTGAAATAGCCGGACGGCATTTCCCGGGAGCGGCGGCCGCGAACGGACTGCTGCTCCCCGGCTCCGGCACGCGGGCCGCTGCGGTCCCGCCAAGGCGTGCCGAGCCTTTGGGCCGTTCTGGCCAATCACAAATCGCCTCGTCCTATCCCGTGGCTTTTCCCTCAAGGAGGAAAGCATGAGTCAAGCTGTGCCCACGGCGTCGGCCTCCTCGCCCGCCATCGAACTCATCAATGTCACGCGCCGCTTCGTCACCCCGACCGGCAAGTCGATGACCGCGATCCGCGATTTCTCCATGACGGTCGAGCGTGGCGAGTTCGTCGCCGTGGTCGGGCCGACGGGTTGCGGCAAGTCGACCACGCTCAACCTCGTCACGGGCCTCGCCCGACCGAGCGCCGGCGAGGTCCGCGTGATGGGCGGGGCGGTCAACGGCATCGACCCCAGCGTCGGCTTCGTCTTCCAGGCCGATGCGGTCTTTCCCTGGCGCAACGTCATCGACAATGTCGCAGCGGGACCGATGTTTCGCGGCGTGCCGAAGGGCCAGGCCTATGCCCAGTCGCGGGAATGGCTGGCGCGCGTCGGCCTGCAGCGCTTCGAGAACCATTATCCTCACCAGCTCTCTGGCGGCATGCGCAAGCGCGTCGCCCTGGCACAGACCTTCATCAACCAGCCCAAGATCCTCCTGATGGACGAGCCCTTCTCGGCGCTGGACGTGCAGACCCGCGTCGTCATGCACGATGTGCTGCTGAAACTGTGGGACGAATCCAAGGCCTCCGTCGTGTTCGTGACCCATGACCTCGACGAGGCCATCGCACTGGCCGACAGGATCTATGTGCTCACCGCCGGCCCCGCCACGGTCAAGTCCGTCTACACGGTCGACCTGCCGCGCCCGCGCATCGTCGAGGAGATCCGCTACGACCAGCGCTTCATCGACTATTCCCGCCTGATCTGGAACGACCTGCGCGAGGAGGTTCAGACCTCCAACCGTCGCGCGTCCGAAGCTGCCTGAGAGGAGATGGACGATGAGCGATGCAGCACTTTCTCCCAAGGCTCCCGAATTCCGCCCCGGCACCTCCGACGCGGAAATTGAGGCGGCCGCCGCCAAGGCCGCGCGGGCCCGCCGCGCCTGGGTCCTGTTCTGGCGCCTGGTGCTTCTCGTCGCCCTGCTGGGCCTGTGGGAAGTTGCGGTCCGCCTGGAATGGATGACCGACCTCGCTTTGGGCATGCCGAGCACGGTGGTGGTGCGCCTGTGGCAGTGGATCACAGAGGGGGCCAATGGCACGCCGCTCTGGTACCATTTGTGGGTGACCGTCGAGGAAGCCACCATCGGCTTCGTGTTCGGCTCCATCGCCGGCGTGCTGGTGGGCGTGGCGCTCGGGCGCAATGCCTTCCTGGCCGATATCTTCTCGATCTACATCAAGGTCTTCAACTCGATCCCGCGCGTGGTCCTGGCCCCAGTCTTCATCATCATCTTCGGCCTGGGTATCGGTTCGAAGGTGGCGCTGTCCTTCGTGATGGTGTTCTTCCTGGTCTTCCAGAATGCCTTCCAGGGCGTGCGCGAGGCCGATCGTTCGCTGATCGCCAATGCCCAGATCCTCGGGGCGAGGCCCTGGCAGCTCACGCGGGCGGTGATCATTCCCTCGGCCATGAGCTGGATCTTCGCCAGCCTGCATGTCAGCTATTCCTTCGCCATCACCGGCGCGATCGTCGGCGAGTTCGTCGGCGCCCGGCTCGGCATCGGCCAGTTGATCGCCATTGCCAAGGGCTCGTTCGACGGGCCGGGCGTGGCGGCCGCGATCATCATCATCATGCTGGTGGTGCTGGCCGCCGGTGCGCTGATGGGACGTGTCGAGCAGAGCCTGGCCAAATGGCGGCCCAAGCCTCTGTCCGATCACTGAGCCGGACACGCGGGCCTCTTAGATACGATGTTGCGGAAAGCGGGCGGGGAGATTTCTCCGCCCGCTTTTTTGTCCATCCCCGGGGGCGAACGCTGTCGGCATCATCCGTCGAAAGCGGGCAGCAGGACCACCACGGCCAGGCCCGGCGACGGTACTCGGTCCTGCAGGGTGATGGTGCCCTCATGGGAGGAGACGATCTCCTTCACCACCGCCAGCCCCAGTCCCGTGCCTTCGACGCCGCTGGTCAGTCGCCGGTAGAAGCGTTCGAACACCTTTTCGCGCTCCTCCGGCGGGATGCCGGGGCCGCTGTCCTCGACCCGCAAGGCCACGCGCGCGCCGCCCGCTGCGCGCAGCCTTACCGTGACCGTGCCGCCCCTGGGCGTGTAGCGCAGGGCGTTTTCGATCAGATTGGTCGCAAGCTCGCGCAGCAGCGTGGCATGGCCGCTGACAGGCAGCGCGGCGGGAGCGCCGTCGAAACCGAGATCGATGTCGCGCTCCATGGCCATGATCGCGAGATTTTCCACGGCCTCGCGGCAGATGACGTTGAAATCGACCTTTTCGCGATGAAGCAGCGTGCTTCCCTGTTCGGCGCGTGCCAGGCTGAGAAGCTGGTTTGACAGGCGCGTCATGCCCTCCACGGTCGTGCCGATGCCGGCCAGGGCCTCATGGGCGGCCGCCACGTCGGAACCGCGTTTGCCGACGCCGATCTGCGCCTTCAGCAGCGTCAGCGGGGTCCGTAATTGATGGGCGGCATTGGCGATGAAGCGGCGTTGTGCGGCGACCTGGCGTTCGACCTGCGCCAGGGCCTCGTTGAGGGCCAGGACCAGGGGTCTCAATTCGGTCTGGACATGGGCCGTGTCGAGCGGCTCCAGCGCCTGCGGGTCGCGGCGGCGCACTTCGTCGCGCAGGCGCAGGAGCGGCGCCACGCCCCGGTGCAGGCCGAACAAGGCAAGTAGTCCGGCGACGGCGACCAGCAGGACCTCGTCGCGCAGGGTCTTCAGCCACAGGCTCTTGACCAGCCTGTCATGGCCGCGCAGCGTCTGCCCGACGACGACCAGGGCCTCGCCGCCCCTGGTGGAGACCACGGGCTGCGAAAGGGCGACGGCCTGCACGGGTTCGCCACGATGCATGCCGGTGAAGTAGACATGCTGGAAGCCGCTCGGTTGTTGCGGCGGGGGCAATGTCTCGGGATAGCCGGCCAGCAATTCGCCGCGCGGCCCGTTCACGCGGTAGATCACGCGATCGCGGTCCTCGCTCGCGAACATTTCCAGGGCCGCCGGCGGAATGGGAGCCTGGAAGATGCCGTCGCTCTCGCGGACGTTCTCCGCGATCATTCGCGCTGAGGCAAGCAGCATGCGATCGGTGACGAGGTCGGCGGTCTGGCGTGCGTTGCGGTAGGTGGTCCAGACATTGAACGCCACCACGGCTGCCAGCGGCAGCAGCAGCCAGCCGAGCAGTTCCCGGCGCAGGCTGCGCGAATGCCAGCTAACCGGCATGGATCTGCCGCAGCATATAGCCGAGCCCGCGCAGGGTGACGATGCCGACATCGCTGCCCTCGAGCTTGCGACGCACGCGATGGACATAGACCTCGATCGCGCTGGGGCCGCCTTCGTCGTCGAAGCCGAAGACGTTCTCCACCAGCCGCTCCTTGGGCACGGGGCGCCCGGCACTCAGCAGCAATGTCTCCAGCACCACATGCTCGCGCGGCGTCACCGGGAAGCTGGCGCCGGCCAGGCTGAAGCTGCGCGACTGGGTATCGAAGGAGAGTGGGCCGAAGCTGACGACCTGCTCCAGCGTGCTGCGGCCCCGTCGCAATTGCGCGCGTATCCTGGCCTCCAGCTCCTCGACCTCGAAGGGCTTGACGAGGTAGTCGTCCGCCCCGCTGTCGAGGCCGCGCACGCGGCTGGAAAGCGCGTCGTTGGCCGTGAGGATCAGCACGGGAGTCCGGTTCCCCCGTCCCCTCAGGCGCCTGAGGACCTCGATGCCGTCGATCTCGGGCAGGCCGAGATCGAGAATGACGAGAGCGTATTCCTGCGACTGCAAGGCCACGTCGGCCTCGTCGCCGCGATAGACGCAATCCACCGTATATTTGCTCTGGCGCAGCAACCGGCTCACCCATTCGGAGAGATCGCGATTGTCTTCCGCCAACAGAATGCGCATGGGCCGGGTCCGAACGGCTGAAAAGAAGAGCCGCAACTCTATGGGGTCTGCCGAGGCAAGAGCAAATGCTTCTCGGCTCGGCAGACCGGCATTCGCATTCGGTACGGCATTGGCTGCTGCCGGGGGGCTCTTGCCCGGATCCGAAAAGCAGGGGAGGGTATCGGCCGAGAAGACGGCCAAACACACAACCGCGGGATCCGGCATGGGGAAGACGACGAGGCGCCTGGTCATCATCGAGGCGCCCAGCAATCTCGGGCTGATGCCGCTGGGTGGCGATGTGGAACCGGGAACGCGCCATGCTCCGGCGACATTGCGCCAACTCGGGCTGTACGACCGGCTGACCGTGGAGCGTGTCGTCGCGGTGGAGCCGCCGCCTTATCGACGCGATGACGAACGCAGGGTCAACATCCGTAACATCGATGCCATTGCCGACTATTCCATCCGGCTGGCGGATGCCGTGGAGGAAGTCGTCGAGGCCGGGTGCTTTCCTCTCGTCCTTGGCGGCGATTGCAGCATCCTGATCGGCTCGATGCTCGGCCTGGCGCGGCAGCGCGAGGCAGCCCTCCTCTATGTTGACGGCCATACGGATTTCTACCTGCCCGAGCAGTCGGCCACGGGCGGCGGCGCCGGCATGGATCTCGCATTGGCGACGGGATGGGGGCCTTCGGCCCTGACGGATCTGGAGGGACGCTGGCCCTATGTGACCACACGGCGCGTTGCGGCCCTCGCCAATCGCTATCGGGAAGGGGCGCCTCCGGCTCCCATTCCCGATATCGCCGAGTCCGGCATGGTCTACAGGCCTCTGGAGCGGCTTCGCAGCGAAGGGATTGCAGCCTGCGTCGACTCGGCCCTGAAACAGATCGATGCCGACAGGGAGGGATTCTGGATCCATTTCGATGTGGATGCCATCGACAGCAGGCTGATGCCGGCGGTCGACTCCCCGCAGGCGGACGGCCTCGACTGGCAGGAGGCGGCGGCGCTGCTCACCGTTGCCCTGAAACGCCGCGCTCTGGGCCTGCAGGTGACGATCTACGATCCCAGCCGCGATCCCGGATATGTCGCCGGAAAGGCCTTGGTCGAATGGCTCGTCGAGGCTCTGACGGCGGAAATCTGAATCCCGCGGAGCTGCGCGGCGGCTCAGCGACGTCGCGTGACGATGCGTACGACATAGATGAACACGACAAGCAGCGCGATCAGGATGAGCCAATGTATGATTCCAAATCCGCCCACGATGATCTCCGGAGTTTGACGGACTGAAGGCTAGCAGGCGTAGCGCCGAGGCGACAGCTCGTTATTGCCGTCTGGACGTCGCGCGAAACAGTTCCTATTTTTGTCATTATTGTTCTGTTTTTAAGCAATCTGGATTAAATCTTCGATCGGACCGATACAGATGCTCTCGGCCGGTGCCTTGAGCCTAAGAACATAATTTCCATTTATGCGGTTTACATGACTTTATTTTCGCGAATTTTTGCTAAGAAGGTGCTAGAAATTGCCTTGATTGCGGCGATTCTGAGTATTCCTGATGTAATGTTTTCTTGTTTTGGGTGGGATATTTCTCCATTCAGAACGAAGGAATATTTTGTAACATTATTGTCATTTTCGGTGCTTTTCGCCCTCTCGGCTGGGACTTGGTTCAGAATACTCATTATCGCCCTGGTGTTCTTGAACCAGGCGATTTGGCTGAGCTCGCTGGTATATTTCGGAGCGCCGCTCACGCCCGAACAGGTCAGGCTGTTTTTCAGCGATACGGCCGATTCTGTTTCGACCGGTTTGCAGGTACAGAGCGAATTCCTCCTGCCTTTGCTCCTGGCGTTGGCAACGGCTGTCCTGCTCGCGGTGGTCACGCTGATCCGCCCGCTGCGGAGCGGTCGATCCTGGGCTTTTTCTCTCTTGCTCGTTGCGGCCCTTGGTGGTGTCGCGGCACGTTGGGAACTGCACAAACTGCCGAGCGTGGTGCAGGCCAATGCCTATTCCGCCTCCTTCATTTCCAGCGCCAATGCTGGCGTCCTGGCCTATCGTGCGAGCCGGGCGCCCGCGCCGCCGGCTTCCCTGAATGGCCTGGCCGATCATGTGTTCGGCAAGGCCGAGGTGCCGGAGGGCCGGGCGACCGTCGTGTTCGTGATGGGTGAATCCATCAATCCGGTGCGGATGTCGCTGTTTGGCGCGGCGCGGCAGACCACGCCGCGCCTCGATCATCTGTTCAGGGAGCCGCCGGCAGGCTGGCGGATGTTCGCCAAGATCGGCTTTTCCGGCGGCGTGGCGACGCTGGCCAGTGTTCCCTCGGCCCTCAGGCTCGTCTACTTTCCCAATCTGGCGGAACGGCAGCCGGTGAACATTTTCGACATCGCCAAGGATGGCGATTTTGCCAGCTATTACTATTCCGCTCAAGCCATCCACACCATGCAGATCGCCGGCGGAGCCCGGTATGCCCGGCAGTCCAAGACGGTGGAGACTTATGACGAGACGGCCGAAAAATCGGCCGAGGAGTCGCTTGCCGACGACGTCAAGGATGTGCCGCCGGCGGAGCGGCGCTTCATCTATGTCCATCAGCGGGCCGATCACGAGCCTTATCTCGACAATTGCAAGAAGTATGCGGGCGAGTTCCAGGTGTTCACGCCATCAGACGGGAGCGCGGACGAAGCCCGGCGCGCGCGCTATGACACCGGCCTGCAGTGCTGGGACCGCAGCACCAGCGACATCATCGCCACGATGCTGGCCGAGAAGGACCCAGTCTATATCTTCGTCACGTCCGACCACAACGAGCTGATGGGCGAGGATGGGTTGTGGGGACACCTGATCCGTCACCTGCGCACGGCGGTGGTGCCGGTGATGCTGATGACCAACAGGCCGGATTCGGCGATCGCCAATGCCTTTCGCCAGCTCGACCGTCCCACCCAGTTCCAGCTCATGCAATTGACGGCCCAGGCGATGGGCAAGACGGTCGCAACCAAGCAATATGATCCGTCAATTTTCTATGTGAACGGTACCATGCCCTTCGGCCAGGCCAAATATATGAAGGTCGAGCGCCTGCCGGACGACCAGTATCAGATCTCCCACTATGCCAGCGACGGCTCGCCGGCCGAGCTGCCGGAACATCTCTCGCTGAAAGGGGTGCCCAAGGAACCCGGACATCTGGGGTCCTGAAGGATATCCCAAGGTGTGGACCGGAAAGGGGACGCCGGCTAGCGCCGCAAGCGGAAGAAATCCTGCAGCAGAGTCCGCGAGGCCGTGGCGTGGATGCCGGAATAGACTTCGGGACGATGGTGGCAGGTGGGGGAAGCGTAGAACTGCACCCCATTTTCCACTGCGCCCCCCTTAGGATCGTCGCAGCCGAAATAGAGGCGCCGGATGCGGGCGAAGGAGATGGCGGCGGCACACATCGGGCAGGGCTCGAGGGTGACATAAAGGTCCGCGCCGATCAGGCGCTCGCTGCCCAGTACCTGGGCGGCGGCGCGGATGGCGAGCATTTCCGCATGGGCGGTGGGGTCTTTCAGCGCCAGGGTGCGGTTTCCTTCGCGCGAAAGCACCACTCCGTCCTTGACGACAACCGCGCCGACGGGTACCTCCCCGCGACCTGCGGCAGCATGGGCCTCCTCCAGCGCCAGTTCCATGATCGAGCGCTTCATCTCGTGACATGCCGCCTTTTCTGCTAAAGCGTTTCCCGATCCCTGTGGATCGGAAAGACGCCCCTCTTTTCAAGGAGTTTTGGAATACCCGCCGATACGATGGTAGCGGGGGGCCGTTCCAGCAACAATCAATGTCCGACGATAAACGATCTGGCGGCGGCGGCCGCAAGCCCCCAAGCGGGGGCAAGAAGCCATTTGGCCCCAAGAAGACCTCTGCGGGCGCTGGACCTCGTCGGCGTGGCGTGGATGGTGACGCACCTCCGCGCCGTTCCTTCCGGGACCGTGACGAGAGCGGCGAGACCCGCCGGGAGCGTCCGGCCCGTTCCTTCGCCGAACGCCAGGACGGCGAGCGTCGTCCGGCGCGTTTCAAGCCGCGCGAAGGCGGGGATCCCGAGACCCGTCACGCTCGCCGACCGTTCCGCGAGCGTGACAGTGGCGAGGAACGCCCGTTCAAGCCCCGCCGCGCCGAGGAACGTGGAGAAGCACGCCGGCCGTTTCGATCGCGCGACGAGGGCACCGAAGGCGGTTTCCGGCCGCGCCGTGATGCGGATCGCGGGGAGGGCGCTGAGCGTCCCTTCAGCCGCAAGCCTCGCCGCGAGGGTGAGGACGGTGGGCGCTCCTTTGCACCCCGTCGTTTCGACACCTCTTTCGAGCCGCGCGAGGGCGGCCGCAAGGCCTTCGAGCCGCGTTTCGACGATCGCCAGGAGGAGCGCGGCCCCAAGCGCGCCCCGCGGCGCGCCGAGGCCAAGGCTGAAGCGGTGGCCAAGCCGGATGCCGAGGCCAAGACCGGCGCCTTTGCCGGGGAGCGTGTGGCCAAGGTGATCGCGCGGGCCGGGCTGGGATCGCGCCGCGATGCCGAGACCTGGATCGAGGAAGGCCGGGTCGCCGTCAATGGCGAGGTGCTGACCAGTGCGGCGCTCAATGTCCAGATGGATGACAAGATCACCGTCGATGGCAAGCTACTGCCGCGGCGCGAGCGTACGCGGCTGTGGCTTTACCACAAGCCCCGCGGCCTGGTGACCACGGAGAAGGATCCGGAAGGACGCCCGACCGTGTTCGAGAACCTCGATCCGTCGCTGCCGCGCGTGATGTCGGTGGGCCGGCTCGACATCAACACCGAGGGCCTGCTGCTGCTCACCAATGACGGCGGTCTGGCGCGCCAGCTCGAACTGCCCAAGACCGGCTGGCTGCGGCGTTATCGCGTGCGGGCTTTCGGCGAGACCGATCAGGTCCAGCTCGACAAATTGTTCGAGGGGCTGACGGTCGACGGCGTCGACTATGGTCGCATCGAAGCGCGCCTCGACAAGGAACAGGGTTCCAATTCCTGGCTGACCCTTGGCTTGCGCGAAGGCAAGAACCGCGAAGTCAAGAACGTGCTGGGCTCCATCGGCCTGGAGGTCAACCGCCTGATCCGCGTGTCCTACGGGCCGTTCCAGCTCGGCGACCTGGCCGAGGGCGCCGTCGAGGAAGTGAAGACCCGGGTTCTGATGGACCAGCTCGGCCCCGAGCTGGTTGCCGAGGCCGGCTGCGAGTTCGAGGCGCCAATCCACGAGGCCGCCGGCGAAAAGCCGGTCAAAGCTGCGGCCAGGCCCGCAAAGGGTGGCCCGGCGCGCGGACTGCGTGTCAAGTCGGAGGAAGACGGCAAGGAACGCGTGATGCGTGGCAGCCTGGTCGAGGATCGCCATGGCCGGCGTGTGCTGGTCCAGCGGGTCGCTGACGTGGCCGAGGAAAAGCCGGCTCGGCGCAAGCCCTTCCGTTCCCGCGACGAGGAGGGCGGCGACCGCCCCTTCAAGGCCCGCGCGCCTTTCCGGGATCGTGACGAAGGGGGCGAGCGCCCGCGCAAGCCCTTCCGTGCACGTGCCGAGGAGGGCGGAGACCGTCCCTTCAAGCCACGCCCGTCCTTCCGCGACCGCGACGAAGGGGGCGAGCGTCCGCGCAAGCCGTTCCGGCCGCGCGACGAAGAGGGGGGAGACCGTCCGTTCAAGCCCCGTCCCTCTTTCCGCGACCGCGACGAAGGGGGCGAGCGCCCGCGCAAGCCGTTCCGGCCGCGTGGCGAGGAGGGCGGCGACCGCCCGTTCAAGCCCCGTCCCTCTTTCCGCGACCGCGACGAAGGGGGCGAGCGTCCGCGCAAGCCGTTCCGGCCGCGTGGCGAGGAGGGCGGCGACCGCCCGTTCAAGCCCCGTCCCTCCTTCCGCGACCGCGACGAAGGGGGCGAGCGTCCGCGCAAGCCGTTCCGCCCGCGTGGCGAGGAGGGCGGCGACCGCCCGTTCAAGCCCCGTCCCTCCTTCCGCGACCGCGACGAAGGTGGTGATCGTCCGCGCAAGCCGTTCCGTCCGCGCGATGGAGAGGGCGGCGACCGCCCGTTCAAGCCGCGTCCTTCCTTCCGCGATCGCAATGATGGCGGTGAACGTCCCTCGCGTCCACGCCCAGGCGGCAAGCCGGGCGGTGCGCCGCGCCGGGGGCGTTGACGGCTGACCGATGCGCATCATCGGCGGGCAATTTCGCGGCAAGCAACTGGCTACACCGAAGTCGGACGCGATCCGGCCGACTTCGGACCGCTTGCGGGAGACCTTGTTCAACATCCTCGCGCATGGCTATGACGATCCCGTGCGCGATGCACGCGTGATCGATCTGTTCGCCGGCACGGGCGCGCTCGGTTTCGAGGCCCTGTCGCGCGGAGCCCGCTTTGCCACCTTCGTCGACGAGGGCGCGGAGGCGCGTGGGCTGATCCGCTCCAATGTCGAGGCGATGTCCCTGGGCGGACGCACCCGCCTGTTCCGCCGGGATGCGACCAAGCTGGGCATGGTTGGGCCGGGCGAGCCCTTCTCGCTGGCTTTTCTCGACCCTCCCTATGGCAAGGGGCTGGCATCACAGGCACTCGTCAGCCTTGTCGATGGCGGCTGGCTGACCAAGGGAGCGCTCTGCGTGGTCGAGGAGGCGACGGACGCCCCCCTCGAAGCGCCGCCCTCCTTCGCTCTGGCCGACCAGCGCGACTATGCGGGCACCAGGCTCAGCTTCTTCCATTACGAGCCCTGATGTCCGACGCCGGGGCGCATTGATCGAGCGACGGCTTCAGCCTCCGCTTGGCATCGCTTTCGCCTTTGCCGCCTTGCTGTCATAGTCGGTCGTATCTAAAACGGGGGGGCAGGCATGGCGACGGTAACGGTCGAACTGCGCAATGTCGGTGAGACGCAGGCAGCCATGGGCTGGGCCGGCGGACATACCATCGTGGTGGACCGCCCCGAGGGCAAGGCTGGTGGCATGGGGCTCGGCTTCAATGGCGCCCAGCTGCTCGCTCTGTCGCTTGGCGGCTGCTTCTGCAACGACCTGCGCTACGCTGCGGAAGAAATGGGTGCCGCCGTCGATACCATCGCGGTCAGCGTCGCGCTGGAGCTCGAGGGCAAGCCGCTGCTGGCGACTGCTGCAAAGCTCAAGGTGCGCTGCCGCATGTCGGACGGGTCAGACCCGCAGCCGGTGATCGAGCGCGCGAAAACGATCTGCATGGTGGCCAATTCCCTGCGCAGCGGCGTACCGGTTGGCATCGAGATGGTCGCGTGAGCGGGCGCATCCGGGACATGCGCAATCTTGGCCCGGCCACCGAGCGCATGCTGGTCGAAGTCGACATCTGCAGTCCGGAGGATCTCCGGCAACTGGGAGCCGTCGCCGCCTATCGACGCCTGAAGTTCCGGTTCGGGCGCGGCGTCAGCCTGAACGCCCTTTATGCCATGGAAGGAGCCTTGAGCGATCGGGAGTGGCGCGAGATCGACCGAGGCTTGAAGGAATTGGTCGACCGGAAGGAGGAAGGGAGCCGGTAGGGATTGTTTTCTTCGGACCTATGCCTTGCTAGGCTCATGCTCCAGGGGGTAAGGGATACTTCACTTCCCGCGTTTCCTACCCATATTGGGTGGATCTTTCGCTTTCCCTCCCGATCGGACCTTTCATGACGCTTGCGCTTATCCCCGGTCTCGGCGGTGCTTCCCATGCCCAGGGCCCGGCGATCACGGATTTCACGCTTCCCAACGGCTTGCATGTGGTGGTCATTCCCGACCGCCGTGCGCCGGTTGTCACCCACATGGTCTGGTACAAGGTGGGCGGGGCGGACGAGCCGAAGGGCAAGTCGGGCATCGCGCATTTCCTCGAGCATCTGATGTTCAAGGGCACGGAGAAGAACCCGGGCGGCTTTTCCAAACAGGTTGCCGAGCTGGGTGGCCAGGAGAATGCCTTCACCTCCTATGACTACACCGCCTATTTCCAGCGGGTGGCCAAGGAGCATCTCGGCACCATGATGGCCTTCGAGGCCGATCGCATGACCGGGCTCGCCCTTACCGACGAGGTCGTCAATCCCGAGCGCAACGTCGTGCTCGAGGAACGCAAGATGCGGGTCGACAACGATCCTAATTCGCAGCTTGCCGAAGAGATCGCCTCGACCCTGTTCACCCACCATCCCTATGGCACGCCGATCATCGGCTGGGAGAACGAGATCGAAGGCCTGAGCCGGCAGGACGCCATCGATTTCCATAGCCGTTTCTACACGCCGAATAATGCCAGCTTGATCGTGGCTGGTGACGTCACGGCCGACGAGGTGCGCGAACTGGCCGAAACCCATTACGGCCCCGTGGCCAGGCGTGCCGACCCGCCGCCGCGTCTGCGGCCGCAGGAGCCCAGGCAGCGCGCCGACCGCCGCGTCCGGCTGGCCGACAAGCGGGTGGAGCAGCCGATCTATCAGCGCCATTGGCGTGCGCCTTCCTATATCCAGGCCCGCAATGGCGAGGGCGAGGCGCTCGACCTCCTGTCGCAGATCCTTGGCGGCGGGCAGACCTCGCGGCTTTATCGTGCCCTGGTGGTCGACAAGAAACTGGCTTCGGCCGCCGGCGCTTTTTATGGCGGTTCCGCCGTGGACGAGACGCGTTTCGGCGTCTGGGCCATCCCGATGCCCGGCGTCAGCTTCGAGGCGTTGGAGGCAGCCGTCGACGAGGAGATCGGGCGCATCGTTGCAGAGGGCGTGAGCGAGGCAGAATTGGAGCGCGCCAAGACGCGCCTCGTCGCCGACGCGATCTATGCCCAGGACAACCAGTCGACCCTGGCGCGCTATTACGGCGCCACCCTTTCGGTCGGCGGCAAGGTGGAGGACCTGCAGCTCTGGCCGCAGCGCATCGCCGCCGTGCCGTCCGGAAGACTGCCAGAAATGGGCCGGGCCGTTCTGCTGGAGGGCAAGTCGGTGGTCGGCCTGCTCGAAGGGCAGGCTTGATACGTTTCGCACGTCATGACGGATGCAGCCAGGCAGACCGGCGGCGCCGTCTATGATTGTCTGGATTGCTGCGCCGCGCTTTTCCTGCTGGGAGTCTTGCAGCGGCGTATCAGTCTCCTGCCGTCATCGCCGGCCTTGCCGGTTGTGACGATCGGTTTTTGTGAACGAGTGTTTTCATGATCCAGAAGATCGTCTCGCCTCTTGGCATCGAAGCCTGGCTGGTCGAGGACTATGCCGTGCCTGTCATCGCCATCGACTTCGCCTTCAAGGGCGGAGCGGCGCAGGATCCGCCCGATAGGCCAGGCCTTGCCCACATCATGTCGGCGCTGTTCGACGAAGGGGCCGGTCCGCATGACGACGAGGCCTTCCAGCGTCTGATGGAGGAGAATGCCGTCGAGCTTTCCTTCCATGCCGCTCGCGACCAGATCAATGGCTCGTTGCGCACGCTGGCCGATCGCAAGGCCTTCGCCTTCGATCTTCTCCACTATGCCGTCAGCGAGCCGCGTTTCGAGGAAGCCGCGGTGGAACGCGTGCGCCAGAGCCTGCTGGCCAGCTTGCGCCGTGAGGCCAGCGATCCCAACGCCATGGCATCGCTGGCTTTTTTCGCCGGGCTTTTCCCCGACCACCCCTATGGCCGTCCGACGCGCGGCACGCTGGAGAGCATCGGTGCCGTCAACCGGGACGAAATCGCGGCCCAGCACCGCCGCCTGCTCGCCAAGGATGGGCTGACGGTGTCCATCGTCGGTGCCATCGATGCCCATGATGCCGAGGAGATGCTGGATAAGGTGTTCGGCTCGCTGCCGACCACGGCCCTGCTGCAGCCGGTGCCGGAGGCGGAGCTTGCGGGCCTGGGCACCCGCAAGGTGATCGATCTCGACGTGCCGCAGACCGTGCTGCAATTCGCCACCCCCGGCGTGAAGCGCGACGATCCCGACTTCATGGCCGCCTTCCTGCTCAACCACATCTATGGCGGCGGCAGCTTCTCCTCACGCCTGTTCCAGAAAGTGCGGGAGGAGAAGGGCCTGGCCTATTCGGTCTCAACCCAGCTCGGCGCATTGGCCCGCGCCGCCTTTGTCGGCGGCGGTGTCGCCACTCGAAACGACCGGGCGGCCGAAAGTCTCGCCATCATCGAGGCGGAGATGGCCGAGCTCGCCCGCAACGGGCCTGGCGCTGCCGAATTGGAAAGCGCCAAGAAATACCTCACCGGCTCCTATGCGCTGCGCTTCGACTCATCGACAAAGATCGCCAACCAGCTGACCATGATCCAGATCGAGCGGCTCGGCATCGACTTCATCGATCGCCGCAATGGTTTGGTCGAAGCGGTGACGCTGGACGATACCAAGCGCGTGGCCCAGCGGATGTTTGGAGGTGGCAAGCCCTTCGTCGTGGCTGTCGGGCGCCCGGAAGGGCTGTCCTAGGATCGCAGGAGAACGCTCGATGCCAACCCACGTCATCCCGGCGATGACCGGGTAAAGGCGTTGCGTCACAAAGAACACGGCGAAGAGCGGCAAGAAACGACGAGAAGATCGAGCTCGATCGAACGTTTTCTTCTCGCCGGACAAGGTTAAATCGTTCTGCTTACGTCACACTGACTATTGCACGAAGGGGCCGACTGCATCACCCTGTCGCTCGTCGAGAAGCGGCGGGGGTCGCTCAAGCGGGAGGATGTCATGAAGCTTTGGGGTGTTTCGGCTGTCGTCCTTGTTGGTCTCATGGCGGCAGGCTGCGTGAGCACCGGTCTAGGCACCTCGCGCGGGCCTGGCGCCAGCGGCGCTGCCGTCGCGGTGCAATCCGGGCTCGTCAGCAAGATCGATCAGTTTTCCTATATTACCCCAGCCTGCCGGGAAGTGCCGGGCGTCGCGGCTAGCGTCACCAAGCAGGCGGGCTATGGCCGGGTGAATATCCGCAGGACCCGCGACTTTTCTCCTTATGAGGCCGGCAATTCCAGCGCCGCCTGCAATTCACGGCGCGTGCCGGTCTGGCAGGTGCTCTATACTTCCGCACCCGGTTATCGCGGTCCGGACCAATTTGCCTATCGCAAAGCTTTCCCCGATGGCAAGGTGCTCGACGTCATCGTCAATGTCGATGTGCAATAGGGCAAACAGGCGTTCATGACCGGACGCTTCCTTGCTCGCGCTCTTTGCTTCCAGCCGGTCCAACGGATCGGCTAGAGTGTCTCTGCGATTTGCAGTGCTTTCGCCAAATCGCAAAACGCCTTGGAGCTTGAGGCTTGCCTGCCGGCCGTTCCGATGGCCGGCCCCATGGTGTATTGTTTCCGGCACGTGACGCATTCGTTCTCCACCCGGGAGAGCGAATGCGTCAAGCCCTTGATTTTGCGTCCGATTTCTCTCTGGTGGAAAGCAGGCGCTGATGGACGATTCGCCCCATGGCCATCCGTGCTCTCCCCCAGATCCTGATCGACCGCATCGCCGCCGGCGAGGTGGTGGAGCGGCCGGCGAGTGCCGTGAAGGAATTGGTGGAGAACGCCATCGACGCCGGCGCTCGCCGCATCGAGATCGTCACCGAGGGCGGCGGGCAGCGCCTGATCCGCATCGTCGACGACGGTTCAGGCATGTCGCCCGAGGACCTGGCTTTGGCCGTGCAGCGCCACGCGACGTCCAAGCTGCCGACCGAAGACCTGCTCGCCATCGACACGCTGGGTTTTCGCGGCGAAGCCTTGCCATCCATCGCCTCGGTGTCGCGCCTCAGCATCACCACGCGCGAGCGTGGCTCGTCCACAGGCGCCGTGATCGCCATTGAAGCCGGCGAGCACCAGGCAATCCGCCCGGCAGCGATCGGGGAGGGCACGCGCATCGAGGTGCGCGACCTTTTCTATGCCACTCCGGCTCGCCTGAAATTCCTCAAGACTCAGCGTACCGAAGCGGCTGCGATCGGCGATGTCGTCAAGCGCCTCGCGATGGCCAACCCCGCCATCGCCTTCACTTTGGCCGGCGAAGACCATTCTCCCTCGACCTGGCCGGCCGGTGACGAGGAGACGCGCCTCGGCACCTTGCTGGGTGCCGACTTCATCGACAATGCGATTGCCATCGACCTGACGCGCGGGGATGTCCGCCTGCATGGCCATATCGGTCTGCCGACCTTCAATCGCGGCACCGGGCAGCACCAATATCTGTTCGTCAACGGGCGGCCGGTGCGCGACAAGCTGTTGCTGGGTGCCGTACGCGGTGCCTATGCCGATCATCTGCCCAAGGACCGCTTTCCGGTTCTGGCCCTCTTCCTCGACATCGCCTCGCAGAATGTCGACGTGAATGTCCATCCGGCCAAGGCGGAGGTCCGCTTCCGCGATGGCGGCCTGGTTCGCGGCCTGATCGTCTCGGCGATCCGCTCCGCGCTGGAGAGGGAGTCAGGCCGCAGCTCAAGCGGCAATGCCGATGTCGCCCTCGGCCTGCTCGCCCGCAACCTCAACCGCCCTGCCGATCTCGACTGGGATTGGCGGGCGTCGCCCGCGGCGCCTCATCTTGCCGGTATGGGAGACGGCGGCCTGGCTGGCGGTGGCATGGGCAATGGTGGCTTGGCTGCAGGAAGCGGTTTCGCGGCGCCCGCCCAGGCCGGATTCGACGCGCTGGTGATGCCTTCCGCGGATGCGCGTGCCACGGTAGCGCCTCCCGCGCCCGACAGTCTCGACCGGCCGCTCGGCGCGGCCCGCGCGCAGCTGCACGAGACCTATATCGTGGCCCAGACCCGGGAGGGCGTCGTCATCGTCGACCAGCACGCCGCCCATGAACGCCTGGTCTATGAGCGCCTGAAGCGCGAGCGCGCGGCCGCCGGTGCCAAGTCGCAATTGCTGCTGATTCCGGAAGTCGTCGACCTTGATCCTGCCGATGTCGAGCGCTTGACTGCGGCGAGCGAGGATTTGGCGGCTCTCGGCTTGGTCGTTGAGCCATTCGGGCCGGGTGCCCTTCTGGTGCGCGCCACCCCGGCTGCGCTCGGCAGCACCGATCCGGCCGCGCTGATCCGCGACCTCGCCGATGGCTTTGCCGAATGGGGCTCGGAGATCGTACTGGAGCGGCGCCTCGACCATGTCGCTGCCACCATGGCCTGCCACGGCTCCGTACGGGCTGGGCGGCGCCTGTTGCCGGCGGAGATGGATGCGCTCCTGCGCGAGATGGAAGTCACCCCCAATTCAGGCCAGTGCAACCACGGCCGGCCGACCTATGTGACGCTGAAGCTCGGCGACATCGAGGCCCTGTTCGGGCGACGGTAAACCCGAAACGGGAATGCACAAACGAAAGGGCCGATCTTGCGACCGGCCCCATTGGCATTCTGCTTGTTCGACCGCTTTTCTTACTTCACCCGCGGGGTCTTGAAGACCCGGTCGAACCAGGATTCACTCTTGTTGCCCTCGGAAGGCAGGGGCTCGTTGCCGGCAAGCGGGGCCGAGGCGAGCGGCTTGCGGTAGCCAACCGGCGGCTCGGTCAAGGAACGGCGTGGCGGTTCGACGCCGGCGGCGAGTGGCGTGTTGTCCTCGCCGAGGTTGAGGCGCTTCTGCAGTTCGCTGGGCTTGAGCGGAACCGAACTGGCCTTGGCCGCGTCGAACGGCTCCGGCGCGTCGACCCGACCGGCACCCGGCACGCGGCCTGCCGCCATCTCGTCAGGCGAGAGCCGGCCATCGCCGTGCTCGGCCTTGCTGCGCGGCATGACGCCGGCGGCCTTGCGTTTCTTGTAGTCGGGATCCACCGGCCAGTTCGGGTCATTGTCCGAAGTCGCAGCCGTGCCGGGCGGCGGCAAGTCTAGCTTGCCCGGCTTGGCCAGCGGTGCACGGTCGGAATAATTGATCGCCGGCGCATCGTCACCGGTGCCGAGCATCTTCTGGAAGAAGTTCTGACCGAGGGACTGCGCATTCGCCGCACCCGTCGGCGCCAGGGCAACCAGTGCCGTCGCCGCAGCCAGGCCAAGCCAAATCTTTGTCCGCATCCTGTATCCCAATCACTGCTAGATTTCGGTGCAAATTCCGGGAGAGACCTTCTCTCTACTGCCCGGAAAATGCGTCAAAACCAAGAAACCACCGCTCCTACGGGCAACCAGTACCTGAAAAAGTCAGGAAGACCCGTGCGTCTGTGGTTCTTTGTTCACCACCATGTCATACAACAGCAGGGCCACGCCCGCAACGATGGCGACATCGGCCAGGTTGAAGACATACCAGGAAAAATCGCCGGCATGGAGCAGGAAGAAATCGGCAACGCCTTCCCGCTGCAGCCAAGTGGGGGCCAACGGTCCCTCTATCGCCAGCAATCCGTCGACGGCATTGCCGATGGCGCCGCCTATGATCAGGCCGATGCCGATCGCCGATGATTTCGTGTGGATACGGGCAAGCCAGGCGAGAAGAAGCACGGTGGCAATGAGGCGAAAGGCGACGAGCAGGATGAGGCCGATCTGGCTTTCCTGCTGGAACAGGCCGAACGATACTCCCCGATTCCAGACCAGGGTGAACTTCAGGAACGGCGTCCAGTCGACGGCCTCCTGATACATGATCAGTTCACCGATCTGGAAAATGTGGAGCGCCCAATATTTGAAGCCCTGATCGATGATGATGGCGAGAACCGCCACCATCACCCCGATAAAGGTGTAACGCCCGAAAAACACCGACTTCATCCCTCAGGCTCCCGCCGCCTGCCATTCGCGCATCGCCGCCGCGTCGCGCGGGGTGATGTCCGGGAAGGCGGGGTCGGCGGTCTTCGGATCGAAATAGCGCCAGGACCGCGCGCATTTGACACCGTCGGCCCGGCCGGGAACGACGGCGATGCCGGAAACGCCATCAAGGCGATAGGCCTCGGCCGGACCTTCGCCGGCCTGCAGCGTCAAGCCGGAGACGATGCAGACATCCTCGAAATCGACGCTGCGCAGGACCGCCAGCGTCGCTTCGTCTGCGACATGGACGGTCGGTGCAGCCTCGAGCGAAGAGCCGATACGCTTGGCCGCGCGCTCATGCTCCAGTGCGCCGGTGACCACGCGCCGTGCCTCGCGCACGAGCTCCCACTTCTGCGCAAGCGCCGGGTCGAGCCAGGCAGGGTCGGCCGCCGCGAAGGGCTGCAGATGCACCGAGCTCTCCTCGCCGAAGCGGGAGGTCCAGGCCTCCTCCATGGTGAAGCACAGCACCGGCGCCAGCCAGGTCGTCAGGCAGGTGAAGAGCCTGTCGACCACGCTCAGCGCAGCCCGGCGGCGCAGGGACGATTTCGGATCGCAATAGAGCGCGTCCTTGCGCACGTCGAAATAGAAGGCCGAGAGGTCTGCCGTCATGAAGGTCGCCAGTAAGGCGACCACGCGCTTGTAGTCGTAGCTTTCATAGGCGGTACGGACCTCGCCATCGAGCTCGGCCAGCCGATGCAGCATCAGCCGTTCGAGTTCCGGCATCTGCCCGGCGGCGACACTGTCGCCTGCCTCGAAATGGGCGAGCGTGCCCAGCATCCAGCGGATGGTGTTGCGCAGCTTGCGATAGGTGTCCTCGACCGTCTTCAGGATCTCGGGCCCAATGCGCTGGTCATCGGCATAATCGGTGGTGGCGACCCAAAGGCGCAGGATATCGGCACCGGAACGCTTGATCACGTCCTGCGGTGCGACGGTGTTGCCGATCGACTTCGACATCTTGCGGCCGTGCTCGTCGAGCGTGAAGCCGTGGGTGACCACGATGTCATAGGGCGCCCGCCCGCGCGTGCCGCAGCTTTCCAAGAGCGAGGAATGGAACCAGCCGCGATGCTGGTCGGAGCCTTCCAGATACATCACGGTGTCGTCGCCGCCATCGACCTTGCGCTTGATGCCGGCCAGGCCGGGGAAGTGCTTGGGATCCTCCAGCGTGAAGGCATGGGTGGAGCCGGAGTCGAACCAGACGTCGAGGATATCGTTGACCTTGACCCAGCCTTCACCGGCGCGCGCGCCGAGGAAACGCTCGGCGGCACCCTTCTGGTACCAGGCGTCGGCGCCTTCGGTTTCGAAGGCTGCCGATATGGCCTGGTTGACGGCCTCGTCCTTGAGGATCTCGACACCGCCGCCCGGCTTGTCGCGCATGAACACGGCGATCGGCACGCCCCAGGCGCGCTGGCGCGACACCACCCAGTCCGGGCGGTTGGCGATCATGCCGGTGATGCGGTTCTCGCCGGCCGCCGGCACCCATTGGGTCTGCTGGATGGCGTTGAGGGCGAGCTCGCGCAGCGACGAGCCGTCACCGAGCGTCGGCCCGACATCGTTGCGCAGGACGCCCTCCTCCGTACGGGCCGGCGTCGCCGCCGGCACGGTGCCCGGCGCCACCTCGTCGATGGGCTTGTCCATCGCGATGAACCATTGCGGTGTGTTGCGGAAGATCACCGGCTTCTTCGAGCGCCAGGAATGGGGGTATTGGTGCTTGATACGGCCACGGGCCACCAGATTGCCCTGGGCTACCAGCGCCTTGATCACGGCGTCATTGGCATCGCCCTTGTCGCCCTTCTCGGTGATCACGCGCTTGCCGGCAAAGCCCGGTGCGTCGGCCGTGTAGAAGCTGTCGCCATCCACGGGATAGGGGATATGCGTGTTGATGCCGCGCGCGTTCAGTTCGCGTTGATGCGCCGTCCAGACGTCGAAGTCCTCGCGGCCATGGCTGGGGGCGGTATGCACGAAGCCGGTGCCGGCTTCGTCGGTGACATGCTCGCCCTCGAGCAGCGGCACGTCGAAGCCGTAGCCGGGGTCGAAGCCCGCCAGCGGATGGGCGGCGGTGAGGCGCGCCAGCTCGCCGGGCTCGACGCCGCCGAGGCGCTCATAGGCTTCCACCTTGGCGGTCTTGAACACCTCCTCGGCCAGCTTGTCGGCCAGGATGAAGCTGTCGCCCACCTTGGCCCAGTTGTTCTCGGGCGCTGATGTGACGCGATAGAGCCCATAGGCGACGCGGCTCGAATAAGCGATGGCGCGGTTGCCCGGGATGGTCCAGGGCGTGGTGGTCCAGATCACGAAGGCGGCCTTGGCCAGCTCGTCGCGCGTGGCACCCGAGCGCACCGGAAACTTCGCCCAGATCATGTCGGAGGTATGGTCCTCATACTCGATCTCGGCCTCGGCCAGCGAGGTCTTCTCCACCACCGACCACATCACCGGCTTGGAGCCGCGATAGAGCTGGTCGCTCATGGCGAATTTCATGATCTCACGGGCGATCTGCGCCTCGGCCGCATAGGCCATGGTGAGATAGGGATGCTCCCAGTCGCCTTCGACGCCCAGGCGCTTGAACTCCTCGCGCTGCACGCCGACCCAGTGCTCGGCGAAGGCCCGGCATTCGCGGCGGAACTCGACCAGCGGCACCTCGTCCTTGTTCTTGCCCTTGGCGCGGTACTGCTCCTCGATCTTCCATTCGATCGGCAGGCCGTGGCAGTCCCAGCCCGGGACATAGTTGGAATCGAAACCGAGCATCTGCTGCGAGCGCGTCACCAGGTCCTTCAGGATCTTGTTGAGCGCGTGGCCGATATGGATGTTGCCATTGGCATAGGGCGGGCCGTCATGCAGCACGAATTTCGGCCGGCCGGCCGAGGTGTCGCGCAGGCGCTGGCGCAGATTCTGGGCCTGCCAGCGGGTCAGGATCTCCGGCTCCTTCTGCGGCAGGCCGCCGCGCATGGGGAAGGCCGTCTGCGGCAGGAACAGGGTCTTGGAATAGTCGTAAGCCCCAGAGCTCGCCTTCGAGCTCTCGGCGGTCTCGCTGGAGGGGGACGCAACATCGGTCATGAACAGGGATCCGTCGATACGGAGGAAAGGGAAAGCGGCGCAAACCCGGACCTTCCGCGGAGCTCAGCCGAGCCCGCACGCGGAAGCCGGGACGATAATTCGGGCAATGCGCAGCATATATGTCATGCGGGCGTGAATAGCAGGCTCTGCGCGCGGGATAAAGCGGTGAGGGGAGGAGAGATCGGGATTTTCTGGGGGAGAGCCACCTGTCTTGCCCTAGCATGAGCTTCCGCCTCACCCTATCTGCCATGAAGGCAGCCCCTGCACTCGCTGGCCCTTTCACTGATAGGCTCTGACCTGGAGTTCGAGAATGACCGGTTCGTCCGACTACACGCCCCCGAAGATCTGGACCTGGAACAAGGCGAATGGCGGTGCGTTCGCCAATATCAACCGGCCGATCGCCGGCCCCACCCACGACAAGGAGCTGCCGGTCGGCCGCCATCCCCTCCAGCTCTATTCGCTGGGCACGCCGAACGGCGTCAAGGTCACCATCATGCTGGAGGAATTGCTGGCTCAAGGCCACAAGGGCGCCGAATATGATGCCTGGCTGATCGAGATCGGCAAGGGCGACCAGTTCGGCTCGGGCTTCGTCGATGTCAATCCGAACTCCAAGATTCCGGCCTTACTCGACCGCAGCGGCCCCGAACCGATCCGGGTGTTCGAATCCGGCTCGATCCTGTTCTATCTCGCCGAGAAGTTCGGCGAGTTCCTGCCGAAGGACCCGGCCACCCGCGCCGAATGCATGTCCTGGCTGTTCTGGCAGATGGGGAGCGCGCCCTATCTCGGCGGCGGCTTCGGCCATTTCTACGCCTATGCGCCGACCAAGATCGAATATGCCATCGACCGTTTCGCCATGGAGGTGAAGCGCCAGCTCGACGTGCTCGACCGTCGCCTGGGCGAGGTCGAATATCTTGCCGGCAGCGACTACACCATCGCCGACATGGCCGTCTGGCCCTGGTACGGCGGCCTCGCCAGAGGCTGGCAGTATGGCGCGGCCGAGTTCCTGCAGGTCGAAGACTACAAGAATGTGCAGCGCTGGGCCGAGGCGATCTTCCAGCGGCCGGCCGTGCAGCGCGGGCGCATGGTCAACCGCACCTCGGGCGAGCCGTCGAGCCAATTGCGTGAGCGCCATGACGCCAGCGATTTCGAGACCAGGACCCAGGACAAGCTGGAGGCCGCGGGCTGATGGTCATCCCGGACGCGCTGCAGCACGTAGTGATGCGGCGCAGATCCGGGTCCGCGAGCAGGATGAAGCATAATACCAGCGGCGGCGATGTTTGACTCGTGCGTCATTGCGAGCGCAGCGAAGCAATCCAGGAGCCGCGGCCGCCACGTTTTCCAGCACTGGATTGCTTCGCTGCGCTCGCAATGACGATGCTGATCCAGGACAACCTTTTGTCTCGTCACTGCAAAGGCGGCTTGCGCAGGAAGGCGTTGCGATCGGCCGATTTGACGCGCAGCCAGCTCTCCCGGCCATCGCGCAGGACCCGCATCGGCACCTCGACGCCGGCCGGGCCGCCGCTCCACACCTTGCGATAGAAATCGGCGAGGCCCCGGACTTCCTCGTTGCGGATGTCGGAGATGATGTCGCCCGCCTTCAGCCCCGCCTTGGCGGCCGGTGATCCCTTGGCCACGCTGGCGACCACGACCTTGCCATTGCTTTCGGCCGAGAAGGCACCGAGCCAGGGGCGCGGTGGCTGGTCGACCTGGCCTCGTGTCAGGAGATCGTCGAGAATGGGGGGCAGGAGGTCGATGGGCACGACCATGTTGATATCTAAATCCTCGCCGCTGCGTTCCATCTGCAGGAGCAGGGATCCGATGCCGAGAAGCCTGCCGTCTTCGCCGACCAGGGCCGCGCCTCCCCAGCCGGGGTGGGCAGGCGCGATGAAGATCGCCTCGTCGAGCAGATATTCCCAATAGCCGGCGAATTCCTGCTTGGCCACGATACGGGCGTCGACATGACGCCCCGTACCGTCGACGAACACCGCCTCGTCGCCGACAGCCGCCTTGCCGGAGCTGCCGAGCCCCAGCGCCGGCAGGCCGAGCCGGCCGAGCGCCTGTACCAGGCCGAAGCCCGTCGCTTGGTCATAGGCCACGACATGGGCGGGAACCACGCGCCCATCCTGGGTGGTCAGCCAGATCTCGTCGGCTTCGGTAACGAGATAGCCGATGGTGAGCACCAGCCCGTCATCGCGGATGACCACCCCGCTGCCCTCCCGCTCGGTGCCGAGCGCAGTTGCGGTGAAGGCGTCCTGTGGAATCTTGGCACGCACGGCCACGACCGAGCGCATGATCGAACGAAGTGTCATGGCATTCATCTTGATAAAGAGCGCCCGTAGCAAAGTAGGATGCGCAATACCCGCCAAGCGGGCAATGAAGATCTAGAGTTATGCAGCCGGATGGCGTGCTGCAAGAGCATAGGCGGCAAGAGTGGCGATCGTGAAGAGACCGGCCGCCGGCCGGATCGCGGTTAGCTTTTCTTGGCAAACCAGATCACATGCCGGGCGCCGCTTCGCCCCTTGTTGGCTCGGACGCGGACCTCGTCTACCGCGAAGCCTGCCTGGCGCAGCCGCCTGTCGAAGGCCGAAGAGGGGCCTTGCGACCATACGGCCAGCAGGCCGCCCGCCGTCAGCGCTCCCCGGGCCGCCGCGAGGCCTTCCAGGCTGTAGAGGCGGTCATTGCCGGCATGGGTCAGCCCTTCAGGGCCGTTATCGACGTCGAGCAGGATCGCATCGAAGCGGTGCCCGGCGCGGATCACGCCGTTGACGTCGCCGAGCTCGATGCTGACGCGCCGATCATCGAGGCTGCCCGCGAAGATCTCGGCCATCGGTCCCCGGGCCCAGGTCACGACGGCTGGCACCAGTTCGGCGACCACGATCTCGGCATCGTCCGGGAAACTTGCCAGCGCGGCGCGCAAAGTGAAGCCCATGCCGAGGCCACCGATCAGGATGCGAGGATGCCTGCGCGCCGCCAGGCGTTCGGCGGCCATCGTTGCCAGCGCTTCTTCCGAGCCGCTCAACCTGCTGTTCATCAGCTCGTTGCTGCCGAGCATGATCGAGAATTCGCTGCCGCGCTGCTTGAGGCGCAGTTCCCCGCCGCCATTGGGGATCGTCGCGGTGTCGAGGTGTTTCCAGGGAATCACGGCAGGCTCTTTCCAGAAAGGCGCGGATAGCCTTTCTTATAGATCGTTCTCCTATCCAATGCGCGCCAACACCATGCCGGCGGTAACGGTGGCGCCGGCTTCGGTCTCCTGCGCCAGCTTTCCGGCCCGATGGGCCTTGACCTGCATTTCCATCTTCATCGCTTCCATCACAGCGACGACATCGCCCTCCGCGACTTCGGCGCCGTCTTCCACTTGCCAGGAGCGCAGCGTGCCGGCCATCGGCGCGACCACCGCATCGGGCGGAGCCTCGGCTGGTGCCGCCGCGGCCGGCGCCGCTGATGGCACGGCCTGAAGGCCGCCCAGCAAGGCGGGGGGCAGGCCGAGGGTGACGCGCCTTCCGTCGATCTCCACGGCGGTGCGCAGCAATGCCGCCGCCGGCAGCGGTTCCGGCCGCGTGGCGGCTGCAAGGGTGGCGGCAAAGTCGGTCTCGATCCAGCGGGTATGAATCTTGAAATCCCGCTCGCCCGCAAAGTCGGTATGGCCGATCACCGTGCGATGGAAGGGCAGCACCGAGGCGACCCCCTCGATGCGGAACTCGGCGAGGGCGCGCCGGGCGCGTGCGATGGCCTCACCTCGCGTCGCACCGGTGACGATGAGCTTGGCCATCAGGGAATCGAAGTTGCCGGGGATGGTCGAGCCGGTCGCGACGCCGGTATCCAGGCGGATGCCCGGGCCGGAGGGCGGCTCGAAGGCGGTGACGAGACCCGGGGTCGGCAGGAAGCCGCGCCCGACATCCTCGGCATTGATGCGGAACTCCAGGGCGTGGCCTCGCGGCGCCGGTGTCTCGGTGATGCCGAGGGGATGGCCATCGGCGACGCGCAACTGCTCGACCACCAGATCGATGCCGGCGGTCTCCTCCGTCACCGGATGCTCCACCTGCAGGCGGGTATTGACCTCCAGGAAGGAGATTGCGCCCGAGGCGCTCAAGAGGAACTCCACCGTGCCGGCGCTGACATAGCCGGCCTTGGCGCAGATATCGTGCGCGGCCTGGTGAATGCGGGCGCGCTGCTCGTCGCTCAGGAAGGGGGCCGGCGCTTCTTCCACCAGCTTCTGGTTGCGGCGTTGCAGCGAGCAGTCTCGGGTGCCGAGCACCACGACATGGCCATGGCTGTCGGCGATCACCTGCGCCTCGATATGGCGGGGGCGGTCGAGATATTGCTCGACGAAGCATTCGCCGCGCCCGAAGGCGGTCACCGCCTCGCGCACGGCCGAGTCATAGAGCTCGGCGACCTCGTCCATGCGCCAGGCGACCTTCAGCCCGCGCCCGCCGCCGCCGAAGGCGGCCTTGATGGCGATTGGCAGGCCATGCTGCTCGGCAAAAGCGAGGACTTCCTCGGGGCCGCTCACCGGATCGGCGGTGCCGGCAACCAGGGGGGCGCCGACCGCCAAGGCGAGCTTGCGCGCCTGCACCTTGTCGCCCAATTGCTCGATGGCGGACGGAGGCGGGCCGATCCAGGTCAGTCCGGCATCGATCACGGCCTGCGCAAAGGTGGCGCGTTCGGAGAGGAAGCCATAGCCCGGATGCACGGCGTCGGCGCCGCTGCGACGGGCGATGGCAATGAGCTTGTCGATGTCGAGATAGGTTTCGGCCGGCTTGTCGCCACCCAGGCCATAGGCCTCGTCCGCCATGCGGGCATGCAGGGCGTCGATGTCGGCATCGGCGTAGACGGCGACGGAGGCGACGCGATGGTCGGCGCAGGCCCGTATCACGCGCACGGCAATCTCGCCCCGGTTGGCGATCAGGACCTTCTTGATGGGCATTATAGTCCCCCTGGAAACTGGGTGATCGGCCGGAAACGGATCTGCGCTCCGATGGGAATCTGGCCGGCGCGATCGAGATGGTACGGGGCGACGGCGGCGATGACGGGATAGCCGCCGGTCAACGGATGATCGGCGAGGAACAGTACTGGCTGCCCCGACGGCGGTACCTGGATCGAGCCCTGGATCGTGCCTTCGCTCGGCAGTTCCTTGCCTTCGCTTGCCGGCGCGCGCTTCAGCGCCCGCTCGCCGGCGAGGCGGATGCCGATGCGGTTGGACTGGGGCGTCACCGACCAGGATTGGCTCTCAAAGTCCTCGAGAGCCTGTTTGGAGATCCAGTCGGAGCGCGGACCCATGACGACGTCGAGAATGACGGGTTCACCCGGCTTTGGCAGCGTGGGCTGGACGTCCGGCAGCCCCGTCACGGCACCGAAGGATGGCGCGAGCGCGCGCAGGTGGTCGCCGACTGTAATGGCCGGCGGCCCGATCTGGGCCAGCGTATCGGTGGCGGCGCTGCCCAGTACCGGGGCAACGGCGAAGCCGCCGCGCACGGCGAGGTAGGAGCGCATGCCGGCCTGCGGCTCCCCGAAATGCAGCTTGTCGCCGGCAGTGAGTGCAATGGCGGCGTAGCGCGGCACCGGGTAGGCAGACCCTACGGCGGTCGTCAGGGTGAGCGGTCCCTCGGCGCCGGTGACGGCGACCACAGTCTCGCCGAGGCAGAGGAGTTCGCAACCGCCATAGGCGATCTCGATGCCTGGCAATGGGCTGGGGTTACCGACCAGCCGGTTGGCGCTGCGCAGGGCAGCGCGGTCCATCGCGCCGGAAACGCTGACGCCCTGCCGCGCTTGGCCGGGGCGGCCCAGATCCTGGAACAGCATCTGGGGACTTGGCTTGACGACGTCGAAGAGGGGCGAGGCGGGGTTGCCTCCCTCACCCCCGGCCCTACTCCCCACAGGGGAGAGGGGAGATCGCGCCACTTGCCCCCCTCTCCCCTGTGGGGAGTGGGGTTGGGGGTGAGGGCTCTTGCCTTTGCCGGCTTCGACGAAACGTACGCGGTCGCCAGGCTGCAGCAGAGCGGGGCGTTCGCGCGCAAGGTCCCACATCGGCAGGTCCGTCACGCCGATGATCTGCCAGCCACCGGGGCTGGCCTGCGGGTAGACGGCGCTGAAATGCCCGGCAAGACCCACGGAACCTGCGGCCAGGCGTGGACGCGGCGTGGCGCGCCGGGGCAGGTCGAAGCTCGGATGGCCGCCGCTGAGATAGGCAAAGCCCGGTGCGAAGCCGGTAAAGGCCACGGTGTAGTCGCTGCCAGTATGGCGCCGGATCACCTCCTCGACCGAAATCTTGAGGAGATCGGCGACCTCGGCGAGATCCTCCCCGTCATAACGGACCGGGATCTCGATCAGGGTACCGCTCTGCTCGACCTTGGCATCGAGGCGACGCCGGCTGATGGCGCTGATCAGCTCTCGTTGTGCGATGGCGGCCGGACGATAGCGCACCAGCAAGGTCCTGGCCGCCGGCACGATGTCCTCGATGCCGGCGATGGGCTCGGTGCGCAGGGAGGCCTGCAGGGCCAGGGTCTGCGGCAGGTCGGGCAACTCCACCATGAGGGCATCGAGATTGACCGGCAGGAAGCGCATCAAGGCTCTCCGTCCGCTGGCGTCATGAAGGAGCGCACGGCCACCCCCGACCGTTCCAGCAAGGCTCGGATTTCGCGGGCCATGGCGACGGCACCGGGGCTGTCGCCATGGACGCAGATCGAATCCGCTTCGATGCGGACCGCGCTGCCGTCGATGGCGGGAACCGTGCCTTTGGTGACGAGGCGCAGCATGCGTGCTGCCACCTCTTTGGGATCGTGCAGCACCGCGCCGGGCTCGCGGCGCGACACCAGCGAGCCGTCGGGCATATAGCCCCTGTCCGCAAAGGCCTCGGCGACCACGGTGAGGCCGGCGGCCCGGGCCCAGCCGATCAGGGGAGAGCCGGCCAGCGCTACCAAAGTGAGCCCCGGATCGATCTGCCGGATCCCCTCGATGATGGCCTCGGCCTGCCGCCGGTCCTTGGCGATGGTGTTGTAGAGGGCGCCATGCGGCTTGACGTAGGACACGCGGGTGCCGGCGGCGGTGGCCAGGCCCTTGAGAGCGCCGATCTGGTAGATGGTGTCGGCGATGAGATCCTCGCCGGCGACATCCATATTGCGCCGTCCGAAGCCGCCGAGATCGGGGTAGGCGATATGCGCGCCGACGGTCACGCCCTTGGCCGTGGCGGCCCGCAGCGTGGCGAGGATGCCGGTGGGATCGCCGGCGTGAAAGCCGCAGGCGACATTGGCGCTGGAGACGATGGTGAGCATCGCCTCGTCGTCGCCCATGCGCCAGGCGCCGAAGCTCTCGCCGAGATCGCTGTTGAGATCGATGTTCATGGCACGAAGCTCCCGATGACGTCACGCCGCCCGGCTTGCCTGGCGGCTCAATGGATCTGCCCGCCGCTCTCCCGTACGTCGTCCTGGACGGTGAGGGCGGTGCGCGTGAGGTGCCTGATCGCCTCCACCTGCGTCGCCAGCCCCAGGCTTGGCAGCCCGGACCGGCGCGCGGCATGCTCGGGCAGGCAGGGCATATGGACGAAGCCGCCCCTCGTGCCGGCAAGTGGGCGGTGCGTCGCCAGCCGATGCATCAGGGCGAAGAAGACATGATTGCACACGAAGGTGCCGGCTGAGTTGGAGAGCGAGGCCGGGAGGCCCGCCGACCGGAGGTCGCGCACGATCGCTTTGACCGGCAGCGAGGAGAAATAGGCAGCCGGCGCCCCCGATATCACTGGGATATCGATCGGCTGGCGGCCCTCATTGTCGGCAATGCGCGCATCGTCGAGATTGATCGCCACGCGCTCTGGCGTGATCTCGGCGCGTCCGCTCGCCTGTCCGAGGCTGATGACGAGGCGAGGCCGCCATTGCCTCAGGGCCTCGTCCAAGCGCTCGATGGCGGCCCCGAACACGCAGGGCAATTGCACCGCGCGGACCAGGGCACCCTCGCAGATCCAGCCATCCAACGCCCGGGCAACCTCCCAGGAAGCGTTGGTCTCATCGTTTTCGAACGCTTCGAAGCCGGTGATCAACACGGTTGGCGGCGTCTGGTCTGGCGGCTTTTTGGGGCTCATGGCTGCTTTCCGCGAATGATGTCCTGGAGTGTTTTGCGATTTGACGAAATCGCCTGGAATCGCAAAGACGCGTCGAAACAGAGAGTTAGAGTAAATAAGCGTCCACACTTGAGCGCGTTTTGCTCTAGAGAGGCATCAGGACATAGAGCAGTACGACATTGGCGGCGAGCAGCGCCAGCGCCGTCGGAATCTGGGCGCGGATCACCGCATTCTTGTCGATCTCCAGCAGAGCGGCCGGCACGATGTTGAAATTGGCGGCCATGGGGGTCATCAGCGTACCGCAATAACCCGACAGCATGCCAACGGCGGCGATCACCGCCGGATTGCCATGATAGACACCGATCAGGACCGGCACGGCGACACCGCCCGTCATCACCGGAAAGGCGGCAAAGCCATTGCCCATGATCACGGTGAACAGCGCCATGCCGACGACATAGAGAGCGACCGCCACTAGGCGAAGGTCCATGTTGACATAGCTGGTGGTGAGGTGGGCGACCGCCTTGCCGACACCGGCATCGGAAAAGACCAGGCCGAGCATGCCCAGCATCTGAGGCAGGACCAGGGCCCAGCCGAGCGCATCGGTGAGACGGCGGGATTCGCGCAGGCCCTGGACGGGTGTTTCGCGCGTCAGCCAGCAGGCGAGGACGAGCGCAACGATGCAGGCGATGCCGAGGGCGACCAGGGTGGTGTTCTTGGGATCGAACAGCGGCGTGCCGCCGATGGTGACGTAGTGGCCCGAAAGCGTGATCACCACGGTCAGCAGCGGAATGGCAAGCGCCGGTACGAACAGCTTGTTGCCGAGCCGTTTTGCACTGGCCACCGCTGTGGCGACGCTGGGAATGTCGTGACGGCCGGCACCGACCCCGCCGAGCCCGGCAATCAGCGCCAGCACGACGACGCCCACGCCGACCACGGCCGGCGGCAGGAAGTCCCCGATCAGAAAGGCCAGTGCATAGAGGCCCCAGAACAGGGCGCTGCTGAAGCGCTTGGGATGGTTGCGGTCGGCCAAGGTCATCACGGCGGTGACGGCCAGGATCGCCCCGACTAGATAGAACAGGTGCGAAAGGGAGAGGATCATGTCAGCCCTCCGACTGCACTTCAGGCCGCAGGCCGGCATCGGACGGAGCCTCGGCTAGATCGCGGGCAATGGCCGCATCGAGGCGAGACAGCCGGAAGGCATGGATGGCGAAGGCCGTCAGTGCCGTCGGGATGCCCCACAAGGCAACATGAAGCGGCTCGACCTCGACGCCGGCTTCCCGGAGGAATGTCGTCATCAGGACGATGGCGCCGAAGGCGACGAAGATGTCCTCGCCGAAGAACAGGCCGACATTGTCGGTGGCAGCGGCAAAGGCCCTGAGCTTATGGCGGACCCGCTCGGTGAGCGAGCCATGCCGGACCTCGGCCGCGCCTTCCGCCATGGGGGCGATCAATGGGCGCACCATCTGGGGATGCCCGCCGAGGCTGGTCAGGCCCACCGCTGCCGTCAGCTGCCGGGCGGCGAGATAGACGATAAGCAGGCGGCCCGATGTCGCCGAACGGATCCTGCTGATCCAGGCTTGGGCATGCTGGCGCAGGCCATGGCGTTCGAGCAGGCCGACCACGGCGAGCGGCAGCAGCAGGATCACCGCCAGATTGCGCGTCTTCAGGAAGCCGGTGCCGATGGCGGAGAGAACCTGCTGCGGAGGGAAGCTCGCGGCGAGGGCCGTGCCGATGGCGGCAACGATCACGACGAGCATGGGATTGAAGCGCAGGACGAAGCCCGCGACGATGATGGCCACGCCGATCAGGGGCCATAGGCTGATGTCACTAGGCACGGTGTTCGCTCCCCGGGGACATTGAATGGTCTGGATAAGTGATCGGTTCTTGTAGGGCGATATTGCCCGATCCACCGGCAATATCATCGAAATTGATGCCTTGATCAAGAGTTTTGATTGAACGTATATAAATTATTGTTCAACAATATGATGGTGCCTTCCGAACGATCGGAACGCGGGACCTTAAGCGATGCCTTTTGACCGGGTCCTGCCCGGGTGGCAGCCGGGTTTCCGCCCTTCAGGCGCGGACGTGGCCTGCCCGGCAGCACGCCTTCTTTTCAGCCCAGGCCGTTTGTCACCGTGAGACCCTAGGGGCTTCGTTGTGAATCCCGAGGATTGCCCTACAATCCGGCTCGTCGTCATGGACAGATGGAATGGCTACGTTGAGTGAAGATTGGACAATGGCACGAGGCACCGCCCATGACGCAACCGGGTGATCCCCGTCCGGCCTCATCCGCCCTGACGCTCGGCGAGCGTGTGGCCGAGCAATTGCGACGCAAGATCACGCAGGGCGAATTCGGCCCCGGACAGCGCCTGTCGGAGCAGGCGCTCAGCGACGATCTGGCCATTTCCCGCAACACGCTGCGCGAGGTCTTCCGGGTGCTGACCAAGGACGGCCTGCTCAGGCACGTTCCCAATCGCGGCGTGTTCGTGGCGGTGCCGAGCATCGCCTCGATCATCGACATCTATCGCGTCCGGCGCCTGATCGAATGCCAAGCCCTCGCCCAGGCCTATCCGCGCCATCCTGCCAAGAAGCGCATGCGCGATGCCTTCGAGGAAGCCCTGCGCTGCCGGACGGTGGAGGATTGGCCCGGGGTGGGCACGGCCAACATGGCCTTTCATATGGCCGTCGTGGAACTGGCCGACAGCGAAAGGCTGAACCTGCTCTTCGCCCAGGTTCTGGCGGAGCTGCGGCTCGCCTTCGGCATGCTGCAGGATGCCGAATTCCTGCACGCTCCCTTCGTCGACAAGAACCTTGCCATTCTCGAACTGGCCGAAGCGGGGCAGTTCGACAGGGCGGCCGCCTTGCTCGGCGACTATCTCATCCATTCCGAACGCCTGGTCCTTGCGGTCTATGCGCGGCGCATGGCGGATGGCAGCATCGGGGAATTGTAGGACGTCCGCTTCTCGATGGACCGTGTCAGCGCCTGACGCCCAGCCTGACCAGCACTTCGGGCGGGATCCTGAGCTCGCGGATGACACCGCCATGGGAAGCCATGCCCATCAGCTCTCGCTGGATGAAATAACCATAGACCGCGTCGACGGCGTCGGCCAGCAGGCGGGAGCGGGCGGGGTCCTCGGTTGCCGCCGCGTGCAGGGCGGCCATGGCCTGGCCGGCGGCCTCACCCGCCCGTTCCAGCGAGGCGGCCTTCTCCACGCGGATCTCGGCGCCGAGGACGTCGAGGGCCGAGCGGGCGGTGGCAGGGGAGAAATTCTGGGGCAGGCGGACGCTCATGCCGACATACTGCCGCTGCCTGGAACGCTTGTCGATATCGTCTTGGCGAGAAGCCTGCGCCCGTAGCGGCTGCGGGGCGCGGCTACAGTGCTGCAGCCGCCGCCCGTCCGGCCTGCCGCCCGCTGAACAGGCAACCGCCGAGAAAGGAACCTTCCAGCGCCCGATAGCCATGCATGCCGCCGCCGCCGAAGCCGGCGGCTTCGCCAACGGCATAGAGGCCGGGCAGGGGAGCAAGGTCCCCGCCGAAGACCCGGCCGTCGAGATCGGTTTCCAGGCCGCCCAGCGTCTTGCGCGTGAGGATGTTGAGCTTGACTGCGATCAGCGGGCCGTGGGCGTGATCGAGCAAGGCGTGCGGCCGCGCGGTACGGATCAGCCGGTCGCCGAGATAATGGCGGGCATTGCGGATGGCCATGATCTGACCGTCCTTCCCGAAGCGGTTGGCGAGGTCGCGGTCGCGTGCCTCGATCAACTGCCGTATCGCGGCGGGGTCGAGCAGGGGCTCCTGCGTCAGGGCGTTCATGCCGGCGACGAGACGTTCCAGGTCGTCGGCCACCACGAAATCGGCGCCATGCTGCTTGAAGGCTTCCACCGGCCCGGTCGCCCGCCGCCCGATGGCGCGACGCAGCGTCAATTTCCAGTTGCGGCCGGTGAGGTCTGGGTTCTGCTCCGAGCCCGAGAGCGCGAATTCCTTGCGGATGATGCTCTGGGTCAGGATGAACCAGCTATGGTCGAAGCCGGTAGCGCGCAGGTGAGCCAGCGCTCCCAGCGTGTCGAAGCCCGGATAGAGCGGGCCGGGAAGGCGATTGCCGCGCGCGTCGAGCCAGAGCGAGGAGGGGCCGGGGAGGATGCGGATGCCGTGGCCGGGCCAGATCGGATCCCAGTTCCTGAGGCCTTCGACATAGTGCCACATGCGGTCGCGATTGATCAGCCGCGCTCCCGCCTGTGCCGCAATGGCGAGCATGCGCCCGTCGACATAGGCTGGGACGCCGGTGACCATCGTCTTTGGCGGCTGGCCGAGCCGCCGCGGCCAATGACGGCGTACCAGCTCGAGGTCGCCGCCGATGCCGCCGCTGGCGATGATCGTCACCGGCGCAGTCAGGGAAAAGTGACCCACCACCTCGCGCGAGGTGGCGGCCCCGCGTGGCGCGTTGCTGGGCGCAAGCAGGCTGCCTTCCACGCCGGCGATCGCCCCACCCGCGTGGATCAGGCCGTCGACGCGGTGGCGGAACCGTAGCGCGAGCAGGCCTTCCGCCTCGGCTGCCAAGGCGAGCCGTTCGAACGGCTCGACCACGCCCGGGCCGGTGCCCCAGGTGAGGTGGAAGCGCGGCACCGAATTGCCCGGGCCGCCGGCGCTGCCGCCACCCCGCTCGGCCCAGCCGACGACCGGGAAGATCCGATGCCCCATCGCGCGCAGCCAGGCGCGTTTCTCGCCGGCGGCGAAGGCGAGATAGGCCTCCGCCCAGCGTCGCGGCCAGTAATCCTCCTCGCGGTCGAAGCCGGCCGTGCCGAGCCAATCCTGCAAGGCGAGCTCGAAACTGTCCTTGATGCCAAGGCGACGCTGCTCGGGGCTGTCGACCAAAAAGAGCCCGCCGAGCGACCAGAAGGCCTGGCCGCCCAGATTCTGGCGAGGCTCCTGGTCGAGCAGGATGACCCGCTTGCCGGCGGCGGTGAGCTCGGCGGCCGCGACCAGCCCGGCCAGGCCCGCCCCTACGACAATGGCATCCGCGTCGGCCATGGCCTCTCCCGCGACTCGCGATGTCAGGCATCATGCAATGAATGCCCCAGTGGCAGAACCCGGTGAATGTGACGATCGCGACACGGGCATGATGCAGAAATTGCGCGTGGGTGCGATGTCGTCCCCGCCTGCGGCATCTTGCCCGGGCGGCGTTCAGCGACTAAGTCGGTTTCATGGCCGATGCGAATGGGACATTGTCGAAGCTGCGCGCAGGATTATCGCGCCAGAGCCTCAAGACGAAGGTGCTGACCGGCATCGGCGGGTTTGCAGCCGCCGCGATTTCGCTGGGCGCCTCGCTCTATCAGCTGCGCAATCCCGACCAAGTGCCGAACAGGGCGGCCGGACAGACGATCGAGGCGGGGCGCTGGCTCGTCACGCTGAACGCGGCCGCCCCGGCCTCGGTGCTGCCGGATGGCCGCCCGGTCAAGGCTGGCCGCCGCGCGGTGGTGCTCGAACTCACGCTTGCCAACCGCACCGAAGGCACCTCCAATGCCGTAACCGGTATCCTGAAGCTCGCCAATGTCGCTGGCGCCGAAGGGCCTGATTTCTACCTCGTCCGGGACAGGGAGCGGCTGATGGCGCTGCAGCCCCGCCTGCCGGAGCGCCTGCAGGCCGTCTGGACCCTGCCGGCCGATGCCGCCTTGCCCAAGACGCTGGAGCTCACCGTCGCCGGTGTGACCTTCAAGCCGAAGGACAATCTCTATGGAGCGCCGGGCTGGTTCAATCCGCATGATGTCGCCCGCGTGAGCGTGCCCCTCGATGCCGCTGGGGCTCCGGGATGAAGAATGCCGCCATCACCGTGATGATCGTGCTGACGGGCATCGTCCTGCTGGCGCTGCTGCGCTGGACGACACCTGGCTATGCCGTCCTCACCGGGCCGATCGAGACGTCGGGCAGACAGGGAGCACTTGCTCAAGCCGCAGGGTTCAGCCTGAAAGTCGACAAGCTCATCCTCTCGGAACTGCTGGTCTTCCAGCGCTATGGCAAGAAGGTCGAACGCAGCACCGGCGGCGTCTGGGCCGTGGTCACTGCGGATGCGTCCGCCACCAATCGCACACTCATGCTGGCGGGCGTTTCGCTTCGCGGGGCCAGCGGGCGGACCTATATGCAGAGCCCGCGGGTGGACGGCATGTCCCAATTGCTGTCCGGCAAGGAATTGCAGCCGGGCCTGCAGCAGCCGGGCCTCTTCATATTCGAGCTGCCGGCCGACGAACTCGCAGGTGCGGAATTGGTGATTTCGCGGGAGGCCTTTCCGCGGCTTACAGCCCAACTCGCCATCTCCCTCAACGAAGGTTCCGCCATCCGTCGCACCGTCCTGGAGATCGGCCGTGACCCCCTCTGAGCAGGCACGCCCGGAAAGCCGGCCCGCCTCGCGCTGGTACTGGCGCAGCCTGATCGCGATACCCCTGCTCCTGCTGGCCGTCTTTGCCTTCGGTGCCCGGGTCGACATCATGGACTATGTCGCCTCGCACGAATTGCGCATCACCACGGTCAAGCCCAGGGAGGCTGCCCTCTATGCGCGTGCCGACTGGTCGCTTGTTTCGGCCCGGTTCGCCGATAGCGGCGAGGGTACGCGCCTGCCCTTGCCGAAGGATCGCAGGCTTCTCATCGTCCGTCTCAAGGCGGTGCCCGAGGAGAAGATCGTCGATGAGGCGCAGCGGCAGGCCATCTGGCTGGGCTGCAGCCTGACCCTGCTCGATGGCCGGGGGCAGCGCTGGAGCCCGTTGTCCTTCGTGTTGTCCCGCGACATCAGCCGCGCGCTGGAGCCCACGGCGACGCCCGTGGCGGGGTGTTTCGAGGCCGCCCGTTCCATCGGCCTCGATGGCCAGCCGACGCTGGTCGAGGAGAAGTTCCTGCTTCCGTCCAAGGTCGCTTCGGACCTTTCCGTGCGGCTTTCCTTCCGTTCGGCCCTGCCGGACGCCCTCAACTTCCAACTGGAACCGCGCTGATCGGCCGGCGCGCGCTGCGCCATTGTCGGCCCTGGGCAAAGCCCGTTTCCAGCCCAGCGGCGAGCAACGTGATCTTCAGGGGCATGATCAGGGCGCCGCTGCCGGGTGCGCTCGGACTGCCCAGCAGGATGGAGAGGCCGTGGGCGATGATCTGCCACAGGCCGATCTCATGAGGACCTATCAGGCGCGTGGCGCCGTACCAGGCCCAAGCCGAGCCCCAGTCTAGGAGACGGAAGGCGACGAGAACGACGACGATCAGGCTGAGACCCGTGCCGAATGTCAGGCCGACACCCTCCGCCAGCGCGCGATAGCGCCTGGCCGTACCGGCCACGAAATGGGTGA
The DNA here is from genome assembly GCF_034424805.1 of Labrys sedimenti. Taxonomy (NCBI): domain Bacteria; kingdom Pseudomonadati; phylum Pseudomonadota; class Alphaproteobacteria; order Hyphomicrobiales; family Xanthobacteraceae; genus Labrys; species Labrys sedimenti. The sequence continues at coordinate 443,370 of NZ_JAXOUF010000002.1, forward strand.
GAAAATCGCGCAGGAACTTGGGGAGCCCGTCCCAGCGTGCGATCGCCCTGCTCCAGCGGCCCTGTGCGGAAGCTCCCGTCCGCCCGATGTCATAGCCGTAGACCAGTGCTGCCAGGGTCAGCCAGACAGCGGGGTAGAGCGCATAGGAGAACAGGGCCGACAGCATGTCCCACCAGGAGGCAGACGCGGCCTCGACGGGCGGGGCGACGCTTGCCGCGCGAGCGGCCGATAACAGCGAGGGGTTCAGGAATTCCGGCAGACGGGCAATCCAGGCCATGATCTTGTCATGCCAGGCCTGCAGCACATAGAGCGCGATAAAGGCCCAATTGGCTTCACACACCACGATCAGGAAAGGCCAGAGCACGCGCTTGGAGCGCTTGTGCATATATTTGGCACCGAGCCTCACCAGCCAGGCAATCGCCACCAGCAACAACAGCAGCCCGCCGCCGCTGACTTCGAGAATGCGGGCATTCTCGCCAAAGGGAGTCAGATCGAGGGCAAGCTTGGAATATTCACGTATCGTATCGCTGAGGAAACCCCAGGCCGCATAGAAGGCGAAGAACGGCACCAGGGCCAGTGACAGGGCCATGGTGAAGCCGGCAGGCCCGCCCTCCCGAGGTTGGCTCTCCGGTGATTCGGCCGCCCTTGCCGCCGCCTGCAGGGAAGGCAATCCCGGCCGGACGAGTTCGAACAAGGCGACGATCACCACCAGCTTGACCAGAACCACCAGCGTAAGCGTCGAGAGGCCAGCCAGGCGATTGAGGAAGCCGATGCGCACGGCGATCTCGGTCAGCACGTCCTCGGCCAGCATGCCGATCAGCCAGATTGCCATCAATTGCGGCCAATAGCGCCAGAGCAGGACCATCCAGGTGGAAAGGAGACGGGTGAACGCCGACAATGTGCTGGAGGCCTTCTGCTGGTGGCAGCGCGGTTGCGGCGCCGGATTTCGGTGCGGACCATAGCAATCGAAAGTACGATGGACCAGATGAGAGCCAGGTCGATCGTTCCTCCAGGGAGAGATCTTCGCCGCTCTCGGGCTGCAACCTCCGGTTTCGGCACTAAATCGCCGCATTCCGGAGGAGAAGATAGGGGTGAATCACCCGGGCTCCGGTCGAAATGCCGCCTATGAGCCAATTCCGCGAAAAGGCGCTGCAGATGCTCCGTCATGGGCATGCCGCGTCCCGGCTGTCGAAAGGAGAGATCCCTTGACGTCTCGGATTGAAGATTATGCCCTCATCGGCGACTGCGAAACGGCGGCCCTGGTGTCACGCGACGGGTCCATCGACTGGCTGTGCTTTCCCCGTTTCGATTCGCCCGCCAGTTTCGCGGCCCTGCTCGGCACGCCGGAGAACGGGCGCTGGCGCATTGCCGCCACCGACAGGAAGGCGCGGATCAGCCGTCGCTATCGGCCCGACACCCTCATCCTGGAGACGACCTACGAAACGGATGAGGGTGTCGCCACCCTGATCGATTTCATGCCGCTGCGCGATGGCACCAACGACCTCATCCGGCTGGTGGTGGGCCGGAAGGGCACCGTCGCCTTCAGCACCGATTTCGTGGTGCGCTTCGACTATGGCCGCACCGTGCCCTGGGTCACCCGCACCGATGACGGCACCATCACGGCCGTGGCCGGACCGGATCGGTTGATCCTCTCGACGCCGGTGCCTCTGGAGGGCGAGGACCTGCACACCGCAGGGTCTTTCAAGGTCAGCGCCGGTGAGCAGGTGCCCTTCGTGCTGACCTACGGCCCTTCCACGACGCCACGGCCGACCCAGCCCGATGTCGAGGCTGCGCTGGCCAATACGGAAAGCTATTGGCGCGATTTTGCCGCGCGCTGTCCATCGGTCGGCCCCTGGACCGATGTCGTCAAGCGCTCGCTGATCACCCTCAAGGCGCTCACCTATATGCCGACGGGCGGCATCGTGGCCGCTGCCACCACCTCGCTGCCCGAACAGATCGGCGGTCCGCGCAACTGGGATTACCGCTATTGCTGGCTGCGCGATGCCACCATGACGCTGCAGGCTTTCATGAAGCTCGGCTATTACGAAGAGGCGTCCGCCTGGCGCGAATGGCTGATGCGGGCCATCGCCGGAGCCCCCGAGCAGATGCAGATCATGTATGGCCTGTCGGGCGAGCGCAATCTCCTGGAATGGGAACCTCATTGGCTCAGCGGCTATGAGGGATCGCGGCCGGTGCGGATCGGCAATGCCGCTGCCGAGCAATTCCAGCTCGATGTCTATGGCGAGGTTGCCGATGCCATGATGCAGGCCGCTGCCGGCGGCCTGCAGCGCCATCCCCGCACGCGGGCGCTCAGCGAAGTCATCATGAACTTCCTCGAAACCGCCTGGCGCCGTCCCGACGAGGGGATCTGGGAGGTGCGCGGCGGAGCGCAGCATTTCACCCATTCCAAGGTGATGGCCTGGGTCGCCTTCCACCGTGCCGCCAATATGGCCATCAAGTCCGGCGACAGGCCTGCTTTTGCCGAGCGCTGCCAGCGCGTGGCCGACGAGATCCACGAAGATGTCTGTCGCAGGGCCTTCGATACCGATCTCGGCAGCTTCGTGCAGGCCTATGGCTCCAAGACGATTGATGCCAGCCTGCTGCAGATCCCGCTGGTGGGTTTCCTGCCGGCGGACGATCCCCGGGTGATCGGCACGGTCAGGGCCATCGAGACCATGCTCATGCGCGACGGCTTTCTGCTGCGCTACAACACCGACCATGTCGATGATGGCTTGCCGCCGGGCGAGGGGGCCTTCCTGGTCTGCACTTTCTGGCTGGCGGATGTCTATGTGCTGCAGGGCCGCGAGGAGGATGCGCGGCACCTCTATGAGCGGCTGGTGGGCCTTTGCAACGATGTGGGGCTGCTGTCGGAAGAGTACGATCCGATCGCGGAGCGCATGCTCGGCAATTTCCCGCAGGCCTTCAGCCATATCGGATTGATCAACACCGCCCTCAATCTGGCGCGGCGGACCGGTCCCGCCGAGGAGAGGGTGGAGGCGAGCGGCCAGCCGGTGGCGCAAGCGGATCCCGTCTGATCGCCGCCAGCGAAACCTTCACGCACGATTCCTCGGGAACCCGCCATGTTGCATCACATTTCCTTCGGCGTCGGGGACATCGAACGCTCCGCCGCTTTCTACGACGCGGCCCTGGGAGCGCTCGGTTATGTGCGCGTGTGGGAGGATCTGCAGCCCGATGACCCGGACCAGGCGGTGGGCTACGGCCTGCCCGGCGGCGGCGACAAGTTCACGATCAAGCTGAGGGGCAAGCGGGCGCGATCTCCCGGCGCCGGTTTCCATCTGGCCTTTGCCGCATCCAGCCGGCAGGCCGTTGCACAGTTTCACCGGGCGGCGCTCGCGCATGGCGGCGTCGACAACGGCGCGCCCGGCCTTCGCGCCCATTACGGTCCGACCTATTTTGCCGCTTTCGTGATCGATCCGGATGGCCATCCCATCGAGGCCGTCTGCAAGTCGGAACAGTAGGCGCTCGAAGCCGTTCCATCTCGCCCACGGGAAGGGGCTTGACAGACGACTTGATTAGGTAGATCGGTCTACCTAATCAAGGAGCCAGGAACGTGACGGATCGCATGCCAGCCAGGGAGCGCCTGCTGAAGGCCGCAGCCGAACTGTTCTACAGCGAGGGCGTCGGCGCCACCGGCATCGACGCCATCACGGCAAGGGCCGGGGTCGCCAAGATGAGCCTCTACAATAATTTCTCGTCCAAGGCCGATCTTGTGAATGCCTATATCCAGGGTAGGCGCACCGAATGGCAGGCGATCTATCAGGAGCGGCTCAAGAGCGCGGCAACGCCGCATGAGCGGGTGCTGGCGATCTTCGATTCCTATCTGGATCACGCCGATGCCGCCTATGAATGGGGTTTTCGAGGTTGCGGCCTGCTCAACGCCGCGGCGGAACTGCCGGTCGGCGATCCGGGCCGCGCGTCGGTCGCCTCGCAGAAGGAAGAAGTCGAGCGCCTGTTCAGGGCCTATCTCGGCGAGATACGGCCGGACGCGGGCACGGCGATCGATGAAACCGCTGAACATCTTTCCTTCCTGCTCGAAGGCGCCATGTCGCGCGCCGGGCTGGACGGGCATGACGGGCGCCTGAAGACCGCACGCCGGATTGCCGCCTCGATCCTGGAACGGTTTTGAGCCCGGATGTCATGCCCATGAGTGAGGCTGTCAGCCCATCTTCTCCCGGGGAGAACAGAATTGTGGCGATTGCCGTGCTGCTCGTGCTCGAAGCGGCATTGGTGATCTCATGGAGCGCCGGGTTCGTCGGCATCCGGTTTGCCATCGACCATGCCCCGATCTTCCTGATCCTGCTGTGGCGCAGCCTGGTCTCCGGCCTGGTCCTGCTGCCCTTTGCCCTTACGATGGGGCCGCCGCTGCGCTGGAAGGACGTGCTGCCGCAGATATGGTTCGGCGCGCTGGCGATGTCCGGCTACCTCGCCGGCTTTGCCCTGGCGATCGTCTTCGGCGTGCCGACCGGCCTCGTGGCCCTAATTGCCGACATGCTGCCTTTGGCCGTGGCCATCCTGTCCTGGCCGGTGCTGGGGCAGGCCTTAAATGCGCGTCAGTGGCTTGGTTCGTTCCTTGGCCTGGCCGGTGTCCTGATCGCCTCGGGCTGGTCCCTCGACATGGGCCATGTCCCGCTCTGGGCCTATGGCCTGCCGGTTCTCGGCACGCTATCGCTGGCCCTGGCGACCTTGCTGCAGAAGCGCAGCCCGGCCGGCGCCATGCCGGTGCATCAGAGCCTGTGCATCCAATGCCTGTCCGCTTCGGCAATCTTCGCCCTGTTCGCCTGGCATGAGGGCAGCGTCCTGCCTGTCCTCGACAGGGGTTTTGTCGGCGGCATCCTCTGGCTGGTTTTCGTTGCGACTTTCGGTGCCTGGAGCCTCTATTACGTCGCCCTGCGCAAATCCTCGCCCACCCGCGTCACCTCGGTGCTGTATCTCAGTCCCCCGGTGACGATGATCTGGGCCTGGCTGATGTTCGGCGAGCCGCTGTCTTGGGCCATGGCAGCGGGCCTGGTGGTTTCCCTGGCCGGGATCGTCATCGTCGCGCGATCACCGGCCATCGCGGCGGGCCACGCCGGCGATCCCTGAGGGGCGGATCATTTGATCAGCCAGGCGAGGCCCTGGCAAGGAAAGCCTGGCCGTCCCCTGTGATGGGCTCGCCATGCGCCATCAGCACCTTCGCGGTCGGCCATGCCAGGATACGCTTGACCGCCTCGCGTGCGGCGGGCCGGTTCACGAAGGCCATGCGGAACTTGCGGGGCACCGACGGTTCGGGGGCGACCATGAGGTCGAGTTTCGCCACCACCGCCCGCCAGCCGTCGAACCAGGCGGCGTCGAAATGCTGGATGAGATCGGTGAACAGCGTCGTACGGCTCGGGCGATGGAAAAACACCACCTCGGTGGTGATCAGATTGCCTGGCACGAGGACATGGTCGAGATCATCGGCCCAAGCCGGAATGGGTGCCTCACCGAAATCGCCGTCGAAGCGGATGTCCTTGCGTTTGGTCCTGAGGCCGGGCGGTGCATAGACGCTGGCACCGGGATAGGCGTGCTGCCAGTCGCCCAGGAAGAGGTGATGAAGCGAATTGGGGGGCACCAGATAGCGCACGGCGCCCAGTGCGTCGACCTGCGCCTGCAGATCCTGCGACAAGGCGATCGGGGACCAGACGAGGAGATTGCCGCCGGATAGCCGGATGATGGCCATGCGGGTGGGGTAGTGAAAGCCGGCCACCGAGGTGGTCGGGCCATCCGCAATCCAGATCTCGCCACCGAAATTCTTCAGCATTGCCGATCTTCCCGCGGTCTGCCGGGTTCCGTTCGATCGCCTGCTCAGGACGCCGTAATGCGTCGGTGCACGCCGTCGAGGCTCTCGGCGAAAGCCTCGAAGAGCTTGCGATCCGTCAATTCGCGCAGGACCTGTTCGTTGATGCCGCCGCGCGTCGCATATTCCTGCGCCAGATGCATGAAATCGGCATTGGGCGCCGCTTCCGGCGCCTGGGCCAGGGCCTTGAAGAGGGCGCCGACATAATCGCGTGCCGCCGGATCGGCAACGCCATGGCCCTGCAGCCAGCCGTGAAGGGTGTCGAGATATTTGAAATAAGTGGCGAATGTCGCGGTGGCAACGCTCAGCGCATCGAACTCGGCAACATCCTTCACCGCAAAGGCTTTGCCGAACCGGGCGAAGAAGGTCACGACGTCGGGATCGGGCGGATAGATGATCGTCGGCCCCTGCCTCTGGGCGACCATCGGCATCGGCAGCGCCTTGGTGACGCGCTCGGCCGGGGAGACGAGGGCGGCGATCTCCTCGAGAGACAGAGTAGCGATCAGGCTGATGACGCGATGGTCCGGGCGGAACCGCAGACCCGACAGCACGTCATCGGCGATCTGGGGCCGCACGGCGAGCATGATCGTGTCGCAGGCGTCGAGGACGGCCTGGTTGTCGGCCGCGATCCGCACATCGGCAAAACGCGCTGCGAGGTCGGCGGCAATAGCCTCGTTGCGCGGCGACAGCACGACCGGCACGTCGTTGTCGGCGACCGACTTGAGACCCGTGACGATTGCCGATGTCAGCGCGCCCGTTCCGATGAAGCCGAGTTTCATGGAGCGCTCCGCGCCGTCATCTGGCGGGCGATGCGACTGTCCTCGTTCATGCGCTCGACCAGGGCTTCGATCGAATTGAATTTCAGCTCGCCGCGGATATAGCCGACGAAAGCGATCTCGATCTCCTTGCCATAGAGGTCGCCGGCATAGTCGAACACGAAGGTCTCGAGCAAAGGAGGGCCATTGTCGAAGGTCGGGCGGCGGCCGAAACTGGCGACACCGGCATGCACCACGCCATCGATCAGCGCACGCACGGCGTAGATACCAAGGGCGAGGCCGCATTGCGGATCGAGCGCCATATTCGCCGTGGGAAAGCCGAGCTCGCGGCCACGCTTCTCGCCGTGGACGACGGTGCCCAACACCGACCATTCATGGCCGAGCAGGCGATTGGCGCGCGTGATGTCGCCCGCCGCCAGGGCGCGGCGAATGGAGGAGGAGGAAACGGCCTCGCCGCTCTCGCGCGTCGGCGCCACGATGGCGATGTCGAGGCCGAGGGCGCGGCCATGCTGCACCAAGAATTCGGGGGTGCCGCGGCGATCCTTGCCGAAATGAAAATCATAGCCGACGGCGACGGCATGGGCGCCGAGCCGCCGGACCACCAGCTCTTCCAGGAATTCCTCGGCCGTCATGCCGGCAAGCGCCCGGTCGAAGGTGAGGGTGACCAGCGCGTCGAGCCCGGCCTTCTCCAGGAGGCGGGCCTTCAAGGCGGGCGGTGTCAGTCGGAACAGGGGCTCATCCGGCCGGAACAGGCTGCGCGGATGCGGCTCGAAGCTGAGGGCGACGGCCGGCCGCGACCGATGGTGCGGTCCCGGCTGCGAGCCCCTGGCGAGAGCCTCGGCCGCATCGATCACCGCTAGGTGACCGCGATGCACGCCGTCGAAATTGCCGATCGCGATGGCGGCGCCGGCAAGATGGGCGGGCAAGGTGACGGGATCGAGAAACTGCTCGAAGGCCATGATGTCTACCAGATCAGCCGCGGCATGACCGCGTCGGGAATGACGCCCTTGTCGGCAAGGAAGGCAGAGAGCGCCTCGGGGTCGACGCCATCGCCTTCATGGCCGGCCTCGAGCGCATGGATGCCGCCGGAAATGAACAGCGCGCCGCACCCGATGGCGGCGGCGCCGGCGAGATCGGTTCGCACGGAATCGCCGATGGCCAGTGTACGCGCGGAGGATGTCGGCTTGCCGCGGAGCGAGGTGGCCGTCTCGAAGGCGGCGTCATAGATCGGCTTGTAGGGCTTGCCGCAGATGGCCACCTCGCCGCCGATGGCGCGATAGGCTTCCGCCAGCGCACCGGCGCAATAGATGATGGTGCCGCCGCGATCGACGATGAGGTCGGGATTGGCGCAGATCATCGGCACGCCGCACGCCTTGAAGCCCGCCAACATGTCTCTATAGGTCTCCGGCGTCTCCGTGGTGTCGTCGAACAGGCCGGTGCAGACGACCACTTCCGCCTCCTCGGGCGTGTCGGCGAAACGGATGCCGAGGCCGTCATAGAGCGGCCGGTCGCGATCGGGGCCGAGATGGAAGACCCTCCTGGCTGCCACATGGGCGATCTGCGCCCGCGTCACGTCCCCCGAAGTGACGATGGCGTCCCAGCATTCGCGCGGCAGGCCGAGCCGGGCGAGCTGCGGCATCACCGACTGAGCCGGCCGCGGCGCGTTCGAGACCAGCACCGCAACGCCGCCCTGCCGGCGATAGGCGATGAGGGCGTCGGCAACACCGTCGAACACCCTGTGGCCATTGTGGATGACGCCCCAGATGTCGCAGAAGATCAGGTCATAGGCGCTGGCAATCTCGCGAAAGCCATGGATGAGACGGGGCGAGGAAGCCAAGGCGGGGCCTTTCCTGTCGAATGGGTTAAGCGGTGCGGGACGACGGTGCCCTTCACATAAGCCCTCAGGGCCGGGCTGGGAAGAGACAAGGGAGCGGGGGCGTCGAAAGGGGCCGGAAAGAGCGCCACCGCCTTCTCCCCTCGCGGGAGAAGGTGTCCCGAAGGGACGGATGAGGGGAGATACGCAACCTGGTCGGGAAATCGCTGCACCCCTCATCCTCCTGCCGGGACCTTCTCCCGCAAGGGGAGAAGGAACCTGACTTATCCCCGCTCCAGCAGCTCGCCCAATTTCCGTTTCAGTTCCTCCTTTGCCGGCCTCGCCAGGCGGAAGACCACGCTGGAGCGGGCGAAATCGAGGGCACGGATGCTGCCGACATTGGGGCGGATCAGGATGTCGGGACGATAATGGGCCGCCTTGGCATCGACGATCGCCGCCTGCATGATCTGCAGGGCCCCGAACATCGCCTCGAAGGTTCCGGGCATGTCGGTCTCGGCGGCGATGGTCGCGGCGCCCGAGACGTCGACGCCGACGAGAATGTCGGCCTTGCCGGCAAGGTGGTCGAGCGGCAGCGGGTTGACGGTGGCGCCATCGACCAGCACCTGGCCGTCGATGCGCACCGGTCTGAAGGCGCCGGGGATCGCCATGGAGGCGGCGACGGCCTGGCGCAGCGGGCCGGCGGTGAAGGCCCGCTCACGGCGGCCGTAATAATCGGTGGCCACGATGGTGAGCGGGATGGCAAGATCGGCAAAGGCCTGGGGCACGGCCTCGGGCAGAAAGGCGTCGCAAAAGACCTCGGCATCGATCATCACCGGATTGCCGAGGCCGGAAAACAGGTCGGCCAGCCGCCCGCTGCGTGCTGCCATCAGCTTGTTGCGCATGCCGCGCCGATCGGCGAGCATGGCCAGCGTATAAGCATGAAGCTCGGCGGCCGACAGGCCGGCGGCGTAGGCTGCGGCATAGATTGCGCCCATCGAGGTGCCGGCCATGGCGACCGGCCGGATGCCGAGCTCGTCGAAGACTTCCAGCATCGGGATATGGGCGAGGCCGCGTGCGCCACCGCCACCCAGGGCCAAAGCTACGGTCTTGCTGGAACGCGTGACCGTGGGCGTCATGTCAGGCCTTGCCGATGGCGCGCCAGCCGATGTCGCGGCGGCTGAAACCTTCGGGCCAGTCGACGAGATCGACGGCCTCATAAGCCCGCTTCTGCGCCTCCGCGACGGTCTTGCCGCTGGCGGTGATGCCGAGCACGCGTCCGCCATTGGCGAGGATATGGTCGCCCGAGCGCTTGGTGCCGGCATGGAAGACCAGCACGTCGTCGAGCGAAGCCGCCTTGGCGAGACCCCGGATTTCCGAGCCGCGCTGGAAACTGCCGGGATAGCCCTTGGTCGCCATTACCACGCAAAGCGCCGCGTCGTTCTTCCAACGCAGGGAGATGGTGGAGAGCACCCCGTCGGCCGAGGCGATCAGGGCCGGCAACAGGTCCGAGCGTAGCCGCGGCATCAGCACCTGCGTTTCCGGATCGCCGAAGCGGACATTGTACTCGATCAGCTCAGGGCCATCCTTGGTGATCATCAGGCCGGCGAAGAGTACCCCCTTGAACGGCGTGCCGCGGGCGGCCATGGCCCGTACGGTGGGGCGGATGATGGTTTCCATCACGCGCTCTTCCATCTCTGATGTCATGATGGGCGCGGGCGAATAGGCGCCCATGCCGCCGGTATTCGGGCCCTTGTCTCCATCGAAGACGCGCTTGTGGTCCTGCGCGGAGATGAGGGGAAGGGCGGTGGTGCCGTCGCACAGGGCGAAGAAGCTCGCCTCCTCGCCCTCCAGGAACTGTTCCACCACCACTTCGTGGCCGGCCTCGCCGACGCTGCCTGCGAAGATGGCGTCGACGGCGGCCAGGGCATCGTCCAGCGTCATCGCCACCACCACGCCCTTGCCGGCGGCCAGGCCATCGGCCTTGATCACGATCGGCGCGCCCTGTTCTTGGACATATGCACGCGCAGCGACAGCATCGGTGAAGCGCCGATAGGCGGCGGTCGGGATGGAAAATTCCTGGCACAGATCCTTGGTGTAGCCCTTGGAGCCTTCGAGCTGGGCGGCGGCCTTGGTGGGGCCGAAGGCTTTGATGCCGGCCGCTGCGAGATCGTCGACAAGGCCGGCGACCAGGGGAGCCTCTGGGCCCACCACCACGAAGTCGATCTCGTTCTCGCGGCAGAAGGCGATCACCGCCGGATGGTCGGCCGGGTCGAGGACGGCGCAGATCGCGCATTCTTCCATGCCGGGATTGCCGGGCGCGGCATAGAGCCTCTCGCAGAGCGGGCTCGCCGATATCGCCCAGGCCAGGGCATGTTCGCGCCCGCCCGATCCGATCAGAAGAATGTTCATCGTCACCGCCTGCAGAAATTCCGTTGGCCGGACCTTTGCCCGATCAGGGGGCAGGATGCAATGTCGAAGCGTATTCCCTGGGAGTGCGGACGTCCTCGTCCGCTCTTGGAAACGCTGCGCTTGGGGGGAGGAGCGGACGAGGACGTCCGCTCCTCCCAGGAGTTCCTTCCTCAGCCGATGACGGTGTCCACCACCCACCAGCCCGGTCGATGCCGTGCGATCGCCTGTCTTGCTGCGACTGCGGTCTCCGCCGTCTCGAACAGGCCGAACACGGTGGCGCCCGAGCCTGACATGCGGGCGAGACGGCAGGCGGGCTGGTCACGCAAGACGGCGAGCGCCTCGCCGATGGCAGGGCGCAGGGCAAGGGCCGGTGGTTCGAGATCGTTGCGGCCCCGATCGAGATGGCCGATCAATGCCGCCGTTCGCCGTTCGCCTTCGATGGTCGCGGCCAGGGCAAGGTCGGGGGAGGTGACCGACCCCACGGGAAGGGCAAGCGCGCGGAAGACATCTGCCGTCGGCGTGGCAATCCCCGGATTGAGCAGGACGGCGGGCAGGGGAGGCAGGGGAACCGGAGCGGACAGGGTCTCTCCTGCGCCGCGCATCCAGCGGCTGACGCCTTGCAGGCAGACCGGCACGTCCGAGCCCGTGGCGCGGGCAGCGGCCAGGACTGTCTCCTCAATCGAACCTTTCTTGTCCGTCAACGGCAGGCCATTGGCGCGGGCGAGCAGGCGCAGGGCAGCTGCGGCATCCGAGGAGCCGCCACCGATGCCGGCGGCGGCCGGCAGGCGCTTGTCGAGGCGGAAATGGCCGAGCGTGAGGCCGTCATGCCGTTCGGCGAGAGCCTTGGCTGCTTTCAGGACGAGATTGTCGCCAATGCTGCCGGTCTCTTCCGCACGAGGCCCGAAAACCTCCAGGGAAAGGCCGCGCCCCGGATCGAGACTGAGCTCGTCGGCGATATCGGCAAAGGCGACCAGGCTGTCGAGCACGTGAAAGCCGTCAGCGCGTCGCCCCAGCACGGCCAGGGTCAGATTGACCTTGGCACGGGCTTTCTCGTTCAGCCGGGCAGGCGAGACTCTCGCTTCGCCCGCTCCCGGATCGTCAGCCGCCATTGCTGTTGGACGGCGCGACAGGCTTCACGGGTTCTGCAGGTTTTGGTGCATCGGCAGGCTTGGGTGCATCAGCCGGCTTAGCCGGATCGACGGGCTTGGGAGCCTCGGTCGGCTTGGAGGGATCAGTCGGCTTGGAAGTATCAGCCGGCTTGGGTGTGTCGGCCGGCTTTGTCTCGCCTGCGGGCTGGGGAGCGTCAGCAGGCTTACTTTGGTCAGTAGATTTGGGTGCTTCCGCGGGTTTGTCGGCATCGGCCGGCTTTTCGGGCTGCGAGGGCTGGGCAGCATCCGGCGTCTTCGGTGCATCGGTGGGTTTTGCCTCGTCCGCGGGCTTGGACGCATCCGCCGGTTTGGCCGCATCCGGGGACTTGGCCGCATCAGGAGACTTGGCCACATCAGGAGACTTGGCCACGTCACCGGTCTTGCTGGCATCGGCCGAGGCCGTGTCCCGCATGCCATCCTTCAGCTTCTGCTCGATCTTGGCTTTCTCGTCCGGCTCGGGCTTGGCATCGAGAGCGTGGCGCCACTGGAAGGTCGCCTCCAGCTTGCGCCCGATCTTCCAATAGGCATCGCCGAGGTGGTCGTTGATGGTCGGATCGCTCGGCTTGAGGGAGACTGCGCGCTCGAGCTGTTCGACCGCCTCGTCATATTGGCCGAGCTTGTAGTTGGCCCAGCCGAGGCTGTCGACGATATAGCCGTCGTCCGGGCGTTGATCGACGGCCTTCTTGATCATCTCCATGCCTTCCTGGAGATGCATGCCCTGATCGATCCAGGAATAGCCGAGATAGTTCAGTACCGAAGGCTGGTCCGGGAAGAGTTCGAGCGCCTTCTTGAAGTCCGCCTCGGCCTTGGGCCACTGCTTGATGCGCTCATAGGCGATACCGCGGTAATAGAAGGTGGCCCAGTCATTGCGGGTGGGCTTGCCGATCACGTCGACCGCCTGCGAGAACGCCACGGACGCCTCTTCCCAGCGCTTGCGCTGGTTGAAGATGCCGCCGAGCGAGATGATGGCGTCGAGATCCTGCGGATTGGCCGAAATGATCTTCTTCAGATGCGCCACGCCCTCATCCGTCTTGTCGAGCTCGTCCAGCGTGGTGGCGAGCTCGATTTCGGCGTTGCGCTTGAGCGGCGAGGAAGCGGGCACGCTCTTGAACAGGGTTTCGGCGGTCTGGGGCTGCTTGAGGTCGCTGTAGAGTTCGGCAAGGCCGATCAAGGCCGTGGCATTGGCGGGCTCCAGATAGAGCGCCAGGCGATAGAACACCACGGCATAGTCGGCACCGCCCTGCTTGGCGATGCCGGCGGCGACCGAGACCAGGATATCGGCCGCGCCCTGCTGGGCCGTGGTCACGGCCGGCGCGATGCGCTTGCCCGCCTTGATGTCGGCGATCAGTGCCGCGACGATCGGCTGGCGAGGCACCTTGGCCGAATAGGCTTCCAGCACCTTGAGCGCATCGTCCTTCTTGCCGGCGCGCGCCAGTGCCCGGGCATAGGCGTCGACGATGGAGACGGCATTGGCATCGCGCTCATGGGCGTCCTTGAGCCGGGCGATCGCCTCATCGCGCATTCCCGCCATGTCGAGCATCATGCCGGTGGAGAAATTCTTGAAGGTGGAAAAGCCGTCATTGGACGAGATGTCGTCGCTGGCCACCACGCCTTTCTTGGTCTGGCCGGCACCCGCATAGGTCCAGGTCGAGATCAGGGGCGTCGCCAGCTGCAGGATGGGCTTGTCGAGCGTGAAGGCGAGCTCGTCGCGGGCCTTGGTGTAGTCCCGCCCCTTCAACGCCCGGATGCCGAGCACGAGATGGGCGATCGGGTTCTTCTTGTCGATCGCCACCACGCGCCGGGCGAAGGTGACGGCCTTGTCCATTTCGCCCGAGGTCAGCAAGGCAATGAAGGTGCGGTTGGTCAACTCCTGCCGAGCCTGCTCGTCCTTGAACAGGCCGCTGCTCAGCGCCTTGGCATAGAAGGAGGCCGCATTGTCGTCGTCGCGCACATTGGCGGCCAGTCGCCCGGCCAACAGGCTGCCTGAAGCGGAAGTCGGCCGGAATGGACGTTCGAGCGCCTTGGCCGCCAGTGCCGGCGCCATCAGGGTCGTCGAGAGGGCGATCGCCAACAAGGCGGCGGAAAAAGACGTGCGGGAAGACAGGGGCACAGGGAAGAAAACTCCGAATCAGCCGGCCGCCTCGACACAGGCGACGCAGTCGCGAATTATTCGCCGCTACCATGGCTGCTTTGAGGCGAGGGAACAACCCACCCTCCGCGCTAATCCGCCGATTTTGCCGGGCCGTTTGACCCGTCTTCGATCGGCCGCCGCCGGCCTGCAACCCCAGCGGGCGCCCGTGCCGGCAGGTATCGACCGCTCCTCTTGGAATGGCCCGGGATCGGCGCTTGACAAGCTGACGCCGGGATACGACCCCTTGGTCATGTCCGCTCCCACCCCCTGTGCGCCCCCCGTGCCCCATGTCGCTCGCGGGTCGGCTGCCTACCGCAAGATCAGTCTCGCTCTCTTCCTCGCCGGTTTCGGCACTTTCTCGCTGATCTATTGCGTTCAGCCCCTGCTGCCGCTGCTGGCCGAGGAATTCCATGTCGGCGCGGCCCAGAGTTCGCTGGCGCTCTCCCTGACCACCGGCGCGCTCGCCTTTGCCATCTTTGCGGCCGCCGCCGTTTCGGAGCGATTCGGCCGGCGCGAACTGATGTTCGCCTCCATCGGCCTTGCCAGCCTGCTCAATCTTGCCGTGGCGGTCACGCCGGGATGGCATGCCATCCTGGCCTTGCGTGCCGTCGAAGGGCTGGCCATTGGCGGGGTACCGGCCATCGCCATCGCCTACCTGGCCGAGGAGATCGAGCCCAATGGCCTGGGTTTTGCCATGGGGCTCTACATTGCGGGCACCGCGCTCGGCGGCATGGCGGGCCGGGTGTTGACCGGCGTTCTTGCCGAATTCCTGACCTGGCGCCTCGCCTTGGCGATCGTCGGTCTCGGCGGCCTCGTGCTGGCGCTCGGCTTCGTCCTGCTCCTGCCGCCCTCGCGGCATTTCACGCCGCGCAAGGGTTTCGATCTTCGCTATCACCTCAGGGCGTGGGCTTCGCATGTCGGCCGGGAGAGGCCCGGTGCCGTGCTGGCAAAGCCGCTTTTGTTCGCCGTCGCCTTTTGCGGCTTCGGCAGCTTCGTGACCGTCTACAATTACGCCGGCTTTCGGCTGATGGCGCCGCCCTTCGACCTCAGCCCGACGCAGACCGGCCTGATCTTCACCGTCTATCTGTTCGGCACCGTCTCTTCCTCGTTCGGCGGCATGGCGGCCGACCGGCTGGGGCGGGCGCCGGTGCTGATCGCCGGCCTCCTGACCATGGCGGTTGGCATCGGCCTCACGCTCTCCTCGAGCCTCACCGGCATCATTGCCGGCATTGCGGTGCTGACGGCGGGCCAGTTCGCCTGCCATGCGGTGGCGAGCGGCTGGGTCGGCCGGCTGGGCGGTGCCAGCAAGGGCCACGCCGCCTCGCTCTACATGCTCGCTTACTATCTCGGCGCCAGCATCGTGGGCTCGACGGGCGGCTGGTTCTGGAGCGTCGGGGGATGGCAGGCCGTGGTCGGCTTCACGCTGGTACTGATCGCGCTTGCCGTCGCATGCGCGGTGCGGCTGATGCGTTCCGGGCGTTGATGAAAGAGCCGGACGCCGCTCCAAGCGAAGAAAGCTGTCGACCTGCGCTCGATTGACGGCCATGTTCGGCGCGATAGGGACAAGGGGAGGCGGGCGGCCTTGCCGTCGCCGTGCCGTCGGCAGGATCGAGCCGGGGCGCTGGGGAGCGGGATCATGAACGCATATCGCCTGATGATCGTGGCTGCGGCAATGCTCCTGTGGCTGGCCGGCCAGGCAGCCGCGGCTCCCAAGGGCGGCTGCGCCTCGGATGATCCGGCCGTCGCCATTCCTGCCTGCACTGCCGCCATCAACCGCATTGCGGTGACACCTGGCAGCCAGGCTACCGCCTACCTGCAGCGCGGGCGCGCCTATTACCGGCAGAAGCAATATGGCCTTGCGATCAACGATCTCAGCGCGTCGATCCGACATAACGACAAGAGCTACCTGGCCTATGTCTTCCGTGGCCTCAGCTCTGCCGAACTCGGCGACCACAATGCGGCGATTGACGACTACGACAAGGCCATCGCCATCAAGCCGGGATCGGCGGATGTCTATTTCTATCGTGCCAATTCCCGTTCGGAGCAGGACGATATCGAAAACGCCATCGCCGATTATTCGCGCGCCGTCGATCTCGATCCGCGTATGGGCCCCGCTTTTGCCAATCGCGGCAATCTGCAGCAGCGGCTCGGCCGCCATGACAAGGCTGTCGCCGACTATACCAGGGCAATCGCGCTGAAGCAGGGGGTCTCGCTGATCTACAGCAATCGCGCCAATTCCTATGTCAATCTCAAGCGCTACGACCTCGCCATGGCCGATTTCGACAGGGCGATCGCGGCCGATGCCGGCAATTTCAATGCCTATAACAACCGTGCCAACCTGCATTACGCCCAGGGCGAGATCGACGAGGCCATCGCGGATGTCAGCAAGGCGATCGCCTTGAATCCCGGCATAGCCGAATTCCATTCGGGCCGTTGCGCGCTCTATCTGGCGAAGGGAGCGCTGCGGGAGGCACTGACGGATTGCGATACGGCCATCGCGGCACGGCGCGACTATGCCGAGGCCTATCTCAATCGCGGGCTGGCGCATTGGCGCCTCGAGGAGAGAGAAGCCGGCCTGTCCGACATGGAGATGGCCTTCTCGATCAATCCGAACCTGCCCAATGTCCAGCGCTATGTGACGCTCTTTCGTGCCTCGAAGGCGGTGCAGCAGGCCGAGGCCGGCAAGAAGAACCCGCCTGCCGCCGCCCAGAAGGCTATGGCCGGCGGTTCGCGGCGGTTCGCGCTGGTCATCGGCAATTCACGCTACCAGGCCGTGTCGCAACTGCCCAATCCCAGGCGTGACGCTGACCTCGTCGCCGCGGCTCTGCGAACGGCTGGCGTGCAGGACGTTACGGTTGCTTACGATCTCGGACGTGCCGGCATGGTCGATGCCCTCAGGGCTTTCTCTGCCAAGGCCGATACGGCCGACTGGGCCATTCTCTATTATGCCGGCCATGGCATGGAACTGACGGGGCAGAATTATCTCATCCCCGTCGATGCAAGACTGCAGTCCGATCGCGATGTCCCCGACGAAACCGTCAGCCTGCAGCGAGTCCTGTCGGCGTTGAGTGGCGCGCGCCGCCTGAAGCTGGTGCTGCTGGATGCCTGCCGCAACAACCCCTTTGCCGCGCAGATGACGATGACGGCCGCAACCCGCTCGGTCGGGCGCGGCCTCTCGCGGGTCGAGCCTTCGGGAGCGACGCTGGTGGTCTATTCGGCCAAGGAGGGCACGGTGGCCGAGGATGGCGACAGCCGGCACAGCGCCTTTGCCGAAGCCTTCGCCAGACGGGTGGTGGAACCGGGGCTGGAGATCAACAAGGTATTCCGCTTCGTGACCAGCGACGTGATGTCACGAACCGCAAACCGGCAGGAGCCCTTCGTCTACGGCTCGCTGCCGCCCGAGGATTTCATCTTCACCGGCGTGCAGAACCAGCCGTCATCGGCATCGTCCTCGCCCTGACCCCGCGCGCGGCCTGCGGCCAGGCGAGGGCGGTTGGCGCTCAGGCTGCCTGATAGGTACCTGCATCTGTGACGGACAGTGGCTCGCCACCGATGAAGACGCGCTCGACCTCTAAATTTCCATCGAGAACCACGATGTCGGCCCGCTTGCCCGGCGCCAGGGTGCCGACATCGCCGGCAATGCCGGTAAGCTCGGCCGGCGTCAGCGAGGCCATGCGGATGACGGCAGGCAGGTCCTGGCCGATGGCCTTTGCCATGGTCTTCACCATCTGGTCCATGCCATGCATCGAGCTCGCCAGGCTGCCGTCCGCGCCCCGGACGGAATGGCCGTCGCTCCAGACCCAGCTGCCGTCCACCTGCGAGCCGAAGCGATATTGGCCGGGCGGCATGTCCATGGCGCGGTTGGCATCGGTGACGAGGCAGCAGCGCCGGGGCCCGATCAGGCGGAAGGCGAAGCGCAGCAGGTCGTCGGAAAGGTGGATGCCGTCGGCGATCACCTCGGTGCTCATCGCCGGGTTGGCGAGGACATATTGCTCCATCCCGGCCTGCATGGGCGTGCCGAAGCGCTTGCGCAGGGAGGCGACCGAGCTCATGGCGCACCAGAAATGGTCGACGTGGCGCATGCCATGCGCGAAGGCCGCCTCGAGTTCATCCCAGCGGGCGTTGGAATGGCCGCAGGTGATGAAGCAACCCCGTTCGCGGGCATGGTCGAAGAAATCGAGGGCGCCGGGCAGTTCTGAGGCGCAGGTGGCGATCTTGATGATCTCCCGACCGAGGAAATATTCATATTCCTCCCGCACCGGATCACGCCGCCCCTCGGGCGCGTGGATGCCGACCTTGTCTTCCGCAAAATAGGGACCGTAGAAATGGATGCCGGCGATGCGGGCGCCATCCGAAGGTGTCCAGGAGGCTTGCACGTTTTCGCACGCTTTCACCATCGCATCGAGCTGGGCGAAGGACCCCGTCGTGGTGGTCGGGAAGATCGAGGTGGTGCCGTGCCTGGCATGGGCGACATTTGTTCGCCGCACGGCATCGACGGTGCCATCCATATAGTCGGCGCCGGCACCGCCATGCACGTGAATGTCGACGAAACCCGGTGACAGGTAGCGGCCGCCGAAATCGAGACATTCCTTGCCTTCATGCCTGGAAGCAGGGGGCTCGATCGCTTCTATCCGGCCGTCTACGCAGTGGATCACGGCGTCTTCGAGAATGGCATCTTCGAGGATAACGTTCCCTTTCAGGAGAAGCTCTTTCATGCTGGATCCGGCGATAGCTGTTGTGATAGGAATGCATGTATCTAACGATATCGTCATAAACGTGCAATTGAGGAATCGCCTTGCCCATCGAATCAACGCCTGACGAGAGGCGCGCCTTCGTCCTGTCGAAGCTGGAGGCCAAGGGCAGGCTGTCGACGCAGGAGGTCTCGGCGCATTTCGAGGTTTCCGAGGACACCATCCGGCGCGACTTCCGGGACATGGCGGCGGAAGGCCTGATCAAGCGTGTCCACGGTGCTGCCCTGCCGGTCTCGCCGGGCGGATTACCCTTCCAGGGGCGCTACAAGATCGCAGCAGGCCTGAAGGCGCGCCTGGCCCGGGCGGCGGCCGGGCTCGTGCTGCCGGATCAGGTGGTCGTCATCGACGGCGGCACCACCAATCTCGAAGTGGCCAGGCAGTTGCCGCGCGATCTCCGGGCGACCATCGTCACCAACAGTCCGCTGATTGCGAGCGCAACGACCGAGCATCCGCATCTGGAGGTCATTCTGCTCGGCGGCATCTTCGACAAGCGCAGCCAGATGGTGCTGGGCGCGCGCGTGCTCGACCAGCTTCACGCCATCAATGCCGATCTGTGCGTCATCGGCGTGCACGGCATCCACGAGGAGTTCGGATTGACCACTGCCGACTATGACGAGGCTGCGATCAAGGCCGCCATGATGAAGGCGGCTGCCGAGGTCGTCGCGGTGGCGACCCCGGATAAATTCGGCACCGTGGCGGCGCACCATTTCGCTACGCTGTCGTCGATCGATACGCTGGTTACAGAAGAGACGCCCCGTGCCCGCGACCTGCTGGAGAAGGGTGGCGTGAAGGCGATTTATGCCTGAGAGGGGGCAAGCCGCACTGCCTTGGAGTCAGGCCTCGCTCCGCCTTTTCGACTGCCGGGAGGCTGCCGCCGCCGCACCCAGGGCACCGATGCCGGCGCCGATCAGCGCGCAATTGATGAGGATGCCGACGAGATCGGTGCGATTGGCCGCCGCGATCGCCTGCGCCGCCTGCTCGGCACCGACGCCCCCGGTCCTCGCATCCATCATGGCGACCATGCCTGGCTCGTTGCATTTGGGCAGGAGCGTGTATTTGGCCTCGTCGCTGTCGCCATAGATCTTCTCGATGGCCTGCTCGCAGCGCAGCCGGTCGGCCGGGGAAACCCCGGGCGCGCCGAACTGCAGATAGAGGCCGACGCCGAGGAGGATGACCCCGAGGCCGGCGTAAAGAAGTGCCTTCACCCGCATGCGTCCGCCTACATGTTGGGATAGTTCGGGCCGCCGCCGCCCTCCGGCGTCACCCAGTTGATGTTCTGGGCGGGATCCTTGATGTCGCAGGTCTTGCAGTGCACGCAGTTCTGCGCGTTGATCACGAAACGCGGATCCTTCTTGGCTGTCTCGTCGCCATAGACCACCTCATAGACGCCCGCCGGGCAATAGAGCCGGGCCGGCTCGCCATAGACCGGCAGGTTCTTTTCGATCGGAACCTTGGGGTCCTTCAATGTAAGATGGATCGGCTGGTCTTCCTCGTGATTGGTCGAGGACAGGAAGACGGAGGAGAGCTTGTCGAAGGACAGCTTGCCGTCCGGCTTGGGATAGTCGATCGGCTTGCATTCGGCGATCGGCTTCAGGGTCGCATAGTCGGGCTTGCCATGCTTGAGCGTGCCGAACAGGGAGAAGCCGAGCTTTTCGTTGAGATGCATGTCGATGCCGCCGAGGATCACGCCGGCGAAGGTGCCGAGCTTTGACCACAGCGGCTTGACGTTGCGCACCTTGTAGAGGTCGCGGCCGATCTCGCTGGAGCGCCAGGCGGCCTCGTAGGAGGCTGGCTCGTCATGCGAACGGCCCTCGGCCAGCGCCTTGGAGAGGTGCTCGGCCGCCAGCATGCCCGACAGCACGGCATTGTGGCTGCCCTTGATGCGCGGCACGTTGACGAAGCCGGCCGCGCAGCCGATCAGGGCGCCGCCGGGGAAGGAGAGCTTGGGCACCGACTGGTAGCCGCCCTCGGTGATGGCGCGCGCGCCATAGGCGATGCGCTTGCCGCCCTCGAAAGTCGGAGCGATCAGCGGATGGTGCTTGAAGCGCTGGAACTCGTCGAAGGGCGAGAGATAGGGATTGGTGTAGTTGAGGTGGATGACGAAACCCACCACCACCTGGTTGTTCTCCAGATGGTAGAGGAAGGAGCCGCCGCCCGTCTTCGAATCCAGTGGCCAGCCAAAGGAATGCTGCACCCGGCCGGGGACATGCTTGGCCGGATCGATCTGCCAGAGTTCCTTGATGCCGATGCCGTATTTCTGGGGCTCGCGGCCGTCGGCGAGATTGAACTTGGCGATCAGCGCCTTGGTCAGGCTGCCGCGGGCACCCTCGGCGAAGAGGGTGTATTTGCCGTGGAGTTCCATGCCGCGGGTGAAGCCGGATTTGGGCTGGCCGTCGCGGCCGATGCCCATGTCGCCGGTGGCAATGCCCTTCACCGCGCCCTTATCGTCATAGAGCACTTCGGCGGCGGCAAAGCCGGGATAGATCTCGACGCCGAGGGTTTCGGCCTGGGTAGCCAGCCAGCGGCAGACATTGCCGAGCGAGCCGACGAAATTGCCGTGGTTCGACATCAGCTTGGGCATGCCGAAATTGGGCAGGCGCAGGGCGCCGGACGGGCCGAGATAATAGAACTGGTCCTCGGTGACCTCGGTCACCAGCGGGCGATCGTCCGCCTCGCGCCATTCGGGCAGCAGCTTGTCGAGGCCGATCGGATCGATCACCGCGCCGGAGAGGATATGGGCCCCGACCTCCGAGCCCTTCTCCACCACCACCACGCTGGTTTCGGGATTGAGCTGCTTGAGATGGATTGCGGCCGCCAGACCGGCAGGTCCGGCGCCGACCACGACGACATCATATTCCATCGCCTCGCGGGGGCCGAGATCGGCACTGTCGGTCATCGAGTAGTCTCCGGTGGTTTGAAAGAGCTTGGAGTGATCGTGCTTTTTTCACGTTTTTGGAATGGGTGCAAACAATGCTGCGACGGTTTCCCAAACTAAGTAACCAATTGGTGCGTTAATGTCACGTTGGGCGGGGCCGTCGGTTCCATCTGCGGGCAGCAGCGTTCGGGATCACGGCATCTTCTCCCGTTGCAGGGGGGCGATATTTCGCCAGCATGGCCGGCAACGCACGAAAAGACGATATCGATCGCAACGATGCCCTTGATCCGTCGCTGATTGTCATATTCTCCCGCAAAAGGCATGGAAGGGTTTGGCCGTTCTCCAAGAAGGCCGGTTCTGCGGCTCTATACTGATGCAGATGATGCTGTCTCTTGGGTTACCCTTTCCCATTGCCACGCGTGCTAGGTAGAGTAGGCTGTCTGCGGCTTGCGATCCGTCGGTGTGGAGCATACGGGCATGGGCATTCTGGACTTCATCTCCAAGCAATTTATCGATGTCATCCAGTGGACGGCCGAGGAGCCGGGCCTGTTGGCCTACCGCTTCCCGATGTCCGGCATGGAAATCCAGAACGGCGCCCAGCTCGTGGTGCGCGAGACGCAGAAGGCGGCCTTCTTCAACGAAGGCAAGATCGCCGACATCTTCGGCCCCGGCACCTATACGCTCACTACCCAGACCCTGCCGGTGCTGACCTATCTGAAGAACTGGGACAAGTTCTTCGAATCGCCCTTCAAGTCGGACGTCTATTTCTTCGACACCAAGGACCAGATCGACCGCAAATGGGGCACCACCCAGCCCCTCACCATCCGCGACAAGGAATATGGCCCGATCCGCATTCGCGCCTTCGGCAATTATTCCTATGCGATCGGCGATGTCGGCGCGTTCTGGTCTCGCCTGGTCGGCACGGCGGAGCGCTGCACCTCCGAGATGATCGAGGGACAGCTCCGCGGTGCCGTGCTCACCGCCATTGCCTCGACGCTCGGCCAGAGCAACGTCGCCTTCATCGACATGGCCGCCAATCAGGAAGCCTTTTCGCAAAAGCTCGCCGAGGCCATCCGTCCGGCGCTCCGGGACTACGGTATCGACATCAAGAGCTTCTACGTCCAGAGCCTGTCGCTGCCCGAGGAACTCCAGCGCATCCTCGACAAGGCCAGTTCCATGAACATGCTGGGCGATCTCAATCGCTACGCCCAGTTCCAGACGGCCGAATCCATTCCGCTCGCCGCCGAGAATCCGGGCGGTCTTGCCGGGGCAGGGGCAGGGCTCGGCGCCGGCATGGCGATCGGCCAGGCCATGGCCCAGGGCTTTGCCAATGCGGCGCCGGCCCAGGCCCCCTCGGCGCCGGCCGCGCCCGCGCAGCCGGCCGAGGACCCGATCCAACTCCTCGAAAAGCTCGGCGGGCTGCTGGCCAAGGGCATCCTGACCCAGCAGGAATTCGACGCCAAGAAGGCCGAATTGCTGTCGCGGATCAAGTGACCCCGCCCACTGGGAAATCAATCAAAGAGCTTGTCATCCCCGGCCGAGCTACTCGCGAGCGCAGCGAGAGAGGGCGAGGGGAAGGGGATCCAGGGGTAATGAAAAACATCGATGGGCCCCTGGATCCCCTTCCCTTGGCCTCCGGCCTCGCCGGGGATGACAGAGCCCTTATCTTGGAACCGTCCCTCGGTGCAGGAAGCCGGTCAATCCAGTGATCCATACGAGGCCCAATGCGTAAATTCGCCTGCCCTTCCTGCGGAGCGGATGTCGTGTTCCGGTCGGCGCAGTCGGTGTATGCCGTCTGTGCCTATTGCCAGTCCATGGTGGTGCGTACCGATGTGGACGTGACGTCGCTCGGCGTTATGGCGGCGCTCCCCGACGACATGAGTCCCCTTCAGCTCGGCACCGGCGGCGTGTTCGATGGCCAGTCCTTCACCATTATCGGACGCCTGAAGATCGGCTGGAGCGACGGGCTGTGGAACGAATGGCACATGCTGATGGATGACGGCCGGGAAGGCTGGATCGGTGAGGCACAAGGGTTCTTCTCAGTGAGCTTCGAGGCGGAGGAGGCGACCTGGGGGGGCGTGCGCGAAGCCTTGGAGCGCTGCCGGCCGCTGCTGGAGGGGAGCGAGACCGGCACCGCCGGCATTGGGCCGGGCTTCTCCGTGGCGATGAATGGCGTTCAGCTCAGGGCTGTCGACATCAAGCTGGCGACCTGCCTGGGGTCGGAGGGCGAATTGCCCTTTGCGGCCCCCAAGGGCCGGCGCACCGTGTCAATCGATTGCATCGGCGCCGAGGGTGAATTCGCCACGCTCGAACACGATGGCGAAGAGGTCAGTGCCTATTTCGGCCGCTATCTGGAATGGGATGCCTTGCGCTTCTCCAATCTCAGGCCGCTGGAGGGCTGGTGATGGACGAGCCTCTCACGCCGCCGTCGCCGCCGACACCACCTCTATCCGCGCAGCGACCGCCCGGGCGACCGCGAACCTTTGCCTGCCCCAATTGCGGCGGGGCGGTGACCCTGCGCGCCGTCGGCCAGTCGATCAGCGCGACCTGCAGCCAGTGCTCCTCGCTGATCGACGTCGCCGACGAGAATCTGCGCATCATCCAGAAGGCGCAGGCTGCGCTGGAACCCTCGGAGATTCCGATCGGCGCCCGCGGGCGGCTGCAGGACGTCGAATGGGAGGTCGTCGGCTATATGCGCCGGAGCGACCGGACGGGATATTACGAATGGATCGAATATCTCCTCTACAATCCCTATCGAGGCTATCGCTTCCTGGTCCGGGAAGCCGGTCACTGGACCCTAGTGAGAATGCTCACCCGCGATGTACCGGCGGCCGGCAGCACCATCGACCTCACGGTCGAGGGGCGGCGCTATGCCTTCTTCAGCAAGGGGCAGGCGCTTACCAAATATGTCGCCGGCGAATTCTATTGGCGAGCTTCCACGGCGGATGTCACCGAGACGGCGGACTATATCGCTTCGCCCCACCGGCTGATGGTCGAGAGCAATGCCGAGGAAATCATCGTCTCCGAAGGCATCTATCTCGAACCTAGCCTGGTGGCGCAGGCCTTCAAGCTGCCGCTGGCGGACGAACGCCGTGGGCCCGGCGTCAACCAGCCCAATCCGCACAAACGCTGGCTCAGGGTGCCCCTCGCCGCGCTCGGCCTGGCGACGCTGCTGCAATTCGGCTCGCTCGCCCTCTCGCCCGGACGCCAGGTCGCCTCGCAGACCTTCACCCTGACGTCTGCCGACAAGGGCAAGACCTTCGCCTCCGAGCCGTTCCGCCTGGATGGCCGCGGCAATGTCGAGTTCGAGACCAGCGCCGAGCTCAAGGATGACTGGCTGGAGCTCGATGTCGCCCTGGTCAATGTCGAGACAAATCGCAGCTACCATGCCTCCCAGGGGCTGGAGAATTACAGCAGCGGGCGGGTTACCGAACGCACCAGCGAATTGCTGTCGCCGGTGCCGGCAGGCACCTACAAATTGCTGATCGACACCAATGCCGGCCTGTTCACCAAGGCGGCGGAGACCGTGCCGATGGTGGCGCGCGAGGATTACCTGCAAACCTGGTTGCGCAACAATGGCCAGGGCGGCAGTTTCCCCTCCTCGCAGCCCGCCATTGCTCCTGCGCCCGCCAATCCTCTGCCTTCGGAGAAATTCACCGTCACGGTCCGGCACGACGTGCCGATCTGGTCTAACTATCTCGGTGCCGTCGGCCTCCTGGCTCTCGGCGCCGGCTTCGGCTTCTTCCGCGACCGGCGCTTCGAGCAGTCGCGCTGGGAGCAGGGCGGCATCGACGAGGAAGCGCCATCGGTGTCCGGCAACCTGGCGGCGGGCGGTTTCGTTGCCGCCGCCGGCAGCAGCAATAGCAACTCCGATTCCGGGACCGACAATTGGTGGTCGTCGAGCAGCGACGATGACGACGACAGCGGTGGTTCCTCATCGAGCGACGATTCCAGCAGCAGTTCCAGCAGCGAGGACACGTGAGCAGGATTCAGATGATCTTCGCCGGGGCGGTCGTGTTCGGCATGGCTCTCGGCAATTTCGGCGGCTATTCGCTGGCCAATATGTGGCACGGCAAGCAGACCACCAGCCGCGGCATCAGGAGCAGCGACGATGGCGGCTCCTTCGGGTGGTTCGGCGGCGGCAGAAGCTCCGGCGGCGGCTATTCATATCACAAATAGGGGGCTTTCATGGATGTCTCGGGCCTGATCGAACTGAAATATGTGGTGGCCTCGCTGGTCTATTCCGGCATCGGCCTCCTCGTCTTCGTCATCGCCTTCTGGCTGCTCGACCTGCTGACGCCGAAGGTGCAGGTGTGGAAGGAACTATGCGAGAAGCGCAACACCGCGATGGCGATCTTTCTGGGTGCCGTGGCGCTCGGCATCGCCATCATCATCGCCTCGGCGATCCATGGCTGACCGTGCGACAGACATGACTGGTGTGCTTGGGCCTTTGCGGTCATTGCGAGCGCAGCGAAGCAATCCAGCCCGTCCACGCCAAGGCTCCTGGATTGCTTCGCTGCGCTCGCAACGACGTGAGGCTCGCGCGGTATTCCAGCCGCAACCGTAATTCGAAGGCGCGTTCGTGGAAATCCTGCTGCTCTTTTCCGCCTTCGTGATCGCGACGTGCGGGCTGATCTACGAACTGATCGCCGGAACGCTGGCGAGCTATCTCCTGGGCGATTCCGTCACGCAGTTCTCCACCATCATCGGCACCTATCTCTTTGCCATGGGGGTGGGCTCCTGGCTTTCGCGCTATATCGAGCGCGACCTGCTCGGCCATTTCGTCCGCATCGAACTGCTGGTCGGGGCGGTCGGCGGCAGCTCCGCGGCGGCCCTGTTCATCCTGTTCGACCATGTCGCCTCCTTCCGGCTCTGGCTCTATTCGCTGGTCGGGGTGATCGGCATCCTGGTCGGCATCGAGATCCCGCTGCTGCTGCGCATCCTAGAAGGACGGCTCGCCTTCAAGGACCTGGTTTCCAAGGTCTTCACCTTCGACTATATCGGCGCGCTCTTCGCTTCCCTGCTGTTCCCGCTGGTGCTGGTGCCCTATCTCGGCCTGATCCGCTCGGCCTTCCTGTTCGGCATTCTCAACACGCTGGTGGCGATCTGGGTGCTCTATGCCATCAAGGCCCCCATCCTTCGGCGCGGTGCGCACAAGGCCGCCGCCTTCGCCGTGCTGGCTCTGCTCGGTGCCGGCTTCGCCTGGTCCGAGCGCATCCAGTCGATTGCCGAGGCGAGCGCCTATCCGGGCTCGGTGATCTTTGCCGAATCCACGCCCTATCAGCGCATCGTGGTCACGCGCCAGCAGCGCGACATCAGGCTTTTCCTCAATTCGAACCTGCAATTCTCCTCGCTCGACGAATATCGCTACCACGAGGCGTTGGTGCATCCGGTGATGAGCGCCCTCAAGGCACCGCGCAAGGTGCTGATCATCGGCGGCGGCGACGGGCTGGCCTTGCGGGAGGTCCTGAAATATCCGGCGGTCGAAGCGGTCACCATGGTGGATCTCGACCCGGCCGTGACGCGCCTGTTCTCCCATAACGAGATGATGACCGGCCTCAATGGCGGTTCCCTGTCCTCGCCCAAGCTGACCCTCATCAACGCCGATGCCTTCCTCTGGCTGCGCGAGCAGAAGCCGGCCGAGGCGCGTTTCGATGCGGTGATCATCGACCTGCCCGACCCCTCCAATTTCTCCATCGGCAAGCTCTATTCGCTCACCTTCTACCGTCTCTTGAAATCGGCGGTAAACGAGGACGGCCTGGTGGTGATCCAGAGCACCTCGCCCCTGGTCGCACGCAAATCCTTCTGGTGCGTCAACAACACGCTGGCGGCGGCCGGTTTCGAGACCGCGGCCTATCACCTCTTCGTACCCTCCTTCGGGGAATGGGGCTTCATCATCGGCTC
The DNA here is from genome assembly GCF_034424805.1 of Labrys sedimenti. Lineage (NCBI taxonomy): Bacteria > Pseudomonadati > Pseudomonadota > Alphaproteobacteria > Hyphomicrobiales > Xanthobacteraceae > Labrys > Labrys sedimenti. Next base: position 471,013 of record NZ_JAXOUF010000002.1, read on the forward strand.
CTTCGCACCCTATCGTCCGCCGGAGCGCCTGCCCGAGGGGCTTCGTTTCCTCGATGTGACCACCATGAAGGCGATGTTCCAGTTCCCGCCCGACATGGCCCATGTCCAGACCGCCATCCAGCGCCTCGATGACCAGCCGCTGGTGCGCTATTTCGACGAGGAGTGGGGCAATTACCTCATTTATTAGACATTCCGCTTCGACCTTGCCGGCCGTCATTGCGAGCGCAGCGAAGCAATCCAGCTCTGCCCCGCCCAACGGATTGGATTGCTTCGCTGCGCTCGCAATGACGTTTTCAGGGCGACCTTCACCATGACCCGGATCAGCCGCAAGCAATTCCTCGCCTTGGGGGCTGCCTCGCTCGGCCTGGCCGGCGCCGGGCTGGTCGGTGGGGAATTGCTGGCGGGCAAGGGGATGACTGGAAGCGGCGAGGGTGGTTCCGTGCCCGGGGAACTGGTGGGTGCGTCTTCCCGCATCGGTCACAGGTTGCGGAGCGGGTCCTTTCCGATTGCCGGCGAAACCCTGAAAACCGGCATCCTCATCGTGGGCGGCGGCATAGCGGGCCTCGGCGCCGGCTATCGCCTTGCCAAGGCTGGCTATGACGATTTCCTTCTGCTCGATCTCGAGGCTTCTCCCGGCGGCAATGCTTCCAGCGGCCGCAACGAGGTTTGTGCCTTTCCCTGGGGTGCCCATTACGTGCCGCTGCTCACCGAGGAGGCCAGGGCGGTCCGGGCGCTGTTCCAGGATTTCGGCGTCATCACCGGCTACGACGCCAAGGGCACGCCCATCTATGACGAATATGCCCTCTGCGCCGATCCCTCGGAACGGCTCTATCGCTATGGGCGCTGGCAGGAGGGCCTGATGCCTTCCATCGGCCTCGACGCCGACGAGGAGGCCGACGGCAAGCGCTTCTTTGCGGCGATGAAGGCGTTTCGCCAGCGTATCGGCAGCGACGGCCGACGCGCCTTCGCCATTCCGCTCGACCTCAGCTCCCGGGACGCCGATCTGATGGCGCTCGACGGCCTCACCATGACGGCCTGGATGGAGCGGGAGGGCTATCGCTCGCCGTCATTGGCCTGGTATGTCGATTATTGCTGCCGCGACGACTACGGCACGCGCTCGCGCGATGTCTCGGCCTGGGCCGGCATCCATTATTTCGCGGCCCGCAACGGCCGCGGCGCCGATGCCGAGGACCAGGGCCTGGTCACCTGGCCTGAGGGCAACGGCTATCTGGCGCGCCGTCTCGCCGAAGCGCTCGGCCCCCGCATCCGGACACGTTCGCTCGCTTATGCCGTCGAGGCGAAGGGGGGCGGCGTGGCCGGTAACGCCGGCGTTACCGTCGACGTCTGGGATGCGGTCGCCGACAAGGCTTTCCGCATCGAGGCCAAGGCGGCCATCCTGGCGACGCCGCATTTCGTCACGGCGCGGCTGCTGAGGGATCCGAGCCTTACCGCCGGTTTCTCCTACGCTCCCTGGGCGGTCGCCAACATCACGCTGAGCCGCCTGCCCGGCGGCGCCGGCGCCAATCTGAGCTGGGACAATGTCGTCTTCGACAGCCCCTTGCTCGGCTATGTCGTCGCCACCCACCAGATCACCCAGATGCGCCCGACCCGGACGGTGCTGACCTATTATTGGCCGATCAGTCATCTGTCGCCCGAGGACGCCCGCCGCGAGGCGCTCTCCCGGCCCCTGGCGGAATGGCAGGCGATCTTCCTGAAGGAACTCCTCGTCGTGCATCCCGAGCTCGAAGGCCATGTCGAGCGGGTTGATGTCTGGATCTGGGGCCATGCCATGATCCGGCCGGTGCCCGGCTTCATCTGGGGCGGGCAGCGCCGGGCCGGCCTGCAGCAGAGCCCGCCGGTCTTCACCGCCCATTCCGACATGAGCGGCGTCTCCATCTTCGAGGAAGCCTATACGCATGGCGTGCGTGCGGCGGAGAGGGCCATGGCCTATAGTGGCCATCCCTTCGAAACGGTGCTGTGATGGCGCGGGCAGATCAGGGAAGGCCATTGGCAGCGCAAGCGCAAACCTCGAGAGCCGGGCCGGCTCCGCCGGCGGATGCTACGCCCATCCAGGCCCGCGCCTTCGCGCCCGGCCTGCATCTGCTCATCGACTTCTGGGACTGCCGGGGCCTCACCGATGCCGCGGGCATCCAACGCGCCCTGCGCAAGGCCGCAACCGCCTGCGGCGCCACGGTGCTCGGCGTCAAGCTGCATGGCTTCGGCGAGACCGGCGGCATCACCGGCGTCGCCTTGCTCGCCGAATCCCATATCAGCATCCACACTTGGCCCGAGACCGGCTATGCCGCCCTCGACATCTTCATGTGCGGGCGCTGCGATCCCCGCCAGGCCCTGCCGGTGCTGGAGGCCCATTTCGCGCCAAGGCGGGTCAAGGTGAGCGAGCATCGGCGGGGATAAGATAGTCAGACCATAGTCCTCACCCCTCCGCCTCGCTGCCCATGTCGGCATCGGTGAGATAGACTGTCTTGATCGTCCCTGATGGATATACGCAATACCAGCTATAGGGGTTCGGCTCCTCGTCGGTGATGATCGAGCGGCAGTTGGCGGCTTTCGAAAAATGAAGGGCGAAGCGGCGCTCTTCCTCCAGTGAATCCGGGCCTGCCTGCCAGATGTCGATCTGGAGAGGATAGGTCTCGCTCAGCGGCGCGATGACGACCTCGATGTCGCTTGGCTTGTCGTCACCGGCAGCCCAGCTTTCATGCTTCTCGTCGTGGGAACCGAAATAGGTGATCGTTAGGTCTGGCTCGAAATAGTGCCGGATGGCGCCTTGGATCGTCTCGATATCGAGAGGGCGGTCGATGAAGAGCTGGAAATAGCCCATGCCGTGCTCAGTGATGTGAAAATCGCTCAGTGATGTGAAAATCCCGCCGGACCGTGCCCGGCGGGAACGATCGTTTCCTATTTCGCCGCGTCCTTGATGGGCTCCGGCTGCGTCCAGCGCAGCACGGGCTGGCGGGCGGCGCGGGTTTCGTCCAGGCGCCGGCGCGGGGCGTGGTAGGGGGCGCCGGAGAAGCGCTCGGTCTCGCCGCGACTGGCGACCAAGGCAAGGTCGCGCAGCGTGGCGATGAAGAGGTCGAGCGAGGTCTTGGATTCGCTCTCCGTCGGCTCGATCAGCATGGCGCCATGCACCACGAGGGGGAAATACATCGTCATCGGATGATAGCCCTCGTCGATCATCGCCTTGGCGAAATCGAGCGTGGTCACGCCGGTGTCCTTCAGCCAGGTGTCGTCGAACAGCGCCTCATGCATGCAGGGCTGGTCACCGAAGGGGGCCGACATCAGGTCAGCCAGGCCGGCGCGGATATAGTTGGCGGAGAGCACCGCATCTTCCGAGGCCTGCCGCATGCCGTCGGTGCCATGCGAGAGCATATAGGTCAGCGCCCGCGTGAACATGCCCATCTGGCCGTGGAAGGCGGTGAGGCGGCCGAAGGGCGTCTCGCCATTCATCACTTCTTCGGCCCGTTCGACCAGCACGCGGGCATTGACGACATAGGGGAAGGGCGCGAAGGGCGCGAGCTTGTCGGAGAGCACCACCGGCCCCGCGCCCGGCCCACCGCCGCCATGGGGCGTCGAGAAGGTCTTGTGCAGGTTGATGTGCATGGCATCGATGCCGAGGTCGCCGGGGCGCACCTTGCCGACGATGGCGTTGAAATTGGCGCCGTCGCAGTAGAAATAGGCGCCCGCCTCGTGCACCACATCGGCGATGGCGCTGACGTCACGCTCGAACAGGCCACAGGTGTTGGGGTTGGTCAGCATGATCGCGGCGACATGCGGGCCCAGGGCCTTCTTGATTTCCGCCGGATCGACGGTGCCGTCCGCGCGCACCGGGATGGACTCCACCGTGAAGCCAATCAGGGCGGCGGTGGCCGGATTGGTGCCATGGGCCGAGTCGGGCACCAGCACGACCTTGCGCGTCTCGCCTTCACCCCTGGCTGCGATGGCTGCCTTGATCGCCATCATGCCGCAAAGCTCGCCATGCGCGCCGGCCTTCGGGCTCATCGCCACCGCCGGCATGCCGGTGAGGGTCTTGAGGTAATGGGCGAGATGATCGATCACCGCCAGCGCGCCGGGCACGGTCGAGATCGGCTGCAGCGGATGGATGTCGGCAAAGCCCGGCAGCCGCGCCACCTTCTCGTTGAGGCGCGGATTGTGCTTCATGGTGCAGGAGCCGAGCGGGAAAAGCCCGGTATCGATGCCGAAATTCTTCTGGCTCAGGCGCACGAAATGGCGCATCGCCTCCGGCTCAGCAAAGCCGGGCAGGCCGATCGGATCCTTGCGCTCGAAGGCCCCGAGCCTCGGCTCGAAATCCTCGACCTCCTCGACGTCGACGCCGGTCACATCCGTGCGACCGATCTCGAACAGCAGGGCTTCCTCGATGATGAGGGCGCGGTTGCCGGTGAAGGTGGGGTTGAAGGCCTCGGCGCCCTCGCCGGGGGAGGAGGGACGTCCCTGACGGTTCAACATCAGACCAGCTCCTTCAGGGCGCTCACGAGGGCGGTGCGGTCCTCGTCGGTGTTCACTTCGGTGGAAGCGATGATCAGGAGATCCTTCAGCTCGGCATTGGGCGACAGGCGCGAATAAGGCACGCCGCCCAGAATACCCTGGGCTGCCAGCTTCTCCAGCAGCGAGGCGGCACTGCCTGATACCCGGATGGTGAACTCGTTGAAGAAGCTCTGCTGGATGATCTCGATACCCTTCACCTTGCCCAGCATGTCGGCCAGCTTCACCGCATTGGCATGGTTGACGCGGGCGAGCCTGCGCAGGCCTTTCTCGCCGAGCAGCGCCATGTGAATGGTGAAGGCCAGCACGCACAGGCCCGAATTGGTGCAGATGTTCGAGGTCGCCTTGTCGCGGCGGATGTGCTGCTCGCGGGTGGAAAGCGTCAGCACGAAACCGCGCCGGCCCTCGGCATCCACGGTCTGGCCGCAGAGGCGCCCGGGCATCTGGCGCACATATTTCTGCCGCGTGGCGAACAGGCCGACATAGGGCCCGCCATAGTTGAGGGCGTTGCCGATGGACTGGCCCTCGCCGACCACGATATCGGCACCCATTTCGCCCGGCGATTTAATGAGGCCGAGCGATACGGCCTCGGTGAACACGGCGATCAGGAGGGCGCCAGCCTTGTGGCAGGCTTGCGCGATTGGCGTGAGATCGCGCAGGTTGCCGAAGATATCAGGGTTCTGCACCACGACGCAGGAGGTCTCACCATCGATCCCCGCAATCAGATCCTCGCTGCCGTCGACGTCGGCGGGCATGGCCACCTCGGTATGGCCGGCCATCTTGGAGACGGTATGCACCACGTCGGTATAGTGCGGATGCAGGCCGCCGGAGAGGATCGCCTTGGAGCGGCGGGTGACGCGGTGGGCCATCAGCACGGCCTCGGCCGTGCCGGTCGAGCCGTCATACATCGAGGCATTGGCGACTTCCATGCCGGTCAGCAGCGCGACCTGGGTCTGGAACTCGTAGAGATATTGCAGCGTGCCCTGGGCGATCTCGGGCTGATAGGGCGTATAGGAGGTGAGGAATTCCGAACGCTGGATCAGGTGGTCGACGGTTGCCGGTACATGATGCTTATAGGCGCCGGCACCGACGAAGAAGGGCACTGAGGACGCCGTCACATTGCGCGAGGCGAAGGCGGTCATGATCTTCTCGACCGCCATTTCGCTCTTGGCATTCGGCAGCACCGGCGGTGCTTTCAGGAGCTTGTCGGCGGGGACGCTGGCGAAGAGATCGTCGATGCCGTTGACGCCGATCTTCGCCAGCATGGCGCTGCGATCATCGGCGGTCAGGGGTAGATAGCGCATGGATCAGGCTCCGATATGGGCCTTGTAGGCTGCATCGTCCATGAGAGCGTCGAGTTCGGCCGGGTTGGAGAGCTTGATCTTGATGAACCAGCCCTTGCCGAGCGGATCCTCGTTCACCGTGGAGGGAGAGTCGGGCAAGCCCTCGTTTGCCTCGATCACCGTGCCGGATACCGGGGCATAGACTTCGCTGGCGGCCTTCACCGATTCAACCACCGCGGCTTCGTCGCCCTGCTTGAGCACTTTGCCGGTGGCCGGAAGCTCGACGAACACCACGTCGCCGAGCTGCGACTGGGCGTAGTCGGTGATGCCGATCGTGGCGACGTCGCCCTCGACGGACACATATTCGTGGTCGCTGGTGAACTTGATCGTGGCCATGGTTTTCCTCAATCTCTGGATGGCTCAGGAACGGTGGAAGCGGTGTGGGGCGAAGGGCAGCGGTACGACCTGGATCGGCACATCCTTACCGCGCAATTCGACGGTGAGGCCGGTGCCTTCGGCCGCCAGGGCAGGGAGCACATAGCCGATGGCAATGGGGCCGGCCACGGTGGGGCCGAAGCCGCCCGAGGTGACGATGCCGACGGTCTCGCCGGCCTTGTTCTTCAGGGCCGCGCCCTCGCGTACGGGCGAGCGCCCTTCCGGCTTGAGGCCGACGCGGATGCGAGCGGGCCCTTCCGCGATTTCGCGCTGGATGCGGGAAGCGCCGGGAAAGCCGCCTTGTTCGCGCCGGCGCTTCTGGATCGACCAGATCAGGCCGGCCTCGATCGGCGAGATGGTCGGATCGAGCTCATGGCCATAGAGGCAGAGACCCGCCTCGAGGCGCAGCGAGTCGCGGGCGCCGAGGCCGATCGGCTTGACCCGCTCGTCGGCCAGCAGCGTGCGCCACAGGATGACGGCCTTGTCGTTGTGGACTGAGATCTCATAGCCATCCTCGCCGGTATAGCCCGAGCGGGAGAGGCCGATGGCAATGCCGTCGAAGGTCGAGCGCCGGGAGGCCATGAAGGGCATGGCGGCTGCGTCCGGGCAATGATCGGCCAGCACGGCAGCCGCGAGCGGACCCTGCAACGCGAGCAGGGCGTGGTCCCCGGCGACAACCAGCTGCGCGCTGTCGCCGATCTTATCGCGCAGCAGGGCGAAGTCGGCATCCTTGCAGCCGGCATTGACCACCAGGCCGAGCTTGCCGTCCTCGGCGGGGTCGCTCGAGCGTGCCGCCATGAGGTCGTCGAGCGTGCCGCCCTCATCGTTCAGGAACTGGGTGTAGCGCTGGCGGCCCGGGGCGAGATTGAGAATATCAGCCGGCACCAGCGTTTCCAGGGCCGCAGCGACGGCTTCATGGCTGTCGGCGATCAGATAGGCCTGCCCCATATGCGAAACGTCGAACAGGCCGGCCGCGTTGCGCGTGTGGTTGTGCTCGGCGATGATGCCAGTGGGATACTGGACCGGCATGTCATAGCCGGCAAATGGCACCATGCGTGCGCCAAGGGCGACATGCTCGGCATGAAGAGGCGTCTTGAGAAGCGGGGCTTGCTGATCTGGGCTTGCGGCTGGCTCGGCCATGGGCACTCCGGCAAAAGGTTGCACGCCGGACGAATGAATGTCCGGTTGTGCCCCCTCTGTCGCGGTTACCTGAGAGATTTCGCGACCCCGCACCCAAGTTCCAGGTGCAAGAACTGGGAGCCACTTACGCCCTTCGGTGAGCCCGAATGCTCGCGCATTCGTGCCGCTTTCCAGAGTTTCGTTCCCCCGCGGTCCGGTTGCCTGAGAGTTTCCGGGGCGGTTGCTCCTTCGGCGCCGGTCCGTGATTCCTCAAGGGAATCAGACCGAACTCTTCCGCGGGGATCGGCCGAATGCCGGGAAGCTATCCCTCGCCTCAACGGTCGTCAACCCAACAGAATGAGGCGCCTTGGGAAAAGGTCTGAAGAATTTTGAGCCCGCTCAGCCCCGGCGTTTTTTCTTGGTGACAGTGCCGCCCTTGCCGTCGAATCCGACCACGATGTCATAGGAACTGAGCGGCTGCTCCAGGCCGATGGTGATCGGGGCCGAGGTGTCGACCACCCGGAAACTGCCAGGACCGCCGCCGGGCGTCGCCGCGGCGGAGACGCGGATCACCTTGGTGTAGACGGGCTTCTCGTCGCGGTCGCGGATGGTGATACGCACTGGCGCCGAATAGCCACCACCGCCGGACGAAGCGACGTGACCCTCCACGCCGACCTTGATGGTGACGGTATTGCCGCTGGCGAGATCGCACTCACGGGCGAAGTTGGTGATAGAGAATTGCGCACTGGGGGGACCGTAGGCCGCCGCGCCGGTGGGAATGTTGATCTGCGGGCACTCGGTGTCGGGGTCGAAATCCACCCGCAGCGGGGCTTGCGATGCGGTCTGCGTCTGTGTCGGCGCAGCCGTTTCCGTCGGCGTGCCGTAGACACCGGTAATCATGCTGCTGGTGCAGCCGCCGAGAAGGAGCGCCGGGGCGACCACACCTGCCAACAGGGCGCTACGAGCCGCCCAGACGCCATACTGACTGCCAACCATCGTCACGCTCCGCTGAATGCACGGCGTCCTTATAGCATGCCGTTCGGCTTCGGCCAGTCCGGCGCTGGCCCGCTATGCACAGGCCCTTTGAACCAGTCACCAGTCAGTGTGCTGCAGGAAGCGCCGCAGGATGTGGTGGGAGTAGAAACTGGCGACCGTGGCGAGGAAGGCCGGAAAATCGACATGGGCATTGTCGTCGGCACTGTCGGAGATGGTGCGCAATACGCCACAGGGAACGCCGTAGTCATGGCAGATCTGGGCCACGGCCCCGCTTTCCATCTCGATGGCAAGGGCGTCCGGAATGTCGTCGCGCAGGGCTGCGACCGCCGCGTGACCGTTGACGAACTGGTCGCCGCTGATGATCAGCCCGCGATGAAGGCGGGGAGCGGCAAGAGCGAAGCGTTCGCGAATCTCGGCGGAGAGCTGCGGCAGATCCTCGGCCAGGAAAGCCTCGACCGCCTCCGACAGGCTGTTGCCGATGGGAGCATCGGCGGCGAAGCGGGCCATGCCCGTCAGGGGAACCTCGTAGCGCGGGAAGATCGGGCGCGCGTCGAGATCGTGCTGGAGCATGGCATCGGCCACCACGATATCGCCGACCCTGACCGATCGGGCGCCACCGCCGGCCACGCCGACATTGAGGATGGCGCCAACCTGATAGGCATGGATGAGGCCGGCGGCGGCAGTGGCGGCGGCAACCTTGCCGACCCGCGAGAGCGTCAGCACGCAGGGGCGGCCGAAGAGATGGCCGCTGTGGTAGTCCCGGCCGCCGATGCGCTGCGTCTGCGTGGCGCCGTCCTGCTTCATCAGGGCGAAAAGCGCTTCGGCCTCCTCGGCGAGCGGGACGAGGATGCCGAGGGGAGAGGTAGAAGAGACTGTCATGCAAGCTTCCGGAGCGGGCGGGTTCAGCGAAGGCGGGAACGGACACCATAGGCCATTCGTTCATCGCCTTGATGTCAAGCCATTCCGATGGGGGGACATGCCTTGCAAAAAGAAAGGCCGGGACTGAGCCCGGCCATCTCATCTCGTTGGTGGGGGAGACGCGGCGTCAGACCGCGATGCGCTCTTCGATCTCGTTGGGCTCGCGCAGCACATAGCCGCGGCCCCAGACCGTCTCGATGTAGTTGGTGCCGTTGGTGGCGTTGGCCAGTTTCTTGCGCAGCTTGCAGATGAAGACGTCGATGATCTTCAGTTCCGGCTCGTCCATTCCGCCATAGAGATGGTTGAGGAACATCTCCTTGGTCAGCGTGGTGCCCTTGCGCAGCGAGAGCAGCTCGAGCATCTGATACTCCTTGCCGGTCAGATGCACGCGCGAACCATGGACCTCGACCGTCTTGGTGTCGAGATTGACCACGAGGTCGCCGGTGGCGATCACCGACTGGGCATGGCCCTTGGAGCGGCGGACGATGGCGTGGATGCGCGCAACCAGCTCGTCCTTGTGGAAGGGCTTGGTCAGGTAGTCGTCGGCGCCGAAGCCGAGGCCCTTCACCTTGTCCTCGATGCCGGCAAGGCCGGACAGGATGAGGATCGGCGTCTTGACCTTGGCCACCCTGAGCGAGCGCAGGACCTCGTAGCCCGACATGTCGGGGAGGTTCAGGTCGAGCAGGATGATGTCGTAATCATACAGCTTGCCGAGATCGACACCTTCCTCGCCCAGATCCGTCGTATAGACGTTGAAACTCTCTGACTTGAGCATCAGCTCAATGCTTTGCGCCGTGGCGCTATCGTCTTCGACAAGAAGTACGCGCATCTCAATCCCCCACTGCGGCCTCGGAGGGTCGACCGCCGTCGCGAATGCGCAGACGGCACGGTGAAGTCACCTCGTCGATGATCAACCGCGACGCTACGCAGGCATGGTTAACAAATTGTGATTCTCTCATGCAAGCGAAACTTGAAAACAAGGTCCAAAACTCCCTGTAACACATTGCCTGAAAGACAGATTCGGTGAGCGACAAGCGTCAACATTCACATGAAGAAACTTGCCTAAGCGATTCAACCGACTCACCCATTCGCCGCAGAATTTCGACAAACGTGGCGGTGAGTTCGTTGACCGTTGTTAGGGATCATTAACGAGGCAGGTAAATTAATGGTTACCGTCGGGGCAGGTTCTTAGGGATTCAGAGCGAATCAACAGCTTTCCCCGAGCCGCCCGCGCCATGGTGGGCGGAGCGGTCGTCTCGTCGGCGACCCAGGAGGCAGGCCGGTTCGCTGCGGAGCAGCTTCGTCGAATCCGCCTGCTTCTTCAAGCTGTTAGAAACAAGTAAACGCAGTATTAATTCTGCGATTCCTGTCTGATGTGAAGCATATCTTCCGCATGAATCGGTAGTCCTGCTGCAGCTCGCTGCTCCCCGGAGAAATATTAAGAAAAGCGGCAGCGACGTGGAGAAATGGCGCGCCGACTTGGTAAATCATGGCGTACGATTTTCTTGATTGTCGACTGTCCCGCCTTGGTTCGCGGCTTTTTTGCGGCGAGTAAGGAAGAATTCACGTCCATGCCGGATGGTGTGGGTCTTCGCCGGGCCGATGGCCTGGCGATCCGATTGTGCGGCCTGTCCCCCACGGTAGGGGCGGCGGGCCGATGCGGCTGATGGAGTAGTGAGTAATGAAGTCGCGCGATACCCTTATTCGTCTCAAGCGCTTCCAGGCAGACGAGAGACGCCGCCAGGTCATCCAGATCGAAACCATGGTGGCCGAGTTCGAGCGCATGGCAAGCGAACTCGAACGCGAAATCAAGGCCGAGGAAGCCAAGGCCGGCATCACCGATCCGAGCCATTTCGCCTATCCGACCTATGCCCGTGCAGCCACTGCACGCAGGGACAATCTGCGTGGTTCGGCCGACGATCTGAAGATCAAGCTGGAAGACGCCAGGAGCGCGCTCACCGATGCGCTGGACGATCTGAAGATGGTCGAGACGCTCGACGATCGCGAAAAGGCCAGCGAGCGCAGCATCGCTGCCCAATAGAAGGCTGACGTTGGACAGCCAAATCCTGGCTAACCTCGGGCTTGGACAATCGGTACGATACGAGGCCGTCGCTCACTGCTTGGGCGTCGGCGGCTTGGTGCTGGTACAGCGCAGGTCCCTGCGCACGCAGGAAATGCCCGGGGTCGAACACATCGGCTTGCCATTCACAACCGCGCAGATGATGCATTCGTCGGTGACCTCGCTGCAATCGGGATTGCCGGCGATGAAGGAAAGCACGCGCTCGTCGGGGGCGATGGGCTGGGAGGGCGCCGGAGGCTCCGGCGGCTTGGCCTGGCTGTCCTGCGCCCGTGCCGGCGACCATCCCTGGCCGACAGTCAGTATGGCGGCAGCCAGACACAGGCGGATCAGTACGCTGCGCATTGGAGCACACTCCCTGCAACCGGCCTTCAAAACAAAGGCTTACAGCAAAACAACGTCAGCCGCGAAACGCCGTGACTTCAATCTCGACCTTCATCTCAGGCTTGATGAGATCGCAGATCAGCATGGTGGCCGCAGGTCGAATCTCCCCAAAGACCCGGCCGGTGACCGCCATCACGGTCTCCACATGGTCGGTGCTGGTCACGTAATAGGTCGCGCGCACCACCTGGCTCATGGCAAAACCACCCTCGGCCAAGGCCTTTTCGATGGTTGCCAGCGTGTTCTCGGTCTGGGCGGCGACGTCTTCCGGCAACGTCATGCTGGCATAGTCATAGCCGGTGGTACCGGAGACGAAGCACCAGTCGCCCTGCACCACGGCGCGGGAATAGCCGGCGCTGCGTTCGAGCGGGGAGCCGGTCGAGATCAGTTTGCGGGGCATGGATGCTTCCTTACACAGGCGCGGCGGTGATGCGCACGCCGCCATCGATCGCCTCGATCGTCACGGACATGCCGGCGGCCCGGGCAATCAGCCCGGTGTAGTAGGGCTGGATCAGGTGGCTATCGAGCGTGCCGTTTTCGGGCTCGCCCGCCAGAAGGCTGATCAGGCCGGGGGGAATGCGCGAATTGCCGCCAAGCGAGACGACCTCGAAGGTCGGCGCCTCGGGATCACCGGTCACCTTGGCATTGATGGAGCCGCCACGCGGAATGGTGGTGGTGGCGACCACGAGCAAGTTCAGCAACAGCTTGACCTTGTTCTTCGGCATGAACTGGCGCGGTGCCGACCAGCTCAGCGTCACCTTCTCATCCTGGATGAAGCCGCGGGCGACGTTCTCGGCATCGCCGAGATCGATCGAAGCTCCGGCCGAGCCGGCGGCCCCGAAGGCGATCCGCGCAAACTGCAGGCGTGCCGAGGCGTTCCGGGAACTTTTCTTGATCAGGTCGAGGGCAAAGGCCTTCATCGAGGCATCGTCTTCGTCCTCGAGGACTTCGAGCCCGTTGACGATGGCGCCGACCGGATTGATCACGTCATGGCAGACGCGAGAGCAGAGCAGGGCGGCCAGATCAAGCGCATCGAGTTGAAAACCAGCGGTCATCGCAGCACCCAGAATAAATCAGGAGAGAAAGGCAAATCGGAAGAGAATCAGGTCTCGAGAACCTGTTTTTCAGATAGACTCTGCGGCGCGGGATGTGAAGGCGCGAGGTGCCTGCATGTCCCGTTCCGCCCTGTTTGCAACCCTGGAGTGCGCTGACGAAGGGGGTGCAAAGATGAGCAGCAGACCCAATATTCTTGCGGTACGACGCCAATCAGGACTAAACAGGCCGCTGCTATCGGAGGCCCTTGTGACCCAGACCGCTCAGACTTCACTCTCGCCCCTTTCCAGCCCGGACGCGATTGCGCATGCCTTTGCCGAGATCGCCCGTGAGGCGGGCGCCGCGATCATGCAAGTCTACGCCAAGGGATGCGACGCCCGCATCAAGGACGACCGCTCGCCGGTGACGGAAGCGGACGAAGTGGCGGAAGCGATCATCCTGCGGCGGCTGGCGGATGTGATGCCGGGCGTCCCGGTGGTGGCGGAAGAATGCGCTGCCAAGGGGGTGATTCCGGATGTCGGCAGGCGCTTCATCCTGGTCGATCCGCTCGATGGCACCAAGGAATTCCTCAACCGCAACGGCGAGTTCACCGTCAACATCGCCCTGATCGAAGATGGCAGGCCGGTCGCCGGTTGTGTGTTCGCGCCGGCGGTCGACACGCTTTATGCGGGGGGTGATACGGCCTGGCGCGTGCGGGACGGTGCCGAAGAGACCATCTCGACGCGGGCCTACCCCGCCGAGGGGCTGACGGCGTTGTGCAGCCGTTCCCATCCCGACGCCAAGAGCGAAGCCTTTCTGGCCGAATATGCCATTGCGGACCGGCGCGAGGCCGGATCCTCTTTGAAGTTCTGCCGGGTGGCGGAAGGCGTCGCCGATGTCTATCCGCGCTTCGGGCCGACCATGGAGTGGGATGTCGCGGCCGGCCATGCCGTGCTTTCCGCCGCGGGCGGGCAGGTGCTGATGCCCGATGGCGAAGACTTTCGCTATGGCAAGGCTGCTGCCGGCTTCCGCAATGTCGCTTTCGTGGCCTGGGGCCAGGAGGCTCCTCGCAAATAGCTGAGTTGCCGCGGCTTTTCCTCGTTATCCCTGCCTCAATCCCGCGCAGATGCGGCCATGTTTCCGGGCGTTTTGCCTGCTGGAATCGCGTGGTCGTATCGCCAAGGCCTCTTGTGACCCGGTGGCATCACCGGGACCCGCGCGGACGCGTCGAAACGAAGAACGAGGGCAAGAAGGGCAGCCATTCGGATGCACTTCGCTCTTGGAAGCAATTTGTTAACGCTGATAGGCCACAAAATAGGGCTCACAGACGCCCAAAACAGGGCTTACAGAGGCCTAAGCCAACGAGGCTCGCGATGAACGACATTCTTCCCCGCCGCAAGGCTCTTACCATGATGGCCGGCATGGCTCTGTCCGCGACCGGCTTCGTCTCCCCCTCCCTGGCGCTTGCGCAGTCGGAGCGGCCGGAGCGCATCTCCTCCAACGAACTCGTCAATTCCGGCCACCGTTTCTTCGGTACCGTGTCGAGGGATCTGGCGCTCACCATTCAGAAGGCGGTGGCGCGCTGGGGCGAGCCCAATGGCTACATCCTCGGCCAGGAAGGGTCGGGCGCCTTCATCGGCGGACTTCGCTATGGCGAGGGCACGATGTTCACGCGCAATGTCGGCGACCGCAAGGTCTACTGGCAGGGCCCCTCCGTGGGGTGGGATTTCGGTGGCGACGGCGCGCGTACCATGATGCTGGTCTACAATATGGACCGGATCGACGAGATCTATAGCCGCTTCCCCGGGATCGCCGGTTCGGCCTATATCATCGGCGGCTTCGGCATGACCGCGCTGGGTGATGGCAATATGATGGTGGTGCCCATCAAGTCCGGCGTCGGTGCCCGTCTCGGCATCAATCTGGGTTATCTCAAATTCACGCCGTCGGCCACGTGGAATCCCTTCTGATCCCGCGCAACTGTGCGGCATCTGAGGGTGGTTGCTGGTGTTCATCCCAGCAAGGAAATGCAGATACCAGTGCTGCGGTCAGATCATCTATACAAACCGTACGCAATGGATGCTAGTTGGACATCCAAGTGCGATTTTAAGCACGCTGTGCGTTTTCATCCTGCATTGTCGTCGAATTGACGTATAGTACGGCGAAGATATCGCCGTACTGAGACTCTGCCGTGCTCGATTATGCGATTGCCTTTTTCCTCGGAGCAGCGCTCGCTGCCTTGGCCGCACTGGCCATGGTGCCTGCGATCTGGGGACGTGCGCGTCGCTTGATCCGTCGTGAAATGGAAACCGCTTTGCCCCTGTCGATGGCACAGGTGCGGGCCGCCCAGGATCACGTCCGGGCGGAAGCGGCCATGCGACACCGTCGCCTTGAACAGAAAGCCGAGCATGAGCGCGCCCAGCGGCATCAGCTGATGGCCGACTATGGCCGTCAGAGTGAAAGGCTGCGCCGGCTCGAGGCCCTGCTCGGGGTCGATGCCGCCAGGCTTGGTCAATTGGAAGACGGTGCAGCCAATGGCCAGCGCGACGTGCTCGCCGCCCAGCAGGAGGTTGCGGCGCTGAAGGCGGAGCTGGCGGCGGCGCGAGTGACCATTGCGCTGCGCGATGACGAAGCCCTCGATCACGGCCGCGAGCTTGCCGCGGCGCAGGAAAGCAATGACAGCCTGCGCATCGAATTGGTCGCTCTTCGTACCAAGCTCGGTGCGGCGGAGGATGGCGCGGTTCTGCATCAGCACGAATTGCAGGAGGCGCTGGAACTGGCTTCCGGCAAGAATGACCGCCTCGCCACCCAGTCGATCGAGCTGATGCGGCGCGACACTGCGATCGCCGCACTCGAGGCGCGGACGGCCTCGTTGCAGCGCGAATTGCAGGCGATGGCCGACAAGAGACAGGCAGCCGAAACCGAGCGATCTGACAGCCTGGTCCGACTTTCGGACTGGGAGGCGGATCTGCGCCGCAAGGATGCCCTATTGGCCGAACGCGATGCCCGGCTGGCCCTGGCGGGGGGACGGGAGGCCGAACTGATCGCCGAGCTCAATCGCCTGCGCCGCAGTGCGGAGCCGAGCGCCGCCGAGGAAGAAATCGGTGCCCTGAAGATCGAGCGGGCCCGCTTGCAGGCCGAGCTTGCCGCTCTTCGCGAGGAAGCCCATGAATCCTGGCTGCGCATCGAGGCCGACAACAGCCTTCTTCGCCGCGAAATGGCGCAGGTCGCTGCCGAAATCGCCCGCGAGGCGGCAACCCGCCGGGCCGTCGGTGTGGTGCCCGGACCGGAGCGTCAGGCAGCGAATGATCCGGCTGCACAGGACCAGGCAGCACAGGCAAGCCAGGAAGCCCGGCCGAACTGACCACGCTCTCAACGCATTTCGACGGTATGGCTGCGCAAGGATTCCTTCGGTCACACCTGGTCGATCGGCGCGCCGCCGAAGTAGCAGAGTGGCGGGAGCATTCGTCACTCCCGTCAGTGACCGGGCTGATATTACAGCGCGGCGGCGATCTTCGCCGCCAGGCGCGCATTGTTCTCCACCAAGGCGATATTGGCGATCAGGCTGCGCCCCTCGGTGAGGTCGAGCATGCGTGAGAGCAGGAAAGGCGTGAGAGCCTTGCCGGAAATGCCCATGGCATCGGCTTCGTCCACGGCCGCTTCGATAGCGGGATTGATCTCGTTGGCGGCGATCTCGTCGGCCGGCGGGATGGGGTTGCCGACCAGCACGCCGCCGTCGAGCCGCAATTCCGCGCGGGCTCGGATCAGGGCGGCGATGTCGGCGGGGTCGTCGAGGCGCATCGGTGCCGCCAGGCCGCTCTTGCGGCTCCAGAAGGCGGGGAATTCGTCGGAGCCATAGCCGACGACCGGCACGCCGAGCGTCTCCAGGGTCTCCAGCGTCTTGGGCAGGTCGAGGATGGCCTTGGCGCCGGCGCAGACGACGCAGACCGGCGTGCGCGCCAGTTCCTGCAGATCGGCCGAGATGTCGTAGGTCTTCTCGACGCCGCGATGCACGCCGCCGATGCCGCCGGTGGCGAAGACGCGGATACCGGCCCGGTCGGCGGCGATCATGGTGGCGGCCACCGTGGTGGAGCCGTTCTTGCCCGTGGCGACGGCATAGCCGAGGTCGGCACGGCTGAGCTTCAGGAAGCCGGTAGCCTTGCCCATGGCTTCGAGCTGGCTGTCCTCCAGCCCGGCATGAATGACGCCGTCGAGCACGGCGATGGTTGCCGGCTCGGCACCGCCGGCCCTGACCGCCGCTTCGACCTTGCGGGCCGTCTCGACGTTCTGGGGCCAGGGCATGCCATGGGTGATGATGGTGGATTCCAGCGCGACGACCGGCTTGCCGGCCTTGAGGGCGGCAGAGACAGCGGCGGAATGAGCAATGGACGTCATGATGCTATCGTTTCGGTTGGATGGGAATTGATGTAGCGGGCCAGCACGGCCTGCATGGTGAGATCGGAACGCACGGTCTGGGGCGACTCGACCGTGAGGGCTGCGGCAGCCATGGCCCGGTGGGCCGCCATGAGGAAGTCGTCGCCGGCGGCGAGGCGTGCGAGCGTGGCCCCGGCCAGCGCATCGCCGGCCCCGTTGACGTTGGTCGGGCGGGAGGCCAGCGCGGCGATAGGGGTTACCTTGCCCGCTTCCCAGGCCAGGGCTCCGCGCGGGCCGAGGGTGAGCAGGCCGCGTGGCGCCGGGCCCGCCGCGAGCCTTGTAGCCAGGGCTTCCGCTTCCTCCTCGCTTCCGAGCAAAGCGCGCGCCTCGTAGAGATTGAGGAAGAGGATATCGATCGAGGCCAGGATCGGTACGAGCCTGGCCAGCTTCTGCACCGAGACGGGCACGCAGGCGAGGGGGCGGGCACCTTTGGTCTCCGCCACGGCCTGCAAAGCGGCTGGCGGCAGGTTGGCGTCGGCGAACACATAGCCTTCCGGAGGAAAGCTGACCATCTGGGCGGTGATGGTTTCGGGCTCTATCCGGTCGAAGATCGCCATGTCGGCGAGACCGATCACCAATTCGCCCTCGCCGCTGAAAATGGCGGTGTAGGAGGCGGTGGTGGCTCCGGCGGCCAGCCTGACGGAGCTCATGTCGATGCCGGCCCGGTTGCTTTCCTCGACGACACGCCGCCCCTCCAGATCGTCGCCGACCAGTGAGACGAGGCCGACCTCGATGCCCAGGCGCGCCAGATTCTCAGCCACGTTGCGGGCGACACCGCCCAGGCTGGTGCGCATCGTGCCGATGTTCGAGGTGTAGAGGCGCTCCTTCGCATCGGCGGTCTCGCCGACACGGTCGATGACGCAGCCCCCTGCACATAGAACGGGACGATAGGCCATGGCTCCTCGCGACGGGCCCATAGGCCCGAAAACGCTTCCCGTGCCACAGATTCGCGCCCGCAACAATGCGACGCTCCGCCGGTTGCCGCTTTCCTCTTGCGTCACGCTGCGATTGCCGTCATGAGAATCCCGCCTTCCAAGCGCATCCGGGACAGGCCTTGCTCTTTCCCGGCAACCGCCACATTTTGCGCATTCTTGTTTGGCTTTTGTGGCTCTTCTTCCCTCCGAGATGATTTCATGCGCACTGCCCCCTTGCTTGCCGCCCTGTTGCTGATGGCCTCGCCAGCCCTGGCCCAGACGGAGCCGCAGCCTTCGTCGCCCCAGGCCCAGCCACAACCTCAAGCCCAGCCACAACCTCAAGCCCAACCGCAGCCTCAAGGCCAGTCTGAGCCCCAAGCCCAACCTCAAGCCCAGCCTCAAGCTCAGCCGCAATCCGGGGCGCAGCCCGCCGCACAGCCCCAGCCGCAAGGCCAGCCACAGGGGCAGGCGCAGCCCCAGGTGCAGGCCTGCACCACGCCGACCGATCCCGCCGGCTTCCCGGCGTGGCTGGAAAATTTCAAGAAGGATGCCGCGGCCAGGGGCATTGGCGCCCAGGGCATGGCCGCCCTGGAGGGCGTTACCTACGATCCCAAGGTGATCGGGCTCGACCGCGCCCAGCGGAAGACCTTTTCGCAGACCTTCGAGGAGTTCTCGGGCCGCATGGTCAATGCCTATCGCATCAAGCGCGGCAAGCAGGTGATCAAGAAATACCAGGCAGTGTTCGACAAGGCCGAAGCCGAATATGGCGTGCAGGCGCCGATCATCGCTTCTCTCTGGGCGCTCGAGACCGATTTCGGGGCCAATGTCGGCAAGTTCGAGAGCATCCGCTCGCTGGCAACCCTCTCCTTCGATTGCCGCCGCGGTGACAAGTTCCGCCCCGAACTGATTGCCGCCCTCACCATCGTCGACAAGGGCGACGTGCCGCTGCACGAGATGCGCGGTGCCTGGGCCGGTGAGATCGGCCAGGTCCAGTTCATGCCGACCTCCTATCTCAAGCATGCCGTAGATTTCGACGGCGATGGCCACAAGGATCTGGTCAAGAGCCAGGCCGACGTGATCGGCTCGGTCGCCAAGTTCCTGTCGGGCCGCTGGCAGCGTGGCGCCGGCTGGAATCCCGGCGAGCCGAATTTCGACGCCCTCAAGGCCTGGAACGGCAGCGAGCTCTATCGCAAGACGGTCGCGCTGCTGGCCACCAAGATCGCGGAATAGCGGAAATTTCCGGAGCGGTGGCCTGCCCACGGGGGCGGTCTTGCCGGGCAAGCGCGGGGTTGGTGTGCCGATCTTCAGATCGGCATCTTTCCGCCGCTCCGGAACTGAGAATGCCGATCTGAAGATCGGCACATCGGCCCCGTCTCCCCGCCTTTTCCATGTGGGGACCGTGAAAATCCCCTGTTCGGCATGAAACCCGCGTGGCAAGGTTGCGGCTTGAGCCCGCCACACCGGAGTTTCCCGATGCTTCGCCGCACCTTTCTCGCCCTTGGCGCCATCGCAGCCTTGGCCGTTCCCCTAGGACTGGCCCAGGGGCCGGCCGAGGCCCAGACGCTGCCTGACCTGAAGGGCCGCACCATCGTCGCCGTCACCGAGAATGCCTATTTCCCGTTGAACTTCACCGATCCCAAGACGGGGCAGGGCATCGGTTGGGAATATGACGCGATCAACGAGATCGGCAAGCGGCTCAATGCCAAGGTCGAGTGGAAGACCTCGTCCTGGGACGCCATGATCCAGGCGGTGCAGAATGGCCAGTTCGACATCGGCATGGACGGCATCTCCATCACCGACGAGCGCAAGAAACAGATCGCCTTCTCCGACCCTTACATGGTGTCCGAACAGTTCATGCTGGTGCGGGCCGACGAAAAGCGCTTCACCGATTCCAAGAGCTTTGCGGCCGATGACAAGCTTTTCGTCGGCGCCCAGTCCGGCACCACCAATTTCTTCGTCTCGGTCACCGACCTGCTCGGCGGCAACGACAAAAGCCCGCGGCTTAAGCTGTTCGAGACCTTCGGGGCCTCGGTGCAGGCGCTCAAATCGGGCGATGTCGATACGGTGCTGATGGACAAGGCCGGCGCCGAGGGCAACATCGCCGCCTCGCCGGACAGCTTCAAGATCGTCGGCAACGGCCTTGGCCATGACGAGTTCGGCTTCATCCTCAAGCAGGGCTCCGATCTCATCGGTCCGGTCAATGCCGCGCTGGCCGCAATGAAGGCGGATGGGACGACCAAGGCGCTCGATAAGAAGTGGTTCTTCGACTACAAGACCGCGAACTGAGCCGGGATCGGCTTCTCGACACCACGGTGTCATTGCGAGCGGAGCGAAGCAATCCAGTTTTCTGCTGGCGGCGAAGTCTGGATTGCTTCGCTCCGCTCGCAATGACCAAATTGTCCGTCGCTTCGACCCTTGAGCCGCCTGCCTTACTCCCGGATCTTCCTGCCTTCACATGACGACGTCTCACGCGCCACCGCCGCCACCCTCCTTCCTGTCGAAAGTGCCCTGGTGGCTGGTGATCCTCATCGTGCTGGGGACGGCCGTCCTGATCGGCGGCCTGGCCAGCGAGCAATATCGCATCATCTTCGGCGTGGTGGGGCAGGGGCTCTTCGTCACCATCCGGGTAACGGTGATCGCCTTTGCTGCTTCGCTGGTGCTCGGCACCATTCTGGCGCTCGGGCTGGTGTCGCGGTCGCGCTGGCTGGGGGAGGGGCTCAAGGCCTATGTCGAGGTCATGCGCGGCGTGCCCATGATCGTGCTGCTCTATTACATCGCCTTCGCGGTCGGCCCGGCCTTGATCGAAGGCTATGTCACCCTGTTCGGCCCGGCCATCGCCGCCGGCTTCATGCCGGAGATCACCATCCGGGATTTCAGCTTCGAATGGCGGGCGATCTTCGCGCTGACGCTGGCCTATTCGGCCTTCATCGCCGAGATCGTGCGCGGCGGCATCCAGTCCATCCCGGCCGGACAGTTCGAGGCGGCCCAGGCGCTCGGCCTGACGCGCTTCAAGACCATGCGCCTCATCGTGCTGCCGCAGGCGTTCAAGACGATGACGCCGCCGCTCGGCAACGACCTCGTCTCCATGCTGAAGGATTCTTCTCTCGTCTCCGTGCTCGGCATCGCCGACATCACCCAGAACGGCAAGACCTATACGGCCTCGACCTTCCGCTTCTTTGAGACCTATACGGTGGTGGCCTTCTTCTATCTCACCATGACCATTGGCCTGACCCTGCTGGTGCGCAGGCTGGAGCAGCGCATGCGCCGCAACGAGGTGCGGCAGGATTAGGGGGAGCTGGAGGGGCGATCTCCAGATCGACCTCTTTACCCGCACGCTCGGCGTTTTCAAGAGGTCGATCTGGAGATCGACCCTCCAAGGCGGTTGAAGACCCGTACTCCCTTGTATCCGTCTGGCCAGGCTGGCACACTCCGTCAAGATCATGCCAAACATGCCCTCCCTCAGCGGCCCCCTCGTGGCTGTGCTCGTCTATGATGGCCTCTGCACCTTCGAATTCGGGGTGGCCTATGAGGTCTTCGGCCTGCCGCGTCCTGAGATGGGGGCCTCCTGGTATCGCTATGCCACCTGCGGCATCGAGTCGGGGCCGCTTCATGCGGCGGGTGGGCTGACGGTCGAGCCGCATGCCGGCCTGGAATTGCTGGAGGAGGCCGATCTCATCATCGTGCCGGGCTGGCGCGGTATCGCCAGCCCTGTACCGGCGGACCTCATCGACAGCCTCAAGCTCGCGCATCGGCGTGGCGCCCGCCTGATGTCGCTGTGCTCAGGCATTGCCGTGCTGGCTGCCTGCGGCCTGCTCGATGGTCGGGAGGCGACGACGCATTGGCGCTATGCGGCCGATATCGGCGCGCGCCATCCCACCATCGCACTCGATCCTGGCCGGCTCTATGTCGACCTTGGCGACATCATGACCGCCGCCGGGAGCGCAGCGGCGCTGGATCTTTGTCTGCATGTGATCCGGCGCGATTTCGGCCCGGATGCCGCCAACACCGTGGCCCGCCGGCTGGTGGTGCCTCCGCATCGCGACGGCGGCCAGGCTCAGTTCATCGAGCGGCCTGTGCCGCGTGAGCGTGAGTCCGCCCGGCTGGCTCCCTTGATCGATTGGCTGCGCCAGAATTTGGTCGCGCCCCACCGCATCGAGACGATCGCTGCCCGCTCCGGCATGAGCCAGCGTACCTTCCAGCGCCGCTTCGAGGAGACGACTGGGCTGCCGCCGGGCGAATGGCTGGTGGCCGAGCGCGTGCGGCTGGCCCGCGAGCAGCTCGAGCGCAATCTCGGCGCCTCGCTCGGCGACATCGCCGCAAGTTGCGGCTTCAATTCACTGGAGACGATGCGCCATCATTTCCGGCGTCGCGTGGGCGTCAGTCCTGCGGCCTATCGGGCGCGCTTCCGCTCGGAATAACTATTCCGGGCAAGAAATTTAGTCGGCAAACTTCAGCACGGATTGCAGCAAGCCCGGGAACTTTTCATCGATATCCGGGCGCAGGGCGACGAAGCAGCGCGTGCCTTCCTTGCGGTGGCTGACGATGCCGGCCTCACGCAATTGCTTGATGTGATGGCTCAGCGTCGAATTGGCGACCTGGCAATCGAATTCCGTCGATCCCTTCTCGCCCTCCGCGAGCAGCGTGGTGACGATGTGCAGCCGCACCGGATCACCGAGGGCGGCCAGAACGCCGATCAGATTGATGTCGTTCACATCGGGGTGAGGGTGTTGCTTCATGGGTTCTTCTACCTATATTCGACGAATATCGAATTTTGAAACTTTAACGCCTCGGCGAGCCGACCACCAGTTAAGTCTGTGTAAGCCAGGTGCAGGAGTGTCAATCGATTGCCCAGAAATGCCATTTGGAACAAGGTTCTTCCAATGCCCTCCTTACTTGATCCCATTCGTATCGGCGCGCTCGATCTGCCCAACCGCGTCATCATGGCCCCACTGACCCGCACCCGGGCCAGTGAGGGCCGCGTGCCCAACACGCTGATGCGCGACTATTATGTCCAGCGCGCCTCGGCCGGCCTGATCCTGACCGAGGCCACCGCCGTCACGCCGACGGGCGTCGGCTATCCCGACACGCCCGGCATCTGGTCGCGGGAGCAGGTCGAGGGCTGGAAGGTGATCACCAAGGCCGTGCACGAGGCCGGCGGGCGCATCGCTTTGCAGCTCTGGCATGTCGGCCGCATTTCCGATCCGATTTATCTCGACGGGGCCCTGCCGGTTGCCCCGAGCGCCATCGCGCCGGCGGGCCATGTCAGCCTGATCAGGCCCGAAAAGCCCTATGTCACGCCGCGTGCGCTGGAGCTCGACGAGATTCCCGCTATCGTCGAGGCGTATCGCCAGGGTGCGGCCAATGCCAAGGAAGCCGGCTTCGACGGCGTCGAGATCCATGGCGCCAACGGCTATCTGCTCGACCAGTTCCTGCAGGATTCCACCAACAAGCGCACCGATGCCTATGGCGGCTCGATCGAGAACCGCGCGCGGCTGATGCTCGAGGTCACCGACGCGGTGATTTCGGTGTGGGGCGCCGATCGCGTCGGCATGCATCTCGCTCCGCGCGGCGATTCGCATTCGATGGGCGATTCCGATGCGCCGGCCCTGTTCGGCTATGTCGCCCGGCAATTGGATGCCCGCGGGATCGCCTTCATCTGCGCCCGCGAATATGCCGACGGCTCCAGCGTCGCCCCGGTTATCCGCAGCAATTTCAAGGGCGTGTTCATCGCCAATGAGAAGCTGACGGCCGAAAGCGCCGAGGCTTTGGTCGAGAGCGGCGAAGCCGACGCGGCGGCCTTCGGCAAGCTCTTCATCTCCAATCCGGACCTGCCCGCGCGCCTGTCCCTCGGCGCCCCGCTCGCCCCCTGGAATGCCGCGACCTTCTACGCCAAGGGCGCCGAAGGCTATACGGACTATCCGGCGCTGGAAGAAGTGCCGGCGTGACCTTCCCGGAAGCGCGGACACCCAGTCCGCGCTTCAGAAATCACTTCGCCTTCTTCACGTCCTTGATGTCGGCGAACACGATGGAAGGCGATCGCTCGCCTTGGTAGCGCAGGTCGAAGGCGGATTTGGCCATGAACACCGGATCGCCGTCGAGATCATCGGCGATCGAGAAATTGTGGGACGAAACGAAGCTGTCGAGTTCCAGCTTCGTCGGCGCCGAGATCCAGCGCGCCAGCGCGAATTCTGACGGTTCGAAGCGGATTTCCAGCCCATATTCGGCCGCGAGCCGGCCCTGCAGCACGTCGAGCTGCAGGGCGCCGACCACGCCGACCAGGGCAGGGGAGCCGTCGCGCGGGCGGAACACCTGCACCACGCCTTCCTCGGCGAGGTCCTGCAGGGCATCCTTGAGCTTCTTGGCCTTCATGGCGTCGGGCAGGCGCACCCGGCGCAGGATTTCCGGGGCGAAGCTCGGCACACCCAGGAAGGCGATCTCCTCGCGCTCGGTCAGCGTGTCGCCGATGCGCAGGGCACCGTGGTTGGGAATGCCGACGACATCGCCCGCATAGGCCTCCTCGGCCAGGGCACGATCCTGGGCGAAGAAGAATTGCGGCGCGTTAAGGCTCATCGACTTGCCGGTGCGCACCTGCTTCACCTTCATGCCCCGCGTCAGCTTGCCCGAGCACAGACGTACGAAGGCGATGCGGTCGCGGTGATTGGGATCCATGTTCGCCTGGATCTTGAAGACGAAGGCGGAGAGGTTGTCCTCCGTCGCCTCGACCATGCGGGTGGCGGCAGCCTGGTCGCGCGGCTGGGGCGCATAGTCGCCCAAGCCCTTGAGCAGGTCGCCCACGCCGAAATTCTTGATGGCCGAGCCGAAGAATACCGGCGTCATATGGCCTTCGCGGAAGGCGGCGAGATCGAATTCGCCGCAGGCCTCCTGCACCAGCGCGATCTCTTCCGAAGCCGCTTCGGCGTCGATGGAAGGCACGGCGCGGGCCAGGGCCGCGGCATCGCCGGCCTCGACCGGGATCGGCGCGGTGTCCTTGTCGAGCAGGCGCACATGGCTGGCCGTGAGGTCGTAGGTGCCGGCGAAGTCGCGGCCGCGGCCGAGCGGCCAGGTCATCGGCACGGTGGAGAGCGCCAGCGTCTTCTCGATTTCGTCGAGCAGTTCGAAGGGGTCGCGTCCCTCGCGATCCATCTTGTTGATGAAGGTGACGATGGGAATGTCGCGCAGGCGGCAGACCTCGAACAATTTGCGCGTGCGCGCCTCGATGCCCTTGGCCGCGTCGATCACCATCACCGCCGAATCGACGGCCGTGAGCGTGCGATAGGTATCTTCCGAGAAGTCCTCATGGCCCGGTGTGTCGAGCAGGTTGAAGACCAGGCCCTCATATTCGAAGGTCATCACCGAGGTGACCACCGAAATGCCGCGCTCGCGCTCGATCGACATCCAGTCCGAGCGGGTGTTGCGCTTTTCGGCTTTGGCCTTGACCTGGCCGGCGAGCTGAATCGCACCGCCGAACAGCAACAGCTTTTCCGTCAGCGTGGTCTTGCCGGCGTCCGGATGGGAAATGATGGCGAAGGTGCGACGCCGCTCGACTTCGCGGGCGAGCGGGGTGAGGGCCGAAGTGTGTGACAGATCGTTCAAGGCGGACCTAAGGAAAAGTTTGCAGCCCCAAAGCGGGGGAGATCATCGGGAATTGGCGCGCTTTTGGCACGAAACGGTGTCCGCGTCACCCCCGACGATGTCAGCGCGGCCTGTGGATGAAACACGCAATGCAAAAAAACTGAAACTTGCCTGTTGCAATCCGTCACGGGCTTTGGCATAGAGCGCCCACGCCGATGCAACGAGCATCTGCGGCCCACGGAAGCGGGTGTAGCTCAGGGGTAGAGCACAACCTTGCCAAGGTTGGGGTCGAGGGTTCGAATCCCTTCGCCCGCTCCAGTGGTCCCTTCGGGGAAGAACAAAAAAGCGGTCCTTCGGGGCCGCTTTTTGCTTTTGGGGCCATTTCAGGCCGGAATTTCGCCGGTTCTACTTCTTGCTGCCCATCAGGGCGATGAAGTCGGCTGCCTTGTCCTTTTCGTACATCGAGCCGGTGGTGATGTCGAAGCCGGGCTTGATTCCGCCGGCCTGCATGGCGGCGAGCGAGAGGGCGAGATAGCTTTGGGCCTGCGGGTCCTGCCAGGCAGCCGCCAGGACATAGCCGTCCTGCACCTCGTTGGCGGTATCGAGCGAATTGCCCCAGCCGACGACCGGAATCTCGCCAGGCTTCACGCCGACCTGGTCGAACACGCGCTTGATGCTGCCGGAGACGAGATCGCCGAGCGGAAGGATCGCCTTGATCTTGCTGCGGTTGGCCGTGAGGTAGTCGCTCATGCGTGAGATGATGTCGGCTTGGTCGAGCGTCGAATCGGTGACCTCCCAGCTGATGTTCAGCGGCTTGAACACGCTGGCGATGCCCTTTTCCTGGTCGGCGCCATAGGTCGCGCCAGGCACTTCCACCGGCATCCAGACGAAGTCGCCCGATTTCACCAGCCCCTTCTCGACGAGGTAGCGGGCATGGTCGGCGCCGGCCTTGATGTTGTCGCCGCCCACGAAGGTGGAAAAGCGGACCGTCTTGTCATCGGAGTTGAAGGCGATCACCGGGATGTTCTTGGCATTGGCTTCCTCGACCGGCTTGACCAGGCTGCCGGCGGCGGGACTCGCCGTGACGATGCCGTCGGCGCCCGCCGCGATTGCGGCCCGGATGGCCTCCTGCTGCGAGGCGACGTCGCCATTGTGGAAGGAAGTGTTGACCTTGTTGCCGGTGTCCTTGGCCCATTGCTCGGCGCCGGCCAGGAAATAGGTCCAGACCGGGTCGGCGGCCGAGCCATGCGAGATCCAGTAGAACGTTTTTGGCGCCGCCTCGGCCGGCGATGGCGCAGACGAGAACGCCATGCAGAGTGCGGCGCCGGCGCCGAGAC
This sequence comes from Labrys sedimenti, assembly GCF_034424805.1. Lineage (NCBI taxonomy): Bacteria > Pseudomonadati > Pseudomonadota > Alphaproteobacteria > Hyphomicrobiales > Xanthobacteraceae > Labrys > Labrys sedimenti. Next base: position 498,026 of record NZ_JAXOUF010000002.1, read on the forward strand.
CCCAGCGCGCCATCCGCTTGGCGAGAACTTTCAGTGACATCAGATCCTCCCGATGTGATTGTTTGTTGTCCTTGTGAGATCGCGCCCGGCCCTTAGGGGCTGGTTCGCGCATCCCAGACGAAACATCCTACATCGGCAGTCGCGGCCGGATGCCGCTGATTCCACAATTCTTGTGCTGGCAGGTTTTTCGCTCCGGCGGCATCACCCGGGATCGAGCCTTGCTTCGGTAGATCGAGGGCAGCCGCGATCGTCCTCGCCGGCCGGCACAGGCTGAATCAGGACCCGATCTGCCTGGCCTTGGCGAAGGCGTCTGCCTGCTGCTCCGCCTCTTCAAGCTCCGCCGCCAGGCGTTCGGCGCGCTTTTCGCGCCGCCAGGCGATCAGGCTGTTGATGGTGAGTGCGGCGAAGCCGAGCGTATAGACGGCGGCGACGAAGGCGCTGAACCAGGCATTGTTGTCGCCGGTCCGCAAGGCGCGCTGGAGCTCGATAGTGGTGGCGATGCCGTAGATCAGCACCACCAGCATGGTGAAGTTCTGCACCCGCGCGCCGAAGCGCCGGAGGATGAGATGCAGGCACAGATAGAAGAACGGCATCACCACGGCATTGGCGACGATACGGCCGATGGGATGGAAGATCGAGGGCAGCATCTCGCCGAGCCAGCGCGCCCCGACGAAAGGGACGATCAGCAGCAGGGCATAGAGCAGGCCGAGGCCGGTCCAATCCATCAGGCGATTGGACAATGCCGGTCTCGTCGGTTCTGCCGTCATGTTCCCGTTCCGTGGACTGCACCCGCTCCGGATTTAAGCACATTCCGGAGCCGATAACAGAGGAAACAGGAGCGCTGCAATCAGGCCGCGCCGGCTTCGCGGATGACGCGGCCGAGCCGTTCGATGCCCTGGTCGATCGCGGCATCATTGGCCAGCGAGAAGCTGAGCCTAAGCGTGTTAGCGCCCGAGCCGTCGGCATGGAAGGCCTGGCCCGGCACGAAGGCGATGCGGGCGGTCTCGATGGCGCGGGCGAGAAGGCGGGCGCCGTCCATGCCGTCCGGCAGCGTCACCCAGACGAACATGCCGCCCTCGGGGCGCGACCAGCGCACGCCCTCCGGCATGTGGCGTTCGAGAGCGGCCAGCATGCGGTCGCGGCGATGGCGATAGGCGCCGCGGATCTTCTCGACCTGGGCCGGGAAAGCATGCTCGGCCACATGATGCATTGCCATCTGGTTGATGGTGGGGCTGTGCAGGTCCGAGGCCTGCTTCATCAGCACCAGCTTCCTGATCACGCCGGCGGCGGCGCAGATCCAACCCATGCGCAGGCCCGGCGCCAGAGTCTTGGAGAAGCTGCCGCAGGAGATGGTGCGGGTGGCATCGATATGGCCCTCGCGGGCAATGTCGAGCGCCAGGATCGGCGGCACGTCGACGCCGTCGTAGCGCAGCGACTGATAGGCGGTATCCTCGATCACCACGATGTCAAGTTCGCGCGCGAGATCGAGCACGCGCTCGCGCCCGGCCCTATCAAGCGTCTCACCGGTCGGATTGGCGAAATCCGGCGTCAGATAGGCGAACTTCACCCGCCCACCCGCTTTCGCTGCGGCGTCGGCATAGGCGGAAGGGGTCATGTTGCCTTCCACCGGCGCCAGCCTGTCATAGCGCGGCTCATAGGCGTTGAAGGCCTGCAGGGCTCCGAGATAGGTCGGCCAGGTGACGAGGGCGGTATCGCCCGGGGAGAGCAACAGCTTGCCGAGATAATCGAGCGCCTGCTGCGAGCCGGAGGTGATCAGGATGTTGTCCGGGCCGCAGGTGACTCCGATGCGCTGCATCTGCCGGACCACCCAGTCGCGTAGCGGCGGAAAGCCCTCGCTGGTGGAATATTGCAGCGCCGCGCCGGCGCTCACATCGCCGAGCACGCTGGCATAGGCCGTCCGGAACGCTTCGTTCGGAAACAAGGCAGGGTCGGGAATGCCGCCGGCGAAGGAAATGATGTCCGGCTGTTCCAGCAGTTTCAAAAGTTCGCGGATTTCCGAGGCACGCATCCGTCCCGCCCGCGTGGCGAAGATCGCTTCCCAGTCCAAGATCTTGTTCTCCTGATAGACGGCGGCGAGGTGCTTGCCGTCATACGATCACGGCATCGTTTCCTGTCAGGGAGTTGCCCCTTTTCTGGGCGCGATGCTCATGTTGCGTGCAGCATCCTACTTGCGAAAAATTATGTCAATAATGCTGACATATTTTTTCGCTTGTTGCGCCGCAAGGCCGCAGGCGTGGCCGATCAGGCCTTGACCGTCACCAGATAGTCCTCCTCCAGCCACGGGCCGCCGATCGGGGCGAGGCGGAAGCGGATCTCGCTGCCATCAGCCAGGGAAGAGGTCGGCAGGTCGAGGACGTGGAGGGACAGGCCGGCGTCATGGGTACGGCCCTCGTCGTGGCTCGCCCAGCCGTCGAAACTCCAGCGTATGGCCGAGAGGTCGGCAAGCTCGATGCGCAGGATCTGGCCGGGGGCGATGGCGTGGCGCTGGTGGTTGAGCCGCCAGAAACGGCGGTTGCTGACGATCTTGCGGGTCAGATAGCGCTCGACCGTCTGAGGCGGGGTGTCGAACACCGTCCCGTCGCGCAGCGAACGAAGCAGCTTGATGTGCTCGCCATGGGCCCAGACCAGCGGCATGGCACTACCGGTCGGCTTGCCGAGAAAGAGTTCGTGCTCCGGCCGGTCGGCGCTGTCCCAGATCTGCTCGGGCAACTGGCCACCAGGGCCTGCCGATGCTTCGAGCGCGGCCAGCAGGCGCCGGGCTTCCTCGGGCCGGCCTGCGGCGAGTTCGTAATGCGCCCTTTCACCGGTCAGCAGCGGCCAGAGCCGGCCGACGCCGGTGCCGTCGAAGGCGGAGCCATCCTCATGCTCGCCATAGCCATCATTGTTGTAGCGATACCAGCAGGACCCATTGGGCAGGTCGCGTTTCAACAGGTGATCGATCGCCTTCACGGTCGCCACCATACGTGGGTCGTCGGCGGCCCTGAGGCCGAAGCGCACCAAAGCGAGGGCATCGGGACTGAGCAGCATCTTGGCGCTGAGCACGGCCTCCTGGGCGGAGCGGTTCTTGATGGCGACAGTACCGCCGAGGCCCGGGCCATCCTCGCTGTCGCCGGGGCCGATGCGGACATAATAGCCGGGAATGTCGAGCGCCCTGGCAAGCTCGGTATCGGTGGCGAAGGTCCAGCCATCGATCTCGGCATGCCATGCGTCGGCCGTCTCGCGCAGCAGTGTGGCGGCATCCGGACGATCCGCCGCGTCCATGGCATCGGCGGCAGCGAGCAGAGCGGCGATCTCCACGGCAAGCGTGAAGGGCGAATAGCCGGCGTCCTCTTCCCAGCGGTCTTCGTCGGTGACGGGGCCATTGCGCAGCACGAAGCTCGCCGCGCGTTCCACCATCGGCAGGAAGCGCCTGGCTTCGGCGGCATCGAGACTGCCGGCGCGCACCAGCATGTCGAAGAGCAGGATGGGAAAGGCGGTCTCGTCCATCTGGATGCCGTCCCAATAGGGATGGCCGTCGATCCAGTTGTTCTGGGCCCAGTGGCCGTCGCCTTCCTGGATGGCGGCGAGATAGTCGAGGATGCCGCGCGCGTCGGCCGGGCTGCCGGCCGCCAGGAAGCCGCCGGCCGTCTCGACCAGGTCGCGCGGCCACACCAGATGGTAGCCGCCAAGGTCGTTGTCGCCCTTGTTGTAGCCCCAGGGCGTCGACAGGCTGGCGATGGCGCCGCCCGTGAAGGCGCCGGTGCGGTGGGCGGCAAGCACGGCGGTGCTGGTGCGATAGCTGGTGCCACGCGCGGGGCTGACATGGTCGAGATCCTCGAGCCCGGCCTGCCAGCCTTGCCAGATCGCGCGTACGCGCTGGCGCGCGGGCTCGAGCCCCTGCTGCAGGCTGGCGATGGCGTTGAGGGCTGCTTCCTCCGGTCGCAGGCCGAGGCCGAGGGTGAGCAGCACGCGGCCCTGGCTGCCGCGAAGGTCGAGCGTGCCGCTCAGCGCGACATTGCCGTTCTCGGCGCGGAGCCAGGCCGAATTCACGCCTTCGCCGCGTTTGAGGGTCTGCCAGCCATCGGAAAAGCCGACATAGCCGGCCGAGCGGTCCTGCCAGGGAACCGAGGCGGCGAGGGCGAGCGAATAGCCATAGCTGCCGCTGGCCATCAGCAGGCCATGCCCCTTGTAGTCGTCGACCCAGGCGGTGTTGTGGCTGCCCTGATTGACCAGATGCGGCGACAGCAGCACATGCAGGCCGTAATCCTCGGCCTCGCCCTTCAGGGCTTCGAACCGGATGTCCTGCAGCAGGCTGTCGCGGAAGGGGTCGGCCAGGATGGTCTTGCGGATGCGGTAGCGCCCGTCCTTCGCCGTGTTGACGAGTTCGAAGACTGGCGTACCGTCGCTCTCCATGCGGATCTCGCCGTCCGCATCGCGCTTTTCTTCGGAAAAATAGTCCGCGGCCGTGACGAGGAGGCCGCAATCCCGGATGCAGGCAAGGTCGATGCGCGGATAATAGATCTCGTTGAGGATGCCGTGGCTGAGCGCGAACCAGACTCGGCTCGACGCGGAACCGGCGGTGCCGATTCCGCTCTTAGCGGCCGAGGTCCAGCGGGGCTCGACGCCCGGGGCTCCGGGAGGTGGGGCGGTTTCGCTCATGCGCTAGTCTTCTTGCCGGCTGGCTTAGCCATGGTGAGTATCTTGGCTTTGGCCGGTGATCTGGCCTTGGCAGGTGTCCTGGCCTTGGCAGGTGTCCTGGCCTTGGCGGGTGTTCCGGCCTTGGAAGGCGCCTTGACCTTGGAAGACGTCCTTGTCCTGGCAGACGGTTGGGGCGCTTCCTCGGATTCGTGGAAATTCCTCAGGCGCCAGAGGGCGGCACCGCCATCGAGGCCGGCATCATTCGAGCCGAGCGTGACATTGGCCGGCAGAGTGAGCTTCACATGCTTGGTGTTGCCGCCGCCAAGATGGAGGTGGTCATAGTGGAACAGAACGAAGAGCACGTCGATGACGTGTTTCAGCCGCTTGTTCCAACGCTTGTTGCCGATCTTCTCCCGTGCCGCCTCGCCGATATAGTCGTCATAGGTCTTGGTGCGGGTGATGGGGTGATGAGCCAGCTCCATATGCGGCATCAACTCGCCGTCGCGGAACACGGCCGTGCCCGCTCCGGTACCCAGCGTCAAGGCAAGCTCGATGCCCTTGCCCTTGATCAACCCGAGGCCCTGGACTTCCGCATCGTTGATCAGCCGTATCGGCTTGTTGCCGAGCCGGGCGGCAAGCTTTTGCCCGAGCGGAAAGCCGTCCCAGCCATCGGGTGCGAGGTGCGGCGCGGTGAGGATGCGGCCATGCCGCACCAGGCCGGGAAAGCCCACCGAGATGCGGCTATAGGCGGGGAGGGACGCGACCAGCTCGGCCAGGGTCTCGACCAGCAGATCGGGCGGGCAGGGATGGGGCGTGGCAACGCGCACCCGCTCCCCCTGCATCTGCCCGCTCGGATTGATGATCGCCGCCTTGAGGCCGGTGCCTCCAATGTCGATGGCGAGGATGTCGGATGTCTCCTTGGCCACGGGCAGGCTCCCTGATTGACGGCGATCCCAGTTCTACCGGGCTTCGTCGATGGAAAGGCGCAATTGTGGCTGGCTTGTGTTGCCGGCTTTATTTTGGTGGTGATCCTATCAGCTCGGTTACCCCTGCGGCAATTCGGAGGCGGAATCCGCCTCGGATCGGGCCGGCGGCATTCGATTGAGGCAGAATGTTGCCCTATTGCTAAGCGCTATGCACAAAATCCATGCAGCCGCCGCATACCGGGCATACGCGCCAGTCTGTGCGATTTTTTACCGTGCGGTGCAAAAGAGGAGTATATGCACTGCAACAAATCAATCTCTCTGGAAAGTAAGTGTCATGGTTCTCTTCGGTTTTGTTTCTTCGATCGCTTCTCGTTTCACGGCCTATCGCAATTATCGCCGTACCCTCCAGGCTCTCTCGGCTCTTGATGACCGCGAGCTTGCTGATCTCGGCATCTTCCGCGGCCGTATCGAGGAAATCGCTCGCGGCGCCGCTCGCTAATCGAGCCTAGCGTCCGTTACGGAATGCAAAGCCGCCGGGATGGTTCCCGGCGGCTTTTTCTTTGGTTGTTGCTCGCGCCGATTCCCTGCAGAACAGCAGGACAGGCCATGCTGCACCTGCGAAGAGCCGCAATGACTAACCCATCGGCTGTGCGGAGCGCCTCTGCCAGGCATCCACGCTCAGCGCATAGCTCGTGCGATGCGCAAACGGTCCCGGAGCTCTATTGGCGTTCGAACCAGGCCAAGGCCGGTTCAGCCTCGGTGAACTTGGTTTCCTCGTCCAGCTTAACCCGCTCGCCACCCTTCTGTTCGAAGAGCCGGCCGCGATAGAAGGTTGCCACGCCGCCTTCGGGCAGCGGCTTGTCGAGCTTCCACAATTCCGCCCTGGCGTTCTGGCGAATCCGGACCCAGCGCAGGGTCGTCACAGGCCGTCGATCCGCATCAGCGCCTCGAAATGCAGTTTGGCTTGGTGATCGAGCACATTCATCCATTCACGCGCGGTGCTCTCGATGACCTGTTGGGGAATGAGCTTGAGTGGCCGGCCGGTCGACATGGCCAGCACCTGCTGGCGGCAGGCGCGGTCGAGATAGTAGAGGTCGTCGAAGGCGGTGGCGACGGACGGGCCGCCGACGATGATGCCATGATGGGCCAGGAAGACGATATCGGCCTTCTGGTCCGACTTGGCGGAGCTGGCGATACGCTCGCCTTCCTTCTCGCCCGAGGCAAAGCCGCCGAATTCGTCGTTATACGCCGTGCGGCCGTAGAAGCGGGCTGCCGTCTGATGGGCCATTTCGAGCCGGCCCCCCTCGATCATGGTGAGGCTGGTGGCCCAGGGCATATGGGTGTGCAGCAGGCAAAGATGGCGCGGATTGGCGCGGTGACCGGCAATATGGATGTTGCGGGCCGTCGCCTCCAGTTCGCCTTCGCCCTCCAGGATCTGCCCCTGTCCATCGACGAGGAGAAGATCCGCCGGGCGCATCTCCGACCAGTGGACGCCATAGGGATTGAAGAGATAGCGCTCTTCGGCGCCGGGGACCTGCACCGAGAAATGGTTGCAGATGCCCTCGTTGAAGTCGAACTTCGCGGCGAGGCGGAAAGCGGCCGCGAGTTCGCGGCGATAGACGTCGATATCAGGCATTGCATTTGTCCGATCACGGGATGGAAAGCTTTCTTATCCCGTGATGCCGGGCGAACGGCAACGGCTATGTTGCCGCATTGGGCATTGCACCGGAAAGAGCCGGCTTGCCAGGGCCCTATTGGCTGCCGATCAGGATACCGGTGAGCAGCACCAGGATGCCGCCGAGGACGACCTGCACGATCGCCGACGTGAAGGGCGTGGCCATGAAGCGGGTACGGATCCAGGCGATGGCGATGAGTTCCAGCACCACCACGCAGCCGGCGACACCGGTCGCCACCCAGAAGTCCGGGATGAGATAGGGCAGGGTGTGGCCGAGGCCGCCGACGGTGGTCATCACGCCGCAGGCGGCGCCGCGCACCCAGGGATGGCCACGCCCGGTGATCTCGCCGTCGTCGGACAGCGCCTCCGTCAGACCCATGCTGATGCCGGCGCCGATCGAGGCGGCCAGGCCGACCAGGAAGGCGTCCCAGGAGTTCATGGTGGCGAAGGCGGCGGCGAAGATCGGGGCGAGGGTGGAAACCGAGCCATCGATCAGGCCGGCGAGGGCGGGCTGCACGATCTGCAGCACGAACAGGCGCCGGGAGGTCTCGTCCTCGCTGCGCTTGAGATCGGCGGGCAGCTTGGATTCCAGGGACTCGGCCAGGCTTTCGTGACGCTTTTCCTCTTCGGCGAGATCGGCCAGCAAGGTGCGGATTTCGGCATCATGAGTCCGCTCGGCGGCCTTGGCGTAATAGCGCGCCGCCTCCAGTTCCATCGCCTCGGCCTGCTCGCGCACGGTCTCGATGCGCAGATTGTCGAGCAGCCAGATCGGGTTGCGCTTGAGGAACCCCTTGACGTCCTGGCGGGTGATGTAGGGCAGGGTGTCGCCGAATTTGGCGGTATAGGTCTCCATCAGGCGGTGGCGATGGCCGTGCTCCTCCTGCGCCATCGCCTCGAAGATCTTGGCCGAGCCGGGAAAATCGGCGCGCAGGCGGTTGGCGAATTGCAGGTAGATGCGCGCATCCTCCTCCTCGTTGGAGATGGCGAGCGCCAGGATTTCGGCCTCGTTCAGGTCGGAAAAGCGTTTCATGACGAACTCAGATTAGAATAATTCTAAATTAAACTCCTTCTATCCTGCCCGCCGGTTCCTGTCGAGCCAAATCCCTCATCCCGGGAAGACGGGCGGCGCGAGCAATGCCGTCAGCATCGAACCCACCAGAAAGTTGAGGAGCAGGCCGATTAGCACCACTGCGATCGTATAGATCGGCGTCTTCATGGTGGGGATCCGCATCAGCACGGGAGCGCCGACGAACAGGAGATAGACGCTGTAGAGGCCGACGATGGCGAGCAGTCCAAGGGCCGGAACGATCGTGAAGATGTTGGCGAGCCAGGCCGCCGTCATGCTGTAGGCAGCGAGCTTGAAGGCGCTGAGGAAGTCGGACCTGCCGCCGAAATGAGGAGAGAGTCGGTCGATCACGATCGCCATGACATGGAGCATGGCAAGGGTGATCACGTAGCGCAGGACGGCCAGAACGAGGCCGCCGACCAGGCCGATGCGAACGCCGCCGATGCCGATCAGAGAGGTGCCGATGAAGCCGGCGACCGGCCCGATGGCGGCGAGGTAGAGGACATAGTCCCGATAGATGCGCTCGACGCTGGTCGCCTCGGCGGCGATATTTCGCCATTCCGCCGACGGCGACAACAACAGGTTTCGCGCCCGCGCCACGACATCCATGACCATGATGATGACACCTCCGATCGATCGCTCCCCCTGCATAGCATGGGGCGCGGCATCGTCATGGCCCGTCGCGGGTGCCTCGAGAGTTATCCAATACCGTTGAGGGCACAGAGCAGCTTCATGCGATGGGCCGCCTTCTCGGGATCGACGAGGAGCTGGGCCTTGTCCGCCAGGCGGAAGATATCGGCGTAATGCGCGATGCCGCGGGCCGATTCGGCGCCGCCCACCATGCGGAAATGCGACTGGAAGCCGTTGAGCCAGGCCAGGAACACTACGCCGGATTTGTAGAACTGGGTGGGTGCCTCGAACAGGCGGCGGGCGAGGGTCACGGTCGGATCGAGGATGATGCGGTAGCCCTCGTCATTGCCGGCGGAAAGCCGATCCATCGCGGCGGCGGCGGCCGGTGCGATCGGATCGAAGATGCCGAGCAATCCATGCGAGAAGCCCTGCAGATCGCCCTGGATCAGTTCGGCATAGTTGAAATCGTCGCCGGTATACATCGCCACGCCCTCCGGCAGCAGCCGGCGCATGGTGATTTCCTTGCCGGCGTCGAGAAGGGAGATCTTGATGCCGTCGATCTTACCGGCATGGCTGCGGATCAGTTCCAGCACCGTCTGCATGGCGGGTTCGAAGGTCTGCGAGCCCCAATAGCCTGCCAGAGCCGGGTCGAAGGCCTCGCCCAGCCAGTGCAGGATGACCTTGTCGCGGGTCTGCTCGATCAGCCGCCCATAGACGGCGAGATAGTCGTCGGGGCCCTTGGCGACATGACACAGCGCCCGGCTCGCCATCAGGATGATGCGCCCGCCATGCTTCTCGACATGGGCGATCTGTTCCTCATAGGCACGGATGACGTCGTCGAGCGTGGAGGCGGCTTGGGGAGTGAGCTGGTCGGTGCCGGCGCCGCAGGCCAGGTCCGCGCCGGGCACGCTGCGGGACTCGGCCAGGGAGCGCTCGATCAGCTCGGCGGCACCGGGCCAGTCCAGGCCGAGGCCGCGCTGGGAGGTGTCCATCGCCTCGGCGATCTTGAAGCCGAGTCCCCACAGATGATGCCGGAAACGCAAGGTTGCGTCCCAATCGATCGCCGGCCTGCGCCAGGGATCGTCCAGTCGGCGAGGATCGGCGACGACATGGGCGGCCGCGTAGAGAATGCGTGGAAAATTGCCGGAATGGACGAGGGGATAGGGCGAGGACGGCCCGTAATGATAGGCCTCCAGGCCACCTTCGACGGTTGGCAATATCAGTGCACTCATCGGCCTCTCCTCGTTCCTCTCTTATTCGGCTTCTTCGATGCGCCGGCAATTTTCACCCGATGACGGGATCTCGCGGGGAATCTGCTGCAAAGCAGGATCCAACACATCGTCCCAGGATTCCGGTGAAAAATGGCCGAGGCGCCGCGGCCTTGGGGATAAGCAAGGCTATTAGAACGTTCCAAAGTCAAGAATATTTCATCTAAGACAAGATTTATTCTTTTGTATCAATGGGTTCCTGCACATTCGAAAGCGGTATTGACACAGCTGTAGGAACGTTCCAAAAATACCACCCACTGGCCCGGTTCAAGAGGCTGGCTGAGGGAGCGCAAGGATGAGCGGAGGCAAGCGCGGCGTAAGCCGGGCCACGACGATCGTCGATATTGCCAGGGCTGCCGGCGTGTCGAAATCGACCGTGTCGCTGGTGCTCAAGGGGTCTCCCCTCGTCAAGTCGGCTACGCGCGATCGTGTCATCAGGGCCATCGACCAGCTCGGCTATGTCTATAATCGCTCGGCCGCGAGCCTGCGCACCGCCCGTTCGAGCTTCGTGGGCATGGTGATCTCAGACCTGATGAATCCCTTCTTCACCGAGCTTGCTGTCGGCATCGAGGACGGGCTGCACAATATGGGCTTCGTGCCCATCCTGGCCAACACCAACGAAGACGTCGAGCGGCAGACCCGCGTGTTGCAATCCCTGCGCGAACATGGGGTTGCCGGCATCATCATGAGCCCGGCACGGGGCACCGATGTCTGGTCGCTGGCCGAAACCCTGCCGCGCTCACTGCCGATGGTGCTGACCATGCGACGGGTCGAGGGCAGTACCTTGCCCTATATCGGCCCCGACAACCGCACCGGCTCGCGCGAGGCGGTGAGCCACCTCATCAATCTTGGCCATCGCTCCATCGCCTTTTTTGGCGGCTTCGGCACCATGACCACCCAGAAGGAGCGCATTTCCGGCTATCGGGACGCGCTGATCGCTGCGGGCCTGCCGCTGCGCGACGAACTGATCTTCGAGGCGATGCCGACACGCGCTGGCGGCGCCGAGGCGATCGCCGCCGCTTTGGCGAGCGTTCACAAGCCGACGGCTGCCTTTTGCTACAACGACATCGTGGCGATGGGGGCGACCCGCGCCCTGGGGTTGCGCGGCATCCGTGTCGGCATCGACTTTGCCGTGATCGGCTTCGACGACATCGTCGAGGCCGAGCACAATGCTCCGCCCCTCACCACCGTCAATGCCGATACCAGGATCATGGGCACACGTGCGGCCCGCAGCCTGCTCGGCCTGATCGACGGCGCCGATCCCGAAGCGATGTCCTTCATCGGCACGACCCGTCTGGTCGTGCGGGAATCCTGCGGCGCGCACGGACGTACTATCTTGAAGGAGACGGCATAATGGCCCGGGAAGCGGCGAGAAGAGGCTTGCGCTGGGGGGTCGTCGGCGCCACGACGATCGCCAGGGAATGGATGATCGGCGCCATCCGCGAGACGGGCGGCGACGTCGTCAGCGTGATGTCGTCGGATGCCGAGCGCGGCAAGGCCTATGCCAAGGCGAACGGCATTCCCCATTCAACCCGGAGCCTTGCGACCCTGCTCGCTAGGGATATCGATGCCGTCTACATCGCCACCACCAACGAAAAGCACAAGGCGCAGACCCTGGCAGCCGCCAAGGCCGGCATTCACGTGCTGTGCGAAAAGCCGCTGGCTCTCAAGCTTTCCGATGCGCACCGCATGGTCGCCGCCTGCAAGGAAGCCGGCGTCGTCATGGCGACCAACCACCATCTGCGCAATGCCGCTGCCTTCCGCGCCATGCGCGAGGCCGTCGCCTCCGGCAAGATCGGCAAGCCGCTGTTCGCCCGGGTCTTCCACGCCGTCTATCTGCCGCCCCACCTGCAGGGCTGGCGCATCAAGGATACCAAGGCCGGTTCCGGCGTGGTGATGGACATCACCGTGCACGATGCCGACACGCTGCGTTTCGTGCTCGGCGAGGAGCCGGTGGCGGCAACCGCTTTCACCCAGCAGGGCGGCATGGGAGGCACAGGTATCGAGGACGGCGTCATGGGCGTGGTGCGCTTCGAGAGCGGGCTTCTGGCTCAGTTCCATGACGCTTTCACCACTGCCTATGCCAATACGGGCTTCGAGGTGCATGGCACCGAAGGCTCCCTGATCGGCACCAATTGCATGACGCAAAAGCCCGTCGGCGAGGTCGTGCTGCGCAATGCGTCCGGCGAGCACAAGCTGCCCTTCGAGCCGGAAAACCTCTATGTCCGCAGCGTCGCCAATTTCCAGAACGCCGTTCGTGGCAAGGGCACGCCGTCGGCCACCGGCGAAGATGGCATCCGCTCGATGGCACTGGCCCTGGCGGTGCTGAAATCGGCCAAGACGGGCCGCGAAGTCGCTGTCGAGCCGGGGCTCTGATCCGATGGCCTTCCCCAAAATCCTTTCGGCCGACCAGGCTGCCGCGCTCATCCCCGACAATGCCGTCGTGACCGTCTCTTCCTCCTCCGGCCTTGGCTGTCCGGATGCGATGCTCGCCGCCATCGGCCGCCGCTTCGATGCAACAGGGCACCCGCGCAACCTCACCACGTTGCACCCCATCGCGGCCGGCGACATGTGGGGCATCAAGGGCGTCGATCATATCGCCAAATCAGGCCTGCTCGCCCGCATCCTCGGCGGTTCCTATCCGTCCGGCCCCTCTTCGGCCGAGCCGCCGGCGATCTGGAAGATGATCACCGGCAACGAGATCCCCGCCTACAACATCCCCTCCGGCATCCTGTTCGACATGCATCGCGAGGCGGCTGCCAAGCGCCCGGGCGTGCTCACCAAGATCGGCATGGACACCTTCGTCGATCCGGCTCGCGAAGGTTGCGCCATGAACGGTCGGGCGGCCGAGACGCCGATCGTGCGCAAGGTCGAGTTCGACGGCGAGGACTGGCTCTATTTCAAGACCATCGTGCCCGAGGTCGCCATCATCCGCGCCACCACGGCCGATGAGCGCGGCAATCTCTCCTATGAGCATGAAGGCGGCTATCTCGGCCCGCTCGACCAGGCGCTGGCCGTACGCAACAATGGCGGCATCGTCATTGCCCAGGTGAAGCGCCTCGCCGAGAGCGGCACGCTCAAGCCCCAGAACGTGCTGGTGCCGGGCGTCTTGGTGGATGCCATCGTCGTCGCGCCGGACCAGATGCAAACGACGCAGACGCCCTACGAGCCGGCGATCTCGGGCGAGATCTTCCGCCCCCTGTCGAGCTTCGAAATCCCCGAATTCGGCGTCTCCAAGGTGATTGCCCGCCGGGTGGCGCAGGAATTGCGCCATGGCGATGCCGTCAATATCGGCTTCGGCATTTCCGCCAATGTGCCGCGCATCCTGATCGAGGAGGGACGGCACGGCGAGGTGACCTGGGTGATCGAGCAGGGCGCCGTCGGCGGCGTGCCGCTGCTCGACTTCCAATTCGGCTGTGCCTCCAATGCCGAAGCGATCATGCCTTCGCCCTATCAGTTCACCTATTTCCAGGGCGCCGGCTTCGATGCTTCGCTGCTCTCCTTCCTGCAGATCGACCGCGAGGGCAGCGTCAACGTCTCCAAGCTCGGCGTGCGCCCGCATGTGACGGCGGGAGCGGGTGGCTTCGTCGACATCACGGCCCGGGCTCGGCGCATCATCTTTTCCGGCTTCTTCACGGCCGCCGCCGGCCTTGCCGTCGAAAACGGCGCGCTGGTGATTTCCAGGGAAGGCAAGGTCAGGAAGCTGGTTGAGGCGGTGGAGCACGTCTCCTTCTCCGGCCGCCGCGCCGTCGCGCAGGGCCAGGACATCACCTATGTCTCGGAGCGCTGCGTGCTCAAGCTGACCGACAAGGGGGTCGTGGTCACGGAGATCGCGCCCGGCGTCGACCTCGAGAGCGATGTCCTGGCCCAGGCCGAGTTCCCGCTTGGTGTCGCCGACGATCTCAAGACAATGGATGCCGCGCTGTTCCGGCCGGAGCCGATCGGATTGGATCTGGGGGGAGGGAAGGCGTGAAAAGGAACCGCACCCATGTCTGACCCCGTCCGCCTCGACATCGAGGATGCCATCGCCATCATCACTTTGGCGCGGCCCGAAAAGCTCAACGCCCTCGACGAGGCGATGATATCGGGGCTTGCCATCGCGGCCGAGCGGATCGATGCCCATGGTGTCATCCGGGCCGTCATCCTCACCGGCGAGGGCAAGGGCTTCTGCGCGGGCGGCGACATTGCCGCCTGGGGCAAGCTCTCGCCGCTCGACATGGGCCAGCGCTGGGTGCGCGACGGCCATCGCGTCTTCGACCGCCTGACGCGGCTGCGCGCGCCGCTGATTGCCGCAATCAACGGGCATGCGCTGGGCGGCGGCCTGGAACTGGCGGCGACGGCCGATATTCGCATCGCCGAGGAGCAGGCCAAGTTCGGCCTGCCGGAAACCGGCATCGGCATGGTGCCGGGCTGGTCCGGCACGCAGCGCCTGGTCACCCGCTTCGGCGCGGCCGCAGTGCGCCGCCTTGCCTTGACCGGCGAGATCGTCACGGCCGAGCGGGCGCTGCAACTCGGCCTGATCGACGAGATCGCGCTCAAGGGGCAGGGGCTCGAGCAGGCACGCGAACTTGCCCGCAAGATCGCGGCGCGCGCGCCCATCGCCAATGCCGTAGCCAAGCAGATGATCAATGCGGCGGAGGGCGAGGATGCCGCCGCCGCCATCGAAATACTCGCCGGATCGCTGGTGTCCTACACCGACGATCTCAAGGAGGGCGTCGCCAGCTTCGTCGAAAAGCGCACGCCCGATTTCAAGGGACAATGACCGTGACGATCGCCGTCCGCCTCGACAAGGCCCGTTTTGCTGCCGCGCTCGCCGGCATTCCCCGTGAGCACCAGCTTTTCATCGCCGGCACCTTCGGGCCTGCCATGGAGGGGCGAACCATCGAACGCCTCAGCCCCGGTCATGGTGAGCGGGTGGGCCTTTATCCGCAAGCAGGTATCGCCGATCTCGATCGGGCCCTGGCTGCGGCGCGCAAAGCCTTTGACGACGGGCCGTGGCCTTCGATGACGGGAGCCGAGCGCTCGCGGCTCATCCACAAGGTTGCCGATCTGATCGAGGAAAGACTCGAGATCTTCGCCACGCTCGACAGCCTGGAATCCGGCAAGCCGATCAGCCAGGCCCGTGGCGAGATGGCTGGCGCGGTCGATATCTGGCGTTATGCGGCAGGCCTTGCCCGCGACCTGCATGGCGAGAGCTACAACACCATCGGCGCCAACAAGCTCGGGCTGGTAATGCGCGAGCCGATCGGCGTGGTCTCCATCATCACGCCCTGGAACTTCCCCTTCCTGATCGTCAGCCAGAAGCTGCCCTTCGCGCTTGCCGCCGGCTGCACCGCGGTGGTCAAGCCGAGCGAGATGACGTCGGGCTCGACCCTGCTGCTCGGCCATCTGCTGGCCGAGGCCGGCTTGCCCGAAGGGGTCGTCAACATTCTCTCCGGCTATGGCCCGGAGATCGGCGGGCCGATGACCACGGACGGGCGTGTCGACATGGTCTCCTTCACCGGCTCCACCCGGGTGGGCAAGGCGGCGATGGCGGCGGCCTCGGGCACGCTCAAGAAGCTGTCGATGGAGCTCGGCGGCAAGAATCCGCAGTTGATCTTCCCCGATGCCGATCTCGACGCCGCGCTCGATGCCGCCGTGTTCGGCTCCTATTTCAACGCCGGCGAATGCTGCAATGCCGGCAGCCGCCTGCTCGTTCACCAGGACATCGCGGCCGAGTTCGAGGCCGAATTCGTCAAGCGTTCCCGCCAGGTCGTGGTCGGCGACCCCCTGGATCCGGTCACGCTCGTCGGCGCCCTGATCTCGCCGCAGCACCTGGCTCAGGTCGAGGGGCATGTCGCCAACGCCCAGGCCGAAGGAGCCGAGGTCGCCCTCGGAGGAGCGCGTCTGGACAGCGAGGCCGGCCAGTTCATGGCGACCACGGTGGTGGCAGGCGCCCGGGCCTCGATGGCGATTGCCCGCGACGAGGTGTTCGGGCCGGTGGCGACGGTGATGCGTTTCGCCAGTGCCGAGGAAGCCGTTTCCATCGCCAATGGCGTGGATTACGGTCTGTCCGCCAGCGTCTGGAGCCGGGGTTTCGACACGGCGGTCGGCGTCTCCAGGCGCCTCAAGGCCGGGACGGTATGGACCAATACTTTCATGGACGGCGCCGCCGAACTGCCCTTCGGCGGCTTCCGGCAATCGGGAATCGGACGGGAACTCGGCCGCAATGCCGCAGCCGACTACACCGAGGAAAAGACGATGCATCTTCATTGCGGACCGCGCACGGCCTGGTGGCTGCCGCGGTAGGCGAATGAGACCAGGAGGCATTGAAAATGCCTCTTGGTGCCTTCTGCCGATTTTCTTCAAATCCCTGATTTGGAGAAGAGAAAATCGGCAGGTGTCCAAGCCGAGGATGCATCAGCATCTTCGAGGCTTGGAATGAGACGTCGCCGGAACGTATCCGGCAATCATGGTCATGGGAGGAATAGATGACCGTTCGTACCAAACTGATCGCAGGCGTGGCGCTTGCCGCTGCCAGCTTCGGCTTTGCCGGCGCGGCGCAGGCGCAGACCAAGGAAGTGCAGATGCTGCACTGGTGGACCTCCGGTGGCGAGGCGGCCGCGCTCAACGTGCTCAAGCAGGATCTGGCCAAGGAAGGCTATGCCTGGAAGGACGTGCCGGTTGCCGGCGGCGGCGGCGATGCCGCCATGACCGCGCTGAAGGCCATGGTCGCGGCCGGCAACAATCCGACGGCGTCCCAGATGCTGGGTTATACCGTGCTCGACTATGCTGCCGCCGGCAAGATGGGCGACCTGACCGAGCTCGCCAAGTCGGAAGGCTGGGACAAGGCGGTGCCGGCACCGTTGCAGAAATTCGCCGTCTATGACGGCAAATGGGTCGCCGTTCCCGTCAATGTCCATTCGGTCAACTGGCTGTGGATCAACAAGGCCGTGATGGACAAGATCGGCGGCACCGAACCGAAGACCTTCGACGACTTCATCGCCCTGCTCGACAAGGCCAAGGCTGCCGGCGTGACGCCGCTCGCCCTCGGCGGCCAGGATTGGCAGGAAGCCACCATGTTCGACTCGGTCGTGCTCTCCACGGGTGGCCCCGAATTCTACAAGAAGGCGATGAACGACCTCGACGAAGCCTCGTTGAAGTCGGACACCATGAAGAAGGCCTTCGACAACCTGGCCAAG
Organism: Labrys sedimenti; assembly: GCF_034424805.1. Taxonomy (NCBI): domain Bacteria; kingdom Pseudomonadati; phylum Pseudomonadota; class Alphaproteobacteria; order Hyphomicrobiales; family Xanthobacteraceae; genus Labrys; species Labrys sedimenti. The sequence goes on from NZ_JAXOUF010000002.1 coordinate 515,410, forward strand.
CTCAAGACCTATGTCGATCCGAACTTCTCGGGCCGTGACTGGAACCTGACCACCGCCATGGTGATCAAGGGCGATGCCCTGGTGCAGGTGATGGGTGACTGGGCCAAGGGCGAGTTCAAGGCCGCCAGCAAGACCCCTGGCACCGACTATATCTGCATGCGCTTCCCGGGCACCGACGGCAGCGTCGTCTACAACTCCGATATGTTCGGCATGTTCGCGGTTCCGGATGATCGCAAGGAAGCCCAGCTCGCGCTCGCCAAGGCAACGCTGTCCAAGTCCTTCCAGTCCTCTTTCAACGTCGTCAAGGGTTCGGTTCCCGCCCGTACCGACGTGCCGGATACCGATTTCGACGCCTGCGGCAAGAAGGGTATCGCCGATCTGAAGAAGGCCAATGAAGGCGGCACGCTGTTCGGCTCGCTGGCCCAGGGCTATGGCGCGACGCCGGCTGTCGCCACCGCTTACAAGGACGTGGTGGACAAGTTCTTCAACGGCCAGATCAAGACCTCGGACGAGGCTGTCGCCCAGCTGGTCAAGGCCATCGACGAAGCCAAGTAGGCTCGATGCGTGGAGTAGCGCCCGGGCGACTCCCGGGTCATCCCGGACGCGCTGCAGCATGAAATGCTGCAGCGCAGATCCGGAACCGCGCTCAGGATAGAGCACCTGTCTCGTCTTACGGTCCCGTGTCTGCGACGCAGCATTGCATGCTGCAGCGCGCACGGGATGACCGGGAGAGCCGTTCGCTCTCGGGGCACAAGAACAATAAGCGGGGAACCTTCATGACATTGGCTACGACAAGCGCGCCGCCTGGCCCGGGCTTGCGCGAGAAACTTCAGGATGCCTTGCCCAAGATCGTGCTGGCGCCCAGCTTCGCCGCGATCCTGGTGTTCGTCTATGGCTTCATCCTGTGGACGGTTTATCTGTCCTTCACCAATTCCAAGACCTTCCCCAGCTACGACCTGACGGGAGGCCTCGCCTATCAGCGCCTGTGGGGCTGGACCTTCGAGAGCGACCCGCCGTCGAGCTGGTATTATTCGATCACCAACATGGCTGTTTTCGGCGTGCTCTATGTCGGCATCTGCCTGGTGCTGGGCCTGTTCATCGCCATCCTGCTCGACCAGCGCATCCGGGGCGAGGGCATATTGCGGCCGATCTATCTTTACCCGATGGCGCTCTCCTTCATCGTCACCGGCGTTGCCTGGAAATGGTTTCTCGACCCTGGCCTCGGCTTGGAGGCGACGCTGCACAATCTGGGCTGGACCAGCTTCCATTTCGACTGGATCAAGAACAAGGACCGGGTGATCTACACCGTGGTGATCGCGGGCGTCTGGCAAGCCTCGGGCTTCGTGATGGCGATGTTCCTGGCGGGGCTGCGCGGCGTCGACGGCGAGATCCTCAAGGCCGCGCAGATCGACGGTGCCTCGACCTTCCAGGTCTATTGGCGCATCGTCATCCCGATTCTGCGGCCGGTCTTCCTGTCCGCCTTCATCGTGCTGGCCCATATGGCGATCAAGTCCTACGACCTCGTGGTCGCCCTGACCTCGGGTGGGCCCGGCGGCTCGGCCTGGCTGCCCTCCAACTTCATGTATGAATACACCTTCAAGCGCAACCAGATGGCGATCGGCTCGGCCAGTGCCGTGATCATGCTGATGACGATCAGCGCCATCATCGTGCCCTATCTCTACTCCGAACTGCGGGAGAAGAAGTGATGAGCGCCGCCACCCGGGACGTTTCGGGGCCGGTCGGCTCCAATTGGGTCAGCCGCGTCGTGATCTACGGCCTCTTGCTGATCTTCGCCTTCGTCTATCTCGTGCCCCTGTTCGTGATGCTGACCACCTCGTTCAAGACCATGGACGAGATCCAGGGCGGCAACATGCTCGCCCTGCCGGGATCGCCCACGGTGCAGCCGTGGATCAAAGCCTGGAACGAGACCTGCGTCGGCCTCACCTGTGCGGGAATCAAGGGCTATTTCTGGAATTCGCTCAAGATGGTGGTGCCCGCGGTGGCGATCTCCACCATCCTCGGCGCGCTCAACGGCTATGTGCTGACGAAGTGGCGTTTCCCCGGCCATAAGATCATCTTCGCCATGATGCTGTTCGCCTGCTTCATCCCGTTCCAGTCGGTGCTGCTGCCGATGGCGACGGTGCTGGGCAAGTTTGGTGGCATCGGGTCCTTCCTGCAGTCGACCATCGGCACCTCGCTCGGCTTCGGTTCCTCGACCTTCAACCTCGTATTCGTGCATGTGGTCTATGGCCTCGGCTTCACCACTTTGTTCTTCCGCAACTATTATGAGGCGTTCCCCAATGAACTCGTGCGGGCTGCGATGGTCGATGGTGCCAGCTTCTTCCAGATCTTCCGGCGCATCCTGCTGCCCAATTCGATCCCGATCTTCGTGGTCACGGTGATCTACCAGTTCACCAACATCTGGAACGACTTCCTGTTCGCCTCCGCCTTCGCCGGCACCGGCGACGTGATGCCGATGACGGCGGCGCTCAACAATGTGGTGAACACCACCACCGGGGCGGTCGAATACAACGTCAACATGGCGGCCGCGATGATCGCCGCCCTTCCCACCCTCTTCGTCTATATCGTCGCCGGCCGCTATTTCGTGCGTGGCCTGATGGCGGGCGCTGTGAAAGGCTGACCCAATGGCGTTCCTGGAAATCAACAATCTCAAGAAGCGCTACGGCGCCGTCGAAATCCTCAAGGGGATCAACCTCGACCTCGACAAGGGCGGCTTCCTCGTCCTGGTCGGCCCGTCCGGCTGCGGCAAGTCCACCCTGCTCAACACCATTGCGGGGCTGGAGAACATCACCGAAGGCGAGATCCGGGTCGATAGCAACAAGATCAACGACCTGCATCCTTCCAAGCGCGACATCGCCATGGTGTTCCAGAGCTACGCGCTCTATCCCAACATGACGGTGGGGCAGAACATCGCCTTCGGCATGGAGATGCGCGGTGTTCCCAAGCCCGAGCGCGACACCGCGGTGGCGCAGGTCGCCAAGACCCTGCAGATCGGCCATCTGCTCGACCGCAGGCCCTCGCAGCTCTCGGGTGGCCAGCGCCAGCGCGTCGCCATGGGCCGTGCCTTGGTGCGCGACCCCAAGCTCTTCCTGTTCGACGAGCCGCTCTCCAATCTCGATGCCAAGCTGCGCGTCGACATGCGCGTCGAGATCAAGCGCCTGCATGCCACCACCGGCAAAACTATCGTCTACGTCACGCATGACCAGATCGAGGCGATGACGCTGGCCACCAAGATTGCCGTGCTCAAGGACGGCGAGCTGCAGCAGGTCGGCACCCCCGCCGAGATCTACAACAAGCCCAACAACCTTTTCGTCGCTGATTTCATGGGCTCGCCTGCCATGAACCTAATCCAGGCCAAGGCAGCGCGCGAGAATGGCAGGACGGTGCTCAGGATCCTCAACAAGAGCGGAGGCGGCGTCAGCCTGCCCGTGCCCGAGGATATCGCAAGCGCGCCGCTAGAGGATGGCCGCGAGTTGATCTTCGGCATCCGGCCAGAGGCAATCACCGATCATGACGGTGCCGACCGCAATTCCAAGGCGATCGAGACGGTGAACGCGGTGGTCGACGTGGTGGAGCCAGCCGGCGCCGATACCTTCGTCGTCACCCATCTCGGCGGCAAGGAGGTCACGGCGCGCATGCGCTCCGATGCCGTGGTGGCGCCGGGCCAGGAACTGCCCTTTGCCTTCAACCTCGACAAGGCGGTGGTCTTCGATCCGGCGAGTGGGAAGAGGCTGTAGGTCCTGGTCAGGTCGATTCCTGTGTTACGGTTGCAGCATGCATAGGCTCCGCTTTGGCCAGCAAGGGCGCCAGTATCCCTCCCCGACTTCGGGGAGGGTGGCCCGGCGCAGCTGGGCCGGGTGGGGGTAGGGTGGTGCAACCTCATTGCCCTGCCGCTTCGGTCGGTGCCACGCTCCCCCTTCCGTCATTTCTACGAAATGACACCTTCCCCGAAGTCGGGGAAGGATATCCGCGCCTCTTCCGCTTAGCGGCGCGAACCCCCTTCTCTTTCCTTTCGTCGAGGAGCTCGCATGCCTTCGCCTGACATCGTCATCATCGGCGCCGGCATGGGCGGAGCGACGCTGGCTCATGCTCTGGCGCCGAGCAGGGCCGACATCCTCATCCTGGACAAGGGCGGCCAATTGCCGGACAGGCCGGAGAACCGGGATGCCCGTGCGATCTTCCAGCGGGGTTTCTTCCGCCCCGAGGAGAGCTGGTATGACAGCGACGGCGATCCGTTCAATCCGGGCAATTACTACTGCAATGGCGGCAATTCGAAATTCTACGGCGCGGTGCTGTTGCGTTACCGTGCCGAGGATTTCGACGGTATCGCCCATGCCGATGGCGATGCGCCGGCCTGGCCGTTCCGTTACGGCGAGCTGGCGCCCTATTACGACGAGGCCGAACGACTGTTCCAAGTACGTGGCAGGGCAGGAGAGGACCCGACGGAGCCGCCTCGCAGCGGCGACTTCGCCTTCCCGCCCGTGCCGGACGAAAGGGCGATCGCCGAGGTCCGCGAGCGCCTCACCCGCATCGGGTTGAAGCCCTTCTCCCTGCCGCTCGGCGTCGATATCGACGAATGGCTCTCGCACGGCCGCACGCCATGGGATGCCTTTCCCGATTCGCGCACCGGCAAGATGGATGCGGAGACCTGCGCGCTGCTGCCGGCGCTCGAATATGCCAATGTGCGGCTGCAGAACCATTGCGAGGTCCGCCGCCTGATCCCGGCTGCCGACGGCAAGCGTATCGAGGCGGTGGAATATCTGGAGGGCGGTGAACTCAAGCGCGTCACGCCGCGCCTCGTCGTGCTGGCGGCCGGGGCCGTGCGCTCGGCGGCGATCCTGCTGGCTTCCGCGCCCGAGGGGCTCGCCAACAGCTCCGGCATGGTGGGCCGGCATTTCATGAACCACAATCTGTCGGCGATGATCGGTGTCGATCCGCGTTTCACCAACGATTCGATCTACCAGAAGACCTTCGCGCTCAATGATTTCTATCTCGGTGACGGCAAGGGCGGTCCGCCGCTCGGCAATGTGCAACTGCTCGGCCGTGTCTCCGGCACCATCCTGAAGTCGGACCTGCGCAAGGTGCCCGAATTCCTGCTGAACGCCGTGGCCCGCAAGACCATCGATTTCCTGATCATGAGCGAGGACCTGCCGGATCCCTCCAGTCGCGTCCGGCTCGATGGCGAGAAGATCGTGCTGGAATGGCGGCGTTCCAACATGACAGCGCATGAAGGATTGAAGGTCGTGATGCGCAAGGCCCTGAAGCAGGCCGGTTTTCCGATCGTGCTCACCCATTTGTTCGACCGCAAGACGCCGTCGCACCAATGCGGCACCATCCGCATCGGTGCCGATCCCAGCGAGGCGCCGCTCGATCCCTTCGGCCGGGCCTTCGACCATCCCAATTTGTTCGTCGCCGATGCCTCGACCCTGGTAACCTCGGCTGCCGTCAACCCGTCGCTGACGGTGGCTGCCCTGTCCCTGCGGACAGCCAAGCATATTCGTGAAACGGAGCTGAACCGATGAGCCGTCCCGTCGTCCTCGTCACCGGTGCCCGTCGTGGCATCGGCCTTGCCATCGCGGTGGCCTTCGCCGAAGGCGGCTACGACATCGCCTTCACCGATATCGTCGACAATGACGATATCGACGATGCCGAATTGGCGATCGGCCAGGCAGGCGGCGCTGCGCTGTTCTTCCAGAACGACGTGGCGGATCTCGCCAGCCATCAGGGCCTGGTCGACGAGGTGCTGTCGAGCTATGGTCGGCTCGACTGCTTCGTCTCCAATGCCGGCATCGGCTCGCCGGTGCGGGGCGACCTGCTCGACCTCGAACCCGGCAATTTCGACCGGGTGATGAACGTCAACATGCGCGGTGCGATGTTCCTCAGCCAGGTGGTGGCCCGCACCATGCTGAAATTGCCGCCGCCGCAAAAGCCCGTGCGCAACCGCTCCATCCTGTTCGTCACCTCGGTCAGCGCCGAAATGGCCTCGCCCGAGCGGGCCGATTACTGCGTCTCCAAGGCGGCGCTTTCCATGTGGGTGAAGAACCTCGCCGTCAGGCTGGCACCGGACAGCATCCCCGTGTTCGAGATCCGTCCGGGCGTGATCCGCACCGACATGACCGCCGTGGTCGCCGACAAGTACCAAGCTGTGATCGACCAGGGCGTGGTGCCGGCCCGGCGCTGGGGGGAGGGTGCCGATGTCGCGCAGATGGCGCTGACGCTCGCCGGCAGTTCCTTCGGCTTCGCCACTGGCAGCGCCATCGCCTGCGACGGCGCACTCTCGATTTCGAGGCTGTGATGACATCCGGGTGCACGGGCATCCTGCCCGTTCTTGGAAACGGCGCGCTTGGGGAGAGGAGGAGCGGACGGGACGTCCGCGGTCCTAGTCGCGCTGCTTCCTGTGCGATCCTGGCAAGGTTCGTGATGGAACCGCCAAAGCTGGGACCGCGGACGTCTCGTCCGCTCTTGCAAACGATGCGCTTGCAGGCAGGAAGAGCGGGCAAGATGCCCGCGCACCCGGAAAGAGTTCGCCATGACTGACTACATCATCGTCGGGGCGGGGCCGGCCGGTTGTGCGCTGGCGGCAAGGCTGAGCGAGGATCCGGCTGTCAAGGTCCTCTTGATCGAGGCGGGCGGGCGCGACAGCCACCCCTTTTTCCACATGCCGGCGGGTTTTGCCAAGATGACCAAGGGCATCGCCAGCTGGGGCTGGTCCACGGTGCCCCAGAAGCATCTGGATGGACGGGTGCTCTGGTACACCCAGGCCAAGGTGCTGGGCGGCGGTTCCTCCATCAATGCGCAGATCTATACGCGGGGCAATCCGCGCGATTACGACGTCTGGGCCTATGTGCATCGCTGCGAAGGCTGGAGCTATGCCGAGGTCCTGCCCTATTTCAAGCGGGCCGAGGACAATCAGCGCTTCATCGACAGCTACCATGCCGCCGGCGGGCCGCTCGGCGTCTCCATTCCCATCAATCCCCTGCCGATCAACGAGGCCTTCATCCGCGCCGGCCAGGAATACGGCCTGCCCTACAATGCCGATTTCAACGGTGCCAGCCAGGAAGGGGTCGGCCATTACCAGGTCACGGTGCGCAATGCCCGGCGCTCTTCCGCCGCGGCCGCCTATCTGAAGCCGCTCGAGGGCAAGCGGCCGAACTTGAGCATCCGTACCGATGGCATGGTAACCCGCATCCTCATCGAGAAGGGGCGGGCTGTCGGCGTCGAGGTCGCCGGCAAGGGCGGCAGGAGCGAACTGCGCTGCGAGCGTGAGGTCATCGTCTCCTCCGGTGCAATCGGCTCGCCGCGCCTGCTGATGCTCTCCGGCATCGGCCCGGCGGCTCATTTGAGCGAGGTGGGCGTCAAGGTGGTGCATGATCTGCCGGGTGTCGGCGAGAACCTGCAGGACCATCTCGACCTCTATGTCATCGCCGAATGCACCGGCGACCACACCTATGACAATGTCGCCAAGCCGCATCGTACGGCCTGGGCCGGGCTGCAATATCTCCTGTTCAAGAAAGGGCCGGTGGCCTCCACTTTGTTCGAGACCGGCGGCTTTGCCTATGCCGACAAGGGCGCCCGTTCGCCCGACATCCAGTTTCATCTGGGTTCGGGTTCGGGCATCGAGGCGGGCGTCGCCCGCTTGCGCAATGCCGGCGTGACGCTGAATTCGGCCTTCCTGCAGCCGCGCTCCCGTGGCACGGTGCGGCTCAAATCCGCCGATCCGATCGACCACCCGCTCATCGATCCGAATTACTGGTCCGATCCCTACGACAAGGCGATGTCGCTGGAAGGACTGCGCATGGCGCGCGAGATCTTCCGTCAGAAGGCGCTGGAGCCTTTCATCCTGGCCGAGCGCATGCCGGGGCCGGACAAGGTCAGCGAGGAGGATCTGAGCGACTATGCCTGCCGGACCTGCAAGACGGACCACCATCCTGCCGGCACCTGCAAGATGGGGATCGACGACATGGCCGTGGTGACGCCCGAACTCAAGGTCAGGGGGCTGGAAGGACTGCGCGTCTGCGATTCCTCGATCATGCCGATCGTCAACTCCTCCAACACCAACGCCCCCACCATCATGATCGGCGAGAAGGGTGCCGATCTCATCGCCGGCAAACAGCCGCTTCCCGCCGTCAATTTCGGTTCCTGACAGGACAGCATCATGATCCGCCATATCGTTCTCGCCCGCCTGCGCCCGGACCTGTCGAAACAGGAGACCGAGGCATTGCTGGCCGCCATTCTGGACATGAAGTCGGAGATTCCCGGGATCGTGGCTGTTTCGGCCGGCCCGGACAACAGTCCGGAGGGGTTGGCGCGCGGTTATGGCCACGCCTTCACCGTGGACTTCGTCGACGCCCCGGCCCGCGACGCTTACCTGCCCCACCCCCATCACGCCAAGATAGCCCAGGCTCTCCTGGCTGCGACGCAAGGCGGTGTCGACGGCCTGCTGGTGCTCGACTTCGAGGCCTGATCGCGGGCTAAAGCGTTTTCCAGAAAAGTTGATAGACTTTTCGATTAAGAAAATGCGTCAAAACAACAGGTTAGAGAGCAAAGTGCGATTAGACGGAAGCGCTGTATTGCTCTCACTCTTTGGTGGGACGCGTCTTTGCGATGCTTGGTGATTCCACCTAATCGCAAAACGCCCTGGCCGGGTACGCGGTGCGGCCGAGCGGAGTACCAACGCCACAACCCCTTGTTAACTGCAATACCACGCCCTTTTCGCGCAGCGGAGGGGCGTTTTGCGTTGGTTTTGGCAGGTTTTGCGCTCGTTTCCGCGCAGATGTACGCCTTTCGCCTTAATTCCGCCGCCGGAAGGGAAGCATGATCCCGGCCGGCCGTACGGGTGTGGCTTGGCTTCTTGTACAATCTCTGATACTGAGAATGAACGTTCATTCTCATTCGGGGTTGCGATAGTGGTGATCGAAGCAGGGGTGGCGCCGCCGCCGCCCACGGTTGCAAAGGGAGCCGACGCGCGTCGAAATCACATTCTCGATGCCTTTGAGGTGTGCATCCAGCGCACCGGGTTCCATCGCACCACCATGCAGGACGTCGCAAGGGAAGCCGGCATGAGCGCCGGCAATCTCTACCGCTACTTTCCCTCTAAGGAGGCTTTGGTGTCGGGCCTGATTGAGCGCGATCGCGAACGCTTCAGTGCCGATTTCATGAATGTGGCGCGTTCCAGCGACGTCATGGGTTCCTTCGTCGCGCTCGGTCGCAAGCATTTCCTTGAAACGCCGCGCGAGCGCTGCGTGCAGTTCATGGAGATCTGGGCGGAGGCCAGCCGTAACCCGCAGGTGGCGGAGATGTGTGCGGCCGTCGACAGGGAGGTGAACGACTTCATGGTCGCGATCCTGGAAGCGGCCAAGGCCTCGGGGCAGATCCCCCCATCGGTGGACAGCGCGGCCGTGATCACCGTGCTTTCGGCGATGGGAGACGGCATGTTCACCCGTCGCGCCCTGGAGCCGGATTTCGATGTCGAGGACGGCTTCCGGCTGTTGGTGAACGTCATGGACGCTTTGATGTCGGGAAAGATCCCGCTCGATCGTCCTTTGCCTGTGATGTCAGATTCTCCGGGCTCTCCGCCCGTTTCAGAGGAAAAGCCCCATGTCCGCGGTTGAAAAGCAGAACCGGCCCGAGCGCGATGGCGAGCGGCAGCGGCGGGAGGAAGGCTTTGCCGACGAGGCGAGCCTGAAGGCGCTGCGCCTGTCCGGTCGCTCCCATGGGGAGGCGGTCGAATATCGCCGCACGCCCTGGTACACGAAGCTCACCATCCTGATGCTCGTCGTCATCGTCGCGGCCGCGGTTCTCTATGCCTATCGCGAGCCGCTGATGGCCCGTCTCAACCCACCGCCCCCGCCTGTGGTGGTCACCAAGCCGCCGGCGGTCACCGTGACGCCGGCCGTGACCGGCGCCATCACCGAGCATGCGGTGGTGACCGGCAATCTGGTGGCACGCGAGGAGATCCTGGTCTCCCCGCAGATCGAAGGCTACGCCGTCGACAAGATCATGGTCGAGGAAGGAGACCGCGTGAGCGAAGGCCAGGTGCTGGCCGAACTCTCGACCACCACCATCGATACCTCTCTCGCCCAGAACGAAGCGCAGACCGCCAGGGCTGAGGCTGCGATCGCCCAGGCCGAGAGCGCTATTGCCGAAGCCAAGGCCAACCAGGACCAGACCGCCAGCGCCTATGCGCGCTCCAAGGCGCTGGTCCGGACCGGCAACACCACGGCCGAGCAGCTCGACCAGCGCGAAGCAGCCGCCAAGATGGCGGATGCGCGCGCGGCGGCGGCCGAACACGCCCTGACCGTGGCCAAGGCCGACAAGAAGCTAGCAGATGCCCAGCGTTCCGAATTGATGGTTCGCCTGGAGCACACCAAGGTGCGCGCGCCGGCGGCGGGCGTGATCAGCCGCCGGGCCGCCCGCATCGGCGCGATCGCGTCCGCATCTGGCGATCCCCTGTTCCGCATCATTCGAGACGGTGACGTCGAACTTGAAGCGGATGTGCCGGAAGCGACTTTGGCGCGCGTCCGGCCTGGGATGACGGCCGAGGTCACCACGGCGGGTAGCAAGGAGCCTTTCAGGGCCCGCGTCCGCCTGGTTTCGCCCGAGGTGAATTCGGTTACGCGCCTGGGGCGTGTGCGCATTGCCATCGACCAGGCGCCGGGCCTGACGATCGGCGCCTTTGGGCGCGCCAGCGTGGCGGTTGCCAACCATACCGGCGTGCTCGTGCCGCAATCGGCGGTTCTCTACAGCGAGGACGGCGCGACGGTGCAGGTCGTCCATGACGGTGTCGTGGCGACCACGCCGGTCAAGCTCGGCCTGCGCACCGAAAAGCAGGCCGAGGTCATCGAGGGCGTCAAGGCCGGCGATACGGTGATCGCCACCGCCGGCACCTTCGTGCGTGACGGCGACAAGGTCAGCGCCGTCGGGGCGGGCATGGCCCAGCCCGCGACCCAGTCCAAGTGAGGCGCCGATGTCGTTCAACGTCTCGGCCTGGTCCATCCGCAATCCGGTGCCTTCGATCGTCCTGTTCGTGGTACTGATGGCGCTTGGCTGGGTCTCTTTCCAGAACCTCCCGATCACCAAGTTTCCCAACATCGACATTCCCGTCATCACCGTGACGGTGACCCAGGTAGGCGCTGCGCCGTCCGAGCTGGAGACACAGGTGACGCGCAAAATCGAGGATGCCGTCACCAGCGTCGCCGGCGTCAAGCATGTGCAGTCGACCATCACCGACTCCACCTCGACGGTCGCCATCGAGTTCTGGCTCGGCACCAACACCGATCGCGTCCTCAACGACGTCAAGGATGCGGTGACCAAGATCCGCACTGAACTTCCCCGTGACATCGAGGAGCCGGTGGTGGCGCGCCTCGAAATCGAGTCGCAGTCGATCATGACCTATTCGGCCACGGCGCCCGGCATGACGCTGGAGCAACTGTCCTGGCATGTCGACAATGTGGTGAAACGGGACCTGCAGAGCCTGCGCGGCGTCGGCCGCGTCGACCGTATCGGCGGCGTGACGCGCGAGATCCGCGTCGCCGTCGATCCCGATCGCCTGCTTTCGCTCGGTATAACCGCCGCCGACGTCAACCGCGTACTGAAGGCGACGACGGTCGACCTGTCGGGCGGCAAGGGCGAGGTCGGCAATCGCGAACAGGCCATCCGGACCCTGGCCGGCGCCCATACGGTCGACGAGCTCAAGGAGACCAAGATCACACTGCCCGGCGGGCGGCAGGTGCGCCTCAACGAGATCGCCGACATCACGGACGCCTATGCCGACCAGACCTCGTTCGCGCGCATCAATGGCTCGACGCCGATCGTCGCCTTCTCGGTTTTCCGCTCCAAGGGTGCCAGCGACACCACGGTCGCAGCCGCGGTCGCCGCCAAGATCCAGGCGCTGCACCAGGCCCATCCCGAGGTCAGCTATGCGGTGGTGGACGATGGCGTCGCCTCGACCTACGGCAATTTCGAAGCGGCGATGCAGACCCTGGTGGAAGGCGCCATCCTTGCCGTCATCGTCGTGCTGATCTTCCTGCGCGACTGGCGGGCCACGCTGATCGCCGCCATCGCCTTGCCGCTCTCGGCGATTCCGACCTTCTGGGCGATGAGCATGATGGGCTTTTCGCTCAATCTCGTCAGCCTGCTCGCCATCACGCTGGTCACGGGTATCTTGGTCGATGACGCCATCGTCGAGATCGAGAACATCGTCCGGCACATGAAGATGGGCAAGTCGCCCTACCGCGCCTCCATCGAGGCGGCGGACGAGATCGGCCTCGCGGTGATGGCGATCACCATGACGATCATCGCCATCTTCGCGCCCGTGAGTTTCATGGGCGGCATCGTCGGCCAATATTTCAAGCAATTCGGCCTCACGGTGGCGGTGGCGGTATTCTTCTCGCTGCTGGTGGCACGCCTGATCACGCCGATGATGACGGCCTATTTCCTCAGGCCGCATGCCCATGTCGAGGCGCGTGATGGCTGGATCATGCGGGCCTATACCCGCTTCCTGGAAATGACGCTGGCGCGCTGGTTCTCGCCTTATCTCACGATCGTGGCCGGCTTCGGGCTGCTGATCGTGACGTTCGGCCTGATGGGCCTGCTGCCTCAGGGCTTCATCCCGCCCGAGGATAACGCCCGCGTCGTCATCTCCGCCGAGATTCCGCCGGGCGGCAAGCTCGAGAATACCCAGGCGAAGACCGACGAGGTGGTCGCCGCCATCCGCAAGATCCCGGAAGTCGAGCAGGTCTTCGTGATCGGCGGCACCTCGCCGACCGGGCAGCTCGACCCGCGGCGCGCGGCGATCTATGTCAAGCTCACCAAGCGTGAGACACGCGCACGCCACCAACTCGCCATCCAGGACGATATTGCGCGCATCCTCACCGCCATTCCCGACATGCGCGCCTGGCGCGTCAACGACAATGGCGAGCGCGACGTCAACCTGGCGCTGAAGAGCAATGATCCGAAGGCGCTCGCCCTCGCGTCGTCTCGCCTGGAAGGCGCCATGCGCCATGTGCCCGGCTTCAACAATGTCGCTGCCAATACTGGCCTCGAACGGCCGGAAGTGCGCATCCTGCCGCGAACCGACGATGCCGCCCGCTATGGCATCACCACCGAGCAGATCTCGGAGGCGGTGCGCGTGGCGACCATTGGCGACATCGACGCCAATCTGGCCAAGTTCAATGCCGGGGACCGGCTGGTGCCGATCCGCGTGCAGTTGACGGAGGAATCCCGTGGCAATCTCGGCCTGATCGAAGCGCTCAGCCTGACCACGGCCTCGGGCGGCAGCGTGCCGCTATCGGCGGTGGCGGATGTCGAGTTCGGCCAGGGGCCGACCTCGATCGAGCGCAACGATCGCGAGCGGCAGGTCAAGATCGGCGCCGACCTGCGCAAGGGCCTGGAGATCGGCGAGGCGTTGGAACTGGCCATGGCCTTGCCCGAGGCCAAGAACCTGCCCAAGGGCGTGGTCTTCGCGCCCACCGGAGATGCCGAAGTGATGGCCGAGGTGTTCTCGGGCTTTGCCATGGCAATGGGGACGGGCCTGCTAATGGTCGCGGGCGTGCTGGTGCTGCTGCTCGGCAGCCCCTTCCACGCCATTACCATCCTGCTCTCGCTGCCGCTGTCGATGCTCGGCGTGGTCCTGGCGCTGCTCGCCACCCACAACTCGATCTCGATGCCGGTGGTGATCGGCATCCTGATGCTGATGGGCATCGTCACCAAGAACGCCATCATGCTGGTCGACTTCGCGGTGGAGCGGGTCAAGCATGGCATGCACCGCCATGACGCCATCATCGATGCCGGACGCAAACGCGCGCGGCCGATCGTGATGACCACCATCGCCATGGTGGCCGGCATGGTGCCGACGGCGTTGGGACATGGGGATGGCGGCGAGTTCCGGGCACCGATGGCCATCGCCGTGATCGGCGGCCTGATCGTCTCGACCCTGCTGTCGCTGATCTTCGTGCCGTCGTTCTATGCGGTCATGGATGATCTCACGCGTGGCATTTCCTTCCTTTTCGGTCCCCTGGTTGGGCCGAAGGATGAGGCGGGGAAGCCCGGCGTGCCAGCTGCGCTGGACAACGGCCACGGCGGCAGGGGGACGGCCGCGGCGGCGGAATAGAGCGGAAACATCCAATGCCCTTCAGCTGCTTTGGACACAGATCGGCGCCGCGGTCAGGGCGCCGGTCATTCTCAATTTTTCACGGCTCGGCAGGCGCCGGCATCATCGAAAGCGACGATAGGGACTGTCATGAACTTCATGCCCTTGCCGGACCGTGATCCGACCCCTCGCGAACGAGCCTATCTGGTGGCCCTGGAGGCGGGCGAACTGAGGCCGTCGATCAGCGGGCAGGCCGGAAATATGTGCCGGAAGTTCGGCTGGTGCGAGGCCGTCTTCCATTTGCCCGACGGCTCGCAGAAAACGCGATCGGAATTGCCCAGCCAGATGGATTCGATCGCGGTGATCAAGGCGGGCTACCGGGCCATCGGCTATTGCCTCACCCCACGCGGCCGAGCCGCCCTGGCGCGGCCCGCAGCGAAGAGGTAGCGCGTTTTTCCACTGCCGGATGATGGGGCTACAGCCAGTTCTTCCAGCGGAACAGCACGTAGGGGGCGATGGCGACCACCACCATCAGGATCAGGGCCATCGGGTAGCCGTGCGCCCATTTGAGCTCCGGCATGTTCTCGAAATTCATGCCGTAGACCGAGGCCACCAATGTCGGCGGCATGAAGATCACGGCCATCACCGAAAAGAGCTTGATGATGTTGTTCTGTTCGAGATTGACCAGGCCGAGCGTGGCGTCGAGCAGGAACTGGATCTTGCCGGATTGAAAGGTCGCGTGCTCCTCGAGCGACTGCAGGTCGCGTAGTGTCATCTTGACTTCCTCGCGCAACTCCGAGGGCACCTTGGCGGCCTTGAGGCCTGCCGAGAACCACAACAGTACCCGCTCGATCGAGACCAGGCTTTCACGCGATTTCGAGACGAGGTCGCCATGACGGCCGAGCGCCTGCAAGGTTCGCTGCAGGGTGGCGTTGCGATTGCCTTGCTTGACGGACTCCTTGAACACACCGCGCGAGAGCGCGTCGAGGCGCTCGCCGGTGTCCTGCAGCACCTCGGCTGCACGGTCGATGACGGCATCGATCAGCCCGGCCATGATCGCCTCGGGACTGCCTCCGCAGCCGCCGGCCTTGACCGCATGGCCCGTATAGGTGGTGAAGGATTTCGGTTCGCTGTAGCGCACCGTCACCAGGACGCTGGCCGTGAGGATGAAGGTCACCGCCGAAATGTCCGGCTCGCTGGTGTTGACGTTCACCAGGAGGCGGGTGGTCATGTAGCGCGTGCCATTCTCCGACCAGATCAACTCGGAGGGTTCGATATCATCCATATCCTCATGGGTGGGGATGGAGATGCCGAGCAGCGTCTCGACCTGCTGGTCTTCCTCGCGCGTCGGGTTGAGCAGGTCGATCCACAGGACATCCCCCGTGAGGGGCTCACCCCGCTGCAATGTGTGGGGCAGCAGCCTGTCCTTGGTCGTCGGGCACAAGCGATGTGTGGTGATCATGACAGGCCCTGCGACAAGGGAGTGAGGAATTGGCCATCCCGCCAAATCGCAAAACGCTCTAGGGAGGAAAGATGACGGCAGCGTGATCTCGATCGGTATCGATCACAGCCAGCAGAAAAGCCGCCGATGGCGTTTGTCAAGAATGACGAAGGTCGCTTCCCGGGCCTTGTCGCCAACCTGGAACGCGATCTCGGCAAGGCGCTGCGCAAAACGGGCATCGTGAAAGGCCCAGCGCCGATCCTTCAGTGGGTTCCGCTGCAACTGCGGGCAAGCACGATGCGGGGCGTATTCGCGCTCAATTTGAGCGGGGCGGCTTGGCCTTGGGCGTATTCTGGGGCTGAGGCCCGCCCCTGAAAACAATCGGGAGCCGCAGCGAGAAGCTCTCTCCGGTCACGTTGGCGGGCGGCTTGGGGAGGGGTGTGGCCCGCTTGAGCGCGTCGAGCGCGGCCTCGTCGAACTCGCTCCTGCCGGAACCCTGCACCACCTTGGCCGACCGCACCTGTCCGTTGCGATCGAGGACAAACTGGACCATGACCTGTCCGGACGGCAGCGGCGGAGGCGCTTCGCCTTCCTTCAAGGGCGGCTGGGGCAGGTTCGGAAAGCGGGTATTGGCCCCTACCTGCCTGAGCAAGGCGGCATGCCAGCTCTTGGCGTCGGTGATCGGCGGAGAGGCGGGGGCCGGCTTGGACTGGGCCCAGACAGGGGAAGCCGCGAAAAACGCTCCCAGGGACGCGCCAAGCAGGGCCCGGGTCAGTGCAAGACGTCGGAAGGCAGACATGGGACGTTCCGGAAAGCTAAGGCGTTTTACGATTTGGAGAAATCGCCCAGAATCGCAAAGACGCATCAAACCAACGAGACGGAGCAAAATGGCGTTTCCATCCAAACGCTCTTTGCTCCGGGGGACACACCCTTGTTGCCTTTCCGGGGAGATTGCAAGTTTTTGATATTACTATGGAATAGTTCTTATCGGGGCTTGCTGCGAAGCCCGCTCATCCCTCGATTTCCTCCCGCAGCATCTCCAGGGCCAGCCATTCTTCCTCGGCATGCGCCTTCTCGGCTTCGAGTTTGGCGAGCTGTTGGCTGAGCTCGGCGAATTTCTTCGAATCCCTGGCGAAGAGGTCGGGGTCGGCAAGCCGCTCCTGCAGGCTCGCCGCCTTGGTGGCAAGCTGGTCGATCTTGCCGGGCAGGGTCTCGAGGGCGTGCTTTTCCTTGAACGAAAGTTTGCGCTTGCCGCTGCGCTCCGGCGCCGAACCGGTCGCTGCCTGATCTGCGACGGCCGGCTTGGACGTTTCCGCCTTCTCGGTCGGTTTGCGGGCGACGCCCCCGCCGCGCTGGGCCACCATGTCGCTATAGCCGCCGGCATATTCCGTCCAGCGCCCGTCGCCTTCGCTCATCAGGATCGAGGTCGAAACCCGGTCGAGGAAGTCGCGGTCATGGCTGATGACGATGACGGTGCCCTGATAGTCCCCGATCATCTCCTGCAGGAGGTCGAGTGTTTCCAGGTCGAGATCGTTGGTCGGCTCGTCCAGCACCAGGAAATTGGAGGGCTTGGCCAAAGCGCGCGCCAGCATCAGCCGGCCGCGTTCGCCGCCCGACAGCACCGAAACCGGCGTGCGTGCCTGCTCGGGCGGAAACAGGAAATCGCGCATATAGCCGATGACGTGCTTGCGCTCGCCGCCGACCTCGACATAGTCCGAGCCGCCGCCGGTAAGCGTATCGCTGAGGGTCGTCTGTGGGTCCAGGCTCTCGCGACGCTGGTCGAGCGTCACCATCTGCAGGCTTGCGCCCAGCTTCACCACGCCACTGTCGGGCGGGACGGCACCGGTCAAGAGGTTGAGCAGGGTAGTCTTGCCGGCGCCGTTGGGGCCGACAATGCCGATCCTGTCGCCTCGGGCGATGCGGATGGAGAAATCCTTGACGATCGGCGGGCCGCCCCAATTCTTGTTCACGCCGATCGCTTCGACCACCAGCTTGCCGCTTTCCTCGCCTTCGGTCATCGTCAACTTCACCGCGCCGGTGACGCGGCGGGCATCGCGGCGCTCTTGCCGGAGGGCGGCGAGATTGGCCATGCGGCGGACATTGCGCTTGCGACGGGCGGTCACGCCATAGCGCACCCAGTGTTCTTCCGCCACGATCTTGCGGTCGAGTTTCTGGCGGTCGCGCTCTTCTTCTTCCAGCACCTGGTCGCGCCATTCCTCGAAGAAGGCGAAGCCGCGATCCGTGCGCCGGGTCTGGCCGCGATCGAGCCAGACGGTGGCGCGCGACAGGTTTTCCAGGAAGCGCCGGTCATGGCTGATCAGCACCAGGGCCGAGCGCAACGAGCCGATTTCCTTTTCCAGCCATTCGATGGCCGGCAGGTCGAGATGGTTGGTCGGCTCGTCGAGCAGCAGGATGTCCGGTTCGGGGGCAAGCACGCGGGCAAGCGCCGCGCGCCGGGCCTCGCCGCCGGAGAGATTGTCGGGGCTCTCCTCGCCCGTCAGGCCGAGCTCGTTGAGCAGATAGAGGGCGCGGTAATTGTCGTCGCCCGGACCGAGGCCCGCCTCGACATAGGCGAGCGTGGTGGCAAAGCCGCTTAAATCCGGCTCCTGCGGCAGATAGCGCACCGTGGCGCCGGGATGCACGAAACGCTCGCCGCGATCGGCCTCGATCTGGCCCGCGGCGATCTTGAGCAAAGTCGACTTGCCGGAGCCGTTGCGGCCAACGAGGCAGAGCCGCTCGCCGGGGGCAATCGACAGATCGGCTCCCTCGAGGGTCGGGGTGCCGCCAAAGGTCAGATGGACATCGCGCAGGAAGAGCAGGGGAGGAGCCATGCGCGCCTTGTGCAGGCGGCCACGAAGCGGGTCAAGCCTTCATTCTGTGCGCACTGTGTTCTAGCGCACGTCCTAGCCAGCCTGCGGGGCATAGATGAAGCCAATGTGAACGGCAGTGCGTTCACGAGAACGCGATATAAAGAAATTCGGAACGTTGCAGCAAAGGCACAGCCGAACACGGAAGTCTTGCTTATTGTAAGTGCCGGTTCTCCCGATCCCAGTAGGATGTATAATGTCGTCTCTCTCCCGCCGCGTCTTTCTCATGGGCGCCTCGCTGACTGGACTGGGCTTTGCCCTGGCCAGTTGCGTGACCGATTCAGCCGCAATCAAGCCGGTCGTCGTGGCTTCGGCCGACCCGGCAACGCTGCCGGCGGTGCCGGTGGACGGCCGCCCGACCGATGAGATTACGCAACCCGAACAGCCCCTCACGCCCGAGGGTACATATGACTACAAGGCCATCTACGCTCAAATGACCGACGGTAAATTCGTCGTTCCGGCCGTGGATACCAAACGCATCGGCGCTCAGTTCCTGCGCGCCGAGGTCGACTATCCGTCCAGCGAACCGGCTGGCACCATCGTGGTCGATCCCAGGGCGCATTATCTCTACTACGTCATGGGCGGTGGTCGAGCCATGCGCTATGGCGTCGGCGTCGGCAAGCAGGGCTTCGGCTGGTCCGGCACGGCGGAAATCCGCTACAAGCGCGAATGGCCCGATTGGTATCCGCCCAAGGAAATGATCGCCCGCCGGCCCGATCTGCGCGGCAGTCTCGCCCAGTTGCAAAGCGGTGTGGGCGTGCGCGGCGGACCGCGCAATCCGATCACGGGACGTGCCATGTATCTGTGGCAGAACAACAAGGATACGCTCTTCCGTATCCATGGCACCAACGAGCCCTATAGCATCGGACACAATGCCTCCTCGGGCTGCATCCGCATGATCGTCCAGGATGCGATCGACCTTTACAAGCGCGCCCCTCTCGGTGGCCGCGTTGTCGTCCTCGGCCCCGGCATGTCGGAAGCCTGAGCGGGACGCCGATTTCGCCACATCGCTGTGTTTGTGCAAGGCCGGGCTCATGCCCGGCCTTTGCTTTATGACAAGACCCTGTCTGAAGGGGGGAGACGGTCTTGTCTTTCCCTGGTGTACGTACATCAAATCGCCGTTGCACAGTCCGGAAGGATTTGCCATGGTGAGGCAAGCCGAGGGGCAGGTCAGACAAATGGCCCCAGGCCGAAGGGGCGAGCCGGCACATGCGATCGGCTCCTGACCTGCGGCCCGAAGGCATCACCTCAGGAGACGCAGCATGGCGGCCACGATCAAGGGACCGGCGATCTTTCTCGCCCAGTTCGCGGGCGACGCCGCGCCCTTCAATTCCCTCGATTCGATCTGCAAATGGGCCGCCTCGCTCGGCTACAAGGGCGTGCAGATCCCGAGCTGGGACGGCCGCCTGTTCGACCTCAAGAAGGCCGCCGAATCCAAGACCTATTGCGACGAGGTCGCCGGCGTCGTTGCCAGCCATGGCCTCGCTATCACCGAATTGTCGACCCATCTGCAGGGCCAGCTCGTGGCCGTCCATCCGGCCTATAACGAAGCCTTCGACGGGTTTGCGCCGCCGGAAGTGCGCGGCAAGCCAAGGGAGAGGCAGGCCTGGGCCGTGGAGCAGCTGAAAGCTGCAGCCACCGCCTCCCGCCATCTCGGCCTCGATGCCAGTGTCAGCTTCTCCGGCGCCCTGGCCTGGCCTTTCGCCTATCCTTGGCCGCAGCGGCCGGCCGGCCTCATAGACGAGGCGTTCGGGGAACTCGCCAAGCGCTGGAAGCCGATCCTCGATGCCTATGACGCGGTCGGCGTCGACGTCTGCTACGAGCTGCATCCCGGCGAGGACCTGTTCGATGGCGCTACCTTCGAGCGCTTCGTCGACCGGCTGAAAGGGCACAAGCGAGCCAACATCAACTACGACCCGTCGCATTTCGTGCTGCAGCAGCTCGACTATCTCGCTTTCATCGATATCTATCACGAGCGCATCAAGGCCTTTCACGCCAAGGATGCCGAGTTCAACCCGACGGGCCGTCAGGGCGTCTATTCGGGCTATGCCTCCTGGACGGAGAGGGCGGGGCGCTTCCGCTCGCTGGGCGACGGCCAGGTCGACTTCACCGGCGTCTTCTCCAAGCTCGCCCAGTACGACTATGCCTCCTGGGCCGTGCTCGAATGGGAATGCTGCCTCAAGCACCCCGAAGACGGCGCGGCGGAAGGGGCGCCCTTCATCGCCGCCCATATCATCCGGGTGACGGAGAAGGCCTTCGACGATTTCGCCGGCGGCGGCACCGATCGCAAGGCGGTGCGGCGCATGCTCGGCCTCAACCGATAAGCAGGGGGAAACACGATGGCGATCGAGGGCCGTTCGGACAGCAAGGCAGGCGGACGCGTGCGCTATGGCATGGTCGGAGGCGGTGAGGGCGCTTTCATCGGCGCCGTGCATCGTCTTGCCGCCCGCATGGACGACGATTATGTGCTGGTGGCGGGCGCCCTGTCGTCCACGCCCGAGAAGGCCCAGCGTTCTGGCGAGGCACTGGGGCTCGATCCGAGCCGGATCTATCCCGATTTCGAGACGATGGCGCGCCGGGAAAAGCGCCGTAAGGACGGCATCGAGGCTGTCTCCATCGTCACGCCGAACCATATGCACGCTCCGGCGGCGGAAGCCTTCATCAAGGCCGGCATCCACGTCATCTGCGACAAGCCGGTGACCACTACGCTGAAGGATGCGCTACGCCTGAAGAAGCTCGCCGCCGACAAGGGCGTGATCTTCGCGGTGACTCATAATTACACCGGCTATCCCCTCATCCGCGCGGCGCGCGAGATGGTGAAGTCGGGGCAGCTCGGTGCCATCCGCCTGATCCAGGTCGAATATCCGCAGGACTGGCTCACCACGCCGATCGAGCACACCGGTCAGAAACAGGCCGATTGGCGCACCGATCCCAAGCGCTCCGGCGCCGGCGGCGCCATCGGCGACATCGGCACCCATGCCTTCAACCTGGCCCAGTTTGTCGGCGGGCTGGAGGTTTCGGAGTTGCTGGCCGAACTCACCTCCTTCGTGCCCGGAAGGGCGCTCGACGACAATGTGCAGATCCTGCTGCGTTACGCCAATGGCGCACGCGGGGCCTTGTGGGCGAGCCAGGTGGCGCCCGGCAACGAGAACGGCCTCATGCTGCGCGTTTATGGCGAGAAGGCCGGGTTCCATTGGCGCCAGGACAACCCGAACTATCTCTATTTCACCCCGCATGGTGAACCGACCCGCATCATCACCCGCGGCTCGGCCGCGGCCGGCGAGGACGCTGCGCGGGTGACGCGCGTGCCGCCCGGCCATCCCGAGGGCTATCTGGAGGGCTTTGCCAATATCTATGCCGAGATTGCCCGTGCCATCCGGGCCGCCCGCAGCGGCGAGACCCTTGATCAGGCCGTGCTCTTCCCCGGCATCGACGACGGCATCGCCGGCATGGCCTTCATCGAGGCGGCGGTGAAATCCTCCAAGAAGGGCGGCGTCTGGGTGAAGCCGTAGGAAAACGGGCCTCTATCCCCCATGCGGCCCACTTCAGCGTCTTCGAGTTTGTACAGCCTTTGTCATTGCCGGGCTTGACCCGGCAGTACAGTTCCTTTGCGCTCCGTGGCTTCTGGATAGCCGGGTCAAGCCCGGCGATGACAAATCGAAGCCCAGTCCCCTTCAGTGAACCGGATGGGACCCGCTATCCGGCTCCGACCTCGGTGGAAACGACGAGCGTCTCGATCCGGCGCAGGAGTGCCTCGTCGGCGTCGATCTGCCAGGTCAGCAGGTGGTACCAGTTGAAACCTGCCCACAATGCGATGCGTTCGTCGATCAGGTGGGCAGGAAATTCGCCCCGCGCTGCTGCTCGTTCGAAGAGATGGCGCACCGGCCGGAACAGCACCGGCAGAAACTCATTGCGCAGGCGCGAGCCTGCCGCTTCGCTCGCTTGCGCCTCGGCGAGCAGCGCCCTGAAGGCGCCACCGGGCGGCGTCCGCCAGAAGCGCCAGAGGTCGGCGGTGTGCTGCACCAGATCCTCGATCAGGCTGCCTGTGTCCGGCAGGCTGATCGCCCGAGCCTTTTCGGCCCCGTAGGCTGCCATGAACAGATCGGCCTTGGTCGGCCACCAGCGGTAGACCGTGGCCTTGCCGGCGCCGGCGCGTCGTGCAGCCTCCTCGATGGAAAATCCGGCATAGCCCCGATCCGCCAGAAGCTGTCGTGCGGCCTCGATGATGGCGGTCTCGGTCTGCGGATTGCGCCGGGCGCCGATCGAGCGGCGCCTTGGCTGCGTGGCTTTCGTCTCCATGCTGTGCCTCCCCATCTTGACATAACGAAACGTATCGTTTTATTCAATCATAACGATACGTATCGTTTCATTAGTCGGCAAATACGCGCCGTGAAACCGCCTGCCGTGAATCACATGCATCAGATGGAAAATACCGCCTCCGCCGTCATCCGGCAGGCTGCTCCCGCCTTGGTCCTGACCCTGGCGGTCGCAACCGGAGCCATCGTCGGCAATCTCTATTATGCCCAGCCTCTGGTGGCCAAGATCGCGCCCGAGATCGGCATCGGTCCGGATCTGGCCGGCGCCATCGTCAGCCTCACCCAGATCGGCTATGGCCTGGGGCTCATCCTGCTGGTGCCCCTGGCCGATCTCATCGAGAACAAGGTCCTGGCCCTGGCCACGCTCGTCTGCGCGGCCGCCAGCCTGCTCCTCGCGGCCGGCGCACAGGGTGTCGTGGCTTTCCTGTTCGCCTCGCTCGCCATCGGCATCTTCTCGGCCGGTGCCCAGATCCTGGTGCCGTTCATCACCCATTTCGTTCCGCCCGAGCGACGCGGCCGCGCGGTCGGCCTGGTGATGGCCGGCCTGATCACCGGCATCATGCTGGCAAGGCCGGCCGCCCTTTTCGTGGCGGCCTATCTGAATTGGCGGGCGGTCTTCCTGGCGTCCGCCGTGCTGATGATCGGGATCGGCGCCGTTCTGTGGCGTATGATGCCGCGCTACCAGCCGTCCGGCACGAGCCATTACGGGGCTGTGCTCGCCTCGCTGCCGGGCCTTGTGCGGAATACGCCGATCCTGCGTCGCCGAGCCCTCTATCAGATGTTGCTGTTCTGCGCCTTCAACCTGTTTTGGACCGCTGCGCCCTTGATGCTGACGGAGCGTTTCGGCATGTCCGACTATGCGATCGGACTCTTCGCTCTTGCCGGGGCGGGCGGGGCGCTGGCGGCGCCGCTGGCGGGTCGCCTTGCCGATCACGGGCATGGCCGCATGGCGACCTATGGCGCGATGGCCTCCCTGGCGCTCGCCTTTCTCGCAACGGTTCTCGGCGAGCACATCCTGTCTCTTCTGGTGCTGATCGTGGCGACGCTGGTTATCGATGCGGCGGTTCAGACCAACCAGATCGTCAGCCAGCGCACCATCTTCTCGACGCCTGCGGCGGTCCGCGGACGTATCAATGCCCTCTACATGACGACGGTGTTCGTCGGCGGGGCCCTCGGGTCGGTGCTGGGTACGCTGACCTACCATGCCGGTGGCTGGATGGTCACGGCCGGGACCGGTGCTGCGCTCGGCATCGCCGGGTTGGCCGCTTTCGCCACGGAACGGCTCGAACACCGCTCTCCTGACTGAGGAGGGCGGCGTTAGCGCTCAGCCGTGTTTGCGCAAGAGCTTGCCCAAAGTGCCCGCAATGCCATCGCGGAAGGCGAGCACGCAGACGACGAACACGGCGCCCTGGGCCACCGTCACCCAGGAGCCGAGCGGTGCGAGATAGGTCTCCATCGCCACCACCAACAAGGCGCCGAGCATTGGTCCGAACAGCGTGCCGGTGCCGCCGACCAGGGCCATCAGCACGACCTCGCCCGACATCGACCAGTGTACGTCGGTGAGCGAGGCGAGCTGGAACACCAGCGCCTTGGTGGCGCCGGCGATGCCAGCCAGCGTGGCCGACAGCGTGAACATCAGCAGCTTGAAGCGTTCGGCATCATAACCCAGCGACAGGGCGCGGGGCTCGTTGTCGCGGATCGCCTTCATCACCTGGCCAAAGGGTGAATGCACGATACGGTGAATGACGAACAGGCCCAGCAGCACGATCACGGCAACCAGGACGTAGAGCGCCTTGTCGTCGGAAAGGTCGATGAGGCCAAACAGCTTGCCGCGCGGCACCGCCTGGATGCCGTCCTCGCCGCCGGTGAAGGGCGCCTGCAGGGCGAAGAAATACACCATCTGGGCCAGCGCCAGGGTAATCATGGCGAAATAGATGCCCTGACGCCGGATGGCGAGCGAGCCGACCACGAGGCCGAGAACGGCGGCGACGGTGCCCCCGCACAGAATCGCCAGCTCGGGCGTCAGGCCCCAGACCTTGGCGGCGTGGGCGCTGGCATAGCTCGCCATGCCGAAGAAGGCGGCGTGGCCGAAGGACAGCAGGCCCCCATAGCCGAGCAGGAGGTTGAAGGCGCAGGCGAACAGGCCGAAGCACAGCACCTTCATCACGAAGACGGGATAGGCAACGAAGGGTGCGACGGCGATCAGCACGACGATCAGCAGCATCACGCCGCGGTCGCCGAGCAGGGGCGCGCCGCGGATCGCAGTGGCCGGTTGGGTGGAGGCGGCCATCAGGAAGACCTCCCGAACAGGCCGGCAGGCCGGACAAGCAGCACGATGACCATCACCACGAAGACCACGGTGGCCGATCCCTGCTGGTAGAAATTCTTGACGATGCCTTCGATCAGCCCGAGGCCGAAGCCCGTCACCACCGAGCCGAGGATCGAGCCCATACCGCCGATCACCACCACGGCGAAGACCACGATGATGAGATCGGAGCCCATGTTGGGATTGACGTTGGAGGTGGTCGCCGCCAGCACGCCGGCAAGCCCGGCCAGGCCGACGCCGAAGCCATAGGTCAGCATCCGGAGCATCGGCACGTTGATGCCGAAGGCCTCGACCAGCTTGGGGTTTTCGGTCGCTGCGCGCAGATAGGCGCCGAGCCGTGTCTTCTCGATCACAAGCCAGGTGGCGAGGCAGACGGCGAGCGAGAAGGCGATCACGAAGACGCGGCTCTTCGGCAGTATCATGAAGCCGAGATTGACCGGCCCCGTCAGCGCGGGCGGCAGGGTATAGGGCACGCCGGAGACGCCGTAATAATTGCGGAACAAGCCCTGGATGACCAGCGCGAGGCCGAAGGTGAGCAGCAGGCCGTAGAGATGGTCGAGCTGGTAGAGCCTCGAGATGAAGAGCCGCTCGATGGCAATGCCGACCAGCCCGACGCCGAGCGGGGCGAGGATGAGCGCCGGCCAGAAGCCGATGCCGGCATAGTTGAGCAGCATCCACGCCGCGAAGGCTCCCATCATGTAGAGGGCGCCATGGGCGAAGTTGATGACATTGAGCAGGCCGAAGATGATGGCAAGGCCGAGGCTGAGCAAGGCGTAGAAGGAGCCATTGATCAGGCCCAGCGCGAGCTGGGCCATGATGCCCTGCAGGGGAATGCCGAAAATCGTGGTCACCTTATGGGTCCTTCACCATCATCTGCTTCGTCATCGGCGAGAAAAGGCGAAAGGCGCGTGGCACACTTCCCCACGCGCCAAGCGGCTCTTCAGTTACTTCGCCAGCGGGCAGCCGGCCTCGGCCATGGGCTGGAAAGCCTCGGACGCCGGAATGGTGGCGAGCAGCTTGTAGTAGTCCCACGGGCCCTTGGATTCGTCAGGCTTCTTGACCTGGAACAGATACATGTCGTGGGTCACGCGGCCGTCCTTGCGGACCTCGCCCTTGCCGAACAGGGGATCGTCGGTCGGCGTCGCCTTCATCTTGGCCATCACTGCCGCAGCGTCCTTGGACTTGGCGGCTTCGATGGCCTTCAGATAGTGCAGGACACCGGCATAGACGCCGGCATGCACCATGGTCGGCATCTTGCCGCCGCTCTGTTCGGCGAAGCGCTTGGACCAGGCACGGGTGCCGTCGTTGAGGTCCCAATAGAAGGCTTCCGTCAGCACGAGGCCTTGGGCCGCCTGCAGGCCGAGCGCGTGCACGTCGGAGATGAAGATCAACAGGCCGGCCAGGCTCTGGCCGCCCTGGGTGATGCCGAATTCGGCGGCCTGCTTGATGGCGTTGACGGTGTCGCCGCCGGCATTGGCAAGGCCGATCACCTTGGCGCCGGAGGACTGGGCCTGCAGCAGGAAGGAGGAGAAGTCGGAGGTCGGGAAGGGAGCCTTGATCGAACCGAGCACCTTGCCGCCCGCGGCCGTGACGATCGCCGTCGCATTCTCCTCCAGCGACTTGCCGAAGGCATAGTCGGCGGTGATGAAGAACCAGCTGTCGCCGCCCTGCTTGACCATGGCGCCACCCGTGCCCTTGGCCAGGGCATAGGTGTCATAGGTCCACATCAGCGTATTGGGCGTGCATTGCTTGCCGGCGATCTCGGTGGAACCGGCGCCGGAATCGATGAAGATCTTGTTCTTTTCCTTGGTGACCTGGCTGACGGCGAGCGCTACCGAGGAGGTCGGCACGTCGAAGATGGCATCGACGCCATCCTGGTCGTACCATTGCCGGGCGATGCCGGCGCCGATATCGGGCTTGTTCTGGTGGTCGGCCGAGACGATCTCGACTTTCAGGCCCTTTTCGGCGGCCTTGAAGTCCTCAACCGCCATTTTGGCGGCGATCACCGAGCCTTCGCCGGACAGGTCGGCATAGACGCCGGAACGGTCGTTGAGGATGCCGAGCTTGACTGCGATGTCCTCGGCGCTTGCCGGCCCCAGCGCCGAGCCTGCGAATACCGCGGCGAGGGCTGCTGCTGCGAGCAGGGTCCGTTTTGAAATCATAAGCGTCTCCCGTTCAGCTTTTTGATTGGCGTCACACGCCCAGATAGGCGTGCAGCTTGTCGCTGTTGGTTTCCAGCTCGGCATTGGGGATCATGTCGATCACCTTGCCCTGTTCGACGACGTAGTGGCGGTCCGCCACGGTCGAGGCGAAGCGGAAATTCTGTTCGACCAGGATGATGGTGAAGCCGCGCTGCTTGAGGCTGGCGATGGTATGCCCGATCTGCTCGACGATCACCGGCGCGAGGCCCTCGGTCGGTTCGTCGAGCAGCAGGAGGTTGGCGCCGGTGCGCAGGATGCGGCCGATGGCCAGCATCTGTTGCTCGCCGCCCGAGAGCTTGGTGCCCTGGCTGGTAAGGCGCTGCTTGAGGTTGGGAAAAAGGGTGAAGATCTCGTCCACGCTGAGGCCGCCGGTCTTCACCACCGGCGGCAATTCGAGATTTTCCTTCACCGACAGGCTGGAGAAGATGCCGCGCTCTTCCGGGCAATAGCCGATGCCGAGGCGCGCGATATGACGGGAGCCGAGAGTGATGGTCTCCTGGCCACCGAAACGGATCGAGCCCCTGCGCTTGGCCATCACGCCGATGATCGATTTCATCGTGGTGGTCTTGCCGGCGCCGTTGCGGCCGAGCAGGGTCACGACCTCGCCGGGGTTCACGTCGAAGTCGATACCGTGGAGCACATGGGACTCGCCATACCAGGCCTCGAGGCCGCGGACCCGGAGCAGCGGATCAGACTTGTTCACGGGGTCAGGCATGGCCACTCCCGATATAGGCCTCGACCACGCGCGGGTCGCCGGAGACGGTTTTGTAGTCGCCCTGCGCCAGCACCTTGCCGCGTGCCAGCACGGTGATGGTGTTGGAGAGGGTGGCGACCACCGAGAGATTGTGCTCGACCATCAGGATGGTGCGGCTCGCCGCGATCCTGCGGATCAGTTCGGTGGTGCGCTCGACGTCCTCGTGCCCCATGCCGGCCATCGGTTCGTCCAGCAGCAGCATTTCCGGATCGAGCGCCAGGGTCGTCGCAAGCTCCAGGGCGCGTTTGCGGCCATAGGAGAGTTCCTTGGCCGGCGTCGCGAGGAAGGATGTCAGGCCGACGCTCTCAGCGAGTTCGGCGGCTTCTTGGTTCAGGCCGTCGAGAACGCGCTGCGAGCGCCAGAAATCATAGGAGTGACCCCGGCGGCGCTGCAGGGCGATGCGGATATTGTCGTTCACGCTCATCTCACCGAACACGGCCGAGATCTGGAAGGAACGGACCAGGCCGAGCCGAGCCACGGCGGCAGGCTTCATGCCGGTAATGTCCTGACCCTTATAGGTGATCCGCCCGGCGGAAGGGGACAGGAACTTGGTCAAGAGATTGAAACAAGTAGTCTTGCCGGCGCCGTTCGGACCGATCAGAGCGTGGACCGTCCCACGCATGACCGAGAGATCGACCCCGTCGACGGCCCGAAATCCCCTGAAATCCTTGGTCAGGCCTTCGGCTTTCAAGACTGCATCTGTTGCCATCAAACGGAGCGTTTCCCCTAGCGTTTCTAAATCTTGCTTGGTTCTAGTCTTGGCCGTCCGGGCAAGCTTCGTCAATGGCGATATGGCACCAATACTGACCTTAAGATAGGCAACCCAATAGGCGGCTGGGGACACAGCAATATGACCGAAGGCCGGGCCGGTCATGCGCGTTGCCGGGGCTGGTGCCCTACTACGCGGCCCTCCAATCGATGTTCAGTGCAGTGCAGCATTGCCAATGCCTGCACCCCGTAGAACAAGCGACAATTTGGCTTGCAATGTTTAGGATTAGGTGATCAACTAAACAAATAAGCAAACTGCGAGCCGGCGGTGGCCGGCCGCTACAAGAATGCGGGGCGGAGGCGGGGCGATGGACAGCCAAGCAAGAGAGCAGCTCATTCGCGCGGTTGCGGCAACCATAGTCCAACATTCCGGAGAGCTAACCGCGCTCGATCAGGCGATCGGCGATGGCGACCATGGGCTGAACCTCAAGCGAGGCTTCGAGGCCATCACTGCCGAATTGCCCGGCCTTGCCGAAAAACCCTGGCCGGAGTTGCTCAAGGCGGCCGGCATGGCGATGGTGATGAAGGTCGGCGGCGCGTCCGGCCCACTTTTCGGTACCTTCTTCATGGAATTGGGCAAGACGGTGGGTGCCGAGCCCGATCGCGCCGCAGTGGTTGCGGCCTTCGCCAAGGCCGTCGAGGCCGTCAAGGCGCGCGGCCGCTCGGAGGCCGGGCAGAAGACGCTGCTCGATGTCCTCGTCCCGGTCCAGGCCGCCCTGGCAGCCGGTGCCGATGCCGCCACGCTCAAGGCGGAAGCCATCTCCGCCGCCGACAGGACGGTGCCGATGCAGGCGATCCGCGGGCGCGCTTCCTTCCTGGGCGAACGCTCCGTCGGCCACATGGATCCGGGCGCTCGCTCCTCCTCGCTGCTCATCGCCACGGTGGCAGACGAACTCAACAAGCAGGGCCTGATGTCATGACAGTGAGTCTGGTGATCGTATCGCATTCGCCCAAGGTCGCCGAAGGCGCGGCCGACATGGTTAGGCAGATGGTGGGCGAAAGCGTGCGTGTCGCCTGGACAGGGGGCGATCCCGGCGGCGGGCTCGGCACCGATGTCGCCAAGATCATCGCCGCCATCGACAGTGTCTGGTCGGAGGAAGGCGTCGCGGTCCTCGTCGACCTCGGCGGCGCCGAGACCAATGCCGAGATGGCCGTGGAGATGCTCGACGAGCACAAGCGCGACCTCGTGGTCATCTGCAATGCGCCGGTGGTGGAAGGAGCGGTGATCGCTGCGACCGAGGCTTCCGGCAATTCCTCCCTGGCCGCGGTTCGCTCCGCCGCCGAAGATCTCTATGGATAGGATTGATATGCCGGATATCAATGGAGCACTGACGGGCAAGGCCGAGCTGACCAATGCCATCGGGCTGCATGCCAGGCCGAGCGTGAAGCTGACCCAGCTCGCCAAGAGCTTCCAGTCGAGCATCGAGCTGGCCACCGATGCGGCGGGGCCCTGGGTCGACGCCAAGAGCCCGGTCAAGGTGATGCGGGTGAAGGCACCCAAGGGCACCGTGCTGCATTTTATGGCGGACGGGCCCGACGCCGAGGCGGCGCTGTCAGCCATTCTGGGATTGATCGAGGAAAAGTTCGGGGAAGAGTGACGATGCGGGGGCATTTTCGAGAAAAGTTGACCAGCTTTTCGCTTTAGAAAATGCACCGAAACAAAGAGGTGGAAGAATTGCGTTTTGGGGAAATCGCGATTTTCTCCGGAGCAGGGGGCGGCCATGACTGAGCGGCGGATATCGGGACGTCCAGCCTCGCCGGGGCTCGCCTCCGGTCCTGTCTTCATGATCGGCAAGCCGAGGCCCCGGACCGAGAAGGCGACGGCAACACAGGAGGACGGCGACGCCGCCTTGCGCAGCGCCATCGATGCGGCGCTGGTCGATCTGGTGTCCCTGGTCGAAGCCGTCGATGAAGAGGGGGCCGACATTATCGGCTTCCAGATCGCCATGCTCGAGGACGAGGCCCTGTCCGAAGGCGCATTCGACGCGATCACCGCCGGCGTCCCGCCCGTCCATGCCTGGCGCTCGGCCCTCGATGCGGAGATCGCCGATTACGAACGCAGCGAGGACGCCTATTTCCGTGCCCGCGGCACCGACCTTGCCGATATCCGCGACCGCGTGCTCGCCCATCTCACAGGGGCGGCCGAAGGCGAGAAGGTGCCGTCGGGTTCCGTGCTGGTGGGCGAAGACCTGCCGCCATCGCTGTTCCTGTCGGTCGACTGGAGCAAGGGCGGCGCGATTGCCCTGGGCGCCGGTTCGCCATCCTCGCATGTCGCCATGCTCGCCCGCAGTCGTCGCGTGCCGATGGTGACCGGGCTCGGTGCGCTCGGGGAAGCGAGCCAGGCCATCGTCGATGGCGCGGCTGGAACGGTGACCTTCGATCCCGACAGTGCCTCGCTCGCTGATTTCGGCCCGGCTCTCGCGCGACGGCACGAAGCCGATGCCCGCGCGGAAACGATGAAGGGCGAAGCGGTGTTCCTGCCCAACGGCACCCGGATCGACATCATGATCAATGTCGCCTCACCGGCGGATCTCGAGGACATCTCGCCGGAGATCTGCGACGGCATCGGCCTGGTGCGCACCGAGTTCCTGTTCGAGCCCGGCCGGCCCCTGCCGGACGAGGAAGCGCAATATGCCGCCTATGTCGCCATTGCCGCCTGGGCCGATGGGCGGCCGGTGACCATCAGGACCCTCGATGCCGGCGGCGACAAGCCGATCCCTGGCGTTACCAGCGATGGCGAATCCAATCCCTTCCTGGGGCTGCGCGGATTGCGGCTGTCCCTGGCTCGCCCGGAAACCTTCCGCGTCCAGCTCAGGGCATTGGCCCGGGCCAGCCTGCATCACGAGATCCGCATCATGCTGCCGATGGTGACGGTACCGGGGGAACTGGCCGAGGCGTCCGCCCTGCTCGACGAAGTGGTGGCTTCCCTCATTGCCGAAGGTACGCCCTGCCGCCGGCCGCCGCTCGGAATCATGGTCGAGGTTCCCGCCGCCGCGCTCGGCGCCCTGCGCTTTCCCGCCGATTTCTATTCGATCGGCTCCAACGATCTGACCCAATACACCATGGCCGCGGCGCGCGACATTGCCGACGTCGCCGGCCTCAACGACGCCGGCGATCCGGCTGTGCTCGAATTGATGGCCCGTGCGGTAGGGGCCGGCAAGGCACGCAAGGTTCCGGTCTCGATCTGCGGCGATGCCGCGGGTGAGGTGCGCCTAGTACCCAAGCTCATCGGCGTCGGCCTGACCTGCCTGTCCGTGCCGCCCGCCCTGGTAGGGGCCGTCAAGGCCGCAATTGCTGATTTCAAACATGTCTGATGCCCGCGATGCCACCACGCGTTCGATAGCGGCCTACAAGGCGCTGCTGCGGCGCGCGCTGGACAATCGTCCCTCGGGCACGAGGCTGAAATTGGCGGCGGCCCTCGGCACCAACAGGTCCTTTATTTCGCAGATCACCAATCCCGGCTATCCCATTCCGATCCCGGCCCAGCACCTCGACGTCATTTTCGAGGTCTGCCACCTCGCGCCGGCAGAGAGGACGGAGTTCCTCAAGGCCTATCAGGCAGCCCATCCGGGGCGGACACAGGCCCAGGGCAAGCCGGCCCAAGGGCGCAGCCTGACACTCACCTTGCCGGATCTCGGCGATGTCAGACGCAACCAGGCGATGGACAAGGCCATTCTCGATTTCGTCGCCAGCCTCGTCCACTACACGCGCGCACTCGATCGCAAGGCCAAGGGGGAGGAGGAATCGGTTCCGGATGAGCCTGGAGAAAGCCAGGTTCGGAGTTGAGTCCGAATATCGGTTCCTGCAGTGGCCCGATCTAACCACGAACAATATGGAGGCCCATGGAATGAAAAAGCTCATCAATGCAGTCGATGACGTGCTGGCGCAGAGCCTGGACGGGTTCGCGGCAGCGCACGCCGATATCGTCGCCCTGGGCGAGGAGCGCAAATTCGTGCGCCGCCGCCAGGTCAAGCCCGGCAAGGTGGCCCTCATCTCGGGCGGTGGCTCCGGTCATGAGCCGCTGCATGCCGGCTTCGTCGGCTTCGGCATGCTCGATGCAGCCTGTCCGGGCCAGGTCTTCACCTCGCCGACGCCCGACCAGATGATGGCGGCGGCCGAGGCCGTCGATGGCGGTGCCGGCACGCTCTATATCGTCAAGAACTACGAAGGCGACGTGATGAACTTCGCCATGGCGGCGGAGATGGCGTCCGGCCCGGTCGAAAGCCTGATCCTGGACGATGACGTCGCCGTGGAGAATTCGACCTGGACCACCGGCCGGCGCGGCGTGGCCGGCACGCTGATCGTCGAGAAGATCCTCGGCGCCGCAGCCGAGCGTGGCGACGACCTCGCCGGCCTCAAGGCGCTGGGCGCGCGCGTCAACAGCCATACGCGCTCGATGGGCGTGGCGCTCACCTCCTGCACGGTGCCGGCAGCCGGCAAGCCGACCTTCAGCCTCGGCGAGGACGAGATGGAGATGGGCGTCGGCATCCATGGCGAACCCGGCCGTCGCCGCGTCAAACTGGCCTCCGCCGATGCCATCGTCGACGAAATGCTGGGCGCCATCGTCGGCGACCTCTCGCTGACCGCGGCCACCGAGGTTCTGCTCTTCGTCAACGGCTTCGGCGGCACGCCGCTGATGGAGCTCTATCTGATGCAGGATCGGGCGCGCAAATGGCTCGACGGCAAGGGCATCAAGGTCGCCCGCTCGCTGACGGGCTCCTATGTGACCTCGCTCGACATGGCCGGCTGCTCGCTGACGCTGTCCGTGCTGGACGACCAGGCCAAGGCGCTGTGGGATGCGCCGGTGCACACGCCGGCCCTGCGCTGGGGCGTATGAGGAGCGCAGGCTTGTTGGGTGCCGTGGTGCCTGTAACTTTTGGTTCAGACGAATAATATCAACCCGCAGAATGCCTGACTTGTCATCCCCGGCTGAGCGTAGCGAGGGGAAGGGGATCCAGGGGCCAGCGAGTGCGGATTTTGGCCCTGGATTCCCTTCCCGCCACCTTCGGCGGCGCCGGAAATGACAGCGTTCCATCTACACGCAACGGTCAAGATTTATGAAGGTCGGTATAAGACGCAATCTTCCTTCTCCCCTTGCGGGAGAAGGTGCCCCAAAGGGGCGGATGAGGGGTGAAACAAAACCTTCCCCGAGATATGTGCCAACGCCCCTCAACCGTCATTGCTGTGCAATGCCACCCAAGGCACTTCCTTTGGAAGTGCCAGATCCCACAGGAAGAGAAGGGAGGATTGCGCCCTTTCCCGATCTTCCTCAATCCGCCAGCAGTTCGTCCGTCGAAGCAAGCTTGGCGTAGCCGAAGGCGAGCGATGCCATGGCGGCGGCGTGGACCTGCGCAGCCGGCACGGTGACGCCACCGAATTCCAGGTCACGCGTCGCCGCAGCGTCGTGGGCAACGGTGACTGCATAGCCGAAATCGGCCGCCGCCCGGGTCGTCGCCTCGATGCACATGTGGCTCATTGCGCCCGCGACAAGCACGTCGGTGACGCCGGCATCGTCGAGCAGCTTCTTGAGGTTGGTGTCCCTGAAGGAATTGGGGAAGTTCTTGACGACGACCTGCTCGCCGGCGCGATTGGCGACGCCCGGGTTGATCTCGGCGCCCGGCGTGCCGGCAACGAAGAAGGGGGCATCCGCCTTGGCTGCTTCATGGCGCACATGCACCACGAACTCGTTCTTCGTCCGGGCCGCCTCCAGGAGCCGCGCGGCATTGGCGGTGGCCGCCTCGATGCCGGACAGGGTCCATTTGCCGCCCGGAAAATAGTCGTTCTGGATATCGACGAGGATCAAGGCACGCTTGGACATGGGGTGTTTCTCCAGTTTCAAAGGATGTTGTGATTGCTGAAATAGGACGCCCCGGGCAGAATGCCGATTGGCACATGTGACAAAAATCAGGGCGAAAGTGACAAATGACCTCGGCTCCCTCCGAGATCGGCCTGCTGGCCTATCCCGACGTTCAACTGGCCGCGCTCTATGGTCTCACCGACCTTTTCGCCATCGCCGACAGGATCGCCCGGGA
This sequence comes from Labrys sedimenti, assembly GCF_034424805.1. Lineage (NCBI taxonomy): Bacteria > Pseudomonadati > Pseudomonadota > Alphaproteobacteria > Hyphomicrobiales > Xanthobacteraceae > Labrys > Labrys sedimenti. The sequence continues at coordinate 550,225 of NZ_JAXOUF010000002.1, forward strand.
GCGCAGGGAGGGCAGTGGCCCGCTGCTGCGGGTGAGCCATTGGGAGTGTGATGCCAAGGGCCAAATCCACAATCGCGACGGTGAGGACGACGCGATCCCGGGCATGATCATCCTGCCGCCGAGCCTGGCAAAACCGCCGAACGAGGCCTGGACTTCGAACCTCGCCGAGTTCCTCCGAAACTGTCACGGCCGCGGCAGCGTGCTGGCCTCCGTCTGCATCGGGGCCTTCCTGCTCGCAGAAACCGGGCTGCTCGACGGGCGCGAGGCGACCACTCATTGGAGCTATGCCGATGATCTCGCCGAACGCTTCGGCAAGGTCAGGGTGGATTCGGCCAAGATCGTGATCGACGACGGTGACATCATCACTGCCGCGGGATTGATGTCCTGGACCGATCTCGGTCTGAAACTGGTGGAGAAATTGCTCGGAACCAGCGTGATGGTGGCAACGGGGCGCGCCATTCTGGTCGATCCGCTGGGACGCGAGCAGCGCCATTACAGCGTGTTCTCGCCGCGGCTCAACCATGGCGACGAGGCCATCCTCGCGGTTCAGCACTGGCTTCAGCAGGCCTATGCGGGCGACGTCGACGTCAACGCCATGGCGGCAAAGGCGGGGCTGGAGCGGCGCACCTTCCTGCGCCGCTTCGGCAAGGCGACCGGCTTGAGGCCTATCGAATATTGCCAGCAGCTCCGCGTTGCCAAGGCCCGCGACATGCTGGAGACGACGCGGCTTTCCTTCGACCGCATCGCCTGGAATGTCGGCTATGGCGATCCGGTTTCCTTCCGCAAGATTTTCGTGCGGACGATGGGATTGACGCCGGGCGACTATCGCCGCCGTTTCGGGGCGGCGTGAATAGGGTTCCGGCTCAATCCTTCAGGCTCGCCTCGATCAGCAGGTCGGCGATCACGGCAACCGAACCGGCCGGTCCGCCCTCGTGGAAGATCTGGCCGCTGACGAAAGCGCCTTCGATCAACAGCAGCAGCCCGTCGGCGAGCAGGCCCGGATTCCTGGCGCCCATGCGCTCGGCCATGCCTTCCAGGCGCTCGCGCAACAATACCTTGCCACCCTCGGCGACCATGCGGGCAGGGTTGTCCTCTTCCGGATATTCCACGGCGGCATTGCTCAGCCCGCAGCCGCGATAGCCGGCGAGGGTGGCCCTTTCGCCCAGGCCCGTCAGGTAGTTGCGCAGATGGGTACGCGGGTCGTTCTCGAAGCCGACGCCTGCACCTTCGAAGCGGGCCCAGAACTCGGCGTCGTAGACCCGGACATAGGCCGCCGCCAATTCGTCCTTTGAGTTGAAGCAGCGATAAAGCGTCGGCTTGGTCACGCCGGCTTCCGAGGCAATGGTGTCCACCCCGACAGCCCGGATGCCCTCCTTGTAGAAGAGTTCGCGCGCGGTCTTGAGGATGCGTTCCGCCGCGCGGGGCTGCGGCGGCGAAGCGGCGTTTGCGGATCCGGTCATTTGCCTCTTTCCAATTTCCGACAACGATGTTACAGACCGGTACGTATCACGTCAATCTCGACATCCTACAGGTCTCCCGATGCAGCGCGTCAGTCGCCGGCCTTTCGGCCAGAATTATGCATTCGTCGTCGTCGCCGTCATCTTCCTTTCCCTGCTGGTGGCGGCCGGTGTACGCGCCGCGCCCGGGTTGCTGCTCCAGCCCCTGCACAAGGCTTTCGGCTGGGGCATCGACACAATCTCGCTCTCCGGTTCGATCGGCATTCTGCTGTACGGCCTTGTCGGCCCCTTCGCCGCCGCCCTGATGAACAAGTTCGGCATTCGGAGGGTGCTGGTGATCGCTCTGACGCTGATGGCGGGCTCCATCGGTCTCAGCCTGCTGATGACGGAGTCCTGGCAGTTGATCGCGACCTGGGGCGTACTTTCCGGGCTCGGGTCCGGCTGCGTCGCCATGGTGCTGGGCGCCACCGTCGCCAATCGCTGGTTCAAGACCAATCGCGGCCTGATCATGGGGCTGATGGCCGCGAGCGCCGCGACGGGTACGCTGATCTTCCAGCCGGGGCTCGCCAAGCTCTCCGAGATCGGCGGCTGGCAATTGGTGGTGGCGGCGGTGGCGATCGCCTGTGCTGTCTTGATTCCGCTTGCCTTCTTCCTGGTGCCGAACCACCCCAGCGACATCGGCCAGCGCCCCTATGGTGCCGATCCCTCCGCACCGATCGAGGCGCCGCACACACAGACGGGCCTGATCGACGCCTCGCTCGGTGCGCTGGTACGGGCGGCCCGCACGCGCACCTTCTGGTATCTCTTCGCCACCTTCTTCATCTGCGGCTTCACCACCAATGGCCTGGTGGGCATGCACCTGATCTCCTTCTGCGGCGACATGGGCATCCCGGAGGTGCAGGCTGCCGGCCTGATGGCGATGATGGGGATCTTCGATCTCTTCGGCACCACTTTCTCGGGCTGGCTGACCGATCGCTACGATCCGCGCAAGCTGCTCTTCGTCTATTACGGCCTGCGCGGCATCGCCCTGATCTATCTGCCTTTCAGCGGCTTCAACATCTACACGCTCACCATTTTCGGCGTGTTCTACGGCCTCGACTGGATTGCCACCGTGCCGCCGACCGTGCGCCTGACCAACGAAGCCTTCGGCGATCGCGACGCTCCCGTGGTGTTCGGATGGATTGCGGCTGGCCACCAGATCGGCGCCGCCAGCGCTGCGGCCCTGGCCGGCTATATGCGGGTGCTACAGGGAAGCTATGTCGAGGCCTTTCTCTTCTCGGGCCTCACCGGTATCATCGCCGCGCTGATCGCTCTCCTGATCGTGCGCCAGCGCGTGACGGCAGTTGCAACTGCCTGATGGGCGCCACCAGAAAATTGCCGGCCGCGTCAAGCTGCCGGTTTGCGCCGGGCATTTGTTAGACTAATGTCCGGCCAGTTTTGTTACCTCTAGGATCTTCCCGATGACACTGCATGCCCGTAACTTCATCGCCGGCGAATGGGTCGCCTCGTCCGATCTCGCGCCGGACGTGAATCCCTCCAACACCGCTGAGATCGTCGGGCATTTCCCCCGGGCGACCAAGGCCGAGGCCGAAAAGGCCATTGCTGCCGCCAAGGCCGCGTTCCCGGGCTGGAGCCGCTCGACCCTGCAGGAACGCCACGACGTGCTCAAGCGCATCAGCGACGAGATCCTGGCGCGCAAGGAGGAGCTCGGCGCCATCCTGTCGCGCGAGGAAGGCAAGACCCTGCCCGAAGGCATCGGCGAGGTGGCGCGGGCCGGCCAGATCTTCGGATTCTTTGCCGGTGAAGCGCTGCGCCTGGCCGGCGAAATCATCGGCTCGGTCCGCCCCGGCGTCGGCGTCGAGGTCACGCGCGAAGGCATCGGCGTGGTCGGCCTGATCACGCCCTGGAATTTTCCCGCTGCCATTCCGGCCTGGAAGATCGCGCCGGCGCTCTGCTACGGCAACACCGTGGTGTTGAAGCCGGCCGACCTCGTGCCGGCCACTGCGCATGCCCTGGGTGAGATCATCGCGCGTTCCGGCCTGCCGGCCGGCGTGTTCAACCTGGTGATGGGCCGCGGCTCGGTGGTCGGCGAGGCGCTGCTGTCCTCGCCCGACGTCGATGCCATCTCCTTCACCGGATCGGTCGGCACCGGCCGCAAGATCGCCGCGACCTGCGTAGCCTCTTCACCGATGAAGAAGGTGCAGCTCGAAATGGGCGGCAAGAACCCCTTCGTCGTGCTCGACGATGCCGACGTCAAGGTGGCCGTGGAAGCCGCCGTCAACGGTGCCTTCTTCTCGACCGGCCAGCGTTGCACCGCCTCCTCGCGCCTGATCGTCACCGACGGCATCCACGATGCCTTCGTTGCCGCGCTGGTCGAGCGTCTCAAGGGCGTCACCGTCGACGACGCCATGAAGGCAGGCACCCATATCGGCCCGGTGGTCGACCAGAGCCAACTCGACCAGGACCTGAACTACATCAAGATCGGCAAGGAAGAGGGCGCCAAGCTCGCCTTCGGCGGTGATCTCGTCAAGCGTGAGGCGCCCGGCTTCTATCTGACGCCGGCTTTGTTCATCGGCGCCAGCAACGACATGCGCATCGCCCGCGAGGAGATCTTTGGACCGGTTGCCGCCGTGGTGCGCGTCAAGGATTACGACGAGGCCCTGGCCGCGGCCAACGACACCGAATTCGGCCTTTCCGCCGGCATCGCCACCACCAGCCTGAAATATGCCACGCATTTCAAGCGCAATGTCCAGGCCGGCATGGTGATGGTCAACCTGCCGACGGCGGGCGTCGACTATCACGTGCCGTTCGGCGGGCGGAAGGGCTCGAGCTACGGCCCGCGCGAGCAGGGCCGCTACGCCGCCGAGTTCTACACCACGGTGAAGACCAGCTACACGCTGGCCTGAGGCGGTTCGCCTTCCGTCAACTTTGCGAGGGAGCGCGCGAGATTGGCGCGCGCTCTTTCCTCAACTTTTCGGCGAAGAGATCGCTGAAATAGAGCCGCGGCCGGGCCATGAAGCGCCGCAGCACGGTTGCCCGCCCGATGCGCCAGGCCGCCTCCGGCACATGCGCATATTCGCGTCGTACCGCCGTCTCATAGGCATCGAAACGCGTCGCCTCCGTGCCGAGAAGCTGCAAGTCGAGATCGAGGAAATAGGCCATGTCCGATCGTTCCCGATCGGCCGGCTCCTGCGTTTCCCCGGAGCTCGCGAGTTCGTGCTTCCGGGTCGCCAGGATCAGCGCAGCGACCTGTTCCAGCCGTCCTTGTTCGAGCCGCCCTGCCAGAACCTGACGGGCGAGGTCGGCGCTGCGCTCCTCATTATCCGGGGCCGCGGCATCGTAGACCGCATCGTGGAACCAGATCGCGAGTTCCACGGCCTCGGCATCGTGGAGAAGAGAGCGACAGTCCCGCAGGCCCGCCAGCATCGCCTCGATATGGCCGACATCGTGATAATGCCGTCGCGAATCCCGATAGGCCGCGAGCAGTTCGGCGAAAGCCGGCCCGGGAATGGCCGATGGCCTGGAAAGATGGTCGCCAGCGTTCATGGCAGCAATTCCCGACGAACTCCACTCGGCAAGACTGGCATTATCATCGCGGTCGTCGGCGGCGCCACATACAATTCTATCGCTGTCGCGCTTTTCGGCGAGGCGCCCGGATCGTCCAGGCGCCTCTCGGGTTCAGTCGTAGAAGCCGGGCGACTGCTTGAAGTTCGGCCAGGCGTCGGGGTCGTGGCCGGTGACCACCTTGGCATCCGTCTTCGCCGCCAGGGACCGCAGCTTCTGCACGGAGCGCACCGTATCGACCGTCGAGGCAAGGAAGCCGGGCAGGGCCTTTTCGTTCCAATGGTCGAGCGTGTAGGCGGCATCGACAGCCAGCAGGATGGCGCCGCTCTTGGGCAGGGTGACCAGGAAGGACTGGTGCCCGGGGGCATGGCCGGGCGTGAAGATCATCTTGAGCGTGCCGTCGCCGAACAGATCGTAGCCATCGGTGGCCTCCGCTTCCAGGAATTGCCATTTCAGGCCCGGCCGGTCGAAATCATTGCGGATATAGCCGCCGGCGGCGAACCAGTCGGGCGCATAGGCATACTCATATTCGCGGCGCTGCACGACGTGCACGGCATTGGGGAAGCGGCCGATCGCGCCGGTATGGTCGAGATGCAGATGCGACTGCACGACATGGGTGACGTCATCGGGCGAAATGCCCATGGCGGCAAGCTTCTGCACACAGCCATCGCTTTCCTGCATCACCGGCCAATAGGTCTTGGAAATGCCGCCCCAATAGCCGCGCGGATCGCTGGCACACTCGACGGCGTTGCCGCCATCGATCACCACCAGCCCCTTGGGGTGCTTGAGCAGGTACCAGGGGACCGGGATCTCGTAGTCCGTGTTGGCGCCCTGGTTCATCTTGATGTTGTGCAGCTTGCACTTCAGCGTGCCGCACTGGAACATGTGCAGTTCGATCTCACCCATGGTTTCCTCCTGGCCTTTTTTCTGTGCGGCGCGCCTACCAGTTGCGCAAGGATTGGCGCATGACGGCCTCGATCCCGGCGGCGTCGATGGCCTTGGGAGCACCGACCAGCAGGCGTTGCTGCTTCAGCGCGCCCTGCACCAGAGCGGGAATGTCCTCCTCGCCATAGCCGAGTTCGGCGATGCCCGACGGCGCCCCCACTGCCTTCATCAGCCGGATCAGGGTGTCCGGCAGCGAGTCCGGGCCCGGATTGGCGATCGGCCCGGCATTGAGAAGCTCTGCCGCCTGGATGTGCTTGTCCGGGGCCGCGTCATAGGTGAAGCGGAACACGGCGGGGGAGGTGACGATCACCGAGAAGCCGTGCGGCACGAAATTGTGGTTCGTCTCGTAGCCGGGGGCGCTGTAGCTATGCTTGAGGCCGGCGAGGGGATAGGCGCAGGCATGTGGGATGTGCACGCCTGCCGTGCCGAAGCCGATGCCGGCCATGGTGGCGCCCAGCATCATGGTGCCGCGCGCTTCCAGGTCGTTGCCGTCGTGGACGGCGCGCTCCAGGAAGCGCCCGCCGAACTCGATCGCCTTGAGGGACCAGATGTCGGCCACCGGATTGCTGCCCTGGTAGGGTGGCCGATCATCCGGCGTGGCCGGGCGCGGCCTGGCGTCGAAGGGGCGGGAGATGAAGGATTCCACCGCGTGGCAGACGACGTCGAGGCCGCAGGAGGCCGTGACCGCTCCCGGCGTGGTGCGCGCCAGTTCGGGATCGACGATGGCTAGCGTCGGCCGCATATAGCGGTGCGAGATGCCGGTCTTCATCTTGAGTTCGGGAATGTCCAGCACCGCCACCGTGGTCGCCTCCGAGCCCGAGCCGGAGGTGGTCGGGATGGCGATCAGGGGGCGTAGCGGCGAGGGCGGCTTGCGGCCGCCGCCGACAGGCGCGTTGACATAGTCGATGATGGCGCCGCCATGGCTATGGATGAGGTTGGCGACCTTGGCGGTGTCGATGGTGGAGCCGCCGCCCAGGGCGACGAAGCCGTCGACGTCCTGGGATGCGGCGAAGGCTGCAGCCTCCCCCAGCGACTCGATGGTCGGCTCGACGAGAATGCTCTCGAAGACGCTGACCGCGACGCCGGCGCGCGTGATGATATCGGTGACGCGTTCGGTGATCCCTAGCCGGCGCAGCCGCGGGTCGGCGACCAGCAATATCTTGCGCAGCCCAAGGCGCTTGAGCTCCCAGTCGAGTTCTTCGACCGCTCCGTTGCCGAATTTGAGCTGCGTTGCCTCCAGGGTGAAGATGGTCTCGTTCGCGCCCCGATCATTGGGTGCCATCGTCATGTCCTCCTGCGCCGGCGATCATTCCGCCAGCCGGGCGGTGGGGCCGCGCGGCCAGCCCGTGATCGGGTCGTGTGTTCTGACTTGCGAAGTTGGCGGAAGGCTTCCACAATGGTAGAAGTATGTCAATATCACATAGTGACATGGTCATATGATGAATTTAATCTCAGCGTATTTTGAAACTGATTGTCGATCCGCGTAACATTTCCAGTTGGGAAATGGTCTGCTCGAGAACCCAGGAGGAGGCGTATTTGGCCCTCAAAGAGCGAATGCGCCCGGCCCCGGAAGCCGCGGGGGCCGTCGGTGACGAGGACAGGCGGATCGGCAGGCCGCTGCCTTTGGCCGACCGGGTGGTCGCCGCGCTGCAGGAAGACATCGAGAAGGGGCGCTTCGAAGCCGGTGCCCGCCTGCCGACCGAGCCCGAACTGGCGACCGGCTTCGGCGTCAGCCGCACGGTGATCCGGGAGGCGGTCTCGCGCCTCAAGGCCGATGGCATCGTGGTCAGCCGCCAAGGCGCCGGGGTCTTTGTCAGCGCCGCCCCGCTGCAGCGTTCCTTCCGCATCCGGGATGCCGAGGTTGGCAGCGGCGTTGCCCTGCGCGAAATCTTCGAATTGCGCCTGTGTCTCGAAGTAGAGGGGGCGGGGCTTGCCGCAGTTCGCCGTTCCGAGGCCGATCTCGTTCTGCTCCGGCACTGGCTGCAGGAAATGGATCGCACCAAGCTTGGTGAGGATCTCGGCGTCGGCGCCGATATCGAGTTTCATCGCGCCGTCGCGGCGGCAAGCGGCAATGGCAAGGTTGCCGATTTCCAGCGCTATCTATCCCTCTTGCTGCATCAGAGCGTGACGGTCGCCCGCAGCAACACCCTGACGCAGAAAGGGCCGGCTCATGTCGACAGCGTCATCGGGGAACATGGTGACATCTACCGCGCCATCGAGGCGGGTTCGGCTGCGAATGCGCGCAGTGCCATGCGCCGCCATCTCCTACTGGCGGCGACGCGGCTCGGTGTGATCGGAGAGGAAGAGGCGACGCTCCTGGCTTAGAGCGTCGTCATTCGTCGTAGCCGCCGGCCGGAACGTCCTGGATCGAACCCGTATAGTCCTCGGACGGCGGCGGTGCGCCGCCGGCACCACGCTGCGCGGCGGCGATCCAGCCGGCAGGCGCGCGCGGACGGCAGATGCTCTTGCTGCGCACGCCGTGGCGGGCGAGATCGAGATGCAGATGGTTGTCGTGCAGGGGCGCACCGGGGCCGAGCACGGTGGTGAATTTTGCGCAGGCGCCGAAGGCGATGTCGCGCCAGAAGCCACGCTCCTGGGCCGAGCCGCGCCAGCCGGTCAGGATGCGCGTCTCCCGGCCATCGGCCAGCTTGAAGCCCTTGACGTCGACGGCATTGGCGAAAGCATGTTCTGACATGCGGCCGAAATGGCCATTGTTGCGCCGGCGGCAGGAATAGCTGCCGAACGTCGTCATCTCCACGATCGGGGAGCCGAAATTGGCCATCGCCGCCGGCTGCACGTCTTGAACCAGCCAGCGGGTGATGGCGGGGATCATCGAGCAGGAGAGCACGAGGCTGCGATCCATCGAAACCGAGAAGGGACCACCGTCGGCGATGCGAACCGGACCGGGGGATGGGGCGGCCCGGTAGGACATGGGAGCCGAAGCGTCTCCGTCACCGATTGCGCCGGTCTGGTCGCCGACCGCCGCGGGCGGCAGCAAGCCATCCGGTGCGCCCGATGGCTGCGGGGCATATTGCGGCTGAGGCGCCTCATTCGGCTGAGGGGCCACGGTTGCCGGTGCGCGGGGCCGCAGGGCCGCGTAGACGGGTGCAGCAGGTGTCCCGGTGGTATTCAGGGCCGTAACGCGGAAGGGGTGGTCGACACCACACACGCCAGGCCCCTCGATCGCCTGGGCGATGCGAATGCCGGCGGTTTCCCGGACCTCACCGGAAGCAAGGCACTGAGATTCGGCCTGGGCACGCCAGGGCTCTCGCTCTTCGAGATTGAAGAACGACCCGCAACCAGCCAGGCTACCCAGAACCGTACCCAGCACGAGAGAACACGCAACGCGACGCAACATATCCGGAGTTTACCGGCCATTTTCAAAAAGAAGCGTTAACCGCGCAGACGTGGTCGATTTCATCTGTGCGGAGTGCTTCCACGATGGCCAAGCAGGGCAAAAGCGTGTATGCCGCTTTGCCTTTTCCAAAGAGAAAAGTGTCATCCATGCCCGTGGACGATGATCGGCCTTTGGCGAATTACATCGCGATCGTCCTCGCCGGCGGCGAAGGGCGGCGCATGGGCTGCAACAAGCTGTTGCTCGATATCTCGGCCCGCCCGATGATCCGCCATGTTGTCGAGACCATCCGTGGCGTCATCGCCGACGTCATTGTGGTGACCGGCCATCAGCAGGAACGCATCGAGGAGGCGCTCGTTCGTACACCGGTCGAATTCGTGGCTTCCCCTCCGTCCGATGGCACGGCGACCGCGATCCGGCGTGCCTTTGAGCGCGCGCGCCTGTTGGCGGCCCAGAGGAATTGTGACGGTATCATGTTATGTGTCGGCGACCAGCCGCGGCTGACGGAGCGTGAAATCGCCGGTTTGATCAAGCAATACAGCGCCGGCGACCGGCGCAAGGCACTGGTTCCGGTGCGCGGTGAGCGACGAGGCTACCCTGTGATGATACCGCCGGATTTTGACGTGGAGGGCGTTGATCTTTTGAGTGAAAGTCTGATTGCCGACTATCCCGACCAAATCACGGCTTTTCCTACACGCAATCCTGTCTATGATTCCAGCTTGGACACGCCGGAAGATTTTCGGAGCTTTTTTGCAATCTCGGAACGTCTCTAACACGTACTTTAATACCTGGAGCGCTCCTTGCCGCGTGGAATTCGTCGGACTAGTTGCATGTATGGGATGGCCGAATGTAGCCGTAGACGTTAGGTTTTGTGTGTTAAACTTTTAAAACAAAATCTAATACCAAAATATTGGCGTTTCAGTTTTTGAAATATTTTGTATTTATCTCTTTATATATTGAATTAATTCTTAAATTCATGAGAATACGTCGCTAGTCAATTTTGCTTACAGGCCTATACCCGTGAGGTTAATCCACATTCGTACGACGCATATCTTTGTATACCGCTTATGCAAGTCTTGCCCATTCGCGCGGTTGACGCTAAGGGCAGGTTGATAGAGCTCTTACCAGCCGCGAGGTCCGCAATGTCGTTCACGCTCACCCCCGAAAATACTCTCCCGGTCGACGGTGTCGCCGGGACATTGATCGGGCGTGTCTGGCTGCCGGATGTCGAAGGGCCGGCCGTCGTGGTTGCCAAGGAGGATGGCCTGCACGACATTACCTCCAGCTTCCCGACGGTCAGGGATCTCTGCGAGGCGCGAAATCCGGCCCAGGCTGCCAAGGCGGCGCCCTCCACCGAAATCGGGCCCCTGGCGGAAATCCTCGCCAACACGCCGCCGGCCAACCGTGACCTGCGCAAGCCTTGGCTGCTGGCGCCGATCGATCTCCAGGCCATCAAGGCGGCGGGTGTCACCTTCGTGGTGTCGATGCTCGAGCGGGTGATCGAAGAGAAGGCGCGGGGAAACTCGGCCGCAGCCGCTTCCCTCAGGGCTGAGATCGTCAAGCTGGTCGGTGACGACTTGGCGCGCCTGCGTCCCGGCTCGGTCGAGGCGGCGCGGCTGAAGGAGGTGCTCATCGCCCAGGGCGCCTGGTCGCAATATCTGGAGGTGGGCATCGGGCCGGATGCAGAGATCTTCAGCAAGGCCCAGCCCATGGCGGCCGTCGGTACCGGCGCCGATGCCGGCCTTCATCCCAATTCCACCTGGAACAATCCCGAGCCCGAAGTGGTGCTGGTGGTGTCTTCGGCTGGCAAGATCGTCGGCGCGACGCTGGGCAACGACGTCAACCTACGCGATTTCGAGGGACGGTCGGCCCTGCTGCTCTCCAAGGCCAAGGACAACAACGCATCGGCGGCGGTCGGCCCCTTCGTGCGGCTGTTCGATTCCACCTTCTCGCTCGACCATGTCAGGCGCGCCGACGTAACGCTGGAGGTACGCGGGCCGGAAGGCTACCGGCTCACCGGCATGAGCTCGATCTCCAAGATCAGCCGCGATCCGGGCGATCTCGTCTCGCAGATGATCGGCGTCAACCATCAATATCCCGATGGCGCGGTCCTTTTCCTGGGCACCATGTTCGCGCCCATCGATGATCGTGACGAGAAGGGCAAGGGTTTCACCCACAAGATCGGTGACATCGTCACCATCGCCGCGCCGGAACTCGGCTCGCTGACCAATCGCATGGTGCGCAGTTCCGATGCGCCGCCCTGGACCTTCGGAGCCAGCCACCTCCTGCGCAACCTGGCGCGGCGCGGCTTGCTGTAATCGGCCAGGGGTGGGCGGTCGCGTAACGGCTGTTCCGCCTGAAGGTCCGAAGGGGACTCTCGTCCGTAATACGATTCGCTTCAGCGTCATTGCCGGGCCCGGCCCCGGCAATCCAGCCTGGGTGTCCGCCGCGGGCGGGTGGCTTCTGGATAGCCGGGTTGGCCCGGCTCATCTGCTTTCTTGAGCGATCCTGCCGCCTTCAAGCCAGTTCTTGCGAACGCAATTGCTCCGGCGGGTGGCCGGCGGCTACGAAGCCCCTGACGGTCAGTCCGATTTTCCAGTTCTTCTGCTTGCCGGTGATCGAGAAGAGATTGTAGGAGGCCGGCCAGCGGGCTCGCTCCGGCGCGGCCGAGGCCGAGGGGGTGCACACCACCGGTATCGGTCCCTTGGGCCCCTTGATACGATGCACCAGCCCGGTATGGATATGCCCGTGCAGGACGAGCTCTGCCCCGGTACGGCGCAGTACGGCGTTCAGCCGGTCGCAATCGATCAGCATCGCGGTCGGCCCGGCATCCTGGCGGCGCACCGGGTGGTGAAGCATGACTACGCGGCAATAGCCCTCATGCTCCAGATGTTCGAGAATGGGGCCGAGCTTGGCGATCTGGCGCGGGCCGAGCTTGCCGGTGGCCATGAACGGCGCGGTGGGGATGGCACTGGACAGGCCGACAAGCGCCACTTTTCCGCGGATGCGCACATAGGGAAAGCGCTCGTCCTCATCGAGAGGATGGGCGCCGGCGTTGTCGCCGCGCATCCAGGGGTCGAAGGCCGACAGCAGATGGAGGGCGCCGCCCTTGGTGTAGGCATCGTGATTGCCGGGCACCAGCGAGACGAAGTCGGGCGCGCCGACGGTTTCGAGAAAAGCGCGCGCCGCCGGATATTCGCCAGGCAGAGCGAGATTGACCACGTCACCGGTCAGGGCGATGTGGTCGGGCGCTTGCGCGTGCAAATCCACCAGGAGTTGCTGCAGCACATCCATGCGGTGGACGTCGCGGCGTCCGCGATTCCAGTTGATCCAGCCCAGAACCCGCTTTCCCGCCAGTTCCTTGGCCCTGGCTCGCGGCAAAGGCCCGATATGGGGGTCTGAAAGATGCGCGAGCTTGAACATGAGGGGGCAATCGGGAAGGCGGGGTATCACGAAGCGACAGGCAGTAATGCTAGCGTGGCCATATGGCCTGCCTCTGTCAACGCAAAACGCCTGCGCGTTCTCGCGAACGGCAGGCGTCCTTTTGGTCGGGGACCATCAACCGCCGTTAGGCAGCGGGACGATCGTTAAGCTTTGCTGAAGGTCAACAATGCGACAGTGTCGCGGGTAGCCTGGGTCTTGGCATGGATACGAACGGCGCTGGCAAGCAGCCGGAAATAGGTAAACATCGAACTATACCGGGGCGAAGGCCCCTGGGTCTCCTCTATTGGGGTGGCGCCTCTATACCGTAAGAACAGGTATTTTACCAGCCGATAAAGGCTGCTTGGCGCGCTGGACAGCCATGCGTGGGCGGGATGGCAGGGTGTAGGAAGTTTTTTTGCGATATGATCCCAGACGGGGCCTGGCCACTTCCTTCCAATCACTGAGCATCGATGGATGAATTCTTCTTCAATTACATTGCGACAGAAGATCGGACGTCTGGTGACTCCGCTTTTCATGGTCTATTCCCGCATGCAGCGCGGTATGACTTTGGGCGTCCGCGCCGCCGTGCTCGACGGGCAGGGCAGGGTCTTTCTGGTGCGGCATACCTATGTGCCAGGCTGGTATCTTCCGGGAGGAGGCGTCGAGACCGGGGAAACCGCACTGGCGGCCTTGGCCCGTGAGCTCGAGGAGGAGGGGCATATCCAGCTCAAGGGACCGCCCGAGCTGCAGGGGCTCTACTGGAACCGCGAAATCAGCCGCCGCGACCACATCGCCTTCTTCGTGGTGCGGCACCACACCCAGTCACAACCCCGCCTGCCGGATCACGAGATCGCCGAGGCCGGTTTCTTCCCTCTCGATGCCTTGCCGGAGGAAACCACCAAGGCGACACGCCGCCGGCTCGACGAAGTGGCGGGCCGGCGCCAGCCCGACGGCCTGTGGTGATGCAGCGGTGCATGCCGGCGGCATTTGCAGTGAGCGGGTTCCCGAAATGGCACGATCCGCGCAGCAAAATATCGTTTGATCGATAAATCCGGTTGTAAGGCGCCTGCTTTTGCTGTACGCGCCGCCCATGATGACGAAGAGCCTTCAGCTGCGACGACGAACCGTGGTTTCGCCCCACTCCCTTTCGTGCGCCTGAACGGCTGAGCCGGCGGGCGCTCCCTGCCTGCCGGAACCATCGCAATGCCTGAAATCGCCATCGACCTGACCCCCGAGACGCCCGACGACGGTGCCGTCATCGACAAGCTGCACGAGCGTGCCTTTGGGCCCGGCCGCTTTGCCCGCACGGCCTTCCGCCTGCGCGAGGGGGTGCCGCCCCATCCCAAGTTGTCCTATGTGGCGCGCATCGGTTCGATGATCGTGGGCTCGATCCGGCTGACACCGATCCATGTCGGCGAGGCCTCGGCCCTGCTGCTCGGGCCCCTGACGGTGGAGCCCGCCTTCCGCTCGCGCGGCATCGGCCTGACGCTGATGCAGGCCAGCCTGACCGAGGCCGCCGAGATCGGCCATCGGCTCGTCATCCTGGTGGGCGACGAACCCTATTACAGCCGGGTCGGCTTCAAGCGCATCGCGCCGGGACGTGTGGTGCTGCCCGGGCCGGTCGATCCGCTGCGCCTCCTGGTGAAGGAACTCGTCGATGGGGCCTTCGACGGCGTCGCGGGTGCAGCGCGCGGCGGCTGAGACAGGTCGCGCATTTTCAACATGCCGCGCTGGTCATGTCATCATGCGCACGGCGTCCTCCAGGATGGCTTGGCGCTGCGAGCCGTCCTCCGCGAAGCCGCCGTCGATCCAGGCCTGCTCGGCGCGCGCGAGGATGCGGCCGATGCGCGGGCCAGGCTTGATGCCGAATTGCGCGAGATCCCTGCCGCTGAAGGGGGGCTCGGGAATGCTCCAATGCTCCGGTAAAGCCAGGGCCTCGGCGAAATCCGCGTCGGGGTGGTGCGCGGCCGCGACGAGCATGCCGTCGCGATAAAGCGCAGGACCGAGGCGATAGAGCCATTCCCGGGCTTCGGGAAGCGCAGGGGCGCGTCTGACGCGCTCCAGCAACAGGGCAATCCTTGTCAGGCGCTTGGCCTCGGCGTTGGAAAGGCGCAGCCGCACCGCCAACCGCTCGGCATCGAGGCGCGTGAACAGGCCGAGGGCCGCCAGCCGCCGGATGGCGTCGGGTTCCGCCCCGCTTCCGGCTTCGAGGCCCGCGAGGCGCTGAAGCGCGTCGACACGGGCGATGCCGCCCAAAAGAATGCCGAGAAACCCGGCAGCGCCGATCTCGGCGAGGACCTCGGTCGCCCGCGGCGCCGTGAGCAGTTTGAGAAGTTCGGCCCTGACGCGTTCGGCCGAGAGCCGGCGCAGGCCCTCGCGCCCGCGTATCGCTGCAGCGAAACTCGCTTCATCGAGCGGACCCTTCCCGAAACGAGCATGAAAGCGAAAAAGGCGCAGAATGCGCAGATAATCCTCGGCGATGCGCCGATCGGCATCGCCGAGGAAGCGCACCCGTCGCGCGGCGATGTCGGCGAGGCCGCTGGCATAGTCGTGCAGCCGGCCGTCCGCGGAGAGTGAGAGCGCATTGATGGTGAAATCGCGCCGGAAGGCATCGGCCCGGAAATCGCGGCCGAAATGCACGACGGCGCGACGGCCGTCCGTTTCGATGTCCTCACGCAACGTCGTTACTTCAAGAGGGTGGCCATCAATGACCACGGTCACGGTGCCGTGCTCGATGCCGGTCGGCACCACCTTCCAGCCCCGTGCCCGAGCCCGGGCCTGGGTCTCGACGGGCAGGGCAGTGGTGGCGATGTCCCAGTCGGCGACGGCCACGCCGAGCAGGGCGTTGCGCACGGCTCCGCCTACCACCCGTGCTTCTTCCCCGTCTTGGTTCAGGGCTGCGAGCAGCGTCGACAAGGGGGGCTTGTCGAGCCAGGAGAAACGCTCATCCATCCGATCAGGCATCCAAAAGCATCTTCCAGGAAAGTCGTCGAGCTTCTCAGCTGAGAAAATGCATTAAAACAACAAGTTAGAGAAAAAATCCGATTCGGAGAATGCGCACTTTTCCCTATCGTGTCTGAGGCTCGACCAGCTTGCCGTTCTCCATATGCGCGGGGACATAGGCACTGCCGGCGGGGGCTCCGCCATAATGGGCGAAGAGGGCCAGGCCGACCGCCATGCTCATCACACCCAGCGCGATCAGTCGCAGCAGCGGCAGCCCCGACCGCGCGGGGGCATCGGATTGACCGCCGCGCAGCAACAGCCAGATCCCGTAGACCAGGAAAGGCAGGATGAACAGTACCGCCTCGAACAGGAAAGGCCGGAACATCAACGTACGACCTTCATCGTCTCAACCATAGATCCGCTCATAGAGGGTATGGATGATCCCCGCCGTCACACCCCAGATATAGTGGTCCTGCCAGGGAATTGCATAATATTGGCGCATGGCGCCGCGCCATTCACGGCTTTCTGCAATATGGTTGGCCGGATCCATCAGGAAGGTGAGTGGGCATTCGAACACGCTGTCGACCTCGGCGGGATTGAGATGCAGCACCATGCCCGGATCGGCCAGCGCCACCACCGGCGCGATGCGGTAGCCCGAGCCCGTGAGATAGAGATCGAGATAGCCGATCGGGCTGATCAGGTTGGCCGACAGCCCGACTTCCTCTTCGGCCTCGCGTATCGCGGCCGCCAGCGCACTGCCGTCTTCGGGATCGATGCGCCCGCCCGGAAAAGCGATCTGGCCCGAATGGTTGCGCAGCGCGCTCGAGCGATGGGTGAGCAGCACCGTCGGTCCGTCGGGCCGGTCGATGAGGGCGATCAGCACGGCCGCGGGCTTGGAGGGCGCTGCGGGCAATTCGGCAAGCAGGCCGGGGGAGAATCGGTGATCGCCATGATCAGGCACGCCGTCGAGATGGAGCCCTGCCGGCGCCTCGACGGCAAGCCGGTGCCGGGCTCGTGCGAGGAAGGCCTCGAGCTCGGGATGGTGGGTCGAAGGGGGCAGGGCGGTCAGCATGTCAGGGATCGGTGTTTCGGGGCTCGGCACCGATTTCATCGGCAGGGGCCATGGCAAAGAAATTGCCGCCAGAGGCGACACCGAACATGGCGACCCCGTCGATCTCCCGGATCTCGCCGAGGTCGGCAAGATCGTAATAGAGAGCGCGGTTGACCCGGGCCCAAAGGCCGGCGCGCACATGTACATAGGGCTTCAGTCCCTCGGATGCGCCGATCTCGAACCGCATGGGATGGTCCGGGCCAGCCTCGGTCCAGTCGTCGACATTGGTGCGGAAGGACAGGACCTGCCCGTTCGGCCCCGTTCCCACGCGCATCTCCACGGCCACGAAGGGCACGTCGTCCACCACGATGCCGACGCGCTCCACTGGCGTCACCAGCACATAGCGATCCTCGTCACGCCGCAGGATCGAGGCAAACAGCTTGACGAGTTCGATCCGTCCGATCGGGCTCTTCATATAATGCCAGCTGCCATCGGCCGCGATGCGCATGTCGATATCGCCGCAGAACGGGGGATTCCACAGATGCACCGGACGGGCGCCGGCATGTTTGCCGGTTTCCTTGACGGCCTTGGTCAATCCGGCCAGATCGGTCTGGGCCATAGTCGAAAACACTCGGTGATAAAACGGACGTGAAAACGACAGACAAGCTCTCGCTCCTGCCTTAGTTGCTCTCTAGTATCCTGCGATACAAGGGAATCGCGCAAGCTTTCCCATTATCCAGCGCCTGTCCGGCGCGTTTCCTGCGAGGCATGATGACGGCCGATACCGCCACCAATCTCGATGAAGCCATCATCCGCTCGGCCGAAAACACGGCAGATCTGATCAAGCGGGCCCGCGAAGCGGTGCATGGCGTGATCTTCGGCCAGGAGGCCGTGGTCGATGGCGCCCTGATCACCTTGCTGTCGGGCGGGCACGGCCTGCTCGTCGGCGTACCCGGGCTTGCCAAGACCAAGCTGGTCGAAACGCTCGGCGTGGTGCTGGGGCTCGATGCCAAGCGCGTGCAGTTCACGCCGGACCTGATGCCCTCGGACATCCTCGGCACCGAAGTGCTCGACGCCAGCGAGACGGGCAAGCGCAGCTTCCGTTTCGTGCGCGGGCCGGTTTTTGCCCAATTGCTGATGGCCGACGAGATCAATCGTGCCTCGCCGCGCACACAGTCGGCCCTGCTGCAGGCGATGCAGGAATATCACATTACCGTGGCGGGCGAGCGCCATGACCTGCCCAAGCCTTTCCATGTCCTGGCGACCCAGAACCCGCTCGAGCAGGAAGGGACCTATCCCCTGCCGGAAGCCCAGCTCGACCGGTTCCTGATGCAGATCGACGTGCCCTATCCCGACCGAGAGGACGAGAAGCGCATTTTGCTGTTCACCACCGGAGCCGAGGAAGCCCCGGCGCGGCCTGCCATGAGCGTGGAGGACCTTCTGGGCGCGCAACGCCTGGTCCGGCGGTTGCCGGTCGGCGAATCGGTGGTCGAGGCCATCCTTACGCTGGTGCGCTCGGCCCGTCCCGGCGAGACGCCCGACCTTGCCGGGAAGATCGCCTGGGGTCCGGGCCCGCGCGCCAGCCAGGCCCTGATGCTGGCGGTGCGCGCACGTGCCCTGGTGCAGGGCCGGTTCTCTCCTTCGATCGACGATGTCATCGCCCTCGCCGAACCCGTGCTCAAGCACCGCATGGCCCTCAGCTTTGCCGCCCGGGCCGATGGCGAGAGCATCGAGGGCGTGATCGGACGCCTTGCGCGCAAATTGGGCTGAGCCGAATGGCGGTTTCCACGCGGCTGATCG
This sequence comes from Labrys sedimenti, assembly GCF_034424805.1. NCBI lineage: Bacteria > Pseudomonadati > Pseudomonadota > Alphaproteobacteria > Hyphomicrobiales > Xanthobacteraceae > Labrys > Labrys sedimenti. The sequence goes on from NZ_JAXOUF010000002.1 coordinate 568,763, forward strand.
ACGAGCATAAGGCCGTCAGGTCATCAGGCCTGCAGCAGGCGGCGCTCGATCTGGGCGAAGCCATGCCCAGGCTTGCCCTGGAGGCGCGCCGCGTGGCGGCGACGGCATTGCACGGCCTGCATGGCCGCCGCCGGGCCGGACAGGGCGAGAATTTCTGGCAGTTCCGCCATTTTGCGCCAGGAGAAGCAGCCGCCAATGTCGACTGGCGCCGCTCGGCGCGCGGCGACGAACTTTATGTGCGCGAGCACGAATGGGACGCGGCCCAGACCCTGTGGCTGTGGGTCGATCGCTCGGTCTCGATGAATCTGGCCTCCAGCCTGGCGCAGACCTCCAAGCTCGAACGGGCGCTGGTGCTGTGCCTGGCTTTTGCCGATCTCCTCGTGCAGGGCGGTGAACGCGTCGGGCTGATCGGCCTGGCGCGGCCGACCTCGCAACGGGCGATCATCGAAAAATTCGCCCTCGCCTTGATGGCGGCGGCTCCGCCCGCCACGACGGAGCGCAGCGGCCTGCCCGAGCGGATCGCGCTCGGGCCCCGCAGCGAAGCCATTCTGATCGGCGATTTTCTCGACGAGCCGGAGGTGACGGGCGGCACCATTGCCGCCCTGGCGGCCCGCGGCGCGCGCGGTCATCTGCTGGTCGTCGCCGATCCGATCGAGGAGACCTTCCCGTTTGCCGGCCGTACCGAACTGATCGATCCCGAGACGGGTGAAAAATTCCAGGCTCCGCGGGCCCAGGACATCCGCCAGGCCTATGAGGCCCGGCTCGCCGCCCATCGCGACGCCTTGCGGGCGATCACGCACCGTTATGGCTGGAGCATGACGCTGCATCGCACCGACAAGCCGGCCTCCCAGGCCGTGCTGGCCCTGCATCCGCTGCTGCAGCAGGGGGAGGGGATATGATGGCGGCGATCGAGAGGCTAGATCCTCTGAGGCTTGGTCGATGCTAGGTTCGCTGGCTCTCGCCTCACCCTGGATGCTGGCGGCCCTGGCCTTGCTACCGGCCATCTGGCTGCTGCTGCGCCTGGTGCCGCCACGGCCGCAACGTGTCGACTTTCCACCCCTGCGCCTGCTCTACGGCCTGTTGCCGCGCGGGCGGGTGGCGGCGCGCTCGCCATGGTGGCTGACGGCCTTGCGCCTCATCCTGGCTGCCTTGGTGATCGCCATGCTGGCCGTGCCGACGCTGCGGCCTTTCAGTCAGGCCGGACCGACGCGTACGGCACCGCTATTGTTCCTCGTCGACAATGGCTGGGGTTCCGCCGCGACCTGGGCAAAGCGCCAGGAAGTGATCCAGGCCGCGCTTGCCGCGGCCGAGCAGGACCGCCGCCCTGTGGCAATGGCGGCCCTGGCCGAACCGCTCACCGATCTTTCGCTCAGCCCCGCCGCGAGCCTCGGTCCTCGCCTTGCGGCGCTGGCTCCCCAGCCCTGGCAGGCCAGTCGCGGTGCCTATGCGCCCGCCATCGCTTCCTTCCTGCGCGCCGCGCCAGAGGCCGAGATCGTCTGGTTCTCCGATGGTCTGGCTGATGACGGCGACGACGTCTTTCTCGCCACTCTGTCGGAAGCCGGCAAGCAGGGGCGCGTGACGGTCTATCGTGACGATGCCCGCAGTTCCCTGGCGCTCGCCGGCGCGTCCAATTCGCCGAGCGGCATCTCGGTGCGCGTCCTGCGCATGAGCAAGCTCGACCGCACCTTGTCTGGCACGGTCAGGGCACTCGACCTCAAGAATCTGCCGGTCGGCCAGGCCGATTTCAACTTCCCGGCGGGCGCGGCCGAGACGACGGCCCAACTCGACCTGCCTGTGGACATCCGCAATGATGTGGCGCGGCTCGAAATCGTCGGCGATGCCTCGGCCGGCGCGGTGCAGTTGCTCGACCGCACTTGGCGCCGCCGCATGGTCGGTATCGTCTCGGGGCAGGACAAGGATGTCAGCCAGCCCCTGCTCTCGGCGAACTACTACCTCACGCGGGCGCTCGAACCCTATGCCGATGTGAGGACCGCCGAGGGAACGTCTCCGGCCGAGGCGATCGGCCGCTTTCTCGATGACAAGCTGCCGGTCTTGATGCTGGCCGATGTCGGCAATCTCGGTGAGGCCGAAGCCAAGCTCTCGACCTGGATCGAGAATGGCGGCGTTCTGGTGCGCTTCGCCGGCTCGCGCCTTGCTGCCGCCGAAAACACGCTGCTGCCGGTGAAGCTGCGCCAGGGCGGTCGTACCCTGGGCGGTACGCTCTCTTGGGAGAAGCCGCAAAAACTCGGCAGCTTCGACGCCAATAGTCCTTTTGCAGGCTTGGCCTTGCCGGACGACGTCAGCGTCAAGCGCCAATTGCTGGCCGAGCCCGATATCGATCTGCCCGGCCGGACCTGGGCAGCCTTGGCCGACGGCACGCCGCTGGTCACGGCCGAGAAACGGGGCAATGGCGTCATTGTGCTCTTTCACGTGACGGCGGACACTACCTGGTCCAATCTTGTCTTGTCGGGGACCTTCGTGGAGATGCTGCGCAAGGTGGTGGGGCTGGCCAAATCCGCGCCGGTTGCGGGCGCATCCGCAACGCCGGCGGGCGCTGCGGCACCGGTCTATGCGGCGCCGAGCCGGACGCTCGACGGGCTGGGGGCCTTCCAGGTCCCACCGGCGACCGCCCAGCCCGTGCGGGTGGACCAGCCCGGCATCGGCCGGCCCGATCATCCGCCCGGTTTCTATGGGCCGCCCGATGGTCTGGTGGCCGTCAATGCATTGGCAGCCAATGCCGTGTTGAAACCCCTGGACTACAAGGCGCTGAATGCCTCCCTGGCCGATTATACGGTTGCCAAGCCGGTCGCCCTTGGGCCCGTCCTGCTGCTGTTCGCCTTGGCGCTGCTGCTGGCCGATGCATTGATCGTCTTCTTCATGGCGGGCGGCTGGACGCGCCTTGCCCGCGCCGGCGCTGGTTCGGCGGCTTTGGTCGTGTTGGCTCTGACCTTGCTCGCGCCGCCGGACGCCCAGGCGCAGAGCCGTCCCTTCGACGCGGCGCTGAAGACGCGCCTTGCCTATATCGTGACCGGCGACAAGGAGACGGATGACACCAGCCTCGCCGGCCTCAAGGGCCTGACCGCCTATATCGCCGAGCGCACGGCGCTGGAGCCGGGGCCGCCCGACGGTATCGATCCGGCCAAGGACGAACTCGCCTTCTATCCCCTGATCTACTGGCCGATCGTGCCGGGCAAGGAACCTCCGCCGCCGGAGGTGATGGCGCGTATCGACGCGTTCATGAAATCGGGCGGCACCGTCATTTTCGATACACGCGACGCGGTACAACAGGATGCTGGCGGGGCAGCCACGCCGGCCGGCGAAACGCTCAAGCGCCTGCTCTCGGGGCTCGACATTCCCGAACTCGAGCCCATCCCGGCCAAGCACGTGCTGACCAAGACCTTCTACCTGCTCGATAAATTCGTTGGGCGCTATGACAATGGCGAGACCTGGGTGCAGGCCACCGCGCCGACGTCGGAGGACAGCGACAAGCCGGTGTTGGGGGGAGACGGCGTATCGCCCCTGATCATCACCTCCAACGATCTGGCTGGGGCCTGGGCCGTGGATGCCCAGATGAATCCGCTCTTTCCCGTTTCCACCGGGCTGGAGCGTCAGCGTGAGCTGGCCTATCGCGCCGGCGTGAACATGGTGATGTATGCGCTGACCGGCAATTACAAGGCGGATCAGGTGCATGTGCAGGATCTGCTGGAGAGGCTCGGACGCTGATGAGCGATTTCTCCCTGCAATTCCTGCCTCTGCTGCCCTGGCCTGTTGTCATCGGACTGGCCGTGCTGGCGGCTGCCGTCGCGGGGCTGTGCCTGCTGGCGCGGTTGCGCGGGGCCTGGCTGCGCACGCTGGTGCTGGGCCTGTTCGTCCTTGCTCTCACCGGGCCCATTCTGACGCGCGAGCAGCGCGCCGTGTTGCCCAATGTGGTGGCGCTGGTGGTCGACCGCTCCGCGTCCCAGTCGCTGGACGAAAGAACGCGGCAGACGGACGCGGCGCGCGACGAACTGAGCCGGCAGATCAAGGCGCTGGGCAATACCGAATTGCGGGTGGTCGAAGCGGGGGGAGGGGTCAACTCCAGCGCCGACGGCACCCAGCTCTTCGCGCCCTTGGCGACGGCCCTGTCCGATGTGCCGCCGGACCGCGTCGGCGGTGCCATCCTGCTGACGGACGGCGTGGTCCACGACGTGCCGGCACGGGCGGCAGCCCTCGGCTTCAAGGCGCCGCTCCATGCCTTGATCACGGGCCGCGAGGATGAACGCGACCGCCAGATTACCCTGGTCGAGGCGCCACGTTTCGGCCTGGTGAAGCAGGCCACCACCATCCGCTTCCGGGTCATCGATCGCGGCCCGAACATGCCGTCGACGGCCGCCGTGATCCTGCGCCGCGACGGCGAGGAGATTGCGCGTACGACCGTGCCGGTCGGCGAATTGTCCTCGCTGCAGGTACCGATCGAGCATGCCGGCGTGAACGTGGTCGAGCTTGAAGCCGAAACCGTGCCGGGTGAACTCTCGCCGGTGAACAACCGGGCCGTGCTGCAGATAGAGGGCATCCGCGAGAAGATGCGTGTCCTGCTGGTCTCGGGCGAACCCAATGCGGGCGAGCGCACTTGGCGCAACCTGCTCAAGGCCGACGCCAATGTCGAGCTCGTGCATTTCACCATTCTCAGGCCGCCGCAGAAGGGGGACGGCACGCCGATCAACGAACTCTCCCTGATTCAGTTCCCGACGCATCGCCTGTTCGACGAGGAGATCAACCGCTTCGACCTGATCATCTTCGACCGTTATGCGCAGGAAGGCCTGCTGCCGGCCGCCTATTTCGACAATATGACGGAGTTCGTGCGCAATGGCGGGGCCATTCTGCTGGCGTCGGGCGCCGATTACGCGTCCGAGAACAGTCTGTGGGGGACCGGCTTGGCCGAGATCCTGCCGGCCTCGCCGTCGGGCAACGTGCTCTATCAACCCTATCGGCCGGAGATCAGCCCGCTCGGCAAGCGCCATCCGGTGACGCGTGACCTGCCGGGCGGCAACGCCAATCCGCCGGCCTGGGGGCAGTGGTTCACGACGGTGGAGACCAAGCTGCGCGAAGGCAGCGCCGTGATGACCGGTGCTCGGGGCGACCCGTTGCTCGTGCTGGCCCATCAAGGCAAGGGGCGGGTGGCCCTGCTGCTGTCCGACCATGCCTGGCTGTGGGCACGCGGCTATGAGGGCGGTGGCCCCCATGTCGATCTGCTGCGCCGCCTGTCGCACTGGCTTTTGAAGGAGCCCGATCTCGACGAGGAGGCTCTGCGGGCCCGGGCGGTCGGCCGCGACATCACCGTCGAGCGCCAGACCATGGCGGAGACGGCGGTGCCCGTCGAACTGACAGGCCCGAATGGCGAAAAGGTCCGGCTCGCCCTCAAGCCGGAGAAGCCCGGCCTGTGGAGCGCGGTCTATTCCACCGACGTGATGGGGCTGTGGCGGGCAGAGGACGGCGCCTTGCAGGCGATCACCAATGTCGGCCCCGCCAATCCGCGCGAATTCCAGGACCTGCTTTCCACGCCCGATCGGCTGAAGGGCATCGCAGGCGAGACCGGCGGCAGCGTGGAACGTCTCGCCACCCCGTCCGGCCTGTCGATACCGGCGGTTCGTGCTGTCGGCGCCGGTTCCGCTTATGGCGGCAGCGGCTGGATCGGCCTCAAGCGCAGCGAAGCGTCGGTGGTACAGGGCATCGACACCATCCCGCTCTTCGCGGGCCTGCTGGGCCTTGCCTTGCTGCTGGGCGGCGTCACCCTGCTCTGGGCCCGCGAGGGCCGGTAACTTTCTGAAGCGGAATGCGATTTTCGCGAAGGGTCCCCTGGCCCCTCATCCCCCTGCCGGGACCTCTAGCCAACTCCAAAGGAGTTGGCGGCACCCGCAAGGGGAGAAGGGACTAGACCGGGAAAGCCTTGTGCGGCCCGGTCGCTGTCCAACAGGTGCTGCGCTATAAAGTTAACCTCCTTCTCCCCTTGGGGGAGAAGGTCCCGGCAGGGGGATGAGGGGAGCCCGAGTATTACCTTTGCGATTCGACTCTTGAGCCGTGAGGCCCTAAATTGGATCCTTAGGTTTCCGATCGGGCTTGCCTCAACGGAATAGGCCAAGGATACGAGAATGCGTAGCGACGAGATCCGGCCAGGAACGTTGGCCAAACGCCATGCAGACCGACGATCCCAGACGTCGCTTGGGTTCCGGCGCGAGAGTTTTACTTTGCCGCGTGAGGAAGCACGTGCCAAGGCGCGCGATCTGTTTACCCGCTATCCCAAGGCGGCCTATATGACAGAGATCGAATACTGGGAAGAACTGCCGGACGGGCAGATCTTCGTCACCATGCGCCATTTGCCGACGGCCGACTGAGAAGGGCGGTTTTCGCGGCCAGGGCCAGTTGACCTGCGCCGGCGTCACTGGCAGGGTGGTTCTATGTTCAGGTTCAATCGATCGAACTCGCGGCTGATCTCGTCCGACCCCCTGGGGCCGGGTTGCAGTCGCATGCGCTGAACTCTTTCCGCCATCGCGTTTCAACCAGGGCCCCGCCATTCCGGCAGGGCCTTTTCGTTTGCTCCTGCCGCTGCGCGTCGCCAGTATCAGGAGGCAACATTGCTGGACATCGCTTTCATTCGTAACAACACCGCCGCGGTCGCTGAAGCCACCCGGGCCAAGGGCACGACGGTCGATCTGGATCGGATCCTGGCCCTCGATGCTGATTTGCGTCGCGGCAAAATGCGGCTCGAAACCTTGAGGGCGGAAAGAAATCGTATCACGGCACAGTTCGCAGGTGCATCCGCGCCGCTGCGCGCGGCCGGCGCCGAACGTTCCAGGGCGATCGCAAGCGAACTTACCGCTCTCCAGGGGAATGTCGGAGAAACGGAACAGGCCTTGCGTGACCTTTTGCTGACGGTTCCCAACCTTCCCTGGCCAGGGGCGCCTGTTGGGCCGGATGAAAAGAGCAATCAACTGGTGCGCGCCGTCGGCGATCGGCCCGACTTCGCCTTTCCGCCGCTCGATCACGTCGCCATTGCAGACAGGCATGGTTGGATCGATCAATCCCGGATTGCCAAGGTTGCCGGGGCTCGCAGTTATGTGCTGAAGGGGCGTCTGGCCTTGCTGGAGCAGGCGCTGCTGTTCGACACGTCTCGTCGGCTCGCCCGCGAGGGATTCCAGCCCATCTCCGTTCCGGCCCTAGTCCGTGGGGACGCCTTCGTCAACACCGGTCATTTTCCCTTCGCCAGGGACGACACGTTCGAACTCCCGCGTGATGGTGCATATCTCGCCGGCACCGCCGAGATCGCGCTGACCGGCCTGCATGGCGGCGAGATTATTGAGGAGCGCGATCTACCTTTGCTCTATGTGGGCTTTTCTCCCTGCTTCCGTCGCGAGGCCGGCAGCGGCGGGCGTGACGTGCGCGGCCTGCTCAGGGTTCACCAATTCTACAAGGTGGAGCAATATGTGATCTGCCGCGACGATCCCGAGGAATCCGCCTATTGGCATGCCCGGCTGCTCGCCAATGCCGAAACCATCCTGCAGGCCCTGGAACTGCCCTATCAGGTCGTCGAATGCTCCACTGGAGACATGGGGCCGGGCAAGGTGAGAATGAACGACATCGAGACCTGGGTGCCGAGCCTCGAGTGCTACCGGGAAACCCATAGCTGCTCTAGCCTGCATGATTGGCAAGCACGGCGAGCCAATATCCGCTGGCGCGATCGGCGGGGGCAGGTCCGATTTTGCCACACGCTGAACAACACCGCGATCGCGACGCCACGCATCCTGGTGCCCTTGATCGAGAATCACCAGACGCCGCAGGGGCGGGTCCGAGTGCCCGCCTTCCTGCGCAACTATCTCGATGGGAAGGAATTGCTGTGACGAGGGCCAGCCCGACCGGGACAGACCGGATTACAGCCCGTCCAGCAGGTCGGGTAACTCCGCCAGGAAGGCATCGCGCGCCTGCAGCCCGGCCCGGAGATTGCCCTTGCCGGCCATCTGCACCTGGTGAACGAAGGCCACGTTGCGGCCGTCCCTGTTGGCCCAGCCGACGAACCAGCCATAGGCATGATCGAAATCGAGCCTGCCGTCGGAGCGCCGGGGCGCACCGGAGCCGGTCTTGCCGTGAATTTCCCAGCCATTGGACAGCGGCGCCAGCACGAGGATGCGGGCTGTCATGTCGTAGGCGCGGCTCGAGACCGGCAATTGGTGTCGCACCATCCGCTCGAGGAAGTCGAGCTGCTGGAGCGGCGTGATCTTGAGGGACGAGCTCAGCCAGGCCTGGGTGAGCCCGTTCTGCTTGCCCGGATCGCCCGAGACGTCCTGATTGCCGTAGTCGAATTCGGCGACGTAGCGTTTGAAGCGCAGCTTGCCGAGACTCCGGGTGATCTGCTGCGAGTACCAGACCACCGAATTCTTCATCCAGCTTGCCGGATCTGTGCTGGTGCGCCATTCCGGCACCCAGTCGGCATAGCCTTCGCGAAAGGGCAGGGCGGGCACATGCTCGTTCTTCAGCAGGCCCGAATCATAGCCCATCAGGCTGATGGCGATCTTGAAGGTCGAGGCGGGCGTGATCGGTCTGTCGCAGCTTCCTTCCCGCTTGAGCAGCTTGCCGGTCGCCACGTCGGCCAGCAGCGTGCAGGCGCTGGCGACTTCCGATGGCTGGGCCAGGGCACTGCCTCCTCCGGCCGGTATCGTCGAGAAGACGGCGGCGGCAAGGGCCACCAGGGCGGTCGTCGGACGGTGCATGCAGCAGGGTCTCCGGAGTCGACGCGCATCTGTCAGAGACATTGTGGCCCGATCTTGTCGATGGCAGCAACAGGCCGCGCCGCCCCTGGGGACAAAGTGCGATTTGACGTGATTCCGTCAAATCGCAAAATGCGTTGGTCCGAAAGCGGGCTGCGAACCTATCCGGCTGCGGCCTGACGGCAGGGAGAGGGCGGGCGCTGGCGAGTCAGGGCCATTTCACCGTGGGCGGCATCGACGACAGGATCGAGGACACATTGCCCCCTGTCCTGAGGCCGAACAGCGTGCCACGGTCATAGAGCAGGTTGAATTCGACATAACGTCCGCGGCGCACCAACTGTTCGTCGCGCTCGGCGTCCGTCCAAGGTTTTTCGAAATTGCGCGTCACGATCTCGGGATAGATGGCGGCGAAGGCCGTGCCGACCGTCTGGGTGAAAGCGAAATCGGCCTGCCAGTCGCCGCTGGCGAGCCCGTCATAGAAAATGCCGCCGATACCGCGCGACTCGTTGCGATGCTTGAGGAAGAAATAGTCGTCGCACCATTTCTTGTAGCGGGCATAGTCGGCCACCGCGTGAGCCTCGCAGGCCCGGCGCATGGCGGCGTGAAAATCGAGGCTGTCCGGGTCTTCCTGTGTACGGCGCCCGTCGAGCATCGGCGTCAGGTCCGCACCGCCGCCGAACCAGGCCTTGGTTGTCACCACGAATCGGGTGTTCATGTGCACGGTGGGCACATGGGGGTTCCAGGGATGGGCGATCAGGGAGATGCCCGAGGCCCAGAAGCGCGGATCCTCGGCAGCGCCGGGGATGTCGGTACGAAATTCGGGTGAGAATTCCCCGTGGACGGTCGAACAATGCACGCCCACTTTTTCGAAAACCCTGCCATGCATCATCGCCATCACGCCGCCGCCGCCCGGGCGACCGGTGTGGTCGGTCCGCTGCCAGGGTGTGCGCTTGAAGCGTCCTGCGGCCGTATCGGCAGGGGCTCGGGTCTGGGGCAGCGTGTCCTCGAGGGTTTCGAAGGCGACGCAGATCTGATCGCGTAGAGCCTCGAACCAGGCACGGGCCTCGGCCTGGCGGGGGGCGATCTCGGAAGAAAGAGGGGCGGAACCGGGCTTTGTCATGCTGCCTCTATAGTCCGTTTCCGCTAGCAGGCAATTGCGCAGGATCAATGACGGCCGAAAGGCGGCCGTGCCTGATCAGGGGGACTATGCCTGGGAGGGAAAGCCGTCGGTCTGGCGCAGGGCCTCGCCCAGCACCATGGCGGCGGCGACGGCCACGTTGAGCGAGCGCAGTCCCGCCCGCATCGGTACGAATACCCGTGCGTCGGCCGCGGCATGGACCGCATCGGGCACGCCGGCTGATTCCCTGCCGACCATGAGGATGTCGTCCGGCCGGAAGACGTGGCCGGTATGGGGTACCGCGCCCTTGGTCGTCAGCAGCACTAGTCGCTGCCTGCTTGCGGCGCGCCAGGCCTCGAAGGCGGGGAAGGACACATGGCGGTCGATGGTGAGGCGGTCGAGATAATCCATGCCGGCGCGGCGGAACGCCCGGTCCGAAACAGGAAAGGCCGCGGGCTCGACGATGGCCGCCTTCACGCCAAGGCAGGCGCACAGGCGCAGCATCGTGCCGGCGTTCTGGGGGATGTCGGGCTGAAACAAGGCGAGAGTGAGCGGCATTGGAGCATCGGCGGGGCAAGAGCGGAGACGTTCTTCATAGGGGACACTTCCGGCATCGGGGATAGAGAATTTGCATTTATGGCGTTGATGTCATGCGACATAGCGCCATTTGCGGGCTGCACGATCTAGACAACTTCGCAACAGAGTGGCATGAGCCCCTTGATAAGGTTTGCCCCAGTTTCGCCGCGATCCGGTTCGGCGCGGCTGGGGTGGCCGAGATTTGGCAGAGTATGGATGGTGCGGGGCGGTCGCGTCCGGTTCCTCCATCATCCCGGCGGCGGCCGGGATGCGACGTATGAGAAGGATCGATCCGTGGCAGTCACGAACGAACACGCCGCAGAGCCCACTCGTCGCGATTTCATTTACATTGCCACCGGCGCGGTCGGTGCTGTGGGTGTCGCTGGCGCAGCTTGGCCTTTCATCAGCCAGATGAATCCGGACAAGGCGACCATCGCGGCGGGCGTGCCGGTCGAGGTCGACCTGACGCCGATTCCCGAGGGACAGTCGGTGAAGATCTTCTGGCGCGGCAAGCCGATCTTCATTCGTCACCGCACCAAAGCCGAAATCGCAGCGGCCGAGGACGTCAAGCTGACCGACCTGAAGGACCCCCAGGCCGATGCTGACCGGGTCAAGAAAGACCAGGCGCAATGGCTGGTCGTGGTCGGTATCTGCACGCATCTGGGCTGCATCCCGCTGGTCAACGAAGGCTCCTATCATGGCTGGTTCTGCCCCTGCCATGGTTCGGTCTACGATACCTCGGGACGCATCCGTCAGGGTCCGGCTCCGCTCAACCTGGAAGTTCCGCCCTATAATTTCGAGAGCCCGACCAAGATCATGATCGGCGCCGAATCGAACGCACAAGCTTAAGGTCACATTTCATGAGCGGAACCTCGACCTGGACCCCGAAATCCAGCCTTGGACGGTGGTTCGAGAGCCGCCTGCCGATCGGTGGGCTCGTCCACTCCTCGTTCATCGCCTATCCCACGCCGCGCAACCTCAACTATATGTGGACCTTCGGCGCCATCCTCTCCTTCATGCTGGGGGCGCAGATCCTCACGGGCGTGGTGCTGGCGATGCATTACGTCTCCGATTCGAGTCTGGCCTTCACCTCGGTCGATCTGATCCGCCGCGATGTGAACTGGGGCTGGCTGATCCAGAAGCTGCACGCCAACGGCGCCTCGATGTTCTTCATCGCCGTTTATCTCCACATCGCCCGCGGCATGTATTACGGCTCTTATAAGGGGCCCCGTGAGGTGCTGTGGCTGCTTGGCGTCGTCATCTTCCTCTTGATGATGGCAACCGGCTTCATGGGCTATGTGCTGCCCTGGGGCCAGATGTCGGGCTGGGGCGCTACCGTCATCACCAATCTGTTCTCCGCCATTCCCGTGTTCGGCAAGTCGATCGTGACGTGGCTGTGGGGCGGCTATGCGGTTGGTAACCCGACCCTGAACCGCTTCTTCTCGCTGCACTACCTCCTACCGTTCATGATCGCCGGCGTCGTGGTGCTGCATATCTGGGCGCTGCACGTGGTCGGCCAGAACAATCCGGCCGGCGTCGATATCAAGTCGGACAAGGATTCGGTGCCCTTCACGCCGTATGCGACGCTGAAGGACGCCTTCGGCATCGCCTGCTTCCTCGTCTTCTTCATGTATTTCGTGTTCTACATGCCGGATTATCTGGGCGATCCGGAGAACTATATCACCTTCGATCCCGGCAAGACTCCCGCGCATATCGTGCCCGAATGGTACTTCCTGCCTTTCTACGCGATCCTGCGCTCGATCCCGGACAAGCTGCTGGGCGTCATCATGATGTTCGCTGCCATCGTCATGCTGGCACTGCTGCCCTGGCTCGACACCTCGAAGGTGCGTTCGGCGGTCTATCGTCCGGTGTTCCGCTGGGTGTTCTTCATCTTCGTGGCGATCTGCATCGGCCTCGGCTGGATCGGCTCTCAGCCGCCGGAAGGCTCGAAGGTGCTGATCGGCCAGATCCTGACCGCGCTGTACTTCGCCTACTTCCTCATCGCCCTGCCGCTGCTGGGGTTGTTTGAGCAGACCAAGCCGGTGCCCGCTTCCATCGCCGATGCCATTCTGGCGAAGTCGGGCGGCATCCCCCTGCCGGCTGCAAACACCGCCGAATCGCAAAGCAAGGGCTGAGGGGCGAACGAGATGATTGAGATGTTCAAACCGTCACGCGTGGCCGGCCTGGCTGTCGCCCTTGCCACCCTGTTCGGCGCTGCCGGCCTCTCCCAGCCCGCCTGGGCGGAGGGAGGCGAGCAGCCGACCCGCCAGCAATGGAGCTTTGCGGGTCCGTTCGGCCGCTATGACCAGGGCCAGCTGCAGCGCGGCTTCAAGGTCTATCGCGAGGTCTGCTCGGCCTGCCACAGCCTGCATCGCGTTGCCTTCCGGACCCTGGCCGATCCCGGTGGCCCCGGTTTCACTGAAGGCCAGGTCAAGGCTCTCGCGGCCGAATACACCGTGATGGACGTGCCCAACGACAAGGGCGAGGTGCTCGAGCGCAAGGGGCGGCCCGCGGATTATTTCCCGCTGGTCTATCCCAACGATCAGGCTGCCGCCGTTGCCAACAATGGTGCCATTCCGCCGGACATGTCCCTGCTTGCCAAGGCGCGCGGTGTGAAGTCCGGCTTCCCCGGCTTCGTCTTCGACATCTTCACCCAGTACCAGGAGCAGGGGCCGGACTATATCCATGCCCTGATCACCGATGGCTATCTGAAGGATGACGAGAAGCCGCCGGAGGGCGTCACCGTTCCGCCGAACGGCCACTACAACAAGATCTTCGGCGCTTCGATCGGCATGGCCAAGCCGCTGGCCGATGGGCAGGTGGAATATACCGACGGTGCGCCGCAGACGGTCGACCAGTACACACGTGACGTCGCCGCCTTCCTGGCATGGGCGGCCGATCCCTCGCTGGAGAAGCGCAAGCAGACCGGCTTCGTGGTGATCATCTTCCTGATCGTGCTGTCCGGGCTGCTCTATTACACCAAGAAGAAGATCTGGGCCGACGCCCATTGAGGGCTTCGACCAACGCTTGATTGAGCAAAGCCGGGGATCGCCGATCCCCGGCTTTGCTGTTTCAGGCCCTGCAGTTTCCTCTCGATCGATTTATTGGCTCGACCGGTGGGAAGCCGGCTGGCTGGTCCGGCCTCGACTCTTGCGTGCGAGCGTGGTCTTTTTCGGCAACGAATCCCCGGAAGGCAGATCATGACCGCCAAGATAGAACTCTCGGGCTCCACAGCCCGCTTCCTCAAGGACGCGATCCGCACCATTCCCGACTATCCCAAGCCGGGAGTGGCGTTCCGCGACATCACCACCTTGTTGGGCGATGCCTGGGCTTTCCGACGGGCGATCGACGAATTGGTGCAGCCCTGGGCGGGTGCCAAGATCGACAAGGTGGCTGGGATCGAGGCGCGCGGCTTCATCCTGGGGGGCGCACTCGCCCACCAGCTCTCCTCCGGTTTCGTGCCGGTGCGCAAGAAGGGCAAGCTGCCGCACGAGACCGTGCGCATCGCCTATTCGCTGGAATATGGCCTCGACGAAATGGAAGTCCACAAGGATGCGGTAAAACCGGGCGAGCGGGTCATCCTGGTCGACGACCTCATCGCCACCGGCGGTACGGCAGAGGCGGCGGTCAAGCTGTTGCGCGAGATCGGGGCCGACGTGCTGGCTGCGGTCTTCATCATCGACCTGCCCGAGCTGAAAGGGGCCGACAAGATCCGGGCGCTGGGCGTGCCCGTGCATACGCTGGTGTCCTTCGAAGGCCATTGAACGGGGCAGCGGCCTTCCGGCAAGACGAGCGGGTTCTTGCTTTTCGCCCGGGATGCGTCTATGAGAACGCCGTTCCGCGACCAGACACCCCTGGAGGCAATGCGGAACGACCGAACCGGCCGCGCCAGCGGCCTTTTTCTTTGAACAACCCTAGGAACATACAATGTCCGTGAAGCAGATTTCCGCCACGGCTCGCACGCAAGTGGGCAAGGGGGCCGCGCGTGCCGTTCGTCGTGAAGGCAAGGTGCCGGCCGTGATCTACGGTGCCGGCAAGCCCCCCGTTTCCATCGCTCTCGACGCCAAGGAAGCCAACAAGCTGGTTTATGCCGGCCACTTCCTCACCACCGTGTTCGAGATCGAGGTTGATGGCAGCAAGACCCGCGCCATTCCGCGCGACTATGCTCTCGACCCGGTCAAGGACACCGTCGAGCATGTCGACTTCCTGCGTGTCGATGCCGGCTCGCGTCTGCGCGTCGATATTCCCGTGCATGCCGTCAACGCCGCGACCTCCGTGGGCGTGAAGCGCGGCGGTGCCGTCAACATCGTGACGCACTCCCTCTCGGTTCTGGCTCCCGCCGACAAGATCCCCGATTCGATCGATGTCGACGTCGCCGCTCTCGATATCAACGATTCGGTCCACGTCTCGCAGATCAAGCTGCCGGAAGGCGTTTCCTACGCCGGGCAGGACGATGCGACGCTGGTCTCGATCGTGCCGCCGGTTGGTGAAGAGGCTGCTCCCGCCGCCGAGGCGGCTGCCGAGCCCGCCGACGCCGCCAAGAAGTAATCCGGCTGCATATCCATTGCTGCGATGGCCGGGCTCGTCCCGGCCATTCGTGCTTTCATAGCGTTTGGCGATTTGATGGAGTCACCAAGAATCGCAAAGACGCGTTCGAACGAGGAGCTGGAGCAAAACAGCGTTTTCGCTTAAACGCGCTTTGCTCCAGAGACTATCATGCGTCTGTTCGTCGGCCTCGGCAATCCAGGGGCCAAATATGCTGCCAACCGGCACAATATCGGTTTCCTTGCCATCGACGAGATCGCGCGGCGCCATCGCTTCGCACCCTGGCGCTCGCGCTTTCAGGGCCAGGTCAGCGAGGGCAGCGTCGGCGCCGAACGGGTCATGCTGCTCAAGCCTCAGACCTATATGAACGAAAGCGGGCAATCGGTCGGAGAGGCCATGCGCTTTTACAAGATCGGCCTGGCCGATCTCACGGTCTTCCACGACGAGCTCGACCTGGCGCCCGCCAAGCTGCGCGTGAAGGTCGGCGGCGGCAATGCCGGGCATAACGGCCTCCGGTCGATCACGGCCCATTGCGGCAACGACTATCGCCGCGCCCGGCTCGGCATCGGTCATCCCGGTGACAAGGCGCTGGTGCATCATTTCGTGCTGAGCGACTTTGCCAAGGCGGAATGGCCTTGGGTCGAGGATCTGTGCACGGCCTGTGCCGATGCAGCGCCACTGCTGGCTGATGGAGAGGATGCGAGCTTCCAGAACAAGGTGCATTTGTTCATGGAGGCGAGGGGGCACGGCGCCGCCAAGCTAGCGGGAGCGTGAGGGGGTTTCTGGGAGCGCGGACGTCCTCGTCCGCTCTTGGAAGCGTCACGATTACAGGATGGGACGATGCGGACGAGGACGTCCGCGCTCCCAGGGAAGCATTGACGTTGCGCTGCTTCCTATCTACCCAGCACCCTAACGGATTTCGTCGGCGGCAGGAGCGCGCCGGCTACAAGATGAACGAGCGATCACCATGGGTTTCAAATGTGGAATCGTCGGCCTGCCCAATGTCGGCAAGTCGACCCTGTTCAATGCGCTGACGCAGACCGCGGCGGCGCAGGCGGCCAACTATCCCTTCTGCACCATCGAGCCCAATGTCGGCGATGTGGCGGTGCCCGACGAGCGCCTGGAGAAGCTCGCTGCCATTGCCAAGTCCGGCACCATCATTCCCACCCGCCTGACCTTCGTCGACATTGCCGGCCTGGTGCGGGGGGCCTCCAAGGGTGAGGGCCTCGGCAACCAGTTCCTGGGTAACATTCGTGAATGCGACGCGATCGCCCATGTGGTGCGCTGCTTCGAGGATGGCGACGTTACCCATGTCGAGGGCAAGATCGACCCGGTGGCCGATATCGAGACCATCGAGACCGAGCTGATGATCGCCGATCTCGACAGCTTGGAGCGCCGCGTGGTGGCGCTGGAGAAGAAGGCGCGGGGTGGCGACAAGGAAGCCAAGGAAAGCCTCGATTTGATCAACCGGGCCCTGGTGCTGCTGCGCGAGGGCAAGCCTGCCCGTCTGGTCGAGGTCAAGCCGGAGGAGCGCCGGGCCTTCGACATGCTGCAGCTCCTTACCGCCAAGCCGGTCCTCTATGTCTGCAATGTCGAGGAAGCCTCCGCCGACAAAGGCAATGGCCTGTCCGACAGGGTGAAGGCCCGCGCCGCCGAGGAAGGCGCCAAGGCGGTGGTGGTCTCTGCCAAGATCGAGAGTGAGATCGCCATTCTGCCGCCCGAGGAGCAGAAAGACTACCTCGATGCCATCGGCCTGAACGAGCCTGGCCTCAACCGCGTCATCCGCACCGGCTATGAGCTGCTCGATCTCGTCACCTATTTCACGGTGGGGCCGAAGGAAGCCCGGGCCTGGACCATCACCAAGGGCATGCGCGCGCCGCAGGCCGCCGGTGTGATCCATTCCGATTTCGAGAAGGGCTTCATCCGCTCCGAAACCATTGCCTATGGCGACTATGTCACGCTGAACGGCGAAGCGGGTGCCAAGGAAGCCGGCAAGTTCCGTCTGGAAGGCAAGGACTATGTGGTCGCTGACGGCGATGTCCTGCATTTCCGCTTTGCGACTTGAGTGCAAATAAAAAGCGCTCGATTTGAAGATCTTGAAAGGTCTTTGTTTGCCTGCGGGTTCGGCGTAATTTAACATTGTGATATGCCAATTGGTGGCTCCTGGTGGAATGCTGCCGATTGGCGGAAGGAAATCGATTTATCTGTGCTATGATGGCGTGAGTGTTCGTTCGTGACAGGGGCGGGGGCCATGCAATCCAACGAGCCGCCACGCAAGACGCCGGGCGAGCGGGCGACCATTCATGACGTTGCCCGGCTTGCCAATGTTTCGCCCGCCACCGTTTCCAAAGTGCTTCGCGGCCTCGGCGCCGTGAAGGCCGAGAGCGTGGCGCGTATCCATGCCGCCGTGCGGGAGCTTGGTTTCCGGGTCGACCCGCTGGCAGCCAATCTGCGCCGCTCGCGCCGCTCGATCGTCGGGCTCATCGTTCCGGACTTCCGCAACCCCTTCTTCGGTTCGATGGTCGCCCATTTCGAGCGCCTGGCGGAGGGGAGCGGCTATCGGCTGGTGACCGTTTCCAGCGCCGAGAAGACCGAGCGGGAGGCTGCCCAGACCGAGGCACTGCTCGATTGGCGGGTCGCCGGCATGATCGTGGTGCCGACGGATGGGCGTCCGGCCGCCGAAGCTTCCTTGCTCGATCAGAAGGTTGCCACGATCCTGCTCGACCGCGTTCCCGACGAGACGGGCTTCGATCGCGTCAGCGTCAACAATGTCGAGGCCAGCGCCGCCGTCATCCGTGCACTCGTGGCACGGGGGCATCGGCGTATCCTGCTCGGCCCTTCCTCGCTCGATCTCACCAATATGCGTGATCGCGTCAATGGCGCGATGGCTGCAGCGCAACAGGCCGGCATCGCTGACGATGTTGAAGTCCTGCTATGCGGCCCCGATGTCGCGTCGGCCATGACGGCGATGGCCTCACGCTTCGACAAGGGAAGGCTGCCGACGGCCATCTTCACGCTGTACAGTCCCGCCACGCTTGCGGCGTTGCGGGAGGTGGAGAGACGCGGCCTCGTCATGCCACGGGATCTGTCGGTTGTCGGGTTCGACGACATCGAATGGATGCAGGTGACGCACCCGCCGATTGCCGCGGTGATACAGCCGGTGCAGGCGATTGCCGAAGTCGCCTGGGCCCAGCTCATGCAGCGCCTGGCCGAGCCCGGCGAGGCGCCCCGGACCGTCGAGGTGGCCTGCGAGCTCGATTTGCGGGGATCGGTCGCCGGTCCGCGCGCCTGATCCTACGATCCGCCGTTCCGGCCTATTCCATCGCCTGTGCCTGTCCGGAGAGTTCGGCCTGCAGATGGGCGATCAGCCTGTCTGTTGCCGCTTCCACCGGGCCGTCATTGCGGATGATGAGGTCGGGGGCGAGACTGTCCTCGCGGTCGATCTTGCGGGCCAGGCGCGCCCGGATCATCTCTTCGCTTTCGCGACCGCGGGCCGCCAGGCGCTGGGCGATGATCTCGGCCGGCGCGGTCACCAGCACGACGCTGAGGCCGGCGAAGCGCTGGCGTGCTTCCGGCAGGCTGGAGCGCGAGAGGTTGCAGACGGCATGGCGACCTTCCTCGGTCGCCAGCCGCACCTCGAGGGGCAGGGCATAGCTCAGGCCATGCGCACGCCAGGACAGCGAAAAGCCTCCTTGCGCTTCCAACTCGGCAAAGCGCTCCTCGGACAGCGTATCGTGATCTTCCGAGCTGTTGCTTTCACGCGTGATGATGCGGCGCGGGAAGATCAGGCCGGGATGGTCGGCGAAACGCAGGCGGGCGGCATCGATCAACGTGTCCTTGCCCGCGCCGCTCGGTCCGACGATGGCGATCAGCTTGCCGAGGCGCGGTTTGGGCTGGATCAAGGCGGGTTCGTCGGTCATGCCGCGATCTTGCCCTCGCTCCAGACACGGCGGATGATCGGCGTGGTGCCGGCACCCGAGGCAACCTGGGTTACCCGCACCAGATCCGCGCGGCGTCCCTGCTCCAGCCGGCCACGATCATGAAGGCCGGTGGCACGGGCCGGCGTATCGCTGACCATGCGCACCGCCGCCGGCAGGTCGATCGAGGGCACCCGCTCGGGCAGCTGGAAGGCGGCAAGCAGCAGGCTGGCCGGTACGTAATCAGAGGAGAGAATGTCGAGTACGCCCTCTCCGGCGAGGTCCGACGCCGCGATATTGCCGGAATGGGAGCCGCCGCGCACGACGTTGGGCGCACCCATCATCACGCTGATGCCGGCTGCGTGGGAGGCGAGGGCCGCTTCGAGCGTAGTGGGGAATTCGGCGATGGCGACACCGTCGGCCACCGCTTCTTCCACATGCCCGGCGGTGGCATCGTCATGGCTGGCGAGCACGATGCCATGTTCGCGCGCCAGCGCCACCAGGCTGGAACGGCTGTGCAATGCGAAGCGGGCATGCCTGTCGAGCTTGTCCTTGATGTAGGTCTCGACATCGGTTTCGCCGCGCACCCGGCGTGGAAAATAGAAATTCATCCAGGTGTTGAGATCGCGGAACTGGCGCTGGCCGGGGGTATGATCCATCAGCGACGCCAGATGAACGGGGTAGAGTTCCCGGAAGGCCTGGAAGGCCGTGAGGACGTCGGGTGTGGCGAGCTCGCAGCGAATATGGGTGCGGTGCTCCACGCGCAGATGTCCGTGCTGGCGTGCTTCTTCCAGGGCTCCGGCCAGCGCCGTGCCCTCCTTGGAGATGGTGCCTTCTTCCGTCTCGGATCCGAGACGGATGGAATCGAACACGGTGGTGATGCCGGCAGCCGCGATCTGGGCGTCATAGGCCATCACGGCGCTGAGGGCATGCCAGCGCACCGAAGGGCGCGGCGAGTAATGGGCTTCCAGATGGTCGGTATGGAGTTCCACCAGGCCGGGCAGGATATGATCCCCTGCCATGTCCAAACCTTTCTCCGGCGCCTCGCCCTCGCCCATCTCGGCGATGCGGCCCTTGTCGACGGCGATCCAGCCCTTGCCGATCACGCGGTCGGCCAGGACGAGGCGGGCATTTGAGAGAACAAATTGCTCAAGATCAGGCATGGTTGAAATGTCCGTTCAGGCGGCAAGTGAAGTTACGGAAAACCGGGTGACGTCGACGACGCGGTCCGCGACTCGTTCGCGCACATCCTCGTCATGAAAGATGCCGACAATTGCGACGCCATTTTGTTTCTTGGCGGTGACGAGGTCGACGACGACCGCCCGGTTGGCGGCGTCGAGCGAAGCGGTCGGCTCGTCGAGGAGCAGAAGCGGCCGGTCGGCGGCGAGGCCGCGCGCGATGTTGACGCGCTGTTGCTCGCCGCCCGAGAAGGTCGCGGGCGGCAGGCGCCAGAGCCGCTCCGGCACGTTGAGCCGGTGAAGCAGATCCTGGGCGCGCCTGGTGGCGGCGTCCTCGGCCAGGCCGGTTTCGCGTGCCGCTTCCGCCACGATGGCGAGGGCGGAGACGCGGGGAATCACGCGCAGGAACTGGCTGACATAGCCCATGGTGCGGCGGCGTAGCGCCAGGATGCGCCGGGGTTCGGCGGTGGCGATATCGACGACCTCCTCACCTTCGCGCAGCAGGATCGCGCCGCTATCGCAGCGATAATTGCCGTAGATCATCTTGAGGATCGAGGATTTGCCGGCCCCGGACGGCCCGCCGAGCACGACGCATTCGCCGGGGGCGACGGCAAAGCGAACATCCTGCATCACGCCGATGCTCTGGCCTCCCTGAAGATGCAGGGTGAAGCTCTTGGAAACGCCTTCGAGGGTGAGAATGGGGGAGGTCATGCTGCCAGCACCGAAGAAACCAGAAGTTGGGTGTAAGCCTCGTGCGGATCGTCGAGGACCTGGTCGGTCAGGCCCGTCTCGATCACCCGGCCCTGCCGCATCACCATGATGCGATGCGATAACAGCCGTGCGACAGCGAGGTCGTGCGTGACGATGACGACCGCGATGCCGAGATCGGCAACGAGGCCGCGCAGGAGGTCGAGCAAGCGCGCCTGCACCGAAACATCGAGGCCGGAGGTCGGCTCGTCCATGAAGACGAGGCGCGGGCGGGTGACGAGGTTGCGGGCGATCTGCAGGCGTTGGCGCATGCCGCCGGAGAAGCTGGCGGGGGTATCGTCGATGCGGTCGGCCTCGATTTCCACCCGGCCGAGCCAGTCCAGTGCCGATTCGCGAATACGCCCATAATGCCGCGCGCCGACCGCCATCAGGCGCTCGCCGACATTGGCGCCGGCCGAGACGCCCATGCGCAGGCCGTCGCGCGCATCCTGGCGCACGAAGCCCCAGTCGGTGCGCAGGAGGAAGCGGCGTTCGGCCTCGCTCAGCGCGAAGAGGTCGCGGACGGCCCCGTCACGCATGCGATAATGCACCGAACCGGCAGTGGGCTCGACCTCGCTGGAGAGGAGGCCGAGCAGGGTGGACTTGCCCGACCCGGACTCGCCGACCACGGCAAGGACCTCGCCCTCATAGAGATCGAAGGAAACGTCGGCGCAGCCCAGGCGTGTGCCGTAATGCTTGGTGAGCCCGCGAGCCTGGAGCAGGGGGGAGCTGTCGAAAGTCATGGCTCATCCTTCCTGGGAGCGCGGACGTCCTCGTCCGCTCGTGAAAACGATGCACTCGACGACAAGGCTGGAGCGGGTGAGGACGTCCGTGCTTCCAGGGGCGACGAGCCCAGCATCTCGCCCCTGTGCCCCGCGGCCCGCCTCGTTTCGCAATGGTCGGTGTCCGAGCAGACGAACATGCGGCCGCCGCGATCGTCGAGGACGACCTCGTCGAGATAGACGTCCCGCGCGGCGCAGAGGGCGCAGGGCTGACTGAAACGCTGCACGCTGAACGGATGATCTTCGAAGTCGAGGCTCTTCACCCGCGTATGTGGCGGCACCGCATAAATGCGCTTCTCGCGCCCGGCTCCGAAGAGCTGCAGCGCCTCGCAATCGTCGATCTTGGGATTGTCGAATTTCGGCGTCGGCGAGGGATCCATGACATAGCGCCCGGCGACTTCCACCGGATAGGCGTAGGTTGTGGCGATATGGCCGTGGCGGGCGATGTCCTCATAGAGCTTCACATGCATCAGGCCGTAATCGGCGAGAGCGTGCAGCTTGCGCGTCTCGGTCTCGCGCGGTTCGAGGAAGCGCAGCGGCTCAGGGATTGGCACCTGATAAACCAGGATCTGGTCAGGCTTGAGGGGCGCTTCCGGCACGCGGTGGCGTGTCTGGATGATGGTGGCGTCCTGCGTGGCGGTGGTGGTGGCGACGCCGGCCGTCTTGGCGAAGAAGCGGCGGATCGAGACGGCGTTGGTGGTGTCGTCGGCGCCCTGGTCGATCACCTTCAGCACGTCGTCGGGGCCGATCACCGCCGCTGTTACCTGCACGCCGCCGGTGCCCCAGCCATAGGGCATCGGCATCTCGCGCGAGGCGAAGGGCACTTGGTAGCCGGGGATGGCGATGGCCTTGAGGATCGCCCGGCGGATCATGCGCTTGGTCTGTTCGTCCAGATAGGCGAAATTGTAGCCGCTGGGATTGTCATCCCGTGCGCGGTGCAGCGCGGAGCGATGCCCCGCAGACACGGGACCGTTCGAAGAGTGAGCCTCTTCCTGCTTGCGGTCCCGGCTCTCCGCTTCGCTCCGACCGGGATGACTTGCTGCCTCGGTCATGCTGCGTCCTCCTGCCGGGTTTCGGCCAGCGCCGTCTCTCGCCGCTCGGCATGCTCGGCCCTCAGGCGCCTGACGAGGTCGAGCTCGGCCTGGAAGTCGACATAGTGGGGCAGTTTCAGATGCTCGACGAAGCCCGTCGCCTGCACGTTGTCGCAATGGGACATCACGAACTCCTCGTCCTGGGCGGGCGCAGTCCTCTCTTCGCCGAACTCGCGCGCCCGCAGCGAGCGGTCGACCATCGCCATGGACATCGCCTTGCGCTCAGCCTGCCCGAAGACCAGGCCATAGCCGCGTGTGAATTGCGGCGCGGCTTCGGCAGAGCCTGCGAACTGGTTGACCATCTGGCATTCGGTGACGGTGATCGAGCCCATCGGCACGGCAAAGCCGAGCTCCTCCGGCACGAATTCCACCTCCACTTCGCCGAGCCGGATTTCGCCGACGAAGGGGTGGGTGCGGCCAAAGCCGCGCTGGCTGGAATAGGCGAGCGCCAGGAGGAAGCCTTCATCGCCCCGGGCGAGCGCCTGCAGCCTGAGATCGCGGTCGGCCGGGAAGGCGAGGGGTTCGCGGGTGAGATCGCCCACCGGGCGTTCGGGGTCGGGAGCGGCGTTGCGCTCGATCAGGTCCTCGCCGCCGAGCAGGTCGCTGACGCGCGGCGTCTTCTCCCCGGTGGCGGGCTTTTCCTTGGGGGGCTCGACCTCGGCGCTGGCGGCCAGCATGAAGTCGAGCAGGCGATGGGTGTAGTCGAAGGTCGGGCCGAGCACCTGGCCGCCCGGCAGGTCCTTGAAGGTCGCCGAGATGCGACGACGAATGGCCATGTCGTCGGTATCGACAGGCGTGCTGGTGCCGAAACGCGGCAAGGTGGTGCGATAGGCGCGTACCAGGAAGATCGCTTCGATCAGGTCGCCCCGGGCCTGCTTGATGGCGAGGGCGGCCAGATCGCGGTCGTAAAGCGAGCCCTCGGCCATCACGCGGTCGACGCCGAGGGTGAGTTGCTCGCGGATCTGATCGGTGGCGAGATCGGGAACCGCCTTGTCGCCGCGCCGGACATGAGCGAGCAGGCGATGGGCGTTGTCGATGGCTTCCTCGCCACCCTTGACGGCGACATACATCAGGCTACTCCAAGAATTTGGGACGAGCGCGGCAGGCCGGCGATCCTGCCCGGTGCCGTGAAGACGATATCGACGCCGCATGGAAAGGCGGCATGGTTGGCGCTGAGCTGCCGGCGGAAGTCATCGGGAAGCGGCGCGAGCGCCAAACCTGCGTCGGCCTTGATGCCGGGCCCGGTAAAGGCGAGATCATGGCCGGCTTCGAGCCGCTCCAGTGCGATCAGCAGCGTGGTCGAGCGATCGGGATATTCGTCACTGCCCTGGGCGAAACTGGCGAGGTCAGGACAGGCGGCGGCATCTGCGACAAGGGCAAAGGCTGCCTCTTGTGGGTCTTCCGTCAGGTGGGCTCCGGTATGGAAGGTGAGATAGGCTCGTACCTCCGCTGTCCGCAGCCTGGCATCGAGCCAGAGCGGGGCCTCGTGATCGGCCACAGCGAGGGCAAGGGCGGCCAGTTCCGGCGTCAGTGGTGCCGGTGGCACCAGCCCCGTCAAAAGGGGCTGGGGACGGGCCGGCCGGGCCAGCGCATTCATGCAGGCGCGGAAGACCGCCTGGGATTCGAGTGCCGCATCGGCAAAGCCGGGCGCCAGATCCTGTGCAAATTGGTCCTGTGCAAGGCTGATCATCAGTCCTCTCCCCGTACCATGGTGAAAAAATTGACCTTGGTCGCTGCGGTCTGCCGGGCTGAAACGCCGGCTTCCGCATTCAACCGGGTGGCCACCGGCCGCAGTGCCCGTTCGACCGCCTTGCGACGGGCCTCGTCCTGCCAGAGTGCGTCGAGCAGGGCGGCGGCGCTGGCCTTGGCGCTGTTACGGCCGAGATGATAGGCAAAGCCGACAGGCCCATTTTCGAGCCGGACGGTGGCGCGCGACGTGCTCGCCTCGCCCAGGTTGAAGGCGGCGCCGTCGCCGCCGACCCGGCCCTGCAGCATGACGAGGCCGGTTGCGGCGGGCCGCAGCGCGGCATGGGCCGGCAACGGAGCCAGGGTCGAGAGGGCCTGGTCGAGTTCGCTGCCGGTTGCGTGGGCGCAAAGGCGCATGACGGCCTGGCGTGCCTTCAGTCCGGCAGCCGGCTCGGCCGCCATCTGGCGATGACGATCTGGGGAGGACTCATTCATGTCGGAACCATTGCTCTGCCTTGGGTCACAACAGGCTGGCGAAGCATGTTGTCTAGTGATATAGACAACTATATGAGGAACCTTGCAACGCTTCCATGACAAAACCAGTCCCGCCTAGGAATTTTTCGTCGCAGATGGCAACAAGCGATTTTGCTGCTGCGGAAGACGGTGTTTCCCGTGGCGATGGTATCGCCGCCTGGCGCAAGATCGTGGATCTCGTCGAGGCGGAGATCATTGGCGGCATGCTGGCCCCCGGGACGCAATTGCCGACGGAGGCCGCACTGGCCGCCCGCTTCGGCGTCAACCGGCATACGGTGCGCCGGGCCCTCGGCGAACTGGCCGGCAAGGGCCTGGTGCGCACCGCGCAGGGCAGGGGGACCTTCGTCGAGCTTTCTCGGCTTGCCTATCCGATCGGCGAGCGCACGCGTTTCAGCCAGAACATGGCGCAGGAAGGGCGCGAGGCCGGGGGCATCGTGCTGGAGGCCGTCGAAATCGAGGCCGATCCGCGCCTTGCCGGATTGCTGGCCATTGCACCGGGCAGTCCGGTGCTGAAGCTGCTGACCATGCGTTCGGCCGACGGGGTGCCGATCGCCTTCGGCAATTCCTTCCTGCCGCTGCCGCGCTTTGCCGGTTTTGCCGATGCCTATCGGCGCTTCGGGGCCGTGACGCCGGCCTTGGCGGCCTGCGGCGTCGAGGATTACAAGCGGGTATCGACCCGTGTCGGGGCGCGCTTTGCCTCACCCGATGAAGCAACCAGGCTCGATATTGCGGTCGGCCGCCCCGTCCTGACGGTGGAGGGTGTCAACATCGATGCCGACGGCGTGCCGATCCAGGCGATCTTCAGCTTGTTTGCCGCGGACCGTACCGAGATCGTGGTGCAGAGCTGACGGGCGCTGAGTGCCGGCCTTTCAGCTCCATCAATCGATGGAGCGTGGTCGACACACCAAGATCCCTAGCCGCGATAGTCGTGCCGGATGCCGCGCGGATCCGTCACGACAGGGCCGTTCTCGCCATCGTCGAGATAACCAGGCCCGATCGGCACCTTGCCGTGTCCGCCGGGAATGTCGAGCACATAGGTGGGCTGGCCGAGGCCGGTGAGGGTGCCGCGAAGGTCCCGCATCACCGCCTGGCCCTCGGCGATGGTGGTGCGGAAATGGCCCGTACCCTTGGCGAGGTCGCCATGGTGCAGATAATAGGGCTTGATGCGCAGGCCGAGCAGAGCCCGGAACAGGGCCGACAGTTCCTCGGCCGTGGCGTTGACGCCCTTGAGCAGCACGGTCTGGCTGACCATGGCGATCCCCGCCTTGACCAGCCGCGTACAGGCAACCCGCGCGGCGGGCGTGAGTTCGCGCACATGATTGGCGTGCAGGGCGACGAACACGCCCTTCGGGCTGTCGAGGCTTTCGATGAGCTCGTCCGTGACCCGTTCGGGCGCCACCACCGGCACGCGCGTATGAAAGCGGATCACGCCGACATGATCGATGGCCGACAGCGCTCTCACGATCCGGCCGATGCGCCGCGGCGACAGCGCGAAGGGATCGCCGCCGGTGATGATGACCTCGAAGATCGCCGGATTGCCGGCGATATAGGCCAGGGCGGCATCGAGTTCGCCACTGCCGAGCATGTCGCCCTCCGGCCCCACCATCTCCCGCCGGAAGCAGAAGCGGCAATAGACCGGACACACATGCAGTGGCTTGAGCAGGACGCGGTCGGGGTAGCGATGAACGATGCCCTTCACCGGCGAGAAGGCGTCGTCCCCGATCGGGTCCGAGAGTTCGTCCGGGCTCCATGTCAGTTCATGGCTGGTCGGTACGAACTGGGCGGCGATTGGATCCTGATCGGGGGGGCCCTCGATCAGGTCCGACATCGCAGGGGTGATGGCAACGGAGAAACGTCGCGCGACCTCCTCGATGTCGAGGCGTTCGAGCGGCGAGACAAGGCCGGCGGCCTCCAGATCGGAAGCGCTCCTGAGACTGGAATGCTTGTTCATGTGATCGTCTGTTCCGGGAGGCCCGTTTCGGTCCTGTCCCGGAAATCCTGCAGGGTTTCAAAATCTGGCCCTGCTCATAAACCTTTGGGCCGCCTTTCGGAAGGTGAAAGGCAAGAATCGTCTCGACCGTACCCTGCGGGCCATGCATGCTTCGCCGGGGGCTGTCCTGGGAGAATCAGCATGATCCGTTTGCTCGGTGTTGCTCTCGTTTCGTCTTGCCTCGTCGCCAGTGCCATGGCCGCAGGTGCCACCTGCAAGGCCCAGGCAACCGACAAGAAGTTGGCGGGGGCCGCCTTGACGGCCTTCACCAACAAATGCGCCAAGGATGCCGCCGGCGCCTGCGATGCGCAGGCCGCTACCAAGAAACTGAACGGTGCGGCCAAGACGAGCTTCGTCAAGAAGTGCACGGCTGACGCCGTCGGCGGCTAAGATCCATCAGGCGCCGCGTTCTCATGCCTTCACAAGAGGAGCATGCGGCGCCGAAACCTGCCGCAGGAAAAGGCGATCTTCCCGCCGGATGAAGGCTTCGCGCTTGGCGAGATCGTAGTTGGCGCGGCCGCCGGCGCTGTTGCGCAACCGGGCTCGGTAGGCCTCATAGGCGGCGAGGTCCTCGATATTGTAGACCCCGTAGGCCGTCGTGGCCGATCCCTCATGCGGCGCGTAGTAACCGATGAGGTCGGCCCCGCAGGCCGGGATGAGCTGGCCCCAATTGCGGGCATATTCCTCATAGGCTTCGAGCTTGAAGGGATCGATGTCATAGCGGATGAAGCACGTGATCATGGCCGTCTCCTTGGTTGGCTGACCGGGACAGGCTAGGCGATTGAGCGACGTCAATGCTTCGGCTATGATCGTAGTATGAAAGACGGACCGATGATCGCCTCTGTCGCCGCCCTGATCGGCGACCCCGCCCGCGCCAACATGCTCACGGCGCTGATGGATGGGCGGGCCCTCACCGTGAGTGAATTGGCCGAGGCCGGGGGCATCACCCTGCAGACGGCCAGCGGCCACCTTGCCAAGCTCGATGCGGCCGGCCTGCTCTCAGCTGAGAAACAGGGACGGCACCGCTATTTTCGCCTGTCCGGCCACGATGTCGCGCAGGTGCTGGAAGCGCTGATGGGGCTGGCCCAACGCACCGGCGCCGTCAGGGTGCGAACCGGCCCGCGCGACGAAGCCATGCGGACAGCCAGGATCTGCTACGACCACCTCGCCGGAGCGCGCGGCGTCGCCCTGCTGGACGGCTTCGTCTGTCAGGGCTTTATCAGCGGTGATGACGATCCCGTGGTCACGGCCACCGGGCAGCAATTCTTCGTCGGGCTGGGGCTCGACGTGCCGGCCATGGCCAAAAGCCGGCGCCCGCTCTGCCGGCGCTGTCTCGACTGGAGCGAGCGCCGCAGCCATCTCGGCGGTGCCCTTGGTGCGAGGCTCCTCGACTGGGTGATCGAGCGTGATTGGGCTCGGCGCAGGGAGGGGCGCGTGATTGCCTTCACACCGGTCGGCGCAAAGGCTTTCGATGCGGCGTTCGGCCTGGCGGGATAGGATCAGGGCCGTTGCGGCTGGCCGATGATCGCGAGGCGCAGGCGCGACGAGATCACGTCGATGACGGCGACGGTCACCAGGATCATGAAGATCAGCACGCCGAGGGGCGGCAGGTCGAGCACCCGCAGCAATTCGGCCAGATATTGGCCGACACCGCCAGCGCCGACGATGCCGATGATGGTGGCCGAGCGCACGTTGGATTCGAAGAAATAGAGCACCTGGCTGGCCATCACCGGCAGAACCTGCGGGATCAGGGCGAAACGGATGCGGTGGATGCGGTTGCCGCCGGTGGAAAGCACGCCCTCGCTCGCCTTGTTGTCGGTGGTCTCGATCGCTTCGGAGAACAGCTTGCCGAAGGCGCCGAAGTCCACGCAGATGATGGCGAGCACGCCGGCGAAGGGACCGAGGCCAACCACGCCGACCCAGACCAGCGCCCAGATCAGCGCATCGACCGAGCGGATCACGTCGAGGCCGCGGCGCACGGCAAACCGGACGAAGACATTGGGAATGACGTTGCGGGCTGCCAGGAAGGCTACGGGCGCGGCCAGCACGGCCGCGGTGAGCGTTCCCGCGAAGGCGATGGCGAGCGTTTCGGCGAGGGCCTCGACGAAGAACCAGAATTTGCCCTCGTCATTGGGCGGGAACATCTGCACCACGAAGGTGCTGAGCCGCGAAAGGCCGCTGAAGAACCGATCCGGCGTGACCTCGAGCCGGATCATGGCGACGACGGCAAGGGCGAGCAGGACGGCGATCACGCCGCCCGCCAGGAAACGCGTGCGCCAGGAGGTCTCGAAATGGGCGCGATGGCGAGCCGCCACGGAGGCGAGTTTTTCAGGGCCGAGCGGGGCGAGAGGGCCTGCCGGACGCGGTGCCGGGCCGTTGATGCGGTTGTTCATGGCGTCGCCTCCTGACCGATCAGGCGGTGGCGCAGCTTCTCGGTGGCGAAATCGATGATGAAGACGGTGACGATGATCATCAGAAGAATGGCGCTGACATCGGCATAGGCGAAGGTGCGGATCGCCACCAGGAGTTCCTGGCCGATGCCGCCGACGCCGATGAAGCCCATGACGCCGGCCTCCCTCACATTGATCTCGAAGCGGAGCAGGGAATAGGAGGCGAAGTTCGGCAGGGTCTGGGGCAGCACGGCAAAGCGTATGCTCTCCAGCCAGGAGCCGCCGGTCGCGACTGTCCCCTCTACCGGCTTCATGTCGACATTCTCGACCACTTCGGCAAACAGCTTGCCGAGCGCGCCCATGGTGTGGATGGCGAGTGCCAGGGCGCCGGCCATCGGTCCCGACTTGAAGGCGATCAGGAAGATCATGGCAAAGACGATGGTGGGAACCGTGCGGCAGAATTCGAGCCAGCGGCGGACCACGGCCCGCAGAAGCCGGCTACGCGTCAGATTTGCCGCGGCCATGAAACACAGGGCGAAGGCACCGAGAACGCCGAGCAGCGTGCCGAGATAGGCGACGAGCAGCGTGTCGCCGAGCAGCACCAGCCACTTGCCGAAGCCCCAATACCACTCCCTGATATCGCCGACGAAGTTGCCGAGAGTGAGGGGAGGGGCGATGCGGCTGAAGAAGGACGTAAAGTTGCCGATATGCGTCCACAGGAAGCCCGGCCGGACCGACGCCACATGCGCCGACAGCGCGTAGAGGGCGATGCCGACAGCGACGGCGAGCCAGATCCGCCGCTTCTTGGCGGCAATGGTTGCCTGGTAGGCTTTCAGCAAGGCTCGGGCCTGCGCTTCCGGCAAGCTATTGATAGCCGGCAATGTTATATCCTCCTGCCTGGTCGAGCGGCCGTGGCCTACTGCGAAATCCGCCTGTGCAAAGGGCGCGCACCTCGCGGTGCGCGCCCTCTCTTGCGATCATGCCTGGCCTTACTGGGTCTTGCGGAGCGTGTCGTTGAACTTCACCATGTCGACGATCGGCTGATATTCCTTGGCGCTGATCGCCGTGAGTTCAAGATCCTTGCCGTCGGAAAGCTTGTCGAAATTGGCCTTGTCGTTCTTGGCATAGTCGATCAGGGCCGTGCCGATCTTCTTCTTCAAATCGTCGGGCAGCGAGGCGAGCACCGTATAGGGACCTTCCGGCAGGAAGGGCGTCTTGTAGATGACGCGGAAGTCGGCCCTGGTCATCGGAGTGCCGTCATCCTTCTTGAGGATGCCGCGGCTGAGCATGCGGGTCAGGTTGGAATCGTCTTCCGAGTTCCAGCTGTTGGCCGCGGCGTCGGCGGTACCCTGGGCAAGGGCCAGCACGGCGTTGTCATGGCTGCCGGCGAAGACGACGGAGGAGAAGAACTTGTCGACGTCGATGCCCTGGCTGTGCAGGCCGAAGCGCGGCGCATTGTTGCCGGAGGTCGAGTTGGGGTCGACGAGGGCGAGCTTCTTGCCCTTGAGGTCCTCGATGGTCTTGTAGGGGCTGTCGGCCTTCACATAGATCACGGAGTAGTAGCCGGTAAGGCCGTTGTTGTGGCGGGGAACTGCGACCGGCTCGGTGGCGACGCCGGTGATGATGGCGCGGGCGTAGGAGGCCGGGCCATACCAGGCGATCTGGGCAAAGCCGGCGCGCTGGGCTTCGATCACGGCGGCGTAGTCGTTGGCGATGTTGAGCTTGACCGGCACGCCAACCTGCTTGGCGATGTAGTCGGCCAGCGGCTGGTAGCGATCATTGGTGGTGGAGGCGTTTTCAGCCGGAATGACGGCGAGCGTCAATTCGGGATACTGGGCCTTCCAGTCCTCGGCCTGGGCAGTACCGGCGGCAAAGCTCATGGCTGCTGCGGCAAGGCCGAGCAGCGTGCGGCGCGAAAGCATAGGTCTCTCCTGTCGGAAATATCGTGTTCTTGTGGCTCTTGAAGATGCGCGGCCGGCCTGTCAGGCGGCGACGCTGGCGGGGCGAGCCTGACCTGCCCATTTGGTGTCGGCATCGGCGTCCATCACCTCGCCGGCCTCCAGGCCGTAAAGGTCGCGGGCCGCGTCTGCCGTCAGCGCTGCGGGAACGCCGTCGAACACCACACGGCCTGCGGACATGCCGATCAGGCGGTCGCAATAGCCGCGAGCGAGATCGAGCGAATGGAGGTTGCAGATGACGGTGATGCCGAAATGCTTGTTGATGCGCAGCAGGGCATCCATCACGATCTTGGTGTTGCGCGGGTCGAGCGAGGCGATCGGCTCGTCCGCCAGGATGATCGAGGGTTCCTGCACCAAGGCGCGGGCGATCGCTACGCGTTGCTGCTGACCGCCGGACAGGCTGTCGGCGCGCTGGCCGGCGAGATTGGCGATGTCGAACTGCTCCAGCGCGGCGAGTGCCATGGCCTTGTCTTCGAGGCCCCAGAGCTGCAGCACGGCGCTGGCCGTCGAGACCTTGTTGAGGCGGCCCATCAGCACATTGGTGAGCACGTCGAGGCGGCCGATCAGGTTGAACTGCTGGAAGATCATGGCGCAGCGCGCGCGCCAGTCCCGCAAGGCCTGTCCACGCAAGGCCGTGACGTCGACGCCGTCGAAGGAGATCGTGCCCTCGCTCGGGTCGACGAGGCGGTTCAGCATGCGCAGCAAGGTCGACTTGCCGGCCCCCGAGCGGCCGATCACGCCGATGAAGGCGCCGGGCGTAATTTCCAGATTCACATCGGCGACAGCCGTCTTGCCGCCAAAGCGCCTGGAAACTCCTTTGATCGCCAGCATGAACAGATCCCTTCTCGTGCAGGTTTCCGGAGTCGGTAACGCCGGGCGATTACAGAGGGATGGCAGTTCAATGATGTTTCAGTGACGATCCCCCGCGGATGTCGCCGGCAATTGCGACAGGCCGGGCGCTCGGATCGTTTCTTGTCATGGCATTGTCGCAGGAGGATGGGAAGCAGGAGGCTTTCCATCACCGGTGAATTGCCTTGCCCAAACTCAGCCACGCGCCTTTCATCGACCCGACGGCTTTGATTTCAGCGAGCCGGCTCGGGCGTTACACCGAGGTGGGTCCGCGGACCAGCCTGAACGAGGTCGAGCTCGGCGACTATTCCTATGTCGTCAACGATGCGGACATCGCCTACAGCCATATCGGCCGTTTCGTCTCGATCGCGGCCCATACCCGCATCAATCCGGGCAATCATCCGATGGACCGGGCAAGTCAGAGCCATTTCAGCTATCGCGCCTCGGCCTATTTCGAAGGCGAGGAGGACGAAACGGAATTTTTCGCCTGGCGCCGACGGCATGACGTCCATATCGGTCATGATGTCTGGATCGGCCATGGCGCGATCGTGCTGCCGGGGCGCCGGATCGGCAGCGGCGCCGTGGTGGGCGCTGGCGCCGTGGTTACCCGCGACGTCGAGGCCTACACCATCGTCGCCGGCAATCCGGCGCGGCCGATCCGCCGTCGCTTCGAGGATGCGATTGCCGATCGCCTGCAGGCTCTGGCCTGGTGGGACTGGTCACATGAGGCGCTGCGCATGGCCCTTCCGGACTTCCGTGAGCTCCCGGTCGAGGCTTTCCTCGACAAGTATGAGACTCTTGCCGTTGAGGGGCTAATCGGTCCATCCTGAGGGCATGGCTGATGCACTGCTCCATTTTGAAGATTTCCCGGTCGGCGAGATTGCGACATACGGGTCGTACCGGCTGACGCGCGAAGCCATCCTCGCCTTCGCCAGGGAATATGATCCCCAGCCGTTTCATCTCGATGAGGAAGCGGCAAAGAACACCATGCTGGGTGGACTTGCTGCTTCCGGCTGGCATGCCTGCTGCATTTTGATGCGGCTCAACTGCGATGGCTTCATGCTCAACTCCACCTCGATGGGCGCGCCCGGCATCGACGAGGTCAAATGGCTGGCGCCGCTCCGCCCGGATGTCACGCTGAGCGTTCGCCGCACGACCCTGGAGGCGCGCGCTTCCAAGAGCCGCCCCGAGATGGGCCTGGTGAAGTTCCTGTTCGAGCTTGTGGCTGATGGAAAGACGGTGGTGACCACCCAGACCGGCTCCATCATGTTCAGCCGGAGGCTGGCGGCATGAAATATTTTGAGGATCTCGCCATCGGCGATACCGACGAGATCGGTGCCTTCACCTTTTCGGTCGAGAACATCAAGCGCTTTGCGATGCTCTACGATCCCCAGCCCTTTCACGTCGACGAAGCGGCTGCGGCGGCCAGCCATTTCGGCGGCCTGGTGGCGTCGGGCTGGCAGGTTGCGGCCGTGTGGATGAAGCTCCTGGTGGCGCATCAGGAGGTCGAGATCGCCAGAGCACACCAGCTCGGCAAGCCGGTGGTCAAGCTCGGCCCGTCACCGGGCTTTCGCAACATGGTCTGGGCTAGGCCGGTGCGCGCCGGCGATACGCTGCGCTACAGCGTGGAGGTCACGGGCAAGAAGGAGAGCACCTCCCGGCCCGAATGGGGCATTGTCTCCATGCTGAGCTCGGCGCTCAACCAGCACGGCGAACAGGCCTTCCGCTTCGAGGGCACGGTGTTTTGGGAAAGGCGGGGGTGAAAGAATCAAGCCAATCCTCCGTACCCCCAAGCGTGCCCTACCGTTGCGTTTGCCTAAAAGAGCACGGGATAGGCTGACACTCCAAATCCCCTTCGAATAAAAACCGCAACTGCAGTACTACGTCACTGTGGCAGGCCGCTCCAGCTCCGCATAGAACGCGTAGCCGCGGTAGAGGTCACTGGTCCGGAGCTGCAGGTGCTCGCGGCTTGCGAGTTCCGCCAGAGCCGCGGGCAATGCCGCGATCGGATGGACGTGGAAGCGCGCCAGCCAGGCAAAGAGCAGCCGCTTGAACCAGCTCGGGAGGCCCTCCTGCTGGCCGAAATCCACGATCAGGAGGCGACCGCCCGGTCCGAGGGCTGCAATGGCCCGTTCCAGCACGGCCTGCCAATCCGGGATCATCGACAGTGTGTAGGAGATATAGATGCGCTCGAAACCCTTGCGCCCGAATTGCTCGGGTGAGAAACGGGTGGCGTCGGCCTGGGCCACGGTGACGCGGGCCAGCCGATTGCGGTCCAGCGAGTGCCGTGCCGTTTCGAGCATCGCCGTCGAAATGTCGAAGCCGGAGAGCGGCGTGGCGGGGTAGCGCCTGGCCACGGCAATGAGGTTGCGGCCGGTGCCGCAACCGATTTCGAGAATGGCATCGCTAGCAGCCGGCCGCAGCGATGCGATCAGGTGATCCCGGCCGAGCAGATAATATTTGCGCGTGAGATCATAGATGTAGCGCTGGTGGCGATAGATCCGGTTCATCGCCGCCGCGGCATCGCCCGTCTGGATCTCGATGCTCAATGGAGGGCTCGCAGCTCGTAGAGATGGAAGCCGCCATAGATGGCGGAGCGGTCGCGCGCAGTCCAGGCCCGGCAGCGCTCGCGATCATAGGACCAGCGCGCTAGCAAATCGGCGGGAATACGCCCCGGCAGCAGGCTTTCCTCGGCGGCGGTGCGGAAGATCACGCGGGCGCCGGGGCGGGCCGTGCGGGTGATCTCGCTCCACAGTTTGGTGAGGATGACATCGGTCATCCAGTCCTGGGCATCGAGCAGCACATAGGCGTCGAGGCTGGCCGCCGGCTGGGCCTTGAGATGGTCGATCAAATTGACATGGCGAACATCGATGCGGTCGGCGCGGTCGCGCACGGCCTCGTAGGCCGCCGGCTCGAGATAGGGCGGCACCGGCCCGTCGCCATCGGGTTTGTAGCCGCGGCCGAAGGCCTGCCAGGCGAAATAATTGTCCTTGAGGTCGAAATCGCAGGCGAGGCGTTCCAGCCGCTCGCGCAGCACGTCGGCAATGCCTTCCCCGTCGGCTGCCGCCCCGGCCAGGGCGTCATACTGCTCGGGCGGAATGCCCAGGCCATAGAGCGAGGCCCGCCGGCGCGTGAGCCATTTGATATGGGGGCGATCGAACAGGGGCGCGATGCGCTCGTCGAAGACCCGGCGCTGCTCGGCGAGATCGCGAGCGGCCAGGAGGTCGGCCGGATCGATGCGATGCAGCCGTCCGATCAGATGTCCCAGGCCGATGAAACGGCCGAGCAGGCCGTACCGATAGAGGTTCTTGCCGAAATAGCCGATGCGGCGGCGGCCGAGCAGGTCACGCCCGTCCCAATAGGCGCGTGTCTCGGCGTCGAGATGGGAGCGCAGTGCCGTCTCGTAGATCGAAACATTGCGGCGCTGGTGGGCGCGCGCGAAGAAATCGTAGAAGGCGGCATGGTCGGGCAGGTGCCGGGCCGCCGCGATCTTCAGCCGGTTGAGGGCGATATGGTGGCGGTTGAGGTCGACCGCGGTGATCGCGGCCGGGCCAGCCTTGAGATAGCTCATCACATTGCAGCCGCCGGAGGCGATGGCAACCAGCCGGTCGTCGGATTTGAGAGCCAGCGCTTCCATGTCGATCTCGGGATCTTCCCAGATCTGGGCGTAGACGAGGCCACTGAAAGCCAAGGTGAAGAGCCGGTCCTGCATGCCGCGCAGCGACAATAGCCGGTGATGCTCCACGGCCTGCTTGACATGGCCCTGGCCCTTGGCTGGCGCCTGTGTCCCGATGCTGTTCACATCCGTCATGCCCATCCGCTCCTTCGCCGAATCCGGGTTGCGCGATGGGATTCGCGGATAAGACCAAGCGATGACGGGGGGATGACAAGGGGCCGCCAAAGCGACGCGCAGGCGACAGGTCCTCAGGCCGTACCGGCCGCCTCCACGCGTTCCTTGCCGAGTGCCGCCGCCATAAGCGTGCGGGTATAGGTTTCGCGCGGTGCGTCGAAGATCTGGGCGGTGGAGCCCTCCTCGACGATGCGTCCCTCCTTCATCACGACGACATAGTCGGACAGCGCGCGTACCACCGACAGATCATGGCTGATGAACAGATAGGACAGGCCGTAGGTGGCCTGCAGGTCGCGCAGCAGTTCGACGATCTGTTTCTGCACCGAGCGATCGAGCGCCGAGGTCGGCTCGTCGAGCACCACCACCTTGGGCTTGAGGATCATGGCGCGCGCAATGGCGATGCGCTGGCGCTGGCCGCCCGAGAATTCGTGCGGATAGCGGTTGCGGGCGGTGGGATCGAGGCCGACCTCCGTCAGGGCCTGGACGGCCCGCTTGTCCCGTTCGGCAGCCGACAGGCTGGGCTCATGCACCCTAAGGCCTTCGGTGATGATGGATCCCACCGACATGCGGGGAGAAAGCGAACCGTAGGGGTCCTGGAACACCAATTGCAGGGCGCGCCGCAACGGACGCATGTCGAGCGCGCTTGCCCGCGAGATGTCGCGGCCATCGAACCGGATGTCGCCTTCGCCGGTATTCAGCCGCAGCAAGGCGCGGCCCAGGGTCGACTTGCCCGACCCCGACTCACCCACGATGCCGATGGTCTGTCCCTGCTGCAGGCGCAGGGAAACATCGTCCACCGCCTTCAGATCCATCGCCTTGTGGCCGCCGAAAAGACTGCCGCTGAGATGATAGGTGACGCGGATGTTGCGGCCCTCGAGCAGCACGGGAGCATCGGGACGTGGTGGATCCTTATGGCCCGACGGTTCGGCCGCCAGCAGCATCTTGGTGTAGTCATGCCGGGGATTGTCGAAGACCTCCTGCGTGGTACCGGCCTCCACCACTTCGCCACGACGCATGACATAGACGCGATCGGCGAAACGCCGGACGATGTTGAGATCGTGGCTGATGAAGACGATCGACATGCCCAGGCGCTGCCTGAGATCGGCGAGCAGGGACAGGATCTGGGCCTGCACGGTGACGTCGAGCGCGGTGGTCGGCTCGTCCGCAATCAGGAGATCGGGATCGTTGGCGAGCGCCATGGCGATCATTACACGCTGGCGCTGGCCGCCCGACATCTCATGGGGATAGGCATCCACCCGCCGCTCGGGATGGGGAATGCCCACGAGCTTGAACAGCTCCACCGCCTTCTTGCGGGCTTGCTTGTAGCTGCCGCCGCGATGATGGACGATTGGCTCGGCCACCTGACGCCCGACCTTGTAAAGCGGGTCGAGCGAGGTCATCGGCTCCTGGAAGATCATGGTGATCTTGTCGCCACGTACCTTGTTGAGCTCCTTCGCCGGCAGGCCGAGCAATTCCCTGCCGCGATATTTGGCCGATCCCCGGACCTGGCCATTGCCGGCGAGCAGGCCCATCAATGCCATCATGGTCTGGCTCTTGCCCGAGCCGGATTCGCCCACGATGGCGACGGTCTCGCCTTTGCTGACCTTGAGGTCGATGCCCTTGACCGCCTTGACCGTACCGTCGGGGGTGCTGAAGTCGACCTCCAGGCCGCTGACGTCGAGGAGGATGTCTTTCGTATCCGGATCCGAGGGTGTCTGTTGCATCGGTCTTCCCTTGAGCAAAATGCGGCTAGGCCGAACCGCCCCCGCGTTTTTTAACGTGTTGATATCGGCAGCATTTTGCGGTTCAAAGCGCCTCCGTCTGAAAGAAAAACGCTCTAGCGATCTTTGGGGTCGAAGGCGTCGCGCAGGCCGTCGCCGATGAAATTGAGGCAGAACAGGGTGGTGACCAGGAAAATGGCCGGGCAGATCAGGAGATAGGGGGCGGCTTCCATGGAATCGGCGCCTTCCTTGATCAGAGCGCCCCAACTGGTGAGTGGTGCCTGCACGCCGAGCCCGAGGAAGGAGAGGAAGCTTTCGAGCAGGATGATGCGGGGAATGCGCACCGTCAGGAACACCAGCACCGGGCTCAGCGTGTTGGGAATGATGTGGCGGCGAATGACCGCCCCCTCGCTGAGCCCCAGGGCGTGGGCTGCCGAGATGAAGTCGCGCCGCTTCAGCGACAAGGTCTGGCCCCGCACGATGCGGGCCATGTCGAGCCATTCGATGGCGCCGATGGCAACGAAGATCAGCCAGAAGTCACGCCCGAAGGAGGCCACCAGCAGGATGACGAAGAACATGAACGGGAGAGAATAGAGGATCTCGACGAAACGCATCATCAGATTGTCGGTACGCCCGCCAATATAGCCCGACACGGCGCCATAGGTGACGCCGATGACCAAGCTGACCAGGCTGGCGAGCAGGCCGACGAGCAGCGAGACCTGGCCGCCGATCATGATACGCGTCATGAGATCGCGGCCATTGCCATCGGTGCCGAGCAGGAAATACTGGCCATTGATGTCACCCTGCATGACGACCGTGCGGCCGTCGTCCCGGGTCTCGGTGACCTTGGTGTTGCGGAATTCGTCGATGCGGTCGACATAGCGGGTGGCGCGCGGATCGATCGCCCGGCTCGACGTCAATGTCGCCGTGAACTGGGTGCCCGATGTCTCGAAGGATTGGACCTGCAGACGGGCCTGGGAAGCCGCACGCTTCATGGCCTCCTCGAGCGTCGCATGCTTGGGATAGGGCGAGAGGCTGGGCGGAACCTTGACGTAGGACCCATAGACCTGGTCGTAGCCGTGAGGCGAAAAGAACGGCCCCAGCACGGAAAAGATCACGATGGCCGCAAACACGAACAGGCTGACCATGGCGGCCTTGTTGCGGCGCAGCCGCAGCCAGGCGAGTTCGAGCAGGCTGCGGCTGCGCGGGAGTGTGGCGGGTGCCAGGCTTGTTTCAGTCATGACGCACCCTCGGATCGAGCCAGGCATAGAGCAGGTCGACGATCAGGTTGAAGATGATGATGAAGACCGAAACCAGCACCACGGTCGCCATCACCAGCGTGTAGTCGCGGTTGAGGGCACCCTCGACGAAATCCTTGCCGACGCCGGGAATGCCAAAGACCTTTTCGACCACCACCGAGCCCGTCAGCAGCGAGGCGGCGGCGGGAGCAAGATAGGTGACGATCGGCAGGATGCCGGCGCGCATGGCATGGGCGACGATGGTCAGTTTGGCGGGCAGGCCATAGGCCTTCGCCGTGCGGATGTGGTCGGCGTGAAGGGCTTCGAGCATGGAGCCGCGCATCAGGCGGGCAAAGGTCGCCAGTTCCGGCAGCGCCAGGGTGATCATCGGCAGGAGCAAATAGCGAAACGAACCGTCGCCCCAGCTGCCGGTCGGCAGCCAATGCAGGGTTTGTCCGAAGAGGAGCGCGAGGACCGGCCCGATGACGAAATTGGGTATGGTGATGCCGATATTGCCGATCGCGGTTACGGCAACATCCACGATCGAATTCTGGCGCAGTGCAGCGATCGTTCCGATCAGAATGCCGCCGACGACAGCCAAAAGCAGGGCCATGCTGCCCAGTTGCAGGGAGTATGGCAGTTTCTGGAGGATGATTTCAGAGACCGTATAGTCGCGATAGACGTAACTGGGGCCAAAATCGCCGCGCAATACGTTCCAGATATAATTTAGATACTGTTTCCATACCGGGTCATCGAGATGATAGACGCGGTTCAGGTTGTCCATGATCTGCGGCGGCAGCGGCCGGGCGAGATTGAAGGGCCCGCCCGGTACCTGGCGCATCAGGAAAAAAGAAAGCGTGACGATCACGAACAGGGTCGGAATCGCGCTCGCCAGACGCTTCAGCACGAATGAAAGCATGACATCGCCTCGGATTGGCTGTCTGCGAAGCGTTCAGGCCCATCATCGGCGAGGCAAGCACGCTTCTCCAGCCGCGGATGAGAGACAGGAGGATGGCCTCCTGCCTCTCACACGCAGCAGCTCATTCCTTGGTGAGGAAACGCGTGCCGTGGTGGTTGGCAAGGTTGTCGTGCCAGCCCTTGACCTTCTTGGAGACCAGCCAGGGGTCGTTATAGACCAGCAAGGGTGTGACCGACGCATCGCGCAGCAGCATGGCTTCGGCGTCGTGCAGGATCTGCATGCGCTTGGCCACGTCCCGCTCGGTGAAGGACTTGGCCATCAAGGCATCGAATTCGGGATTGTTGTAGTGGCCGTAGTTGAAGACCTTGTTGGTGGAGACACCCAGGGTCAGGAAGTTCTCGGGATCGGCATAGTCGGCGACCCAGCCCGCCCGCGTGACGTCGAAACTGTTGCCCTGCTGCAGATAGGAATAGTGGGACTTGAGATCGGAATTGAGCATGGTGACCTCGGCGCCGAGGCCCTTCCACATATCGGCGATCGCCGTGGCGACTTTCTTCCAATTCTCGTTGGTGTTGTAGCGGATCTCGACCTTGAGCGGCTTGCCGCCCGGACCGTAACCGGCTTCTTTCAGCAATTCCTTGGCCTTATCCTCGCGGTCGAGCTGAGGCATGTCGGCGAAGTCGGCCTTGGCTGGCGTGTAATTGACGATGCCGTCCGGGATCCAGCTATAGAGCGGCTGATAGACGCCGTTCAGCACGTCATTGGCCAGGAAGTCGCGGTCGATCGCCATGGCGAAGGCCCGTCGGACCCGGATGTCGTCAAAAGGCGGCTTGCGGGTGTCGAAGGCGTAATATTCGCTCGACGTCGATGGCGAGACGTGAACCTCGTCGCCGACCTTCTCCTGCAGGAACTTGCGCTGATCGGCCTGGAATTGATAGGCGAGGTCAAGTTCTCCGGCCAGGAAACGGCGCTGGATGGCGGCCTGGTCCTCGCTCGGATAGGCGATCACGCGGTCGATCTTCACATTCGCCGCACCCCAGTAATTGGGGTTCTTCACGAAGGTGAGGTGATCGCCGGGGATCTGCTCGGTCACCGTATAGGCGCCGTTCGACACCAGCTTGCCCGCCTTGGCGAAATCGCGGCCATATTTCTCGACATTGGCCTTGTTCACCGGCACGACGCTTTGATGAGCCAGGAGTTCGGGGAAGAAGGGAACGGGGCTTTCGAGGGTGATTTCCAGCGTGCCGGCATCGATGGCCTTGACGCCGAGCGTATCCACCGCTGCCTTGCCCGTATTAATCGCCTGAGCGTTCT
Organism: Labrys sedimenti; assembly: GCF_034424805.1. Classification (NCBI taxonomy): domain Bacteria; kingdom Pseudomonadati; phylum Pseudomonadota; class Alphaproteobacteria; order Hyphomicrobiales; family Xanthobacteraceae; genus Labrys; species Labrys sedimenti. The sequence continues at coordinate 609,903 of NZ_JAXOUF010000002.1, forward strand.
TGATCGGGTAGGACAGGCTGGCATATTCGCCGGCTTCCTTGGGATCGAGATTGCGCCGGAAGCTGTAGACGAAATCCTCGGCCGTGACCGGGTCGCCGTTCGACCACTTGGCGCTGGGCCGCAATTTGAAGGTGTAGACCAGCCCGTCCGGCGAAACCGTCCAGCTTTCGGCGACGGCGGGACCCACCTTGCCGGCGCCGTCATAGGCGGTGAGACCTTCGTAGAGGTCGTCGATGATGAACTGCTCGATATTGGTAGTCGTGTGGATGGGATCGAGCGATTGGGGTTCGCCGCCCAGGCCCTTGTTCAGCACGGTTTCGGCGGAAGCCGACAAGGCCGTGCCGCTGAGCAAGCCCACGGCGAGCAGGGCGCCGAACAAGCGCGTTTTCAAGGCTGCTGTCATCCTGATGTCCCCTCTGAAGCCAGTTGTTCCGGCTATTGGTTGAAGGCCGGCAGTAAAGGCCTTCGCATTCGCTACGGCAACCCGCGATTTTCGACGGGGAGAGGAAGGGTAGAGCTGCTCGGTCCGCGTGCAAGGGGATAGTATGTCGAAGGGTATAGTGATCGTCTGAAAATTACGGATGGCCGGGATGCGACGCAATATTCGCCATAACCGACTGCGCTTTATGCCCCTTGCATTGCGAAGACTGATGGGACGAAGGTCGGGCTGAATTATGGGGATAAGCCCTGCACAACCTGGCCGCGTGTGACGGGGCAGAATGTGGCGCCATGCCGGGGCCAGGCAAAACCAAACCGCCGCGCGAATGGTGACATTCGCACGGCGGTTCCGGGACGGTAATTCGAACTGATGAGAACGGCCGGTTCAGTTGAACAGGCTGGAGACGCTCTCTTCGGAGGCTGTGCGGCCGATGGCCTCGCCGATCAGCGGCGCGATCGAGATGACGCGGATGTTCTGGGCGACGCGTACCGCCTCGGTCGGCATGATCGAGTCGGTGATCACCAGTTCGCGCAGCTTGGAGGAGGCGATACGGGCCACCGCGCCGCCTGAGAGCACGCCATGGGTGATGTAGGCCAGCACATCCTTGGCCCCGCGTTCCAGCAGGGCTTCAGCGGCATTCACCAGCGTGCCGCCGGAATCGATGATGTCGTCGATCAGAATGCAGGTGCGGCCCTTGACGTCGCCGATTACGTTCATGACCTCGCTCTCGCCGGCGCGCTCACGGCGCTTGTCGACGATGGCAAGGGGAGCATCGATGCGCTTGGCGAGAGCACGGGCACGTACCACGCCGCCGACGTCGGGCGAGACCACCATGAGCTTGTCGAGCTCCATGCGGGCCTTGATGTCGCGCTCCATCACCGGAGCGGCGAAGAGGTTGTCGGTCGGAATGTCGAAAAAGCCCTGGATCTGCCCGGCATGCAAATCGAGGGTCAGCACGCGGTCGGCGCCGGCATGGGTGATCAGGTTGGCGACCAGCTTGGCCGAGATCGGCGTACGGCCGGAAGCGCGGCGATCCTGCCGGGCATAGCCGAAATAGGGGATCACCGCCGTGATGCGTCGGGCCGAGGAGCGGCGCAGGGCATCGGTGATGATCAGCAGCTCCATCAGATGGTCATTGGTGGGGAAGGAAGTCGACTGGATGACGAAGACATCCGCACCGCGGACATTTTCCTGGATCTCGACGAAGATCTCCATGTCGGCGAACCGCCGCACCGAGCACTTCGTCAGGGGGGTCTTCAGATAGGTCGCAATCGATTCGGCCAGTGCACGATTCGAATTGCCGGAGACGAGCTTGATCTCGCCCGAACCGTGGCCCCTGTCACCTGCCGCCATGAAGCCGGCTCCCACTTTGAGAAAAATGCACCCGGCTCTTAGCAATTGACCGGCCCGCATACAATGGGGGCGTCACAAGGAGTTCACACTTGCATGGCTGGAATGCGTGCAGATTGGGATGATTTGCCGCTGTTCCGATACCCGGCCGGGTCAACGCATCTGCAAGCCGGCGTCCGCCCCGTTCAGCACTTCGCTGCCTTTCTCGGTCGTCAGGCTGGTACGTCCCAGGCACATGGCGGTGCCGCTGTCGGAATCCATCAGGATCATATGGGCGAACATCACCATGCCCGGTTCAAGCACCCAGTCATTGCCTTCGTAGAACATCGGCCGGTCCATCCAGGACGGCGTGAATTTGGCGCCGAGCGAATAGCCGCAGGCGGCGAGCCGGTGCTCCTCCAGCCCGTGCGAATCCATCACCCTTGCGTGGGCGGCGAAGACATCGCCGGCCGTGCGTCCCGGCCGGATCTCGGCCTCGCAGGCGAGCAGGGCCTCATGGGCGGCGGTATAGAGTTCGCTGTGACGGGGCGAGACGTCCCCAATCGTGATCGTGCGCATCAACGCCGCGTGGTAGTGGCGATAGACCCCGGCGAATTCCAGCGTGATCTGGTCGCGTTCGGCGAGCTTGCGGCGGCCGCTCTTGTAACGGCAGAGCAGGGCGTCGCGCCCCGAGCCGATGATGAACTCGTTGGCGGGATAGTCGCCGCCGGCCGAGAAGATGGCATTGTGCTGGGCGGCGAGGATGTCGCCCTCATCGGCGCCGGGAAACACGGCGGCGATGCCGGCTGCATCGGCCGCGTCGGAGAGGCGTGCGGCTTCGCGCACATAGGCGATCTCTGCGGCCGACTTGACGGCCCTGAGATGGGCGACGACATCGGAAGCGTCGACCAGTTCGAAATCGCCGGCAAAAGCTGCCTCGAGCTTGCGGCCATTGGCATGGGTGAGGCCGTAGGAATCGAACTCGACACCAATGCACCCGCCTGTCACGCCGAGATCGCGGACCATGTCGAGCAGTTGCTGGGCTGGCGTGGCATCCTTGCGATCGGTCCAGATGCGGATATCGGCGAGGATGGAGGTGTGCTGGGCCTGGCGCAGGTCGGCCGTGCGCGTGAGCAGCGCCATCGTGCCGTCGGCGCGCACCAGCAGCGATTGGAAGAAGCAGAAGCCGAAAGTGTCGTAGCCGGTCAGCCAGTACATGCTCTCCTGGGCGAAGAGCAGTATGGCATCGAGCTTTTGCGTGGCCATCTCCGCCTGCAGGCGTTTCAGGCGAGCGGCGAATTCATCCGTCGAAAAATGCAGCATGGCAGGTCCTGCCTCGAACCTTGTTCCCAAAGCGTTTTGCGATTTGGTCGTTTCACCAAGAATCGCAAAGACGCGTCGAACCAAAGAGTTAGAGCAAACAAGCGTTCACGCCTGAACGCGCTTTGCTCTAGTGATCCACCAGCGCGATCGCATGCAGCAGGCGGCCATAATCGGGCTCCTTGCGATGGGTCACCCGCCGATAGGAGAAGAAGCGATCCTCATCCTGATAGGTGCACAGCGCCATGTTCTCGAAACGGCCGACGCCGGCCGCCGTGAGGCGCATGGTGATATAGGCCGGCAGATCGAACATGGCATGACCGGCATTAGGGCTTGGACCGAAGAAACGCTCATTGGCCACGTCGACCTCCAGGAAGCGGGCCTTGAACTCCGGCCCAACCTCATAGGCCGCGCGCGAGATCATAGGGCCGAGTACCGCGACGATGTCGCCCCTGATGGCACCGAGGCCCACCATGGCGTCGAGCGTGGTTTCGAGCACGCCGGTGAAGGCGCCCTTCCAGCCGGCATGGGCCGCGCCGATCACGCCGGCCTTGGCGTCGGCGAACAGGACGGGGCCGCAATCGGCGGTGGCGACGGCCAAAGCGAGATTGCGTTCGCGCGTCACCATGGCGTCGACCTTGGGGGCATGTTCGCGGGCCCAGGGGGCGGTGACGGTGACGACGTTGGGGGAGTGCACCTGGTAGCAGGTGATGAAGCGATCACGCGGCACGCCGAGGCTGTCGGCCATGCGGCCCCGGTTCTCGCGGACACGCTCCTGATCGTCATCGGAGCCCGAACCGCCGTTGAGCGAGGCATAGATGCCGTTCGACACGCCTCCCTGGCGCGTGAAGAAGCCGTGGCGGATGCCGGGCAGGTCGAGGGCGGCGTGCTGGAGCGCGATGGCGGACGAATCGGTCATGGCGGCAGGATCGGGAGGAAGTGGAGGGATGTCAAACGGGCGCCCTAAAGGGAACCCGAACCAGTCAGGGTTGTGATACCGGCGATTTCGCGGCGGGAACCGTTGCGTTTTCAAGCCGTTGGTTCAAAGTGCCCCGGTATCCGGCCATGGCTGGAGAAGATCTGTTGAATAGGTGCCCCATGAAGATCACGAAAATCCTGCCTGCCTTCGCTTTGGCCGCCTTGCTGGCGCCCGCGGCAGCCGGTTCGGCCGAGGCCGCCGTCAGGACGGGAACGCTCACCTGCGACATCGGCGGCGGCATCGGCGTGGTGCTCGGTTCGCGCAAGCCGGTATCCTGCCGGTTCTCCGGCTTCAACGGCTACAGCGAACTCTATGACGGCACCATCACCAAGGTCGGCGTGGATATCGGCTTCACCTTCGGCGGGCGCATGGTCTGGGCGGTCTTCGAGCCTTCCAACCGTCACGCGCCCCTGGGCGGCAACTATGCCGGCGTGTCGGCCGAGGCCAGCGCTGCGGTGGGTGTCGGGGCCAATGTCCTGCTCGGCGGCGGCAATGGCGGCGTGACGCTGCAGCCGATCTCGGTGCAGGGGCAGACCGGCCTCAACGCGTCGGCTGGCATCGGCAGCCTGCATATCCGCCCGGTCGCGGCGCCGGTGATCATCCAGACCGAGCGGGCTTACCGCCCGCGCCACAAGGTGCATCGTCATCACCACAAGGTGAAGAAGCATCGCAAGAGCTGCCGCTGCAGGGTCTGAGATTCCTGAAGAGCTGACCGAAAACCGAGAGAACCTCGATTTCTTGTGATCATCGGGCCGGTCCCGGTGATCCGGGACACGTGGCGGTATCCTGGATGCCCGGGACGAGCCCGGGCATGATAATGGCGGTGCTTTGCTCAGCCTCGCTCGATCCCTGGCGCCGAGACTGCCAGCACCTTGAACAGCGAACCCATGGCGCGCGGGGCGTCGTCGGTGAGGCGCTCGAGCGCCCTGGCGATCGCGTCTGCCTGTTCCGGCGTAGCATGTCGGCTGAGATTGGCAGCCATCGGGCGGATACCGAGTTCGTTGAGGAAGTGGGCCTGCGTGGTGAGGATGTCGATCGCCAGCTGCTGGTCGGCGGCGATGCGGGCCAGCGTCTCGAAGCAGACATGGGTGGTGAGGTCGGCCTCGCCGGGGCGGCCCAGCGGATCGACGAAGGCATGGCCGGCCATGGCCTGCAGCGTGTCGCCGACGCCGAATTCGAGATGCCCGTAATCGATGATCAGGGCGGCGCCGCCGAAGCGGCCAAGGCGCGCAGAGAGGGTCGCCATCACCCTTGAACCGGCTTCCGGATATTCGACGATCGTGCCGTCGAGCGCGCCATCGGAAAGGGGAGGCGCCTGATTGGCCGGTACGGGCTCCGGGGCGAGGCCGAAGGCGAGTTCGTCATCGACCAGGCCGACCAATCGTTCGTGCCAGCGCCCGCCCTGATGCACCAGCTGGTGCACGGGCAGGGCATCGAAGAACTCGTTGGCGATGATGATCGACGGCCCGTCGGGCAGGTCGGCGATGTCGTCATGCCAGGTCGGGCGGCGTCCCCCGAGGCTGTCGGCCAAGGTAGCGGCCTGGGCCTTGCGCAAGACCGGGCTCGTCTCCACCAGATGGAGCGCGATGGCGTCGGTGAGATCAGGCACGACCTTGCCGATGGCCCGCAGGGCGTCCCCCATCAACGTGCCGCGTCCGGGGCCCAGCTCGACCAGGTTGATCCGGCCGGGCGAGCCCAGGATCATCCAGCGATGGGCCGCCCACAGGCCGATGATCTCGCCGAACATCTGGCTGATTTCCGGAGCGGTGGTGAAATCCCCGGCGGCGCCGAGCGGGTCGCGCGTGATGTAATAGCCGTGACGGGGGTGGCCGAGCGCGAGCGTCATGTAGCGCGCCACGTCGATCGGCCCCTCCTGGCGGATGAGATCCTTGATCTCGCGGGCGAGAGGGGTCTCGCTCATGCCGATTTCGATGCGTCGGAAGCCTTGGGCGCCTCGGGGCGGCGCGCCAGGGCGTACACCACCAGGCCAAGGCCAGCCACGACCATGGGCAGCGAATAGGCTTGTCCAATGGTCAGCACGTCCTGGATCCACCAGCCGTCCGGCTCGCGATAGAGTTCGCTGAAGGAGCGCGCGCCGGCATAGCCGATGCCGAACAGGCCGGCGATCAAGCCCGGCCGTTTCAGGGCACCGAAGCGCGTCATGATGGCAAACAGCACGAACAGCGCGAAGCCCTCCAGGGTAGCCTCGATCAACTGGCTCGGATAGCGCGGCGTCGGCCCCTGCGGAAACACCGAGAACGGACTCGATGGCGAGATCATGCCCCAGGACGAGCCCCAGGCCGGACGCCCCCATAATTCGTCATTGATGAAATTGGCGATGCGGCCGAGGAACAGGCCGATCGGTGCGACGCAGGCGGCAATGTCGAGATAGGACAGGATCGGGATCTTGTTGAGCCAGGCGAACAGGATCACCGCGAGCGCAGCCCCCAGGAAACCACCATGGAAGGCCATGCCGCCTTCCCAGACCTTGAAGATCTCGATCGGATTGGCGAGATAATAGTCGGGTTCGTAAAGCAGCATGCCGAGCCGCCCGCCGATCACCACGCCGAGCGTGACCCAGATCAGGAGGTCGTCGAATTGCAGCTTGGTGCCAGGCTGCACCAGCCAGAGCCTGGTGTTGTCGATCAGGCGGCGCCCATACCACCAGCCGCCGAGCAGGCCGAAAATATAGGCCAGTGCATACCAGCGAATGGCGAGCGGGCCGAGATGGATCAGCACCGGATCGAAGGCGGGGACGATGAAATATTGCTCAGGCATGGGGGCCTTTTGGTGACTAGAGACGACAGCGTCAAGGCAGAAGCTTCTAGGACGTGTCGTCAGTTATGGTTTGGAGCGAGATGAGGTCAAAAATGGCGAGATGGGAGGAGCGAGCGCTGCCAGGACTTTTGTCTTGGCAAGCGAAGCGACGCCGCAGATGGCCATTTTTCACCTCACCGCCCAAGCTATTGACTACAGACGGGTTTCCAATCCGCGGGATTGGAAACCCTTCCCCGGCGGGGCACTTTTGGCCGATTGGCGCGTCGGATATCGTAGCAAGTCGAAAGACTTGCGTCCTCATCCTCCTTCCACTCGGCCAAAATCGCTCCCGTCTAGCCCGAAACCATAACTGACGACACGCCCTAGCGGGGCCAAGCTTTTATCGAGGTCTGGCCCGTGCTATCGACGCCGCAAAGGAGTTTCGTGATGCCACAGCAATCCGGCCGTATCTATGACGAGTTCGCCAAATTGATGACCGACGCCGCCGGCGTCGCCCAGGGCGTGCGTCGGGAAGTCGACAGCGTCGTGCGCAGCCAGGCCGAGCGCATCATGCGCGATCTCGATTATGTCCGCCGCGACGAATTCGACGCCGTGCGCGAGATGGCGATCAAGGCCCGCGACGAAAACGAACGCCTGGCGGCTCGTATTGCCGAACTCGAAGCCAAGCTTGCCGCGCGTTGAGTGCAAACCGGCCCGGTCATGCGACAATAAGACCGGCGAGGAATGAGAGGCCTCCTTGTGGACGGCGGGAACGAATCCTTGCCGATTCAGCCCGAATGCCTGAACTCTCCCCTCACAGGCTGCGTATCGATCGGTATTCGCAGCGCCAATGCGCCTCCTCGGAGGCGCCGGGAGTTGCAATGTCGGTAATCGAGCTCCAGAGCGAGCGGGCCGGTCATCCGGTTGATCTCGTCGAACACCTGGCGAGCCTTCATGACTGGGCCTTCGACAGGCTCGGCGAAGACGAGATCTCCATCGTGGTGAAGGGGCATGGCTGCGACTACGCGGTATCCTTCACCTGGATGGACGATATCGAGTCGCTGCACCTGGCCTGCTCCTTCGACGCCAAGATTCCCAAGCGCCGCCACGCCGATCTCCTGCAGACGATCGCGCTCGTCAACGAACAGCTCTGGATCGGTCATTTCGACGTCTGGAATGCCGACCAGGTCATCATGTATCGCCATGCCCTGTTCCTGGCCGGCGGCGCCGAAGCCACGCCGCGCCAATGCGAGGCCCTGATCGAGATCGCGGTGGAGACCTGCGAGCGCTACTTCCAGGCCTTCCAGTTCGTGATCTGGGCCGGCAAGACGCCCAAGGAAGCGCTCGAGGCTGTGCTGTTCGAAACCGTGGGCGAAGCCTGACACGACAATTGCGCTTGTCTGACGGAGCGAAGGAAACACGGAGTGTCAGCCTCCGGCGGACATTCTGCCCGCCGGCAAGCGCCGGGTTTTCAAGATGTCAGCCGGAGGCTGACACTCCAGCCGGTCGGTCGACATTCCCCTTTCGCAGGAGTTCTTCACATGGCTGAAACATTGGACATTGGCGGCAAGCTGTTGCTGCTGGGCGCCGGCAAGATGGGCGGGGCCATGTTGGAAGGCTGGTTGAAGCTCGGCCTCGATCCCGCCGAAGTGGGCGTGATCGATCCACATTTGCCGCCGGAGATCGCCAGCGACCTCGCCGTGAAAGGTGTCGCGGTCAACCCGATGCTGGCCTCCTTCGGCATGCCGGCGGTGGTTCTGCTGGCAATCAAGCCGCAAATGATGGATGTCGCCATGGCCTCCGTCGCGCCCCTGTTCGGATCGGATACGCTGGCCGTCTCCATCATGGCGGGCAAGACTATTGCCAGTATCGCGGCATTGCTGCCGGCCGACACCGCCATCGTGCGCGCCATGCCGAACACGCCGGCTGCCGTCGGCCGCGGTATCACGGCCGCCGTGCCGAATGCCTTCGTGACCGCCGATCAGGAACGGGCGGCCGACGCCCTGTTGCGGGCGACCGGCGCCGTGGAGTGGGTCGCCGATGAAAGCCTCATCGATGCGGTGACGGCGGTTTCCGGCTCGGGGCCGGCCTATGTCTTCCATCTCGTCGAAGCCATGGCCGAGGCCGGAGCCGCGGCGGGACTTCCCGCCGATCTCGCCATGCGGCTGGCGCGCGCCACCGTGGCGGGAGCGGGCGAGTTGCTGCACCAATCCGACCTGCCGGCGGCCACGCTGCGCCAGAACGTCACCAGTCCGGGCGGTACCACTGCTGCGGCGCTGGACGTGCTGATGGCCGAAAATGGCTTGACGCCGTTGATGAAGCGGGCGGTCGAGGCGGCGCGCCGCCGCGCGGGCGAACTCGCTTCCTGAGGACCGGCGTGGCCTTGCCTGCCAATGCGCCGCATTGATCCGGACTGCAATCGGCCTATCTTTATCGGACGGGGCACACCGAAAAACGAGGTTCGAGCCATGGTTGCCAAGCCGAAAGCCGATAATGCCGTCGATCCGCGTCAGGCCGCGATAGAGGCCTTGCTGGCGCTTTGCGCCGACAATCCCTGGGGCGAGATCGGCCTAGCCGACATTGCGGATAAAGCGGGACTGTCCCTGTCGCAATTGCGCGGCCTCTACCCCTCCAAGGGAGCCATCCTGGCCGCCTATTCCCGTCAGGTCGACCAGAAGGTGCTCGATGGCATCGACAAGGGCATGGCTGGCGAGCCGGCGCGCGAAAGGCTGTTCGACATTCTGATGCGCCGCATCGATGTTCTCTCGCCGCACAAGGCTGCCATCGCCAATATTTCCAGGGCCTTCGCGCTCGATCCGCTTGCCATGGCGGCCTGGAACCGCGTTGTCACCAATTCGATGCAATGGATGCTGACGGCGGCCGATATCGACGCCGATGGCCCGATGGGGGCCGTGCGTGCGCAGGGACTGGCGCTGGCCTGGGCTCGCATCGTCAAGGTCTGGCTGAAGGACGAGGACGAAGGCCTGGCCACGACGATGAAGGAAGTCGACCGGCAGCTTCGTTCGGGCGAGCGCTGGATGGAGCGAGCCGACGATCTTTGCCAGATCTTCGCACCGTTCCGCCGCATCGCCGAACGCTCTCATGAGCGCCGTGCTCGCATGCGCGAGAGGCTGCGCGAGCGTTTTCACGATTTCGCCGAGTCGCGCCGGCGGGGCAGGGATGATCGCGACGATGCGGAGGCAGTGTGAGTACCAGTAACGGGCAGCCGGCGGCGGAGATCGGCTTCGATGATTTCCTCAGGGTCGATATTCGCATCGGCACGGTGCTGGAGGCGGTACCCCTGGAAGGGGCGCGCAAACCGGCCTATCGCATGCGGATCGACTTCGGTGACGAGATCGGCGTCAAGGCCTCCTCCGCCCAGCTCACCGCGCTCTACAGGGCCGATGAGCTGGTCGGCCGCCAGGTGATGGCGGTGGTCAATTTTCCGCCGCGCCAGATCGGCAAGTTCATGTCGCAAGTGCTGACGCTGGGCTTCCCCGGCGCCGATGGCGCCGTCGTGCTGGCGACGCCGGAACGTCAAGCTCCGAACGGCTCGCGATTGTTCTGAGGCGCCCCTTTCAAGATGTTTGGAACGAACCCGAAAAAGACTGGGATGGGGCAACGCGACCCCTCATCCGCCCCCAAGGTTCTTTACTTGAACGCGTGATCCTGAAAGGACCACGCTATGGCACCTTCTCCCGCAAGGGGAGAAGGCGATCGACCAGCACTGAGCCTCCCGAAAGTGATTCCCTTCTCCCCTTGCGGGAGAAGGTGCTGTCAGGCGGATGAGGGGGCACCGCTCGACCCGGATTTCACACATCAACACCTTGAAAAGGGTGGTTCTGAGAGCAGAGGCGGCGGCGACCTCTCCGCGTAAGGATGGGGTTCCACCATGCCTGTCCCTACGCGATCCTCTCGACCGCGATCGCCGTCGCTTCGCCGCCGCCGATGCAGAGCGAGGCAATGCCGCGCTTGAGGTCGTTGCGTGCCAGGGCATGCAGCAAGGTGACGATGATGCGCGCGCCGGTCGCGCCGATGGGATGGCCGAGAGCGCAGGCGCCGCCATGGATGTTGAGGCGGTCGGCCGGGATGTCGAGGTCGTGGCGCGCTGCCATCGCGACTGCGGCGAAGGCCTCGTTGATTTCGAACAGGTCGACATCTCCCACGCGCCAGCTCGTGCGTTCGAGCAGCTTTCGCATGGCCGGGATCGGCGCCGTGGTGAACCAGGCTGGGTCCTGGCTGTGGGTGGCGTGTCCCTTGATCTCGGCAAGCACGGGTAGCCCGTCGCGCTCGGCAATGGAGCGGCGGGTCAGGACGAGCGCGGCCGCGCCGTCGGCATTGGCCGAGGAACTGGCGGCGGTGATGGTGCCGTCCTTGCGGAAGGCCGGCCTGAGCTGTGGTATCTTGTCGGGCGAGACCTTGAGCGGGTTCTCGTCGTCGGCAACCAGCCGGGGACCGCCCTTGCCCGGCACCTCCACCGGCACGATCTCGGCGGCGAAAGCACCGGTCTCGACTGCCTTGCGGGCGCGGGTCAGGGTTTCCACGGCATAGGCGTCCTGGTCATCGCGGCTGAACTGATAGGCCTCAGCCGTCGCCTCGCCGAAATCGCCCATCGGGCGGCCGCCTTCATAGGCATCCTCCAGGCCGTCGAGCATCATGTGGTCGAGAAGGCGGTCATGGCCCATGCGGTAGCCGCTGCGTGCCTTGGCCAGCAGATAGGGCGCGTTCGACATCGATTCCATGCCACCCGTCACCACGATGTCGGCAGAGCCGGCGCGAAGGAGATCGTGGCCGAACATGGTCGCCTTCATGCCGGAACCGCAGACCTTGTTGACGGTCGTCGCTCCCGTGGCGTCGGGCAGTCCCGCATGACGGGCGGCCTGACGGGCCGGGGCCTGGCCAAGGCCGGCCGGGAGCACGCAGCCTAGCAGGACCTCGTCCACGCGATCGCCGGCAAGGTTCGCGCGCGTCAGGGCCTCTTTCACTACATGGGCGCCGAGCGCAGGAGAGAGCAGGCTCGAGAGGTCACCCTGGAAACGTCCCAATGGGGTACGTACGGCGGAAACGATGACGACGGGGTCGCTGCTGGACATGGCTCGATCCTCACTGACATTGCGGGACACTATTGCATGATGGATGACATATTATATTATGGTCATAATTTAAAGGGGAGAATGGCCATGGATCTTTCGGAATGCGTCGACCCACGCAAACTGGCGTTGCGGATGATCACGCCCCGGCGGCTTTCCCCGCGCGCCGTGCCGGTTCCCGAAGGCGCGACCCCCTTCTTCGTCGCGCATGATGGCGGCTCGATCGCCGGCTGGCGCTGGGGCCATGGCGAGCCGGTGCTCCTGGTACATGGCTGGGAAGCAACCCATGTCGACATGCTTGCTTTCATAGAGCCGCTGCTCGCACGTGGCCTTGGCGTGATCGCCGTCGATTTGCCAGCCCATGGCGCTTCCGAGGGCGTCTCGGCGACCATCCCGCAGATGGCCAGGGCGGTAACCGCCGTCGGCGAGGCCTGCGGGCACCTGCATGGTGTGATCGGCCATTCCGTCGGCGGGCCGGTTCTGACCGTCGCACTGGCCGGAGGGCTGGATGCGGGGCGTGTCGTCCTCATCGCCTCGCCTGCCAATTATGGCCGCCAGATGCGGGCGGCGGCGATGGCATCGGGGGTGGTCGACGCCCGGGATCTCGCCCATATGGCCGATGAACTCATCCGCCTGGGTACCGAATTGCCGATCATGGACCTGCCCAGTTTCGCGGAACGGTTGACGCAACCGGCTCTTCTCCTTCATTCCAGGGATGATCGCGTCGTCGCCATTGGCGAAGCGCGCGAAATCGCCAGATATTGGCGCGGATCGCGATTGATCGAGCTGGATGGACTTGGTCATGGCCGTATCCTTAGCGATGCCGGCGTGATCGGTCAGGCCGTGGATTTTCTGGCGGTGCGTTCCTGACGGGAGACGAGGCGGCCATGCGCTATGACAAGGGCCACAAGGATGCGACGCACCGGCACATTCTCGAAACTGCCGCATTGCGCCTGTTGCGGGATGGCATAGACGGCACCGGCATCGCGCCGTTGATGGCCGAAGCGGGCCTGACCCATGGCGGTTTCTACAGCCATTTCGCCTCGAAGGACGCCCTGGTTCGCGAAGCCGTCGCTCATACGCTGACGCAGCGACGCGGCAAGCTGCGCCGCTCCGCCGAGCGCGCCGACGACCCGATCGAAGGGCTGATCCGCTATTATCTGCGCCCCATCCACCGGGATACGCCGGAAAAGGGCTGCGCTATCGCCGCGCTCTCCGGCGAGATTGCGCGCCAATCCGAGATGACACGGACCGCCTTTACCGAAGAACTCTTCGGCAGCATCGGCGTGATTGCGGATAACCTGCCCGAAGGCGATGCCGAAGCGCGCCGCAGCACCGCCATCGCCATCATGGCCCTGCTGGCGGGAACGCTGCAGCTCGCGCGTGTCGTCCCAGACCCTACCCAATCCGACGCGATCTTGGAGAACGGCATCGAGGCGGCGCTCAAGCTGGCGCGTGGCACTTCCGGTGGCGGGAAAGTCAGCACAGACAAGTAGATCGGCGAGCGCCAGGCATCTGCCGATCTTTGATCGGCATCAGACCGGGATGCGTACATTCGCCCGCAGTCCACCCAGCGGGCTGGTGGCAAGGGTGATGTCGCCGCCATGGAAGCGGGCGATGTCGCGTGCGATGGCAAGGCCGAGGCCGGTGCCGCCATGGTCCTGGTTGCGAGCCTCGTCCAGCCGAAAGAAAGGCTTGAACACGTCCTCCCGGCTTTCCTCGGGCACACCGGGCCCGTCATCGTCGACGGTGACGACGAGATAGCGTTGCTCGCGCACGCCGGTGATGACGATGGTCCTGGCGAAACGCTGGGCGTTCGATACCAGGTTCGTCAGGCAGCGCCGGAAGGCGTCCGGTCGCACCACCACGATGGGATCGCCCTGGAAACTGACGCGGGCATCCTGGCCTTGGCGTATGGCATTGGCGCGCAACTCCTCCAGCAGGGCGGCGATGTCGGTGGCTTCGGCCTGCTCCGCTGCATCGCCGCGCGCGAAGGCGAGATAGGCCTCCAGCATGCGGCTCATCTCGTCGACGTCCTTCTGCAGGTCCTCATATTCGGGACTGCTTTCGTCGAGCAGCGCCAGGGACAGCTTGAAGCGCGTCAGGATGGTGCGCATGTCGTGCGAGACGCCGTTGAGCATGGCAGTGCGCTGTTCGAAGGCGCGCTCGACGCGCCGGCGCATCTCGATGAAGGCGCTGGCGGCCTGGCGTACCTCTCGAGCGCCGCGCGGGCGGAAGTTCTGGACGTCGCGCCCCTTGCCGAAATCCTGCGCCGCATTGGCGAGCTGCTGGATCGGCCGGATCTGGTTGCGCAGGAACAGGATCGCCACCGTGATCAGGATCAGCGAGGAGCCAAGCATCCAGAGCAGGTAGATATAGGAGTTGGAGGCGAAGGTCTGGCTGCGGCGAGCGAAGACGCGCAGCACAGCATCGTCGAGCTTGACACGGATCTCGACAAAATCCGAGCGGCCGACCGTATCGATCCAGAAAGGCAGGCCGATGCGCATGCGGATCTCGTCCGAAAGCGCCTGGTCGAGAATATCGAAGAAGGGCCGGGCACCTCGCGGCGGCAGGTCCTCGAGGGGGCGGAACTCGATGCCGAGCGCGAGCTGCTTCTGGGCCACCAGTTGGAGCAGGTCCGTCGTGCCCTTGTCATGGGGCATTTGCTGGTAGAGCTCGACGATCGCCGCGATGTCCTTGGTGGTGGCGGCCGACAGCCGCGCCGTCACGCCCTGCCAGTATTTCTCCATGAACATGTAGGTGACGATGGCCTGCAGCAGCACCATCGGCGTGATGATGATCAGCAGCGAGCGGGCATAAAGGCCCTTGGGCATGCGGTCGCCCAGCGCCGACAGCACGCGGCCGGGGCCGGCCGCGAGTTCGCGCATCCTGGGCAACGCAATGCGGACGACCTCCGACGCCCGCGACAGGCCTTTGCGGAGCAGCGCCCCGGCAGATTGAAGGGCCGGCGGACGGGACTCCATCACATGTCGACCATCAGGCGATATCCCGTGCCGCGCACCGTCTGCAGATAGACCGGATTGCCCGGATCCTTCTCGATCTTGCGGCGCAGGCGGTTCACCTGCACGTCGACAGTGCGCTCATTGGCGATGTCGGCGGCCGAGCCGGCAAGCGCCAGCCGGTCGACCGTCTCGCGCGGGATTTCGACCAGCAGGCGCAGCATGTCGCGCTCGCGTTCGGTGATGCGAACCGTCTCGCCGCCTTGCTGGAGTTCTCCGCGCGAGACGTGGAAGGCGAAGTCGCCAAAGGTGACGATGTCGCGCACCGGTTCTGCCGGTGTCGGAGCAACTGCCCGCTTCAGGATGTTGTTGAGGCGCAGCAGCAATTCGCGCGGCTCGAACGGCTTGGGCAAATAGTCGTCGGCGCCGATCTCCAGGCCCTTGATGCGATCGTCCGGATCGCCGCGCGCGGTGAGCATCAGGATCGGCACGCTCGAGCCGGTCCGGATCCAGCGGGTCAGGTCGAAACCGTTCTCGCCCGGCATCATCACATCGACGATCATCAGATCGAAGGTGATCGCCTCGATGCGCTGGCGGGCGCTGGCCGCATGTTCGGCCGTGGTCACACGATAGCCGTGCTCGCCGAGATAGCGCGAGAGCAGGGTGCGGATGCGGTTGTCGTCGTCGACCAGCAGGATATGGGGGGCGTCGTCGGGAAGGACGGCAACCTTGTTCATCGTTTTTCACCCCGGGTCTTGTCGCTTTTGGTGATGTTGTTGCGGATAAGCCGGGCGACTTCTGCCCGCCCGTCCGGATCGACCATGGCGAACAGGAAGCGTTGTGCCAGCTCGGGACTGGTCAGGCCGGCTTCGGCGAGTGCTCGCGCGATGCGCTGGGATTGCGTCGTTGCCAGTTCGACGGCCAGTTGCTTGCCTTTCACCGTGGTGGTCAGCAAACGCTGCCGACGATCTTCCCGGCCTTCGCGCTGCAGGATGAAGCCCTGGTCGACCAGGTCCTTCAATACCCGGGCCAGCGACTGCTTGGTGATTTTCAGAATATCCAGCAATTCGGCGACAGTAAGATCGGGATTGCGGTCGACGAAGTGCAGCACGCGATGATGGGCCCGCCCGAAACCATAGGCTTCGAGGGCATGGTCGGGGTCGGCAACGAAGTCGCGATAGGCGAAGAAGAAGAGTTCGATCAGCTCATAAAGCGGGGGCTCGCCCTGCTCGTTTTCCGAGCGTGGCGTGGGGGCAGGGGAGAACGAGAAATTTACGTCAGTCATATTGACATATTTTCGTCAGATCGTTACGCAAACCGGGCTCAGCGCGAAAGGATGTTCCGCCGGAGCGTTTTGCGATTTGGCAGAATTGCCAAGAATCGCAAAGACGCATCGAACCAAAGAGTTAGAGCAAAATAGCGTTTCCGTCTAAACGCGCTTTGCTCTGGAACGGGTGGATATCTCAACGCGCGAAGCGTGGTGCCGTTTCCGGCACGAAACATAAGGGGATTTGCCCCCCGACGCAAAAGCGACGGTTGCCATTATCCAGCCACGTCCCGAGCGGAAAAAGACGCTCGCGGCGAACGGAACAGTTTCCGCAACTGCCCGCCAATGGCTATAACATTGCGGTTACCGGAGTGTTTTGCGATCTGCCGGAGCCACTGGCGGGCGCAGGGCCTCGAAACAGGAGTTGGAGCAAGAGCGCTCAGGTATGAACGCGCGTTGCTCCAAAGCGCTTTGCGACTTGGCGGAATCGCCAGGAACCGCAATGACGCGTCGAACGGAAGAGTGAGAGCAAACAAGCGTTTTCGCCAAGACGCGCTTTGCTCGAGGAAGCGCGAAGCGCTGGAGGATGTGTCATGTCGATGTTGCCCTTCGATCAACGCGATGGCTTTATCTGGCTGGACGGCCAGATGCTGGCCTGGGGCGATGCCAAGCTTCATGTTCTGTCGCATGGGCTGCATTATGGCGGTGCCGTCTTCGAGGGCGAGCGCTCGTATGGCGGCAAGATCTTCAAGTCCTCCGAGCATTCCGCACGCTTCAAGCGTTCTGCCGAGATTCTCGATTTCGCCATTCCCTATTCGGTCGAGGAGCTCGATGCCGCCAAGCAGGCCGTGCTCGACAAGAACGGCCTGAAGGATGCCTATGTCAGGCCGGTCGCCTGGCGCGGCTCGGAAATGATGGCGGTGGCCGCCCAGCATGCCACCATCCACACCGCGATCGCGGTATGGGAATGGCCGAGCATGTTCGACATGGCCACCAAGATGAAGGGCATCCGCCTCGACGTGGCCGAATATCGCCGGCCCGATCCGAAGACGGCACCCTCCCTGTCGAAGGCCGCGGGCCTCTACATGATCTGCACCATCTCCAAGCATCGCGCCGAGCGTCGCGGTTATGCCGATGCGCTGATGTATGACTGGCAGGGCCGCGTGGCCGAATGCACCGGCGCCAATGTCTTCTTCATCCAGGACGGCAAGATCCACACGCCGATTGCCGACTGCTTCCTCGACGGTATCACCCGCCGCACGGCGATCGATCTCGCCAAGGCCCGTGGTCTGGACGTGATCGAACGGCGCATCATGCCGGAAGAACTCGGCAGCTTCAGCGAGTGCTTCCTGACGGGTACGGCTGCGGAGATCACGCCTGTCGCCGAAATCCTCGAGCATCGCTATACGCCGGGTACCATCACTCGCACGCTGATCGAGGACTTCAATCGGGCGGTGCGCCCGGAAAGCCAGTCGGCTGCGGCCTGATCCTTCGGGGGCGTCGGGAGATATGGAAAGGGCAGGCCCGGTGGCCTGCCTTTTTGCATTTTGGCGCCACAGGCTCGAAAAGGGCCTGAGCTGTCGCCATGGCAACAGCCCAGGCCTCGACGTCATGCTGGAATGGATGGAGAGGCAATTTCCATAGGGAGGCGAGTGATGGAGGCTTCTGGATACCGGGCCTTGGGCATGGTCGCGGCCCTGCTGTTCGCCGGCGCCTGTGTGCCGGATGGCGCCGACGCACAGGCCCGATCGCAGGCGCTGCGCCTGGCTCCGCTTCAGATCATGTGCATTCGTGCCCCATGCCCCTGGGGCGAGATGGCGATCAGGCCGGTCGACGCCTCGGACACGCCGCATCCGCTCTATCGCGGGCCGTTGCCCAGGCTTCAGGCCCGGCCTGCCGACGCGGCCGTGATCCGGCGCGCCTGGCAGCGGCGCACATGCATGATCGTTCGCGGCAGCGTGGAAGGGGCGAGCCTGCGCGTATCCCGGATCCTGGGCCGATGCTGAAGCACCGGTTCAGCCCGGCCTGACAGGCCGATGTGCCCTTCGCTTCCCGCCCGTTCACGTAGCATCGACCAGCGCCATGGCTTCCGGCATGTAGCGCTCGCCGCTGACGCTGGCCGGCGGCATCGCTTCGTCGATGGCAGCAAGATCGGCCGCGCTGAGGGCGATTGTGGCCGCCGCCGCATTGTCTTCCAGATGGGACAATCGCCGGGCCCCGGGAATAGGCACGATGTGGTCGCCCCGATGCAGTACCCAGGCCAGCGCGAGCTGGGCCGGCGTTACGCCCTTGTCCTCGGCGATGCGGGCAAACTTCGTCAGCAGGCGCTGGTTCGCCGCCATGTTGTCTTCCTGGAAGCGGGGCAGGGATTTACGCCAGTCGTCGTCGGCGAGCGTGCTGTGATCCTGGATCGTGCCGGTGAGCAGGCCGCGGCCCAGCGGACTGTAGGGCACGAAGCCGATGCCGAGTTCCCGGCAGACCGGCAGCACGTCCGCCTCGACATCGCGGCTCCACAATGAATATTCCGTCTGGACCGCGGCAATCGGATGGACGGCATGGGCACGTCGGATGGTCGTCGCGCCGGCTTCCGACAGGCCGAGGGCCTTGATCTTGCCCTCTCTCACCAGCTCCGCCATAGCCCCGACCGTGTCCTCGATGGGCACGGCGGGATCGACACGATGCTGGTAGAACAGGTCGATGGCCTCGACGCCGAGACGGCGAAGCGAGGCTTCGGCGACGGCACGCACATGTTCGGGACGGCTGTCGACGCCGATGATGCGATCCCTGTCCTGGCCTTCCGGCGCGATGCGGAAACCGAACTTGGTGGCGATGACCACCTTGCTCCTGAGCTCCTTCAACGCCTTGCCGACGAGCTCTTCATTGGTGAAGGGCCCATAGACTTCGGCCGTGTCGAAGAGGGTGATGCCGAGATCGACGGCGCGATGCAGCGTGCGGATGGCATCCGCCTCGGCCTGGCCGCCATAGGCAAAGCTCATGCCCATGCAGCCGAGGCCGATGGCGGAAACGGTGAGCGCGGTGCCGAGTTGGCGTGTCTTCATGGTGTGGTTCTCCGTAATGCCGGCCACCATGCGCTTCATTGAGTTGTTCGATAATCCATGCTTTCGAAAATGAGTTGTTTCGTATAACTGAACAATGAAACGAACCGATCTACCCAGCCTCGTCATTCTCTCGGCTATCGCAGAGCAGCGCAGCTTTCGTGCCGCGGCTCGCAAGCTCGGCATGTCGGTGTCGGCCGTCAGTCAGGCGATCACGGGCCTCGAGGAAAGCCTCGGCGTGCGGCTGCTGGCCCGCACGACACGGAGCGTTGCGCCTACCGCCGCCGGGGAACGCTTGCTGGGGCAATTGCAGCCTGCGCTCGCATCGATCGAGGAGGCGCTCGAACAGGCGAGCGCTTCGCAGGCGGATATCGCCGGGAGGCTCCGCTTCAGCGCGCCGCGTACGGTCGTGCAGCATGTGCTGCTGCCGCTGGCCCTGCGCTTCATGCGCCGATATCCCGCGGTGAGCGTGGAAATCCTGGCCCAGGACGCCTTCACTGATATTGTGGCGTCGGGTTTCGACGCCGGCATACGGTTCGGCGAAAGCCTGCAGCAGGACATGATCGCCGTGCCGCTCGGCGGCCCGCTGCGGTTTGCCATCGTCGGGGCGCCCGGCTATCTCGATAGCCGGCGCAGGCCGGAACTGCCCGCCGATCTCCACGATCACGATTGCATCCAGCGCCGCTTCACCGATGGCTCTCTTTATCGCTGGGAGCTCGAACGGGACGGCAAGGCCGTCGAACTGGCGGTGACGGGCAACCTCATCGTCAATGACGACGCCCTGATGCTCGATGCCGCTTTGGCCGGACAGGGGCTGGCTCTGCTGATCGAGGGGCTTGCGGCGGAGGCGCTCGCCCAGGGCAGGCTCGTGCGCCTCATGGAGGATTGGTGCCCGGCCTTTCCCGGTCTCTTCCTCTATTATCCCAGCCGGCGCCTGATGCGTCCGGCCCTGCGCACCTTTGTCGATTTCCTGAAGGCCGAGGCATGATCGAGGCCGTTACGTCCTGGCGTAGTGCAGCACCGCCACGCCGCAGCGGAAGGGACGGGCGTCGACCAGCCTGAGCCGCGTTGTCCGATGTAACTCGCCGAGCACGGGCTTGCCACGACCGAGCAGGGCTGGATTGACGATAAAGTGGAATTCGTCGATCAGCCCTGCCTCGACCAGGGACGACACCAGGATCGGACCGCCATAGACGATGATGTCCTTGCCGGCTTCCTGTTTGAGGCGGCTGACTTCCTCGGCGAGGCCCGATCTCGCAATCTCGGTATTGGCCCAGCGCGACTCCTTCAGGGTGCGGCTGAAGACGATCTTGCGCATGTGACCGATCGCCCTGGCGAAACTTGACTGGGGGTTGGCGGAATTCTCCGCAACCGTCTGCCAATGCTGGTGAAAACCTTCTTCGGCCATCATGCGGCTGAGCAGGATGCAATCGGAGGAAAAGGTCAGCGCCTCGTGATAGTGCCTGAGTTCTGTATCCCAGCCCCAGTCGGGCGCCCAGTTCCACACCATCCAGTCATTGTTGCCATCCTGGCTTGAACTGAGGCCATCGGCGGAGATCTGCATTTCCAGTTTGAGCTTGCGCATGGCGAGGTCTCGTTGTGGCGCGGGTTCAGGGTGCGATCTCGGCGAGATAGGCTTCGAGCCTGTCAAAACTCTGGCTCCAGCCTTCGCCATGGCCGTCCCGCGAGGCGAGGGTGGTGAAGACAGCCTGGTGGAAGCGCATCAAGGTCTGGCCGCCCTTGTCCTTGAAGGTGACGGTGACGATGGTCTCGGGCCCGGGATTGCTATAATCGCCCTCCCAGGCATGGGTGAAGACGAGGCGGGCCGGCGGCTCGACCGCCAGATAGGTGCCACGCACCCAATGGTCAGTGCCGTCGGGGGCATGCAGGCAGGTACGATAGATACCGCCCGGACTGCAGTCGAACTTGTCGGAGGTCGCGGTAAAACCCTTGGGACCGGGCCAGCGCATCAGGTGCCGCGGCTCGGTCCAGGCCTTGAACACCAGTTCGCGCGGCGCCTTGAACAGGCGGGTGATGACGAGTTCGTGCTCGCTGGGTGCCGGGGCTGTGTTCGGGGCACTAGTCATGCTTGTTGTCCCTGTCGTTTCCGCGGGCCTGGAGTTCGGCGAGATAGTCATCGAGGCGGTCGAAGCTGTCGTCCCAGAAGCGGCGATAGTGCTGGACCCAGTCGAAGGCGTCCCTGAGCGGGCCCGGCTCCAGCCGGCAGGGGCGCCATTGCGCCGTACGGGTGCGGCTGATGAGGCCGGCCTTTTCGAGAACCTTGAGATGTTTGGAGATCGCCGGCTGGGTCAGCGTGAAGGGTTCCGACAGCTCCATGACGGTGGCTTCGCCCTGCGCCAGCCGGGCGAGAATGGCTCGGCGGGTCGGATCGGCCAGGGCCGAGAAGGTGTCGCTGAGATGGTCGGGCACAGTATATAGCCATTAGGTTAATTAACTATTTGGCTATATACGATGCCTGGACCGATGCGTCAAGACCGTTGGAAGGGCGGTCCATGGCAGGGCCTGCGCCACGAAAGAGGGCGCGGGACCGGAGTCCTCACGCCCTCTGGGTGTCGAATTGAAGGGGGGCCGCCTTTCAGCCGATCCTCACCCGCAGCAACCGGAGGGCATTGATGGTGACCAGCACGGTTGCGCCCGTATCGGCGAGGATGGCCGGCCACAGGCCGGTAATGCCGGCAATGGTGGTGACCAGGAACACCGCCTTCAATCCGAGCGCCATCGTGATGTTCTGATGGATGTTCGTCATGGTCTGGCGCGACAGCGAGACCATGCCGGCCACGTCGCTGACGCGCCCATGCAGGACGGCGGCGTCGGCGGTCTCCAGGGCGACGTCGGTGCCGCCGCCCATGGCGATGCCGACATCGGCGGCCGCCAGCGCCGGGGCGTCATTGATGCCGTCGCCGACCTTGGCCACTGTCAGCCCCTGCGCCTTGAGTTCATTGACGATGCGCTGCTTGTCCTGCGGCAGCAGTTCGGCATGGACCTCCAGCCCGAGCTTCTGCCCGATCGTCTGGGCGGTGCGGGCATTGTCGCCCGTGAGCATCAGAGTGCGCACGCCGGCCGCACGCAGGGCCGACAGCCCGGCAATGGCATCCTCGCGTGGCTCGTCGCGCATGGCGATGAGGCCGGCTGGAACACCACCCGCCAGCAGCACCGAGACAGTCTTGCCTTCCTGGTTGAGGGCTTCGATGCGCGCCACGATGTCGGCGGGAAGCGCTGCCTGGCTTGCCGCAGCCGTGGGCGAGCCGAGGAACAGGGCAAGGCCATCGACGCTGCCGGTGACGCCCTTGCCGCCGAGTGCCTTGGAATCCTTGGCGACGGGGGTGAGGATATTGCGTTCGGCGGCCTTGCCGAGGATGGCGGTGGCGAGCGGGTGACTAGACCCGGCCTCGAGAGCCGCGGCCAGCCGCAGCACTTCGGCTTCCTCGCGGCCGAGCGGCACGATGTCGGTCACCTTGGGCTTGCCTTCGGTCAGCGTACCGGTCTTGTCGAAGGCGGCGGCGGTGATCTTGCCCACGGTTTCGAGCACGGCGCCGCCCTTCATCAGCAGGCCACGGCGCGCGCCGGCCGAGAGCGAGGCAGCGATAGCCGCCGGCGTCGAGATGACCAGGGCACAGGGGCAGCCGATCAGGAGGATCGCCAGGCCCTTATAGATCCACTCGTTCCAGGAAGCGCCGACGAGCAGGGGAGGCAGGATCGCCACCAGGGCGGCGACCACCACCACGCCCGGCGTGTAGTAGCGCGAGAACCGATCGATGAAGCGTTCGGTCGGCGCCTTGCTCTCCTGGGCTTCCTCGACCAGCTTGATCACCCGGGCGATGGTGTTGTCGGCAGCGGCAGCACTTACGCGGATACGCAGGGCGCCGTCGCCATTGACGGTACCGGCGAAGACATTGTCGCCGGTCTCCTTGCGCTTGGGCGTGCTCTCGCCGGTGACAGGTGCTTCGTCGATGGCGCTATCGCCCGAGACGATGACGCCATCGGCGGGAATGCGGTCGCCCGGCCGTACCAGGATGGTGGCGCCGACGGCGAGCCCGTCGGCCGGCACCTCCTGCGTGCGCCCGTCCGTTTCGAGAAGAGCGGTCTTGGGTACCAGGCTGGCAAGGGACTGGATGCTGGCGCGCGCCTTGCCGGCGGCGACGCCCTCCAGCAATTCGCCGACCAGGAAGAGAAAGACCACGGCGGCCCCTTCCTCGGCGGCCCCGATGATCACCGCACCCACGGCGGCGATGGTCATCAGCATCTCGATGGTGAAGGGCATGCCGTAGCGGGCTGCGACGAAGGCGCGCCGCGCGATCGGGATCAGGCCAACCAGCATGGCGATGTCGAAGGCCCAGACCGCGATCGCGGGGAAGAGATGCCCGATGCCATAGGCGGCCACCAGCGCGGTGCCGGCGGCAATGGTAAGCCGGCCCTTGCCCGAGCGCCACCAGGGGCCGGAGGAGGGGCCATGATCATGGCCGTGTAGGCCGGCAAGGGCCGGAGCCTCACCGTCGGTGGCATGATCATGCTTGCCATGCCCGTGCTTGCCGTGATCGTGGCCGGCATGATCGTCATGGTCATGGTCGCCATGATCGTGGCCATGTCCGGGATGATCATGGTCATGGCCGCAGCAGGCGCCGTGATCGTGGCTATGCTCATGGTCGTGTGCGGGCTTGGCGGTGCCGGCCGCTGGCGTCGCAACGAGAAGGGGCGAAACCTTGTAGCCGAGGCGGCGGACCCGATCCTCGACGGCGCCGAGATCCTGGCCGTCGCCATGCTTGATCGTCATCGTGCCTGCCGTCACCGACACCGAGACGTCCTCCACGCCGGTGACGCCGCGCACGGCCTTGTCGATCTTGCTGGCGCAGGAGGCACAGTCCATGCCCTCCACGCGATAACGGGTCTGGGTCGCAGCGATAGCCATTTCGAGTCTCGCATTTCGAATGGGTTGCATCTTCTGCGAAGGCAACTACATCCTCTAGTGGCTAGAGGAGCAAGCGAAAAAATGAAGCTTTCAGGTGTGGCGATCGGCGAGGCGGCCAAGCGCAGCGGCGTCAAGGTGCCGACCATCCGTTACTATGAGCAGGTCGGCCTGCTGCCGGCGCCGCCGCGCACCGACGGCAACCGGCGCCTCTACGAGGCAGCCGATGTCAGGAGGCTGGCTTTCATCCGCCATGCGCGGGAACTCGGCTTCGAGGTCGAGGCGATCCGGACCCTGCTCGACCTGCAGGACAATCCCGGCCAGTCCTGCGCGGCGGCGGATGCCATCGCCCAGGCCCGCTTGGCCGAAGTGGAGCAGCGCATCTCCAGCCTGCAGGCGCTGAAGGTGGAACTGCAGCGCATGGCGGAAGGCTGCCGCCATGGCCGCGTCGACGAATGCCGCGTGATCGAGATTCTGGCCGATCACGACAAGTGCCTGCACGTCCATCATTGAGGAGAGGAGCTGCTACGGGACCGGATGCACGGGGTCGGTCCCTTTGAAACTCAGGCAACCAGCCTCTCACGCAGGAATGCCGCGAGCTGTTGCGTTGGTGTGCTCGCCTCCTGGCCCAGGAACAGGCCGAAATGGGCGCTGGGCGGTGGCGGCAGGCGAAAGCGGGGTGCCAGGGCTTCGCAATCGGCAGGGAGTGTCTCCGGCAACATCAGGCTGATGCCGAGACCGGCACGCAATGCGCCAACCAGCGCCGCGAACGTGGTGACGTGGCAGGCGATCGTCCAGGCGATGCCGGCTTCGGCAAAGGCGACGGCTGTCCGGTCCTGCCAGGTGCAGGATTCTTCGAAGGCGACAAAAGGCACAGGCGCAGTTTCGGACAGGTCGATGAGGCGGCTGCCGCCCCAGACCAGGCGCCGGGACCAGTGGAAATGGGGTGCCGACCCAAAACGGGCTGGATCGCCGATGACGATATCGCAGCGACCTTCCCGAACGGCGCCTTCGAGTTCGGGGCTGTGGGCCGTCATCAGGTCGAGCTGGATCTTGGGATGCTGTTGCCGAAACTCGGCGAGTGCGAGCGGCAGTTGCGTCATTGTCAGGTCCTCGACCAGGCCCAGTCTGACTCTGCCCGCCAACTGCCGGCCCTCGATCTGTCGCCGCGCATCGCTGGTCAACGCGAGCAGGCGCCTGGCATAGGCCGCCAGTGTTTCGCCGGCCTGCGTCAGCGAGACGCCGCGCGGTGTCCTGTCGAGCAGCCTGACGCCGAGATCGCCTTCGAGCCGTTGCAGCTGCATGCTGACCGCCGCCTGCGTCCGGGACAGGCGTTCGGCCGCCGCACTGATCGTCCCGGTTTCGGCGGCTGCAAGCAGAGCACGCAGGAGATGAGGGTCCAGATCGCGCTCCATAAATTATCCTGATGTTGACATAATCATTATAAGGATACTTTCTGAGCCCTCGATCTGGCAAGCCCATTCCTTCACATCGCGGGAAGGAAGCCCTGTCCATGCTCAGCCAGATTTTTCACGAACTCGGCTTCACGCCGCCGCAGGTCGTCCGCGCCGACCTGCCATTCGAGCCCTGCGTGCGTATCGGCGACATCGTCTACATCTCCGGCCAGATTCCGGAACGGGGTGAGGAGATCACGGCCATCGGCAAGGTCGGTGACGGCGTGAGTCTCGACGAGGCCCGCAAGGCCGCCGAGCTATGCGCCGCCAACGTGCTGTTCTGGCTCGACAGGGAACTGCAGGGGGAGCTCGATCGGATCGTCCGGGTCGCCAAGCTCACCGTCTATGTCAATGCCGCGCCCGGGTTCAACCAGATCTCACAGGTGGGCAATGGTGCTTCGGAGTTGCTTCTCAGGATCCTCGGATCACGAGGCGAGCACGCCCGCTCTGCCTTGGGAATGGCGGCGCTCCCGTTGGGCGTGGCCGTCGAGGTCGATGCCATCGTGCATGTGCGCTGAATGGATGATGCGACAAGATATTGGATTAGAAACATGAATCTCGGAATCGAAGGCAGGCGGGCCCTGGTGCTCGGCGGGAACAAGGGCCTCGGGCGCGGCGTGGCCGCCCGCCTGGCGGCGGAAGGTGCGGTCGTCGCCGCGGTTGGACGCGACGCGGCAGCACTCGAGGCGACGGTCGCGGATCTCCGCGGCGTCTCGCCGTCCTCCTTCGGCATCCATGCCGATCTCGAAAATCCCGCCGATGTCGCAGCCATGTTTGAGCGGATCGATTTGGAATGGGGCGGCGTCGATATTCTGCTGCTCAATGGCGGTGGGCCGCCGCCTTTCGGTGCCGGCGATGCGGATGGCGCGCGATGGCATCGGCAGTTCGATGCTCTCTTCCTGACGGGCCTCGGCATCGCCGCCCATGTCCTGCCGGGCATGAGGGCAAGGCGTTGGGGGCGCATCCTCGTGGTGTCGTCGACCAGCGTGCGTGAGCCGATCAGGGGCCTGACGGCCTCGAACGCCTTGCGGGCGGCGGTGGCCGGATGGGCCAAGAGCCTTGCCAACGAGGTGGCGGCGGATGGCGTCACCGTCAATCTTCTGCTTGCCGGCCGCATCGACACTGAGCGCACGAAGGTGCTGGATCGTCTCGATGCGCAAGCGCGCGGCGTGGATGTAGAGGCGATTGCGGCGGAGAGCCAGGCCGAGGTTCCGATCGGGCGCTATGGCACCGCCGACGAGTTCGGTGCGGTCGCCGCCTTCCTGGCCAGCGACCTCGCCTCCTATGTCACCGGCTCGGCCATTCCGATCGACGGCGGCCTTGCACGGGCGATCCTTTAATTGGGGAGCAGCCCCAACCGCTGCCGCGCACTGGCCATGGTCGGACCACCGGCCACCACGACCGACATGTCGGTTCCCCTGACATCGGCGCGGGCCAGTCCGATGATACGGCCCGTTTGGGGCGTGCTCTTGGCAAAGGAGAACGTCAGCACGACCGAATTGGCCTGTTTACGTGCGCCGATGAGGTGGCCGTCGATTCCCGCCAGGTTCGGAGAACCCTCGCTAAGCAGCCGGAGTGCCTGGAGGAGCTTGGCATCGGTAAGGGAACGGTTGGCCATCACGCCCCGGAAACCCAGTGCGCTGCCATTCGGCAGGGAAGCGGTTCCGGTCATCACGAAGCCTGGCCCACCGCAGCGTGGGCTCCGGCAGATAAGCCCCTTGGTGAGACGCACGCCCGACGGCGCGTAATATGCCAGATTACGAGCTTCCTCCCAACCTCGCGATGCCAGGTCGGCATCGGTGGCCGGTGAAAGCGATACGCGTCCGGCACAGGAAGCCAAAGCAAGGCAAACAGCAAAAATACCGAGAAGACGGATCAAGAGAACCCCCGAGGCATAGAACAAGTGGTGTATTCCACCACGTCACCAAGCTAGGGGTAGTCCTCGTCACGAGCAAATGATTTCGAAGTGGAGATCAACGCCCGGCGATAAAAGAACAGGACAAGAAGATCGCTACTCGGCCGCAATCGGAATGCTGACGCCGGGCTCTTCCTCGAACGGGGTTGCGAGCTCGACGAACCTGTCGGGGAAGAAGCCGTTGAAATGGGTGCGCAGGCCGAGCGAATAGGCGCCGATATGGCCGATCTCGATCCAATCGCCGGTGTCGATGGTTTCGGGCAGATAGAAGGGGCGGGTCAGGATGTCGACGGAATCGCAGGTCGCGCCGCAGACGCGGAACGGCAACAGCTTGTCGGGCGAGCCGTTGCGGCGCTTGCGGGCGGGATCGGGAATGAAGCGGGTCGGCAGCAGCAGCTTGCCCGTCCATGAATCGGAGAGCGAGGCCCAGACGCCGTCGTTGATGTAGAGGCGCTGGCCCTTCTTGAGCAGCACGCGCACCATCACCGACAGGCAGCGCGCCACGATCACGCGGCCGGGCTCGGCCACCAGCGGCAGGTCGTCCAGCTTCCAGTCGGCGATGTCGGCCCGGATCTGGCGCATCAGCGCCTCGGTCGTCGGTGTGCCCTGGTTCGAGCCCTTCTTTTTGGGGTCGAGGCCATATTGGGCGGGAAAGCCGCCGCCGATGTCGAGGCTGACGATATCCTCCTTGATGCGCGAACGCACCCAGGCGACGGAGGCCATCGCCCGTTCATAGGTCTCCGGATCCTCGACCTGGGAGCCGACATGGAAGGCGATGCCGGTCTTGAAGCCGATGCCGGCCATGCGATCCAGCAGCTCGACCGCATGGGTCGGCGTGGCGCCGAACTTCTTGGAGAGTTCGTAGGCTGCCGCACCCTTGGTGGCAAGGCGCAGGAACAGCGTGATCTCCTCGGGCGGAATGTCGAGGGCGCGCACGATGCGCAGGATCTTGGCGACCTCATCCTCATGGTCGAGCGAGAGCTCGCGAATGCCATAGGTCTCCAGCGCCAGGCGGATATGGGACTGCGCCTTGACCGGATGCATGTAGAGCAGTTCGCAGTTCGGCGACGCGGCCCTGGCCGCTTCGAACTCGGCCGGGCTGGCCACGTCGAAGGAGGTGATGCCGGCCTCGGCCAGCACCTTGAGGATCATCGGCTCGCCATTGGTCTTCACGGCATAGGCGGTCTTGCCGGGAAACTGGGCCATGAACTCGCGCGCATCGGCGGCCAGGACCTGCGGTCGGAAGCCATAGACCGGTTCGTCCGGGCGGAGTGCCAGCGCAGCTTCGCGGGCGGTGGTGAATTTCTGCATGGCCGAATCGACGCCCCGTTTCATGATCCATGTTTAAGCCTGTTCATGGCTGCTGCAAAACAACCGTGTTTCCTGACGGAAATGTGACAGACGAAGGCGATCATGTCGTCTTGGGAGCAGCAGCAAGCCGAGCGATTGCAAGGCCGCCTTGCGAACGGCAGCAATTGGGGCCCGGCCCCATGGCTTGGCGCTTGACGGCTGGCCTCAGCGCGGACAGATTCGCATGAGTTGCTGATTTAAGGATTCTCATCATGCGTATTGCCGGTCTTGCCGCCGTCCTGCTGGCTGCATCCTGTGCGCCGGCGCTTGCCGCCTCGGCGCTGGAAAAGAATTTCTGGCTGTCCGGGCCTAATTACGACGCCATCCTGCCCCATTGCGCCGACAAGGCCGTCTCCGACCAGATCGCCGCGCGCTTTGCCCGCAAGGAGGCGAATTACTGGCATTCCAACCTGGCGATCCAGCAGATCGACCGTCATCGCCAGGTCGCCTTCCGGCCCTGGGGCGCGAGCTACATTCCGCGCCGCTTCTGCGTGGCGCGCGTGCTGACCAATGACGGGCATTATCGCCGCGTCTCCTATGCGATCGCCGAGGATACCGGCTGGATCGGCGCAAGCTGGGGCGTGGAATGGTGCGTCGATGGCACCGACCACAACCTGGCCTATGCGCCCGCCTGCAAGATGGCGCGTCCGTGATCCGTCTCCTGCTCGCGGCCATTGTCATGGTGGCCGCGAGCAGCGGTCTCGCCGCGCGTGAGATCCGTGGCGGGGCACCGGGCGACTTTGACCTCTATCTGCTCGCGTTGACCTGGTCGCCGGGCTTCTGCGCCACGGGTGGCGCGGCCAAGCAGCGCGACCAGTGCGATATCGGTTCGCGCCTCGGCTTCCTTGTCCATGGCCTGTGGCCGCAGGGGGAGCGCGATTTTCCCACCGAATGCAATCCCGGTGCCTTCGTGCAGCGGCGAGACCTCGCCGCAACCCGGGGCGTGATGCCCTCCGAAGGCCTGGCCCGCTATGAGTGGCGCAAGCACGGCACCTGCTCAGGCCTGTCGCCGGCACGCTATTTCGAGGCGATGGCGACGCTCTATCGCCGGATCGCCATCCCCGAAACCTATCGGAACCCGGGGCAGGACAGCCGCGCCGCGCCCATCGAGATCGAGCGGGCCTTCTCGCAGGCCAATCCCGGCCTGCGGCCCGACATGATGACCGTGGTCTGCGGCCGTGGCGAGCGCGGCAGCGTGCTGACCGAATTGCGCATCTGCCTGAGCAAGGATCTGCGCAATTTCCGGGCCTGTCCGGCGCAATTGCAAGTTCAGGGCTGCCGGACGCGAAACATTCTGATACCAGCGCTCAACTGACATTGGTCTTGGTGAACCGACATGGCTCTATGGCTCAAATTCGCAGGCACGGGGGAAGGGGAGGCCGAGGCAGGCGCACCCAAGCCCGAACGGCTGGAAGCCGGCAATCCGGCCTTCCGCACCTGGAACAGCTATGAGAGCGCCGATGGCAAGACCTTCTGCGGCATCTGGCAGGCAACGCCCGGGCGCTGGCGCATCGTCTACGAGGAATGGGAAAGCTGCACCCTGCTCGAGGGCCGCTCCATCGTCACGCCGGATGGCGGGGCGCCGGTGGAATTGAAGGCCGGCGACAGCATGATCCTCGAGCCGGGCTTTGCCGGCAGCTGGGAAGTGGTGGAAACCACGCGCAAGAGCTATGTGATCCGGATCTGATCACAATTGCCCGGATGAGACGCAAGTCCGCCTTCTTCCGCTTGCGGGGCGTTGGGCATGGCCTTGTCGCGCCTGATGGCCGGGCGCGTCATCTCGGCATGGCCGTGCCGATTCAGTCATTGTCGTGGTCCACCTCGATCGTCTCCACCCCGGATGCCGACGTGCGAGCGACCTGGGCCTCGCTGGGCAGGCCGATCTGAGCCGTGGACTTCTCCGTGCCGTGCCGCGAGACTGTCATTTCCCCTCTTGCCACCCCGGCGGGTTCCCGGCGATATGGGCTGGGCGGAGGTGACAGGTACAATGGCAGCAGAGCAGGGTGGTTCCACCCGTTTTTTACGTGAGCGCGATGGTCATGAGGCCCGCGTTTCCTATGCGGAACTCTTCTTCGATCTCGTCTATGTCTTTACGGTGACGCAGCTTTCCCATTCGCTTCTGGAGCATCTTTCCTGGGGCGGGGCACTGCAAACCCTGGTGCTATGGTTCGCGGTCTGGCTAGCGTGGCAATATACCTGCTGGTTCACCAACTGGTTCGATCCCGAGAAGACGCCGGTCCGTATTTGTCTGTTCGCGCTGATGGCACTTGGCCTCGCCATGGCCGCCGCCCTGCCGGAAGCCTTCGGTGAGCGTGGGCTCGTCTTCGCGATCTGTTTTGCGGCCATTCAGGTCGGGCGCACGGCCTTTGCCGTGTTCAGCCTGGGGACCGGCACGCCGATCTCCCGCAATTTCCAGCGCATGATCGGCTGGAACCTGATCGCAGCCTGCATCTGGATCGCCGGTGGCCTGGCCGAGGGCGAGGCCCGCATCGCGCTGTGGATCATCGCGGTGGCCTGCGAATATTTCGCCCCTTGGTTCGGCTTTTGGCTGCCGGGGCTCGGCCGCTCCGATCCCGGCAAGGAATGGACGGTGGAAGGCGGCCATATCGTCGAGCGCTGCGCGCTCTTCGTCATCGTTGCGTTGGGCGAATCCGTCCTGGTCACCGGTGCTACCCTGGCCAAATCGACGGCCTGGGATGCGCCCGGCCTGATTGCCTTCTTCGTCGCCTTCCTCGGTTCGATCGCCATGTGGTGGATCTATTTCGACATCAGCACCAAGGATGCCACCGAGGCGATCGTCGAGTCCGACAATCCCGGACAGATCGCCGCCTATACCCACTACCTGCATGTAGCCCTGATCGCGGGCGTCATCGTTACGGCCGTCGGCAATGATCTGTCGATCGCCCATCCCGCCCATCACGTCGATTTCGGCGGCATGGCGGTAATTTTCGGTGGGCCGGCGATCTATCTCATCGGCAATGCCCTGTATAAGCGCCTGATCTATGGCGGTGTGCCGATCACTCATGTCGCCGGCCTGCTGGCACTGGCCATTACGGCGCCTTTCGCCTTCATGACCGATCTCTTGATGATCAGCGGCATCACCACCGTGATCGTGCTCGTCGTGGCGATCTGGGAAGGCTATATCGGCAGGAAAGCGAAATCGAAGGCTCCGCAACACGCATCATGAACTATCGCCATGCCTTCCACGCCGGCAACTTCGCCGACGTCCTCAAACATATCGTGCTGGCGCGCATCCTGACCCATCTCACGGCGAAGGAAGCCCCTTTCCGCGTGATCGATACCCATGCGGGCACCGGGCTCTACAGTCTCGAAGCCGACGAGGCCCGCCGCACCGGCGAATGGCAGGACGGCATCGGCCTGGTGGCGGCAAATCCGCCGCCAGCGCGGGTCGCCGAGTTGATAGCGCCCTGGCAAGGTCTGTGCCAGGGGCTGATGGCCCAGTCGCCGCCGCTCTATCCCGGCTCACCTTGGCTCGCCGCCGACCTGACACGCGACCAGGACCGCCTGGTCTTCTGCGAGAAGCACCCGGAGGATGCCGGCAGGCTGCGCGGCAATTTCGCCCGCGGCAAGCGCACCAAGGTGATGGAAGGCGATGCCTGGGCCTTGCTGCCAGGGCTGCTGCCGCCGCCTGAGCGGCGGGGGCTCGTCTTCATCGATCCGCCTTTCGAGGAAGACAACGAATTTCGCGCCATCGCCGATGGTCTGGCGCAGGCTTTGCGGCGCTGGGCGACCGGTATCTATGCCATCTGGTATCCGATCAAGGGCATGCGCGAGGTCGAGAGCTTCGCCCGCAAGGTGGCCGCGCTACCCGCCGGCCGCATCCTGCGTTTCGAGCTCAGCCGCTACGCCGTGCAGCGCATCGACCGCCTCAATGGCTGCGGCATGATCATCCTCAACCCGCCCTGGAAGCTGGACGAAGAATTGCGCGCCGTCGGAGAGTATCTCGCGCCGCTGTTCGCGAAAGAAGGCAGCGGCCTCATACGGCTCGACTGGCTGAAGGAAGAAGAGAAGCGCTGATTATACCAACCTGCATAAGGTCTGCCTTTATGGTCCCTGGTTTTATTTACCCCGCGATTGGGGAAGCTCAGGCCAGGCGGGTCTCTCCCAAGGAGGCGATCGGCCGGGCGCTGGCCGACAGTGTGGCCCGCGGAGCGAAATCGATGAACAGCGGCAGGCTTGCCGCACCCAGGGCATGGGCGATCGAGCCGAATGTCCCCAGGCGCAGCACAGGTGCGCTGCGTGCCTCGGGAATGGCGCTGGCCAGCGCCGTTTCCAGGCGCGAGACGATCTCCTGCATGATCGGCGTCCCGAGGTCGCCGTCGATGACCACATTGGGAACGTCGAGCAGGGCCTGTGCCGACAGGACCGGCCCGACCAGGGCGTCGACGCAATCGGCGACCCATTCTTCCAGCGCCACCGGATTGGCGGCGATGGCTGCCGGCAGATCGTGGGGGCCGACGATCTTGCGGCCATGCCAGCCGAGATGGCGCATCAGGGTCGCGATAGAGGCCCGGGCCAGCAGGATGTCATAGGGGCCTTTGGGCGGAGGCACCGAAGGCAGGCGCGAGGGCGGCACGGGCAGCATGGCGACATCGCCGGCATTGCCCTGGGAGCCGCGGCGATAGTCGCCGCCCAGCACCACGCCGCCGCCAATGGCCGGTCCGATGAAGAAGTAGACGAAATCATCCGATTCCCGGCCAAAGCCGTAGAAGAGCTCGGCTATGGCGGCTGCGGTGCCGTCATTCTCGGCATGGACGTCGAGGCCGGTCAGGCTCTGCAGGGCCGCGGCAAAATCGTAGCCCTCCCACAGCGACAGCGTGTCGATCTCCAAATTGAGCCGGTCGAGCCAGGCACCGAGATTATAGGGCTGGGCCAGGCCGATGCCGAGCACGCGCCCGGGAGACAAGCCGTCGGCGATGGCCTTGAGATCGGCGACATCGGCCGCCACCACCGCCAGGGCCTCCTGTGGGGCGGGCAGGGGATAGTCATGCGAACGCTTGTCGATGAGATGGCCGCCGAGATCGACAAGGGCGGTCTCGATGCGGTTGCGGTCGATGCGCACGCCGATGCCATAGGCTCCGGTCGGCTCCAGGCGCAGCAGCGTCGCCGGCTGGCCGCGTTGGCCGTGATAGCGCTTGCCGACCACGGAGATCAGCCCGAAGGCCTGCAGGTCCGAGACGATCTCGCCGATGGCGGTGTTGGTCAGGTTGGCGGCGCGGGCAAGGTCGGCCTTGGAGGCTTCGCGCAGGCGTCGCAGGCGCTGCAGCACCACGCGGTGGTGGTAGTGACGGATGCGCGCGGAGGTCAGTCCGCGTTCCGCCATCGACGCGGGCGCCATGGCTTCCTCCCCCTTACCGCCTGGAGCAAAACACGTTCGGGTGTGAACGCCTATTTGCTCTCACTTTCCGGGCGAGCGTATAGTCGCCACGCCGCTCTTTATTCATTGCCGTTGAGTAAATTCAAGAAGAGCGAAGGTGTCAAGCATCATGCGGGGCCTTGCTGTCCGGCGCGTCAAGGAACTGACGCAGTCCTTGTCCCGTTTCCCATGGTCGCACCCGGATTGACGCCGGGCAGGGGGTATTGTCAGATCATTGGCAGGTGCCCGCCTGAGCCGGCGCACCATGGTGAATGGATCATGCAATTCGATTTCAAGGACAGGCTGGTGCTGGTCAGCGGCGGCACCAGCGGCATCGGAGCCGCGATTGCGGCAGGGTTTGCCGAAGCCGGCGCGTCCGTCGTGGCTGCGGGCTTGCCCGGTGCGGCCGCTCCTCCCGGCGTCGAGACGGTGGAACTTGATGTGAGGGACGCCGCGGCCGTCTCGGCGCTGGCCGGGCGCTACCAGCGGCTTGACGTGCTGGTGAATGCCGCCGGCATCATCCGGCGTGGTGCCGAGCACGAGCCCGAGGTCTTCGAGGAGGTCGTCGACATCAATCTCAACGGCACCATGCGCCTGTGTGCCGCCTGCCGCGGCGCCCTGGCGGCTTCGGGTGCCGGTGCGGTGGTCAACCTTGCCTCCATGCTGTCCTTTTTCGGTGGCGGCCTAGTGCCGGCCTACAGCGCCAGCAAGGGTGGCATCGCCCAGCTCACCAAATCGCTGGCCATCGCCTGGGCCGGCGAGCGCATCCGCGTCAACGCGATCGCTCCCGGCTGGATCGAGACGCCGCTCACCAGCGCGCTGGTGCAGGATCCTGCCCGCAGCGGCCCGATCCTGGCCCGGACGCCGCTCGGGCGCTGGGGCGTGCCGGCGGATCTGGTCGGGCCCGTGCTGTTCCTGTGTTCCCCCGCCGCCGCTTTCGTCACGGGCACGATCCTGCCCGTCGACGGCGGCTATCTGATCGGATGAAGCCATGACTGTGCCTGACCGCAAGCTCGACCAGAGCCGGATGCCCTATCAACTGCCGATGCCCGCAGAGGCGGCGCCCGAGATCGTGGTGCCGCATGTTCTGCCCGACGACGAGCGCGTCTGGGTGCCGCAGATGGAGAATGTCTGGTTCCGCCCTCTCTGCCTGCATGCCGGCCAGGGCTACTGGGTCAATCTGCTGCGCGTGCGCAAATCCGGCGTGCTCTCGCGCCACCGTCATCCGGCACCGGTGCATGGCCATGTCCTGAAGGGGCGCTGGCACTATCTGGAGCATGACTGGGTGGCCGAGACCGGCTCCTATGTGTTCGAGCCGCCCGGTGAGACCCATACCCTCGTGGTGCCGGAGGATTGCGAGGAGATGATCACCCTGTTCCACATCACCGGCGCCATGATCTATGTCGACCCCTGGGGCAAGGTGACCGGTTTCGAGGACGTCTTCTCCAAGATCGAGATGTGCCGTGCCCACTATGCCGCCAACGGCCTGGGCGCCGATTATGTCGAGCGTTTCATCCGGCGCTGAGCGAACCTATTTGGGGGCGGGGCGTTGCGCCGGGGTGGCAGGTTTGCTGTCGCCATGCGGGCGCGGCACCATGGCGAGCACGGCTGTTTCGAGCGACTTGTCGCGGTGCTTCAGGCAATAACCGCGCAGATGGGTGCGCAGGGCGACCGGATCCGTGAGATCGGCAAGGGAGCGTTCGCTGCCGAAATGCCCGGGATTGGCCTTGGCATAGCCTTCGATATAGCCGCCCGCCCAGGCGATGATCTGGCCGTCGAGGATGTCGCGGCGGCGCACGGCGAAGCCGCAGCGCATGTCGCCATAGTCGACAGCCTGGCTGACGGGCACATGCGGCTTGGCGGGTGTCGTGGGCTTGACTGCCGCAGGCGCTACGTCCTCCGGCTTGGCCGGCGCCGTCTTGTCGGCGGGGGGCTTTTCGGTCGCCAGCGCCGGTGGAATCGGGAGGCTGCCTAGACAAAGGGCGCCTGCCAGGAATGCTGCCATCGTCACGCGCACATTTGCCTCCATTGCATTGATTTGCTGCATCATGCTGCGCAAACAAAAGGGCGGCCGCAAGGCATCGTGACCGGTGCATGAACGCAAATCTTCGACATGGCGGGTATTGGGCGCCGCGGGAGACATGGAAATCGGGCCGGGCAGGAAAAACCTGGCTGGGGCGGGAGGGTTCGAACCTCCGAATGGCGGAATCAAAATCCGCTGCCTTACCACTTGGCTACGCCCCAATCGGTGCGGCTCAATAAACGGTTCGCTCCAAGGCCGCAAGATATGGCTACAAAAAAGCGCTGTGAAATTCATCACCAAAAAAAGCGCATATCCCGCTTGCGGCTCGCCGACGATCCCGCTATAGACCCGCCCACGACTGGAATACGGAGTGTGGCTCAGCCTGGTAGAGCACTACGTTCGGGACGTAGGGGTCGCAGGTTCAAATCCTGCCACTCCGACCAGTCGACTTTCCCGAGATCCAATCCATAGATGCCAAGCCGTGGACGTCGCTTATAGCGGCGCTGGCCGTGTACGCGCCAGCCTGTCAGGCTGTCGTACTGGTACGCGAAGCAGCATCTCGGTGTCTTTCCTGTAGAAAGTCATGATGATACCGTCTTCGGCAAGCGCATAGCCATTGCCTCGTGAAGTATGGTGGGGTGGCTGCCTCAGCGCTCCACGGCTGTTACATGGGTAACTGAATACAGTGTAACAACTTTATGACAATGGTCCGGTGCCGAATAGATTGCCGCTTGTTTAAGTTTTGTCGTTATTCCGTCTCTCTGCGTAGAGATATTGTCTTTAATGTGGCATTTGGATATCTGTGCGATTAACGATTCGTTATGAGGATTGGGAATGCGGAAGCTGCTGGGCGTAGGCCTGCTTGTCCTGCTGGGTGGCTGCTCCAGCCCATCCGACGGCCCGAGCGCCGGAAGTTTCCTCAATGCGCGCCAGCCCTATACGAATGAGCGTGTTCCGGTCATCGACATCACCTATGCCGCGCAGACGGCTCTGACGCCGGGTACCAGCGCCTCGTCCTTTGCCGGCACGCCCGGTCTATCGAAGCTGCGTTCGGCCGGATATACGGGCACTCAGATCAGCCGCGGCGACGTCCTGCAGATCACCGTGCTGGATACCGGCGAGGACGGCCTGTTCTCGCCGACGAACAGCAAGACGCTGGATCTCGGCCGCTTTACGGTCGACGACAATGGCTCGATCGATGTTCCCTTCGTCGGCAAGCAGCGGGTAGCGGGTTCCTCGCCGGAATCGGTGCAGAAGCGCATCGTCGGCAGCCTCAAGGGCTCTTCCGTCAATCCTCAGGCGGTGGTTACCATCGTCGACCGGCCCAACAGCGCAGTTGCCATTTCCGGTGCGGTGCGGGCCGCCGGCCGCATGCCGATGGCGTCGGGCAAGGAGCGCATCCTCGATGTGGTGGCGCGGGCCGGTGGCGCCACCGGGCCCGCCAATGCGACGACGGTGACCGTCATTCGCGGCAACCAGCGTGCCGACCAGAGCCTCGACCAAGTGATGGCCGATCCCAAGCAGAACGTCTATCTGCAACCGGGCGACCAGGTCATCCTGGGTGGCAATACGCCGAGCTTCACCGCGATGGGGGCGTTCAAGAGCGCCGGGGAGTTCAATTTCGAACCTGGCCAGCTGACGCTGGCACAGGCCATCGCACGCAGCGGTGGCCTGCTCGATGACCGGGCTGATTCCCGCTACGTCTATCTGTTCCGCAAGCGTGCCTATTACTGGACCACCAAGGATTGTGTGTTGGTGCGCCCCTCGCCCTATGGCAGCGGCACCATGCCGCCGCGCACCAATTGTCCGGAAGCCATGGCCTCGCCGCCACCGCCGCGCGCCGTGATCTTCCGCATCAATATGAGGGACGCTTCCAGCCTCCTGATGATGCAGCAGGTCCAGATGGAGAGCGGCGACATGCTGTTCGCCAGCAATGCTGGCATGGTCGATTTCGCCAAGCTCTTCACGGTGTTCCAGAAGAGCGTGCCGACGGCGGCGGCCCCGCAGCCGACCGGCGGAATCCCCTCCAGCCCGCCTCCCGCACCGGGTGTGTCCCTGAATCTGCCGTCCCCCTGACGCAGGCAGACTTCAGGAGGCCTTCTGGGTGCCGTGCAGCATCGCAAGGGCGATGCCTGCCGATGACGGCCTTTGGTCCCGATCGGGACGAGCGAGTTGCCCGGCAAGTTTTCGCAAGGGGTCGTCGGCCTTGGGTGGATCGGCACGGTCTTCCAGCAGCATCTGCAGGATCCGCCCGCAGGCATAGAGATCCGCCCGGCCGTCGAGGGGCTTGGCGGCCTGCTGTTCGGGGGCACTGAAGCCTGCGCGACCGGCCTTCGCCAGGTCGATATCGCCGTGGCACTGCCCGGCTTCCAGGGCGATGCCGAAATCGGCGATACGCAGCGTGGCGAGATCCTCGCAGTCATAGAGCAGATTGTCCGGCGCGAGATCGGCATGCACCAGGCCGGCTGCATGCACCGCCTCCAACCCCGACAACAGGGCGGCGGCGATCCCCGCCACCTCGTCACGGACGAACGGGGCTTTCCTCATCCGCTCCGCGAGGCTGGAGGGCAGCCAGTCGATCAGCAGGGCAGGACGACCGTCGGCGAGCCGCAAAGCGGCGGTGGCGGCTGCGACGTGGCGGTGGCGCAGCCTGGCACCGAAGCGGGCCTCGCGCAGCAGGAGGTCGCGGGCGACGACATTGTCGGCCTGGTCAGGCCGCAACGTCTTGAGGGCGTGGAGGGTGCCGAGATCGCGATGGCGCAGGCGATGGATCTGCGTGAGCGCGCCCTCATGGACGATTGCTTCCAGGGCGAAGCTGTTGGCGATGAAACCCGGCTCCGCCGCATCCAGCCTGTCGAGGCGCCGGTCGAGCGCATCGCGCACGCGATCGGCCAGCAGATTGGTTTCAGTGGGCGTGCGCGGTCCGGCGACATTCCGGCTGAGGGCTTGCCACAACGCGGCAAAGCGGGTGGCGATTGCCTCAAGGTCGCCCGGTGGCGGTTCGCCGCTCATGTCGCCTGGACGGCCACGACGATGGCGCTGACATTCTCCCGTACATTGGCGATCAGGGCCTCCTGAACCAGGGCTGCTGCTGCCTCCTTCGCCGGCTGCTCGGCGATGATGGTGGCGATGCTGCGCTCGTCGAGGACCCGCGCGAGCGCGGCACTGCAGAGCAGAAAGCGATCGCCGGGCTGGGCCCTGTCGTGCACGATCTCGGGCACGAACTGGCGAGGTGCGCCGATGCTGCGCGCGAGCGCGAAACGCAGGCCGATCTCGACATGGTCGCGCGTCAGGCAGCGCATCATGCCCTCGCGCATCAGATAGCAGCGGGCATTGCCGGCCCAGATCACGGCGAAATCCCGGTTCCCGAGGGCGAGGGTGACGACGCTGGCGCTCGCAGGCTCCACCGCGCCAGGGAACCGAATCGACTGCACCAGGCTATGTGCCCGCCCGAGCTTGCCTTTGACATCCTGGACCAGGGTTTCAAGCGTATCGGCAGGGGAAACAGAGGCCAGTGTGTTGGTGACGATCTTGGCAGCCTCCGCTGCGCCATTGCTATCGCTGACGCCATCGGCAACCGCGAAAAGGCGGGGATTATCGGAGACCAGCAAGGCGTCGGCATTGATCGACAGGCGCGTGCCGGCATGCGTGGCATAGCCGCGTTCCATCACCAGTGCCGGCGGTGGCGCTGCAGCCACGGGCAGGGGTGTCGTTTCGGTTCTCTCGGCCGGCGGGGGCGGTGAGGGCGGCCGGGAGGGCGGCTTGACGGTGGGGTTGCCGCCTTTCAGCAGGCGCACGAAGTCGCCGGCGCGCGGTGCCCCTTGCGTCTTGAAGCCGCTGGCCCGTCCCGTGCCGCTTTCGACGGTCCACCACAGCGAGACACGGCTATCGGCAGCGCCGGGCGGTGGTGGCTGCAGCGGCCGGGCCTGGGGAAGGCGCAGGCGCTTCAGCCCGCCCAGAAAGGCAGTGATATTGAAATCGCGCAGTGTCGAGGTCTCGGCAATCGCTTCGGCGGCAGTGAACCAGCTCTCGTCGAAGCAGAAAAGGCGTGCCGGACCGTCATAATTGCTGAGCCGGGCCGCGATCACCAGCGGGAAACTGCGGCCGACCCTGTCCTTGCTCGGCAATAGGATGCCCACCATGGTGGCGTGCCCCCACAAGGATCGCTCGATCACGAAACGCCAGGGCGGGGAGGCATGAAACAGGCTTTCCCATTGCGTGCCGAGCGTCTGCTCGCTTTCCTGCAGGCCCGATTGCAGCCAGTTGACGAGCTCGGTCTCGGCCTGGCGACCGAGACCGGTCGAGACAAAATCGCCGTGACTCGGCACCTTGCCGAAAAAGCCGATGCCGTCATTCTCGGACAAGGGAGGGCGGGAAACGCCGCGCTGACTCATCACTCGCCCTCAGAACTGCGAAGGGCAGCGGAAATCCGCCAGCGCCTTCAGGCGGTAGGGATTGAGCGTGCCGCCGAACTGCACCCTGAACTCGGCGCTCCTGCCGTCCTGGCTGAAGCGGGCCTTGAACAGATCGGTACCTTCAGCAGTGATCACAGCCTTGTCGAGCAGCCGGAAGGTCGCCCATTCGCCGGTTACCTGGATCTTCCGGTTGAAGTCACCGGGAGGCATGTACACCCAGGATTCGGCCTTGGTGTCCTTCGACGGCCATTCGAATGTCTTGGCCTGGGCGTTGCTCTTGAACAGACGAACGCCTTCGCCGGCCGTCGTGAGGACGGCCATGTCGGTCGCATCATTGAGAGACAGGCCGGTCATGGTAATGCGGATCGAGGGCATCTCGCCATCATTCGGGAAGAAGGCCTTGCGGATCTCGTCGGCATTTTCGAACTGGGTCAGGGCCTCGCTTGCCATGCCCTCCGTCCCGGGGGCACCCTTCCAGCGCCACGGACTGGCCGAGGTGTCGACGAAGGCCTGCAGCTCGTTCTGGAAGAAGCTCGGGAAAAGCCCCTTGGGACCGAACAGCCGGGCAAAATCCGTCAGTGCCATGTCTTCCCTGGCGGACCGGTCGAAGGGATAGCGCCCCGCCATGATAGTGGAGCAGAGCCTGGCGCCATCACCAGCCCATTTGTCGGCCGCCTCGTTGCGGGCGGTCTTGGACGCCAATGCACCGACATCCCCGACCAGGCCCGCCACCAGATCGTCGATCGGGGGCGGCAAGCGTCGGCTCTCTTCCGCCAGGGACTGGACGGCGGCGGCGAGCTGGCTGTCGGTGTTGAAGATCTTGTTCACCGGCTGTGTCGATCCTGCCGCCCGCGAGAGCTGGGTATACATGGCTCCGAGCAGGGGTTTGAGGGCCTGGATCTGCGAACGTGGCTTTTCCGAGCTGCTGGTCTCGCTCTGCTTGGGGGTTTCCAGTGCTTCGCGCAGGCGGCCATAGGGATCGGGGACGCTGATCGTGCTGCTGTTCAAGGCAGTGCTCTGGTTACTCTGCTCAGCCAGCGCCACGGAGGCGTTCGCCTGGGGCCTGAGGTCGGAGGCCTTGGCGATGGAACGGGCCAGGGATTCGATCGGGCCCGGCTCGCTGGAGAGGACACGAAGCGTATCGGCGGCATCGGCCAGCGACTGGAACGGCTTTATGTTCAGGTCGGCCAGGAGGCTCGCCCAGCGTTTCTCGTATTGATCGAAATAGAGCTGCAGCGCGGCCAGGGACAGGCTTTCCACCGTCATGCCGGCGCTGGGCTGCTCGCCGCGAACCCAATGTTCGTCCAGCGCCTGACGGGCCGCCTCGGCGACCTCCGGCAGGACGACGGAGCGATAGCCTTCGCCGGTGAACAGGCCAGGAATGCCTTCGCGCAGAGCAGCCTTGGATTTACGCTGGAACACCCGTTCGCCGAGCGGGCCGAGTGCGTCGGCGGGCACCCAGGGCGCCAGGGCGCGGACCTGCCGGTTCTCCTCCAGGATGTCATAGGCCCGTGCCGCCAGGCTCTGCCCGCTGATTGCCTGCCGGGCCTTGGCGACCAGGGTCTGGTCGATGTCGATCGGTGGCAGTCTCCTCGCCACCAGCTGCTCGACATGCTGGAGAAGTTCGCGGCGGGCGGCCACCCTTCCCTCGCCGGGATAGAGGGAGTCGAAGATCCGCTCGGCTTCCTGCGAGGCGAATTTGGCGTCGATCTGGCCCAACCCGCCGAGCATGCCGTAGAGCTTGAGGGCATCGAAGGTCTGGCGGACATTGGAGGTGTCACCCAATTGCTTCTGCAACTGCACCATCAGGCGCGGCAGCAGCAGCGAATTGAGGGCGCGCTGATAGGCCTCGCGCTGCCGGCCGGCGATCTTGTCGCTCTGGTCCAGCCCGAAGCCGACCTGCCACGTATCGGACGCCGAGAAGCCATCGGTTACGCCTCTGATATCGTTCAGCGCCGGGAGGATGCGCAGGAAATCGGTGTCGTTGACGTCGCGGACCGGGATGCCCTGCACCAGCTTCTCATAGGAGCTGATACGTTCGTCGGCCTGCGCCAGGGCGCGGGAATTCTGGAAATAGGTCGCGATCCAGCTTGAGAAAACCACGCCGAGTATCACGGCCGACGCGCCATAGGCGATCCGGCGCAGCATCAGCTGGCGGCGGGTCAGGCGCTTGTCGCGTGCGACGAGCGCCGCCTCTCCGAAGATGACTTCCTTGAACAGGCGCGGCAGGAAATAGCTGCGGCGCATGCGTGGAGCACCGGCTGCGCCGGGCACCTCCGCCTGCGTTCCGGAGGCGAAATAGATGCCGCGCAGCAGCGGGGATTCGACCAGCTTCGATCCCGCGCAAAGTTCCACCAGCACCTCGTGCAGGCGCTCCTTGAGGGCAGCGAGCTCGGCGGGGAAACGGAAGATGCGTCCGCGTATCTCGCTGTCGGGTTCCTGCTGCAGGCGCTCGATCAGCATGGCGTCGACACGTTGCTGGAGCAGGCTGAATTCCTCCAGGAAACGCTCGGGCAGATCGTCGGCCTTGTAGCTCTCGTCCAGACCGAAGGTGGTGCCCCAGACCTGTTCGCGGTCGCTGGCATTGAACCCGTCGAAGAATTCCACGAAGCCAGTGAGCAGGTCCGATTTCGTCAGCACGAGATAGACGGGGACGCGGGCCTGCAGGTATTCGTCGAGCTCCGACAGGCGCTGGCGGATGGCGCGCACCTCTTCCAGCCGGGCGGTGGGCTCGCGGGTCAGGATGTCGGCGATCGACAGCGTGACCAACGCGCCATTCACCGGCTGCGAGCGACGGTGCTTTTTCAAAAGGGTCAGGAAACCTTCCCAGCCGGCCTTGGAACTGCCGTTGAGATCGTCTTGGGTGGTGTAGCGGCCGGCCGTATCGATCAGGATGGCTTCGTCGGTGAACCACCAGTTGCAGCTGCGCGTGCCGCCGATGCCCTGCACGGAATTGGCGCCGAGCGCATCGCCGAGCGGGAATTTCAGGCCCGAATGGGTGAGGGCCGTGGTCTTGCCCGATCCCGGCGCCCCGAAGATCACATACCAGGGCAGTTCATAGACATAGCCGAAGCGTTTCTTGGTGACGCGGCGCAGCAGTGCCAGGGCCTGTTTCAGGCGGTCGCGGATTTCGCTGACCTCGGCCTGCTGGCTGGCGGCGGCTTCCGCCTCCGCACTCTTTTCGAGGTCGGCGACCAGCGCCTTGTCGCGCTTGCGGGCCCTGTAGATGCTGATGCCGATATAGGCGAGGCCGGCAACCAGCACGATGCCGATGGCGATCAGTCGATTGGTCGCGCTGGCAAGCGGATAGAACTCGCCATAGCCGATGAGGTGGCCGTAGAACCAGATGATCAGGCAGAGCGCCGCGATCCAGACGATGGGCAGGAAGCGCTGGCCGAGCAGCGTGCCATAGGCTTCGACATAGGAGCGGATCGTATAGTAATAGCTGAGCGGGTTCATGGCGTGGCGCCTCCCGGCCGTATGACGCTGCGATCGACAACCGGCAGGCTCATCACGAGAGGCGAGCCGGTATAGCCGTCCTCAGGCCTGCCGATCACCAGGATTTCCGTGCGGCGGTTCTGCGCGCGTCCCGGGTCGGTATCGTTGGAGGCGATCGGTTCGGTTTCACCCCGGCCTTCGGTGGTGATGCGGTCACGAGCGTAGGTCTTCAATATGTTGCCGACGGCGTCGGCCCGCTCCTCCGACAATTGTTGA
Source organism: Labrys sedimenti (assembly GCF_034424805.1). Classification (NCBI taxonomy): domain Bacteria; kingdom Pseudomonadati; phylum Pseudomonadota; class Alphaproteobacteria; order Hyphomicrobiales; family Xanthobacteraceae; genus Labrys; species Labrys sedimenti. The sequence goes on from NZ_JAXOUF010000002.1 coordinate 654,272, forward strand.
TTGTCGCGGATGCGCCGGTTGCCGTTGAAGGGCCGGTTGTCGGTATAGCCAATTACCCTTGCGCTGAATTGGGAAGCGGCCAGGGCGACTCCGATCTTGTCGATCAAGTCCTGAAAACCAGGTTTGACGTCAGCCTTGCCCGTATCGAACAGGCCGGCATTGTTGATGCGGACCAGCACCTGGCCATTGTCATTCCACAAGGTCACGAGCTTCTTGTCGACCTCCGGCTGCAGGAAGTTCATGAATTGACGGATGCGCGTTACACCCACAGGTTCCGGGGGAACCTCCGCCTTGGCCTGGACCTGGGCCTCGACCGGGGGTGGATCCTTCGCCTTGGGAGGCGGCGGTATGAAGATGCTGGGCGCCTCGTTGGGCGGCAGGTTGGCCAGGCGCGTGAAAGTGCCGTCCGAAGCCCGGTCGAGCGACAGCGAGAAGAAGAGGTAGCCGAGCCCGAACAGCAGCGCGAGGATGCTGAGCAGCGTCCATAGCGCCGCCGCGGTGCGCAACGGCTTGTGCCTGGCGATGACGCCGCGCCAGTGCGGCGACAATTCCCGCTCGAAGGCGCCATATTGGCCGAGCAGCGTCTTGTAGAGGCTGTCGCGGATGCGGCTGAGTTCGAGCGCTCCGCGCGGCGAGACGCGGGTGCGGCCTTCGAAGGCGAGCGAGAGGCTGAGATAGATCAGCAGCAGCAGATCCTTGTTGGCGCCGGGACTCTGGTGAAAATGATCGAGCAGGTCGAAGACCTTGTCACCGCCGGTGACGTCCATGTGATAGGTCGAGACCAGGCCCGAACGCGCCCAGCCGGCGCGCACGCCCCAGGGCTTGCTGAGCACCACGTCGTCAACGGTGGCGCAGACGACATAATGGGCGGCGCGCGCCCGCTCCGGATTGATGCGGGCGCCGGCGAGATCGCGCTCATAGCGGTTGATCGCCTCGGTGGTGGTGCGGCGTAACTGCTCGATGTCGGGCTGGTCCGCTGTGTGGCGCAAGGCATGGGCGAGATTGAGCAGGGGCGCGGCGGAGGCCACGATGGTGGGGACTTCCTCGCCGCCGAAGCGGAAATTGCGCACCAGCGTGTCGGCCGACCAGCCGCCCGAGCGCAATGGCTCGGCCGAACCCGCGGCATCCTGCGGCGCATCGTCCAGCATCTCCGCCATCTTGCGGGCGACCTGCTGCTTCCTGGCGCCGTCCTCGGTGAGCTCGACCACCGTCGGCAGGGACTGCCAGGGGGCTGTCGTTGCCTTGTTCATCGACTGGCCTCCTTCATTCCCTCAGGGCCCAGAGCTCCATCTCCAGGCTTGGAAAGTCGCCGGCGAGATGGAGGGCGATGGCGCCCGACGTATCGAGCTGTTTCCACAGCGGGTTCTTGGTATCGAGCTCGAAATAGATCGTGCCCGAGCGATAGGGCAGCTGGCGCGGCAGCACCGGCAGGGGGCGGACGGGAATGCCGGGCAGGGCGACATTGACCAGTTCGGCGATGCGCTCCACCGGGCCGACCTTGATCTGGGCCGGCAGGCGACGGCGCACTTCCTCGGCCGGCATCTCGGCCCGCACGGCCAGCACGAAGCCGGCATCCTTGAGCAGGGTCCGGTCGTTGATGGTGCCCACGCGCACGCCATGCCGGCGCTCGGCAAGCTCGATGGCGACGGCCGCCTGTTCGAGCACGGCCGAGAGCGAGGTCCTGAGATCGTCGAACACGGCGGCGAAGGTCGCCTTGAGATCGTCGTGCCGATAGGGCGGGAACTCGCTGGCGCGCTTGGAATCCATGGTGAAGGTGGCAAGTTCGCCGGCGAGCTGGATGCAATGCTCGTAGAAAGTCATCGGATGGATCCGCGTCGCATTGGCGGCGATGTGGCTGAGCAGCGGATCGGCCCGGTTGAGGATATGAAGCAGGAAATAGTCGCCGACTTCGGCCGTGCCGCGGATGGTGGGATCGCCGATACGCTCGGCGATGGCCGCCGCGCGGTGGCGCACGATGCCGAGGAGCTCGGTCATGAGTTCGCTGAGCCGCGCCTCGGCGGCGCAATTCAGGCACGGGGCGATGTAGTCGGGATCGAGCAGCACGGCCTTGTCCGACCGCACCTCGATGATGCGCGCAAGGCCGATCAGCTCGTAGCCGGCGAGATCGTCGCCGCTCTTGAGATAGCGCAGGCTCAGCCGGCCGACATCGATGGGAGCCATGAAGTCGGTCTCGACATTGGCGTCCGGTGCCTCGTAATGCGAGGCGACGAAACGCACGCCGGGCGAGGAAGCCCCGCCATTGACGGCGATGTCGGCGCGCCCGGGCCGGCGGGCCGGCAGCCCCAGATAGATGATGGCGTTCTTGGTGGTCTCGTCGAGCTCCAGCGGCGGCGGCAGGTCGGTGTCGAAGGGAGCTTCGAAAGGCGTGCCGTCGGGCAGGGTGCCGCGCAGATTTGCCAGGGCGAACTGGCCGATCGCCAGGGCGCCGCGGTCGATGCCGATCTCGGCGATGCCCCAGGGATAGGCGGCAAGCTCACGCGTGGTCGCTCGAACGAGCCGCTCCGTCCAGCGGTCGGCCTGCTGGAAATGCTGCACGCGAAGGAACATGCCCTCGCTCCACGCGACCCTGTTCTCGTTTCTCATGCGACTTCGTCGTCCTTGCTTGTCGTGCTGTGTGCGGCGCCGTGCCCGGTCCTGGCCGGCTCGCTGCCGCCTGGTTCGTTCCTAGCCGGCTCGAGCGAGCGCAGCATTGCCCTGCGGAACAGGTCGCGGACGGAAAGATCCCGGCCATCGGCCTCGAATTGCCGCCGATAGGCCTGCCAATAGGCGCCGTTGCGGCGCCAGGGCAGGCTGATCGCGCGGGCGTCGATACTCGCTTCGATGATGCGTGGCTCCAATTGGGGGCCGACTTCGCGAACCAGGGTGCCGAGCGCTTCCGCGAGCGCCTGCTGGCGTGCCAGCAGGGTTTCGAGCCGCGCCAGCAGGGCTTCCTCCCGATCGAGGCCGAAGACGTCCGGTGCTGGCATCAATGTGTCGGCGCTGATCTCGAAGGTGACGAAGGCCTTCTCGAGCGCCTCCTCGCATTGGGCCAGCAGGCCGTCGCAACGCGGCTGCCAGGATGAGGGGGCGGCCATCGCAACCAGGAAATCGGCGGGCTCTTCGTCCTGTTCCGTGGGGACGACCACCTGCCTTCCATCGTCACTTGCCGGTGCCGTCTCGGTGCCGTCCTTGCTGCGGTCGCGGGCCATGGGTACGGACACGAAGGTGGCACGGCCATGTTCGAGGCGATTGCCGTAGTCGGAATCCTCGTTCCAGTCGTCCGGCAGGACCGCCTTGATCGCCCTGGGATCCGGCGGGCCGTTCCAGCCGATCTCGACATGCCGCGAGGAGGGAGCGGCCTCGCGCTTGCGCCCCGTGGTCCGGGAGGCTTTTGGCTGCTGCAAAGGCCAGTCGTCGGAAAGACGCCCGCCCATCACGCCGGTCGCCGTCTGCCCGCCCGGCGCGATATCGGCCAGGATGGCGGTGATCGTCAGGTTCTCCGAACTGACGGCGAGGCCGGCATCGGGGTCGACGATGTCGCGGTCGGCCTCGCCGGTGACCGACACCGCGAAGGCATGGCCCCCCAGTTCCAGGCGTGACTGATGCCTGAGGCGGGCGGTCTCGCCCTCCAGGACCAGGACGCCGTCCACGCGGGTACCGTTGGCGCTTTCGTCGCGCAGCAAATAGCCGTCGCGATCACGCAGGATGGTGCAATGGAGCTTGGAGACCGTGCGGCCCGCGTCCGGCACTTGCCAGTCGCAGTCGACCGATCGTCCCAGCGTCCGGCGCCCGCGTTCCAGCACCCAGGGTTGTGCCCCTGTCCCGGCTCCGCTTGCCTCGACCTGCCTGAGTTCCAACCGCATGGCCATCTCCTCACGAGACCGGTTGAAGCACCGCCTGGCGCTCGGTGATGACGGCATCGTCGCTGTCCCGTGCCGCCGGTGCGATGCGTGCCCAGCTGTTCCAGCCCAGGCGTGGCGGATCACTCGCCTGACCGAGCTGGCAGAAAGGCACGTGCTCCTTCCTGAGAACGACCTGGATGTCGAAATCGAGCCCGCAACCGACGAACAGGCGGGTGAGCGCGAAGAGTTCCTGGATGTTGCGGCTCCCCGGTGCCAGCGACAGATAGTTCCTGTAGTCGAGCGGGCCGATCACCACGCGGAAGGTGCTGGAGAGGTCCCGGATCGCCGAGCCCGCCATGGCATCGACGCCAAGGCGCACCGTGGCCGACCGGGTCATCCGGCTCTGCTCGTGTTCCGGCACACCAAGCCAACGGCCCTGGAAGAGCTCGATTTCGACCGGCAGGCCGCTCACTTCGCGCAGCATGGCCCTGAGATTGCTGACGTTGCGGGTTCGTGCCGCGAAGAAGCCGCTGAAGCGCAGCAACACGTCGTCGTCGGTGCCGCTGCGCTCCCGCAGCCTCGCGGTGCCGAAGCCGGTGAGGGACAGCAATGTCTTGATGAAGCCATTGCGCCCTTCGCGGGTGCCCCAGCGCAGCAGGCGGGCGAGCCGGTATTTCTCGCAGGCATCGACGAACAGCTCGTCCATGCGGGCACCGAATAATTGCAGGAAGGCCGCGAGCGAGAAGGATTTATTGCGCTCCTCGCGCATGACCAGTTCGTTATAGGCCGGTGGCAGCGAACCCAACGGCCCGGCAAGCCCAGCCAGGGCGCTGCGCAAGGTGGCCTGGCCCTCCTTCCGGCGAAAGCCCGACACAGGCAGGGCAGCCGGCGAGACGCCTCCATGCGCAGTGACGGCAAGCTGTTCTTCGGAGGCCTGGGCGACCCGGAAGGCCGTGGTCGGCTCGAAACGGCCAGGGTCGCGTTCGAGCAGATCGGCAAGGGTGTCTGTGCTGGGATCGGGAAGCATGGCGCGCAAGGACCTCCTACAGCAGCGGCCGCTCGGCCGCGCGGGCGGGCCAGGTGGCGATCGGCTTGGATTGGCCCTTGATGGAGACAGTCAGCCGGGTGAAGCTGTTCACCGAGGTGTAGAGGCCGCAGAAGCGATCGAGCACGCTGCCGAACAGAAAGGCGGAAGGGCGGTCGATCGCGGCCGGATCGAACTCCACCGTGATCTCCGTGCCGGGGACCATGCCGCCTTGGATGCGGGCGGTGGCGGCCCGTGCCTCGACCCGGATGATGGCGTCGACCAACTGACGGGTCTCCGGCAGGTCACGGAAGGCATAGAGCGAGAGGATGTCCTTCAGCGCTGCCCCGCCATTGTCGAACAGCGAGACATGATTGAGCAGGAGATGCGACATCAGCCGCCAGTTGCGGCCATCCTCGTCATTCATGCGCACAGCGGGTGTCGGGGCGATCAACGCCTCGATGCGCCCGACTGCCTCGTTGCCGAGTGCGAGCTTGAGATGCGGGTGGCCGCCTCCGAAGGGCAGGCGCTCGGGAAGAGCGCGATTGAGGCACCAGGCATCGACGCTCGCCACGGCATCGATATTGCCGCTGACACGGCGGTTGTGGTCGACGAAGGCGATGTCGAGATCGGAGGTGCCGTCGTCGGGGTCGAAGCGCCGATAGCTCTGCCAATAGGCGGCGGCAGCGCCTGACCGCTGGGTGCGGCCGAAGAAGGGCTGGCAGGATTGCTGCTCGCCCTTCGATCCCGTCAGCGTCACCTTCTCGATGGAATAGATCTCGCGTGTCCGCTGCCGCCGCGAGTCGGAGAGCAGCCGATATTCGGTGCGCGTGCCGTCGAGCGCCAGCGGCTCGCAGGTCTGGCGGAACAAATTGACGACCGGCGTGGCATGCAGCACCAGGTCCCGGCTGGTAACAGAGCGCTCCAGCTTGCCGTCCGTCTCGCCGAGATAGACGAAGATCTCCAGCCCGTCGCCATGCCAGCGCTGCAGCCCGTCGATCTCGAAGAACAGGAACTTCTGCGGCAGCGCGAAGAATTCCGTCAGCAGGCGGTAGCCGGTAAAACTCGTGCTTGGATAGGGCAGCATGGTCTCGTCGGCCGAAAAGCCGACGGGCTTGAGGTGATCGGCCGGCAGGAAGATCGCCTTGTCGTCATCGGCGTGGCGCGCCAGCGCGATGCCCTGCGTGTGGTTGACCAGCAATTCGTAGAGGGCGCTCGCCTGCCGCCAGGGCGAGGCGATGTAGAAGCGCAGGCGCTTGACCCCGAGCTCGGAGAGCGGACGGCGCCCCGCCAAAGAGCGGATCGACAGCCGCAGGCAGCCGGCTGCGCCGGCATGGCGGGAAAGGGGAGCCTGGATCGGCTGTCCCGACAGCGTCACCGCGGCTATTTCCACCGGTGCGATTTCGACATCCTGCGTGGTGAGGAAGCGGCAGGTCTCGCCGCCGACCGGTTCGGCCTGCACCTCGGTGTGGCGTGGCAGCGTCTGCATGGCGGCCAGCGACTCGCCGGGCGCGAAGCGTACGATGCTCATGGACGGCAGGGGGGCGAGATAGTGCGGATAGAGCGTTTCGAGCAGCCCGTCGGTGAGCTCGGGAAACTCGTCGTCGAGCTTCTGGCGCACCCTGGCCGCCGAATAGGCGAAGCTCTGGATGAGGCGCTCGACATGGGGGTCGTCGGCGACCTCTCCGGTCAGGCGCAGGCGTCCCGCGATCTTGGGGAAGGCATCGGCAAACCGCGATGCGCGCCGGCGCAAGGCCGACAATTCCTCATTATAACGTCGCAGGAACCCCTCAACCATGGGCTGCCTCCACCTGGAAGCGCTGGCTGGAGGGATCGATGGTCGATTCGAAATTGATCGGCGGCATGCCGTCATAGAGGCGGAAGGTCGCCTCGATGCGCATGCGCAACGCTCTTTCGCCCTGGGTGCGGTTCTTGAGGATGGTCACGCGGATGTTCGACAGTCTCGTCTCGAACAGGGCGATGCGCCGCTCGAGGGCGCGCGCCAGCTGCAGCTTGGCTTCGTCCGTGACCAGGTTGGCCGAGACGATGCCTTCCACGCCGTAGCTGACAAGCGCGTCCGCGAGCTCCGCCAGCCTGTCCGGCGGGCTGGTCGGGCAGCGCCTGGTATTGAGCAGCGCCTCGAGGTCGCGGCGGATGGCCTCGCGCATTTCCCGCGCCTGGTCCGCAAGGCTGAGGGCAGGATCCTGGGCGAGATCGGGTGTCGCGTCGAGCAACCGATCGAGGATCGAGCGCGACAGCACCTGTTCGCGGGCCCGGAACCGTTCGAGCGGATCAACCATGGGCAGCCTGCTTGCGCCGTGCGACTTCCGGCATGCCCAGGGTCTGCATGTCATGGAAGGAGACCAGGTCGTCGCCGGCCAGGAAGCAACGCTGGCCGCGGCCGGTGGTGATGCCCGAGGGTTCGGCAACCCATTCGGTTTCGCGTCCCAGCAACAGCTTCTCCTTGCCTTCGGTGCCCTGATAGATCGCGGGCAGCAGCACGGGTGCGGAAGCGCCGTCGATCAGCGACAGCTCCGCCCGCCGGAAGGCGAGGTCGCGCGGCCGGGCGATCGGCTCCACCACCACCGAGGCGATCTTGGCGAAGTCGATCCACAGATAGGCGCCGCCCGTCATGATGACTTCGAGCGCATGCGGCACCCGATCGTCGAGGTCCCGGAAATCACCGACCGGCTTGCCGTTCCACAGCATGGGCTGTTCGCCGCGTAGCTGGTCCAGCGCTTCCAGCGCGGGTCTTGCTGCACCACCCTCGCGATTGATGATGGCGAGCTCGATGGCGGCCTTGTCGAGCGCACTCGGCCCCTGGGGAAATTCCGGCACGGCGCCGGCCTCGAACCAGGCCTTGCGGGCTGCCATGGCGCGCAGCTGGTTGCGCAGCAGGGCAAAGCCCATGGTGTCCTGCGGCGCCAGGGTCACGGCCAGGCTGCATTGCGTGTCGGCGCGCTCATAGTCCCCGGCGAGGACGAGCAGGTCGATATAGAGGTGGCGGGCATCCTTGTCGGAGGGATGGGCCCGCACATGGTCCTTGGCATGGTCGAGCGCCTGGCTCAGGGTGCCTTCGGACAGGGAACTGGCGATGCTGGCGGCGAGCGTCATGCGGTCATCCTTCTGGGCGGGGAGGCCGAATCGACACCGCTCGTCGGCGGCGCCATTTCGGCAATGAGGTGGAAGCTGGTCGACACGTCGTCGAGCTGGAAATGCGGCTGCAGCCGTACGGTGCAGATGAAGGTGCCGGGCTTGCCGGCAAGTTCCTCGACCGCGATGCCCGCCGAGCGCAACGGGTAGCGCGTGCGCAGCGGCAGGTCGGCATCGTCATTGCCGAGCGTATAGCCCGACAGCCAGTCCTCGAGCTTGCGCTGCAGCGCGGTGGCGTCGGCCAGCCGGCCGACCTGGTCGCGCATGATCACCTTGAGATAGTGGGAAAAGCGCGAGGCGCAGAGCACATATTGCAGCATGGCGGCAAGGCGTGCGTTCTGGCGCGCATTTTCATTGGCATAATGCTGCGGCGCATGGAGCGACTGGTTGGCGTTGAAGATGGCCGATGCGGACATGTAGGTGGTGCCGATCGGCACCAGCCCGTGATCGCAGAATTGCTGCTCCTGGCCGCTGGTCAGACGCACTTCGACCGGCGGCTGGGCAGACAAGCCCTGGCTTTCGGTCGCGAAATCATAAGCGGCGAGTTCGGCCGTGCTCAGCATGCCGCCATCGATGGCGTCCTGGGTGACGCCGCGTATGTCGGCGAACCAGCCGGACTGGATGAAATTGCGGATAACGATGGTGGCGAAGGCGAAGGCGCCATTGCCCCACAGCAGACTGGCACCATCCGCCGATACGGCTTCGCGGAAGGGGAAGCCGTCGTCACGCCGGCGCGAATAGGGCTCGTAGGGCTGGCGCATCAGGACACGCGGCGCGACCAGGCCGAGGAAGCGCGTATCCTCATGGGTCCGCAGGCGGTTCCAGCGTATGCGATCGGGGCTGCTGTCGAGCCAGTTGAGATCCTGCACCCGGTTGAGTTCGGAAAAGCTCTCCAGCCCGATCGCGCGCGGCGAGGCGCCGGCCACGAAGGGGCAGAACGCGGCCGCCGCCACCGGGGCCAACTGGGTCAGCGTGCCGACCACATCGCCGCCTTCCTGGGGATCAGTGGGCGAGAGGTGATAGTCGCCGATGATCAGGCCATAGGGCTCCCCGCCCGGCATGCCGAATTCGCGATTATAGACCAGCTCGAACAGGTGACTCTGGTCGAAGTCCGAAGCGCGTTCCATGCCGCGCGCCAGCTCCTTCCAGCTCAGCCCGAGCAACTTGATCTTGACCTCGCTCGAGCGCGAGGCGACGCGCACCAGCATCGCCAGCCCGCGCCAGCGTGCTTCCATCGCCTGGAATTCGGGATGGTGCAGGATCGCGTTGACCTGGCGATTCAGCGCCTCGTCGATCAGGGCGATGAGCCGATCTGCTCTGCCTCGCAGCAAGTTCTCGAAACCTATCGTCGGATATGGCTTTCGGAAGGAAAGCCGAAGGTGCCGCCGGACGCGCCGGCGGCACGGCTCACTGTCTGTTGCGCCGGCTCAGTTCTTGGCGGGAATGCGAGCGACCATGCGCAGCGAGGTGGTCAGTTCCTCCATCTGCAGCCAGGGGCGCATCCAGGCCACGGCATTGTAGGAGCCCGGCTTGCCCGGAACTTCCTGGACCGTCACCTTGGCATCACGCAGCGGGTAGCGCGCCCTCGTCTCCTCGCCGGCCTCGTCATTGGCGTTGACGTAGTTGGAGATCCAGCGGTTGAGCCAGGCTTCGCAATCCTTGGCTTCCATGAAGGAGCCGATCTTGTCGCGGCCCATCACCTTGAGGTAGTGGGCAAAGCGCGAGGTCGCCATCATATAGGGCAGGCGGGCCGAGACGGCGGCGTTGGCATTCGCCTCGGGCCGGTCGTAGAGCTTGGGCTTGTGCGCGGTCTGGGCACCGAAGAACACGGCGTAGTCGGTGTTCTTGTAGTGGCACAGCGGCAGGAAGCCGAGCTTGCCGAGTTCGGCGTCGCGCCGGTCGGTGATGCCGACCTCGGTGGGGCATTTGAGATCGAGGTCACCATCGTCGCTGGAGAAGATGTGCATCGGCAGGTTCTCGACCTTGCCGCCATTTTCGGCGCCGCGGATGGCGGTGCACCAACCGAATTTGGCAAAGGCCTCGGTCAGGCGCGTGCCCATCACATAGGCGGCGTTCATCCAGCAATAATTGTCGTGCGGGAGTTCGCCGGTCTTGGAATCGCCGGTCTCGTCATAGCCGAATTCGTCGATGGGATGCGTCTTCGGTCCATAGGGCATGCGGGCGAGCACGCGTGGCAGGGCCAGGGTGACGAAGCGCGAATCGTCGCTTTCGCGCAGCGAACGCCACTTGGCATATTCCACCGTCTCGAAGATCTTCTCCAGATCGCGCGGGCGCGCCAGGTCGCGATAATCCTCGAAGCCGAACATGCGCGGGCTCGCGGCCGAGATGAAGGGCGCGAAGGCGGCCGCTGCGATCGAGGACAGGCCCTGCAGCAGCTGGACGTCGTCGAAGGAATTGTCGAACTCGTAATCGCCGATGATCGCACCCATCGGCTCGCCGCCGGGCGTACCGAATTCGTCCTCATAGATCGACTTGAACAGGCGCGACTGGTCGAACTCGACCGCCTTGGACAGGTCCCTGGCGAGATCGCGCTTGGAGGCGTTCAGCACCCGGATCTTCAGATTGACGCTGGTCTCGGAGTTCTTCACCAGATAGTTCAGGCCGCGCCAGGCGCCCTCGAGCTTGGTGAATTCGGGCGACTGCATGATCGTCGCGAGCTGGCGCGAGATCGTCTTGTCGATGGCGGCGATGGCGTTGTTGAGCGTCACCGTGAGGTTGCGGTCATAGACCACCGTGCCCTTGAGGGCCTGGTCGGTCAGGGTGCGCAGCAGGTCCTGAGCGCGGTCCGGCTCGGTCTGGCGGGTGGCCGACACCACCTTGGAGAGCAGGTTCTCTTCCGCAGTCGTTTCGATGACGACATCGCGCTTGGCTTGGGTCTTGGCATTCATGGCTCGATCCTCGTGTCGCTGCGGCGTCAGTTCGCCGAGCCGTCCTTCTTGTTGCCGCCGAGTTCACCGACCAGCTGCTTGATGTCGGACTGGTTCTGCAGGATGTTCTCGAGCAGCCGTTCCAGGTCCTCGGAGCGGTCGGCCTTGCTCATCAGGTCGCGCAGCTGGTTGCGGGCGTCGAGCAGGGCCTTGAGCGCCGGCACCTGATTGACGATCGCGCCAGGCTCGAAATCTTCCATGCTCTCGAATTTGAGATTGACGGCGAGGTCGGTACCGTCATCGGCCAGGGTGTTTTCGACCGCGATGTTGAGGCCGGGCGTCATGCGGCGCATGACGTCGTCGAAATTGTCACGGTCGATCTGCACGAACTTGCGTTCGCCGAACGGCTTAAGCGGCTGGGTGGGGTTACCGGAGAAGTCGCCGAGCACGCCGACGACGAAAGGCAGTTCCTTGACCACCATCGCCCCTTCGGTTTCGACCTCGTACTTGATGTGGACCCGGGGCTTGCGCACCCTTTCGAGCTTGGCGTGAACGCTTTCCATCTTGGTCTTCCTGTCTGTGCCAAGGGCACGTTGGTAAAATTGGGCACGTTGGTAAAATTAGGCCGCGGATAAATTTCTTGCGTCGTTCGGAACGGGAAACGGCCAGGGCGACGAGGGCTTCAATGCGCCCGGCGCCGAAGGTTCTCTCAATTGTCCCGCTTTTCGGTCTTGGCCTGGATCCCGGCCGCGGTCAGGACAGCGTTGCGCGTCTGCGCCTCGGGAAGGAGTTCGGCCAGCAGTTCGGAAAAATCCATGCGCCCTCTGCGCACCAATGTTTCGATGGCTAAGGAAATCGGCGAGTGCGGTTCCGTCCGCCGGAAATGGCGGGCAACGGTGAGCAGGATCTCGAAAGCCTCCTCGCGCGAGCCGATGCTGCCGGGAACGAGGGGACGCGGCGCCGACGCTGCCGGAGCGGGATCGGCAGCGGCGCTCGCCTGCGTTTCTGCCGCGGCAACTGGCATGGCATTGCCCTCTTCCGCGCCAAGGCCGGTGAGGTCCCGGATGGCGGCTGCGACTTCCTGGAGGACGTTGCGGGTGTTCGAGCTTGGCGGCGCCCGGTCTCCGCAGCGTTCGGTCAGTACCGTCGCCAGCTTGGCAAAAGAGGCTATGCAGTCATTGACCACGGCCAGATGGGAGGCCATGGCAGCCATTCCCGCTTCCGTGGCCGCCTCGTGTAGGAGGTCTCGGCGCTCGGTTTCTCCGGCCCGCTGGGCGAGCTGGTAGTCCCACAGCGAATGCTGGGCGAAACTGCCATTGGGAACCAGCGAGGTCAGGCGAATCGCCTGGATCAGGGACCCCTCGCTATTGACGCCATTGAGGCCGGCAAGAGGAGCCAGTCGTTCCTCGATATCGTCGTCGCCAATGGAGTGCAGCTCCTCCCAATAATTGCCTAAAAGCGACATCATGGCGGTGAAGCTGTCCCGCAGGCCCTCGAAACCGCGCAGTCTGAGCTGCGCCTCGGCAAGCCAGGCAAGGATTTCGATATCCTTGCTGTTGGTCGACAAGATCTGAAGACCTAGCTCATTGACCTCATGCCAGGCCGGCGTAAGCCGAATATTGTCGTTCGGAGACGCACTTCGCTCGACGCTTCGAGCAGCATTGCGAGCGTCCTTAATCCGATAATACTTTTCCTGATATTTGGGAGCTACCCTAATATTCTCTCCGCAAGGGCTATCCTGCCCAAGTGGAGAGATAATCTCCCTTAAATCCATCAGCACAGCGGCCCCAAGCTTTAAACTCCTGACACATCCCGATGGCAGTCTGCTTCCAAAGGCTCAAGCATTCTGTTTCCAAAGGTACAGTAATGTCAATGCCACACCCCGTATGATGAATGAATGACGGTATATGGTATTACCTTACAGTTTTCCAATTGATGAAGAATCGCATGAATCGCGTCGCGCAAATGTCATCAAAATGTCATGTACTATCGTACCGCAGTTATGGTGGTAGACTCACAGTGGTGTACCGGTATCTTGGCTTTTGTAATAATAGCTCTATAGACGGAAAATAGGAATCCTGCTTAACTCAATTGACGTTACGGCGCACTTGCGCATGAGCAGAAAAACCTACGTGGAATTCGTGGATGCCGAATATCGATCTCAACCAACTTGTCAGGATGTTGGGACCGGAGCTTCGTGTCGCTCTTGAGACAGCCGCCTCCATTGCCGCTCGCAACGCAAACCCTACTGTGGAAGTGGCGCATTGGCTGAGCGGGCTCGTCCAGGCCCCCGGTCCGGTGGCGCGTTTTGAACAGGCGGGGATCGGCGTCGAGGCACTCAGGCGCGAGCTCGACCTTGCTATCGCCGACCTGTCGCGGGACAGCCAGGCGCAGCTGACCTTGTCGCAGAATGTGCTGACGCTCGCCCGTGAGGCGTGGCTGGTGGCTTCGCTGCAGTTCGGGCGCAACCGTGTCGAGTTCGGCGATCTCCTGGTGGCGCTCGCCACCGAGCAGAACCTTCGCATCGTGGCGAGGGCCACGGCCCCGAGCCTGCGGGACATCGACCTCAAGGCCGTCGAAGCAGCGCTCGCCGACCTCAAGGCGGCAGATGTGGACCAGGCACCGGCGGGCACGCCGCCGACCGCCGGGGCGACCGGCGAAAGCGATTTCCTGCGGCTTTACACCCAGGACATGACGGCGGACGCGCGTTCCGGCCGTATCGACCCGGTGATCGGGCGTGACCGTGAGCTGCGCCAGGTCGTCGACGTCCTGATGCGCCGCCGGCAAAACAACCCGATCCTGGTGGGCGAGGCCGGAGTCGGCAAGACGGCGATCGCCGAGGCGCTGGCCCTGGAGATCGCGGCCGGCAATGTGCCGGCCATGCTGAAGGACGTCCGCCTGCTGTCGCTCGATCTCAGCCTCCTGCAGGCGGGGGCCGGTGTGAAGGGCGAGTTCGAGCGCCGGCTGCATGGCGTGGTCGATGCGGTCAAGGCCTCGTCCGTGCCGATCATCCTGTTCATCGACGAGGCGCACAGCCTGATCGGGGCCGGCGGCCAGGCCGGGCAGGGCGATGCCGCCAACATACTCAAGCCTTCGCTGGCGCGTGGCGAACTGCGTACCATCGCTGCCACGACCTGGGGCGAATATAAGCGTTTCATCGAGCGCGATGCGGCCCTGACACGGCGGTTCCAGACGGTGAAGGTCGACGAACCCGACGAAGAAACCGCGATCCGCATGCTCCGCGGCGTCGCCGGCGCTTTCCGGTCCCACCACAAAGTGCGCATTCGCGACGAGGCCCTGGCTGCAGCGGTACGGCTGTCGGCGCGCTACATTCCGGCCCGGCAGCTGCCCGACAAGGCGATCAGCCTGATCGACACGGCGGCGGCGGCGGTATCATTGGGCCGCCAGGCGGTGCCCGAGGCGATTCGCACCCTTCGGAGCGAGCGTGAATTGCTCGAGGTCGAAACGGCCTGGCTCGCCAAGGAGCCCGAGAGCGCCGAGGGCCTGGAACGGCAAGGCTGGATAACCACGAGGCTGGTGGCCATCGCCGACGAGATCGAGGCGCTCGAAGCTCGTTTCGAGGCCGAAGCCCGCCTGGTGGAGGAGGCCGATCGGCTGGAGGCGATCCTGTCGGGCGAGGACGAGGCGGGCGAGCCGTCATCGTCAGGGGGCGAGGAGGGCAATGTCGCGCCTTTCCCCGAGCAGCCCGGCACCCGCGAAAGCGCCCGCGCCGCGCTGGCCGAGGCTGAAGGGAGCCTGGCCGCACTCACCGGCGAGACGCCTCTGTTGCCGCGCGCCGTCGATCGCGAGGTGATCGCGGCCCTGGTGGCGCGCTGGACCGGCATTCCCGTCGGGAAGCTGCTGACCGACCAGGTCGAGACGGTCAAGACGCTGGAAGCGCGCCTGAAGGAGCGCGTCATCGGCCAGGACGGTGCCGTCGGCCGGGTCGCTTCGGCGATGCGTACGGCCAGGGCCGGGCTCAACGATCCGCGCCGCCCGCCCGCCGTGTTCCTGTTCGTCGGCATGTCCGGCACCGGCAAGACCGAGACGGCGCTGGCGCTGGCCGACCTGCTCTATGGCGGCAGCCAGTATCTGACCACCATCAACATGTCGGAATTCAAGGAGGAGCATAAGATCTCCATGCTCCTCGGCTCGCCCCCCGGCTATGTCGGCTATGGCGAGGGCGGGGTGCTGACCGAGGCCATCAGGCGCCGGCCCTATGGCGTGCTGCTGCTCGACGAGATCGACAAGGCCCATCCCGGCGTCCAGGAGATCTTCTACCAGGTCTTCGACAAGGGCACGCTGCGCGACGGCGAAGGCCGCGACATCGATTTCAAGAACACCACCATCGTGATGACGGCCAATACCGGCTCGGAATTGCTGGCCACGCTGGCGGCCGATCCCGATACCATGCCGGAAGGCGAGGCGCTGGAGGGACTGCTGCTCGGCGAGTTGCAGAAGCAGTTCAAGCCCGCCTTCCTCGGCCGCACCACCATCCTGCCCTTCATGCCGCTCGGCCGGGAGGCGCTGTCGGGCATCGTCGACATCCAGATCGGGCGCATCCAGGACCGTGTCGCGGCGAGCTATGGCAGCGAGGTGGTGCTGCTGGCCCCGGCGCGTGAGGCCCTGGTCGCCCGCGCCGGCACCAGCGAGATGGGGGCGCGTGCCATCGAGGCGATGATCGCGCGCGAACTCCTGCCGGATCTGTCCACCTTTTTCCTCGATCAGGTCACCGCCGGAACCAAGGCGGGGCGGATCGAGATCGGATTTGACGGCCACCGTTTCAGCATTGCCGCTGAGCCGGCGGCCGCCAAGGAATTCGCCAGGCCGAGGAAACGGCCGGCGGATAAAGCAGCCTCGAATGGCAAGAAGGCTCATTCGGATGCGGTACGACCCAGAAAGGCGCGAGCGCCTTGACCTGTCTTAAGCCGATTCAACTTCGAACAGGAGAGAAGTAGTATGCCGATTTATCTGCAGCTCGATGGTATCCAGGGCGACGCCACCCAGGAACAGCACAAGAAATGGATGGATATCGAAGCCATTCACTGGAACGTTTCGCGCAACATGAACACCTCGGCGGGTTCGGCCGCCAACCGCGAAGCCTCCGAGCCGACGATTTCGGAAGTGATCCTGACCAAGGTCAGCGATTCCTCCTCCACCCGGCTGTTCCAGGAAGCCTGCTCGGGCCGCACGGGCAAGACGGCGGTGATCCATCTGGTGTCCACCGGCAGCCCCGGCAACACCTATATCGAATACACGCTGACCAACACGCTGCTCGCCAATTATTCGGTCGATTCGAATGGTGACCGCCCCGTCGAGACGATCCGGCTCAACTTCACCAAGATGCAGGTGAAGTACACCCCCTACAACGAGGACAACACCTCCGGTTCGCCGACGATCGCCACCTACGATCTGGCCACGACGAAGGCTGCCTAAGTACCTCCGGCACGATGACGGGGCGCCGCCGATCCGGCGGCGCCCCGGACCTTTCGACGGCTTTCCGGTCCGGTTCCGGATGGGCCTTCCAGCCATATCGAACGACAATCGCAAGGGAGTGGCATGGTCGATTTCAGCGTTTCCTCTGCAAGGCTCAGCGTAAGGCCGCTGGTTCCGGCCGACGTACCGCCCATTGCCCGTATGGGCCGGGCCCCCAACCTCGATTACTTCGCCTATGCTCCCGGGCCGCGCGAAGCCGGCGGCAGGGCCGCCACGGTCGGGGCGGCCGCGGCCTTGTTCCGCCAGGGCTCCGAATTGCTCAACGAATATTCGCTGACCTATGCGCTGCGGACCTGGCTGAAGAACAACGATCAGCCGATCTCCCAGGCGATGGACGCCAAGGGCCACACCGTCTTCGTGATGCAGGTGACCTATTCGCTGGCGCAGGGCGCCGATACCCGCGCCTTCATGTGGCGCAGCGCCTATTTTCTCGAATCGGCCCGCAGCCGCGCCGAGCTGGAGCCGACCTTGGCCAGGCTGGTGCAGGGGCCATGGATCGGCCCGACGCCGCCGAACCGCTCGATCAGCTATGTGACGGTCTATCTCCTGGGAGAGCGGATCAGCCACTGAGCATCGACTTCGCATGCGGCGCCGGCGCCAGGCCGGGGCCGCGATCGAAACGGGCAGGCCCGCGGTCAGGCGAACTCGCCACCGCCGCTGGCCAGATGATACGGGGACAGGCATTCGATGGACGGCGACGCCAGCTCAGCATCCTATATCCAGGCCGAACGCATCCTGCGCATCGAGACGCCGCTGGGCGCCGACGTGCTGCTGCCCGAGCGCGTGGAGATGCGCGAGGCGGTGAACGATTTGTTCACGCTTCACGTCGCGGTGCGTTCCAAGAAGACGGACATCAAGCCGAACGAGATCGTCGGCAAGCTGGTCGACGTCTCCCTCGAACTCGGCCAGGGCGAGCGGCGCACCTGGAACGGGCTGGTGGTTCGCCTGGTGGAGGGGCCGCCGGTGACTCGGGGCCTGCGCGCCTACAGCCTGGAGATCCGGCCCCAGCACTGGCTGATGAGCCAGCGTTCGGATTGCCGGATCTGGCAGGACAAGAGCTCGCTCGACGTCGCCCGCACGCTCCTGTCCGAGCACAGGCTGATCGCGCCGGTGACCTCCGGCGTCATCCCCGAGCCCAAGCCCCAGCATTATTCGGTGCAGTATAACGAGACGGATCTGGCCTATCTCCTGCGCCGCCTGGAAGAGGACGGCCTGTTCTTCTGGTTCGAGCATGAGGGCGGCTCGGCCGGCTCGGTCGCCGCCAAGCATGTCATGCACATCGCCTCGCATGTCTCGGGCTATACCAGCGGGCCCGAGACCGATGTGCGCCTCGCCATGGGCTCGAGCGACCGCAACCACCTCACCAAGTTCGAGCGCAGCTTCACCTATGTGCCCGGCAAGCGCTCGGCGGGGGATTGGAACTTCCTCACCCCCGGCTCCGTGCCCTCGGGCGAGACGCCGAGCCTGGTGTCGCTGCCGGGCAACGAGGCCTATGAGCTCTATGAATACCCGATGGTTGGCGGCTACGGCTCCGACAGCGCCTCGGAAGGCATCGCCAATGACCGGGTCGAGCGCCAGTCCAAGCTGAGGATGCAGGCGGCCGAGGCCGACTATGAGCGTATCGAGGGCGCTTCCTCCATCCGCACGCTTTCGCCCGGCCGGCGCTTCAAGCCCTATGACGTCGCCAATCCCGGCAATGCCTATGAGGAGCACGTCACCTTCCAGATCGTGCATGTGGCGCGCGACCGCTCCTACGAGACCAATGAGGGCGAGCCGGAGTATTCCAACCGCTTCATCGCCTTGCCGAGCCGGGTACCGGCGACGCCGCACCGCTCGACGCAGCGCCCGCGCATCGACGGCACCGACATCGCCATCATAGCCGGCCCGCCGGGCGAGGAGATCCATCCCGACAAATATGGCCGGGTGAAGGTTTGGTTCCCCTGGGACCGCCGCGCCAAGAAGGACGGCACCGACACCTGCTGGATCCGGGTGGCGCAGAACTGGGGCGGCGGCAATTGGGGCGGCCAGATCATCCCGCGCGTGGGTATGGAAGCGATCGTTTCCTATCTCGGCGGCGACCCCGACCGGCCGATCATCACCGCGCTGGTGCCCAATGCCAGCCAGCAGGTGCCCTACCAGCTGCCCGAGCACAAGACCAAGAGCATCTTCCGCTCCAACACCTACAAGTCCAAGGATCCGACCAAGTTCAACGAGTTCTCCTTCGAGGACGCACCGGGCCAGGAGAACTTCCACCTGCATGCCCAGAAGGACATGACCTCGAAGGTGCTCAACAACCAGATCCACACGGTGGATGCCAGTGCGCTGCACAGCTACGGCCAGCAGCACCAGCTCACCGTGGGCGCCAACATGAACCACCAGGTCGGGGGCGGGCTCAACCAGGTGGTGGGCGCCACCACCGGCATGGGCGCGGCCGCCCTTTTGGCCCCGCTCGCCGGGCTGATGGGCCAGAGCGCGGGCATGCTGCAGCAGGCCATGGCGATCGCCGCGCAGGCGGCCGCGAGCCAGCCGGGCAGTGCCGCCAGCAAGACAGCCGGCGCGGCGGCCTCGGCGGTGACGCAGGCCGCTCTGGGCGGGTTGGGCGGCGGATCCGGCCTCGGCGCTGCGGCGGCGGCAGGGGGAGGAAGTAGCGGCAGCGATGGCGGTATCCTCTCCACCCCACCCTTCGTACCGCCGGCCGATGCCGGCGGGCAGGGCGGCATCGCGGGGGGCATTGCCGGCTCCTTGATGAACAACGTGCTCGGCGTCGCCTCCGGCCTCTTCGACCAGGGCCTGAAGGCCGCCGCCAATGTCGGCCCCCAGGCCCTGTTCCAGGCTGGCGGCGCGCCGATGGCCGCGGCTGGGACATCGGCGCTTGGCACGCTGGGTGGGCTGTTGGGCGGGGGCGTGCTCAGCCAGACCATCGGGCGGATGCAGGTCAAGAATGTGGGTGTGGCGAGGACCACGCAGGTGGGAACGGCCGATGTTTTGAATGTGGGAAGTGTTGCCTCTCACAAAATTGGGAATGTCTACAAGATCGAGGTTGGCGACGAACTGACGATCGGCGTCGGCAAGAGCCTGTTCATCATGAAGAAGGACGGCCACGTCATCATCAAAGGTACCAAGTTCAACTTCGAAGCCGAAGGGCCGACCTTTGTGGCGGGCAAGGTGGTGGATTTGAACGGCAAAGGACCGAGTGTCGCCTGATGGTTGTCGCGATACATGCAACGCGGAAATTCATGAGGCTTTATGGTTCATATCACAAATAGGACCGCTTTCCCCCATTTGCGTTTTTCGAACTCGGACAATGCGGGAAAAGTATTCGGAGTCATTTTAGTCAAGGTGGCTTTTGACGTTCAGGAGGACGGCACCTGTGTTGTCGCGCCGGAGCAGGAGCCGTTCAATTTCACGGATGCTTGCCATGGGGCCGTGAACGAGACATCGTTGCGCCATCCTTCCGATCTCGTGGCCTATAAACCAGCCACCGACATAATCGTCGACGCCATCGCGCATGCGCCGGAGGGCAAGCCAAGCCCTCGTTGGCAAGCGGGGTTGCGTGTTCGCGATGTCGCAGGTGCGGGCATCGAGAAGGTGGTGACCGTCACTGGCCCGCGCCAATGGCTGCCACATTGGAAGCGTCAGTTGCGCGAGGCAGAGACGGCGGAGTGGCAAAAACATATCAAATGGTTCGACCGCTGGGCTCTGAGCGAGCCAGAGCTGATCTCAAGCCTACCGATGCAATGGGAATATGCCTATGGCGGCCAGCTCGCCAAAGGCATGGACGAGCAAGGCAAGCCCATCGTCGAGGCCTTTGAATACAACCCACTGGGGCGCGGCTGGATCGATAAGACTTGGACCGATCACACTAGGTCCGTTCCCGCGCCACAGATCGAGGTGCCGAACCTGCCTGTTACCGAGGCAGGCAGTCACTATCCTCCTGCCAATCTCGGCCCCGTACCGGCCCATTGGCTGCCGCGCCGAAAGCTGGGCGGCACTTATGATCAGAACTGGCTCGACAACATCCGTCCGAAATGGCCGCCTGATTACGATTTCGCCTTTAATAATTCAGCGCCGGAGGACATGCGTTCCGACCGCTTCTTGCAAGGTCCATTGCATATCGAACTCATCAATCTGCGCAAAGGACAGAGTCAGTTCGCTCTGCGGTTGGATCCGGTCACACTGACAATGGCCGTCCAGAGCGGAAATGATGTCGATTTATACCGTCCGCCGCTCGATACGTTGTTTTTGGAAATCGCCGAGGAAGACCTGTTCGACTGCCGTGTCAGCCTGTGTTGGCGGTTGCCTTACCGGATGGACATGACGGACGCCATTACGATCGCCGAAGTCGATCACAGTGATTCCAATTCGCTGCGTGCTCTTGAGGAAAACCTTAAGCCGGCTCCGACACCCACCGATTGCGCCGCGCATAGCAAAATTCTGGAGATGTCTTCGTGAGCATTCCAATTTCCGCCCGTGTCGACGGCAGCCACTACACCCACTCAGTCGCCCCCGATGTGTGCTTGACACCGATGGGGTCGGGCATGGTGCCCGTGCCCTACAACACGATCGCCTTTTACGACCGCTGCGATGGTGCGTCGCGCACCGTACGCAACAATGGCGATCATGATTTCCAGATCAATACACGCCCCATCCGCTGCTACGGCCACGAGCCGGGCACGGGCAAGGGAATATGTGTGCCCGGTTATGTCTCCCATGCGGTGATCAAGAATGGCGCTCCCTTCGTCTTTTCAGAAGGCTGGCAGGTGGTGCGGGATGGCGATACTGGCGAAATCAATCGCCCTGGACGCGGCTTGGTGGAAAAGGAGCGCACGCTCACCACCGTCAAGATCGAGCATTGGTGAGCGGGTGCAGCGGCGGATGATGGTCTGATCTCATGCAGTTCTTGTCGAATGGTCTTAACGAATTTCTCGGCATCGTGGTTTGCTTCGATACCGATGGGACCGCGCCCGACGTCACGGATACGAACAAGGCGCAAGGTCCCGGAGGGCCGGCAGTTGAAACCGCCAATGCACCGAGTGTGTCGGTTGATGGCACGGATATAAATGCACAGATTCGCGAACTTGAAGAGGAATTGGCGAACGAGACCGATCCAGCGCTGCGAGATGAAATCCAACAAGATCTTCAGGAAGCAAGACAAGACCAAGGCGCCTCTTCTGCGGATCGGGCCAGCACGGATTCAGAGGATGCCTATATTGATAAAGTATTAAAAGAATATGAAAACTCTCCTTGGTATAGCCAGTTGGGAACTGCTACTAATGATGTGGTTCGGATATTGGGAGATGATATTGGCGGAGATGCTCCAAATCAATTAAACGCTCTTACTTATTCTATCTTTGGAGATAAAAGTTACTCGGAGTATTTGGCTGACGAATACAGGTATTCAGATGAGGCTAGAATTAGGGCCGGACTCGCTGCTTACGGCATTGATGGTTTGGCAGAATATCTGTCTAGAGGATTGGCGAGCGGAAATGTCAGTCGTCGAGCCCTCCGCCTCGGTGAGAAGTTAGTAGCGAGGTACAAAAGGCTTAAAAGGATAACAGAAAGAATTAAAAAGCTTTTTAAGCGAAAAAGAAAAAAAGACGAAAGGAATAAAAAGAGATGTAAGAGTAATCCTATCTATGTTGCTTCTGGTGCAGCGGTAAATGAGGATCCAGAATTCGTTCTTCCGGGTGCTATACCGCTGCTGATTGGTAGTGGTTATACATCGAATCTTGAAATGTTCGGCCCGCTGGGGCGCAATCGTGTTGGCCCACTCGATGCGACAATTCGGGTTTCCGCGGAGTATCCAGATAAGCTCGAGTTGCTGCGCGAGGATGGTCTAACGGTCTCCTTTCAGCGCCCCTTGCCTACGCCTGGCCATTGGGAGATCGGTGACAGTGTTGAAGAAATGGCGTTGGCGCAAGGGCCTCGGCGTACTTTGCTGCTCAAGGTAGGCACCCTTGTCACGCATTATCACAAATACAAGGACGAGCTTTGGCGAATTGGGAAGATCACCGATCCCTTCGAGCGCAAGATTCAGTTTTTCCGTAACGCCTTCGGTTATCTCGAGCGTATTGATACACCTGAGGGCATCTCAGTATTTTTTACCAACTCCGAGCGTGGGTTACGCTTGGCGGTAGATATTAAAGCGCCAGGTGAGAAGATTATACGTGTTCTCACATATGGCTATGACAAGTTTGATAATCTTACCTTAACTCATGCCAATTTCGGTGATAAAGTTGAGTACGGTTATGACGAGTTAAATCAACGTATAATAACTGTACGTAATGATAAATATATTTCTAAGCACACATATAAAGATGGACGTGTTGTACGAATTAATACCAATGTGTTGCAATATAACGATGATCAATTTGTCTATGATGTTGAAAATCGTGTCACCCATTATTACCCTGGCGGTGATCGCAGTAGGGGTGAGAGCTTCTATTATGACGAAGAAGAAGTCGTCACTCGCGAGGTGAATGCGCTTGGTCACGAGACGCGCTACGAATTTGACGAGACCGGCTATCTTTCAGCCGTCATCGACGGCGAGGGTAACGCTACACGCTACGACTATGACAAGCGCGGCAACATCACCAGCATTCGGGACGGGGAGGGTCGGGAGAGCCATTATTTTTGGAGCGCCGAAGGTCAGCTTGAGATCTACATCGATCCCGAGGCCAATAGCTGGGACTATGTCTATGGCTCCCGGGGAGAACTGACGGCGATCGAGGATCCGCTCGGTCATCGCACCGAGATCATAAACAACGAAATGGGCCTACCTGTACGCATCATGCGCCATGACGGCCTGATGGAAAGCCGGTCCTATGACCGACATGGCCGACTGATCGCGATAACCGACTTCCGGGGTGAGACGACAGGATTAGAGCGTGACGCTTATGGGCGGGTAACGGCGGTCATCGATCCCCTCGGCCAAGTAACCCGCTATGACTACCGTGACGAAGCTGGAGCGGATTTTTGGCAGCCGGCCGTCCTCACCCGCCCTGACGGGGTGCGTGTCGAGAGTAGCGGTGCGGCCGATCACTCGTTCAGGCGGGTGGTCGACGGCGAAGGGAGGCTGACCCTATACCGGTATGGCAAGCGTGAGCTTCTTGAGGAGATGGTCGATAGCAGTGGTGGTACGCTGCGCTTTAGCTATGATGGTCTCGAACGCTTAGTCAGCGTGACAAACCAGCTCGGTTATGTCTGGACATTTGAGCGCGATGGCGCCGGGCGAGTGATCCGCGAAGAGGATTTTGACGGGCTCATCATTGACTATTCCTATGACAAGGCGGGGCGCTTGATCGAGACACGCCATGCCGACGGTGCCCGCCTCCTCTATGCCTATGACAAATCCGGCTTGGCGATTCAGGAAGAGATATTCGGGCCTGGAAGGATTCCGGGTAGGGATGAGCCCGAGGACGTTACTCGCTTTTGGTATGACGGGCGCGGCCTGCTCGCCAAGGCCGAGAATAAGGCGTCATTGGTTGAATATGAACGCGACAAGATGGGCCGTATCGTCGCGGAGACGCTGAACGGTCGTCGGGTGGAGAGCGCCTACGACTGCTGCGGCAACCGGATCGAGCGGCGAATTGGTGGTCGTCTGGTGGTATCGACGTATGATCCTTTGGGAGCGCTACAGAGTCTTGCCGTTGGTGATCATGCGCGACTGACTTTTAAGCGCGATTCGTTGGGGCGAGAGGTCTCGCGACAGAGTGAGGCGGGTTTTGCATTAGATCAGCGTTATGATGTCATCGGTCAGCTGAAAAGCCAGCGTGCGGGACGGATGCAGACTTCCGCTGCGCCACGGCTCCATGGCGTGCCTTTTGTTGAGGCGTCAGCCTCCCCCTTAACCTCTAGGCTGCGGGCGGGAGGAGGCCCTCTCATCGAGCGTTCCTATGGCTGGGACAAGGCTCTTGCACCGACCGCCATTCACGACAGCCTGTGGGGCAAGCTTAGCTACGACTACGACGCCAATGGGCAGATCATTCGCACGGCTTTTGGCGACGGCCATAATGAGGGGTTCTCGTATGACGCAGCGATGAACACGGCGGGTTTTGGTGAAGGTATAGCGGAAGGTGGAGGTGGGATTGGGCCTGTCATTGCAGGCTCCGGCTACGGCCTTGGTCAAAGCGCACCGCAGAACTGGTTGCTTTCACCAGGGGGGCGGATCAAAGACGCAACGGGCGTCTATGGCGAACGTATCAGACTTAGCCATGATTCCAGGGGGCGCGTTATACAGCGGGTGGTTGAGCGTAAGGGCTTTCGGCCCAAGGTCTGGCGCTATAAGTGGGACGCCAAAGATAGGCTGGTGCGCTGCATAACGCCTGGTGGGGATGCATGGCGTTACGGTTATGATCCGTTTGGGCGAAGAGTTTGGAAAGTGCGCGAACTCAGTAAGGCTGAAACGCGGCAGCACGCTATAGCATTCCCCAGACTCGTTGGTATTCAGATGGCAATGCCCGACTATGCTAGTCAGCTTCTGCCGCTGCCTTCGGAGTTGCGGAGTGGCCCGCCCGCGAATTGGCGTGGAGAGGAGGGTGATAAGCCACCTGTGGTGGGTATCGCTTATGGTTGGGACGGCAATGTAGTTGCCGAGGAGGCTCCTCTCCGGCTTGACGGTGCTGTAGATTGGGATGTCGCTGAACGCTGGTATTACGAGCCAGACAGCTTCCGGCCGGTAGCAAAGGAAGCCGCGAACGGTGATCTCTTCTATATTGTGACTGACCATTTGGGTACGCCGCGTGAGATGTTCCGTGAGGATGGCAGGCTTGTTTGGGCGGTTGACTATCGCACTTGGGGTGAAGTGCGCCGCTTATGGTTGGCCGATGCAGTTAACGACAATCTGCTAGAGGGGGGGCGAGGAAATTCCCGTTATCCACGAGGTGACGGCAGGTGGCAGGCTGCTAATGTTGACAGCAGTGCAGCAGAAGGCGAAGACATCAGTTCCTTCGGCTCAGATGGTGCCAACACCGCAGGCGACGGCGACCCAGGTTACGGTGGTCGAACCTATGGCAGTTTGGCCCTGAAGGACGATCTTGCCGCTACCCAAGCACGCCTTCTCTGCCCCATTCGCTTTCAAGGGCAATGGGAGGATGAGGAAACCGGATTATACTACAATCGATTTCGACATTACGACCCGATAGCCGGACAGTATATCTGCCGCGACCCGATTGGCATTGACGGTGGAACCAGACAATATGGGTATGTCGACGCAGCTACCAGCTTTGTCGATCCATTAGGCCTTGCAACGCTCAGAGATAATCTTATTGCCGCAGGCAGGGGACTAAATGTCCCCTGGCAAGCTCACCATTTGATTCCGTGCGCTGTTTGGAGAAATCATAAAGGTATGTTCGATGGTTTAGGAATGCAAAGGGACGCTGCAGATAACGGAATTGCACTGCCGACTGATCCTAATAATGTGTTTAATCCGGGCGACCTGCCAATACACCGCGGGTCCCATGCGATGTACAATGCTAGAAACGAACGAATGGTGAGTTCAATTGAAAGCAGATGGCGTCAGGCAAGGAGATGTGCGAAAACACCTGCTGAACGTGCCGCTGCCGACAGCGCAGCAAGAGGCCAGCTGCAGGCATTGCAGCGAGGCAATGAAGGGATCATACGAGCGTTCGGGATGGCAAATCCGGGCGCAAATATGAATCAGTGCCCATGACACATTTTGTACTCACATATGGTGCGGACAAGGATAAGCGTCTTCCCCATTTTCTGAAAGGTTCTTTGACGCCTGTCAAAGTGAAGAAATATGATCAAGTTACAAGGGATACGCTTGCACCTTATTGGGATGAAAAGAAAAGTATTTTTAAATTTAAAAAAGATCTTTTTTTTATTTCCAGAGAGAAGCTTGTAGATGTCGATTTTTACCCTGTTGCAGATGGTTTTTTGGCATCAAAAGCATTTGTCGATATCTTGTTAACATTCGCGAGCAATTCGGTTCAATTGACTGATGTTGAGATGTTAAATGAAGCTGGGATATCCAATTCCAAGCAAGAAATGAAGTTTTGCCAAATCATTGATGTTAAGCAAGTTTGTGATTTGGCTAGAATGGATATTAATGGAGCGTATCATAAAGAAATTGACGGCCCTAACGCTGTCGAGGAGCAGAATGGTATAAAAGTTGTCACTTCGGCGGCGTATATAATTTTGGATAAAAATATTCCGAATGTTACTCGCTCATGTGACATTCCATCACTGATGGCTTTAGTGTCTCAAGATGTGCGGGACGCTTGTACGGGAGAAGGTCTGCGAGGTCCTTATTTTGTGCCGGTGGATCAGGTGATGGTTGTTGATTTTATGTTAGGTAGCGGTCAAAGCTTTTCTAAAACCACCCCTCGTTGGCAAGAGCGCAGTGTTGTTGAACTTTGGGGACGTGAAGTAAGTCGTGAGAATTTCTTCGATCCCCACTCTGTTGGTGCGCAGAAAACGCTTGAAAGCCTTTTGAAACAATTCGACACGGAATGAACCAAGCCGAGGCTTGGGCTGCATTTCACACGGGTAACCGCTAAAGTGAGATAGCAGTGGGCTCCCAACAATCTGACCCGGTATGCTGAGCGCCGAACTGGCCGTTTAGGACATGTTCACCCCACTTCCCCTATTCCCCGGCCTCGCGCATGATGGCGTGCGCCTTTCCGGTGCCCATCATGCCAGCAGGGAAACAACCATGCCGAACCAGCCCTCCGATGCCATCAGCGCCTTCGGGCCGGACTTTCCGTTTGCCTATGACGAATGGCTGGCCCATCCGGCCGGGCTCGGGGCGGTGCCGGCCGACAAGCATGGCAAACGGGTTGCCATCATCGGGGCGGGGGCGGCCGGGCTGGTAGCCGGCTATGAGCTGATGCGCCTCGGTTTGAGGCCGGTGCTCTATGAATCGGCGCGGCTCGGCGGGCGGCTGCGCTCGCAGCGCTTCGAGGGCACGGACGGCATCATCGCCGAGCTCGGCGGCATGCGCTTTCCGATCTCCTCGCGCGGCTTCTATCACTATGTCGACAAGCTCGGGCTGGAGACGCGGGACTTTCCCAATCCGCTCACCCCGGCGGCCGGCTCCACCGTGATCGACCTGGAGGGCGAGACCCTCTATGCCCGTACGCTGGACGATCTGCCGCCGCTCTACCGGGAGGTCGCCGACGCCTATCACCAGGCGCTGGAAGAAGGGGCCCAGTTCTCGGCCCTGCAGGCGGCGATGCGGGCGCGCGATGCCAAGCGCATCAAGGAGATCTGGGATCCGATCGTGCGCGAATGGGACGAGCGCACCTTCTATGATTTCGTGGTGTCGTCGCAGGCCTTCCGCAAGCTCTCCTTCCGCCATCGCGAGGTGTTCGGGCAGGTCGGCTTCGGCACCGGCGGCTGGGATTCGGATTTTCCCAATTCGATGCTGGAGATCCTGCGCGTCAATCTCGGCGCCTTCGACGACGAGCAGCGCTATGTCGTCGGCGGGGTCGAGCAGGTGGCGCAGGGCCTGTGGCAGAAGGCGCCGGAAAAGCTGGCGCATTGGCCCGCCGGCACCACGCTGGCCGGGCTCAATGCCGGCGCCACCAAAGGGCGGGCCCAGGCGATCGCCCATAATGGCAAGGGCGGTTTTGCCGTGACCGACCAATGGGGCAACCGCGACGATTATGATGCCGTGGTCGTCACCTGCCAGAGCCATCTGCTCACCACCTCGATCGCCGCCGAGGAGAACCTGTTCGACCAGAAGCTGTGGATGGCGCTCGACCGCACCCGCTACATGCAGGCGGCCAAGACCTTCATCATGGTCGACCGTCCCTTCTGGAAGGACAAGGACCCGGCCACTGGCCGCGACGTGCTGTCGATGACGCTGACCGACCGCATCACCCGCGGCACCTATCTGTTCGACAATGGCGAGGGCAAGCCGGGCGTGATCTGCCTGTCCTATTCCTGGATGACCGATGCGCTGAAGGTGCTGCCGCTGCCGGCCGAGCGGCGGGTGGAGCTCGCCCTTTCGGCCCTCGGCAAGATCTATCCCGGGCTCGATATCGCCAGCCATATCATCGGTTCGCCGATCTGCGTGAGCTGGGAGGCCGACGAGAACTTCCTCGGCGCCTTCAAGGGCGCGCTGCCGGGGCATTACCGCTACAATCATCGCATGTACGGTCATTTCATGCAGGCCGACCTGCCGGAGACCCAGCGCGGCATCTTCATGGCCGGCGACGGCGTGAGCTGGACGCCGGCCTGGGTCGAGGGCGCGGTGCAGACGGCGCTCAATGCTGTCTGGGGCGTGATGACCCATCTCGGCGGCCGCTCGCCGGCCGAAAATCCCGGCCCCGGCGATCTCTATCCCACGCTGAAGCCGGTCGATCTCGGAGATTGAAGAGAAGATCCACTCAGGCGGTCATTGCGAGCGCAGCGAAGCAATCCATGAGTGCAAGCAGCGTGCCTCACCAAGATTGCTTCGCTGCGCTCGCAATGACGGCATGTTGGTGGTGGGTCTGCTGTAGGCCGGCCTCCCGACAAGGCCTCGACTGCCCGTTCATCCCTCCTGAAAGAAGCCAGCGATGCGCGCGCGCAGCCACTGATGGGCGGGATCGCCCTGGCGGCGCGGGTGCCAGATCTGGGTGAAGGGCACGGCAGGCAGGGCGTACGGGGGCTCGAACAGGCAAAGGCCGTCGGCCCCGATCGAGGCCGGCAGGATGCCGCGCGCCACGGTCAGGATGATGTCCGTGCCGACGATCAGGCGGGGCGCCACTCCCCAATGCGGCAGGGTGAGGCAGATCCGCCGCTTGTGGCCAAGCGCGGCGAGCGTGCGGTCGATCTCGTTCTCGACATCGGCGCGCAGCGCTACCAGCGCATGTGGGCGGGCGAGATAGGAAGCAAGGTCGAGCCCGCCGGAGGGCGGCAGGCCCGCCCCATCGGCGAGGCAGACATAGCGGTCCTCGAACAGGAGGACGCGGGCCAACTGCTCGCCGAGATCGGGAAACACGCCGAAGGCAATGTCGATTTCGCCATCGAGGATCTGGGCCGCCATCGCCTCCCGGCTCGCCTGGGTGACGAGGAGGTTGCAGCGCGGTGCTTCGGCCCGCAGCAGCGGCACGAGCCTCGGCAGCAGCACGGCGGTGCCATAGTCCGACATCGCCAGCCGGAAGGTGCGCTGCTCGCTCGCGGGGTCGAAGCCGGCCGGGGCCAGCAGATGGCGCATGCGATCGAGCGCCTCGCCGAGATGAGGCTGGATCTCGAGTGCCCGCGCCGTCGGCCTGAGGCTGCCGCCCTGGCGCGTCAGCAGAGGGTCGTCGAGCAGCAGGCGCAGTCGCGCCAGGGCATGGCTGACGGCCGGCTGGCTCTTGTTCAGGCGCAAGGCCGCGCGCGAGACATGGCGTTCCGCCAGCAGGGCCTCGAGGACCGTGAGCAGGTTGAGGTCGATGCCGGCAAGATTATTCATAGGATGCATAGTAGGGATAGGAAATCGGAATTTCCATCTGAATTGAGCATGACTTAGGTCTTCGGCGACTGAAGGAGACCACTATGACCAACCCCGCTTCCCTGTTTCTGCTGCTGCCGGCCCTGATCGCAGGCGCGGTCGTGCCGTTCCAGGCGGGGGCCAATGCCACGCTCGGCCGCCTGCTCGGCCATCCGCTCTGGGCCACCCTGGTTTCGCTGGCGGTGAGCATCGCGGTGGTCCTGCCGGTGATGACGGCCTTCCGCGTCTCGGCCCCCACCATCGACGCGGCGTCGAAAGGGCCGTGGTGGATCTGGACGGGCGGCCTGGCCGGTGTGATCTACATCACCGCCGCGCTCCTGCTGGCGCCCCGGCTCGGCGCCGCCAATTTCATGGTGGCGGTGATCGCTGGCCAGATGATCGCCTCGCTGGCGATCGATCATTTCGGCCTGATGGGCTTTGCAGCAAGGCCGGTCAACCCGGCGCGCCTTGCCGGCGTCCTGCTCATCATCGGCGGCATGGTGGTGACGCAATGGGCCAACGCCGCCGCGCTTGCGGCCGCCGAGGCACGTTGAGAGGCGAGCAGGAAGCGGCGCGAACACCCTTCTCCCGCAAGGGGAGAAGGATTTCCTGCCTCAGGCTTCCTTCGAGACCAGGATCTTGTCGATGCGCCGGCCGTCGAGGTCGACCACCTCGAAGCGCCAGCCATCGCGCACGAAGCTCTCGCCCGTCTGCGGCAGGCGGTTGAGTTCGGCCAGGATGAAGCCGGCGGCGGTTTCGTAGTCGCCCCGCTCGATCGGCATGGCCAGGGTCTCTGCCAGTTCGTCGGCCTGCATCCAGCCCGAGACCAGGTAGGAGCCGTCCGAGCGCATGGTGATGGCCGGCTCGTCCTCGTCGTCGTCCTGGAAGACCCCGGCGATGGCCTCCAGCACGTCATTGGCGGTGATCACGCCTTCGAAATGGCCGTATTCGTCAAAAACCAGCGCCATATGGGCTCTTGAGGAGCGCAGCGAGGGCAGCATCCCGAGGGCCTCATTGGTGTCCATCACGATGGGCGCGGCCTGAATATGGTCGCGCACATTGAGGGCCCGGCCATCGAGCTGGGATTGGAACAGGTCCTTGACGGTGACGACACCGATGATGTTGTCGTCCTCGCCGTCCTGCACGGGCAGGCGCGAGCGGCTGGTGGCACGCAGTTGCGCCATGATCGTTTTGGCGGAATCGGAGAGGTCGATCACCTCGACGTCGCGGCGCGGCGTCATCAGCGAGCGGGCGCTGCGGTCCCCAAGGCGCATGACGCCGGAGATCATGTCGCGCTCGGCGGTCTCAAGCACGCCGGCGTTCTCGGCTTCCTTGAGGATGGTGCGCACTTCCTCTTCCGTCACCTTCTCCTCGCTTTTGCCGGCCTGGCCGAGCAGCCTCAATACGGTGCGCCCGGAGATGTCGAGCAGGAAGACCAGCGGCGCCGCGCATTTCGACAGGAGCCGCATGGCCGGCGCTACGCGGGCCGCCATGCGCTCGGGATCGCGCAAGGCGATCTGCTTGGGCACGAGTTCGCCGATGATCAGCGACAGATAGGTGATCGCCACCACCACGATGCCGACGCCGAGCGTGTCGGCGAGATGGGTGGAGAGGCCCTGGGCCTGCAACCAGCCGGCAAGGCGCGTGCCGAGCGTCGCACCCGAAAAGGCGCCGGAGAGCACGCCCACCAGCGTGATGCCGATCTGGACGGTGGAGAGGAAGCGGCCGGGATTTTCCAGGAGCTCCAGCGCGGTGGCCGCGCCTCGCTTCTTGCGGTCGGCGAGTGCGCGCAGCCTGGCTGGGCGGGAGGAGACAATCGCGAGTTCCGACATGGCGAGGACGCCGTTGAGAAGCGTCAGGAAGACGATGATGGCAATGTCGAGGAACAAGGTGCCTTTGAGGGGGTTGCATGCCCGCGACGAATGTCGGGCCGCTTCGAGGGGGCGGAGCATAACGGCATCGGTGGGCTTGGGATAGAGGGGCGGCCCGGCCCGCTGGGGATGGCAGCCATTCCGGGGACCGCCGCCTGTCTTATGGGAGCGTCAGGATAGGCAAGTACAGGATTGATATTCCCTTTGGGAAGGAAAAGTCCGGCTGTGCAAAGCCGGCGAATATGGCATAACGATTCCCGTCTTGTTGCCATTGTCGGCACAGCCAATTCGGGGAATGTACGAATGTCAAAAATTTCTTTCGCGATCGTCGCTCTCGTGGTGTCCGCGCTCACCCTGACCGCCTGCGCCAATACGGTCACCGGCGTCGGCCGGGATGTGAAGGCCACCGGCCGCGCCGTCAAGCACGCCGTGCAGTAAGTTCGCGCCGGCCTCAGCCGGTCGTCGCGGGCAGCAGTCCGATCGACAAGACGGGCAGCGCTCCTTCGATGCTGCCCGTATCGCCTGCCTCGAAGGCGAGGACATCGCCGAAGCCGAGGTCAAGGCTCGCCGCGCCGATCCGCACCGGGCCGGTGCCGAGCGCCACCACCAGCCGCAAGCCGTCCTGCGGCAATGCCAGCCGTCCGGATGCCAGATCGTACCTCACCACCCGATGGCTGAACCGCCCGCGCCGGGTCATCACGTTGAAGTCGCGAATGGGGCCGTCGACCAGACTGGCCGTGACGGGCACATCGCCGGGGAAGGCCAGGGGAGCGGAGGCCGGGGTCAACCTCACCGCCTCGCGACCCTCGATCGACATGTCGAGACCGTGGCCCTCGATGAGGGTCAAGGTGCGGTCGATCTGCGGGAACAGCGAGAAGGGGCCGTCGCTCGCCACCTCCGCCACCGACAAGCGCCAGTCGAAGTCGTCGAAGCCGGCGCCCTCCGGCGCAACCGCGATCTCGGTGGTGGTGCCGCCGCCATTCTTCCAGGGCTTCGGCGCGAGGTCGGCGAAACGGATGAGCTTCATGGCGGGGTCCATTCGGGGCGGTCTACAGGGTCATTTATTGATCGAGGTCGCGCCGCGCCTCAATGCGAGACGTGGTGCTTGCCGGAGAAGACACGACGCCGAAGTCCCCCTCGCCCCGCTTGCGGGGAGAGGGTAAGGGTGAGGGGCGGCACAGCGCGTGCCAGCGGCTTCCCCAAGCTTCGAAAACGCCCTATTTCAACGCCCTGGCGAACACCAGGCAGGCGCTGAGGATGCTGCCGAGGGTTTCGCGCAGGGGCTGGGCATAGGTCGGGTCGAAGGTAACAGGCCAGTTGGCTTCCCCGACCGGGCCGAGCGGCTCGTCGATGTAGGAGCGGCAGGCGAGTTCCATCTGCACGGCATGCACACCCTTGTCGGGCTGGCCCAGGCTGCGTGTGATGAAGCCGCCCTTGAAGCGTCCGTTCATCACGGTCTCGCGCCCACTGGAGCGGCAGAGCGCCTCGATCGTCTCGGCCAGGGCGGGATGACAGGTCACGCCGCCATTGGTGCCGATGTTGAACTGCGGCAGCGTGCCCTCGAACAAGCGCGGAATGACCGAGCGGATCGAATGGCAGTCATAGACGGCGATGTTGCGATGGCGTCCCCTCAGCCTGGCGACTTCGTCGGCCAGGGCCTGGTGATAGGGATCGAACCAGAGGGCGCGCCGCTCGGCGACCTCGGCCGCGCTGGGGGCCTCGCCGTCCTTGTAGAGCGGCTCGCCGTCGAAGCTGGTGGTCGGGCACAGCTCCGTAGTGGCCTGGCCGGGGTAGAGCGAAACCCCGGACGGGTCACGGTTGACGTCGATGACGGTGCGCGACATCGGCGTGCGCACGATGGTGGCGTCGAGCCCGGCTGCGAAGTCGTAGAGCGTCTCGATCCACCAGTCGGTGTCCTTGCGGGCGAGCCAGGGCGAGACCAGCCGCGCTTCGATCGCGGCCGGGATCTCCGTGCCTGTATGCGGCAGCGAGACGAGCAGGGGTGCCTGTCCCTGCCGGATCTCGAGCCAATCGGGCCGGCTCATGCCGTGCCCTCCACCACGCCAGCCAAAGTCTTGAGGCCGGCGGCCTTCTGCGCCGCGCCGCTCCAGATCAGCGCGGTGGCGGCGGCCATGTCGGGCGCGAAATGCCGGTCGTCGGAAAGGTGGGGCACCTCGGCGCGCAGCGTGGCGCGGGCGCTTTCCAGCGCTTCGCTCGACTTCAGCGGTGCATGGAAATCGCAACCCTGCACGGCCGCGAGATATTCGATGCCGATGACGTTGGCGGTGTTGCGGCTCATCTCCAGGAGGCGGCGGGCGCCGTGGCAGGCCATGGAGACATGGTCCTCCTGGTTGGCCGAGGTCGGGATCGAGTCGACGCTGGCCGGGAAGGCACGCTGCTTGTTCTCCGACACCAGTGCGGCGGCGGTGACCTGCGGGATCATGAAGCCGGAGTTGAGGCCGGGCTTGGGCGTGAGGAAGGCCGGGATGCCCGAAAGAGTCGGGTCGACCAGCATGGCGATGCGGCGCTCGCTGATCGAGCCGATCTCGCACAGCGCCATGGCGATCATGTCGGCGGCGAAGGCGACGGGCTCGGCATGGAAATTGCCGCCGGAGATGACGTCGCCCGTGTCGGTGAAGACCAGCGGATTGTCGGTGACGCCATTGGCTTCGATCGTCAGCGTGGCGGCGGCCTGGCGCAGGAGGTCGAGGCAGGCACCCATCACCTGCGGCTGGCAGCGCAGGCAATAGGGATCCTGCACGCGCTCGTCGCCGGTAAGATGGGAGGCGCGGATGGCGCTGCCGGCCATCAAAGCGCGCAGCGTGTCGGCGACCTCGGCCTGGCCACGGTGGCCGCGGACCTTGTGGATGCGCGGATCGAAGGGGCCGTCAGAACCACGGGCCGCGTCGGTCGAGAGCGCGCCGGTCACCAGGGCGCCCTGGAACACGCGTTCGGCCTGGAACAGGCCCGCCAGCGCCAGGCCGGTGGAGACCTGCGTGCCGTTGAGCAACGCCAGGCCTTCCTTCGGACCGAGCACGAGCGGCGACAGCCCGGCGCGCTTGAGCGCCTCGGTGGCTTCGACCTTCTCGCCCTTGACGAAGAAGGCGCCGACGCCGGTCAGGGCGGCGGTCATGTGGGAGAGCGGCGCCAGGTCGCCCGAGGCGCCGACGGAGCCCTGGCCGGGAACGACCGGGATGAGATCGCGGGCGAGGCAGTCGCGCAGCATGGTGATGGTGGACCATTGCACGCCCGAAGCGCCTTGGGCGAGGCTGCCGAGCTTCAGTGCCATGATCAGCCGGACGGCCTCGACCGGCAGGGGCTCGCCGACACCGGCGGCATGCGAGAGCACGATGTTGCGCTGGAGGATGGCGAGGTCGGCATTCTCGATGCGCACGCTCGCCAGCTTGCCGAAGCCGGTATTGATGCCATAGACCGGCTCGCCCTTGGCGATGATGTCGGCGACGGCCTTGGCAGCGGCCTCGACCAGCGGGCGGCAGCCCTCGTCCAGGTTGATGGGCGCGCCGTCATAGATGGCGCGCCATTGCGCGAGCGAGACGCTGCCGGGACGCAGCAAAACGGGGTTGGTCACTGGCCTCTCCAGATGCGTTGATGTAGCGGATTGAAACCTAGGCGGTAGACGAGTTCAGCCGGGCGCTCGATATCCCAGATGGCGAGGTCGCATTGCTTGCCGGCTTCGAGCGTGCCGATGTCGTCGGCCTTGCCGAGCGCCTTGGCGGCGTTGCGGGTGACGCCGGCGATGCATTCGTCGACGGTCATGCGGAACAGGGTCGCCGCCATGTTCATGGTGGTGAGCAGCGAGGTCAGCGGCGAGGTGCCGGGATTGCAGTCGGTGGCCACGGCCATCGGCACCTTGTGGGCGCGGAAGGCGGCGATGGGCGGCTGCTTGGTTTCCCGGATGAAGTAGAAGGCACCCGGCAGGATCACCGCGACCGTGCCGGCCGCATGCATGGCGGCGGCGCCTTCGTCGTCGGTGTATTCGAGATGGTCGGCCGACAGCGCGCCGTAGTCGGCCGCGAGCTTGGCGCCGTGCAGGTTGGAGAGCTGGTCGGCATGCAGCTTGACCGGCAGGCCCGCCTTCTTCGCCGCGTCGAAGACCTTGCTGATATGCTCGGGCAGGAAGGCGATGCCCTCGCAGAAGCCATCCACGGCATCGGCGAGGCCCTCGGCGGCCACCGCCGGCAGCATTTCGTTGCAGACGAGGTCGATATAGGCGTCCTTGTCGCCCTCGGCCTCGACTGGCAGGGCATGGGCACCGAGGAAGGTGGTCGAGACATTCACCTTGCGCGCCTCGGCGAGCCGGCGGGCGGCCCTCAGCATGGCAAGCTCGGTGCGGGTTTCCAGGCCATAGCCCGATTTCACTTCGACCGTGGTGACACCCTCGGCGATCAGATGGTCGAGGCGGGGCAGGGCGCTTGCGAGAAGCTCATCGTCGCTGGCGGCCCGCGTCGCGTTGACCGAGGAAACGATGCCGCCGCCTGCCCGGGCGATCTCCTCATAGCTGGCGCCCTTGAGGCGCAGCTCGAATTCATGCGCCCGGTCGCCGCCGAAGACGAGATGGGTGTGGCAGTCGATCAGGCCCGGGGTGATCCAGCGCCCTTCGAGGTCGATGGTCTCGACCTTGTCGCGCATGCCGGCTGGCAGGTCGCTCTCGGGGCCGGCGAAGGTGATGCGCTCGCCCTCGGCAAGCACGGCTCCCCGCTCCACGATGCCGAGGTCATCCCCGACCAGGGTTGCCAGGCGCGCATTGCGCCACAAACGACCCCCTTGGCTGTCTGTCGCCATCGATCTCTCCACCCTGCTATTATGTGGGAACATGTATAGACATATTAATTGACGCGCAAGTGGAATGATGAAAGTTTAGTGCCGATTGGCTTGGGCGGGAAAGCAGAACTTGGCGGGGGAGGCGGCAATGGCTAAGGAAGCGGAGGTCTTCGAAATTGCGGCGCTCGCCCGGATGGGGCCATATCGCAGCGGGAGCCTTTGATGAACGAGACAGCCCCCCTCGAGCTGGATGCCAAGGCGCAGACGCTGCATCAGCGCATCCTCGGCGATATCGAGCACCGCATCGTTTCGGGAGAATGGCCGCCGGGCTATCGCATCCCTTTCGAGACCGAGTTGACCGAGATCTATGGCTGCTCGCGCATGACGGTGAACAAGGTGCTGACGCAGCTTGCCACCGCCGGGTTGATCGAGCGTCGGCGCAAGGCGGGCAGTTTCGTGGCCCAGCCGCGCAGCGAGGCCGCCGTGCTCGCCATTCACGGCATCGAGGCGGAGGTGACCGCGCTAGGCCTACCTTATCGCTTCGAATTGCTGCAACGTCGCCAGCGCCGGCCCACGCCGGCGGAACGCCTGACATTCGCGCTGGAAGGCTCCAAGCCGTTGCTGGCGCTGACCTGCCGCCATTTCGCCGGCGACAGCCCGTTCTGCCTGGAGGAGCGCCTGATCGATCTCGAGGCTGTACCGTTGGCGGAGGAGGCCGACTTTACCCGGGAGCCGCCGGGCGTATGGCTGCTGGGGCATGTGCCCTGGACGGTGGCCGAACACCACATCAAGGCCGCGGCGGCCCGCGGGGAAGAGGCGACCCTGCTGAAGCTCGAGCCCGGCAACGCCTGCCTGGTGGTGGAGCGGCGCACCTGGCGCGGCGACCAGTTCGTCACGGCGGTGCGCTTCACCTATCCGGGCGACCGCCATCAGCTGGTGGCGCGTTTCTCGCCGTCCTGACCATGCCTTGCTCCTGACCAGCCTGCTCGCGGGGCTGGCCGTTGCTTGCTGTCGCGGTATAGAGTTCGCACAAAGCCGACTCGTAGGACCAATCCGGGAGGACAGCAGATGAGAAGGGCCGAGGCCGCATGAGCGCAGCGCAAGCCGTTGCGCTGAAGGGCGTTTCGATTTCATTCGCGACCAGGGATTCCCGCTTCGATGCCGTCGCCAATGTCGACCTCTCGGTGGGGGAGCATGAATTCGTCGCCATTGTCGGGCCGACGGGTTGCGGCAAGTCCACGCTGCTCAATGCTACGGCCGGGCTGCTGATCCCGGTCGCCGGAAGCGTCGAGGTCTTCGGCAAGCCGCTCAAGGGCTTGAACGGGCAGGCCGGCTACCTGTTCCAGCAGGAATCGCTGATGCCCTGGAAGACCGTCCTGCAGAATGTCGCCATCGGCCTGGAGGTTGCCGGCACGCCCGCGGAAAAGGCCAGGCAGGCGGCGCAAACCTGGCTGGAACGGGTCGGCCTCGCCCGCTTCGGCGATCGCTATCCGCGCATGCTGTCCGGAGGGCAGCGCAAGCGCGTGGGCCTGGCGCAGGTGCTAATCCGCAATCCCAAGCTGCTGTTGATGGACGAGCCCTTCGGGCCGCTCGACGCCCAGACCCGGCTGGTGATGGGCGACCTCCTGCTGAAGCTGTGGTCGGAGGATCGCAAGGCGGTCATGTTCGTCACCCACGACCTCGACGAGGCGATAGCCTTGGCCGATCGCATCGTCATCATGTCGGCCGGTCCGAGGGCCGGCATCATCGGGGAGTTCAGCGTACCTCTGCCCCGGCCCCGCGCCATTGCGGAAATCCGCCATGACCCCGCTTTCATCCGCCTGCATCGCGACATCTGGGATGCGCTGCGCGACGAGGTGATGAAAGCCTACAGCTAGCTTGGCGGTTTTTTCTCATGAATTCGATCGATCATTCGTCATTGCGAGCGCGGCGAGGCAATCCAGAGCTCCTGCTTAATGGCAGCTGGATTGCCTCGCCGCGCTCGCAATGACGGATCAGCCTTTACGCATCCTGTATGAAACGGCCGTCGTGGGGACCCGAATGAACAACAAGATCGTCTTGCTCACCCTGCAGGTGCTCGTCGCGGTCGTCGGCATCACCCTTTGGCACCTGGCCTCGACGACGTCGCTGTTCGGCTCGCCCAAGACGGTGGCCTTCTTCTTCGGCGAGCCGCTCAGCGTGTGGAAGCGGATCGTGGAGTGGTTCAGCGATGGCTCCATCTGGTATCATCTATGGATCACCCTGGCTGAATCGGCGCTGGCCTTCCTGTCCGGTGCTCTGGGCGGCGTCATTCTCGGCTTCTGGTTCGCCCGCCAGCCCGTGGTCGCCGCTGTTTTCGACCCCTATGTCAAGGCCGCCAATGCGCTGCCCCGCGTGGTGCTGGCGCCGATCTTCGCGCTGTGGTTCGGCCTCGGCATCTGGTCGAAGGTGGCCCTCGGCTTCACCCTGGTGTTCTTCATCGTCTTCTTCAACGTCTATCAGGGCGTCAAGGAAGTAAGCCCGGCCGTGCTCTCCAATGCCCGCATGCTCGGCATGAACGAGCGCCAGCTCCTGCGCCACGTCTATCTGCCTTCGGCGATGTCCTGGGTGTTCTCCAGCCTGCACACCTCCGTCGGCTTTGCCGTGGTCGGCGCGGTGGTCGGCGAATATCTCGGTTCCTCGGCGGGCCTGGGTTACCTCATCCAGCAGGCCGAGGGCGTGTTCGACGTCACCGGTGTCTTCGCCGGCATGTTCGTGCTGATGGCCTTCGTTCTCATCGTCGACTGGCTGATGACGGCGGTGGAGCGCCGCCTGCTGGTCTGGCGCGGGTAGAGAAATGCATGATTCCCTTGAAGCGTACTTTTCTCTAACTCTTTGTTTCGATGCATTTTCTTGAAAATGCTTCTGGCAATACTGAAAATCGGATTGGGAGGAAAATCATGAAACGCAGAACTTTTCTGGTCGGCACTGCCGGCATGGTATTTAGCGCCTCGCTCGGCGGAACGCTGCCGGCCTTCGCCGACGACGCCAAGCCCGAAAAAACCGACCTCGCCATCGGCGTCGGCGGCAAGCCGCTGCTCTATTATCTGCCGCTGACCGTGGCCGAGCAGAAGGGCTTCTTCAAGGAGGAAGGGCTCAACGTCACCATCAACGACTTCGCCGGCGGCTCCAAATCGCTGCAGGCCCTGGTCGGCGGCTCGGTGGATGTAGTGACCGGCGCCTATGAGCATACCATCCGCATGCAGAACAAGGGGCAGGACATCGTCGCCGTCTGCGATCTCGGGCGCTTTCCCGGCATCGTCATCGCGGTGCGCAAGAGCCTTGCCGGCGAGATCAAGACCATCGCCGACCTCAAGGGCCGCAAGGTGGGCGTGACGGCGCCGGGATCCTCCACTGCTCTCCTGTTGCAATATGCGTTGCAGAAGAACGGCCTCACCTCGGCCGACGTCGCCCAGATCGGTATCGGCGGCGGCGCCAGTGCCGTCGCCGCCATCAAGAACGGCGGCATCGATGGCCTCTCCCATCTCGATCCGGTGATCAGCCAGCTGCAGCATGACGACGATATCGCCATCCTGCTCGACACGCGTACGGAGGAGGGCACCAAGGCCCTGTTCGGTGGCACTAATCCTGCGGCTACGGTCTATCTGAAGCAGTCTTTCGCGCAGGAGAATCCCGTGACCACCCAGCGCGTGGTCAATGCCATGAT
Organism: Labrys sedimenti; assembly: GCF_034424805.1. Classification (NCBI taxonomy): domain Bacteria; kingdom Pseudomonadati; phylum Pseudomonadota; class Alphaproteobacteria; order Hyphomicrobiales; family Xanthobacteraceae; genus Labrys; species Labrys sedimenti. Next base: position 694,436 of record NZ_JAXOUF010000002.1, read on the forward strand.
GAAGGCCCTGAAGTGGCTCGGCCAGGCCAAGCCCGAGGATGTCGCCGATCTCGTGCCGAAGGAATATCTGCTGGGCAATCGGGACCTCTACATGCAGGCGTTCCAGAATTCGCGGCAGATGTATTCACCGGACGGCATGGTCACCAAGGATGGCTATGAGTCGATGTTGAATGCGCTCAAGGCCCTCGACCCGGAACTCGCCAATGCCGACGTTCCCTACGAGAAGACCTTCGATCCGGCTTTCGTCAAGGCGGCCAAGATCTGACGGCGCGGCCGGGCAGGCGAGAGCTTTGTCAGCAGGCCGGCCCCGGCAATCCAACCTCGGGTTGTGTCGAGCGGGGCTTCTGGATAGCCGGGCCGAGCCCGGCTATGACAAATCGCAGCCTTTCCCGTTCAGGGAGCCGCATTGCCGCTGGACTCAATCTTTCTCCAAGGGAATAAGAATCTGCCCAAAGAGTTTGCAGCAGGCGAGGATTCGGCTGCCGCCACGTTCTCAGAGTCTCCGGGGGAAATGCCATGAAATACCTGCTTCTGCTGGTACCTTGCGTACTGGCATTGCTGACGCCGCTTTATAACAGCATCGATCCCGTGCTGTTCGGATTGCCCTTCTTCTATTTCTATCTTCTCGTCCTGGTGCCGATTTCGTCGCTGTTCGTCTACCTCGCCTGGAAGGTTGAACGCTGATGCTGGACAATCTCAATTGGACGGCGGCGATGGTCTTCGTCTTCTTCTTCCTCCTCGTCACCGTGGTGGGTTTCGTGGCGGCACGCTGGAAGGCGGGGGATCTCGACCAGTTGCATGAATGGGGGCTCGGTGGTCGGCGCTTCGGCGCCTGGATCACCTGGTTCCTGCTGGGGGGCGACCTCTATACCGCCTACACCGTCATTGCCGTGCCTGGCCTGATGTATGCGGTGGGCGCTTACGGCTTCTTTGCGGTGCCCTATACCATCCTGATCTACCCCCTGATCTTCCTGATCATGCCGCGGCTGTGGAATGCCACCCACAAGCATGGCTATCTCACCGGTGCCGATTTCATTGCCGGGCGTTACGGTAATCGCTGGCTGGAGCTGGCGGTGGCCTTCACCGGCATCCTCGCCACCATGCCCTATATCGCCCTGCAGCTCGTCGGCATGGAGAAGGTGATCCAGGCCCTTGGCTTCTCGGCCACGGGGTGGGCCTCGCACGCTCCCCTGACGATCGCCTTCATCATTCTGGCGCTCTACACCTATAAGAGCGGCCTGCGCGCCCCGGCCATGATCGCCTTCATCAAGGACATCATGATCTATATCTTCGTGATCGCCGCGGTCGTCATCATTCCCTATCAGCTCGGTGGTTTCGGCTCGATCTTCGAGAAGGCCAAGGTCGTCTATGACGCCAAGGCGGCAGCCCTCGCCGCGGCCGGCAAGCCCGCCAATGTCGGCCTGACGCTGACGCCGGCGCAGATCTGGCCCTTCATCACACTCTCCATCGGCTCGGCCATGGCGCTGTTCATGTATCCGCATGCGCTCACCGGCACGCTCTCGGCCACCGGCCCCAATGCCATCCGCCGCAATGCGGTGGCGCTGCCGGCCTATTCGCTGATCCTCGGCCTCATCGCGTTGCTGGGCGTGATGGCGGTTGCCGCCGGCATCGAGACGCCCAATGGCGATGCCTCGATGGCGATTCCGCTTCTGATCAACAAGATGTTCCCCGACTGGTTTGCGGGCTTCTGCTTTGCGGCCATCGCCATCGGCGCCCTGGTGCCGGCCGCGGTGATGTCGATCGGTGCGGCGAATACCTTCACCCGCAATGTCTGGAGACCCTTCATCGAGCCGGATATGTCGGCGCAGAAGGAATCCTACCTCGCCAAGCTGATGAGCCTGATCGTCAAGGTCGGTGCCCTTGCGGTGATCTTCTGGCTTCCGACAAAGTTCGCCATCGACTTGCAGCTCCTTGGCGGCGTGTGGATGATCCAGATCTTCCCCGCGCTGGTCGCCGGGCTCTATACGCGCTGGTTCAACGGCTGGGCCCTGCTGATCGGCTGGGCCGCGGGCATGCTCGCAGGCACCTATATGGCAATGGCCTCGGGTGCGGTGGCGCCGACTTACGCTCTGTTCGGCACCTCCTTCTATATCGGCCTGATCGCCGTGGTGCTGAACTTCGTGGTCTCGGTGGTGCTCACCATGGTGCTTGGCTCGACCACGCAGGACGAAACCTCGGACGCGGATTACGAGGATGCGGTGACGACCCGCTGAGGGCGTCGCATCTTGAAACGACGACGGAGGCCGGCGGTGACGCCGGCTTCTTCGTTTCCAGTAGAGCAAAGCGCGCTCGGGCGTGGACGCCTATTTGCTCTAGCTCATTGTTTCGACGCGTTTTTGCGATTCTCGGTGATTCCACCAAATCGCAAAACGCTTTAGCGGAAACGGTCATCTGCGCAGTTGAACAAATGCCGTGGGCGGGGCATTTTGTCAGATGAATCATATTGTAGAACGTTCATTTCCAATTGTGAGAACTGCCATGACCTATGTTCCGGATGAAACGCGTTACGACGCCATGCAATATCGCCGTTCCGGCCGTTCGGGCCTTCAGCTGCCGGCGCTCTCGCTCGGGCTCTGGCACAATTTCGGCGGTGACATCCCCTTCGAGAATGCCAGGGCGCTCTGCCGCAAGGCCTTCGACCTCGGCATCACCCATTTCGACCTCGCTAACAATTACGGGCCGCCGCCCGGCTCGGCCGAGGAAACCTTCGGGCGTATCCTCAAGACGGATTTTGCCCATCACCGCCAGGAATTGGTGATCTCGACCAAGGCCGGATACCGCATGTGGCCCGGGCCCTATGGCGAGTGGGGCAGCCGCAAATATCTGCTCTCCAGCCTCGATGCCAGCCTCAAGCGCATGGGTATCGAGACGGTCGACATCTTCTATTCCCATCGTTTCGACCCGAACACCCCGCTGGAAGAAACCATGACGGCGCTGCATGATGCCGTGCGCCAGGGCAAGGCCCACTATGCCGGCATCTCGTCCTACAGTGCCGAACGCACCAAGGAGGCGGCTGCGATCCTGCGTCGCCTCGGCACGCCGCTGCTCATCCATCAGCCGAGCTACTCCATGCTCAACCGTTGGATCGAGAAGGACAGCCTGCTCGATCAACTCGCGACCGACGGTGCAGGCTGCATCGCCTTCACCCCACTGGCGCAGGGCCTGCTCACCAGCAAATATCTCGGAGCAAGCGGCATTCCGGCTGACAGCCGCGCCGCAGCCGGCAAGTCGCTCTCACCCGACCAGCTCTCCGAAGCGAATCTGGCAAGGCTGCGGGCTCTCGACGCGATTGCCCGTCGTCGTGGCCAGTCGCTGGCCCAGATGGCGATCGCCTGGGTCCTGCGTGATCCGCGCATGACCTCGGCCCTCATCGGTGCCAGCCGGCCTGGCCAGATCGAGGACTGCGTCGGTGCCTTGAGGAATCTCGATTTCTCTGCCGAGGAACTGGCCGAGATCGATCATTATGCCGAGGAAGGCAATGTCAATCTCTGGGCGGCCTCGAGCAAGGGCTGATCGCGAGACAGCTGAGCGTCGATCCAGCAGCGGGCCGCTTTGCGGCCCGTTTTGCTGTCAGGACTTGGCAAGGCAATATGCCTGTGTTTCCCTAGAGGCCAATTAGACTTAAGAATGATAGAGCAACAAGCAATCAAATTATTTCTAAAAAGCATGAAGTATATTCAATAGAAATTGTCTCATGCCAAATTCTTTGAAAATTTGTCGAAAATGTGGACAATTAATAAGAATTGTGACAGTGGTTTATTGCTGAATCATATCACGATGGGGGTGGTCAACATGAAAAAAATCGTCCTGGCGGCCTTTTTGCTAGCACCGGCACAGGCTCTCGCAGCAGATCTCGCGGCGACGCCTGTCGAGCCGGTCGCGCCAATAACGCCCTATAGCTGGACCGGTTTCTATGTCGGTGCCCATATCGGCTATGCCTGGGGCAAGGAGAGGGACGATCTGAGCCGGACACTGCCCGTGCCCGCCGACAGCTTCAACGTCAATGGCGTGCTCGGCGGCCTGCATGCGGGCTACAACGAGCAGTTCTCCAACAATATCGTGGTCGGCCTGGAAGGCGACATCGATCTCAGCGGCATCAACGGTTCTCACACTGTCATCGACGCCAATAACGGCAATAGTCGTCTGCATATGCGCAATCGCTGGCAGGGTTCGATCCGCGCCCGTTTGGGATATGCCTTCGACCGGGTCCTGGTCTATGCCACCGGCGGTGTCGCCTTTGCCGACATCCGCGAGCGCTGGAACCTGTTTGATGGTGATGTCGTCGGCTCCGGCTCCAAGACCAAGGCGGGCTGGACCGTGGGCGCCGGCGTCGAATATGCCTTCACCGACAATTGGATCGGCCGCGTCGAGGTGCGCTATACCGATTTCGGCAAGTCGCGCTTCCGGGTGGCGCCCGATACCCGCTTCAAGGCTGGCTTCCACGAGACGGTCGCGCTGGTTGGCGTCAGCTACAAATTCTGAGCAGGTCGGGGGCGGGAGTGCGATGGGTTCCCGCCGCCATCTTCGCCGCCTTCCGCCTTCTGCGACAGCCCGTTAAGCTGACGTGGAAGCGGAGCGTGCGGCCGGCATGAAATCAATTCTGTTCTACGTCTTGGCGGCCGCCGGCGAGATCGGCGGCTGCTATGCTTTCTGGAGCTGGCTGCGGCTGGGCAAGCCGGCCTGGTGGCTGGTGCCGGGCGCGGCTGCCCTCGTCGCCTTTGCGCTCCTGCTTTCCCAGATCGAGACGGATGCCGCAGGCCGGGCCTATGCTGCCTATGGCGGCATCTATATTGCCGCCTCGCTGCTGTGGCTCTGGGGCGTCGAGGGGATCAGGCCTGATCGCTGGGACCTGATCGGAGCGGTCCTGTGCCTCGCCGGCATGGCCGTCATCCTGTTCGCGCCGCACCGTACCGCTTGATATCAAGTCGCGAAGATGCTTGCGCATCCGTGACTTGAACACCTCGCGATTGTCGATGCCAAATCAGAGATTTGGCGAAAATCGCAAGGCGGAACCAAGAGTCGTTTTCAATGACTCTTGGTATGAGAACTTACTTCACCCGGCCAGCTTGCGGCCACCCACCCACACGCCGCGCGCGGTCAGCTGTTCGTCGAGATGCACCAGGTCGGCGCGATAGCGCGGTGCCAGGCGCCCGCGACGGCTGTCGAGGCGCAGGAACTGGGCGGGATAGAGGCTGGTCATGCGCAGGGCCTCGCCGAGACCGATGCCGAGATGGGCGACACTGTAGCGCAGCGCCGCATCCATGGTGAGGTCTGAGCCGGCGAGCGTGCCGTCTTCGAGTGACAGGGCGCCATTGCGCCGCGTGACCTTGCGGCCGTTGAGATAGAAGACATCGTTGGCATCACCGGCCGTCGGCATGGCGTCGGTGACGAGGAACAGCCGCCCCGGAGCCTTTTTCGCCCGCAAGGCCAGCGAGAGCGAGCCGGGATGCACGTGGAGGCCGTCGGCAATGATGCCGACCCAGAGTCCGCCATGATCGAGAGCGGCACCAGTGACGCCGGGGTGGCGGCCCTGCAGGGGCGACATCGCATTGAAGAGATGGGTGATGCCGGTGGCGCCGGCATCGGCCGCCGCCATCACCGCCTCGTAGCTGGTGTCGGTATGGCCGAGGCTGACGATCACGCCCCCGTCCGCCAGGCGCCGGATCAGGTGAAGCGGCGCGTTTTCCGGTGCCACCGTGAGCAGGACGGTCTCGATGCCGCTGCTCAGAATGAGCTCGACATCGGCGTCCGTCAGCGGGCGGATCAAAGCGGGATCATGGGCGCCCTTGCGCGGCACCGAAAGGAAGGGGCCTTCGAGGTGGATGCCGGCCATGCCCGGGACGCCGTCGGCGATCGCCTGGCGGGCGGCGGCGATGGCGCTCTTCATGCCGTCGGCCGTGTCGGTGATGTAGGTGGGCAGCAAAGCGGTGCTGCCGTGGCGGCGATGGGCCGAGACCATGCCGTCGAGTGTCGCGACATCGGGGGATTGATTGAACAGGAACCCGCCACCGCCATTGACCTGGGCGTCGACAAAGCCGGGGGCCAGCACGCCGGAGGGCAGGGTGGTCACGGTGGCATGGGAGGGAATATCGGCCCGCGGCACCAGGCCGATAATGGTATCGGCGTCCACCAGGACGGCGTGGCCCTCGACAAAAGCCTCGCCATTGAACAGGCGCGGGGCGGTCAGAGCGTTGAGCGACATCGTCAGTGCCCCCTCTTTGCCAGGGTCAGGGCCCCTGCCAGGGCATCGCCCCTGGGCGGAACCAGGATCTCGTCATAGCGCACCGGCAGATAGGGGCGATAGGGTTCGGCGAGCCCGCCCATCAGGGCGATCCTGGGCACGCCCAGGTCCGTCAGGCGATCGAGCATGGCGACGATGGAGCCGGTCGCCCCGGCAATCAGATGGTCCGCCACCACATCCCCGCCAGCGGCCTCGAACACCAGGGGAGCGAAGCGGCCGTAGTCTCTCGGTGTGGCGGTCTTGGCCCAGATCACCGCCTCGTTCGGATCGTCATGGAAATGCGCCAGCAGGCGGCGGGTCAGGTCGCTCACGGGCCCAAGCAGGTCGACGCTGAGCAGGGCGGCCCGCAGGGCAGAGCGTCCGAGCACGGCACCGGAGGCATCGTCGCCCAGGGCAAACCCCCAGCCGCCGACCGAGGTCTCCCTGCCGCCCACCAGCGCCAGCCCCTGCGAGCCCGTACCGAGGATGAAGATGCCGCCATCCTTGCCGGCATGGGCGCCGAGGCAGGCGGTGACGGCATCCGAGGTGACCGTCAGGGCTCCATAACCGAAGGGAAAGGCGGCGATACTATCGGCGAGAGCCGGAATATTGCCGCCGGAAAGGCCGAGACCCGCCCGGATGCGCAGCTTCGCGTCCGGTGCCAGTCCGGCCGCGGCAAGGGCGGCATCGCCGGCCGCTGCGATCGCCGGACCCGCGATCTCGGTGCCGAGAGTGAGATTGGAAGAACCCGACAGGCCTTCGCCAATCAGCTTGTCATCCTCGTCGTAGAGCCTTGCGCGCGTATTGGTGCCGCCGCCGTCGACCGCAAGATAGAGGATACCCGTCATACCTGTCTCCCAGGGCAGAACGCCGGAACGTTCGATTGCCCTAACTCCTTGTTTCGACGCAGCTTTGCGATTCCTGCCGATCCCACGCAATCGCATGCCCCCGTGTCGGTGGCATATCATCATCGTCAGCGGAATTCAGCCAGGATTCCGTCATGGGAGTGTACTCTCCACGGCCATCGGCAACAGCAGTGGGTTGTTCTGTGCTCACCATGCACAAGGCGGGAGAGCTATGCAGAACCAACATATGAGATGATCATGGCGGCGTAGCGTGCCAAAATCACAAGATATCAGTGTTTTTGCCTACATCTTATGCAAAAGGGGCACTCGTAACCGGGCGTCACTTGGGTTAAGGACCACCGTCCTGGGATCAACGATCGAGAAGCGACACATGACTTCAACGTTGCACGACAAGCTCTATTCGGCCGAGGCGGCGATGGCTGTCGGTGATGATGCGGCCAAGCTGCCCGAAGCGACCGGTGAGGCGCGCGCCTTCCGGGACCTGATCCTCGCCAAGCTGACCTATGCCGTCGGCAAGGACCCGATCGTGGCGCGCGACCATGACTGGCTGCGGGCGGTGAGCCTGGCACTGCGCGATCACATCGTCGACCGCTGGATGGCGACGACGCGCGGCGTCTACCGCATGGGCGGCAAGCGCGTCTATTATCTCTCGCTCGAATTCCTGATCGGCCGCCTGCTCAAGGATGGCCTCAACAATCTCGGCCTCGTGGCCACGGCCCGCGAGGCGCTGGCCTCCGTCGGCGTCGACCTCGACATGATTGCCGAGATGGAGCCCGATGCCGCCCTCGGCAATGGCGGTCTCGGCCGCCTCGCCGCCTGCTTCATGGAGAGCATGGCCACCGTCGGCATCGCCGCCTATGGCTATGGCATCCGCTACGAGAACGGCCTGTTCCGCCAGAACATCGTCGATGGCTGGCAGACGGAATCACCCGAGAACTGGCTGCAGAACGGCAATCCATGGGAGTTCCCGCGCCGGGAAGTCGCCTATGAGGTCGGCTTCGGCGGTGCCGTCGAGGCGAGCGATGGCTGGGACGGCTCGGCCGTGCACAGCTGGAAGCCGGCCGAGACCGTACTTGCCGTCGCCCATGACACGCCGGCCGTCGGCTGGCGCGGCAATCGCGTCAACACGCTGCGCCTGTGGTCGGCCCGCTCGCTCGACCCGATCTCGCTCGATGCCTTCAACGCCGGCGACCATATCGGCGCCCTGAACGATCGCACCAAGGTGGAGTCGATCTCGCGCGTGCTTTATCCGGCCGATTCCACCCCGGCGGGGCAGGAATTGCGCCTGCGTCAGGAGTATTTTTTCACCTCCTCCTCATTGCAGGACATCGTTCGCCGCCACCTGCAGCAGCATCGCGACATCAAGTCCCTGCCGTCCAAGGCGGCGATCCAGCTCAACGACACGCATCCGGCCATCGCTGTGGCCGAGCTGATGCGCATCCTGATCGACATTCACGGGGTCAACTGGGCCGATGCCTTCGCCATCACCCGCGAGACGATCTCCTACACCAACCACACCCTGCTGCCCGAGGCGCTGGAGACCTGGCCGGTGCCGCTGATCGAGCGGCTGCTGCCGCGGCATATGCAGATTATCTACGCCATCAATGCGCGCGTGCTGACCGAGGCGCGCGAGAGCGGCGCCTCCGATGCCATGATCGCCACCGTCTCGATCATCGACGAGAGCCACGGCCGGCGTGTGCGCATGGGTAATCTCGCCTTTGTCGGCTCGCACAAGGTCAATGGTGTGTCGGCCCTGCATTCGGAACTGATGAAGGAAACGGTATTCCGCGACCTCAATATGCTGTTCCCGGGCCGCATCACCAACAAGACCAACGGCATCACGCCGCGGCGCTGGCTGATGACGGCCAATCCGGGGCTGACCACGCTGCTGCGCGAAACCATCGGCGATGCCTATCTCGACGATGCCGAAAAGCTGGTGGCCTTGGAGCCCTACGCCAAGGACGCGGCCTTTCAGGAGGCCTTCGCTGCGGTCAAGCATGCCAACAAGGCGCGATTGGCCAAGGTGCTGCAGCAGACGGTCGGGCTTCGCGTCGACCCCTCCGCGATGTTCGATGTCCAGATCAAGCGCATCCACGAATACAAGCGCCAGCTCCTGAACATCCTCGAGACCATCGCGCTCTACAACGCCATCCGCGCCCATCCCGAGAAGGATTGGGCGCCACGCGTGAAGATTTTTGCCGGCAAAGCGGCGGCGAGCTATACGGCGGCCAAATATGTGATCAAGCTGATCAACGACGTCGCCAAGGTAGTGAACTCGGATCCGGCCGTACGCAATTTGCTCAAGGTCGTGTTCATGCCGAACTACAATGTCAGCCTTGCCGAGGTGATCATCCCGGCGGCGGACCTGTCCGAGCAGATCTCGACCGCAGGCCTGGAAGCCTCCGGTACGGGCAACATGAAGTTCGGTCTCAACGGCGCCCTCACCATCGGCACGCTCGATGGCGCCAATGTCGAGATGAAGGAGCATGTCGGCGACGACAACATCTTCATCTTCGGCCTGAAGGCGCATGAGGTCGAGGCGAAGAAGCGGCAGGGCCGCAATCCTGCCGATGCCATCGCGGCCTCGCCCGCCCTGGCCGAGGTGCTCGACGCGGTGGAAAGCGGCGTGTTCTCGCCGACCGATCGCGAACGTCATCGCGGCACAGTGCAGGCGCTGCGCTCCAGCGACTGGTTCTTCGTCACCGACGATTTCGACGCCTATGCCGCCATGCAGCGCAACGTCGACACGCTGTGGGCCAACAAACCGGCCTGGCGCGAAAAATCGATCCGCAACGTCGCGCGCATGGGCTGGTTTTCCTCGGACCGCACCATCCGCGAATATGCCGACGAGATTTGGGGCGTGCAGACGACCCCGGTGGAATAGGCGACGCTATCGTCGTATTCCCGGCAGGATTTGCATCCCGCGAGGCATGAAGTCCTGCCTCGCGGGATGTCGTTTCTTGCAAGCCCGTGCCTCTTGCCCTGGCCCCGTAGAGCGGCGACATCAGGTCGAGCTAGGCCATGAACCCTCTTGGACTTTTTCGGGGGGACCGTCCGTTCCGTTTCCGCCAAAGGCCGAAAACACCAAATTTTTCACCCTGCAGTACCCTCGACATAACCCATTTGGGCAGGCTGCGTTTAATCGTTGACCGTTGTAGCAAAAGCCCTAGCTTGTGTTCGAGAGGATCACAGGAAGACGCCTGGTCCCGGCAAGTCCAGGCGTTTCGATCCGGTTCGAAAAGGGGTCGTGGCGCTTGGCAAAGACAACGAAGACGAACGCTCCCGCCGCCAGAGCCGCAAAGCCGGCACCCTTGGCTAAGCGGCCGGTCAGCCGCAGCAAGACGGCGGATTGGCGTTTGTCAGAGGTCGAGGTCGCCGCGCTTGCGGCGGGACGTCATGCCGATCCTTTCGCCGTACTCGGCCCGCATGAGACACCCGCCGGCCTCGTCATCCGCGCCTTCATCCCCAATGCCGAGACGCTGTCGGTGCTCGCGCCCAATCTGGTCGGGCCCGTTGCCTTGGAGCGGCGGCATGATGATGGCGTCTTCGAAGGCTTGGTGCCCGACAGCGTCGGGATTTACCGCCTGCGTGCCGTCAATGCGGGAGGGCAGTGGGAGGTCGAGGACCCCTATCGTTTCGGGCCGCTGCTGGGTCAGGTCGACGATTACCTGCTGACCGAAGGCACCCATCTCCGCCTCTGGGACAAGCTCGGTGCCCGTCCCCTGCAGCATGGCGATATGGACGGCGTGCATTTCGCCGTGTGGGCGCCGCACGCCAGGCGGGTATCGATCGTCGGCGATTTCAACGACTGGGACGGCCGGCGCCATCCGATGCGCAAGCGCGTCGATACCGGCGTGTGGGAGATCTTCCTTCCGGGCGTCGGTGTCGGCGCCCATTACAAATACGAGATCATCGGCCCGAACGGCGCGCTGCTGCCGCTGAAGAGCGATCCCTTCGCCTTTGCCAGCGAATTGCGCCCCGGTACGGCCTCCCGGGTCGCCTCGTCGGAGCCCTTCGTCTGGACGGACCAGCAATGGCTCGAGGAGCGGGCGCACCGCGATGCGCGGCGGGCACCGATGTCGATCTACGAGGTGCATCTCGGTTCCTGGAAGCGCGGCGAGCATCAGCGCTTCCTCAGCTATGACCAGCTTGCCGACGATCTGATCGCCTATGCCCAGCACATGGGCTACACCCATATCGAATTGCTGCCGGTGACGGAGCATCCCCTCGATGCGTCCTGGGGCTACCAGCCAACCGGCATGTTCGCGCCGACCAGCCGTTTCGGCTCGCCCGAGGGGTTCGCGCGTTTCGTCGATCGCGCCCATGCCGCCGGGATCGGCGTGATCCTCGACTGGGTGCCCGCGCATTTTCCCACCGACTCGCATGGCCTTGCCTGGTTCGACGGCAGCGCGCTCTACGAGCATCCCGACCCGCGGCGCGGTTTCCATCCCGACTGGAACACGGCGATCTATGATTTCGGCCGGCGCGAGGTCGCCAATTTCCTAATCGCCAACGCCCTGTTCTGGCTGGAGCGTTATCATATCGATGGGCTGCGCGTGGATGCCGTCGCCTCCATGCTCTATCTCGACTATTCGCGCAGGGATGGGGAGTGGCTGCCCAACATTCACGGCGGGCGTGAGAACCTCGACGCCATTGCCTTCCTGCAGCGCATGAACAAGGAGGTTTATGCGGCCCATCCCGGCGTGATGACCATCGCCGAGGAATCCACCGCCTGGCCCGGCGTGTCCAAGCCCGTGCATGACGGCGGGCTCGGCTTCGGGTTCAAGTGGAACATGGGCTTCATGCACGACACGCTGAGCTACATGCAGCGCGAGCCGGTTTATCGCCAATATCACCATGACGACCTGACCTTCGGCCTCATTTACGCCTTTGCCGAGAATTTCGTGCTGCCGCTCTCCCATGACGAGGTGGTCCACGGCAAGAATTCCATCGTCAACAAGATGTCGGGTATGGAGGGCGATAAATTCGCCACCCTGCGGGCTTATTACGCGCTGATGTGGGCGTATCCCGGCAAGAAGCTGTTGTTCATGGGCCAGGATTTCGGCCAACGCCGGGAGTGGAACGAGAATGTCGGGCTGGACTGGGACTTGATGCAATATGGCCCGCACAAGGGGTTGAGCGATCTCGTCCGTGACCTCAATCATCTCTATCGCGGCCGTGCGGCGCTGCATCAGCGCGATTGCGAGGGCGACGGCTTCGAGTGGATGGTGGTCGACGACAACGCCAATTCGGTGTTCGCCTGGGCGCGCTATGCCACCGATGCGATGCCGATCGTGGTGGTGGCCAATCTCACTCCTGTCGCGCGTGACGACTATCTGCTGCCCCTGCCTCTGGCGGGACAGTGGTGGGAAATTCTCAACACCGACGCCGAGCGTTATTTCGGGCTCAATCGAGGCAATGCCGGCGGAGTCTTTGCTTATGCGGGCGATTGGAAGGGCAAACCGGCGTCCGCGCGTATCAATCTGCCGCCCTTGACGGCCATCATGCTGGAATGGGCGGGGAACTAGGCTGGGGAGTGGGCGTTGCATGTCTTTGGAGAGTCGCGGCTCCCCGATAGGAGCCGAGGCTGAAAAGGAAGGCAGCAGCGTCATCCCGGATTATCAGTGGGAGGAACTGTATGACGGAACCGAGGCATTCGAAGGGTGGGCCGCTGGCACGTTCGGCCATGGCTTATGTGCTGGCCGGAGGCCGCGGCAGCCGCCTGATGGAACTGACCGACCGGCGCGCCAAGCCCGCGGTCTATTTCGGAGGTAAGAGCCGCATCATCGACTTCGCCCTTTCGAACGCGATCAACTCGGGCATCCGTCGTATCGGCGTGGCCACGCAATACAAGGCGCATTCGCTGATACGCCACCTCAACCGCGGCTGGAACTTCCTGCGGCCGGAGCGCAACGAAAGCTTCGACATCCTGCCGGCCAGCCAGCGCATTTCCGAGGACATGTGGTATCGCGGCACGGCGGACGCGGTCTACCAGAACCTCGACATCATCGACGGCACCGGCGTCGAATACATGGTCATCCTGGCAGGCGACCATATCTACAAGATGGACTATGAGCTGATGCTCAAGCAGCATGTCGAGCAGAACGCCGATGTCACCATCGGCTGCCTCGAAGTGCCGCGCATGGAGGCCACCGGCTTCGGCGTCATGCATGTCGACGAGCAGGATCGCATCGTCGCCTTCGTGGAGAAGCCCAAGGATCCGCCTGGGATCCCCGGCAATCCCGAGATGGCGCTGGCATCGATGGGCATCTATGTCTTCTCGATGAAATTCCTCACCGAGGAGTTGAAGCGAGACGCCAACGATCCCAATTCCAGCCGCGACTTCGGCAAGGACATCATTCCCCACATCGTCAAGAACGGCAAGGCGGTGGCGCACCGCTTCCCGGCGAGCTGCGTGCGCTCCGAGCACGAAAAGGAATCCTATTGGCGTGACGTCGGCACGGTGGACGCCTATTGGGAGGCCAATATCGACCTCACCGACGTCGTGCCCGCGCTCGACCTCTACGACCAGGAATGGCCAATCTGGACCTTCGCCGAAATTACCCCGCCGGCTAAATTCGTGCATGACACCGAGGGACGCCGTGGCACCGCGATCTCCTCGCTGGTATCCGGCGGCTGCGTCGTCTCCGGGGCAACCGCCAAGCATTCGCTGCTCTATACCGGGGTGCGTATCAACTCCTATTCCAGTGTGGAGAACGCCGTGATCCTGCCCTATGTCGAGATCGGGCGATCGGCACAGCTCAAGAATGTGGTGATCGACCGCGGCGTGATCATCCCCGAGGGCCTGGTCGTCGGCGAGGATCCGGAACTGGACGCCAAGCGCTTCCGGCGGACGGAAAAGGGCATCTGCCTGATCACCCAACCCATGATCGACAAGCTGAAGCTCTGACGACACGATCCTGGGCATTTTCCGGTGAGGCGCCAAGCTTCTCGGCCCGGAAAATGCGTCAAAACAAGAAGTTAGCGCTTTCGATGATCAAAGTTCTCGCGGTTGCGTCCGAAATCCATCCGCTGATCAAGACGGGGGGGCTCGCCGACGTCGTCGGTGCGCTGCCGGCTGCCCTGAAAGGCCATGACGTCGCGGTGACGACGGTCATCCCCGGCTATCCCGCCGTGATGGCGGCAAGTGCTTCCTGGGAAACGGTGGCCAAGCTGCCGGGCTTCTTCGGCGGCCGCACCGCCATCAAGCGCGCCACCATCGGCGAACTCGACCTCCTGGCCGTGGATGCGCCGCATCTGTTCGACCGGCCGGGAAATCCCTATGTCGATGCCGATGGGCGCGACTGGCTCGACAATCCCCAGCGCTATTGTGCCCTGTCGAGCGCGGCGGCGGAAATCTGCCACGGCCTGGTCAAGACCTACAGGCCCGACATCGTGCATGTGCATGACTGGCAGGCGGCGATGACGCTGGCCTATCTCAACTATACCGATGCCGTCAGGCCGAAATCGGTGATCACGGTGCACAACCTCGCCTTCCAGGGCCAGTATCCCCGCTCGATTCTCGGCAGTCTCGGCCTGCCGCAGCGGGCCTTTGCCCTGGACGGGGTCGAGTATTACGGCATGATCGGCTTCCTGAAGGCCGGGCTGCATTTTGCCGATCGCATCACCACCGTCTCGCCGCGCTATGCCGCCGAGATCAAGACGGCGGAAGCCGGCATGGGGCTGGAAGGCCTGCTCGCTGGCCGCGCCGATGTGCTCTCCGGCATCGTCAACGGCATCGACGAGCGGGTATGGAATCCCCAGACCGACCCGAGCCTGGCCGTGAATTACGATGCCAGGTCCCTCGCCAGGCGTGTGGGCAATCGCAAGGCGCTGGAAGAGCGCTTCGGCCTCGATCACGACGACTCGCCGCTGTTCTGCCTGGTCAGCCGGCTGACCTGGCAAAAGGGCATCGACATTCTCGCCGAGGCGTTGCCGCATCTGGTCGCCTCCGGCGCGCGACTGGCCCTGCTCGGTTCCGGCGACAGGGAGCTTGAGGGCATCTTCCGCCAGGCAAGCCTTCAGCACCGGGGGCGTGTCGGCACCGTGTTCGGTTTCGACGAGGCACTCTCGCATCTGATGTTCGGCGGCTCGGACATGACGCTGGTGCCGTCGCGCTTCGAGCCTTGCGGCCTTACCCAGCTTTATGGCTTGCGCTATGGCTGCATTCCCGTGGTGGCGCGCGTCGGGGGGCTCTCCGACACCATCGTCGATGCCAACGATGCGGCCTTGACGCTCAAGGCTGCCACCGGCGTGCAGTTCCAGCCGATCACGCCGGACATGCTGCGCGATGCGATTTCCAGAGCCATCGCGCTCTACAACGACAAGCCCGTCTGGCAGGCGATGCAGCGCCGCGGCATGGGGCTGGACCAGTCCTGGGATCTCAGGGCTGCCGGCTATGCCAAGCTCTATCGCGAGCTCCTGGGGTGAGGGCAACTGCCGTCCTCGCCCTGCACAGATCGACCTTCGGATAAACCAGAACCGGAACCTCACTATGATCCGTACCGTCCCGACCCAACCCTTCGATGGCCAGAAGCCCGGCACGTCCGGCTTGCGTAAGAAGGTGCCGGTGTTCCAGCAGCCGCATTATGTCGAGAATTTCGTGCAGTCGATCTTCGACACGCTGGAGGGATTTGCCGGCAAGACATTGGTCGTGGGCGGCGATGGGCGCTTTTACAACCGCGAGGTCGTGCAGAAGATCCTCAAAATGGCGGCCGCGGCCGGTTTCGGCCGTATCAAGGTGGGGCAGGGCGGCCTGATGTCGACGCCGGCCGTCTCGGCCGTCATCCGAAAATATGGGGCCTTCGGCGGCATCGTGCTCTCCGCCTCGCACAATCCCGGCGGGCCTGACGGAGACTTCGGCATCAAGTACAATATCGGCAATGGCGGCCCGGCGCCCGAGAAGATCACCGATGCCGTCTTTGCCCGCACAAAGTCGATCAGCGAGTTCAAGATCGCCGACGTGCCCGATATCGACATCGACAAGCTCGGCGAAACGGCGATCGGCGATACCATCGTCGAAGTGGTCGATCCCGTCGCCGACTATGCCGAACTGATGGGCAAGCTTTTCGACTTCGATGCCATCCGGGAGCTGTTCAAGTCCGGCTTCACCATGCGCTTCGATGCGATGTCGGCCATCACTGGACCCTACGCCCGCCGCATCATCGAGGAGCAATTGGGGGCCGCCGCGGGCACGGTGGTGAACGCGACGCCGCTGCCCGATTTCGGCGGCCATCATCCCGATCCCAATCCGGTCAACGCCAAGGAGCTCTACGATCTCATGATGGGGTCGAACGCCCCCGATTTTGGGGCGGCTTCGGATGGCGACGGCGACCGCAACCTCATCATCGGCCGCGGCATCTTCGTCACCCCCTCGGACAGCCTTGCCATCCTGGCTGCCCATGCCCATCTGGCGCCCGGCTATGCCAAGGGCATTTCCGGCATCGCCCGTTCGATGCCCACCAGCCTTGCGGCAGACCAGGTCGCCAAGGCGATGGGCGTGAACATCTACGAGACGCCGACCGGCTGGAAATTCTTCGGCAATCTGCTCGATGCCGATCGCGTCACCATCTGCGGCGAGGAGAGCGCCGGCACCGGCTCGAACCACGTCCGCGAGAAGGACGGGCTGTGGGCGGTATTGCTCTGGCTCACTTTGCTGGCCAAGCGTCGCCAGCCTACGCTCGACATCGTGCGCGAGCATTGGGCCAAATATGGCCGGAACTATTATTCGCGCCACGACTACGAGGCCGTGCCCACGGAGGCCGCCAATGCGGTGATGGAAGCCGTCCGCTCGCAAATCACCAGCCTGCCCGGCAAGAGCTTCGGCGCCCTCAAGGTCAAGTCGGCGGACGACTTCGCCTACCACGATCCCGTCGATGGTTCAGACTCGAAGAACCAGGGCCTGCGCGTCCTGTTCGAGAACGGTTCGCGCATCGTCTATCGCCTGTCCGGGACGGGGACGGAAGGAGCGACCTTGCGCGTCTATCTCGAGCGCTACGAAGCCGATCCTGCCCAACACGGCATCGAGACGCAGGCCGCCCTCACCGATGTCATCGCCGTCGCCCGCCAGCTCAGCGGCATCGCCGAGAAGACAGGCATGGCCGAACCGAGCGTGGTGACCTGAGGGCGGAGATCTTCCTTCTCCCGCAAGGGGAGAAGGAAACCCTACACCCGCGGCGCGCAGAGTTTCGGCTGGTTCAGCGCCACCGGTTCGAGATGGCCGGCGGCGATGCGCTTGGCGGTGCGGTCATCCGTCAGCTGGCCCGCCAGGGCGTAGGTACGGCTCATCAGCTCCAGCGCGACCGCCTTGCGGTCGGTTGCAGCGGCGAAAGCTGCGCCATCGATGGGATCGCCGATGGCGATCGGCAGGATCGTGCCGATGCGATCGCGCACCTCCTTGAAGATCAGGGACAGGCGCAGGGTCTGGTTGAGGTGGCTGGCGATCTGGAACAGGCGGCTATTCTGGCCGCCGAAGAAGATCGGCACCACCGTCGCCTTGGAGCGCTGGATCAACTGCACTGTGAAGGGTTGCCAGGGGGCGTCCATCGCAGGGCGCCGCCCGAGCTTGTCGGGCGAAGTGGAGACGCCGCCGGCCGGAAAGACGATCACGCAGCCGCCGCGATCGAGCAACCGGCGCGCTTCGGCGCGGGTGCGCAGGTTGGTCTGCATCGCCTCCTCGGTCTCCGCGAAATCGACGGGCAGCAGGAAGGCTTGTGTTTCCGGCGCATGCAGCAGCACGGCATTGGTGAGGATGACGAAATCCTGGCGGACCAGGCCGATCAGCCAGGCGATGGTGATGCCGTCGAGCACGCCATAGGGATGGTTGGCGACGATGACGCAGGGCCCGGTCTTCGGAATCTTGTCGAGCTGCGTTCTGTCGAACTGGACGTCGAGCCGGAGCTGGCGGACCGCTGCGGCAAAAAAGCTCTCGCCCGCCACCGGATTGCGCTGGTTTTCGAGGTAGAGGCGCTTCAGCCGAGGCTGCCCTGTCACCTTCTCGATGGCTCGGATCAGGGCCTGTTTCGGTTTGGAAAAGGTGGGGTCCGCATAGGTGAACTGGACGACGTCCGTTTCGGCCCCGGCTGGGTCGGCAATATGGCGAACCATGGTTTTCCTTCGGGCACACTATCGCGCTAGGACGTTCCTACAGCAAAACGCGCGACAAGGACATTGGTCGGAGACGATTCACCCGCAATGGGTAGCGGACAGAAATTTCGCCGCATCCTGTCATCTAGTCTTTGCGTTTTGATCGTCCAAGATGTCAGGAAAGTACGACAGGCATTCGACAGTCGAGGCAAGGACCGTATGGCACGTTCAAGTATGGCGAATCCCGGTGCGGCAGCTCCGCTCGGAGCGAGCTGGATCGGGGAAGAGGTCAATTTCGCCGTCCACGCTGCCGAAGCCGAACGCATCGAGCTGTGCCTGTTCGATGCCGATGGCACGGAGAGCCAGCGGATCCTGCTCTCCGGACGCGACGGACCGGTGCATCATGGTCGTATCGGTGGGCTTGCTGAGGGGCAGCTCTACGGGTTGCGCGCCCATGGTCCCTGGCGCCCGGAGGAGGGGCTGCGCTTCAACCCGGCGCGCCTCTTGATCGATCCTCATGCGACCCGGCTCGTCCTGCCGGAGGGCATGACCTCCGCCCTGCCGGTGAAAGGCGCCCAAGGCGTGGATGACCACGTCCTGGATGGCACGGATACCGCTGCGATCATGCCGAAAGCCGTGCTGGAGCGGCTAGCGCCGGACAAGACCCGTCCTTCCGGCGTGCAGCCCGAAACCCGCATCATCTATGAAGTCCATGTGAAGGGCTTCAGCCAGGCCCATCCCGACATCCCGCCCGAGCTTCGCGGGACCGTCGCCGCCCTGGCTCATCCGGCGGCGATCGCCCATTTCACCGAGCTCGGCATCACCACGCTCGAATTGATGCCCCTGGCCGCCGCCATTGACGAACGGCATCTCGAGCCGCTCGGATTGAGGAATTACTGGGGCTACAATCCCGCCTGCTTCCTGGCGCCGGATCCGCGCCTTGCCCCCGGCGGCATGGCCGAGATTGCGCGGACGGTGGACCGGCTGCACGAGGCCGGCTTCGAGGTGCTGCTCGACGTCGTCTATAACCACACCTCGGAGAGCGATGAGCGTGGCGGCACCCACTCGCTGCGTGGGCTCGACAACCGTTCCTACTACCGGCTCGCCGACAATCCGCGCTTCTATGCCAACGATACCGGCTGCGGCAACACACTGGCTCTCGATCGCGAGCCGGGGCTCGGCCTCACCCTCGCTGCCCTCCGGCATTGGGCCGAAATCGGCGGCTTCGATGGCTTTCGCTTTGATCTCGCTCCGGTGCTGGGGCGCCGGCCCGATGGTTTCGATCGGCAAGCGCCCTTGTTCGCCGCCATTGCCGCCGATCCAGTCCTGAAGGCGCGGCTGATGATCGCCGAGCCCTGGGACATCGGCCCCGGCGGCTATCAGCTCGGCCAATTTCCGGCAGACTGGGCGGAATGGAACGATCGCTATCGCGACGACGTCAGGCGGTTCTGGCGGGGCGATGGCGGCATCGGCGCGCTGGCGACCCGCCTGGCCGGCTCTTCGGATCTGTTCGATCCCGGCCGCCGCCGCCCGAGCGACAGCATCAATTTCGTCGCGGCCCATGACGGCTTCACGCTCGCCGATACGGTGAGTTTCGCCGGCAAGCACAATGACGCCAATGGCGAGGGCAACCGCGACGGCCATTCGGGCGAGGTGAGCTGGAACGATGGCGCCGAGGGACCCAGCACGGCGCCGGAGATCGTGTCGCTCAGGCGCAGCCATATCAGGGCCTTGCTGGCCAGCCTCCTGTTGTCGCGGGGCACGCCGATGATCGCCATGGGCGACGAACTCGGCCGCAGCCAGCGCGGCAACAACAACGCCTATGCCCAGGACAATGCGATCACCTGGATCGACTGGGCCAACGCCGATCGCTCCCTGATCCAGTTCGTGGCGAGCCTGACGCGCCTGCGCAAGTCATTGCCTTTGGTGACGGCGGATCGGTTCCTGACCGGCAGGCCTTCTGCCGACGTCGCGGCTGATGGAGCGCCCGACGTGATCTGGCTCGGTCCAAGCGGCCAGCCTCTGCAGGACAATGAATGGGGCAATCCGGCCCTGCGCAGCCTCGGCATGGCGATTACGGGACCGGATGGCTCGAAAGCGCTGATCTGGTTCCATGCCGGCGCCGAGCCGCTATATGCCCGGCTGCCGGATCTCGCACCCGGGCTCGTCTGGCGGCTGGCGCATGTCAGCGACGAATACCAGGCCTTCGCGCCACCGGCCCTCTACGGCGCCTTCGACATCATGGAGCTTGCGCCACGCTCGGTCGGCGTGTTCATCGCCGAGCCGGGGCGTGCGCCGAGCAGGGATGGGGATGCGCCACCCGAAGTGCTTGAACTCCTGGCCAAGGCTGCCGGCATCGCGCCGGAATGGTGGGAGGTTTCGGGCCGCCACACCTTGGTCTCTCCTGACACCAAGCGCGCTCTGCTCACCGCCATGGGCCTGCCCCATCATTCGCTCGCCCAGGCGCGCGAGAGCCTGGAGCACCTGCGCTCGCTCGGTGCGCCCGTCGAGAACCGGCAAGCCAGGGCCTATCTGCCGCCGACACTCGCCGATGGCGGCAGGCGCTTCGGGCTTTCGGCCCAGCTCTATACGCTACGACGGCAGGGGGACCAGGGTGTCGGGGATTTCCGCACGCTGGAGGCTTTTGCCCGGGACGCGGCCGGCAAGGGCGCGAGCCTGATCGCCCTCAATCCCTTTCATGCCATGTTCCCCTCCGACCGCCAGCGGGCCAGCCCCTATCAGCCTTCCGACCGGCGCTTCCTCGATCCGGCCCTGATCGCCCTCGACGCCGTACCCGAACTCGAAGGCCATCTCACGGCTTCACCGCCGGCCGGGCGTTTCATCGATTGGCCCGAAGTCTGGCGCCACAAGCGGGCGGCGCTGGCGCAGGCTTTCTCGATCCTGCCTGAACGTCCTGCGCGCCTCGCTGCCTTCCGGGCCTTCCAGGTGGCGGCTGGCGAGGCGCTGGCTCGCTTCTGCCTGTTCCAGGCACTGGAAGAGCAGGCCGGATCGAGCGCGATCCCGGCGATGTCGACGGCGGCCTTGTCCCCCGACCTGCAGCATGCCGCCGATTTCGCCGGCTATCTGCAATTCCTGGCGGAAGAGCAGCTTGCCGCGGCCAGCCGCAGTGGCCTGGCCATCGGCTTTTGCCGCGACCTCGCCGTGGGAGCGGCGCCGGATGGCGCCGAGGTCTGGACGGCGCCCGATGCCTTCCTGAAAGGGGTTTCCGCCGGCGCGCCGCCCGATCCCTTCTCGGCCAGCGGCCAGGTCTGGCATATCCCGCCGCTCGATCCGGTCGCCCTGCGCCAGAGCGGCTTTGCCCATTACCGCGAACTGCTTGCTGCCAATATGCGCCACGCCGGGGCGCTTCGCATCGACCACGTCATGGCTCTGACCCGCCTCTTCGTGGTGCCCGACGGCATGCCGGCCAGCGAGGGTGCCTATCTGACCTATCCGCTCGAAGGCATGCTGACGGTGCTGGCCGAGGAGAGCCAACGCCATCGCTGCATGGTGGTGGGCGAGGATCTCGGTACCGTGCCGGAGGGCCTGCGCGAGCGGCTGTCCGAAGCCGAGCTCTATTCCTATCGCGTGCTGTTCTTCGAACGCGACGGTACGGTCTTCCGCCGCCCCGACGTCTATCCGGCCGCTTCGCTCGCCTGTGTCGCCACGCACGATCTGCCGACCCTGCGCGGCTGGTGGAACGGCGCCGATCTCGCTTTGGAACGCTCGCTCGGCCGGCCCGTCGCCGAGGATGCGGAAGCGGCACGCGCCGAGGACAGGCAGGCGCTGCTGCAGGCCGTCGGCAGCGAGGAGAGAGCGCTGACGCCGGCCCTCGTCGGCGCCATCCATGGCTTCCTGGCCTCCGCTTCCTCCGGCCTTGTCGCCGCGCAGGTCGAGGATCTCGCCGGCGAGGCAGAGCCCGTCAACCTGCCCGGAACCGATCGCGAATATCCCAATTGGCGCCGACGCCTCGACCTCGATGTCCACGCCATGCTGGAAACCGACGAAGCCAAGGCGGTGTTCGAGGCGATGCGGCAGGCGGGACGAGCAGAATAGCCATGCAGGAGGCCGGCAAGCAGCATGCGAGAAGCCTGGCGCTCGGGGGCCTGGTTAGTCCCTGGACGGTTCCGGCCGGCCTTCCGCTTCTGTTTATCGTGCTCGATCTCGTGGCCGGCGGGCAGGGCAGCATTCCCAACTCCGAGATTGCCGGTGTCTTCGCAGCCTTTCTGATGTTTGGATTGCCTTTCACCTATGCCGTCACCCTGATCCTGGTGGTGCCGGTGGCATTGTGGCTGCGGCGCAGGCAAGCCTTGTCGGCCGCGAGATTGTGCCTGTGGTGTATCCTGCTCGGGCCGGTCACCATGTATGGCTATGCCTGGCTGCTGGGAGGAAGGCCGGGGGAACTGCTGGAGCCCGAGGGCTTGTTGTTGTCGGCGGCGTATGGCCTGGCTTCCGGCATCGTCTTCTGCCTCGCATCGGGCATCCGTCTCCTG
The DNA here is from genome assembly GCF_034424805.1 of Labrys sedimenti. Lineage (NCBI taxonomy): Bacteria > Pseudomonadati > Pseudomonadota > Alphaproteobacteria > Hyphomicrobiales > Xanthobacteraceae > Labrys > Labrys sedimenti. Next base: position 717,121 of record NZ_JAXOUF010000002.1, read on the forward strand.
GCCCGTTGAAGCACGTTCTGGACTCTGCAGCGTCATTCGAGACCGAGGTCTGAAAAACCATGCATCCCAGATTGCTCAAGACCTTTCTTGCCGTTGCCCGCCATCGCAATGTCACTCGGGCGGCCGAGGCGGTGCATCTTGCTCAATCGAGCGCGAGCGACCAGATCCAGGCGCTCGAAGCCGAACTCGGCACGCCCTTGTTCACGCGTTCGCGGTCAGGCTTGCAGCTGACGGCCGCCGGAGCGGCGCTGCAGCCCTATGCCGAAGAAATCCTGATGCTGACGGACGAGGCCCGCGGAGCGGTGGCCATGACTTCGGGGCAGGAGCGGGGAGCAGTGTCGATCGGCGCTTTGGAAACGATCGCGGCCGCCCGCCTGCCGGCCTGGCTCTCGCGTTTCGGGCAGGCCCATCCGGAAATCGCGCTGCGCTTGTCGGTCGCGGGCACGGGTGACCTCCTGCGCAAGCTGGAGGACGGGGAGGTGGAGGTCGTCTTCTGTTTCGACCGGGGGGAATTCGACGAGCGTTTCGCCACGCGCAGCATTTCCAGGGAACCGCTGACTTTGATCGCGCCGGCGGACGAGCCGCCGCTGCCGCCCGGCAATGGGCTAGCCATGCTTGGCGCGAGGCGGTTCGTGGCGACGGAGCCAGGCTGTGTCTACCGCCATTTGTTCGACGCGGCCTTTGTTCGCGCGGGGCTGGCTGCACCGAGCCTGGCCGCCGAAGCCGGCAGCATCGGTGCGATAGCCCGGCTGGTGGCTGCGGGAACGGGCCTTGGCCTGGTACCGCGCCTGGCGGTTGCCGAGGCGCTGGCGCGGGGCGAGGTGACCGAGCTTTCCTGGCCGGATCCTGCCCAAGCGGCCGACCTGGCCGCGGAGCTGGTGATGATCTGGCGCCGGCGGCGGGTGCAGCCGCCGGCCCTGAAGCTGCTGCTCGCCTCGGCCAGCACCGGGCTCGACGCACTCAGACCAGGCGATGCCCGCCCTCGACATGCAGAACCGTTCCCGTCATGAAGCCGTTGCCCATCACGAAGGCCAGGGCATCGGCGATATCGTCGGGGCGGCCGACCCTGCCGACCGGCAATTTACGGGCCATGGCGTCCAGAGTCTCGTCCTTCTTGTCGCCGGCGACGAAGGTCCAGATCGGGGTGTCGACCCAACCCGGTGAGACGGCATTGACCCTCAGCGGCGCGAGCTCCACGACCAGCGCCTTGACCAGCCCTTCCAGCGCGGCATTGACGGCGGCGACCGCTGCACCCCGCGGCAGGGGACGATAGGCCGCGATACCGGAGACGAAGGTCAGGGAGCCGGACGGTGCCAGCTTCCCGGCGCCATGCTTGGCCAGGAGGAGGGCCCCGTAGACCTTGCTTTCCATGATTCTCTGGACGGCCTTCAGGTCGAGAGAGGGCAGAAGCGCATAGGCTCCCTCGATATCGGCCGCGGTACTGACGATGTGATCGAGCCGGCCGATGTGCTCGAACAACGCCGCGACCTCGTGTTCCCGAGTGATGTCGGCAGATACGGTATCGAGAGCGTCATCGGCACCGAGGCTCGAGCGGGCCTGGGCCAATCTCTCCTCACTCCGTCCGACAATGACGACCCGCGCACCGGCATCGAGGCAACGCCGCGCCAGTGCCAGGCCCATGCCGGAACTGCCGCCGGCGATAAGAATTCTCGACTTTGCAAGACTCATGATGAAGCGTTTCCTTTCGATGCCGATGGACCTGCGCATGGGCATCCCAGATCGGCGACGGCCTGGAAAACGGAAGAAACCGATAGTGCTATCGGTGTTTCCGATGGCAGAGCCGCGCTTGCTGGGAAGGGGAGGCGGACGAGACGTCCGCGGTCCCAGCCGCGCAGCTGCCCGCGCGATGCTGGCAAGGTTCGTACTGGAGGCACCAAGGCTGGGACCGCGGACGTCTCGTCCGCCTCTCCGATCCGGCAAGCATGCCATGCACCGGTACGCGCCGGCCTATCCGTCGGGTTGCATAAGTCTCGCCGGCTGAGCCATGATAGCCGGCTAAACCGCGAATCTGGACAGTCCCGTGAGTCTCTATGCCCTCAAGCCCCGTTTCCAGGCTCTTTTGCGCCCACGCGTCACGCGGCTGGCCGAGCGGGGCACGACCGCCAACCAGGTGACGCTGGCGGCGGCGGCGGGCTCTCTCGTCGTTGGTCTCGGTGTCGCCTGGCTCTCGGATCTGCGCATCCTCTTCCTGCTGTTGCCGGTCTGGCTCGCCATCCGCATGGCTCTGAATGCCATTGACGGCATGCTGGCGCGGGAATTCGGCCAGAAGAGCCTGCTCGGGGCCTATCTCAACGAGATCGCCGACGTCGTCTCCGACGCCGCGCTGATCCTGCCCTTCGCCACCCTGCCGGTCTTCGGGCCGTTCTGGACAGGCGCGGTGATCGTGCTTGCCGTCATCAGCGAGTTTGCCGGCGTGATGGGGCCGATGGTCGGCGCTAACAGGCGCTATGACGGCCCGCTCGGCAAGAGCGACCGCGCTTTCGTGTTCGGCGCGCTCGGCCTGTGGGTCGGCCTCGGTTTGCCGCTGCCCGGCTGGTTCGGTTGGCTGATGCCGCTTGCCGTGCTTTTTCTCACACTGACCATCGTCAATCGTGTGCATAAGGGCCTGCGTGAGGCCCGCGCCAAGCAGGCCGATGACGGCAGGAGTCATGATGCGTCCCTCTGAGACCGGTTTTTTTCGCAGCCATGACGGTGCCGAGCTGTTCTATCGCCATTGGCCGGTCGTCAATGCCCCCGCCAAGGGCGCGGTCGTACTATTTCATCGCGGCCACGAGCATTCGGGCCGGATGGCGCATCTGCCCGACGAACTCGCCATGCCCGATTACGAGTTCTTCGCCTGGGATGCCCGGGGCCACGGCGACTCGCCCGGCGAACGTGGCGATGCCCCGAGTTTCGGCGCCCTGGTGCGCGATGTGCAGAGCTTCATCGACCATATCGGCGCTGCGCATGGTTTCGCGCCGGCCGACATCGCCGTGCTCGCCCAGAGCGTCGGGGCTGTTGTCGCCTCGGCTTGGGTGCATGACTACGCGCCCAGGATCCGTGCTTTGGTGGTGGCCTCGCCCGCCTTCAAGGTGAAGCTCTACGTGCCCTTTGCCCGGCCGGGCCTGAAGCTGTGGCAGGCCTATAAGGGCAATTTCTTCGTGCAATCCTATGTGAAGGCCAAGTTCCTCACCCATGATCTCGAGCGCCAGGCGACCTTCGACGCCGATCCCAAGATCACCCGGGCGATCTCGGTGCGCATCCTCCTCGGGCTCTATGAGGCAGCACGACGGGTGGTCGAGGATGCCCGGGCCATCACGGTGCCGACGCAATTGCTCGTCTCGGGCGCCGACTGGGTCGTGCATCACGGACCCCAACACCGCTTCTACGAAAATCTGGGATCGGCCACCAAGGAGCGGCACGTGCTGCCGGGGTTCTACCACGACACGCTCGGCGAAAAGGACAGGGCGGTGGCGATCGGCCATGTCAGGCGCTTCCTCGGCGAGCGCTTCGCTGCGCCCCTGGAACGCACCGTTCTCACCGAGGCCGATCGCCAGGGCTACACCCGCGACGAAGCCGACAGGCTGGCCTCGCCCCTGCCGCTCGCCTCGCCGAGGGGCCTCTACTGGGCGGGTACCAGGCTTGGACTGAAGGCGACGGGGCTGATCTCCGACGGCATCAGGCTCGGCCATGAGACCGGCTTCGATTCCGGCTCCACCCTCGATTACGTCTACCGCAACACGCCGTCGGGACGCTCGGCTCTCGGGCGGCTGGCCGACAGGAACTATCTGGAGGCGATCGGCTGGCGCGGCATCCGCCAGCGCAAGCTTCATGTCGAGGAATTGCTGCGTGTCGCCATCGCCCGGCTGCGGGACGAGGGGCGGCCGGTCTCCATCGTCGACATCGCCGCCGGCCATGGCCGCTACGTGCTCGAAGCCTTGGAGGCGGAGGGCGTGTCGCGTCCGGACTCGATCCTGCTGCGCGACTACAGCGACATCAATGTCGAGGCGGGCGGGCGGCTGATCGCCGAGAAGGGCCTCGCCGACATCGCGCGCTTCGTCAAGGGTGACGCCTTCGATGCCGCGAGCCTTGCCGGCATCGAGCCCAGGCCCACTCTGGGGCTGGTTTCGGGTCTCTACGAGCTGTTCGCGGACAACAATCTGATCAAATGGTCGCTTGGCGGGCTCGCAGCCGCCATCCCGGCCGGCGGCTATCTGATCTATACCGGCCAGCCCTGGCATCCGCAGCTCGAATTCATCGCGCGGGCCCTGACCAGCCATCGCCAGGGGCGAGCCTGGGTGATGCGCCGGCGTACGCAGGCCGAGATGGACCAGCTCGTCGAGGCCGCGGGCTTCGAGAAGCTCGAACAGCGTATCGACGAATGGGGCATCTTCTCGGTGTCGCTCGCTCGCCGCAAGGCCGCGTCATGAATCCTTTGGAGCGCGGACATCCTGTCCGCTTCTTTCCTTCCTGCCAGCGTGGCGTTTCCAAGAGCGGACAGGATGTCCGCGCTCCGAGACGCCGCACTTGGCAAAAGGCCTCGTCATGAGCATGACGATACCGGCAAGGCCCGCCGATAGGCGTCCCTGGGGTAGGGCGCTTGTCTGGCTCGTGGGGCTCGGCATCTTCTTCTATTCGAGCTATGGCCTCGCCAACTACCTCGCCGACCAGCGCGCCTTCGTACCGTCCATCATGTTCGGCTGGGAACGCGGCATCCCGTTCCTGCCCTGGACGATCATTCCCTATTGGTCGGTCAACCTATTCTATGCCGCCTCGCTGTTCGTCTGCACCAGCCGCGCGGAGCTGGATACGCTGGGCCGCCGGCTGCTGACCGCACAGGTCATCGCCGTCGCCTGCTTCCTCGCCTTTCCGTTGCGCTTCAGCTTCGCCAAGCCCGAGATCGGCGGCGGCCTGCCGGGCTTCATGTTCGATGCCCTGCTCAGCTTCGACAAGCCCTATAACCAGGCGCCCTCGCTGCATATCGCGCTCCTGGTGATCCTCTGGGTGCATTACATCAGCCATCTGCCGTCATGGGCCCGCTGGCTTGTTCATCCCTGGTTTGCCCTGATCGGCCTCTCCGTCCTCACCACCTACCAGCATCATTTCTTCGACATACCGACCGGCGCCTTGCTGGGCCTGTCCTGCCTGTGGCTCTGGCCGGATGAAGAATTCCGGATGCGCGGACGTCTCGTCCGCTCTTCCGAGCCTGCAAACGTGGTGTTTCCAAGAGCGGACGAGACGTCCGCGCACCCGGGAAGTAAGGCCAAACGTCACAAACTCGCAGCTTTCTATGGCCTTGGCGCGCTCAGCTGCGTATTTGCCGGCATCGGGGTGGGTGGCTGGGCGCTCTGGCTCTGCTATCCGGCGGCATCGCTCGCCCTCGTCGCGGCGAACTACCTCTGGCGCGGGGCAGCCGGTTTCCAGAAACGGGCCGACGGTTCGATGCCGCTCGCGGCTCGTCTGCTGTTCGCGCCCTATCAGCTTGGCGCTTTCCTCAATTCCCGCTGGTGGACGTGCCGCGAGCCATCCGCCGGCGAAGTCCGTCCGGGGATCTATTTGGGCCGTATCCCCTCGCGCCTCGATCGTGCGCCGGCTACCTATGGCAGCGTTGTCGATCTTGCTGCCGAGCTGCCCGCCTGGCGAGGCGTGTCGACGCGCGCGGTGCCGATGCTCGACCTGATTGCACCGGATGCGGTCAGCCTCGTGGCTGCGGCGAGGGCAATTGAAGTGGCGCGCGGACAAGGCACGGTCCTGGCGTGCTGCGCGCTCGGCTATTCGCGCAGCGCCGCCGCCGTCGCAACCTGGTTGCTTGCCAGTGGTGAAGCCGGGACGGTGGACGAGGCCGTTGCGATCATACGTGCTATCCGTCCGCGAATCGTGCTGGGGTCGGATGCGCAGGCCGCCATCGCGGCGGCTGGAAGGCTTGATGGCACTGATGGCTGAGGCACAGGAAAATCCGGCGGTGATTGCCGCCATCGCCGCTTCCTATCTGCGGCAGGGCAGGGCGCTCGATCGGATATCGCGCGGGCTCACTTTGCTCGGCGTGGGGGGGATCCTGGCCGGCACCTATGCCTCGGCACCTCTGGCCGTCAGCGGGCTTGCGGCGCTCGCCGTGCTGTTTGGCCTGATCCAGAGCTATTTCGCCCTGCGTGCGGGCTTCGATGCCGATATCTTCGGCCATCTGGCCGGCAACGCCTTCAGCACCACCAATTTCGACGGGGCGATGAAGCGTCTCGGCCTGTTCGCGCCGGACCGTCCCTCGCGCCCGATGTCCGAGCGGGCTCGCGGTGCCATGACCCTGGTCCGCCGCCAGGCCATCTTCCTGGCCCTGCAGGTCGTAAGCCTGCTGGCCCTGCCATTGCTCGGGGTCGTGCTGTGAATGACACTGTGGTGCGGGACGGCCGATCCCTGCTCGGCCGGCTGGTGGGGATCGCCACCATCGGTTTTGCCCGGCTCGTCACCGGCGTGCGCGGCAATTGGCAGGGATGCCTGCCGGCGCGCAAGCCGCGGATCTATTTTGCCAACCATGCCAGCCATGGCGACTTCATCCTGGTCTGGACGGTCTTTCCGTCGGCCTTGCGTTCGGCAGCACGGCCAGTGGCGGCGCGTGATTACTGGAATGCCGGCGCGACGCGGCGCTTCCTCGCCCACAATGTCTTCGATGCCGTGCTGATCGATCGCGAAAGCACGACCCGCAGCGTCGATCCCATCGGCCAGATGGCCTCGGCGCTCGAGGCAGGATCCTCGCTGATCCTGTTTCCGGAGGGCACGCGCAACATGGGTGAGGAGCCGCTGCTGCCCTTCAAGTCCGGCCTGTTCTGGCTCGCCAAGCGCCAGCCCGAGGTCGAGATGGTGCCGGTCTGGATCGAGAACCTCAACCGCGTGATGCCCAAGGGCGAATTCCTGCCGGTGCCCTTCCTGTGCACGGTGACCTTCGGGGTACCGCTGCGCCTGGGTCCCGGGGAGGAGAAGCAGGCTTTCCTCGATCGCAGCCGCAATGCCTTGCTGGCCCTCAGGCCGCATGAGGGGGATGAGGGCTGATGTTCGAGAACCATACCCTGGCCCTGTTCGGCGGCATCATCGCCTTCCTGGTCCTCGCCTCCCTGGTCGGCTGGCAGCTCGACCGCCGGGCTGGGCCGCAAGGCAATGCCGCCATTGACAATCTCAATGCCCGCATTCGCGCCTGGTGGGTGATGGTGGCGCTGATGGGCGGTGCCTTCCTCCTCGGCAAAGCCGGCGTGATCGCCCTCTTTGCCTTCGCCTCCTTTGCCGCCCTGCGCGAATTCCTGACGCTGACCCCGACGCGCCGGGCCGACCACCGCACCTTGTTCGCCATGTTCTTCGTGGTGCTGCCGATCCAGTATTACTTGATCTGGATCGAGTGGTACGGCCTCTACTCGATCTTCATTCCCGTCTATGTCTTCCTGCTCCTGCCGATCCTGATCGCACTCAGGGGCGATACCGCCAAGTTCATGACCCGCGTCGCCGAGATGCAATGGGGCGTGATGATCGCGATCTTCTGTCTCTCCCACGTCCCGGCGCTGCTGACGCTGGACATTCCCGGCTTCGAGGGCCGCAAGCTTCTGCTCATCGCCTTCCTGGTCATCGTCGTGCAGATGAGCGACGTGCTGCAATATGTCTGGGGCAAGCTCTTCGGCCGGCACAAGGTCGCGCCCAAACTGTCGCCCTCCAAGACCTGGGAAGGCCTGATCGGCGGCGTGGCGAGCGCCACGCTGCTCGGCGCCGGCCTGTGGTGGATCACGCCGTTCTCCTTCTGGCAGGCCGGACTGGTGGCGCTGGTGATCACCCTCATGGGATTCTTCGGCGGGCTGGTGATGTCGGCGATCAAGCGCGATCGTGGCGTCAAGGACTGGGGGCATTTGATCGAGGGACATGGCGGCATGCTCGACAGGCTCGATTCCGTCGTCTTCGCCGCGCCGATCTTCTTCCATGTGGTCCGTTATTGGTGGACTGTGTAGAAACGAGTCGTCGCCGCCTGCCGGCGATCCGGAGTGTCCACGCCTCACTGCTATCAAGGAAATCTCATGTCCAAGCCTGTCCTGTTCGGAACCTTCAACGGCGCCGATGTGCTCGAGGTCACCCTGCGCTCCGATGCCGGTGCCGAGGCCCGGATCATCACCTATGGCGGCGTGGTGCGCGATCTCCTGGTGCCATCGAAGAACGGGCCGCAGCGCGTGGTGCTCGGCTTCGAGAAGTTCGAGGACTATCCCAAATATTCCCCGCATTTCGGCGCCAATCCCGGCCGCGTCGCCAATCGCATCGGCTTTGGCCGCTTCACCCTGGATGGCGTGACCTACGATCTCTCCAAGAGCCATGGCGGACCGCATACCCTGCATGGCGGCGCCACCGGCTTCGGCAAGCGTGTCTGGTCCCTGGTGCAATCGGACCAGCGCTCGGCCACTTTGGTGCTGGTCTCCGAGGATGGCGACATGGGCTTCCCCGGCCGCGTGGTCACCACCTGCACCTACCGCCTGCTGGAGCCGGCGACGCTGCAGGTGATCTTCACCGCCACCACCGACAAGGCGACGCCGGTCAATCTCGCCCAGCATTCCTATTTCAATCTCGATGGTTCGGCCGATGTGCTCGACCATCGCATGGAGATCGATGCCGATTTCTACACGCCCACCGATGCCGACCTGATCCCTACCGGCGAGATACTCTCGGTGGCGGGTACGCCATGGGACTTCCGCCAGGAGCGCACCTTGCGGCTGGAGACGCCGGAAGGGCCGTTCAAATATGACGGCAATCTGGTGCTGAGGAGCTCGGGCGTATTGGCGCGGGCGGCGCGGGCCTGGTCCCCCAGGAGCGGCGTCAGCCTGGAGACCTGGACGACCCAGCCCGGCGTGCAGCTTTATGATGCCGCCAAGCTGGATATCTCGGTGCCGGGCCTGGGCGGCGCCAAATATGGGGCCTTCGCCGGCTTCTGCCTGGAGACCCAGAACCTGCCGGATGCCGTGAACAAGGCGCATTTCCCGTCCTCGATCATCCGGCCGGGCCAGGTCTACGATCACGAGACGCAATATCGCTTCGGACAGGTGTGAGCGCGCGGCCCGCATCTTAGGACTAAGACAGCGTGATGTTGACGACTTCGGTTTCAATCACGCTGCCTGGATAGTGCACGATACGATAGCCGCATGTCGTCCGATCGACCTGAAGCCGTTCGGCCTGCTTGACGATCTGGTAGGAGACGGCGGGGGTGCAGAACTGCCGGATGTTCGCTTCGCGCCGTTCATCCGTCATGTGATAGTGGCCGCAAAACAGCGATACGTCGCATTGGCTGCCGGTCAGGAGCGCCTTGAGGGCATCGCGCTCCCTCAAGGCGGCTCCGGCATGCTCCACCGGCGCATCGATCGCCAAGACCGGGTGATGCAGGAACAGCAGGAGCCTGCGCGTGCCCTGCAGCTCCTGCGCGAGCCAGGCGAGCTGGCCCTCGTCCACCCAATTGGACGATGAATCGAGAAACACCCACTTCAGCGTCGGATCGCCCTCGGAAAAGCAGGCCTTGCCCTGAACGGCATGGGTTTGACCGCAAAGGAAGGGTGAGACCGCGGCATAGTCGTCGTGGTTGCCCAGGACTATTCTCGACCTGAAATCATAGGATCCCAGGACCTCGAAGAAGTCGGGAACGGAACTGCGTGCTCCGATGTCGCCGCCGAAGATCACCTCCGTTATGCTTCTTGCCGCGACATCATCGAGCACCCGGCGCAGGTGGTCTCGATGCTCGTTCGGGTCGTGGGCATAGCGCATCCTGTCGCTGTCCATGGTGCCACTCATGACGAGCTTTTGCCCGAGATGGACGTCGGTGAAATAGGCAAGTTTTTTCGTCATCACGGCGGCCCGCCAGTTGCATGGACTTGTCGTCCCTTTCTAACGGGCCGTCTCAGCGAATGCTTCGAGGTGCGTCGAAGCATGACGCACTTAGCCGTTGCTCCGCCGACAAGGCGGTCCGTGGGGGATCCGATCGCGATCGTGCTGACAGATCCTTGTCAGCAGCGGTCGGCTAAGGTGCCTGCCTCGATCAGCAGGAAAGGGTGATGGCCATGACGGGTTTCGAGACATTGTCGGTGTCGATGGTTCCCCTGCGCCTTCTGACCTTTCAGGCCCCGGCAGAGGACGTCGACCGCATCATGGCGGCGGTGGTTGCCATCGTTCCCCTGACGATGGGGGTCTATGACAGCAATGCCTATCAATCCGCGCCTGGCGTCGAGCGCTATCGGCCGCTGGAAGGCGCAGCCGCCGGTGCCGAAAGCGACCTTCGCCGACGCCCCGGTGTCGTGGAGGTCGTTTTCGAACTTCCCGACGCACAGGATGTCACGGAGAGGGTGATCGAGGCCATCTTCCAGGCCCATTCCTACCAGGAGCCGGTGATCCGACTGCAGGCCATCCTGTCCAGCCGCTCGAAGGGGCTTGATGACAGCAAGAACCCCAATCGCTGGTGGCATAGCGCCGGCGATTGGAAGAAGGCGGCTTCGACCTGAAAGAAGGCAGGGGACGAAGGCATCATCCGAATACCGGCTCAGTTTGCTGCTGGACACGGGCTTGGTGGTTGCCTGGAGCATGGGTGGCCCATGCACCGGCAGCGCTTTCCAGCCTCATCTAGATTTCTATGGGGGCGCCATATCTTGCTTCACCGACAAATGTCCCATCATCGGTCAAAGGGATTGTTGCCGCGAAGGAGCAGAGATCGTCGCCGGATCCGAACAAGCTCATAGGACCGGTGTATCTGTTCCTGGTCGTGCGCCCATCGACGAGCAAGGCCGAGTATCCTGACCGGAGACAGCGGATGAAAACCTCGAGATTGGGAAAGTCGTCTCCGGATACCTTGCCACTCACGTGCATCGCATTCTTGAAACCCCAATCCACGCGGATTTGAACCTTTGTATCGATGTCCGGCGATGCGGGGACGAGCGGATTGGCGCCGGCGGTGCTTGCGGTGAAGCTCAACAAAGCGGGGCCTTCTTCATGAAGGCGGGTCGTCACCATCGAAACCTTGGCCATTCTTTTCCGATCGAGGAAGTGCAGCACGAGATTGGCGTCTTCCGTTCCCGAAGACCCGGCCGCGCTCTCTCGAATCCCGGCTGGGCTAAACATCACGCAGCCGAAAGTGCGGCTGGTTGCCGACAGCGCTGTCGAAGCCGCCGTCCTGTTATCGCCCTTGAATGAGGGAATGCCGAACTTCTCAAACGGCGCGTAGCGCCTGAAATACAGGCCAAATTCTGGCAGGCTCATCCCGGTGTCCCCAAGGCAGCGTGTCAAGCTGACCTGGCAAGTATCACGTCAATACGAAGCTGTATTTCCCCTAAACTGGGGTATCGGGTGTGCGCAGCCAGTGACGACCTTGGTGGAACTGGGCGGTTGCGCACTTGGAGCCTTCCCAGGCCTTTGGACAGTCGGGCGGAAGCGGACCTTTGTCCGGGATGTCAAAGCTCGTCCCGGATAATGTCAGGCCAACGCCCCCGCCAGCCGTAGCCTGCCCACTTCGATGCCGTTCCAGTTCTTCTGCACGGGCTGGAGAAAGCGCTGCAGGGCGTCTGCCTCACTTTCGGACAGCGGCAGCAGCTTGGCGATCACGCCGGCCATCATCAGTTCCGCAGCCCTTGTGCCGCCATCGTCGCATTTGAGGGCGATGCCGTAGCCGAGTTCGGGGAAGGCCGCACAGAACACACCCTCGGCGCCGGTCTTCACGAACACGCGCTCGCCGAAGATCGTCATGATATCTGTGCAGAAGCGCTTGGTGCCGGCGACCAGGAAAGGCTCGGCTGCCGCGGCGCGACGGATGCGGGCGGCCGCCTTCGCCCGTTCGGGGCCGAGATGGGCACCGGTGCCGAAGCGGGCAAAGCCCCGTGCCACGCCCGCAAGCGGTGCGGCCTGGGTGGGGATGGAGCAGCCGTCGATGCCGACGCCATCGCCGGTGAGGGCGGCCCCGCTCATCTCGTTCACTGCCCCCATCACCTCGCGCATCACCGGATGTGTGGCCTCGATGTAGTGGTGCGGGTCGCGGTCGCTGGCGCAGGCCAGGCAGACGAAGCCGGCATGCTTCCCGGAGCAGTTGTTGTGCAGGGCGCAGGGCTCCTCGCCGGCGCGGAGCAGGGCCCAGGCCGCCGGACGGAAGCTCGGGGCATGGACGCCGCATTCGAGCGTGCCGGCATCGCGGCCGGCCTTGGCCAGCATGGCGGCTGCCGTCTCGACATGGCGCGGCTCGCCGCCATGGGAGGAGACGGCGAGGGCGATTTCCGCGTCGGTGAGATCGAGCTTGTCGGCTGCCCCGGATTCCAGCAAGGGCAGGGCCTGGAATGCCTTCACGGCCGAGCGGGGAAAGACGGGCCTGGTGACATCGCCCAGCGAAAGCACAAGCCGACCTTCGGGGTCGCTCACGGCAATGGCACCGCTATGGCGGCTTTCGACGATGCCGCCGCGGATGAGTTCGGCCAGAATGGGATTGGACATGCTTGCGGACTTTCCCTATGTGCAGGCGGGCCTCCATCGCAGGCTTCGCGAGCCGAGGCAACACCCGAATATGTGATCACATTTCGACATTGATCCGCGCGCGCTGAACGCCTATCTAAGCGCCAGCGAGAGACACAACGGAGGAAGGCGCATGTTGGAAAAATTGGCTCAGCAGCTCGAATTCAAGCGTGAGGCCGCCTACGTCAACGGTCAATGGATCGCCGCCGACAACGGCAAGACCTTGCCGGTCTCAAATCCGGCCACTGGCGAACTCATCGGCAGCGTGCCCGATTGCGGCAAGGACGAGACGGCGCGCGCCATTGCCGCCGCCGATGCCGCTTTCCCGGCCTGGCGCGCCAAGACGGCCAAGGAGCGCGCCAAGATCCTGCACAAGCTTGCCGATCTCGTCGAAGCCAATGCCGAAGCGCTGGGCGTGCTGCTGACGGTCGAGCAGGGCAAGTCGCTCACCGAGGCCAAGGGCGAGGTGAACTTCTCCGCCGCCTATGTGCGCTGGTTCGCCGAGGAAGCCCAGCGCGTCTATGGCGACGTGATCCCGTCGCCCTGGCCGGGCCGCCGCATCCTGGTCACCAAGGAGCCTGTGGGTGTCGTCGGCGCCATCACGCCGTGGAATTTCCCCTCCTCGATGATCGCCCGCAAGCTCGGCCCGGCCCTTGCCGCCGGCTGCACCATCGTGATCAAGCCCGCCGCCCAGACGCCTTATTCGGGGCTGGCCTGGGGTGCGCTCGCGGAGATGGCCGGCATCCCGGCCGGCGTGGTCAACGTGCTGACGGGCTCGGCCAGCGCCATCGGTGGCGAGCTCACCTCGAACCCGCTGGTGCGCAAGATCACCTTCACCGGCTCGACGCCGATCGGCAAGCTGCTGGTCGAGCAGTCAGCCAAGAGCTTGAAGAAGGTCTCGATGGAACTCGGCGGCAACGCTCCCTTCATCGTGTTCGACGATGCCGATGTCGATCGGGCGATCGAGGGCGCGATGATCGCCAAGTACCGCAATTCCGGTCAGACCTGCGTGTGCACCAACCGTTTCCTGGTACAGTCGGGCATCCATGACAAGTTCGTCGAGAAGCTGATCGCCGCTTCCAACGCGCTCAAGGTCGGCAACGGCCTCGAGGCCGGCGTGCAGCAGGGCCCCCTGATCGACGAGAAGGCGGTTCAGAAGGTCGAGGAGCACATCAACGATGCCGTCGCCAAGGGCGGCAAGGTGGTGGCGGGCGGCAAGCGCCATGCCCTCGGCCACACCTTCTTCGAGCCGACCGTGGTGACCGGCGTGACCCCGGACATGCTGGTGGCACGCGACGAGACCTTCGGGCCGCTGGCTCCTGTGTTTAAGTTCGAGACCGAAGAGCAGGCCGTCCAGATGGCCAACGACACCGAATTCGGCCTCGCTTCCTACTTCTACACCAAGGATCTCGGCCGAGCCTTCCGGGTCGCCGAGGCCCTGAAATACGGCATGGTCGGCGTCAATGAAGGGCTGATCACCACCGAAGTCGCGCCCTTCGGTGGCGTTAAGGAATCCGGCATGGGCAAGGAAGGCTCCAAATACGGCATCGAGGATTATATCGACGCCAAATATGTTTGCCTCGGTGGCCTGGGCTGAGGCTCGCTTCGCCTGCTGACAGCTGAAATCGGAAAGGGCCGGCGTCGCGCCGGCCCTTTTTGTTTGGCTCAGTCGAAGACCGTTGCCAGCTGCCTGACGTCGGCGCCTTCCTTCATGCGGAGGAGTTGGAAATAGGTCACGGCCGACGCCACGAAGGTAAAGCTGGTCGATAGGGCATCGGCGATAATGGTTGCGGCATATTTCAGGTAATTGACCTGGCCCGGCGCTGCGCCCGGGCCTTGGAAAGCTGCGCTGATTTCCTCGAAATTGATGGCCAGTCGCGGCGCAATCTGGAGAACCAGGAGGAGCAGGCCGAGGATCAGCAATTTCCACCGGAAGCCCTTCGTCAGTTCTGCGCTTCTTTTCAGCGCCTGGAGAGGGCCGGTTCGCTCGATCACGCAGACGGGCCCTGCGACGAAGTAACGACAGAGCACCACCAGGCCGGGGACGATCAGGACGACGAGCCCCAGATAAAAGGCCCCGAAGAAGATGATCGTGGTCGCGAAGAGGGCAAGAAAATTGCGGCCGGCATGAGCGAGCGCGGCTCCAAGCCAGAAGGGCTGGTGGCCGAGGATCTGCTGGACACCCAGACAGGACATCGCCCCGGCCATCGCACTCAGTGCCAGGCTCAGCACCAGGGTCGACCAGTACTCGGCCGAGGTGAGGAGGAGATCCTGCGGTATGGGATAGAAAGTCAGGATCAACGGGGGAGGCAGCACTGCAGCCAGCGCCAGCAAGTTGAAGCGCAGGAACCGTATGCGATAGATGGCCCAGCTTGCCCGTAGCAACAGGCCAAGACCAAATTGATGCGCGGCGGGCCCGGCATGGCTGATGTTTTCGCTTCTCGACATGGCCGGACGGACTTTCCCCTGGCGTTTTGCGATTGGGTGCGCCTCTCCGGACTGCAGAGAGGCGTCGAAGCAAAGCGTTCGAGCGGAGAGGCGCTTCTGCCGAAATGCGCCTCGCCCTCGAATGTGCCGTGACAACCTCCACGATGTGACGGCGAAGCACAAGGTTCGGCTTTCGGGCAGATAGGTCGATTGCGTGACATTTTTGCCGCCATCGCGCAGAAAGCACCATGAAATCTGGAATTTTTTGCCTGGAGAGCGCTGTCGCCTCAATTTCGCCCGTTCACTGACTATTCACCCCTTGCGCTGCATTGAAAGCAGCTCGGCAAATGGGATTGTGTTTCGATGCGGGCTGCCTCGCTCTTCGCTTTGATCGCTTCGGCGCTTGTCCTGACGGGCTGCGTCGGGATCGATGACGATTCCGGTGACTCGACCTCGTCTCTCAAGCCGGTGCTGACCAATACGGCCTCGAACGACCAAGCGGCCAACACCGCCCCGCTCGGCATCTGGCGCGGCGGCATGACCATGCTGGTGATGACTACGCGCAATGCGACCGGCAACAAGGAGCCCTGGTTCGGCCCCAAGCGCGCTTCCGATCCGACCGCGGCGCGCCTGGTGATGTATCCGCCGTCCAAGTCGCTGCTGGCCGCGGTCAACCCGGTTTCGACACCCGGCTGGTCGATCGCCGGCGTCAGTGCCCTGCCGGGCGATCAGCCAGCCACCTCCCTTGCGACGCAGGCCGAGGGACGCGACGTCATCGTCTATGTCCACGGCTATAACGAGACCTTCGACAGCGCGGCGACGAGCTATGCCAAGCTGGTCGATGGCATCAAGTTCTCTGGCGTGCCCGTACTGTTCTCCTGGCCCTCGCGTGCGGCGCTCCTGGATTACGTGACCGACAAGGACAGCGCGATGTGGTCGCGCGATGCCCTGGAGGACACGCTCACGGCGCTCGCCAACGATCCCAAGGTCGGCCGCATCAACCTGATCGCCCATTCCATGGGCTCGATGGTGGCGATGGAAGCCCTGCGCTCGATGTCCGACCGCATGGGCGGTTCCCTGCCCAACCATTTCGGCGCCATCGTGCTGGCCAATCCTGATGTCGACCTCGATCTCTTCCGTCGCCAGATGAAGCGGCTGTCGTCGCTGTCGACGAAGATGACGGTGATCGTCTCCAAGAACGACCGCGCTCTGGAGATCTCGACAAAGCTCGCCGGCGGCGTGCCACGCGTCGGTTCCGGCGACAGCGAGGAACTGCAGAAGACCGGCGTGAAGGTGGTCGACGCCTCCGACTTCGGCTCCGGCTTCATCAACCACGACATCTTCATGAGCCGCGAGGAAGTGCGCGCCGTGGTCGCCCGCGCGATCGAGAACGCGGATCAATAGTTTTCGCGCCGGCCTCGCAATCTCGCAAATGCGGCACTACGCCAGGAAATCGGCGCGATGCGGGGTGAAGCAGTCGACCAGCCGGCCTTTCTCGAGCGCCTTGACCCCATGTTCGAGGCCGGATGGCACGATGAAGCTGTCGCCGGCGCCGAGCGTTTCGGTTCTGCCCGCGATGGTGACCTCGAACCGTCCCTCGGCGACATAGCTGGACTGTATGTGGGGATGGGAATGCAGCCAGCCCACGCCATCCTTCTCGAAGGCGAATTCGACCATCATCAACTCGTCGGTATAGGCCAGGATGCGTCGCCGGTTGCCATCCGGCGTCGGCTGCCATTCGGCGTCGCCGGAGCGGATGAATAGCTCCTTGCTGCGGATCATCGGACTTCACCTCTCTGTTCAGCTACGACCGGGAAGATAAGCTCTGGTTCGGCGCGCTGTCCCGCGGACCGTTACCCCGACGGGGCGGCCGCTATTGCCCGGCTGTCTTCTCGACGGCGCGCGGTGCATTGCGCAGGGCCTCCAGCATGCGGGCCCGCGAAATCTCCAGCAACTGGCTCATGGCCCGCGAGGCCTCGTCCGCCTTGCGGGCGAGGATGGCCGAGACCACGGCCTGATAGGGCTGCAGGTCCATAGCCTGGCCGTTGGCGCTGCGCTGGGTCAGGCCGAAGGAAACCTTCAGGGCCGTCTTGACCGCCCGCCCGATGGTGACGAACAGGCCGTTATGGGTGGCCGTCATGATGGCGAGATGAAACTCCGTCTCGGCGCCCGCCGCCAGGGCCGGCTGCCCGAGCATGGAAACAAGGTCGGAGAAGCGCATGCGAATGCGTTCGAGATCATCCGCCGAGCCGTCCCGCGCCGCCAGGAAGCAGGCGCGCGGCTCGAAGCAATTCCGCATCTCGTAGAGATCCTCGATGATGCGCTCGTCGAACTGGGCGTTGAGGCGCCAGGACAGCACATCCTGGTCGAGCAGGTTCCAGTCGGCGAAAGGCAGCACGCGCGTGCCGGTCTTGGGGGAAACTTCGACCAGTCCCTTGGCCGCCAAATTCTTCACGGCCTCGCGCACCGTCGAGCGGCTGACGCCATAGGCCTGGCAGAGTTCGTTCTCGATCGGCAGGGTGTCGCCGGGGCGGAACTCTCCCGAGGTGATGCGGGTGCCGATGATGCGCGCGACCTGCGCACTCATCGTGCTGATGGCGGTATCCCGCTCGAACATACTCATCTCCAAACCAGCCCGACGCTCGACGCGGGCGGCATCATGCTCCTCGCACCGGCTGATTCCGCCATGTTCTGAGAGGCTTCCCACCTCTTAACACTGCTATCGGGGGGGAACAAAGCGCCCAGCAACCCTCCTGCCAACGAGAAATCCTCCTACAAATTACCATTCTTCATGTCGGCGACGGATTGACACCGCATCGCGATTGTCGATATCTTATCATCAGATGATAATAAGAAAAGATGGTTGGAGGAAGAGGCCTTGAGTGCCATCGACATCGACAGGGTGTCCAAGACATTTGGCGCCGTGAACGTCATCGCGGACCTCTCTTTGAAGATCCGCTCGGGCGAGTTCATTGCGTTCCTCGGGCCGTCGGGCTGCGGAAAATCCACCTTGCTTCGCATGATCGCGGGGCTGGAGCGCGTCGATGGCGGTTCGATCTCGATCGGCGGCCAGAGGGTCGACCAACTGCCCCCGGGGGCGCGTGGCGTCGCCATGGTGTTCCAGCACTATGCACTCTATCCGCATATGACGATCTATGAGAACATGGCCTTCGGCCTGCGCAACATTGCCGTGCCCGCGCAGGAAATCGATCGCCGTGTGAAGGAAGCGGCACGCATCCTGGAGATCGAGCCGCTGCTTGCCCGCAAGCCAGGCCAGCTCTCCGGCGGCCAGCGCCAGCGCGTCGCCATCGGCCGCGCTTTGGTGAAGAGCCCCAAGGCCTATCTGTTCGACGAGCCCCTCTCCAATCTCGATGCGGCACTGCGCGTTCGCACGCGCGTCGAGCTGGCGCGCCTGCACCAGCAGGTCCAGGCTACCACCATCTTCGTCACCCACGACCAGGTCGAGGCGATGACCCTGGCCGAGCGCATCGTGGTGATGAACGCCCGCAAGATTGAGCAGGTGGGCACGCCGATGGAGGTCTATTCACGGCCCGCCACCGAATTCGTGGCACGCTTCGTCGGTTCCCCCGCCATGAACTTCCTGCCTGTCACGGTCGCCGAGCAGGGCGGCCTCGCCGCCGCTAGGCTGGCCGATGGCACCGGCATCACCACGCGCGTGCCTGTCGCGACCCTGCCACAGGGGGCCAATCTGCGCCTGGGGGTGAGGGCGGAGGCCGTCAGGGCCGATCCGGCAGGCTCCCTTACCGGCCGGATCGAGGTGGTCGAGCGCCTCGGCGATCGCACGCATCTTTATGTGCGCCTGCCCGATGGCACCTCGCTGGTCGCCGAGGACAAGGGCGCGTCGACCGCCGTCGCAGGGGGCGAGGCCCGCTTTTCGGTGGATTCGCAGGCGGCACACCTGTTCGACGATGGCGGCCGCGCCTTCCATGCCGCGTGAGGAGGGGCTGATGTCGACACAGAGCCTTGCCTCCACCGCAACTGTGACACCCGCTCCCCGCTATGCCGGCGCCTCGATCGGGCCGAGCTGGCGCAATCTCCTGTTCATCCTGCCCTTCCTCGCCGTCTATGTCGTGTTGCTGGTCTACCCGCTGTTTCGCGGTATCTGGATCAGCCTGCAGGAATACGACATGTTCGACCAGACGGCGTCCTTTGCCGGCCTGGCCAATTTTCGCCGCCTGTTCGCCGATAAGGTCTTCTTGGGCACGGTGAGCAACACCTTCGTCTTCGTATTGATGACCGTGCCGGTTTTCGTCGCCATCGGCCTTGCCCTCGCGCTCGCCCTCAACCGGGAGAGCAGGGGCAGTGCGGCCCTGCGGGCGATCTTCTTCGGCACCTCGGTCCTGTCGGTGACCATCGTCACCATCATCTGGAAGATGATGTATCTGCCGGACCGGGGCCTGATCGCCGGCATCCTTTCGGTCTTCGGCCTGCCGCCGATCCAGTTCCTGACCAGCCAGGAGCTTGCCCTGCCGGCCATCGCGCTGTGCACGCTGTGGTGGGTGATCGGCCTGCCGATGATGCTCTTTCTCGCTGCCCTGCAGCAGATACCGGGGGAGCTCTACGAGGCGGCGGCGCTCGACAATGCCGGGCGCTGGCGCTCCTTCTGGTCGATCACGCTGCCCTCGATCCGACGCAGCGTCGTGGTCGTGGCGATCTACGAGATCGTGGCGCAGTTCCAGCTCTTCGGCCAGGCGCAGCTCCTCACCCGGGGAGGGCCCAACAACGCTTCGCGCCCCATCGTACAGTTCATCTATGAGGAGGGCTTCCAGCGCTGGAACGTCGGCTACGCCGCCGCGGCCTCCGAGGTGCTGTTCCTGCTGATGGCGGTTGCCGCGATCCTGCAATATGTCGCCGCCCGTCGGCGGACGGAGGGCTAGGCCATGGCGAGCGCGCAGCAATTCGTCGGCCGCACCGCCGGCGACCGGGTGATCCTGGCTGGTGTCCTGCTCCTCGCCTTCGCCTGGCTGGTGCCGGTCGCCTGGGTGATCGTGCTTTCCTTCAAGCCCAATTCCGAGCTGATGCTCTCCACCGCCACGGTCCTGCATCCGCCCTATACGTTGAAGAACTACACCGACATCATCGCTTCATCCGGCGTGTTTCGCTGGCTGCTCAACTCCATGATCGTGGCGGGCGGCATGACCATCGGCACGCTGGTGCTGTCATCCCTCGCCGGTTACGGCTTCGCCCGCACCGAATTTTTCGGCCGCGACATCCTGTTCGTGCTGGTGCTGCTGGGCCTCGCCATCCCCGAGCAGGCGGTGATCATTGCGCGCCACCAGATGTTCACCGACTGGAAGATGCACAATGGCTATCCGGCGCTGATCCTGCCCGGGCTCTCCCATGCCTTCGGCGTCTTCCTGATGACGCAATACTTCAAGGCCATCCCGCGCGACATCGACGAGGCGGCGATGCTCGACAATGCCTCGCGCTTCAAGATCTTCTGGAAGGTCGTGCTGCCGCTGACCATTCCAGCCCAGGCCACGCTCGGCATCTTCACTTTCCTGTCGGCCTGGAACGATTATCTCTGGCCGCTGATCTCGGCGACCAAGCCCGACATGTTCACCCTCACCGTCGGCATGGCGTCGACCCAGACCAACTTCGCCCAGTCCGAGGGGCTCGGCTTCCTGATGGCGCAGGCCGTTTTCGCCGGGCTGCCCGTCTTCATCGTCTATCTGTTTTTCCAGAAATATATCGTCCGCGCCGTGGCCGGCGCCGCGATCCGCTGAACCCGACGAGATCTCCTGGTTCCGCGTCCCGGCCGCGCGCTCGACCTTGAACAAAATCGGCCGAAACGGAGGAAATGCATGATCGGTTTGAAACGATTGCTCTATGCCGGGGCCCTCTTGCTGCTGTCGTCGCAGGCCGGCCTTGCCCAGGACAAGACCGAGATCTCGGTGTCGCGTTTCTTCGGCGCCTGCGAAGCCGACTATGGCGCGGTGACGGATGTCGCGAAGGCCAATGGCGAGTGCGGCATCATCACGGCGCTGATCAACAAGTTCAATGCCGAGAGCAAGGATACCCGCGTCAAGGTCGATATCGTCGAATGGCCCGGCTACGACCAGCTCACCGCCCGCATCCGCTCCGGCGAGCCGCCGACCATCTCGGTCATGCACGAGGCAGTGATCAGCGACTATTCCTCGCGCGGGCTATTGGAGCCCCTGGACGAGGGCCTGAAGGCGGCGGGGGTCGATACCGCCGATTTCACCGACGCCGCCAAGGCCGGTGTCATCAAGGACGGCAAGACCTTTGCCCTGCCGTTCGATACCCATACCTGGCTCTGGCACATCAATCTGAACCTGTTCAAGCAGGCGGGCCTCGTCGATGCCGCCGGCAAGCCGATCCTGCCCAAGAATGGCGAGGAGTTGCTGGCCCAGGCCAAGCAGTTCAAGGAGAAGACGGGCAAGCCCTATTTCGTCTGGACCATCGCCAACGAGCGCGCCTTCTTCACGCGCACCTTCGATACGCTGCTCTACCAGCAGAATTCTGAGTTCTTCGCCGATCCGGCCAAGGTCAATTTCGCCACGCCCGAGGCCAAGAATGCCGCGACGCTGCTGAAGGCGCTCTACCAGGCCGGCGATACCACCAAGGGGCAGGACTATGCCGCCTCGGTCGCCAGCTTCGCCGCCGGCGATGCGGGCGTGTTCATCTGCGGCACCTGGCTGGTCGATACCTATGACCAGGAATCCAAGAAGAGCGGCGCGCCCCTGTCCAACGGCTATGCCGTGGTGCCGTTCCCGCAGCTCTATCCCGGCAGCCCGCGCGTCTGGGCCGATGGGCATAGCTGGGTGATCCTCAAGGCCGATCTCACCGATGCCCAGCGCAAATCGGCCTACGAATTCCTGAAATTCCTGTGGGACAATGATTTCCAGTGGGCGCGCACCGGCCATCTGCCCATCCGCAAATCCGTGGCCGACAGCGCCGAATTCAAGGCCCTGCCGCACCGGGCGGACCTTGCACCGCTGACCACAAATGGCGCTGCCCGCCCGGCGGCGGTGAAGCGCCAGTTCGCGATCCAGGAGATCGAGAATGACGAGGTCACCGCCGGCGTGACCGGCGACAAGGAGATCGACGCCGCGCTCGCCGATGCCCAGTCCCGCATCAACGAATTGCTGGCGAACGCAAAGTAACGCCGCGTCTCGCCACACCTAGAGCAAAGCGCGTTCAAGTGAGCGCGCTTATTCGCTCTAACTCTTTGATTAGACGCGTCTTTGCGATTTGCGGTGACTCCGTCTAATCGCAAAACGCCATAGGACCCACGGCTTTCCTCCCGCCGTGGGTCCCTTTCCCGCCAAACGTTCCCCGGTTCAAAGGTCAGTTTTCGCCATGCCGTCCGCCCGCCTGATCGTCGATCACGATTTCATCATCTCCGATCTCGACCGCCGTATCTTCGGTACCTTCGTCGAGCATATGGGACGGTGCGTCTACACCGGTATCTTCGAACCCGGCCATCCCAGCGCGGATGACCAGGGTTTCCGCCAGGATGTCGCCGAGCTGACCCGCGAGCTCGGCACCACCATCGTGCGCTATCCCGGCGGCAATTTCCTGTCCGGCTACAATTGGGAAGACGGTGTCGGCCCGGTTGAGCAGCGACCGCGCCGGCTCGACCTCGCCTGGTTCTCGACCGAGACCAACGCCTTCGGTACCAACGAATTCATCGACTGGTCCCGCAAGGTCGGGGTGGAGCCGATGTTCGGCGTCAATCTCGGCACGCGCGACCATGACGAGGCGCGGCGCTTCATCGAATATTGCAACCATCCCGGCGGCACCGAGCTTTCGGAGCTGCGCAAGAGCCATGGCTATGAAAAGCCGCACGACATCAAGTTCTGGTGCCTGGGCAACGAGATGGACGGCCCCTGGCAGATCGGCGCCAAGACGGCGGGCGAATATGGCCGCATCGCCCATGAGACCGCCAAGGTGATGCGCTGGGTCGACCCCTCGATCGAGCTCGCGGCCTGCGGCTCATCCAATCGCGACATGGCCACCTATGCCCGCTGGGAGTACGAGGTTCTCGACCATTGCTTCGACTATGTCGACTTCATCTCCCTGCACACCTATTTCCAGAACCCGCATGACAGCACCGAGGAGTTCCTCGGCAATATCGAGCTGCTGGAAGCCTTCATCCGGGAGGTGGTCGCCATCGCCGACGCCGTGGCCGCCACGCGCCGCTCGCCCAAGCGGATCATGCTATCCCTCGACGAGTGGAATGTCTGGTACAAGGCCCGCACCCATGAGCATCTGCGCAAGCCCGGCTGGCCCGAGCACCCGCCGCTGATCGAGGAGGTCTACAACACCGAGGATGCGCTCCTGGTGGGCGGTGCGCTGATCACGCTGCTCAACAATGCCGACCGGGTGAAATGCGCCTGCATCGCCCAGCTCGTGAACATCATCGGTCCGATCATGACGGAGCCGGGCGGAGCGGCTTGGCGCCAGACCATCTTCCATCCCTTCGCGCTCACGGCACGCCATGCCCATGGCCGCGTGCTGCGCTCGCTGATCTCCTCACCCTCCTATGCCGGCAAGACGGCGCCGGAAATTCCCTACCTCCATGCCTGCGTCACCGAGGACGAGACGACCGGCCAGGTCACCATCTTCGCCCTGAACCGCCATCTCGGCGAGCCGATGGACCTCGAGGTCCTGCTGCGCGGCTTCGGCGGCAACCGCCAGGTGGTGGAAGCTTTGCAGATCCATCATCCCAATATGAAGGCGGTGAACACCAAGGACGCCCAGGATACCGTCGCGCCGGCGCCGATCGAGAAGGTGAGCCTGGAGGGAGATCGCCTGCAGGCGCGGCTCTTGCCGGGCTCCTGGAACGTGATCGTCACCGCGCCGCGCTGAGCGGAGGAGGCGATTTCGCCGAACGAGTTGAACAAGGCTGGATTTCAGAGTTGAGCGCGCCAATCCCTCCCCGTCTGCGGGGAGGGTGGCCCGAAGGGCCGGGTGGGGGAGAGTGGCGCTACAGTGCTTATTGTTGCTCGATTTGAGCCACTCTCCCCATTCCGTCGATGCTTCGCATCGCCACCTTCCCCGAAACCGGGGAAGGATCGGCGCGTTTCGCTCGTCCTGGCCGTGCTCCTCAAAATGAGAGGCACGACAGGGGCGCGCATCAACCCGGCATTTGTGCCGAAAACGCCGGCTTTCATTTCTGACGTGACGATATAGGGTCTGCAAAAGCCAAATCGGGGCAGAGGCGGATGGACCCAATTCACCTGTTCGAACTGGTGATCGCGATGTTCCTGGCGATCATCGTCCTGCATTATGCCGCCCACAAGCTGGGGCTGCCGCCCTCCGTGGCGCTGCTGGTCGGCGGTGCATCGCTTGCCTTTCTGCCGGGCCTGCCCGCCATCGCGCTCGATCCCAACCTGGTGCTCGTCATCTTCCTGCCGCCGCTGCTGATGGACGGGGCCTGGTTCATCGCGCTCGGCCGGTTGCGGCGCCACATGATCGGTATCGCCTCGCTGGCCGTCGGGGCGGTGGTCTTTACCTGCGTCATCGTCGCCGTGGCGACCCATCTCGTCTTCCCGTCCTTGCCTTGGGCCGCCTGTGCGGCGCTCGGTGCCATCGTGTCGCCGCCCGATGCCGTCTCCGCCCGTGCGGTGCTGCAGCGGGTGAAACTGCCCCGGCGCCTGCAGATCCTGCTCGAGGGCGAGAGCCTGTTCAACGATGCGAGCGGCCTCGTGCTGTTTCGCTTTGCCATCGCGGCCGGCGTCACCGGCACTTTCAGCGCGATGGATGCAGTCGGTGAGTTCTTCCTGCTGGCATTGGGCGGCGTGCTCGTCGGAGTCGCTGCCGGCGCAACCTGGGTTCTCCTCGCGCGCCGCCTCGGTGACGAATATCTGATCATCGCCGCCACATGCCTGTTGTCCTGGTCGTCCTATCTGCTGGGTGAAATGCTTCATGTCTCCGGCGTCATCGCCACCGTCACCACGGGCCTGATTGCCGGCTGGTACCAGCACACCGTGTTTTCCGCTTCGGTACGCATGCGCGGCACGGCGTTCTGGACTGTGATGATCTTCCTGATGGAGGCCGCGGTCTTCATCCTTATCGGTTTTACCCTGCGGGGCGTGGTGGAACGCGGCGGCGGCTTCGGCGTGGTGGCCAATACGATGGTCGTGCCTATTCTGGTGATCTTGCTGGCGCTTACCCTTGCGCGCTTTGCCTGGGTGTTCGGATCCGATCTGGTGATCCGGCTTTGCATGGCTGCGGGGCTCGACCGCTACACGCCGCTTGGCCTTGCCAACGCCACCATCCTGAGCTGGGCCGGCGTACGCGGTGTCGTCACCCTGGCTTTGGCGCTGAGCATACCGGAAGGCTTTCCCGGCCGCGACTTCATCCTGGTGACGTCGTTCGCCGTGATCCTGGGAACGGTGCTGGTCCAAGGCACCACCCTGGGGCGGGTGATCGGCTGGGTGAAGCCGGTCGAGCCGGAATCGGAAAGGGCTCGCCTCACCATGGCCCAGGCCGAATCTGCCATGGCGCAGAAGCAATTGCTCACCATCCAGCAACTCGCCTATGACAGCGAGGGGACACTCATCCATCCCCGATTGCTGGAGCGCTACCAGCGCCGGGCCACGATGATCGTCGACTATGCCGAGCGCACCGAAGAGTATCAGCCGGGGCTTCATGCCCATTTCGACGTCGTCCTGGCGGCGATCGCCACCGGGCGCAGCGAACTGATCAGGCTTCACCGGGTTGGGAAGATCGACAACGAGACGTTGCACGAATTGGAACGCGACTTGGACCTGGAAGAGTTGAGCGCGATCTCCGCCAAATCGTGATGAGGGCAGGCCGTGACGATCTTGGCGGAGTACATTGGGATCGCAGGCAGGGATGCCTACGATCCCATAAAACGCCGGCCGTCACTGAGCGTCCCGTGGCCGGTTGTGGTGCCGGTGGCGCAGCTGGTTTAGCAATTCGTCGAGCAGGCCGCTGGCCGCCTCTGTGATCACCGTGCCGGGTGGGAAGATCGCCTGGGCGCCTGCCGCATAAAGAGCTTCGAAATCGTGCTCTGGTACCACGCCGCCCACCACGATCATGATGTCGGGCCGGCCCTCGGCCACCAGGGCCTTGCGCAAGGCGGGAACCAACGTCAGGTGTCCGGCGGTGAGGGAGGAAACGCCGACGATATGGACATCGCTGTCGGCGGCCTGCCTGGCGACTTCCTCGGGCGTGGCGAAAAGGGGGCCGATCTCGACCTCGAAGCCGAGATCGCCGAAGGCGGAAGCGATGACCTTTTGGCCGCGGTCGTGGCCGTCCTGGCCCATCTTGGCGACGAGGATCTTGGGCGGACGTCCTTCTTCCTCGCGGAAGATGGCGGTCTGGCGCTGTACCTTCTCGATGCCGTCGCCACTCATGGCCGCCTTGTAGACGCCGGAGGTGGCGCGGATCTGCGCCTTGTGGCGGCTGAACACCTTTTCGAGGGCTGACGAAATCTCGCCGACGGTCGCCTTGGCCCGCGCCGCGTCGACGGTGAGGGCAAGGAGATTGGCATCGCCTTCCGCACCCTTGCTCAGGGCATCCAAGGCCTGCTCCAGGGCAGCCGGATCGCGCTCGGCCTTCAACTGTTCGAGCTTGGCGATCTGGGCCGCTCGCACGGCCGAATTGTCGACCTTGAGCAGGTCGAGCGGTGGCTCCGACTGAGGCTTGTAGATATTGACGCCGATCACCGCCTGTTCGCCGGCATCGATGCGCGCCTGGGTCCGGCTGGCGGCTTCCTCGATGCGCAATTTGGGCAGGCCGGCTTCGATCGCCTTGGCCATGCCGCCCATTGCCTCGACTTCCTCGATATGCTGCCAGGCCTTGGCGGCGAGGTCGGCGGTGAGGCTTTCGATGGCGTGGGCCCCGCCCCACGGGTCGATCAGCCTCGTGGTGCCGCTTTCCTGCTGCAGCACGAGCTGGGTGTTGCGGGCGATGCGGGCCGAAAAATCCGTCGGCAGCGCCAGGGCCTCGTCGAGGGCGTTGGTGTGCAGGGACTGGGTGCCGCCCTGCGTGGCCGCCATCGCCTCGATCAATGTCCGCGTGACGTTGTTGTAGACGTCCTGCGCCGTCAGCGACCAGCCGGACGTCTGGCAATGCGTGCGCAAGGCCAGCGACTTGGCCGATTTCGGATTGAACTGCTGCACCAGACGCGTCCACAGCAGCCGGGCGGCCCGCAGCTTGGCCACCTCCATGTAGAAATTCATGCCGATGGCGAAGAAGAAGGACAGGCGCGGCGCGAAATGGTCGATGTCGAGCCCGGCCTTCAGCCCGGCCTTGATGTATTCGACCCCGTCGGCCAACGTGTAGCCGAGCTCCAGATCCTGCGTCGCGCCGGCCTCCTGCATGTGATAGCCGGAGATCGAGATCGCATTGAATTTCGGCATGTTCTGCGCGGTGTAGGCGATGATGTCGCCGACGATGCGCATGGAGGGACCCGGCGGATAGATATAGGTGTTGCGGACCATGAACTCCTTCAGAATGTCGTTCTGAATGGTGCCCGCCAGCTTGCCTGGTGAAACGCCCTGTTCCTCGGCTGCGACGATGTAGAGCGCCAGGATCGGCAGCACGGCGCCGTTCATGGTCATCGACACTGACATCTCGTCGAGCGGGATGCCTTGGAACAAAGTGCGCATGTCGATGATGGAATCGATGGCGACGCCGGCCATGCCGACATCGCCGGTCACACGCGGATGGTCGGAATCATAGCCGCGATGGGTGGCAAGATCGAAGGCGATCGACAGTCCCTTCTGGCCCGCCGCAAGATTGCGCCGATAGAAGGCGTTGGATTCCTCGGCGGTCGAAAAGCCGGCATATTGGCGAATGGTCCAGGGCTGCTGGACATACATGGTTGGGTAGGGGCCGCGCAGGAAGGGCGGCAGGCCCGGCCAGGAATCGACGGCCTGCAGGCCGATCAGGTCGCTCTCCCCATGTACGGCCTTGATATCGATACCCTCGGGCGTCTGCCAGACCTCGCCGGTCAACAGCGGGCCGGGTGAAAGACGGCGCAGGGAGAGGTTCGAGAAATCGGGGATGCGGCTCATGCGGCGCCTCCTGGCACGCTCTCGAACGGGACCGCATCGCGCCCGCGATTCAAGGCCGGAGCCGCAGGCGATACCGCGTCCGCAGGGGCCGGGCGCAGCACCGAAACGATCGGTTCTTCGGCAAGGGCGTATTTATTGGCGCCGATGATGGTGCCGACAGGCTGGCGTAGCCGTTCGATCTCCTCCTGCAGCCAGCCTGACTGGATCACGTTGATGATGCCGCCCTGGCGTTCGATGGCCTGGAACTGGGCCCAGCCTGCCTCGCGGAGGGCCTGGGTCATAGTCTCCAGCCCGCCCGAGCCGGCGGCCGGGTCAGCGATGCGGTGCAGATTGGCTTCGCTGATCAGGACGTGCTGGCAATTGCGGGCAACACGCCGGGCATGGGTGTCGGCGAGCCCATTGGCGGCCGTATGAGGCAGGATGGCGACACTGTCGGTACCGCCCAACCCCGCAGCTGCGGCGGCCAGTCCGTTGCGCAGCATGTTGGTGGCCGGGTCACGCCGACTCAGCATGCGCCAGGCGGTTTCCGCGTGGATATGGATCGGGTTCGGGGCGAGGCCGCAGGCGTCCTCGATCTCGAGCCAGAGCAGGCGCAGGGCCCGCAGCTTGGCGATGGTGGTGAACACGTCCTGGTCGGCGGCGACGGTAAAGCCGATGCAGTGGCGCGCTTCTTCCAGGCGCAGGCCGGTCGCCTCCAGCACGCGTAGATAGGACAGGGCCGAACTCAGCACGCTGGCGAGCTCGAGCCCCGGGGTCGCGCGGGCCTCATGAAAGGCGCGGCTATCGGCGGTCAGCACCGTGCCGCCTTGCCGATGATTGCCGAGAACCGAAGCTGTCGAGGGCCATCCGGTCGGCAAGATGCCAGTGGTGGCGAGCTGGCCGATCGGGTCATAGCCGTAGTGAACGGTACCGCCTTCGATCTCGCTGAGCCAGCGCGCGACCTGCAGGGTCTGCGGCCCAGCATCGAGCCGGATCTCGATGGCATTGCGCACGACGCCGGCCAGCAGGCCATCCAGGCTGTCGGCACCGTTGATGGACAGGCCGAAGCCGCGTGCGAACGGGCTTTGGGCCGATACCAGCGTGATGCCGTTGGCGCCACCTTCGAGATCTTCGAGGAGCTGGGCATTTGCCGATACGATGTCGGGATGATCGGCGCGCTGGACCACGGTCCAGGGTGCAGCCGGCGGCCGCCCAGGGATGGGCAGGGCGCCGGTCATGCGGGCATAGATGGGCTGTAGGCGCGCGCCGTCCGGCAACGGGCTGGTCAGCCTGTCTTCGAAGGAGGCTCCCTTGAGCACGCCGGCGACGGTGTCGCGCCAACGGGCCTCGTCCGCACCCGCCTCCGCCATGGCTTAGACGAACTGGCCGAGTTCGGGGATCTCGGCGACGATCTTGCCGACCACTTCCGGCCCGGCTTCCTTCTCGGCATAGGCGAAGAGCTCCTTGCCGATCGCCTGGATCTGGTTGAGGTCGAGGCCGAGCGCCATCAACTGGCCGCCAAGGCCGGCGATGCCGCCGCCGACATGGCCGACCATGCCGGCCAGCATGCCCATGAAGCCGCCGCTCTGGGCATTCATGGCCTCATTGGTGACTTCACGCGCGCCACTGATCGAATCGACGAGCTTCGATACCGCATCCGCGGGTCCTTCCCGCTCCAGGAAGGCAAGCACGGCACCGATAGCCTGCGTCGCAACTTCGGGGCTCACGCCAATCTTCGCACCCAGTTGGGCGACCAGCTCTTCCATCTTTTTTCTCCCTGACGTGACGCGGATGCTACCAAAGACCCACGGTAGGCCAACCGCTCTTCTCTGTTTCCCATTTTGCCATGGAGATCAAGGCCGTGGCTTTAAATACTTGTAACACTTCATCAAGCCATTGGCCGTAGCGATTGGCCGCGCGGCCGGTTATGGTTCGCGTTGCGATTTGACCGTTCAGGACAGGAAGAGATGACCGATCAGAGCCGGATTTTCGTTGCCAAGAGCGCGGAGCCTCAATATCTCGCGCTGGCCTTCGGCAATCGGCACGGGCTGGTCACCGGGGCGACGGGAACCGGCAAGACGGTGACCCTGCAAGTCCTGGCGGAAGGGTTCTCCGCCCGTGGCGTGCCGGTGTTCGCGGCGGACATCAAGGGTGACCTCTCCGGCGTCTCCCAGCGCGGCGAAGCCAAGGACTTCATCGTCAAGCGGGCCGCCGACGTCGGCATCACCTATCAGCCCGACCAGTTTCCGGTGCAGTTCTGGGACGTCTTCGGCGAGCAGGGCATGCCGATCCGTGCGACGGTCTCTGATGTCGGGCCGCTCCTGCTCGCCCGGATGCTGCAATTGAACGACGTCCAGGAGGGTGTGCTCAACGCCGCCTTCAAGCTCGCCGACGACCAGGGCCTGCTGCTGCTCGATCTCAAGGACCTTCAGGCCCTGCTGGCTGACATGGCCGACAAGGCGGCCGAGCTGATCAAGACCTATGGCAATGTCTCCAAGACGACGGTGGGGGCGATCCAGCGCCAGCTCCTGGCGCTGGAGCAGCAGGGCGGCGACAAATTCTTCGGCGAACCGGCCCTGTCGCTTGCCGATATCGGCCTGCTCGATGCCAAGGGGCGCGGCACCATCAATATCCTGGCCGCCGACAAGCTGATGATGGCGCCCCAGCTCTACGCCACTTTCCTGCTCTGGCTGCTGTCCGAGCTCTTCGAGCAACTGCCCGAGGTCGGCGACCTCGACAAGCCCAAGCTGGTGTTCTTCTTCGACGAGGCGCATCTCCTGTTCAACGATGCCCCGCCCGCGCTGCTGCAGAAGATCGAGCAGGTGGTGCGCCTGATCCGTTCCAAGGGCATCGGCGTCTATTTCGTCACCCAGAACCCGCTCGACGTGCCCGACACCGTGCTCGGCCAGCTCGGCAATCGCGTGCAGCATGCCTTGCGCGCCTTTACCCCGCGCGACCAGAAGGCGGTCAAGGCCGCGGCCGAGACCTTCCGCCCCAATCCCGAGCTCGACACCGCCAAGGTCATCTCGGAACTCGGCAAGGGCGAGGCCCTGGTTTCCTTCCTCGAAGGCAATGGCGTGCCCTCCATTGTGCAGCGGGCGCTGATCCTGCCGCCGGCGGCGCGGGTGGGCGCCATCACGCCGGCCGAACGCCAGGCGATCCTGCAGGCTTCCCCGCTACGTGGCAAATATGAAACCGTGGTTGATCGCGAATCGGCCTTCGAAATGCTGCAGCGCCGCGTCACCGACGAGGCAGCGCCCGCCGAGCAGGCGGAGGAGGGCGGCGGTTTGCTCGGCAGCGTCCTGGGAAGCGTGTTCGGTTCGGGCAGCGGCGGCGGGCGTGCTTCCGGCCGCATGACGACCTCGCAGGCCGTGATTCGCTCGGTGACACGCACGATCGCGACGACCGCCGGCCGGGAGATTACCCAGGCGATCCTGAGAGGTGTGCTCGGCGGCCGTTCGCGACGCTAAGGCAAGCGCCCTCGCAATGCCATAGCTGAAGAGTCAGTATACAAGTACTACCAGTTCGCCGTTATTCGGGCCGCCTACGTCAAATTTCCCGTATTGCATTCCTGCCCCTCCTGGTGAGGTATTGGGATCAGCATATACGTTTGGGTACCCTTGGCGTATGAGCTTTTGAAGCGCGATTGCTGGAGGCTCTTGGGCGATGGATGGCGCAACTATACTGAACGACCGGTCGAATAGAAAAGTAATACAATCCGCTGATATTTTATTAGTGAATCCAAACAGAGAGGTTGCCGAGTTTTGGCGTGAGAACCTGTTGGATTTCGGCATGACCAAAGTCAGACTTGCTTCGGGTATCGTGGATGCTCTGGAGATGGCGCGCCGGGATCCCCCGCTCGGTGTTGTGATCGCACTGCCGGTGCTTGCGGACGCCTTTGCATTGTTGGGCGCACTGAGCCAGGACGAAGGAGGCGAGCTGCGTGAAGTGCCGATTCTGCTGATCGCAAACCAGCCGAACCGTGCTGCGCTTCTCACGGCCACCCAGGCTGGTTTCGATGCCGTGCTGACCGAGCCGGTCTCGCCGCGGCAGATCTATCGGCGGGTGGGATCGATGATCCAGCGCACACGACTCACCGCTCGGATGCGGAGCCTTGCGAGCTGACCAGCGCTATTTTTGCCCTTCCCGCTCAGGGAGGGCGCAGCCACGGGCCGCGAAAATGCCATCGGAAGACAAGTCGGCCCTACCCAGAGCGGGCAAGGCGCGTTAGCTTGGCGCTTTCTCACCTGCATCGTTAAGGCACATGTCTGATATCAATAAAGCGCTCGATGCTGCCGACAAGGCACTCGATGCCAGCCTCGACCGGCTGTTCGAATTTCTCCGCATTCCCTCGATCTCCGCCGACAGCGCCTATGCCGGCGATTGTCAGAAGGCCGCCGAATGGGCGGCCGCGGTCTTGAGGGACATCGGCTTCGATGCCTCGCCGCGCAAGACCATCGGCCATCCCATGGTGGTGGGACATCGCCGCACCGGCAAGCCGGGCGTACCGCATGTCCTATTCTACGGCCACTATGACGTACAGCCGCCGGATCCGCTCAATCTGTGGCACACCAAGCCGTTCGAGCCGGTGCGCAAGCCCGGTCCCCACGGCGATATCATTGTGGCCAGGGGCGCTTCCGACGACAAGGGCCAGGTGATGACCTTCATCGAGGCCTGCCGCGCCCTGATCGAGACGCAGGGGGAACTGCCGATCGATGTGACGGTGTTCCTGGAGGGCGAGGAAGAATCATCCTCGCGCAGCCTCATTCCCTTCCTCAAGGAGAACAAGGACGAGCTAAAGGCCGATTTCTGCCTGGTCTGCGATACCGACATGTGGGATCGCGAAACGCCGGCCATCACCACCATGCTGCGCGGCATGGTCTATGAGGAAGTCACCATCAAGGCCGCCAGCCGCGACCTGCATTCGGGCATGTATGGCGGTGCTGCCCAGAACCCGATTCGGGTGCTCTCGAAGATCCTCGCCGCCTTGCACGACGACGATGGCCGCGTCACCCTGCCGGGCTTTTACGACGGCGTGAAGGAATTGCCCGACGCGGTGAAGGCCGAGTGGGCCGCTCTCGATTTCGACGGTGAGGCCTATCTTGCCGAAGTCGGCCTGAAGGTGCCGGCCGGCGAGAAGGATCGCACGGTGCTCGAGCAGATCACCGTACGCCCGACCTGCGATGTCAACGGCATCAGCGGCGGCTATGAGGGCGAGGGCGCCAAGACGGTGATCGCCGCCCAGGCTTTCGCCAAGGTGTCCTTCCGCCTCGTGGCCGGCCAGGAGCCCGAAAAGGTGCAGGCTGCCTTCCGCAAATTCGTGGCCGATCGCCTGCCGGCTGACTGCCAGGCCGAATTCCAGTCGCATGGCCTCGGCCCCGCCATCGCCGTGCCGGCGGATAGCGAACCACTGGCCAAGGCGCGAGCGGCGCTGGCGGAGGAGTGGGGACGCACCGCACCGGTGATCGGGTCGGGGGGGTCGATTCCGGTGGTCGGCGACATGCAGCGCATCCTCGGCATCGATTCGCTGTTGATCGGCTTTGCCCTGGAAGACGACCAGATCCATTCGCCCAACGAGAAGTACGATGTGCGCAGCTTCCACCGGGGCATCCGCTCCTGGGTGCGCATTCTCGACGCGCTCGCCAAATAGAACAGGCCGTCAGCGGGGCCGGTGCCAGCACCTGCCCCCTTTGTTGGCGCGATACGGATCCATCATGAAAGCCGTGGTTTTCGAACAGTTCGGGCAGCCGCCGAAACTCCAAAGCGTTCCCGACCCGACGCCCTCGCCGGAGGGGGTGGTGGTCAAGGTCGAGGCCACGGGCCTGTGCCGCAGCGATTGGCATGGCTGGATGGGGCACGACTCCGATATCGTGCTGCCCCATGTCCCGGGGCACGAATTGGCCGGCACTATCGTGGCGGTCGGCAACCAGGTCAGGCGCTGGCGTGCGGGGCAGCGAGTCACCGTGCCTTTCGTCGCCGGCTGCGGCCATTGCCGGGAATGTGCCGGCGGCAACCAGCAGGTCTGTGAGCAGCAGTTCCAGCCGGGCTTCACGGCTTGGGGCTCCTTTGCCGAGTTCGTAGCGCTCGATTTCGCCGATGCCAATCTGGTCGAATTGCCCGAAACCCTCGATTCGGCGACGGCGGCGAGCCTGGGCTGCCGTTTTGCCACCTCCTTCAGAGCGGTGGTCGACCAGGGACGGGTCCGGGCAGGGGACTGGGTCGCCGTGCATGGCTGCGGCGGCGTCGGGCTGTCGGCGATCATGATTGCCAGCGCTGTCGGCGCCAATGTCGTGGCCATCGATCTGACCGATGAAAAACTGGATTTCGCTCGCCAATTCGGCGCGGTGGCAACCATCAATGCTGCCCGAACCAAAGATGTGGTGGCCGCGGTCCGAGACCTCACCGGCGGCGGCGCCCAGGTATCGCTGGATGCGCTGGGCCATCCCGTCACCAGCGTCAACTCCATCGGCAATCTGCGCCGGCGCGGCCGCCACGTCCAGGTTGGCCTGATGCTGGGCGACCATGCCAGGCCGCCGATACCCATGGATCGTGTGATCGCCTACGAGCTCGAGATCCTCGGCAGCCACGGCATGCAGGCCTTCCGCTACCAGGCGATGTTCGACATGATCGCCGCCGGCAAGCTGGCGCCTCAGAAGCTGATCGGCAGCCGCATCGGCCTCGACGAGGCGCCGGAAGCCCTGATGCGGATGGACCGCTTCGACGGTGTCGGCATCAGCGTCGTAACGCGCTTTTGAGATCCATGCCGGCCGTGCCGAACGCACAATAGACGGTGGCGCCGTAGAACGCCGCGCCGACGATGCCAACGACGGCGAGGCCGATAATGTCTCCAATATGGGAGAGCCCGGCCAGGAATGGCACCAGGGCGGTGGCGGCCGCATACATGGCCAGGCCGGTGGTGACGGTTGCCAGGGCGACGCAAGCCAGCATGGCATAGAGGCGCCGGTCGAGATGCATGAAGCCGCGGCGACTGGCCAGCATAGCCAGGAGGCCGAAATTGACCCAGGCGCCGAGCGAAGTCGCCAGGGCAAGCCCCGCCTGCTGCAGCGGTCCCATCAGGACGATCTTCAGCCCGATATTGACGGCGATGCCGGTAAGGGAGGCCCAGAGCGGCGTCGCCGTATCGCCGCGGGCATAGAAGCTGGCGACGGCCGAGCGGATCAGCACCACCGCCGGCAGGCCTGCGCCATAGGCGAGAAGGGCGCTGGAGGCGGCCTCGGCATCAGCCGCGGTAAAGGCGCCGCGCATGAACAATGCACGCATGATGAGATCGGGGACGGCAAGGAAGCCGGCGAGAAAAGGCGCGGCCAGCAGCCAGGTCAGGAAGATGGTGCGCCGCTGGGCGGCATGCGCCTCGTCGACCTGTCCGGCCGCCAGCAGGCGGCTCATCTGCGGCAGGATCACGGTGCCGGCCGCGATGCCGATGATGCCGAGCGGCAATTGATTGATGCGGTCGGCATAATAGAGGGCGGCCACTGCACCGGCCGATAGCAGCGAGGCGATGATGGTATCGGCAAAGATGGCGATCTGGGTGCCCATCGAGCCGATAGTGGCCGGCCCCAGCGCCTTGAAGAAGGCTTTCACCGGCGCGTCCAGCTTGATCGGCTCGGGCTTGGCGAGCACGCGGGCCCGGCGCGCCGCCCACAGCATGAAGCCGAGCTGCAGGACACCGGAGATGGTGAGGCCCCAGGCCGCGGCGTGGGCGGTGGTCGGAAACCAATGATGCGCGAGCAGGGTGGCGATCATCGCCACATTGAGCAGGATCGGTGCCGCGGCGGCGGCCGTGAAGCGTCCGACGGCGTTGAGCACGCCGCCATAGAGCGTGGCCAGGGTGATCAGGATGAGATACGGAAAGGTGATGCGGGTGAGCGTCACGGCGAGGTCGAAACGCTCGCCCTCGAAGCCCGGCGCATTCAAGCCGACGAATTGCGGCGTGAAGATCAGCACCAATCCGAGCAGGATGACCTGCGAGATCAGCAATATCGACACAATCCGCCCCTGGAACAGCCGTGCGGCGTCGTCCCCATCCTGCTGGTGAACCCTGGTGTAGGCGGGCACGAAGGAGGCGTTGAAGGCGCCTTCGCCGAAGATGGCGCGGAAATTGTTCGGTAGGCGGAAAGCGACGATGAAGGCCTCCGCGGCCGGGCCGCTTCCCATCAGGGCGGCCATCAAGGCGTCCCGGACAAAACCGGTCACGCGCGACACCATGGTCCAGGCGCCGATGGAAAGAATGTTCTTCAGCAAGGAGAGGGCCTATCGTGATGTCAGCTCCGCCTATACGCGGCTTTGATCGGCGGGAACAGGCAGTATCGCCTTGAAAAGGTTGCCGTCGGGTGAGGACGGTATGGATTTTCGGTGGAGAAGCCACTGTCCGGGCGAGTCGCGTTCAAGTGTGGCGTCGATTTACTCGGATGTGCCGTTTCCATGCCTTGCGATTCTCGACAATTGCGCCAGAGTGCAAAAGCCCCTGAAAAAGAAAGAGGCCGCAGCTTGCGCTGCGGCCCAAGTCTAGGGAGGAAACGCCCAAGGAGGGCTATCAAACGGGGAAAAAGTTCCGCGCCGTTTGACAAGGATTAGTTTAGTGTGCGCCGCACAATAAACAATTGCTGAGTTTGCATGGCTGCTAGGCGAGCTATGCGTAGCGATTGCAGGTGCTCCGCTACCAATTTTTGAGAAAATATAAGAATATCAATGCATTATCTGATCTGTCGAATATTTCGAATTTAGGCCTTGTGCCAAAAATGGGGCAAGCCATGCGTCAGGTGGGACGGACGCACGGTAAATCTCCTAAAATGAAAAGGGCGGAGAACGCTCCGCCCTTTCAGCTTCTCGATAAAGTGCTGAAGACGCCCTGCAGCCCGATGGATTGCGGGATGTGGAGGGCGGTCCCTGCGAAGTAGGCGCCATTCGAGCCCATGGGCCGAATGGCGCTCCAAGGCTGCTTACTTCACTGCCGCTTCATAGAGCTCGGCGACATATTCCCAGTTCACCAGGTTGTCGACAAAAGCCTTGAGATAGTCGGGGCGACGGTTGCGGTAGTCGATGTAATAGGAATGCTCCCAGACGTCGACGCCGAGGATCGGGGTGGCGCCGTGCACCAGCGGGCTCTCGCCGTTCGGGGTCTTGGCGACGATGACCTTGCCGTCCTTGACGGCGAGCCAGGCCCAGCCCGAACCGAATTGGGTGACGCCGGCTTGGATGAAGTCTTCCTTGGCCTTGTCGACCGAGCCGAGGCCGTCAACGATGGCCTTTTCGAGGTTGCCGGGAATCGCGCCGCCGCCATTGGGCTTCAGCCACTTCCAGAAATGCAGATGGTTGTAGTGCTGGCCGGCATTGTTGAACAGGCCGGCATTCTTGCCATAAGAGCCCTTGACGATGTCCTCGAGGCTCTTGCCTTCCCACTCCGTGCCCTTGAGCAGGTTGTTGCCGTTGTTCACATAAGCAAGGTGATGCTTATCGTGGTGGAACTCCAGCGTTTCGCGCGACATGTAGGGCGCGAGGGCGTCATAGGAGTAGGTCAGTTCGGGAAGCGTGAAGGACATGGTGTTCCTCGTGAAGTGACATGATGGCGATGGGCATGGCTACAAAACGCAGCCCGCCCGTCCAGTGTTCCCGAACGGTTGCCGCGAGATCGCAGATCTTGCAGCCATCCGGGCGGGAGCCGAGTGAAGGGGTGGCGGCTAGCGGCCTCGATGCCCGCCGGAGCGGGCTGCAAGGCCGATGCACCGTCGGCGGGCAAACTTAAGCGCGATGGCGCTGGAAGGGAACAGATTTGGCAGGGAGCTGGCATGATTTTTAAGTCACGCCGCTCCCATCCTCTGCAGGGCGAAGGCCTGGACCAGAGCCACTTCCTTCAGTCGCTCGAAGCGCCCCGAAGCCCCGCCATGGCCCGAATCCATATTGACCTTGAAGATCACCGGGTTGCCCTGCGGGTTCTTCTCGCGCAGCCGCGCCACCCACTTGGCCGGTTCCCAATAGGTCACGCGGGGATCGGTCAGGCCGGCAAGGGCCAGGATGGGCGGATAGGGACGGGCGGCCACGTTGTCGACCGGACTGTAGGAAAGAATGGTCCGGAAGGCCGCCTCGTCCTCGATCGGATTGCCCCATTCGGGCCATTCCGGCGGGGTGAGGGGCAGGCTGTCATCGAGCATGGTGGTGAGGACGTCGACGAAGGGAACCTCGGCCACGATGGCGCCGAACAGATCGGGGGCGAGATTGGCGACGGCACCCATCAGCATGCCGCCGGCCGAGCCGCCATGGGCGACGATCCGCTTGCGGGCGGTGAAGCCGCGTTCGGCCAGGTAGCTGCCGGCCGCGATGAAATCCTGGAAGGTATTGGGCTTCTTGGCAAGCTTGCCTTCGCGATACCAGCGCCAGCCCTTTTCCGTGCCACCACGGATATGGGCGATGGCATAGACGAAACCGCGATCCACCAGCGACAGCGCGTTGGTGGAGAACTGCGCCGGCATGGACAGGCCATAGGCGCCATAGCCGTACAGCAATAGGGGTGCCGAACCGTCCAGGCGCGTTTGCTTGTGGTAGAGCAGACTGATTGGTACGCTTTCGCCGTCGGCCGTAGGAGCAAAGACCCGGCGGGTGACGTAGAGTGCAGGGTCGTGCCCGGATGGAACCTCCTGGCGCTTGCGCAGGACGCGCTCGCGCGAGCGCATGTCGTAGTCATAGGTCTCGGCCGGCGTGGTCATCGAGGAATAGATGAAGCGGATACGGTCGGTGACAAATTCCATGCCGCCGTCGAGCGAGAGGGAATAGGCCTCCTCGGCAAAGTCGATGGCGTGTTCCTCGCCGCTGGACAGGGAGCGGATCACGATGCGCGGCAGGCCGTCCTCCCGCTCGAGCCGGACCAGCCAATCGGCCAGCAGCACCATGTCGAGGATGTAGCGGCCCGGCTTATGCGGGATGAGATCGCTCCAGGACGCCTGAGCTGAAGACGCCTGAGCCGGCGTCGCCAGAGGCGCGGTCATGATGCGAAAATCCTCGGCGTCGTCGAAATTGGTCCGGATCAGCAGCTGATCCTTCCCGTCCGGCAAGGGGCGATGCTCGATCTCATATTGCACGCCTTCCTGGCGAGCGGCGATCAGATGGACACGGCTGTCGGCATCGTCGAGGCGGATCACCCGGACTTCCGATGTTTCATGGTCGTGGATGTCGATAACGGCCAGGCGGCGCGACTGGGTCTGCGACAGGCCGACGAACATGCCGGCATCGGCCTCTTCGTAGATGAGGTGGTCGGCACTGGCCGGGGTACCCAAGAGATGCAGCCACACGCTGGAGGCGCGGTGGTTCTCGTCGAGCCTCACATAGTAGAAGCCCGATCCATCGGCGAGCCAGACAGCCTCACCCTCCGTATCGGGAGTATTGTCCGCCAGCATTACGTCTTTCGAAGTATCGAGCAGGCGTATCGTATGAAACTCCGAACCGTTCTCATCGCAACTCCAGGCGATCAGTCGGTGGTCGGGCGAGGGGGCAAAGCCGCCAAAGGAGAAGAAGCTCTTGCCCTTTGCCAGAGCGTCGCCGTCCAGCAGTATCGTTTCCTCGCCGCCACCACGCGGGCGACGGCAGAACAGACGATGCTGTCCGCCCTGCCGAAAACGCGAATAGTAGTCGAACGGCCCGTCCGGCGAGGGTACCGAGGAATCGTCGGCCTTGATTCTCCCCTTGAGCTCTTCGAACAGCACGCTCCGCAAATGCTCGCCGCCCGCAAGCTGGGCGTCGGCATAGCGATTTTCTTCCTCGAGATGCGCCTTGATGTCGGCGGGCAGCGTCGAGCCGTCACGCAGCACTTCTTGCCAGTTGTCGGCCCGCAGCCAAGCATAGTCGTCCTGTAATGTAATACCGTGAACGATGCGCTTGCTTGGCCGTTTTTCGGCGATAGGCGGCAGAATAGGGGAAGAAATCGTCATCTCATGCCTTCTGGTCGGGCGTGAAATTCATGGAATGGCCATTGATGCAGTAGCGCAGGCCGGTGGGAGGCGGACCATCCGGGAAGACATGGCCGAGATGGGCCTCACAAGCCGCGCAACGGATCTCGACGCGGCGCATGCCGTAGGATCTGTCCTCCAACTCGACTACCGCATTCGCATGCACGGGTTCGAAGTAACTCGGCCAGCCACAGCCTGAGTCGAACTTGGTATCGGATCGGAACAATTCCTCGCCGCAGCAGACGCAGGAATAGGTGCCCTTTTCTTTGGAGTTCCAGAACGGCCCGGTAAAAGCACGCTCGGTGCCGCGTTCGCGGGTAATGTGGTATTGTTCTGGAGAGAGAAGCGTCCGCCATTCCGCATCTGTTTTGTTAACTTTCTTGTTTGGCACAATTGTCTCCCAATATTTTGCCGCAAAGGGATGCTATCGAAACGGTAGACATACTTTGCGACTGATTCGACGAGCCGAGCGTTTGAAGACTATTCAGTTCGTCGTAAATAGGGAGTGGGGCGACAGTTCGCAATTCAGTGTCTCGTTGAATTCCGCGGCGAGCTTGCAAATTTGCATTTGCTGTTTGCCGAGGGTGGCAATTGTCGCAAGGGAAGACGGTCGAATCGTAGACCTTTCTCATCGGCGAGAGATCGGCGGCAGGCGCAGCGATGCTGCGTAATGCGCTGGTCGCGCGCGCCTTTCTACAATTGCAGTCTGCTGTCGTGTCTGGCGTGACCTATCCGGTTATCAGTGCAGATCAGATAGTCCGATCGGGTGTTGCAGTACCCATTTGTGATAGGGGCGCTTCTTACGTAGGCGGTTGCATGTTTTCACGGCAGTAATCAGAAACGGCGTAGTGAAAAATTCATGCTTGTCTTGCAAAAGATCTTGATTGATAAGATTTGAGAGTTTACATCAGTGCGCAATTCGAAATTCGCGATTCCAAAGTTGCGAAGCGGATGTATGGCCTGCACTGCTGTTAATGAATGGCGCGGCAGCGTAGCCGGTGGTGAACATTTAGTTAAATCAGACCAAAAAAAGAAAGTCGATTTACCATGAGCGACGGATCCAACAACACCAACTTCATCGAGCTCGCGGCGGACATTGTCTCGGCCTATGTCAGCAACAATTCGGTTGCTGCATCGGACCTGCCCGGCTTGATCAATGAGGTCCATGGTGCTCTTCAGCGTATCACCAGCGGCGTGCAGGAAGTGCCGGCCGAGGCTCCCAAGCCGGCGGTTCCGATCAAGAAGTCGGTGACGGCTGACTACATCATCTGCCTCGAGGATGGTAAGAAGTTCAAGTCCCTGAAGCGTCATCTGCGCACGCAATACAATATCTCGCCGGAAGAATACCGCGAGAAGTGGGCCTTGCCGGCTGATTATCCGATGGTCGCCCCCAATTATGCTCAGGCCCGCTCCAACCTGGCCAAGCAGATGGGCCTCGGCCAGCAGCGCCGCCGCAAGGGACGGTAGTTTCGCCACGGCCCTGCCGGAACGACAACAAGAGCCGGATGCCACGCATCCGGCTCTTGTTGTTTGAAGCATCGCGGGCGTGTCGTCAGTTGTAGTTTGGAGCAAGATGTTCGAGGCGGGAAGCGATCAGGTCGTGACCAGGACCTGCCGAGCGTCGCTGCGAATGCGTTCGACAAAGGATTTCAGCCCGTTGGAACGCTGCGGCGTGAGATGTTCCTCGAGCTGCAACTTGCGAAAGATCTCGAGTGCGTCGATGGCCAGAATCTCCGACGCGGTGCGGCCGGAATAGACGGCAACCAGGATCGCCAGGAGTCCGCGTACGATAAAGGCGTCGCTGTCGCACTGAAAACCGGCCCGCCCGTCCTTCCAATGGGTAACGAGCCAGACCTGGCTGACGCAGCCCTGCACCTTGTTGGCCGCTGTCCGAGCCTCGTCAGGCAGCGGCGCCAGCGTCTTGCCGAGCTCGATCAGGTAACGATAGCGATCCTCCCAATCGTCCAGGAGTTCGAAATTCTCGATGATGACGGCGATATCTTGGCTGCTCATCCCCTTCATATAAGTGAGATGCCGAGGAAGACAAAGCCCTCTCAGGGAATGGAAGGGCGAGGGGGCGGCAGGGCTGTGAAGCGCTGACCGGCTGGGCTAGGAGCGGCGGCGGCATCGTCACCTGGGCTGGTGAGCAGGCCGGTGAGCTGCCTGGCACCGGCGAGGCCGGCGGCGCATTGCCGGGGACTGGCGGCGCAATAGGACAAGGCGGCGCCGACGGCCTTGTCGGCGAGGGTCGTTGCCGACAGACCCGCCAGGGCCTGCTTGTCATGCTGGGCCCGCGGACCCGGCAACAGCAGGGCAACCACGGCCAGCCAGAACATCATGCGCAGGATAAAGAACACGTCTTAGGCTCCCGATCGATGGTCAATTCTAGCATGGGCACCATCGACAGGAGCGTGACTCACCGCACAGACGGCGGCAAAGTGAAGGGATGGTTAACCCGCGAGCCCATCTTGGTGAGGAATTGTTCACCATGTTTGGCACTTGCGCCGCCAAGAGGCCTTTCCAGACGCAGGAACGGCCTGGCAGGCCCATTCTCTTAGGGTTCGTTTAAAGGACGCACTGCCATGGTCGACGGGTCATGTAGGGAGCGCGGCCACAGGGCCGTGCCGGGGCGTTGCGTCAGTTTGATTGGTTCATATCCGCCAAAGCATCCGTCGACCGCTTGGTCCACGGATCGGCGAAACACGATCCCTTGACAGCAGCTCGCCATGGTGCCTTCGTTGCCATGTTGCTGGGCGCGGCGCTGTTCGGGCTGACGCTGGTACCACCTTTCCTGGCCTTCTCCGGCGGTCCCAGCCTCGGTGTCGGCGGCATCATGGTACTGGTTGCCGCCCTGCTCGCTATCGTCTGGCGCTTGTCCGTCACCGGTCGTCTCGATGTTGCGGCTCTGCTCACTGTCCTCGCCGTATGCGGTTTTGCCGGCATCGTCGCCCGCCACAGCGGCGGGCACAGTGCCAGCGCCTACGCGCTTCTGGCGATTGCTCCCGCCCTCGCACTGCTGACGGGCGCCCGCAACATCGTGATCCGCGCTATCGTCCTGGCCGGCATCACCGCCATGGTGATCGCCCTGGCGGGAACGAAGATGGCGCCGCCGCCCAGTCTCGGTGCGCGCTTCCTGGACGGACTGGGCGTCGTGCTTGCCCTTGCTGCCGTCGGCGGCATCGTGCTGATGGAATTGCGGCTGCGGCGCTACGACCGCCAGCTCGTGAAGTCCGGTGAAGCCCGCTATACCCTGCTGGCGGAAAACATCAGCGACCTCGTGACCCGGCACGGCAAGCGCGGTCAGGTCGTCTATGCTTCGCCAGCCTCCCAGGCCTTGTTTGGTGCCGAACCGTCCGAACTGCTCGGCCAGGGCCTGTTCGACTATGTGCATATCGCTGACCGGCCGGCTTATCTCTCCGCCCTTTCCAGCGCCGAGATGGACGGCCTCGCCTCGACGGTGGA
Source organism: Labrys sedimenti (assembly GCF_034424805.1). Classification (NCBI taxonomy): domain Bacteria; kingdom Pseudomonadati; phylum Pseudomonadota; class Alphaproteobacteria; order Hyphomicrobiales; family Xanthobacteraceae; genus Labrys; species Labrys sedimenti. The sequence continues at coordinate 760,469 of NZ_JAXOUF010000002.1, forward strand.
GTTCCGCCTGCGCCGCAAGGGGGAGGGGGCTCCCGTCTTCCTGTGGGTGGAGATGCGCTGCCGGCCGCTGGGCGAGGACGAGGATCGCCAGACCGTCGCCGTCATGCAGGACATCACCGACCGCAAGGCCTATGAGCACCAGCTCATCGACGCCAAGATCGAGGCTGAGAAGGCCAATGCCGCCAAGAGCCGCTTCCTGGCGACGATGAGCCATGAACTGCGCACGCCCCTCAATGCCATCATCGGCTTTTCGGAACTGATGCTGAACGAGGAGATGATGAAGCTGTCGGCGGAGCGGCGGCATGAATATGCCGGCCTGATCCATGACAGCGGCCATCATCTGCTGTCGATGGTCAATGGCATCCTCGACATGTCGAAGATTGAGAGCGGCAGCTTCGAGCTGGTGCCCGAATCCTTCCAGATCCGCGATCTCATCGAGAACTGCCGCAATATCCTGCTGCTGAAGGCGCAGGAACTCGGCATCTCCCTGGAGACCGCCATCGCGCCCGACATGCCGCCGATCATCGCCGACAAGCGCGCCTGCCGCCAGATCTACCTCAACCTGATGTCCAACGCGCTCAAATTCACCAAGCGCGGCGGCCATGTCACCATTGGCGCGCGCCAGGAGAAGTACGGCGTTGCCCTCTTCGTCGCGGATGACGGTGTGGGCGTGGCGCGCGAAGACGTGCCGCGGCTGGGCGAGGCCTTCTTCCAATCGACGGCCGGCAAGCCGTCCAAGGACTACGAACGGACCTATGAAGGCACCGGTCTCGGCCTTTCCGTGGTCAAGGGCCTTGCCCAGTTGCATGGCGGGCGCATGGAGGTCGACAGCCTGATCGGTCACGGTACCACCGTGACGGTCCAGTTGCCGTCCGATTGCGAAAGCGAAGCCTCGCGCCGGGCCTTTGCCAGCGGTGCCACCATTGAAATGCTGCCGGTGCGTCCGGCGGTCCAAGATCATTTTATCGAAGAAGAATTGGGGAAGAAGCGTGCGTGAAGCGTTAGCCCGTTCCGATCGCGATTTTCTGCTGTCGGACAAGGTCGAAGAGGCCCCCTCGCGCTATGTCGGTATCGTCAGGGTGATCCTGCAGCGTCCGGCCGAGGTCGCGGGACTGGCGGTGATGGGTGGCCTCAGCCTTGCGATCCTGGTCAATGCTCTGGTTCTGCAGAACGGCACGCATACCTCTCCCTTCATCGCCCAGCGCGGCTCTGCCTCGTCGGCTCCTTCCGTTTCGGCGCCCGGTGCGGACGCACGTGGGGCCGGCGATGCCGCCGCCCAGGATGCGGTTGCCGTGCTGCGGGACGTCCAGCTCGCCTTGGCCGAGAGGGGGCTCTATGACGGCCTGGCCGACGGGGTCCTCGGTCCCAAGACCACCGCGGCGATCCGCTCCTTCCAGCAGCACAACGGCATGCCGGTCGACGGCCAGTCCAGCGCGGCGCTGCTCACCAAGATCATCGCCAGTTCCAGTCCCCTGCTCACCACAGAGCCGAGCACCGCGGAGGCCCCCCCGGCTCCGCCCGTCGACCAGATCGCCGCGCTGATCAATGGCGAACCGCCGGCCCCGGCCGGCCCGCAGCCTGACAAACGCGTGCTCGGGGTCGAGAAGGCACTGGCCAAGCAGGGCTATGGTCCCCTGAAGGTCGATGGTTTCATGGCGGCCGACACGCGCAACGCCATCTCCCGATTCGAGAAGGATCGCGGATTGCCGGTAACCGGCCAGATCTCGACGCGGCTGCTGCAGGAATTGACCCGCTCCGGTACCAAGGTGGAATGAGCGCCCGGCTCAAATCCAGCCTGTTCGTGGCGGCCTATCTTCGCCGCGCCATGGCCGAAGGCGCCTTCGCCGCGTTGCGCCAGCGCGGCTCGGAGGAGGCCGGGGCCATCTTCGTCAAGATCGATCATCTCGACGGCACCGCGGCGCTTTACGGCCCGGCGCCGCAATCGCTCATCACCGAGGATGATGGTGTGCGCCGCTTTGTTCGGATCACGCCGCCGGACGCCACGCCCCTGGATGCGGAGACGCGGCTGCAGCGCGAATTCCGCTTCGACCCCGACCTTTGGGTCATCGAAGCGGAAGACCGCCAAGGCCGGCATTTTCTCGATCTCGCCGAGGAAGACTGAGACGGGTATTGCCCGAATTACCATTCGGCAATGTATCAAAACGTGATTCCGCAACCGGCTGCTTTGGGTGCATAGTCTGGCCCGGGCGGCCGGTGGTGCCTTGCCGGATGCCCCATGCCCGAAAGGCCTACGCCTATTTTGTTGGGCGCGTTTTGCCCAAAAAGGGCCAATTGGCCGTAATATCGGGCCCCGATGTGCAAAATCGCACACCGGAGTCACGCCGCAGCGACGGCGGGCGGCGTTTAGTGCGTATGTACACAGACTGTTAACTTTCCTTACCTGCTAATGACCCCAAAGCGAACGGAGTCTCGATTTCTGGTGCAATCTGCTGATAGGTCCCGCCATGAGCATCGTCCTGCCATTTCCCAAACAACTCCAAGCCCTGCGTCCGCCGAGTGAACAGGAGGCCCGGGAGCATAGTGCCGAAATCCTGTTCTTCACCGGCGTGCGTATCGAGCGCCATGTGGAAGACGATCGCCAGTCGCCCCAGCCGCGCCGTGGCGCCGGTGGTGGCAAGCGCCATCGTAAGGCGTGAGTTCCAGCGACTATCTCGACCGAGCCGAAGGGGCTCTCCTCGGGCTTGCCGTCGGTGATGCGCTGGGCACCACGCTCGAGTTTTCAGCCCGCGACAGCCGTGCTCCCCTGACCGACATCGTCGGCGGCGGGCCATTCGCCCTTCCACCAGGGGCCTGGACCGACGACACCTCCATGGCGCTTTGCCTGGCGGCCAGTCTTCAGCAGCACAAACAATTCGATCCCCGGGATTGCATGAACCGTTTCGTCAATTGGTGGCGATACGGCTATCTGAGCGCGACCGGCGAATGCTTCGACATTGGCGGGGTGACCAGCGGAGCCTTGGCTCTCTATGAGGCCTCGGGCAATCCGTTCGCCGGCCCGACAGCCCCCGATACCGCCGGCAACGGCTCCCTGATGAGGCTGGTGCCCGTCGTCATCGCGGCTCGGGGGGATCGCCGGCGTGCCCTGCGGGATGCGGCGGACCAGTCCCGCCTGACCCATGGGGCCGAGGAAGCCGTCGAGGCCTGCGTCTATTTCGCAGCTCTGCTTTTCGAGGCCCTGCACGGAGCCGATCCGGCGAGCGTGCTGCGGCCGAGGTCCTTGCGGGAGAACCTTCCCGAGCGGTTGCGGCGTTGTGCAAGCACGGATTGGCGGCTGGTCGAGCGCGATGCCATTTCCTCCAGCGGCTATGTCATGCACACGCTGGAGGCGGCGTTATGGGCCGTATCCCGCGCCGGATGCTTCCAGGATGCGGTGGTAGACGCGGTGAATCTGGGTGGGGACGCTGACACGATCGGCGCTGTGACAGGCCAACTGGCCGGCGCCTTGTGGGGACGAAGCACCATTCCGATCGCCTGGCAGCGCAAGGTCGTGTGGGGCGACGAGATCAAAGAGACGGCTCGCGCGCTCGCTCTGGGCTGAAACGGTCTCGAGCATCTTCTCGACCGAAAAGTCTGTCGACGTTTCTGGAAAACATTCTAGCGACAGCTTGCCGGTTCCAGTCCCCGCTCGACATCGGCTTGCTGGGTTGGTTCAGGCACGAGCGCGCGCACCACGATCAGGCCCGTCGGCTCCGGTGCCTGAAGGCGCAAGGCGACCGGCAGGTCCGGACCCTGCTTGGCCCTGATCTCGGCAAGCTGCGCGAGCGTGAACAAAGTCATGTCAAGCGCACCGTTTGCGCCCGCCCGGTCGGTCAGGGTGTAGAAATTGAGACCCGCCGGCGTATAGAAGGATACCGAGAGAAAGCCGGCATTCAACGGTACATGCACATGGACCGGCCCGCCGGCTAGGTCGTAGCGGCAGAAGGCCGTGACGATGGCCGGGTCCGGCAGCGGCAGTGGGGTCTTGTCGGCGGTCAGGACGACGAAACGCCCGAGCGGGGCAATCGCGCTTGCACGCTGGAAGCCGGTCTGTCCGCTGAGGCCGGGCAAAGTGACGATCGTGGTCAGGTGAACCACGATGCCGATGAGCAGGCCCGCAAGCGTCCATAACAGCCAGCGGATCACGGGGTGCCTCCAGCCGTGCAGTCGAGCCGTTCGATCGCAGGAACGGCGATGGTCCGTCCAGCGCCGAACTCCGTGGCCAGACCCGTCGAAACCGGGCTGTCATACAGGCGCAGGATCAGGCTCATCGGTCCGGGGGAACTCGGCAACCAGTTGCCGGGCTGGCTGTCGGGCGCCACTGTGATGGTCACCCGGCCTTCTTCGCCCCTCAGAACGGAAGCACTGGTGAAGCCGGCCCGGTTGCTGGGATTGCGTTGGAGCTTGTCGGATCGATCATAGAGGCTGAGGGTCCACCAGCGCGCCTGCGGCAGCAGGGCCGAAAGGCGATATCGGCAGGCGCCATCGAGCGCTCGCCCCGCCGAATCCTCCCATGCCGTGAAGGCAAGGCCTTCGCCAGGTCCGAGTGGCAGGTCTCCACTGCGGGCGATGCGCGCGCGGCTGTAGTGATCGGCTCCGAGCGGATCGGCCAGGGGCCATGCCGTCCAGGGCCCGAACCGCAGGGCGCCGAGCTGGAAATCGGACCCGGTAGTCCACCAGGTGAGGCCGAGCCCCAGCACGCCGCCGAGGGCAAGGGCATAGACCAGCCCCAGGATCGAGGAGAAGCCTTTCATTCGATCGCCGAAGCCGGCGCCGGGCGGCGCATCTGAGCTGCCTGCCTGGCAGGCATGCGATCGGCCTGCTCGATCAGGGTGGCGACATCCCGCAGGATCTGGGTCGCGCTGCGGGTGAGGACAGGCGGCGGAGCGAGAGCCGTCTGGGCTGCATCCGCGGCATTGGGCGCCGACGGTTCGGCCTTGCTGGGCTGCTGCCCCGGCGGGAAGGGGGCAACGCCGGGAATTGGTCGGATTTCCACGCCTTGGTGAGCGACGGTCATCACCTGCTGCCAGGTCATGGCCGGAAGCGAGCCGCCGGTCATCTCCTCGGTGGGCTGGAAATTATCATTGCCGTACCAGACGCCACCGATGAAATTGCCGGTGAAGCCCATGAACCAGGCATCGCGGTAGGAATTGGTGGTGCCTGTCTTGCCCGCCACCTTGATGCCGGGCAATTGGGCTCGCTTGGCCGTGCCGTTTTCGACCACGCTGTTGAGCATGCCGTTCATGTCGGCGATGACCTTGGGGTCGATCACCACCGGATCCTCGCGGGCGGGATCGAACTTGTGGAGAAGGTCGCCCTTGGCATTGCGGATCTCCAGCGCGGCATGGGGTGGTGCCTTGTGTCCGCCGGACGAGAAGACGCCGTAGGCGCCGGTCATCTCCAGGAGATTGACCGCCTCGACCCCGATCGGCAGGGCCCAGGACTCCTTGAGTTCCGTCTCGATGCCCATGGTCTTGGCCGTCTCGATGATCATGCGCCGACCATCGACGGCGCTTTTGCTGAGGGCCAGGGAAATCTTGACGGGGATGACGTTGATCGAGCGGGTAATGGCCTGCGTCAGCGTGATCGGGCCGGAGAATTTGTGGCCGAAATTCTGGGGACACCAGTTCCGGATGCAGACGGGTGAATCCACCACGATGGATTTGGGGGTGAAGCCATTCATCAGGGCGGTGGCATAGACGAAGGGCTTGAAGGAGGAGCCGGGTTGGCGCAGGGCGTCCGTGGCGCGGTTGAACTGGCTCTGGCTGTAGTCGCGCCCGCCCACCATGGCACGCACGGCACCATCGGGCTCCATGACCACGATTGCACCCTGATGTACGTTATAGTCCTTGCCATATTGGCGCAGATTGGATTCCAGGGCGTTTTCCGCCGTCGCCTGGATGATCGGATCCAGCGCCGTGCGCACCACGAACACGGATTCGCTGCCCAGCGCACCGTCATCGGCAAGGTCGGCGATCTCGCCATAGGCCCAGTCCAGATAATAGTCGGGCGCCTTTTCGCGCGCTCGATCGACCGGCGTGGCCGGATTGCGCCGGGCGCCGGAGACCTGGCCCTCGGTCATGAAGCCGGCGTCAACGAGATTGCTGAGGACCTGGTTTGCCCGCCCACGCGCAGCCGCAAGGTTATTGGTCGGCGCGTATTTGGTCGGTGCCTTGAACAGCCCAGCCAGCATGGCGGCTTCCGCCAGGGAGACATCGCGCACCGACTTGCCGAAATAATATTGCGCGGCCGCCTCGATGCCGAAGGCGCCGCCGCCCATATAGGCGCGATCGAGATAGAGCTTGAGAATCTCGTCCTTGCTCAGATGCCCCTCGAGCCAGAGCGCCAGATAGGCTTCGCGGATCTTGCGTTCCAGCGTGCGCTGGTTGGATAGGAAGAGATTTTTGGCGAGCTGTTGGGTGATCGAGGAGCCGCCCTGCACCACGCCACTCGCCTGGCTGTTGACGGTGAGCGCGCGCAGCGTGCCGATGACGTCGATGCCGAAATGATCGTAGAAGCGCCGGTCTTCGGTGGCGAGAACGGCCTTGATGACATAGTCGGGCATGTCGGCCAGTGCCACGCTGTCATTGCTGCGGATGCCGCGCTGGCCGACGATATTGCCATAACGATCCTCGAAAGTGACGGCGATGTCGGCGCGGCGCAACCAGTCATCGCCGATCTGGCGGATCGCCGGCTGCATCAGCATCAGGCCGAAGATCATGCCGGCCGTGCCCAGCGTCAGCCCTTCGCAGCCGACTTCCACCAGCATCCGGCGCCAGCCCGAGACCTGGAACCTGTTGGAGATGTCGGAGCCGCGCTCGATCCCGGCTCTCACTTTCTGCCACGACGCGTAGACGGCGTTGTCGAGCCATGAGTCCAAACGAAGGGCGGCGCGGCTCAGGCGCTTTCGAAAGGACGGCTCTGGCTTGCGTTCAGGCACGATGGAACCAACCGGTACGCGAAAGACGTCAGGATGGATAGTCTAACCCCCGGTCGCCGATCCTGAAAGACCCACGCTGATTTTCCGCCGGGCATGGCAAATGCCATGGCTTGCGAAATTTTTCATTCGTGCCTGTCGGCGCCGGATGTGGCGCGTCGTCCTTGGGGTAAGTCTGAGAGTTTTGCCCATGAGGAGGAAGACCATGGCTGAAATCGCCCCGAACGGCATGAACACGCTGTCGCCCCATCTGGTCTGCGATGGCGCAGCCGATGCCATCGAATTCTACAAGAAGGCTTTTGGCGCCGAAGAGATGATCCGCCTGCCCGGACCCGACGGCAAGCTGATGCATGCCTCAATCAAGGTCTGCGGCAGTTCGGTCATGCTGGTCGACGCGAACAGGCAATGGGGCCTGCTATCGCCCAAGATGCTCAACGGCACCCCCGTGACCATCCATCTCTTCGTCGCCGACGTCGACGCTTTCGTCGCCCGCGCTGTCGAGGCGGGCGCCGAAGTGGCGATGCCGGTGCAGGACATGTTCTGGGGAGACCGTTATGGCGTGATCAAGGACCCCTTCGGGCATCATTGGTCGATCGCCACCCATCAGCGCGACCTCACCGTCGAGGAAATCCAGGAAGGCATGCGCAAGATGGCCTGCTGAAACGCTCCCTTCCGGCGGCCCGCCTTCTCACGAAGGGTGACTCTGACCGGCTGTTCCGCTATGGCAACGGCGATGGAACAGCCTTCGAAGCCCTTCTGGAAGACCAAGCCCCTGGAGGCCCTCTCCCCGGAGGAATGGGAGAGCCTTTGCGATGGCTGCGGGCGCTGCTGCCTGGTCAAGCTCGAGGAAGAGGAAACCGGCGACACCTATTTCACCGATGTCGCCTGCTTCATGCTCGAGTGCCACAGCTGCCAATGCTCCGACTACGAGCATCGCAAGCGTCATGTCCCCGATTGCGTCACGCTGACGCCCGAGCTGGTGCGCACCATCGATTGGCTGCCGCCGACCTGTGCCTATCGATTGGTTGCCGATGGCGAGGATCTCTATTGGTGGCATCCCTTGGTTTCGGGGGACCCCAATACCGTGCACCAGGCCAATGTCTCGGTGCGCGGCAAGGTCAAGGCCGACGACAAGCAGGTGGGCGAGGGCGAGTGGGAAGAGCATGTGGTGCGCTGGCCCATGCGCGTACCCAAGGCGGCCCGCAGGCGCTGAAGCCGTTGTAGAGACGACGTCACGTCGCCATGCCCGAGACGGCAGGATGCGGGCCGGCGACGATCGCCTGCGGGGTTTTCCTGCCGCGGCGGCAGATGCCGTTCGAGTGCGCCTGAGACGAGTGGAATCTCGGTGACGAGGCACCGAAACGGCGACGCGTCATCGAGCATCTCCGTGCGTATATTCTGGGAATTGCCCCACTCGGGCAGCATTCCAGCAACACAACACACCTATCTTGGCATCATTCAACAGGAGTTGCGGGATGGAAACGCTTGTCGATATCGGCTCTGCCGCCGTGCTTATGGTCTTGGCGGGCATGATCTTGCATGTCGCCTTGTCCATGCCGGTTTGAGGTCGGACAAATACTAAGTTTACTCTTTGGTAAACATGTTTTGTCGAAGGAGAGGAGTTTGTGCGTTTTCGCACAGAGCGAATGCGCTCAACTGTTCGAAATAGGGCGTGTTGAACATCAGATTCGGGGGAAGATTGATGACACGTGCGCAACTGGTTTTCGATCGTCCTGAGCGGCTGGCTGGCTTCGGCCGCGTTAATCCCTCCGCAGCTGGACGGCATCTCAGTTTTGCGATCTCGACTCTGTCTTTCGTCGTGATCGCCGCCTCCGCCCTGTTCCTTGCGTCTTTCTTCTAGGCCTGGTGCCGTCTATCAGCATCTCGCCTACTGGAAGCGCACGGGGGAACCGGCCCTGTCGGCCATGGTCTCGATGAAGGAGCGATAGGCCGAGACGGCGGTGACGGCGGTGATCGTGCCGCAATCGCGCCCCTTGCCACCCATCACGGCCGAGATTACGCCGACCAGCACATAGCTCGCACCTTGGCGCTGGAACACTGGGCCGCCCGAATCGCCCCGGCAGATGCCGTTGTTGTTGATGGTGCGGCGGGTTGCCTTGTGATCGATCAGGAAGAGCTGGTGGGATTTGCTGTCGATCTGGTCCAGCATGTCGAAGCGCCGCTCACGCAGCTTGCCGGCGCTGCTGACCACGCGATCGCGGCTCATGCCGAAGCCGGCGACCTGGACGTCAACGAAACTGCCGTCATCGGCGATACGCGAGGCCAGCGGCACCGGCACCAGCCAGTCGGGAAAATCGTGGTCGACCCGGATCAGCGCGATATCGTTGATCGCGGCCGAAGTGCCGAGCGCCGTGACGTCGAACTGGGGATGGATCGCCACTTGGGTCGCTTCGGCAAAGCGGAAACGGAACTGGGTGTCGAGGGCGCGGATGCGATAATCGCCATGCCCGCTCAGGAAGCAATGAGCAGCCGTGAGCACAAGCTTGCGGGAAATTACCGTACCACTGCATTTAGTGCCGCTCGGCCCGGTGATCTGCACCACATGACTGCGCACGCCGGTGGGATCGGTGACGTCGCGACCGCCTTTGATCGCCAGGGCTGGCATGGTGAGGGCCACGAAGGACATGACAGCGGCGGCGAGGCGGGTTTTCATCATGGCTAAGCTGTAGAGCATTTCCGACCAAAACCAAATTATTGCGCGTTCGGGCGGATTCTTCTTGAGCGAGTCTCGGATTCGACCTGGAAGAATCGGCCGGGTCTCAAACGCCGGGCGGTCATGGCAGGGACGCTCCCATTCGCGCTGCATTGCTGCGAATCCAGGGCAGGGCGGTACCCAGCAGGGCCACGCCCGTCATGCCGCCGCAGCCCCGACCGCTATTGGCGCCCACGGCCGAGGCCAGCACGCCCACGAGCATGCCCTCACGCAGCACCGGACCGCCCGAATCGCCCTGGCAAGCGCCGCCGACCCCGCTGCTTTCGCGCAGGCGCAATTGCACCCTGGAGATGGGCGGAGCTCCTTCCAGCGCGATCTCGCGCAGGACGCCGCCGCTCTTGCCGGCATTCTGGGCAGTCAGGCCGAATCCGGCGACGCGGTAAACCGCACCCGCGATGCCTGCTTCGGCCGTCAGGGAAAGCGGCGCATAGCCCGCCAGGGGCGTATCGAGCTTCACCAGGGCAAGATCGATGGTGAAATGCCGTTTGTCATAGGCCTTGGCATCGAATTGGGGATGGATCGCCACGCTGCCGAGCTGTGACAGCACCGGCTTGCCGGCCTGATAGGTCAGCAGGCGGTAATTGGCGCCCTTGCGCACGCAATGACCCGCCGTCAGCAGAAGATCGGAAGCAATGACGGTGGCCGAGCAAAAACTGCCGCGATCGGAGACGATCATCACGACATGGCGGGCCATATCGGCGGCTGCCGGGGTACCGCCGACGATGGCACGGGCCGGCAGCGCCGACGCAAGAGCCATGACCAGGGTCAGAAGGGCGATCATGGGCGAGTGTAGGGCCCAGATCGACATCGATGCCAGTATGCGTGACAGGCCTGGCCCGGGTGCGAACCAGCCGGGGCCTGTCGCATTAACGGGGCGCTCCTTCTGGCGAAAGGCGGGATTGAGCATTACGTTCATGCCGTGTTCAGTGGCTCTGCACAATGATGATGGCTCGAATCGAGGGGAATTGCGGCGAAATCTAGAGCAAGGCGCGTCGGGCGGAAATGCCGCCTTGTTCTAACTTCTTGTTTCGTCGCGTTTTTGGATTTTGCACGAGGCGAGCTATAGCAGAAGGATGAGGATGGGGCGGATATCTTCCTTAGCCGTGGCCCTTGCCCTGGGATTGGGCTGGTTTGTAGCGCTGCAGCCGGCGATGGCTGCTTGCGTCAGCCTCAGTGAGGCACGCCCGCTCGTGAAGTCGGGTACGATCGTGCCTCTTCTTTCGGCATTGGGGGCGGCCCGACGTGCGGTAAAGGGGGAAATGATCGACGGCAATTTGTGTGGAGACCCTGGCAATTACCGCTATGTCGTCACATTTCTGGGGACCGATGGGCGGGTGATAAGAGCGACGATCAACGCCAAGACCGGCGAAGTCGTGGGTGTGAAGTAAAGGAATACCGATGCGGCTTCTCGTGGTCGAGGACGATCAGGATCTCAACCGCCAACTGGTCAAGGCGCTTGAAGAGGCCGGCTATGCCGTTGACCGGGCCTTCGACGGTGAAGAAGGCCATTTCCTCGGTGATACCGAACCTTATGATGCCGTTGTGCTCGATGTCGGGTTGCCGAAGCTCGACGGCATCACCGTGCTCGACCGCTGGCGCCGCGCCGGCAAGGTGATGCCGGTGCTGATCCTTACCGCCCGGGATCGCTGGTCCGACAAGGTGATGGGGTTCGATTCGGGGGCGGACGACTACGTCGCCAAGCCCTTCCACATGGAAGAGGTCCTGGCTCGTCTTAGGGCTCTCATCCGTCGCACCACCGGCCATGCCACCAACGAACTCGTCTGCGGCCCCGTGCGTCTCGATGCCCGGGCCGGCCGCGTGGTGGTCGATGGCAATCCGATCAAGCTCACCTCGCATGAATATCGGTTGCTGGCCTATCTGATGCACTATACCGGGCGCGTCGTGTCGCGCACCGAATTGGTCGAGCATCTCTACGATCAGGATTTCGACCGTGATTCCAACACGATCGAGGTGTTCGTCGGCCGCTTGCGCAAGAAACTGGGGGTGGATGTGATCCAGACCGTGCGCGGCATGGGCTATATCCTCACGCCGCCGGACGCCATGCGCGTATGACCACACGCTCGCTGGCCTTCCGCCTCTTCGTCGCCGCCGCGGCCTGGGTGGTGGTGGTGCTGGTGGTGGCGGGCGTGGTTCTCTCCTCCGTCTACCAGCATGCGACCGAGCGCTCCTTCGACGAGCGCCTGCATGTCTATCTCAAGACGCTGGTGGCCGATATCGCCGGCGCCGATGTGGGCGACCGCACGGCACCCGGTGCCATGGGCGAGCCACGTTTCGAGCTGCCGCTGTCGGGCTGGTACTGGCAGATCAACCGCCTCGACAAGCCGGCGTCCAACGGTTCCAAATCGCTGTTCGAGGCGACCCTGCCGAGTCTCGACGACCAGAACACGCCCGGTGAGCCCAGCGGTGTGCGCGAGGGCTATATCAAGGGTCCGGACGATCGCCGGCTGCGCGCCGTCGAGCGCCTGATCGATCTCGGGGAGGACGGCCGCTACCGCGTGACCCTGGCCGGCCCTGCCGACGAGATCGACAGCGCCATTTCCGATTTTCAATATTCGCTGCTGCTGACCTTTACCGCACTCGGCGTCGGCCTGCTCGCCGCCATTCTGCTGCAGGTGCGCTTCGGCCTCAGGCCGCTGTCGCGCATCAGCGGTGCACTGGCCCGCATGCGCACCGGCGAGGCGGCCAAGCTGCCGCCCGACCTGCCGGACGAGATCGTGCCGCTTGCGCGTGAGCTGGATGCGCTGGTCGATGCCAACCGGGAAGTGGTCGAGCGGGCCCGCACCCATGTCGGCAATCTCGCCCACGCCCTGAAGACACCCTTGTCGGTCATTGCCAACGAGGCGGGCACGGCGCCGGTGAGTCCCCTGGCCGAACAGGTGGGCCGGCAGGTCGGCGTGATGCGCAAGCAGATCGATCATCACCTCCAGCGCGCGCGCATCGCAGCGGCCGTCAGCGTGGTCGGAACGGTGACCGAGATCGCGCCGGTAATCGAGGGGCTGGTCCGGGCCATGGAGAAAATCCATGCCGTCAAGCGTCTGAAGATCAAGGTTCAGGTCGATCCAGCGCTGCGTTTCCGCGGTGAAAAGCAGGACATCGAGGAGATGACCGGCAATCTCATCGACAATGCCTGCAAATGGGCAATCAGCGAGGTGATGATCCGGGCCGAGGCGTTTCACCTGGATGGCGCGATGTTCGCCCGGATTACTATCGACGACGACGGACCGGGCCTGTCGCCCGAGAAGCGCGCCGAGGCAGGGCAACGCGGCAAGCGGCTTGACGAGACCAAGCCCGGCACCGGCCTCGGCCTTGCCATCGTGCAGGATCTCGTCTCGCTCTATGGTGGCCGTTTCAATCTCGATGAAGCACCGATCGGCGGTCTGAGGGCCGTCCTCGATATTCCCGCCCTGCAGGGGCCGGTGCCAACAGCTGGCGCCCGACCGTCCTCGCGAAGCGGTGAGGGAGCGACGGTCTAGCCCCACAGCTGCATTTGGCGGATTGGGAGTGTCAGCTTCCGGCTGACATCTTGAAGGCCAAGCCCTTGCGGTCCGGTAGAATGTCGGCCGGAGGCTGACATTCCGCACATCTTGCGCTCCTTCATGCAAACACAACCGGGGTTACGCATGGTGGTAGGATCACTTTCTCGTATCACGCGGAACACCTGCCCCTTGCGACACTGCGAGACGGTTGGCGCAGGGCGTTTTTGCGTGTAAGGCTGCCGGCAGCTTATGCTCTTATGCTTAGGTCAGGGGTCCTATGAAAAAATCGATCGTCAAGCTGTTTGGCCTGGCTGTGGTGGCACTGCCGCTGGCAGGATGCGGGCTTACCAGTTCGACCACCCAGCCGACCGTTGCCGCTGCGCCGCCCACGCCCGCCACCAGCAATTCGCCGATCCTCGACGGCCTCGATCCGGCCGATCGCGCCCGGGCCGAGCAGGCTCGGCGCACGGCCCTGGATGGCAAGGCCAAGGTCAGTGTCGACTGGAAGAGCGACAGCAACGCCACTACCCATGGCAGCGTGGTGGCCGGGCCACTGCAGAACCCGGGTGCGGCCCCGTGCCGGCAATATTCCCAGACCGTCTACAAGGACGGCGTGCCAAGCGTCGCCCGTTCGACGGCGTGCCGGCAACCGGATGGCGGTTGGGTCAACAGCTGAAGGCGTTTTGCGATTGGGCGGAAGGGCCGGGAATCGCAGCGACGCGTCGGGACGACAAGCCGGAGCGAAGAGGTGTTCGGTCATGAACGCGCTTTGCTCCGGCGATATCTGGGTGGGCGGGGGTGCGGTCGCGCACGCTGCCCGCAGCCGATGGGTGATAAGGCGTCTCTGCGCGTTTGAAACGCCCAAATTAGGCCTTATGGCCAGCGCAAGAGATCTCGAATGCTCCTTTGGATAGCCCTGGCCGCCATGACCGGCCTCGCAGCTCTGGCATTGCTGTGGCCGCTGGCGCAGCGTGGCAGCGCCGTGACGCCGCAGGCATCCGATGTCGCCATCTACAAGGACCAGCTGGCCGAGATCGATCGCGATCTTGAGCGGGGGCTGATCGCCAGGAGCGAGGCGCAGGCCGCCCGCATCGAGGTCTCCCGCCGGCTGATCGAGGCCGATGAGGGAGAGAAGGCCGAGAATGACCGGCAGCCGGCCGAACGGGCAGCCAGTGGGCGGCGCAGGTTTGCCGCGTGCGTCGTCCTGGTTGCGGTTCCACTGCTCAGCCTCGGGCTCTATGCCTATCTCGGCTCGCCATCGAGTCCCGACCAGCCGCTGGCGGCACGGCTGGACGGCAATATTGAAAACGCCTCGCTCGACGAATTGGTGGCCCGGGTCGAAGCCAAGCTGGCGGAGAATCCCGAAGATGGCCGCGGCTGGGAATTGATGGCGCAGATCTATCTGCGCCAGCAGCGCTTCGAGGATGCCAAGCAGGCCTATGCCAATGCGCTGCGGCTGCTGGGATCGACCGCCGAGCGCGAGGCCAATTTCGGTGTTGCCGTCGTCGCCGCCGCCGACCGCATGGTGACGGCCGACGCCAAGGCCGCTTTCCAGCGGGCCCTCAAGCTCGATCCCAAGGAATTCCGCTCCGCCTATTTCCTCGGCCTCGCCAAGGAACAGGACGGCGACAAGAACGGGGCGATCGAGGCCTGGCGGGCCCTGATCCCCGACAATCCCAATGCTGCCGACTTCCTGCGGCAGGAAATCGCCAGGGTCGGCGGGCCGCCCAAATCCGCTCCCGATGGTGCCGGTCCCGATGCGGCTGCACGCGGCCCGTCACAGGACGATGTCAAGGCCGCCCAGGCGATGACGCCGGAGGAGCGCGGCAAAATGATCCAGGGCATGGTGTCCGGGCTGTCCGAGCGGTTAAAATCGCAAGGGGGCAGCCCGGAGGAATGGATGAAGCTGATCAAGGCCTATAGCGTGCTCGGGCAGGCGGACAATGCCCGCACTGCCCTTGCCGATGCCCGCAAGGCCCTGGCCAATTCGCCCGATGCCGTCAGGCAGATGGACGAGCTTTCGAAGGCATTGGGTCTATGACGCGCAAGGGCAGACGTCTGGCGATGATCGGGGCGGCCGGTGTGGTCCTTGCGGCTGCGGTAGGCCTGGTGCTGTTCAGCCTGGGCGGCACCATGTCCTATTTCGCCGGGCCGAGCGACATCGTCGGCAAGCAGACCACGCCCGGCCAGCGCTGGCGGTTGGGCGGCCTGGTGGAGCAGGGCTCCCTGCAGCGCGGCAGCGCCTCCGAGATCGCCTTTACGGTGACCGACACCAACAAGTCGATCAAGGTCGTCTATTCGGGTATCGTGCCCGACCTCTTCCGCGAGGGGCAGGGCGTGGTGGCCGAGGGCGTGGTCGACAGCGCTGGTGTCTTCCAGGCCGATACGCTGCTGGCCAAGCATGACGAGAAATACATGCCCAAGGAGGTGGCGGATGCGCTGAAGGCGCAAGGCCATTGGGAAGAGGGCGGCGCCTACGGGAAGAAGCCATGATCGTCGAAGCCGGCCATTACGCACTTGTTCTCGCCCTCACGCTTGCCGTGATCCAGTCGGTGCTGCCGCTGTGGGGCGCTCGCTCGGGCGATCTCGGGCTGATGCGCATCGGCACGAGTTCGGCCTTGTTCCAGCTTCTCTTCGTTGCCGTGGCGTTCGGCGTGCTGACCTATGCCTATGTCAGCTCGGATTTCTCGCTTACCAACGTGTTCGAGAATTCCCATTCGGCCAAGCCGCTGCTCTACAAGATTACAGGCGTTTGGGGAAACCATGAGGGCTCGATGCTGCTCTGGGTCCTCATCCTGGCGTTTTTCGGCGGGCTGGTGGCTGCTTTCGGCCGCAACCTGCCGCCGACCATGAAAGCGACCGTGCTGGCGGTGCAGGCCTGGATCAGCACGGCCTTCCTCTTGTTCATCCTGCTCACCTCCAACCCCTTCACCCGCCTCACGCCGGCGCCGATGCAGGGGCAGGATCTCAACCCGATCCTGCAGGATGTCGGCCTCGCCATCCATCCCCCGCTCCTCTATCTCGGCTATGTCGGTTTCTCCATCGCCTTTGCCTTCGCCGCCGCCGCGTTGATCGAGGGGCGCATCGATGCCGCCTGGGCACGCTGGGTCAGGCCCTGGATCCTGCTGGCCTGGATCTTCCTGACATTGGGCATCGCCATGGGTTCCTACTGGGCCTATTACGAGCTGGGCTGGGGCGGCTGGTGGTTCTGGGATCCGGTCGAGAACGCCTCGCTGATGCCCTGGCTGGCCGGCACCGCGCTGCTCCACTCCGCTTTGGTGATGGAAAAGCGCAATGCCCTCAAGGTGTGGACGATCCTGCTCGCCATCCTCACCTTCTCGCTCTCTTTGCTCGGCACCTTCCTGGTGCGTTCGGGCGTGCTTACCTCGGTGCATGCCTTCGCCACCGATCCCAGGCGCGGCGTGTTCATGCTGGCCATCCTGGTGCTGTTCATCGGCGGCAGCCTCAGCCTGTTCGCCTGGCGCGCATCGGCCTTGAAGCAGGGCGGCATCTTCGCGCCGATCTCGCGCGAGGGCGCGCTGATCCTCAACAATCTCCTGCTCACGGTGAGCTGCTTTGCCGTGTTCATCGGCACGCTCTACCCGCTGGCGCTGGAAGCGCTGACCGGCGGCAAGGTGTCGGTCGGTCCGCCTTTCTTCGACCTGACCTTCGGGCCGCTGATGCTGGCGGTGCTGGTGGTGATGCCGTTCGGGCCGTTCCTGGCCTGGAAGCGCGGTGACCTGGCCGGTGCCATGCAGCGCCTCGCCGCTGCGATCGGCCTGGCCATCCTGGCCGCGCTGGTGACGCTGTGGCTCAAGCAGGGCGGGCCGGTGCTGGCACCGCTCGGCGCAGGCCTCGCCTTCTTCATCATGGCGGGAGCGGTGGTCGAGATCGCCGGGCGCATCAAGCTGTTCCGCGAGCCGCTGGGATCCAGCCTGCGCCGGGCAACGGGCCTGCCGCGGTCGGCCTTCGGCACGGCCTTTGCCCATTTTGGCGTTGGCGTCACGTTGATGGGTGTCGTCGCCGCCTCGGCCTGGCAATCGGAGACCATCGTGGCGATGAAGCCCGGCGACACCGCCACCTTCGGACGTTTCCAGGCCACCTATGTCGGCGCAGTACCCAGGCGCGGCTCGAACTACACGGCCACCGAGGCGCAGTTCGTGATCCGCCGCGATGGCGTCGAGATCGGCCGCATGACGTCCTCCAAGCGTTTCTATCCGGCGCGCCAGATGCCGGTGACCGAAACGGGCATCAGCACCCATGGTTTCGACCAGATCTATATCGGCCTCGGCGACAACCTGCCGGATGGTGCCATTGCGGCCCGGCTCTACGACAAGCCGCTGATCACCCTGATCTGGCTCGGCTGCCTGATCATGGCGTTTGGCGGCCTGCTGTCGCTCTCGGACCGTCGCCTGCGCGTCGGCGCGCCCAAGCCGGCTCGCCGCCTTGCCCAGACCATGCAACCGGCCGAGTAGGCGATGGCGAAGCGCTTCATCCTCGCCTGCCTTTTCGGCCTCATGGTGCTGCCGGCGCTGGCCGTGCAGCCGGACGAGGTTCTGCCCGACCCGGCCCTCGAGGCACGCGCCCGCGCGCTGTCGGCGCAGCTGCGCTGCATGGTCTGCCAGAATGAATCGATCGACGATTCGAATGCCTCGCTCGCCAAGGACCTGCGCATCCTCGTGCGCGAGCGCTTGAAGGCCGGCGACAGCGACGTTGAAGTCAAGGACTTCCTGGTGGCCCGGTATGGCGATTTCATCCTCTTGAAACCGCCTCTGGAATGGCGGACGCTCGCTTTGTGGTCGGGGCCGCCCGCATTGCTGCTGCTGGGCGGCATCGCCATATTCCTGTCGACGCGGCGGCGGCAGGCTGCTGCTCCTGCACCGCTCAGTTCGGATGAGCAGGCCAGGGTCGACGATATCCTCAAGCGGGAAGGCTAGGCCGCGGATCGCCGCGGCCGCCCGGCTCGCGATGCGGAAGAGGTTTGCTATCGGCCGGTCTCGAACAGGAACCAGGCTCGGCGTTCGGTTTCGTCGATCCAGTTTTCGATCAGGCTCGCCGTTGCGACATCGCGGTGTTCATCGCACAGATCGTGGGTTTCGCGCAGGAAGCCGACCAGGCGCTTGTTGTCGTCGAGCAACTCGGCGAGCATGTCGCCGGGCGTAACGAAATCGGCATCATTGTCCGACAGGCGCTGCAGCCGCCCGATATGGCCAGCCGAGCGCAGCGTGGTGCCGCCGATCTTGCGGACCCTCTCCGCGATGGCGTCGGTCATGGCGAAGATCTGATCGGCCTGCTCGTCCAGCAGCAGATGATAGTCGCGAAAATGCGGGCCCGAGACGTGCCAGTGGAAATTCTTGGTCTTCAGATAAAGGGTGAACACGTCGGCAAGCAACGTCGTGAGTGCGCCTGACAGATCCTTTGTCGCATTGGAACCCAGATCGGTGGGGACCCGCAGATCCGCCGTCTTCAATGCCTTCGCCTTGTCCTTGGCCATCAAGTCGTTTCCTTTTGCTATCAGGTCGGTGGCGCTCCTCTCCAGCCCAAGCGGAACCATGACAGAGAGGCAGCCTTCATAGAACATCGCTCGGCCAGCAAGGTTCATCGCGGATCGAGCTTGGACAATCGTTGGACCGCCATGGCCCTGTCTGCTTTGCCTGGTTGCTCGGGCACCGATCTCATCTCGAATCAAACCGAACCGGCGCGGTGATGGTCCGGTTGACGCCAGCCGGCGGCGCGGGAACGGGCGATGCCCTCCGGACCAGGGACAGTACCTCCTGGTCGAGTTCGACAGAACCCGAGGAGCGGGCGAGCGAGGCTGCCAGTACGTTGCCTTCGTCGTCGATCCGGAAGCGGACATAGGCAATACCGCGTTCACCGCGCGAACTGGCGCCGGCCGGATAGCGCTTGCGCCGTTCGAGATGCGCCATCAACTGCGAGCGCCACTGCGCCGGCGCCTGGCCGGACAGCTGGCCGGAGCTGGTTTGCCGGGCTGCGTTGCGGCTCGACTGGTTGGCCTGGACCTGTGCCACGACGGCCGCCTTCGAAGCCTCCTGGGCGTGCTGAGGACGTGGCTTGGCTGGCTTTTGCTTGGGCGGCTTTTTTGGCTCTGGCCGGAGAGCAGTCTGCTGCCTCGCCTTCACCTCGATGGGCCGCTGCTGGGGGAGCTGTACTTCGGCCTGTGTGACCTGTGTCTGCGGCGTTTCCATTATCGGTTGCGGCTTGGCTGCCTCCGTTACCGGCTCCGGAGCCTGGACCTCCTCGATGGGGTCGGCGGGCACGGGTTCCTCGGGCGCCGGGGCCGCTTCGCTGGCCGCCTGGGGTTCCGCCGCCTGCAGGTCGGGAGAAATCTCGTTGGTCTGGGTCTGCACCGCCTCCGGGGTCGGCGCGAGCTCGATCATGATCGCTGGCGGGGGCGCATCGGCGGAAGGCGCCGCCGGCGACGGCCACAGACACCAGATGGCAACCCCAAGGTGCAGGCTGAGCACGACGAGACCCGAACCGGCCCAGAGAGCCAGATCCGCGAGGCGGCTCCCGGAGCCTGAGACGGTTTGCCAATCGGTCACGATGAGGCGCCTTCCGGTACGCACTCCAGCCCGACCGGGGCTATCGTGGGATAGCTGGCCTCGCGCAGCGTGTTCATCGGCGCCGTCAGAATGTGGCGGTCAGCGAGGCGTAGAAGGTGCGTCCCGGGCCCGGTTGCTGCACCAGGCTCAGGGGGTCGACGTAATATTGGTCGGTCAGGTTCTCGACGCGGACGCTGCCCGTGAGGTTCTTGCTGAACTTGTATTCGGCGAACACGTCCACCAGCGTGTGCCGCTTCCAATCCACCAGGGCGATGAACTGGGATGCGCCCTGGGCCGTCACGTCGCCATGGCCGATGGCGCGGGCACCGACATGGGAAATCCGGCCTCCGACGGTGAGCGCGTCGTCCATCAATTTCTGGGATAGCGTGAGCGCCAGCGAATAGCGGGGCGGAATATGGTTGGTCGAATAGTCGGCATAAAGCGACTTGTTCTCGCAGGTCCCGGCGGTGCGGCAAAACTCGACATTGGTGTAGTAATTGGCCGCCAGATCCGCCGTGAAGCCGCCGAGCTCGTAGCGGCCGGACAGTTCCAGGCCGGAGAAATGGGCGCGATCGATGTTGAAGATGCGCATGCCCGAGACGCCATTGGGGAAGGTGTACCATTGGCGCGCGATGTAGTCGTCGACGGTCCAGTCGAAATAGCCCAGCTTGAGCATGCCCTTGTCATTCGCCGAGAGCATGCCCTCCCGGCGCAGATTGGTGCCGATTTCCCAATTGCTGGAACGCTCGGGCTTCAGATGCGAATTGACGTTCATGGTGAAGGCCGAGACCGATTCCATGATGCTGGGGAGCCGCATCGCATTGGAATAGTTGACGTAGAACTGGGTGCCGTCGAAAGGCTCGACCGTCACGCCGATCGAGGGACTGATGCCGCCCTTGGCCAGCCTGGTGTCGTAGGTGTAGTCGGGCCGCACCTGTTCGGGGGCGTTACGATCCTCGGACCAGAAATACTGGTAACGCAGCCCCCCGTTGAGGGTGAGCCAGTCGACGGGCTGCCAGGCGACCTTGGCGAAACCGGCGGCTTCGTGGCGGATGCCGTCGCGCAAGTCCAGCCAGGTTTCCGCCTCCTTGGTGCCGCGGCTCGGGCGAGTGTCCTCGCCCCGATAGGAGAGGCCATAGGTCAGGTCGGCCGAACCGTAGGGCAGATGGAATTTGGAGGTATTGGTGATCTCGGCGCCCCACATGTCGGTGTCGGATCCGGAGCGAAAATCTCCCGGCTTGGGCGGCCTGTAGCCGGCGCGCAGGGGATTGCGCATCTCCAGCTTGCTCCACCACAGATTGGTCTTGAGGTTGATGAGATCGTTGTCCTCGGGCTTCCAGCGGTAGCGCAGCGTGACTGTATCCACCGAGGTTCCGGTGGTCTGGGCCTGCTGGACCGCCCGGCCCCGGTCATTGGTGAGCCTGGAGGCGAGAAGGTCGCCGGCTTCGCTGCGAAAGCCGTTATAGCCGAGCTGCACGCCATGCCCGTCGCCGAAGCGCACCGTTCCCTTGGCGATCCAGGATTGCGTCTCCAGCTGGGTGTTCAGCACCTCCTCGCCGGCGCGGTAATTGGCGATGCCGCCATTGTCGATATAGTCCTTGTAGTTCTCGCAGTAGGTGGGCGTGGAGCACACGCGGCGTGGTCCCAGATGGATGGGATAGGCCGAAGGCCCGTTCGTTCCCGCGTGGTAATTGCCCTGCTTGCGGTAGGCGTAGCCGGCGATCAGGTCGAAATTCTCCTGCTTGACCGCTGCCACGACGCTGGCTGATCCACTCGTCGGCGACAGGAGGGCTGGCCGGTCCATGCCGGTCGGGGATGGCGTGGCGACGGGTGGGGCCCAGGAGGCGTAAGGCCACTGGTAGCCAGCCACCGCGCCGGCTTTCGGCGAAGAGGTGTTGGTGCCGAAGCCGCCACGGACCCGCACGCCGTAATTCTTGCCGCCCTCCACGATGTCGGCAGCATCGAGCGTGCGCATGGCGACGGTGCCGGCGATGCCGCTGGAGGTGACATCCGATCCCTTGGTGATGTCGATGCCGCCGAGCAGGTCCGGGTCCACGAAGGTGCGGTTGGACATGCCCTGATAGCCCTGGTAGACGGTCACCGCATTCTCGGCGCCATCGACCGTCACCGCGACGCGGCCCATGCCCTGCATGCCGCGGATGTTGACGTCGATGGCACCGGCGCCGTTGCGCGCTTCGCCCGACGTCACGCCCGGCGTGCCCCGGAAGATGTCGGCCGGGCTCGATCCCCGGAAGCGCTCGATGGCCTTTTCCGAAATGTAAGCGGTGGGCGCCGGCGTCTCATAGGGGGCTTCCTGCGGGTTGCCACCACTGCCGGCCGTCACGGTGATGACGTCGAGAACCAGCGAGCCGTCGTCGGCAGGCGGGGCCGCCGTGCCGGCAGCACGCCCGCCAATAGTCACGGTGTTGGCGCTGGTGAAGCTGTAGGAAAGCCCGGTGCCTGCGAGCAGGCGCGAAAGCGCCTGTTCTCGGGTGTAGCTGCCGGACAGGGCAGGGCTGGTTCGATTGGCGACCAGGGACGAGGCGAACAGCAGGCGCAGCCCGGCCTGATCGGCAAGGCGGGTGAGCGCCGGGCCCATGCCCTGCTGGCGGATGTCGAGGCGAATGGTGGCCTGTTGTGACGTCTGCGCATAGGCGGCGCCGCCGCACCATGCCGACGCCAGCGCCAGGCCGATCGATGCCGACCCCAAAAGTGCGATCCTGGTGAGACCGCCAAAGCCGCACCCCTTGTCATGTCCCGATCTTCTGCCGTCCATCAATCCCGCCCCGCTGATCAAAGGGGGAGAGCAGGCGTTTCCTGAAAACGTCTGCCAGACCCCCATATCTCCAGGACGAAACGAGACCGGCGATCTTGCACCGCGTCGGCAGGAAAATTTCGAAGTGCCCGCGGAAGAGGGGAGCGCAACCATGTCCCAAGCGCTCGAGGGAAGGCGGCTTCAGTGCAGGATCGTGACGAAGGGCAGCCGCGTCACCTTGACGGGGAGCGTCGCCTCGATGGTGGAGAGCACGGATTCCGGGTCGGCCAGCTCGAATACCCCGGTCACCTCCAGCGACTGCAGGCGGGCGCTGGTGATCACGATCCTGCCGCGGCGCTGTCGCTCGATCTCGACCACGACATCGCCCAGCGGCCTCTGGTTGAAGATGAGCTTGCCTCGGCGCCAGGCCGTCTCGGATTCGGCGTCGACGGGTTCGGCCGCCGAGGGGAGGCTGTCTGGGCCGTAGCGCACCCGCTGATCGGCTGCCGCGAGTACGCCCGGGCCGGGGCGGGCACCGGCCGTCACGTCCACTTGTCCCTCCACCACGGTAACGACCACTTCCTGCGAACGGATGTCGACGTCGAATACGGTTCCCACGGCCCGCGCCTGCCCGCCATTGGCCGCCACCACGAAAGGCCGTCCGGCGTCCGGCCGGACTTGAAACAGCGCCTGACCTGCGAGCAGTTCCAGGCGCCGCTGGGCGGCATCGAAGGAGACATTCAGCGCCGTGTCGCCGTTGAGAAGGGCGGTGGAGCCATCCGGCAGGGTTATCGTCGCACGTTCTCCGGCACCGGTGTTGTGGTCGGCGAACAGATGCGGACGTAGAAGGCTGGAACCGGCGACGGCCAATCCACCGATCGCCACGCCGCCAAGCACTGCCCGTCTCGTCAATTTGGCGCGGGCATTGCGTTGGACCTTGCCTCCGGCAAGGCCGATGCCGTGCCAGATCGTCTCGGCCTCGCGGGCGGCCAGTTCGTGTTCCGGGCTCTGCCCGCGCCAGGCCGCGAAAGCCTCATGGTCGGCCTTGCCTGCCTGGCCGGAATGGAGCCTGACCAGCCAGTCGATGGCCGCGTCACTGAGTGCGATATCGGCTTGCTGCCTCTCTTGGCCCGGTTCCATCTGTCTGGTCGGCGTTCTCGTCACCCTCTGCTCCCGGCAATCTATACGCGATCGGCCGAGGGGTCAGGCGACGGCGCGGAAATGGTCGCGGCAATATCGCAGCGCCTGGGCGAGGTAGCGCGCCACCATGCTTTCGGAAACGCGGAGCCGCTTTGCGATGTCCCGATGGGAAAGGCCGTCGCAACGATTCAGCAGCAAGGCGGTGCGTGGCTTGGGTGCAAGTTTTGACAGGCCGATGGCCAGGAAACGCAATTGGTCGCAATCGATCGTGATCGTCTCGGGCGACGGTGCATTGTCGGCTATGGCCTGGAGAATAGCCTCGTCACTGAGGCAGCGGGCCGAATGCCGGCGATCCTTGCGGGCGAGATCGATGGCGATGTTGCCGGCGATGCGCAGCAGGAAGGCCTGCTGATCCAGAATGGGGCCTCGCGTGCTCTTCATGTCCGCCAGCCGCAGCCAGGTTTCCTGGACGGCCTCCTCCGCCAGATCGTGCGAGCCGCTGCGTTTGCGCAGCAGGCTGCGCAGCGTTTTCCATTGACGCAGATAAAGCGACATCAGGTCGTCACGGGCATCGGTCGTGGTGAACGTCGTCATCGGCGCGGCATCGGAAATGGAAACGAAGTCGCGCTTCGAGAGGTCGATGCGCGTCAACTCAATGCAGGACCTGATATCCCATCAATAATTTCCCTGCAACATCAATAGTTTATATGGATTCTAAGGGGCGCGGAAATCCGGTGCCGTCCGGTGGGATGTGCGGTTATAGTGCGACAGGGGTCGGCATCCAGCCGGTGGAACATGCTCTCAAGCGGGAAAAAAGTGCGTCTTACTAAAGAGTAATGCGACGGAAAAAGAGCCGTAATGTTGGTCAGGGCATTGTCACCGGCAACGGCGCTGAATGGGGGCGCTGAAGCAAAGGCGACCGGTCTATCCCTACGGAAGGCCGTGTCATTATGGAGCCTATCACGATGAATTCATCCGATCATGACATGAAGCCGAAGGCCGGTATCCTTGCCCGCCGCCGCACGCGCCTGATGGCCGCCGTGTTCGGCCTTGGCGTCGCCGGCGCGGTTGCCGGCAACTTCGTGGTCATGCCGTCCGTCACGCCTGCTTTCGCTCAGACCCAGAGCCAAGCCGTTCAATCTGGCGTCGCGCAGCCGGGTTTTGCCGATATCGTCCAGAAGGTGCGGCCGGCGGTGGTTTCCATCAAGGTCAAGACCGAAACCAATGCCAGCGCCTCCGACGACGACAATGACGGTGCGCCGGCCAATCCGTTCGAGTTCTTCTTCAACGGGCCTGGCGGCGGCAACATGCAGCCCGGCCGGCCTCGCAAGCAGTTCGGCATGGCGCTGGGCTCCGGCTTCTTCATCTCGGCTGACGGCTATGTCGTGACCAACAATCACGTCGTCGACCATGCCAAGGAAGTCGATGTCGTCACCGATGGCGGCAAGACCTATACGGCCAAGGTGATCGGCGTCGATCCGAAGACCGACCTCGCCTTGCTGAAGGTCCAGGACGATGCGGGCAAGTTCCCCTTTGTCGAGCTCGAACTGCAGAATGAGCCGCGCGTGGGCGATTGGGTGCTGGCCGTCGGCAATCCCTACGGCCTGGGCGGTACCGTGACGGCGGGCATTGTGTCGGCGCGTGGCCGCGATCTCAACAACTCGACCTATAACGACTTCCTGCAGATCGATGCTCCCGTCAATCGCGGCAATTCGGGCGGCCCGACCTTCGACCTCTCCGGCCGAGTCATCGGTGTGAACACGGCGATCTACTCGCCGTCTGGTGGTTCGATCGGCATCGGTTTTGCCATTCCCGCCGAGACCGTCTCGCGCGTGGTCTCGCAGCTCAAGGCCGACGGCCAGGTGACGCGTGGCTATATCGGCGTGCAGATCCAGCCGGTCACCCAGGATATCGCCGACTCCATCGGCCTGAAGAAGGCTTCGGGTGCCCTGATCGCCGACGTCACCAAGAACGGCCCCGCCGCCAAGGCCGGCCTTCAGTCGGGTGATGCCATCACGGCCGTCAACGGCAAGGAAGTTAGCGATTCCCGCGAGCTTGCCCGTGCCATCGCCGATGTGAAGCCCGGTGAGACCGCTGATCTGACCGTCTGGCGTGACGGCAAGGAGCAGAGCGTCAAGGTCGAGACCAGCAAGCTGCCGGGCGACAAGCAGCTGGCCGATGCGCGCTCGCAGCAGGATGACGACACTGGTGGCAAGAGCTCACTGGCGAGCCTGGGCGTTGAACTCGCGCCGGCCGCTGCCGTGGCTGGCGCCGGCAAGGCCGGTGTGGTCGTAACCGATGTCGACCCGGGCAGCCCCGCGGCCGAATCGCTGCGCCCGGGCGACGTCATCCTCGACATTGCCGGCAAGCCGGTGAGCAATGTGCGTGAGGTTCGCGAGATCCTTTCGAGCGCCAAGGCCGACTCCAAGCGCACCGTATTGCTGCGCGTGAAGAACAATGACGGCCTGCACTTTGTCGCCCTGCCGATCGGCAAGGCCTGATCCGAGCTGAAACCGCTGGTGCGGCCGCCCATCACGGGCGGTCGCGCCGGCTTCTTGGCCCGAATCCTTGCCGCCTCCGATTCCGTTCCCTCCGGCCGGAGGAGATCGGGATTGGGGGTGCGTTCTTGAAAACATCAATGTGAATGCTGCGGGCGCGGATCATTGCGCCCTATGAGGTGACCTCGAAATGTGGCAAAGCTCGTCTCAGACGCCTTCAACTCGAAATATGAATGAGTCTGAAACCAAAATGCGTATTCTGATCGTCGAGGACGACCGCGACGCAGCTGCTTACCTGGTCAAGGCCTTTTCGGAAGCGGGACATGTTGCCGACCATGCCGCCGATGGCTTGAGCGGCTATGCCATGGCCAAGGACGGTCCCTATGACGTGCTGATCGTCGATCGCATGCTGCCCAAGCTCGATGGTCTTTCGATGATCTCTCGCCTGCGCCTCGAAGACACGCAGACGCCTGCCTTGATTCTGTCGGCGCTGGGCGAGGTCGATGACAGGGTCAAGGGCCTGCGCGCCGGTGGCGATGACTATCTGCCCAAGCCCTATGCCTTCTCCGAGCTCCTGGCCCGTGTCGAGGTCCTGTCGCGCCGGCGTCCCGGCAAGGGTGAGGAAACGGTCTATCGGGTCGGCGATCTCGAGCTCGACCGCCTGTCGCATGTGGTCAAGCGGGCAGGGGAGGAGATCGACCTCCAGCCCCGCGAATTCCGGCTGCTCGAATATCTGATGAAGAATGCCGGCCAGGTGGTGACGCGTACCATGCTGCTCGAGCACGTCTGGGACTATCACTTCGATCCCGGCACCAATGTCATCGACGTCCACGTGTCGCGCCTGCGCTCCAAGCTCGACAAGGGCTTCGAGAAGCCATTGCTGCACACCATTCGCGGGGCGGGCTACATGATCCGCGACAGCGCGAAATAAGCGGTCCCGACAGAGTTTTACCTTGTGAGCATGAGGAATACTGCATCGGGGGCGGAATCGGAAAGACTGGCCGTGACCGGACTGCGGAAACTCATCCGAACCACGGCCTTCAAGCTGATGGCCGCCTATCTGCTGGTGTTCACGCTGTTCGCGGCTTCGCTGCTCGGCTATTTCTTCTGGAATGCCCAGCGTCTTCTCGGCTCGCAGATCAGCAACTCCATCAATGCCGAGATCAACAGCCTCAGCGACGAATATGCCCAGGGTGGCGTGATGCTGCTGGCCTCGACCATCGAGGCCCGCACCCGCCGGCCGGGGTCGCTGCTCTATCTGCTCACCACGCCGCAGGGCGAAGCGCTCGTCGGTAATGTCAGCGAACTGCCCGATGGCGTGCTCGACAAGCCGGGCCTCAGCAATATTCCCTATCGCCGTGATGATGGCGGCAAGGCCGGCCCGCGCACGGCGCTGGTGCGGGTTTTTGCCTTGCAGGACGGCTATAAGCTGCTGGTCGGCGTCGATCTCGACGAGCAGAGCCGCGTGCGCGCGATCATGTTCAACGCGGCGCTGTGGTCGGTCGGCTTGATCATGTTGCTTGGCGTGGCCGGCGGCTGGTTCGTGGCGCGGCGCGTGCTGCATCGCCTCGACGATATCAATGCCACCAGCCGCTCCATCATCGACGGGGACCTCACCCGCCGCCTCAAGGTTGCGGGGACGGATGACGAGTTCGACAGGCTGGCCTCGACGACCAATGCCATGCTGGATCGCATCCAGGAGCTGATGGCGGGCCTCAAGGAGGTCTCCGACAACATCGCCCATGATCTCAAGACCCCGCTGACGCGCCTGCGCAATCATGCTGAGGAGGCGTTGCGAACGGCGAAGGACGAGGATGCCTATCGCGCCGCTCTCGATCGCACCATCGAGGAGTCGGACGGGTTGATCGGCACCTTCAACGCTCTCCTGATGATCGCGCGGGCAGAGGGCGGCCGTATCGACGGGGCGCTCAGCGAGTTCGATGTCGCCGAGGCCGTGCATGCGGTGGCGGAGCTCTACGAACCCGTTGCCGAGGAGAGCGGCGCCAGGATCGTGGTGGCGGCGCAATCGCCCTTGGCGCTGCGCGGCAACCGCGAGCTCGTCAGCCAGGCGCTGGCCAACCTTATCGACAATGCCCTCAAATACAGCCCCAAGGAGGAGGGTGGTGCGGCCGGCGACGTGACGATTGCGGCCGAGAAGCGCGAGGGGCGCGTCATTCTCAGCGTGGCCGACCATGGCGCCGGTATTCCGCAGGCCGACCGGCAGAGGGTGCTGGAACGCTTCGTCCGGCTGGAATCGAGCCGCACGCGCCCGGGCTCCGGCCTTGGCCTGGCGCTCGTCTCCGCCATGGTGAAGCTGCATGGTGGTACGATTCGCCTGGAAGACAACCAGCCGGGTTTGCGCGTGGTGCTGGAATTACCCGACAAGCCCGCCGAGGAGCCTGCGCTGTCCAAGCTCGCCTTGCGCCGCCCCGGCCTGCGCGTTCGTTCCTGAACCGGACAGCCGCCCGAGAACAGGCTACGTCGTAATGATGGCATTCGAAGCCAGCCATTTGCGCATGCGAATTGTTTGAACCAATGCTATCGCCAAGGAACGACAAGAAGAGCGTGAAAGCAGGGTGAGGCGGCGGCATGATTCCCATTGAAGACAAACGTCGTGTCAAATCCCGCTTCGCCGATCTGGCGGAAGTGCTGGATCCGGCCGCACAACCGACCGTTGCAGCGGCGCTGGAGGGCGGACAGGGCCACGCCGTGCTGGCCGGGCTTGCCACCGCCTCACCCTTCCTGTGGAGGCTGGCCCTGGCCGATCCCGCCCGCCTGGAGCGCATCCTGGCAGGAGCGCCAGGGGCGGTGCTCGAAGAGGCGATCGTGCGGGCCAAGGCCCAATGCACTGCCGCGGCCGATATCGCCGAGGCCATGCGGGCACTACGCCTGCTCAAGCAGGAAGCGGCCTTGCTGATCGGCATCGCCGATCTCGGCTGCGTCTGGCGGCTTGCCGAGGTTACGGCCGCCCTGACGCGCGTGGCCGACGAAAGTGCGACCCTGGCCTTGCGTTTCCTGCTGCGGGAGGCGGCCGCAGCGGGCCGTTTCCTGCCGATCGACCCTGAAAATCCCGACCGGGATTGCGGCCTGGTGGCATTGGCGATGGGCAAGCAGGGAGCGTTCGAGCTCAATTATTCGTCCGATATCGACCTTATCGTCCTCTACGATCCGGAAACGGCGCCCTTGCGCGAAGGGCTGGAGCCGGCACCTTTCTTCGTGCGGCTGACGCAGGGGCTGGTCAAATTGTTGTCCGAGCGCACGGCCGACGACTATGTCTTCCGGGTCGACCTGCGTCTGCGCCCCGATCCCGGCGCTACCGCGATCGCGATCTCGCTTCCCGCGGCCTATGGCTATTATGAAAGCGTCGGGCAGAACTGGGAACGAGCCGCGATGATCAAGGCGCGGCCTTGCGCCGGCGATATCGCGCTGGGCGAGCGTTTCCTCGCCGGGCTGGTGCCCTTCATCTGGCGCCGTCATCTCGACTATGCCGCCATCGCGGACGTCCATGCCATGAAGCGGCAGATTCATGCCCATAAGGGCCATGAGGCCATCGCCGTCGCCGGACACAATCTCAAGCTCGGGCGCGGCGGCATCCGCGAGATCGAGTTCTTCGTGCAGACCCAGCAATTGATCGCCGGTGGCCGCAATCCCGATCTGCGCGGGCGCGGTACCGTGGCCATGCTCGCCGCCCTGCAGGAGGCCAACTGGATCACGCCGGAGGCGCGCGATGAATTGACCGAAGCCTATGATTTCCTGCGCGGGCTGGAGCATCGCCTACAGATGATGGCGGACGAGCAGACCCATAGCCTGCCGGCGGAGAAGCAGGCTCTCCTGGAGTTTGCGCGCTTTGCCGGTTACGCAGATGTGGAGGCCCTGTCCAGGGCGCTGATCGCCCGACTGGAGACCGTGCAGCAGCATTATGCCCGCCTGTTCGAGGCCTCGGCTCCGCTCGCCAGCGACGTCGGCAGCCTGGTCTTTACCGGCAAGGAGAACGATCCGGAGACCCTGAAGACCTTGGAGCGCCTGGGCTATGCCTCGCCTTCTCAGGTGGCGGAGATGATACGCGGCTGGCATCATGGACGCTACCCCGCCATGCGCTCGGCCAAGGCACGCGAGGATCTCACCGAACTCACGCCTGCTCTATTGCAGGCGCTGGCCAAGGAGGGGCGTCCCGACAAGGCCCTGTTCGTGTTCGACGGGCTGCTCGCCCGCATGCCCTCGGGCTACCAGCTCTTTTCAATCCTGCGCAACAACGCCAAGCTCTTCTCCGTGCTCGCACGCGTGCTCGGTGTAGCGCCACGCCTGGCCGAGGTGCTGGTGCGGCGGCCTCATGCACTTGACGGCCTGCTCGACCATGGCGCCGAGGGCGGCGATGCCCAGGCCTGGATCGATTCGCGCCTCGCCGGCGCACTCGCGACGGGTGAGAGCTATGAGGACAAGCTCGACCTGGTGCGTATCTTCGTGCGCGAGCGCATTTTCGTGCTCGGAGCTCGCCTGTTGTCCGGGGAACTCGATCCCTTGCTGGTCGGCGAGCAGATCACGGCCCTGGCGCAGGCCGTGATCAGGGCCTTGCTCGATCTCGTCATCGCCGAGCTGAGGCAAGCCCATGGCAGTCCGCCCGGTGCCCGCGTCGGGATCCTCGCCATGGGCAAGTTCGGCGGGCGGGAACTGACCTCTTCCTCCGATCTCGATCTGATCGTGATCTACGACCATGATCCGGATGCCATCGAAACGGATGGACCCCGTGCGATCGCGCCGTCCGTCTGGTTCGCTCGGCTGACGCAAAGGTTGATCGCCGCCCTCTCGGCCCCGACAGGGGAGGGTACGGCCTTTTCCGTCGACATGCGGCTGCGCCCCTCCGGACAGAAGGGGCCGGTGGCCATCCATATCGACGGGTTCAGGGAATATCAGCTCAAGGAAGCCTGGACCTGGGAGCATATGGCGATGACGCGGGCACGCATCGTCGCGGGTGACGCCGAATTCGGGCGACTGATCGAGGAGACCATCGCCGGGATCCTCGCCGTCGAACGCGAGCCGCGCAAAATTCTCAAGGACGTCGCTGACATGCGGGCCCTGCTCGAAAGCGAGAAGGGTGGGCGCGGGCCTTGGGATCTCAAGAATTCCCGGGGCGGGCTGATTGATATCGAATTCATCGCCCAGACCCTGCAACTGCTGCACGCGGCCGAGCATCCGGCCATGCTCGATGCCAATACCGGCGGGGCTCTCGACAAGGCCCTGGAAGCCGGCGTGCTGGCCAAGACGGCGCATAGGCGTCTCATCGAGGCCTGGCGGCTCTACACCGCACTCTCCCAGGTGATCCGCTTTTGCGTCGGCGGCAATCTCGATCCCGACAAGACATCCGAAACGGGCAAGATCCTGCTCAGCCGCGTGTCCGCATGCAGTGATTTCGACGAATTGAACGCCGTCATCGGCGTGACGCAGACGCGGGTGCGGGACATTTTCAAGCAGGTCGTCGGCGGGAAGTAGGCCCGCGCGGCGATGCGGCCCATTCGTCCCCGGCACCCCTTCGAGCGGGCTCGATTTTGCCGCTCGGACGTGGAAGAATGGTGCCGATCTTCGCTTCCCGACGGGAGGCTTCATTGGGAGATTTCTGCCAATGAGTGACACCGACCTTCGCCCTCGCAACAAGACCAGAACCAGGACCCAGCGGCCGCGGCTGCACAAGGTCATCCTGGTCAATGACGACTACACGCCCCGGGACTTCGTGGTGGCCGTGCTCAAGGCCGAATTCCGCATGAACGAGTCACAGGCCTACCGCGTTATGCTTACCGCCCATCAAAGAGGCGTCTGCGTGGTGGCCGTGTTCGCGCGCGACATTGCCGAGACGAAGGCGACCCGGGCCACGGATATGGCGCGCAGCCAGGGCTATCCCCTGTTATTCACGACGGAGCCGGAAGAATGAATACGCCCCGCACCACACAGTCCTACGATGCCGAGATCGCGATCATCCGCGAGAACATCCGTCAATTGATGGAGCAGGCGGCGGCATCTTCCGGGGCCGCGAACGAGGACCTCCTGGCCGATCGCATCGCGGCCCAGGAGGCGCGGTTGGCGGCGCTGCAGCAGCAGATGGATGGGGGGCGTGGAGCCGATGAAGGAGGCAAGAGCCGAACCTGATCTCCTCGCCAGGCCGAAGCGGCGGGTTCCATCGCGCGGCGGTGTCAGTGCAGCAGCGCTGCCGATGCCGCCCGTCTCGGTGCGGACCGCATCAGGACTGGCGTGGTCGGTTGAACCGGCGAACGCGTGGCTTCGACCGGCAGCACCACCATGACGACGGTGCCGACGCCCACCGCGGAGCGGATGCGGATCGAGCCGCCATGCAGCTCCGCCAGGGATTTGGCGATGGAAAGGCCGAGGCCCGATCCCTTGTGCGTCTTGGTGAACTGGGTCTGGACCTGCTCGAAGGGGCGGCCGAGCTTGCCGATCGCTTCCGCCGGAATGCCGATGCCCGAATCCTCGACATAGAGGGCGACCTGGTTGCCGTGCCGGCGGATGCGAACGCCGATCCTGCCACCTTCCGGCGTGAACTTGATGGCGTTGGACAGAAGATTGTTCATGATCAGGCGCAGGGCGCGGCGATCGGCCTGCAGGTTCACGCCACTGCTCCAGGAAGGGTGGAGGCTGAGCCTCTTGGCGTCCGTCTCCGGCCGGAGCGAGCGCAGGAGGTCCCCGAGCAGGCGGTCGACCGCCACGAGCTCGCGCTGCAGCGTGACCTCGCCCGCCTCGATCTTCGACATTTCAAGGATGTCGTCCACGAAGTTCAGGAGATAGCGCCCGCTGTCGTTGATGTCCTTGCAATAGCCGACATAGCGAGGCTGGCCGAGCGCACCGAAAGTGCCGTTCTCCATCAATTCGGAGAAGCCGATGATGGCGTTGAGCGGGGTGCGCAGCTCATGGCTCATATTGGCGAGGAATTCCGACTTGGCCCGGTTGGCGGACTCGGCCTTGATCTTTTCCTCGGCATATTTTTCAGCCAGCTCGGCCAATTCCTGGGTCTGGCGCTCGAGCACCTGCCGGGAGCGCTTGAGGTCGGCGATCATGCCGATCAGGCTGCGCTCGCTGTCCATCAGCCGGGTCTGCTGTTCCTTTAGCGAGGTGATGTCGGTACCGACGGAGACATAGCCGCCATCCTTGGTGCGTCGCTCGTTGATGGTGAGCCAGCGACCGTCCTGGAGCTGGGCCTCGAAGGTGCGTGCGCCCCGCTCGATCGGAGCGTTGGGGGACATGTTGGTGCGCACCACCGGTTGGGAGCCGGCCTCGACGATGGCGCTGTAATGGGTGCCGGGACGGACCAGGCCGTCCGGCAGATTGTGCAGGGCCTGGAACTTGGAATTGCAGATGACCAGCCGGTTGCCGGCGTCCCACAGGACGAAGGCTTCCGAGATGGTCTCGACGGCGTCGCGCAGGCGCAGATCCGCCCGCTTTGTGTGCTCGGCGAAGCGCCGCTCCTCGGTTTCGTCGACGACGATGCCGATCAACCGCTTGTTGCCCTGCGGGCCATAGACCAGCTCGCCGCGCACGCGCACGAAAATCCATTCGCCATTGGCGCAACGCATGCGGAAGCGCCGGTCGATCGCGAGTGGCGGGTCTTTGGCCAGCAGCTCGGCGGAAAGGGTGCGCAAGCCGCCATCGTCGATATGAATGAGCCGATCGATGTCGCTATGAACCAGAAGATCATCCTGCGGCTCATAGCCGAGCAGGTGGAACATCGAATCCGACCAGAACACCCGCCCGGCTTCGAGGTCCCAGTCCCACAGGCCGGAGCGCCCGCGGCTGAGCGCGGTTTCCAGCCGGTTGCGGACGTTGTTGTAGATGTCGTCGGCCCGGCGTGCGCGGGAGGCCTGCCAGTAATAGGCAAAGCCGAGGATCAGCAGCACGCCGCCGGTGGTTGTGGTGAAGACGAGCAGGCGGCCGCTCAGCGCATACCAGCCCTCCAGGATGTCGTCGATCGGCTTGGCGGCGACGATGCGCAGGCTTTCGCTGGTGCCGATGGAAGCGAGCATGGCGGTGCCGCCGACCGTGACGGTCAACTGGCCGCTTACGCGGTCGCCGATCGCGCCGATCAGGCCGGCGGCATCGCCATTATCGTTGAGCAGGCGACCCTGCGGCGTGATCACCGCAAGCAGGGTGTGCTCGGGCGCCGTGATCGCGGCCCGGGTCGGCACCCGCCCGCTCTGGGCGACAATCGCGCTCAATTGCGCCGCTGCGGCCGAGACGATGAGGTCGAGGTTGCGCCCGGCATCCTGCATGGCCTGCTGGCGGCTGTCCCGGGCCTGGATGAAGGCGGCGAGGGCGATGACGGCAAGAAAGGCGATGATCAGCACAGGCACGGCCTTGCGCAGGATCGGTTCGAGCCCGATCAGTCGCCGATAGGTTGGGCAGACCAGTGTCTTGGCAAGGCCCCGGATGCCCGGCGCGCGCAAAGACGCATGTGTCGCGTTTGCACGCGCCATTGCTTAGCCCTTCCAGCCTTATCTGAGAATTTGCGATAGGGCAGGTGGTCATCACCGCCCCCGAATCGATAAGGCTATAAGAATCAACCTTCACGTGATTTGTCTAGAGTCGCCGTGAACACTTTTTTAATTATTTGTGTCCGTTTGCGGCCGAAAAGCGAAGAATTCGCGCCCGATTCAAGACAAAATCTTGATACTTCGGCTACATCTATGGGGCTGAAAACTCGCCACCACAAGATGTGGTGGGATGCGGCTGCTTTCCGTCAGATGCAGCCTATGAATGCTTCCCTAGAGGCACCAGTACTCTCGATTGCAACGGACAGCCGTAGCCGAGCTGACCGCATAGTTTCAATGATTGCTTCATGCAAGCGATCTTTGCGCGATGTCAGCAACGTCGCGGGATAATCCCGGGCGCCTTGCGATGTCGCGCAATGTTGCCGCCGCCAAGGTACGCCTGCCCTGTTCGAGGGAACGCCAGGTCTTGAACGCGACCAGGAGCCGGGCTGCCAATTGCGGGTTCTTCGGGTCGATGGCCAGGATGATGTCGGCAACGAAGCGATAGCCTTCTCCGTCGGGACGATTGAACTGCGTCTGGTTGGCGGAACAGAACGTGCCGATCAAGGCCCTGACCCGGTTGGGGTTTTGCAGGGAGAAAGCGGGATCGCGCATGAGTTCCTTGACGCGGTCCAGCGTGGCTTCGAGCGGCAGCATCGCCTGCACGCCCATCCATTTGTCGATGACCAAGGGATCGCTGTCGTAGCGCTCGCGGAAATTGTGCAGGGCGCGTTCGCCGGCCGGCGTGGCGGACAAGGCCAGCGTAGCCAGCGCCGCCATTTCGTCGGTCATGTTGTCGGCCTTGTCGAACTGCGCCACGGCGGCGGCGAGCGCCTGGGAGGTGCCGCCAGCACAGACCAAATCGAGTGCGCCGTTGCGCAGGGAACGTCGCCCTGCATCGGCGGCCTGGGGTGAGTAAGGGCCCGCTACTGTCATGTTCTCTATGGTGCGCAGCAATTCGGCCTGCAGTTCCCGGGCCAGGGTCTGCCGCAGGATCAAACGGGCCTGATAGACCGCCTGGGGATCCACGTCATTGCCGATCTCGCGGGCGATGTCGGTCTCGCTGGGCAGAGCGAGGGAGAGCGCGGTGAAGGCGGGATCGGTGGTCCCCCCGGCAAGGAGGCCACGGACAGCCGCGATGAAGCGCGGATCGACCGGTGTCGCCGGGTCCTTCACCAGCCGCAGCAGCAGTTTGAGCGCGTAGCTCTGGGAGGCCTGCCAGCGATTGAAGGGGTCGCTGTCGGCCTTGAGCAGGGTCAGCAGGGCTTCCTCGTCGAGTGCGACCGTGAGCTTGACCGGTGCCGAGAAGCCGCGCAGCAGCGAGAGGACGGGAGCCTGGCGCACATTGCCGAACACGTAATTGCGCTCGGATTCGGCCAGAGCCACCAGACCGTCGAAAGGCTTGCCGTCGAGCGTGACGGGAAGATCGCCTTCCGCACCGACCAGGCCGAGGCGGATCGGGAACAGCATTGGCTGCTTGTTGGGCTGGCCCGGCGTCGGCGGCAGGATCTGCTTCAGGCTGAGGTGGTAGGTGCCGGCCTCCTCGTTCCACCGCCCCTCGGCGCGGATCTCCGGCGTGCCCGACTGCTTGTACCAGAGCATGAACTGGCCGAGGTCGCGCCGGCTTGCCTCGGCGAAGCAGGTCAGGAAATCCTCGATGGTGACCGCTTCCCCGTCATGGCGCTGGAAATAGAGTTCCATACCCGCGGCGAAGGCCTCGTCGCCGATCAGGGTTTTGAGCATGCGCACGACCTCGGCGCCCTTCTCATAGACCGTGGCGGTGTAGAAGTTATTGATCTCGTTGTAGATTTCAGGTCGGACGGGATGGGCGAGCGGTCCGCCGTCCTCGGAGAATTGCTGGCTGCGCAGGAGCTTGACGTCATTGATGCGCTTGACGGGGCGCGAGCGCTGGTCGGACGAGAATTCCTGGTCGCGGAAGACCGTCAGGCCCTCCTTCAGGCAGAGCTGGAACCAGTCGCGGCAGGTGATGCGGTTGCCGGTCCAGTTGTGGAAATATTCATGCGCGATGATCGCCTCGACGGCGGCGAAGTCGCTGTCCGTGGCCGTCTGGGGCAGGGCCAGCACATATTTGTCGTTGAAGATGTTGAGGCCCTTGTTCTCCATGGCGCCCATGTTGAAATCGGACACGGCGACGATCATGAAGATGTCGAGATCATATTCGCGGCCAAAGGCTTCCTCGTCCCAGCGCATCGAGCGCTTGAGGGCGTCCATCGCATAGGCGCAGCGATCTTCCTTGCCGTGCTCGACATAGATCTCCAGACGCACCTGCCGCCCCGAGCGAGTGGTGAAGCTGTCGGCCACCATGGCGAGATCGCCCGCAACCATGGCGAAGAGGTAGGAGGGCTTGGGGAAGGGATCCTGCCAGACGGCATAGTGGCGGCCGTCGGCCAGGGATCCGTGCTCGATCCGGTTGCCGTTGGCGAGCAGCACCGGCGCCTCCTGGAACGAAGCCTCGATCCTCGTGGTGTAGACCGACAATACGTCCGGCCTGTCGAGGAAATACGTGATGCGCCGGAAGCCTTCGGCCTCGCATTGAGTGCAATAGGCCGAGTTGGAGCGGTAGAGCCCCATCAGTTGCGTGTTGGCCGACGGATCAAGCCGTGTCTCGATCGCCAGCGTGAAGGGCTCGGCGGGCGGCTGGTGCAGGCTGAAACCATTGGGCGAGACCGAATAGGCTTCCGATGGCAGCGATACGCCGTCGAGCCAGGCCTCGACGAAGACGAGGCTGTCGCCGTGGAGCTTCAGGGCCTCCTGGTCCGCACTGTGGGGATTGCGCCGTAGAGTGAGGGTGGAAACGATGCGGGTCTGCGTCCGTTCGAGCCGGATGTCGAGATGCACCGTGTCGATCAGGAAGGCGGGGACCCGGTAGTCGGCGAGGCGAACGGGTTCCAGGGCAGCTTCGGTCATAGGGGCTTCATTCCGGCAGGGACAATCTGAAACGTCTGGTGCCTGCCATCATGGCGGATGTCCGGCCCGCGCCGCAACCCGGGCATTTTCCAATGGCGCGATATGATCCCTCGCGTTGCCGGCTCAATGCCGTACCGGCATATTCTCTCGTTCGCAGGATCGATCGACTTTTCTCGAAATTGCCCTAACCGACCAGTGCCAGGATGGCCTTTGCCAGGTCCGGAGCGCGATGACGCAATGGACCCTGGAGCCGGCCATAGAGGGTGAAGATCGCAGGTTGGGCAACGATGCCCAGCGCCATCGCGGTCAGGAGGTCGGCGTCGTGGTCGCGGATCTCCCGCCTTTGCATGGCCCCTGCAAAAATCGAGCGCACAGCCTCCACCACGTTCTTGCCGGCGTCGTCGGGAACCTCGGCCAGGTGGGCGTGCTGGGAGAGCAGCAGGAAGGTGAACAGGGCCCGGTCTTCGTCGAAGAGATCGCAGAAGACTTCGACGATCCGGGTGATCTTGGTATCGAATTCGGCATGGGCCTGGTCCGCCGCCAGGATGTCACCGGCAAGCCTGGCATAGCCGTCGAGGAAGAGGGAGCGCGACAGGGCATCCTTGGACGGGAAGTGGCGGTAGAGGGCAGCCTCCGCCACGCCGACCGCACCGGCGATGTCGCGGATCGATGTCCCTGCCACGCCTTTCCGGGCGAACAGGCGCAAGGCCTCCGTCACGATCTTGGCACGGGTCTTGGATCCGTCACGCATGATTCCCGCCCGTTTCGTCGTGGGCAGCCTGGGCCGGAGGCGGTGCTTCCGCCTCGCCTGCCTTTTCGGCGGGCGGCCGGGGCTCGCCGGCAGGGCGCCCCGGTGCGGCGAGCGGGGCAGGCGGCGGGCGATGGGCTTCCGGTTCGGCGCCATTGCCCTGCGCAGGCGCAGAGGGCTTGGACGGATCGGGCAAGCCCGGCAGCGGGGCTGGTGGGCTGGCCTTGGCGTCGGCAGCGCCGGCATTGGCCTGACGCTCCTTCAGCATCTTGTTGAGGCCGACATAGTCGGTCTTGCCGGTGCCCATCACCGGCATGGCGTCGATGATCATGATCTCGGAAGGGATCATCAGCTCGGCAGCATGCTTGTAGCGCAGATGCGCGATCACGTCGGCGCGGTTGGCCTGCTTGTGCGGCGTGATCAGCACCAGGCGCTCGCCCTTGCGCGGGTCGGGGGTGGCAAGCACGGCGACCGGGCTTTCCGGCCAGAGGTCGGCAAGCATGGACTCGACCGCGGCGAGCGACACCATCTCGCCGCCGATCTTGGCGAAGCGCTTGGCCCGGCCCTTGATGGCGATGAAGCCCTGCGGATCGATGGTGACGATGTCGCCGGTATCATACCAGCCTTCCTCGGGCGCGGTGATCTCGCCGGGATGATCGGCCTTGAGATAACCCAGCATCACATTGGGGCCGCGCACGTGCAGGCGCCCGCCTTCCTCGATGCCGGGAATGTCCTCCAGCCGCGTCTCCATATCCGGCAGCGCCCGGCCGACGGTGCCGTTCTTGTTGAACATCGGCGTGTTCAGCGCCAGCACCGGCGAGGTCTCGGTGACGCCGTAACCTTCCAGGATGCGCAGGCCGAACTTCTCGTTATAGGCCCGCCGCGTCTCCACCTTCACCGGCTCGGCCCCGGCCACGACATAGCGCAGCGAGCGGAAGTCGTAGGGATTGGCCATCTTGGCATAGCCGGCAAGGAAGGTGTCGGTACCGAACAAAGCGGTGGCATTGGTGCCGTAGATCAGTTCGGGAATGATGCGGTAGTGCAGCGGCGTCGGGTAGAGGTAGAGCCTGACGCCGTTGACCAGCGGCAGGATCATGCCGCCGGTCAGGCCGAAGGAATGGAACACCGGCAGCACGTTGAAGACGATGTCGCCGGGGCCGAAATCGATGCGGGCACCGACCTGCGAGATATTGGCGAGGATGTTGCGGTGCGACAGCACCACGCCCTTCGGTGCCCCTTCCGAGCCCGAGGTGAACAGGACTGCCGCCGGGGAGTCCGGCGCAGGCTTGGCATGGGCGCGCCCGGCTCCGAGCAGGCCCCTCAGCTTGTCGGCGGTACCGACCTCGGCGCGCACATCCTCCAGCCAGACGAAGCGGACATGGGCCTCCATCGCCGCCACGACATCGCCGAGCCGGCCTTTTTCGACGAAGGCACGGGATGACAGTACCGTCTTCACCTGCGCGGTCTCGCAGGCCGAGATCAGGTTGGCCTGGCCGGCCGAGAAGTTCAGCATGGCCGGGATGCGGCCTGTCGACTGCAGGGCGAAGAAGGTGACGGCGACGGCATTGGCGTTGGGCAGGAGCACGCCGACATGCTCGCCCGGAGCCGTGAAGTCCGTGAATTTGCGCCCGAGTACGCTGATGCCGATCAAGAGGCGCTTATAGGTGAGGGTGCCGCTGACCGGATCCTCCAGCACCACGCGCTTGCGGCCATATTTGTCGGCGGCCGCGACCAGGGCACGGAAGAGATCGGTGTCGACGGAACTCGTCTTGTAAATGAGATCGGACATCACGTCGTAGAGGGCGGCGCCGGCGGCCTGGCGGCGCTTCTTGCCGCGCAGATCCTCGTCGATGGTGAGGCGCGTCGGTTCGGTGAAGGTCACGGTCACCTTTGGGAACCAGCGGCGTGAAACCTTGTTGGCGTCGAGCCTGGTGAAGGGCGTCCGCTCCAGGCCGTCGATGCGCATCGGCACGATGTCCGCATGCGACTTGTCGGCGATCAGGCCGGCGCCGTCATAGACCTTCATCAGCGCGCCAGTGACGGTGAGGCGCCCCTCGGGGAAGATCACCAGGGTCTCGCCGGCCTTCACCGCATTGATCAGCCCGCGCGTCGCCATCGGCTTGGTGGGGTCGAGCGGATAGGCGCGGCAGATCTTGAGGAAGGGCTTGACCCACCATGCCTTGGCGATGGTGTGGTCGATGGCGAACACCGGATCCTTGTCGAGCAGGGCCAGGACCAGGCCGGCATCGAGGAAGCTGACATGGTTGATCGCGATGATGCGATGGGGCGTGGGCGTCTCCAGGTTCTCGATGCCCTTGACCTCGAGGCGGTAGAGCAGCCGGTAGAGCAGCAGGATGAAGTCACGGAACCGGCTCATCGGCAGCACATAGAGCAGCACAACGCCGGCGATGATGTCGAGGATGGCGATGCCGAGCAGGGCGATCGGGGTGGTGAGGCCCAATTGGCCCTGCAGCAGGGAGAGGCCGCCAGCGCCGACCGTCATGAACAGGGCCGTGATGACATTGCCGCCGGCGATGACGCGGGCGCGTTCGTCCTTGGGGGCCCAATGCTGGACCGCCGCATAGATCGGCACGATGAACAGGCCCGCAGCCAACGCCACCAGCACGAGCGCGATGGTCATGTGTAGGCCGGTGCCGGTGGCGAGATAATCAAGGAAGTAGAGCGGCGTTTCCGAGCGCTCGGTACCGAAGGCGATCCAGGCCACGTCGAGGCAGAACAGCCCCATCAGGATACAGCCGATCGGCGAGAGCAGCACGATGATCCGTCCCGTGGCCAGGCGTGCGGCCAGGATCGAACCGATGGCGATGCCGATCGAGAAGGCGGTGGTGAACCAGGTATTGAGCGTGCCGTCGCCGCCGATCACGCTGTGGGCGAGGGAGGGGGTCAGCGAGAGGATGACGATGCCGCTCATCCAGAACCAGGCCACCGCCAGCGAGCCGATCAGGAGCTTGCGGTCGGAGGCTACCAGTTGCACGAGCTGGTAGCTCGAGCGGATGATGTTCCAGTCGATCTTGAGATCCGGTGCTGCTTCACCCGTGGGTGGAATGAGGCGGGCAAACCACCAGCAGGCCACGGCGACCGCCACCATGATGGCGGCCACGATCCAACTGGGCAGATGGGGGGCGACGAAGCCGGCCCCGATGATGCCGATCAGGATCGACAGGAAGGTGCCCGCCTCGATGAGACCGTTACCGGCGGGCAGTTCTTCAGGCGCCAGATGATCCGGCAGGATGCCGTATTTCACTGGCGTGAACAGCGTGCCCATGATGCCGAGCGTGAGCATGCTGACCAAGAGGATCGGCATGGAATGCAGGGCAAAGCCGACCGCGGCGACGACGACGATGGCGATTTCAGCCAGTTTGATCTGCCGGGCGACCCGGGCCTTGTCGTAGCGGTCGGCCAATTGCCCCGCCAGGCCCGACAGCAGCAGGCCGGGCAGCACGATCAAGGCACCGGCGATCGAGACCATGCTGTCGCCGCCTTCCATCGCAGCGGTTTCGGCAATGCCGTAGACCGCCAGGATGGTCAGGGCCTGCTTGATGAAATTGTCGTTGAAGGCGCTGAAGAACTGGCTCCAGAACAGGGGCCAGAAGCGGCGGGCGGACATCAGCGATGCGAGCATCGGTGTGGTTCCTGGATGGGCGCGTACCGGGCGCGGGAGAATCGCATTTTAAGTTAGCGTTCGTTCGCTAACTTAAAATGTATGGTAAACGGCGTCAAGGAGGGGAGGGCTGGCTCATGTCCGGCCTGTGCGCCGCCGCACAGTGGCGTGAACCACCGGTCTCGAGCCGTCATCCTAGCCTTCGCGCCTGACGACTTCCAGGAAGACTTCGCCATAGCGCTCCAGCTTGGCCTGCCCGACGCCGGGCAGTGCCAGAAATTCGGACAGGCTGGCGGGGCGTTCGCTCGCCATGGCGCGTAGTGTGGTGTCGGCGAAGATCATGTAGGGCGGTACGCTCTGTTCGCGCGCGAGCCGGCTGCGTTCGGCGCGCAAAGCGGTGAACAGGGCGCCGTCGCGTTCCGACATCTCGATCTCGCCGTGCCGGGCGCGTTTGGCCTCGGTACTCTTGCGCGGCCGGTCGCGGCGGAAGATGATCTGCCGTTCGCCCTTGAACACGGCCCGCGTTTCCTCGGCCAGGATCAGGGCGCCATGGGCTTCATGGTCGACATTGACCAGGCCGGCCGCCGTGAGTTGGCGCAGCACCGATTGCCAGGTGCGGGCCTCGATATCCTTGCCGGCCCCGAAGACGGGCTGGTTGTCGTGGCCGAAACGCTGGACCTTCTCGGTGACCTTGCCGGTGAGCACGTCGATGATATGGGCGGCGCCGAACATCTGACCGGTGCGGTAGATCGCGGCCATCGCCTTGACCGCGGCATCGGTGCCGTCCCAGCTCTCGACCGGCGAAAGGCAAGTATCGCAATTGCCGCAGCGGCCGGGATGGATCTCGCCGAAATGGGCGAGGATGGCCTTGCGCCGGCACTCCGCGGTTTCGCAGATGCCGAGCAGGGCGTTGAGCTTGCCGAGTTCGACCCGCTTTACCGTCTCAGGCGCATTGCCCTCCTGGATCATGCGGCGGCGCTGCACCACATCGGCCATGCCGTAGCTCATCCAGGCATCCGAGGGCAGGCCGTCGCGCCCGGCTCGGCCCGTCTCCTGGTAATAGGCTTCCACCGAAGCGGGAATGTCGAGATGGGCTACATAGCGTACGTCCGGCTTGTCGATGCCCATGCCGAAGGCGACGGTGGCAACCAGGCAGAGGCCCTCTTCCTCCAGGAAGGCGTCCTGATTGGCGCTGCGTGTCGCCGCTTCCAGGCCGGCATGATAGGGCAAGGCGCGGATGCCCTGTTCGTTCAGCCACTGCGCCGTCTCCTCCACT
Organism: Labrys sedimenti; assembly: GCF_034424805.1. Lineage (NCBI taxonomy): Bacteria > Pseudomonadati > Pseudomonadota > Alphaproteobacteria > Hyphomicrobiales > Xanthobacteraceae > Labrys > Labrys sedimenti. The sequence goes on from NZ_JAXOUF010000002.1 coordinate 803,692, forward strand.
TTGGCACGCGACAGGCAATAGACGATGCCGCTATTGCCCTTGTGCCCGGCCAGGAAGGCGAGCAATTGCCGGCGGGCATTGTCGCGCTCGACGATGGCGTAGCTGATATTGGGCCGGTCGAAGCTGGTGGCGAAGACTTCGGCCGCGTTGAGGCCGAGCCGCTCGATGATGTCGGCGCGGGTGACCGGATCGGCCGTAGCGGTGAGCGCGATGCGCGGGACGCCCGGGAAGGAAGCGGCGAGGCTGCCGAGTTCGCGATATTCGGGCCGGAAGTCATGGCCCCACTGGCTGACGCAATGGGCTTCGTCGATGGCGAAGAGCGCGATGTCGGCATCGGCGATCAGGGCCTGGAAGCCTTGCGTTGCCACGCGTTCGGGGGCGACATAAAGCAGGTCGAGCTTGCCGTCCATCAGGGAGCGGCGGACCTTGTAGGCCTCCTCGCGCGACAGGGAGGAATTGAGCGCCGCCGCGCTCACGCCAGCCTGCTTGAGCGCCTCGACCTGGTCGCGCATCAGGGCGATCAGGGGCGAGACGACGATGCCGACGCCGCGCCGGCATAGGGCCGGGATCTGGTAGCACAGCGACTTGCCCGCTCCGGTCGGGAACAGCACCACCGCATCGCCACCCCCGGTGACATGGCGCACCACCGCCTCCTGCTGGCCGCGAAAGGCGGCGTAGCCGAATACGCTATTGAGAACGGCGAGAGGATCTCGGGGAGATGAGAGGGTCATGCCTGCAGGATGCGCCTTCGGTGCCTGATTCCATTCCGGGGAGATGGAGGAGGCTTACCCGACACAGGTCGTGATTCGAAAATCTCTCGCGTTGAATTCCTCCGCCGGCAGGCAATTCCAGTGGAATAATCCCGCTTGCCAGGGCCGCTTCCACTTCTCCGCCAGGATGCCGGCTGCTCCTGCGATGGCATTGGAGGACCTGCTTGCGATCCATAAAGTTATGTTATAACGTTTCATTCAAGTGGAGGCTCAATCGAGCGCCTACGGCATCGACATGCCCGTTTTCGCAATGGATCAAGGAATTCCGACATCATGCAGCCCCTGCCGCAGACCCCCGTCACTGTCCTCACCGGCTATCTCGGGGCAGGCAAGACCACGCTTCTCAACCGGATCCTGACCGAGAGCCATGGCAGGAAATATGCCGTCATCGTCAATGAGTTCGGTGAAGTCGGCATCGACAACGATCTCGTCGTCGATACCGACGAGGAAATCTTCGAGATGAACAATGGCTGCATCTGCTGCACGGTGCGCGGCGATCTGATCCGCATCATCGAGGGCCTGATGCGCCGGCGCGACCGCTTCGATGCCATCCTGATCGAGACGACCGGGCTGGCCGATCCCGCGCCGGTCGCCCAGACCTTCTTCGTCGACGATGACGTGCGCGCCAGGGTCCGGCTCGATTCGATCGTCACCGTGGTCGACGCCCGGCATTTGCTCGGCGAAATCGAGACCGCGCATGAGGCCCAGGAGCAGCTCGCCTTCGCCGATACGATCCTGCTCAACAAGATTGATCTGGTCACGGCGGAGGAACTCGACCGGGTGGTGAAGCGGATCCGTCGCATCAATCCCACAGCCACCCTCCACCAGACCCGCCGTTGCGACATCGCGCTCGACAAGGTGCTCGGCCGCGGCGCCTTTGACCTCGACCGCATCCTCGAAGCCGAGCCCGATTTCCTCGAGGGCTTCCACGAGCACGAGCATGACGATCATGTCGGCAGCTTCGCCCTGGTGTCCCGCGAGCCGCTCGACCCCGGCAGGTTCATGCCCTGGCTCGACATGATCGTGCAGCAATTCGGCACCGACATGCTGCGCATGAAGGGGATTGTCGCCTTTGACGGCGATCCCCAGCGCTTCGTTGTCCAGAGCGTGCACATGCTGCTCGAAGGCGACCATCAGCGCCCCTGGAAGCCCGAGGAGGAGCGCCGGAGCCGCCTGGTCTTCATCGGCCGCAATCTGCCCAGGGACGTGATTGAACAGGGGTTCCTGGCCTGCCGCGTACAGGCGGCGACAGACGCGGGCTGAAGCAGGAAGGCAGCGCCCGGCATCGGCCGATGCATGCTTTGCATATTCGCTTGACCGCGCTGGCGACACCCCGGTAACTGTGGCGTTGACGGTTCCCGTCGGATGCAAGTCCGTCGGGAGTAATAGGGAACACGGTTCGGCTTCCTTAAAAGCCCATGCCGTGGCTGCCCCCGCAACTGTAGGCGGATTGCCGAGCATCCTCCTGGCGCGAAAGGCGCCATGCCACTGTGGGTCTCCCATGGGAAGGCAGATGCAAGGTCGACGTCCGCGAGCCAGGAAACCTGCCGTCATCTCGATCAATCCCATGTCACGGGCGGGGATGCCCGGAACAGGAGACATTGTGACCTATCTTCCCGCACGTCCGGGCTGTCGCCCGCCTGTTCCCTCCGCTTCGCGTCGTCGAACCCTCTGCCACGCCCTGGCCTGAGGCCGTTTACCCGTCTTCGGCCGCGCCGAAGACGGTCATTTCCATCGCGAACGAGAGAACATCATGACCTTTTCAAGGAATAAGGCCCGCTGGTTCGGCTTTGCCGTCGCGCTTGCCGCCGGCTTCAGCCTGACGCCGGGTATCGATCCGGCGGCGGCGCAGGCAACGAAATATCCCCTCAAGCTCGCCAATTGCGGCCGCACCGTCACCTTCGATCATGCGCCGCGCCGCGTCGTTTCCGTGGGGCAGAGCAGCACGGAGGTCCTCTATCTGCTCGGTCTTGCCGACAAGGTGGCCGGGACGGCGGTCTGGTTCGGCCCCGTACTGCCCGGATACGAGGAGGCCAATGCCAAGATTCCGCGCCTGGCCGACAATGATCCGAGCTTCGAAAGCGTGATCGGCAAGAAGCCGGAGCTCGTGACGGCCCAGTTCCAATGGCATGTCGGGCCCAGCGGCATCGTCGGCAAGCCAGAGCAGTTCGAGGAACTGGGTATCCAGACCTATGTTTCGCCCGCCGATTGCGTCGGCAAGGACAATTCCGGCGGTGGCGACGGCACGCGCGGTACCCTCTTCACCATGGATCTGGTCTATCAGGAGATCAGGGAACTCGCCGAGATCTTCGACGTGCAGGAGCGCGGGGCGAAGGTCGTCGCGGACCTCAAGGCACGCGAGGAAGCCGCCCGCCGCAAGATCGCTGCCGGCGACGGCAAGGTCTCCGCTGCCTTCTGGTTCTCGAGCGCCAAGGTCGATGTCGATCCGTACATGGCCGGCAAGAACAGCGTGCCGGGCTATATCATGTCCGTGCTCGGTGTCCGGAACGTCGTGGAGAGCGAGGAGGAGTGGCCGAGCGTCGGCTGGGAGACCATCGCCAAGGCCGACCCCACCATCATCGTCGCCGGCCGGATGGATCGTCGCCGCTATCCGGCCGACGACATCGCCGTCAAGCTCAATTTCCTCAAGACCGATCCGGTGGTGAGCCTGATGCCGGCGGTCAAGCAGGGCCATGTCGTGGAAATGGACGTCCAGGCCATGCAGCCGAGCGTACGCGTCGTCGACGGCATCGAGATGCTCGCCGATGCCGTCCAGCGTTTTGGCCTGAAGCGCTGAGATGAATCGCCCCGTCACACGATTGCTGGCGATCGGGCTGCTGGCCCTGGCCGTGCTCGTCCTGGCGCTCTGGCTGGGCGCCGCCATCGGCGAGACGGCCATTCCGATGGACGTGGTGGCCAAGACGGCGGCCAACCGTCTGTGGGGCGCCGGCTACGCCCTCGATCGCATTGATGAAGGCATCGTGTGGAACTACAGGCTGAGCCGCGCGGTCGTCGCGGCCTGCTGCGGCGCGGCCCTGGCGCTGTCGGGCGTCGTGCTGCAGTCCCTGCTGCGCAATGTCCTGGCCGATCCCTATGTGCTCGGCATCTCGGCCGGCGCCTCGACGGGCGCGGTCGGGGTCGCCATTCTCGGCATCGGTGCAGGATTTCTAAGCATGCCGCTCGGTGCTTTTCTGGGCGCGTTGGTGGCCTTCGGTTTCGTCGCCCTGCTGGCAATGCGCTCGGGCCGCGGCACCGGCGCGGTGATCCTGGCCGGCGTCGCCGGGTCCCAGCTCTTCAACGCCCTGACCTCCTTCATCGTCACCAAGGCGGCCAATGCCGAACAGGCGCGGGGCATCATGTTCTGGCTGCTCGGCAATCTTTCGGGGGTGCGCTGGCCGGATGTCTGGCTTGCCCTGCCGGTCACGGCCATGGGGCTGCTGGTCTGCCTCTGGCATGCGCGCGCGCTCGATGCCTTCACCTTCGGCACGGAGTCGGCAGCATCCCTCGGCATCTCCGTCCGGCGTGCCTATGTCGTACTCGTCGGCATCGCGGCGATGATGACGGCAGTAATGGTCAGCATCGTCGGATCGATCGGCTTCGTCGGCCTGGTGATTCCCCATGCGGCGCGAATGGTGGTCGGCGTGCGCCATGGGCGCCTGCTGCCGGCCTGCGCCCTGATCGGTGCCGTCTTCATGATCGTCGCCGACATTCTGTCCCGCATCATCATTCCCGGCCAGGTCCTGCCGATCGGCGTCATCACGGCCCTGGTCGGAGCGCCGGCCTTTGCCCTCATCCTCAGCCAGAGAAAGGCGACGGCATGAGCCTGTCGGCGCGCAACCTGTCCTGGTCGGCAGGCGGGGCCTCGATCCTGCACGGGGTGTCGCTGGAGGTCCAGCCCGGCGAATTGCTGGGCATTATCGGCCCGAACGGTTCGGGCAAGACCAGCCTGATGTCTCTGCTGGCCGGTATTCGCCGGCCACAGGGCGGCGAGGTGTTGCTGTCGGGCCGCCCGCTCCACGGTCTTGCTCGACGCGAAGTCGCGCGCCGCATCGCCCTGGTCGAGCAACAGGCGGAGACGGCCGAGCGCATTACCGCCCGCCAGGCTGTGGAGCTTGGGCGAACGCCGCATCTGGGAGCTTTCACGCCCTTGTCGAGCCGGGATGACGCCATCGTCGATCTCGCGCTCGAGGAGGTTGCCATGACCGGCCTTGCCGGTCGCCTGTGGCACACGCTCTCCGGTGGGGAACGCCAGCGCCTGCACATCGCCCGCGCCCTGGCGCAGCAGCCCGAGATCCTGCTTCTCGACGAGCCCACCAATCATCTCGACATCGGCCACCAGATCGGCCTGCTGCATCTGGTGCATCGCCAGAATCTCACCGTCGTGGCGGCCCTGCACGACCTCAACCATGCGGCGATGTTCTGCGACAGGGTCGCGCTGATGCAGGCAGGACGGATCGAGGCGATCGGTCCGCCGGCGGAGGTGCTGACGGCAGTGCGCATCCAGTCGGTCTTCGGTGTCGCCGCCGAGGTCATCCGCGACGGTGCGGGAGGATGCTTCATCCGCTATCGGCATCCGGATCTTCCGGTACCGCGACCGGGCTGGATCGCGGCGGTGTCATGACACGCAGCCGACAACAGATGGAGAGAGCCATCAGATGACGAGCGCCAGCCCTGCGAACTATGATCTCAAGGAAGAGATTCGCGATTATTGGTCAAAGCGTTCGGAAACCTTCGACCGCGCCTTCGGGCACCACATTCCCGAGGGCCCCGAATTCGAAGCCTGGGCGGGGGCGATCCGAGATCATCTCGGGACCGAACCGCTCCGGGTGCTCGATCTCGCCTGCGGGACGGGCGAGATCACCAAGCTGCTGCTGGCGCTCGGCCATGACGTGACCGCGCTGGACTTCTCCGAGGCGATGTTGGCGGTTGCGCGACGCAAGCATGCCGGTCGCCAGCGCCTGCGCTTTCGTCTGGGCGATGCAGAAAACACCATGGAGCCGGAAAACGCCTATGACGCCATCGTCTGCCGGCATCTGGTCTGGACATTGACCGAGCCGCAGAAGGCCTTTGCCGATTGGCATCGCGTGCTGAAACCGGGCGGCAGATTGCTGTTCTTCGACGGGGATTGGGCAAGACCAACCAGGACCGGCCGGTTGGCGTCCGGGCTCATCGCCTTGATCGATCGCCTTGGCGGCGCCGATCCCTTCTATGATGGTGCAATGGGCGAGCGCCATGCCCGCATCATGGAGCGGCTGCCTTTTGGCAGGGGGCTGCGGAGTACCGATCTGCTGCCGCTCCTGGAACAGGCCGGCTTCAGGGATGTGGTGGTCTCCTCGCATCGGCCGATCGCCGCGGCCCAGAGGCGCCGGGCGGATCTGCGCAACCGGCTGCGCACCTATCTCTATCGGCGCTTCATCATCTGCTGCCGCAAGTGATCCGCGAACCGGAGCAGCCTTGCATCTCCCGCCAACGGAACCATATCTTTGGAGGCGGCCTGCAGGGTCATGAGAGGCGTGTTCGAGGTAGCCAATGTCTGCCGCACCGTGCCGCTTTGGCCGCTCCGGTGGCGGGCCAGAAAAACAAGCATGATAACTGATGACGTCGCCGGGGCTGGGGTCTATGGTCCGTGACGGGACGCTATCAAGCTCTGTGAACAAGGACGTAACATATGGCTTCGAAACTCGAACAATTGCGCGCCATGACGGTCGTCGTCGCCGATACCGGCGATATCGATTCGATCAAGGCGCTCAAGCCGGTCGATTGCACCACCAATCCCAGCCTGCTGCTCAAGGCAGCCGAGATGCCAGCCTATGACCATTTGATCGCGGAAGCCGTGAGCTGGGGCAGCAAGCAGGGCGGCGGCAAGGATGGCGTCGTCGCCGCCATTGCCGATCGTCTCGCCGTTTCCTTCGGCGCGGAACTCACCAAGCTCGTTCCCGGCCGCGTTTCGACCGAAGTCGACGCCGACCTCTCCTTCGATACGCAGGCGAGCATCGCCAAGGCGCATGCCATCATCGCCGACTACAAGTCGCGCGGCATCGAGCGTGACCGCATCCTGATCAAGATCGCCTCGACCTGGGAAGGCATCCGCGCCGCCGAGGTGCTGCAGAAGGAAGGCATCGACTGCAACCTGACCCTGCTGTTCTCCAAGGCGCAGGCGGTGGCCTGTGGCGATGCCGGCGTGTTCCTGATTTCGCCCTTCGTCGGCCGCATCCTCGACTGGCATGTGAAGAATGACGGCCGCACCTTCACCCCGGAAGAGGATCCGGGCGTGCTCTCGGTGCGCGGCATCTATGCCGACTACAAGTCCCGCGGTGTCAAGACGGTGGTGATGGGGGCTTCGTTCCGCTCCACCGGCGAGATCGAGGCGCTGGCCGGCTGCGACCGCCTTACCATCGCGCCGAACCTGCTGCAGGCGCTGGAAGCCGACCAGGGCACGCTGGAGCGCCAGCTCTCGCCCGACAACTACGCCGCTGCGCCGACCACCGGCAAGATCGACGAGCGCGCCTTCCGCTGGGAGATGAACGAGGATGCCATGGCGACCGAGAAGCTCGCCGAAGGCATTCGCGGCTTCGCCAAGGATCTCGGCAAGCTGCGCACGCTGATTGCCAAGCGTGTCGAAGGCACGGCTCAAGCCGCATGATCAAGCCACATGATCTTGGCGGCATGACCTTGGCCGCCTGATCGTCGCATCATGAGCCGAGCCTTTACCCAGGACGGCCAGGAAGGGGAGGACGCCCATGTCCTTCCCGAGCGGCCGATTTCGATCGAGCGCAATCTCGTCACCGCGCGCGGCCTTGCCATGATCGAGGCCGAGCTCAGGCAGGCGCGTTTGCTTTTCGCCACGGCCGAAGCTGCCGGGGATCGCATCGCCATGGGCAATGCCTCGCGCGACATTCGCTACTGGGCTGCCCGGCGAGCCTCGGCGGAACTGGTGGTCCCCTCTGCCGCCGATGCCGGCATTCGCTTCGGCATGGCCGTCACGTTGCACTATCCGGACGGGCGCGAAAAGATCTGGCGCATCGTCGGCGAAGACGAGGCCGACGCCGCCCATGGCCGGATCAGCCATGTCTCGCCACTAGCGAAGGCGTTGTTCGGCAAGGATGTCGGGGATGTCGTTCGCGTCGGGCCGCAGGAGGGCGAGGTCGTCGAGGTCGACATCATGCCGGAACCGAACTGAACCGCGCCAGTCCTGCAGGAGCAGTTCAAGGATCGACATGCGACCGTGACACCAGACTCGAACTTCTTGATGCCGTGCTGTAATTCCTCGCCACCGATGCCGCTCAGATTCCTGCGAGAATTTGTTGGATGTGCAGGGCGCTCACATCAAGGAAAGGAAAATTAGGCTCGCTATCCGCATAGAAGGACGATAGGTCCGTTCCGGCCAGCATGATGGCCTGGGCGCCCCTCCGGTCGAGCAGTTCGCCGGCCAGATCGTCGAAATAGGCGACCTCGGCCTTGGTGCCGCGCTTACCGGCGAGGGCAATGTCGGTGTAGGTCTCGTGTACGCGCGCAATCTCGTGTGGATCGAGCTTGACGACCATATGTTCCGGCACGGCGCCGAAAATAGCCGAGGTCATCACGGCCCGGTTGCCGAAAATCGCGACACGTTCGAAACCCCCGGATTTCAGGGCGCCCGGGATGGTTGCCAGGACGTCGATGATGGGGCCCTTCGATCGTCTCTTGATTTCGTCGATGGCAAGATGCGGCGCGACGGCGGTGATGGACACCGTGTCCATGCCGGCGTCGAACAGTTCATTGGCGAGCGAGCCCAAATACTGGCCGAGTCCGTCCCTGTCCCCCGATCCGACATAGTGCAGCACGGTGGCGACGTCGGCATGCCTCAACGTCAGGTCGAGCGCGATCTTTGCCTCCTGATATTTCTGCAGGATCCGCTCGTAGTAGAAGATCCCGGCCCTGGCCGCTAAGCCGCCGATCAGGCCGATCCTGGTTGGGTTGATGTCTGTCGTCGATCTTCTCGGCATGGGGTCCTCGTCGGCTACGAAAGCGTGGCAATTGTCGCTGCGGTTACCGTACAGACACCTGTCATCGCTGCAGGCCGGTGCCACCAAGAAAAAGGCGGTCAAAACGACCGCCTTGTCCGATAGGTCTGAAGAACGGCTTATTCTTCCGCAAAGCCGCCGAGATGGCTCTGTGAATAGTTCTGGATGCCGAGGCGTTCGACCAGGTCGAGTTGGGTTTCCAGGAAGTCGATATGGCCTTCCTCGTCGGTCATCAATTCCTTGAACAAGTTCTCGGAGACGAAATCCTTGACGGTGCGGCAATATTCCGCAGCTTCCTGATAAAGGGAGCGAGCCTCACGCTCCGCGGCGAGATCGCATTCGAGAACTTCCTTCACCGTCTGGCCGATCCGCAGCGGATCGAGCGTCTGCATGTTCGGGAAGCCCTCCAGGAAGAGGATGCGGGAGGTCAGCTTGTCGGCGTGCTGCATCTCCTCGATCGATTCGGCGCGCCACTTCTTGGCGAGGCCCAGCAGGCCCCAATTGTCGAAGATCCGGTAATGCAGCCAATATTGATTGATCGCTGTCAGTTCGCTCCGCAACGCCTTGTTGAGATAATCGATGACCTTCTTGTCGCCCTTCATGGACGTTTCTCCGTACTTGGTGGACTGAAATCACATTAGAAGAATTCTAAATTAAGGCAAGCCCTGATGGCGGCAAATTTGTCCGGAGGATTTTGCCGGGGGAGGGGAAGCCGCAAATCTGCCGACCGCAGCCGGGCTAACTCCCAGTTTATTCTCATTCTAAACTACTGATTTATAACGATTCTATTGTTGTGCCTAACCATTGACAAGGCGCTCGTGTCCGTCCACATCACTCGCGTCACTGCCTTTGCTCGAACCCAAGATCGCTGCGAATGATCGTCTGTTCCTGCCGTGTTTTGACCGATGAGGATTTCACCAGCACGCTCGCGACCGAGCAGCCTGGCTGTCCGCGTTCGGCCGCGGATGCCTATCGTTGCCTGGGCTGCGGGCCGGAATGCGGCCGCTGCCTGATCACCGTACGGCAGATTCTCGCCGATGCGCGCGCAGCAGCACGCTGCCACGACTGCACCGAGGATTGCGCCCTGCGTGATATGGTCGAGGCGGCGAACACCGACGAAATCCTGCTCGACGCCGCCGAATAGGCATTACACCAAGCGATTGTAAACAACGCACGGGCAAAGCAGCCTCCAGCAGCGTTTGGCCGCCGAAAATCCCGCTCCTATCTCACGGTTGCGTTTCCTGCCCGCCGCGCCACAATTATGCCGCTCCCTATCGGCATAGGCGATTCATGCCCCAATCAGGTGACCAGGACGTTCGAACCGGCCTCGCCGCGCATCTCGTGGCCTTGTGGCGGTTCGGACTCGTGCTGTCGGGTAGTGGACAGTCTGCCGAGGAATTGGTGCAAGCCACCTGTCTCAGGGCGCTGGAGCGCTCGCACCAATTCATGCCGGGGACCCGGCTCGATCGCTGGCTGTTCGCCATTGAACGCTCGATCTGGCTCAACGAAATCCGGGCCAACAAGATACGCAACCCCGTCGAGCTCGAGCAGGCCGAGAGTGTGCTGTCTTTTGACGGCGAGCGGCAGTTCGAAACGAATATTCTGGCTGCTCAAGTGTTGAGGCAGGTACAGGCCATGCCTGCAGCGCTGCGTGAAACCGTCTTTCTGGTCTATGCGGAGGGGCTCAGCTATGCCGAGGCGGCGGACATGCTGGCCGTGCCGATCGGAACCATCATGAGCCGCCTGGCTTCGGCCAGGCTCAGGCTCGCTCATCTCAACAAGGATACGCCGGAGGGCGCTGCGGGGGAGTCATCATGAGTGCGCAAGAGATGGGACCCGATGACGCCAATCTCGTTGCCTTTCTGGATGGAGCCCTTCCTCCCGAAGAGCATGCGGGGCTGGAGGTTCGCCTTGCCCGGGAGCCGGCCCTGAAGGCGAGGCTGGACGCGCTTGCGGCCGGCTCGCTTCCGTTCAAGCAGAGTTACGAGGCCCTGAGCGCATATGCGCCACGGCAGCGTCTGGAGGCGCTCCTGGCCGAAAGCCAGGCCGCGGTTCCGGCAGCGGTGGTCAACGACAATGCACCGCGTTCGCGCTGGCGCATCCCGCCTGCCGCGGTTGCGGCGGCGCTCGCCTTGTTCGTCGTGGGAACCAGCGTCGGCCATTACATGCCGCCCGGCCTCTGGCCGTTGCCTGCGGCGCAGCGCAGCGATCATGAAGGAGCGGATGCCTGGCGTTCCACCGTTGCCGACTATTGGGGGCTGACCACGTCGCAGACGCTCGACTGGATGCCGAACGACGTCTCCACGGCGCAGCGCGATCTTGCCGCGGCGACGCGCCGGCTCGGCTTCCCGCTGACGCCCGAAAAGATCAGCCTGCCGGCCCAGGAGCTCAAGCGCGTCGAACTCTTCCACTACGACAATGCGCCCCTGGTCGAGATCGCCTATCTCGACGAACTGACGGGCCCGCTTGCCTTCTGCATCTATGGCAACAGCCCCGGGGCGGTGACGCCGCCGACGCTCGAACAGCGCAATGGCTTCAACGTCGTCTACTGGTCGGATGCCGAACGTTCCTACATGCTGATCGGCCACGGGCCGGACGAGATCATGCAAAAGCTCGCAGCCATCCTGGCAAAGCAGATCTCGGCGTAGATCTCGACAGGCGCCCTCGGCTTGCCCGGCTTTCCTGTCCAGCAGTTCCGGGACAGGCCCGGGCCTCGCCTTGATGAATCCGCTTGCCAAGCCGGCGGGCCAGGCGGATTCTCACTCTGGAGCCGTTCAAAAGTGTGATTGACAGCGACTCTTTCTTTTGATCAACTGGTAAAAAATAAAGAGCCAAATACCAGAGGTTCAGATGACTGCACGATCCGACATTGCGCGGGGCCGTCTCGATTCCCCCACGCTCGCCAGCAATTTTTCAGACCTTCATCCGGCCTTCGGCAGGCATGAGGCGCGGGTTGCCGCCGAGCGCTGCCTGTTCTGCTATGACGCGCCCTGCGTGAAGGCGTGCCCCACCTCCATCGACATTCCGATGTTCATCCGCGAGATCATGACCGGCAACACGGTCGGCGCGGCCCGGACCATCCTGGAATCCAACATCATGGGCGGCATGTGCGCCCGTGTTTGCCCCACCGAGACGCTGTGCGAGGAAGCCTGCGTCAAGGAGACCTCGGAGGGCAGGGCGGTCGAGATCGGCAACCTGCAGCGCTATGCCACCGACGAACTCTTCGCCAAGGGCCGGCAGTTGTTCAAGCGTGGCGCGCCCACCGGCAAGCGCGTCGCCGTGGTCGGCGCCGGTCCGGCGGGCCTGTCCTGCGCCCACAAGCTGGCAACGCTCGGGCATGAGGTCGTGGTGTTCGAGGCGCGCGAAAAGGCGGGCGGCCTCAACGAATACGGCATTGCCGCCTACAAGAGCACCGGCGGCTTTGCCCAGGCCGAGGTCGACTACATCACGGCGATCGGCGGCATCACCATCGACTATGGCAAGCGGCTTGGCCGCGACGTCGAACTGGCGAGCCTCGCTCGTGAGTATGATGCGGTTTTCCTCGGCATGGGACTGGGCGACACCAACGATCTTGGCCTGGAAGAGGGTATCGAGGGCGTGATCGACGCCGTCGACTACATCGCGGAACTCCGTCAGGCCACCAATCTTGCCGACCTGCCGGTCGGGCGTCGCATCGTGGTGATCGGCGGCGGCATGACCGCCATCGACATCGCCTCGCAGACCAAGCGCCTGGGGGCGGAAAGCGTCACCATCGCCTATCGCCGCGGCCAGCCGCAGATGAATGCCTCCGACTACGAGCAGGAGGTCGCTCAGACCGACGGCGTGCTGATCCGTCATTGGCTCAAGCCGGCGCGGCTGCATGCCGAGGACGGCAGGCTGGTCGCCGTCGAACTCGAATACACCGTGGAGCAGGGCGGGCGCCTCACGGGCACCGGCGAGACCGTCAGGCTCGAATGCGACCAGCTTTTCACGGCGATCGGGCAGTCCTTCCTGCCCGAGGAAGTGAACGGCATAGCGCTCGCACTCGAAAAGGGGCGGATTGCAGTCGATGCCGAGCAACGCACCTCGGTGCCCGGCATATGGGCCGGTGGTGACTGTGTCGCTGGCGGCAAGGACCTGACCGTGGCGGCGGTCGAGGACGGCAAGCAGGCCGCCCTCTCGATCGATCAAGCCCTTAAGTCCCAAGCAAAGGCTGCGTGAGGAGAAACGATATGGCCGATCTCAGCACCAACTTCCTGGGCATCAAGTCTCCCAATCCGTTCTGGCTGGCCTCCGCGCCGCCGACCGACAAGGAATACAATGTCGTCCGCGCCTTCCAGGCGGGCTGGGGCGGCGTAGTCTGGAAGACACTCGGCGAGCAGGGCCCGCCGGTGGTCAACGTCAACGGGCCGCGCTACGGCGCCTGGCACAGCCAGGATCGCCGGGTCATGGGCTTCAACAATATCGAGCTGATCACCGATCGCCCTCTCGAGGTCAATCTGCGCGAGATCAAGCAGGTCAAGCGCGACTGGAAGGACCGGGCGCTGATCGTCTCGCTGATGGTGCCTTGCGAAGAGAATGCCTGGAAGTCGATCCTGCCCTTCGTCGAGGACACCGAGGCTGATGGCATCGAGCTGAATTTCGGCTGCCCGCACGGCATGTCCGAACGCGGTATGGGCTCGGCCGTCGGACAGGTGCCCGAATATGTCGAGATGGTCGCGCGCTGGTGCAAGCAATATACCCGCATGCCGGTGATCGTGAAGCTGACGCCCAACATCACCGACGTGCGCAAGCCGGCCGAAGCGGCCAAGCGCGGCGGCGCCGACGCGGTATCGCTGATCAACACCATCAACTCCATCGTCTCGGTCGACATCGACAATATGCGCCCCTGGCCGAACACCGACGGCTTCGGCACCCATGGCGGCTATTGTGGTCCGGCCGTGAAGCCGATCGCCCTCAGCATGGTCTCGGAGATCGCAAGGGCAGAGGCGACCCGCGGGCTTCCCATTTCTGGGATCGGCGGCGTCGAGACCTGGCGTGACGCCGTGGAATATATGGCGCTCGGCTGCGGCACCGTGCAGGTCTGTACGGCTGCCATGGTCTATGGCTTCAAGGTGGTGCAGGAGATGATCTCCGGCCTATCCGACTGGATGGACGAGAAGGGCTATACCTCCGTCGACCAGTTCGTCGGCAAGGCCATCCCCCAGGTGACCGACTGGCAGCATCTCAACCTCGAATATGTGGTCAAGGCCCATATCGACCAGGATGCCTGCATCAAATGCGGCCGCTGCCACATCGCCTGCGAGGACACCTCCCACCAGGCCATCACCAACATGGTCGCCGGCGAGCGCAAGTTCGAGGTGATCGAGGAGGAGTGCGTGGGCTGCAATCTGTGCGCCGTGGTCTGCCCGATCGAGGACTGCATCACGCTCGAACCGGTGATGTCCGGGGTCGACAAGCGCACCGGCAGGCCGGTGGGCGGGCATCGCACCTGGAAGGAGCATCCCAACAATCCGGCCGTGCATGCCAAGGCGGCTGCGGAATAGGTCGAGAGGACGGGTATCCCGGCTGCATGTTGGGATCCCCGTTCCGGTTCCCGGCAGTCGCGGCCTGTCCCGCGGCGGACAGCACGGTTGTGGCGATGGTCCATGGTGCCGAAATCTGGATGCACTTGACGAGTCGATGACCTAGAAAGGCCCCTCGAATGCTCGGAGAAGCGTTCAGGCAGGAGCCCCACCATGATCAAGATGAGTGTCTACTATCGGGCCGATGGCGGCTCGAAGTTCGATCACGACTACTACCGCACCCGCCACATGCCACTGATCCAGGAACGGCTCGGCGATGCCTGCCTGCGCTACGAGATCGATAGGGGCCTTGTGGGTCCCGAACCCGGAAGCGCGCCGGAATTCGTCGCGGCGTGCCATGTCTACTCGCCAACCCTGGCGGTATTCCAGGAGGCTCTCGGTCCCCACCGCGCGGAGATCGTCGCTGATGTCGCCAACTATACGGACATCACGCCCATCGTGCAGATCAGCGAAATCGTTGAAGCGTAGGGGGCTTCGTGCGTCAGGCGTAGCCGTTGAACTTTCTGGGATCGGCGTTGTGATGGCGCACCGATCCGATGCGCTTTATAGGTCCGTGACCTCGCCAGGCCAGGCACCTGAAGCAGGGTGTGCCGATCCCCGGACCGGCATCCCTGGAAAATGTGATGTTGGCTGGTGGAGGACGCCGATCTGGAGGTCGGCGCAACGATCCTGTATCTATCCCGTTGGGTCGACATGGGCGAGATGCCCGTCAATTCGGGCAATCCGCGTGAAGCTAGCCGATCTCTGCCGCCATGTCGAAACCGCCGGTCTCTCGCTGCGGGGTGCCTTCCATGTCCGGCCCGAGGATGGCATGCCCGCTATCGGCGGCTGTCCCGTGGCGACCCTCGTCTTGCTGGGCTGGGCGGATGGCCGGCAGTGGCCGCATTTTGCTGTCGCGCCGGAGGCTGCCGATGGCTTGCCCCACCCGCTCGACCGGTGGTCGAAGCGGGTTGTCGATGCCATGGCGGGCGAGTTCGGCGCGCTGGCGCTCTATCCCTTCGGCGGCCCGCCCTATTGGCCCTTCCAGCGCTGGGCGCAACGCGGGGATACCGTCTTCGCCTCACCGCTCGGGATCTATGTGCACCCCGCCCACGGCTTATGGCACAGCTATCGCGGCGCACTCGCCTTCACCGAAAGGCTCGATCTGCCACCGCGCCGAGAAGCGGCCAATCCCTGCCAGGCCTGCGCGAACAAGCCCTGCCTTGGCACCTGTCCTGTCGGTGCCTTCACGCAGGCGGGCTATGATGTCGAGCGCTGCGTCCGGCATGTGCGCTCGCCCGAGGGGAGCGCCTGCCGGCAGGGCGGATGCCTTGCCCGCCGGGCCTGCCCGGTTGCGCCTGACAAAGCCTATGGCCCGGAGGAGGCCGGCTTCTACATGAAGGCTTTCCTGGCCGCGCGTTGAAAATGGGCGGGTCAGCAGACCCGCCCATCTCACTTGCCATTGCCTGGCGCCAGATCCCGCAGCTTGACGAGATCGTTCATCAGGCCGCCGACACCGTTATGCACCGTCAGGCGCTCGACCTTGCCGGCGATCGCCTCCAGGGCTTCCAGCTCCTTGAGTCGCAGCATCACCGGATTCTCCGCCATCACCTTGGCCGTGTTGAGCAGCGAACGGGTGGCGTTCGTCTCCTCGCGGCGACGGATGACATTGGCCTCGGCCTGCTTCTCGGCGGCCACGACCTGGTTGAGGATCTCGCGCATTTCGCCCGGCAGGATCACGTCCTTCAGGGCGATTTCGCCGACCTCGATGCCGATGGCGGCCATGTCGACGCGCACCTTCTCGGCAGCTTCGGCATCGACCACGGTCTTGCGCTCCAGGAGCTGGTCGAGCGTCAAGGTGCCGAGCGCCTTGCGGAAGGCATATTGCAGCGCGCGGTAGAAGGCATCCTCGCAATCCTTGACGGCGGTGACCGCCTTCACCGGGTCGGCGACGCGGAACTCGGCCGCGATGTTGACGCGGATGGTCACCCGGTCGCGCGTCAGCACTTCCTGGCCGTTGACGTCGAGCGAACGCTGGCGCACGTCGATCGCCTTGACCTGAACCGGCTTGCCGATGTTCCAGAAGCCATGCACGCCCGGCGGCAGGGTGCGGATGAAGGCGCCATCGACATAGAGCAGGCCGACCTGGCCGTCCTGCACGGCGTGCAGCAGCACGAGCTCGGCCTTGCGGGCCTGCACCAGGCGCGGGATCAGGCCTGGCTCGACGGCAAGATCGGCCGGCGGCTCGATCGGCGTGAAGGCCCAGGGCCCGGCCGCGTTCCACACGGTGAGCTTGCGATCGGGGCCGAGCACTGCGTGGACGACACCATCGCGCTCGACGAGCGCGACCGTGCCCGGCGCGGTACGCAAACGCCGCAGATGCTGCTCGGCGACGGCCGGAAGCTTGTCGAACAAGGCCTTCTCGAGAGGGGAGCTGAACGATCCGGCTTCGATGTCGTGGTGCAGGACCTCGATCTCGTCGCTCCGGCCGGCGAGCATGTGCTCGCCCGGCCCCAGAATGGCGCGCACCTCGCCCTTGCCTAGCACGATGGCGCGCTCGGTTTCCTTCACCACGACACGCTGGCGCCGCAAAATCAGGTCGAGAAAAGTCATGTCGTCTCCTTTCGGCGAGCTCAGCTCATCTGCCGATTGTCCTTTCGTGATTGAGGATTGGTCCCGGCAAAGATCCGGGAACCGGTGACGTCTGCCCGTGCGGGCCGGCGGCAGCGGGGCGCAAGGCCGGGCGGCGAGCACGGAGCCCGAAGGCTTCGTCGCCGGTCGCCGGGCGTCTTGCCCTTATCCGCAGGCCAGGCCGCGGGCGAACGGCTTCGGGTACTCCGATCGAAGCAGCACCCCGCGGGTGCGGCCTCTGCGGAGGACCGTCGGCATGCCAGTTCCCGGACCGTCAAGGGTGAAGCGTTTTTCAGGCGCTTGGAGAAGGAGTCGAACCTTCGACACGTAGATTATGAGTCTACTGCTCTACCCACTGAGCTATCCGAGGGTGAGTTGGCAGGAATCGAACCCGCGACCTCCGGCTGTGTGGCCGGTGCTCTACCACTGAGCTACATCCCAATCCGGTCCCGAAACGATATCCGTACACAGGACGACAAAGCCACCTGCGCGGGCGGAGGTTTCGAGCTCCGGCCGCTGACATCGTTCCGGCTGGTTGACCGGGGCGCGGCTTGTAGCCGCATCCCCGTGGCCATGCAAGAGGGATTTCGGAAATATTTTATTTGAGCTTGGGTTTGGTGACGGGAAACTCGCGCCAATACTCGGCACTCCCCCCGCGTAGCACATTGTCTTCCGGCAGGATCTCGAAGGGGGAGAGCGTCGACTTCTTTCGGAGGTCGCCGAAAAGAGCAGGCCCGTCCAGGCCTTCGAGCAGGTCGAAGAGCTGCTCGAAGCGGTCGATCACGAAATAGCTCGCCTGGAAGTCGTCGATGTAATAGCCGGTGCGCATCACGCGCTCGAAATCGAAGGCGAGATGGTGGGCGGAAGCATCTTCCACGGCGTATTTCGCTTCGCCGAAGGAAGAGACGATGCCCGCGCCATAAATGCGGATGCCTTCAGGCTTGCGGATGAGGCCGAATTCGATGGTGTACCAGTTGAGGCGGGCGAGGAATTTCACGCCCTTGTTATCGATGGCCTCGAGGCCGAGCCGGCCATATTCGTTCATATAGTCGGCATAGGCGGGGTTGGTGAGCAGCGGCACATGGCCGAAGACATCGTGGAAGATGTCGGGCTCTTCCAGATAGTCGAGCTGCGCGCGCGTCCGGATAAAGGTGCCGGCCGGAAAGCGCCGGCTCGCCAGCATCTCAAAAAAGGGACGCGAGGCGATCAGGCCGGGCACCGCCACCACTTCCCAGCCGGTAGCCTTCCGCAGCCTTTCATTCATGCGTTCGAAATTGGGTATGCCCGTTTCGTCGATACCCAGCGTCGCGAGGCCATCCAGATATTCCTGCGCGACATGGCCCTTCAGGGCCGCGACCTGGCGCTGGAACAGGATAGACCAGGTCTCGTGATCCTCGGTGCTGTAGCGATGCCAATCTTGCGGGATGATGCATTGCTCGATGGTTTGAGCACTCAGTACCGCGTGTCCCATCATGTCCTCCCAAAAGCGTTTTGTGATTTCTTGGAATCACCAAGAATCGCAAAGACGCGTCGGAACGAGGAGTTAGAGCAAACGCGCCTGAACGTGCTTTGCTCTAGGGGGTGACCCCTCCGTCCATATGGGGTGATGATAGCATGCCTGCCAGGGCAAAATGCGATTTCTCTGGGTTGTATTTCGTCTCTAACGCCCTGTTTTGGCAGATTTTATTAGGACGGAAGCCGGTTGGCCTTTCTGAAAATTACCCTCGTGATTGTCGCGGTCGCATCACGGCGACGGCGCCAATGATGTCAGGTAAACACAGCGATTCTCGAGACCGGCGAGGGCTTGCGCCGTGAGTTCGGCCGGTTCGGCCGACTTGCCGATCGCACCGAAGCCGATAGGAGGCGCGAAGACGTCGAACCGAGCCTGGCCGTCGCCACGTGGTACCTGCCGGAAGTGGAGGCCGAAATCGCCGCATGCCGCGGCCATCACGGCGCTGGCGGCTTGTTCGGGCGTTGGCCGGCTCGCCGCATAGCGCTCGTCCAGATAGAGCCGGCTGTCATACAGCAGGGCCGGGGAGCCGGGCTCCACCAGCAGGAAGCGGCAGGGATCCCGGTCGATATTGCGCAAGGTCTCGCCGGTTTCCTGCATCATCGGGCCAAGGGCGGATTTGAACTGGTTCCATTCCTCGCGATTGCGTTGCTTGAACGCCTCGCCCTCGCCGCGTTGTGCGGCATCGAAGCCATTGCGGAAGCCGCGCAGAAACCCCTTCACGAAACTGCGTGTGCCCGAACCGGCTTCCTTGGCGATCCAGCGAGCCTGTCGCCATCGCCGCCTGAGCAGTTTCATCGGCTCTCCTGCTCTTAGCGCTCCGCCAGCACGCCGCGCAGGATGGTCTCAGTTAGCGTCTTCAGCGTTTCCTCGTAGAAGGCATCGTCGGTGAGGTCCTTGCCGGTGAGGACGCTGATCTGCGTGGCGAAATCGGCATAATGCTGGGTGGTCGCCCAGATCATGAAGAGGAGATGGTAGGGTTCGATAGGGCGCAGCTTCCCATCGGCGATCCAGCCCTGGATGATGACCGACTTCTGCCGGACGGTGTTGGTGAGGTCCGTCGCCAGCACCTTCTTGAGATGCGGTGCCCCTTGCATGATCTCCATGGCGAAGAGACGGGAGGATTCCGGATAGAGCCGTGAGCATTTGAGCTTGTGCTCGATATAAGACGTCAGGGCCGCGACAGGCCCGCGCGTGGCATCGAGCTGCTTGAGCGGCGTGACCCAGACCTCCAGCGTGCGCGTGAGTACCGCCTCGTAGAGGGCATCCTTGGTGCGGAAATAATAGAGGAGATTGGTCTTCGACATGCCGGCGGCTTCGGCGACCTGGTCGATACGGGTGCCGCGCAGGCCGTGTTTCGAGAAGGCCGAAAGGGCGCTGTCGAGGATCTTGTCGATATTGGCCAGGCCGAGCTTGGTCTTGTTGCGTTGCCGGCCGGCCTCTCCCCCCTCTGCCATGAGCGCTTCCTGTTTCGTTGTTCCCATTCCTTCATGGCTCAGAAGCTTGGCGGTGTGCAAGCCGATATCAGCTCGCAGGGCGTGTCACCGACATTGCGGAAGCGGTGAGGCTCGCGGCTGTCGAAATAATATGCATCCCCGGGGCCGAGCACGGCCACATCCTCGCCCACGGTGACTTCGAGCTGGCCGCGAATGATGATGCCGCATTCCTCGCCCTGGTGGTGCAGCAGCACTTTGCCGGAATCGGCGCCAGGCTGGTAACGTTCGGAGATCATCTGCAGGGCGCGCCCGCGCAGATCCGAACCGACCTGACGGTAGGAGACGCGTCCCCGGCCGATCTCCATCATCTCGTCCGAGCGGTAGAACACCTTGCGGCCGGGATTGGCGTCGAGGGCGAAGAATTCGGCCAGGCCGATCGGCAGGGCGTCGAGCACCCGCTTCAGGGCGCCGACCGAAGGGTTCACCGCATTCGATTCCATCAGCGAGATGGTGGCGTTGGAGATGCCGGCGCGCTTGGCAAGCTGGCGCTGCGACAATCCGCGCGCCTCGCGTACCCGCCGCAGCAGCGAGCCCAAATCGACGTTCTGCATGGTGGCGTCCTTTGTCTGCCCTGTTTAGGGTGTTAAATATCATGAACGCTGCCGGCAATTCCACTTTGCATTCAAGGGAGTTGATTTTGGGAACCTAACGCTTGTTGTTGATCGTTCGTTCCGGAATAAAAACTGCGGTAGAAACTGTGGCTGAAATAGGAATGATGCTGCGACAACAAAGAGTTGGCATAATTTTCAAATTCAAGGCAAAGCTATTGCCAGCTTAACGAGCCGGGCCTCCCGCCAGCCTTCGGGACCCCGGCAGCTTCCGGAGAGAGCCCGATGAATGCCCCGATCCGCGTGACCAACAACCTCGAAGCGTTCTGGATGCCGTTTACGGCTAACAGACAGTTCAAGTCCAATCCGCGCATGTTCGTCGCGGCCAAGGACATGCACTACACCACGGCCGATGGCCGCCAGGTGCTCGACGGTACGGCGGGTCTGTGGTGCTGCAATGCAGGTCATGGCCGGCCCAAGATCACGGAGGCAATCCAGAAGCAGGCGGCCGAACTCGATTACGCGCCGGCCTTCCAGATGGGCCATCCAGCCGCCTTCGAGCTCGCGTCGCGCCTGGTCCAGCTCACGCCCCAGGGCATCGATCATGTCTTCTTCGCCAATTCCGGCTCGGAAGCCGTCGACAGCGCGCTCAAGATCGCACTCGCCTATCACCGCGCCCGCGGCGAAGGGCAACGCTTCCGCCTGATCGGCCGCGAGCGCGGCTATCACGGCGTCGGCTTCGGCGGCATTTCGGTAGGCGGCATCGTCTCCAACCGCAAGATGTTCGGCACGCTGCTCACCGGTGTCGACCATATCCGCCACACCCATGATCTCAGCCGCAACGCCTTCTCCCGCGGCCTGCCCGAGCATGGCGCCGAATATGCCGAGGATCTGGAAAGGGTGATCGCCCTGCATGATCCCTCCACCATCGCAGCCGTGATCATCGAGCCGATCGCCGGCTCCACCGGCGTGCTGCTGCCGCCCAAGGGCTATCTCGAGCGCATCCGCGCCATCTGCGACAAGCACGGCATCCTCTTGATCTTCGACGAGGTCATCACCGGTTTCGGCCGTCTCGGCGCGCCCTTCGCTGCCGATTATTTCGGCGTGACCCCTGATATGATGACGGTGGCCAAGGGCATCACCTCCGGCGTGATCCCGATGGGCGCGGTGTTCGCCAAGAAGGAGATCTACGATGCCTTCATGACGGGGCCGGAGCATCTGATCGAGCTCTTCCACGGCTACACTTATTCGGCCAATCCGGTGGCCTGCGCCGCGGCGCTCGGCACGCTCGACACCTATGCCGAGGAAGGCCTGCTCACCCGTGCCGCCGATCTCGCCTCCTACTGGGAAGACGCGGTGCATTCGCTCAAGGGCCTGCCTCATGTCATCGACATCCGCAATCTCGGCCTGATCGGTGCGGTCGAACTCGAGCCGATCGCCGGCCAGCCGACCAAGCGGGCCTTCTCCGCCTTCCTGAAGGCCTATGAGAAGGGCCTCCTGATCCGCACCACCGGCGACATCATCGCCTTGTCGCCGCCGCTGATCATTTCCAAGGCGCAGATCGACGAACTGATCACCACGCTCGGCGACGTCTTGAAGACGCTGGATTGATATGCGTCGTCCCGTGCGCGATGCAGCATCCAATGCTGCGTCGCAGACACGGGACCGCCTTCCGAAAAGAGCACACCGTCAACACGGTCCCGGATCTGCACTGCGTCACTGCGTGCCGCAATGCGTCCGGGATGACCCATTTTTACAGAGGAAATCCCATGGCCCGTATCGACAACCTGATCGGCGGCAAGCAGACCGCCACCACCAGCGGACGCTTCGCGCCCGTGTTCAATCCCGCCACCGGCGAGCAGAGCGGCGAACTCGGCCTGTCCTCGACCGCGGATGTCGATGCCGCCGTCCAGGCAGCCAAGAAGGCTTTCCCGGCCTGGTCGACCACGGCGCCGCTCAAGCGCGCCCGCTACATGTTCAAGTTCAAGGAATTGCTGGAAGCCAATGCCGACAAGATCGCCCAGGCGATCTCGGCCGAGCACGGCAAGACCCATTCCGACGCGCTCGGCGAGGTGCAGCGCGGTATCGAGGTCGTGGAATTCGCCTGCGGCATTCCGCACCTTTTGGCCGGCGAGTTCAGCCGCAATGTCGGCCCCGCCATCGACACCCACAATGACCGCCAGCCCCTCGGCGTCGTCGCCGGCATCACCCCGTTCAACTTCCCGGCCATGGTGCCGCTGTGGATGTATCCGGTGGCGATCGCGGCCGGCAACACCTTCATCCTCAAGCCGTCCGAGCGCGACCCCTCCGCTGCACTGCTGGTGGCGCAGCTTCTCCTCGACACCGGCCTGCCGGAAGGCGTGCTCAACGTCGTCAACGGCGACAAGGAAGCGGTCGACGCGCTGCTGCACCATCCCGACGTCAAGGCCATCTCTTTCGTCGGCTCGACCCCGATCGCCCAGTACATCTATGCGACGGCTGCCGCCAACGGCAAGCGCTGCCAGGCTCTCGGCGGCGCCAAGAACCACATGGTGGTGATGCCGGATGCCGACATGGACCAGGCCGCCGACGCGCTGGTCTCCGCCGCCTATGGCTCGGCCGGCGAGCGCTGCATGGCCATCTCGGTGGCCGTGCCGATCGGTGATGCGACCGCCGACACGCTGGTCGAGCATCTCTTGCCGCGCATCAACAAGCTCAAGGTCGGCCCCGCCGCCGATCCGCAGGCCGAGATGGGCCCTGTCGTCACCAGGCAGCACCAGCAAAAGGTACTCGGCTATATCGATGCCGGCGTGAAGGAAGGTGCCAAGCTGGTGGTCGACGGCCGTGGCCTCAAGCTCCAGGGCTATGAAAACGGCTATTTCGTCGGCGCTACCCTGTTCGACCACGTCACCGAAGAGATGTCGATCTACAAGGAGGAGATCTTCGGGCCGGTGCTCTCCATGGTGCGCGCACGCGACTACGCCCATGCCACCAAGATGATCAATGACCACGAATATGGCAACGGCACCGCCATCTTCACCCGTGACGGCGATGCGGCGCGCACCTTCGCCGATAGCATCGAGGTCGGCATGGTCGGCGTCAACGTGCCGCTGCCCGTGCCGGTGGCCTACCACTCCTTCGGCGGCTGGAAGCGTTCGCTGTTCGGCGATCACTCGATCTACGGCATGGAGGGCGTGCGCTTCTACACCCGCCTGAAGACCGTGACCGCCCGCTGGCCGACCGGCATCCGCTCGGGCGTGAACCTGAACTTCCCCTCGACGAACTGAGGGGAGGCATATTCCCGGGTGCGCGGGCATCCTGCCCGCTCTTCCCATCCGCAAATATTACGTTTGGGGTTTAGGAAGATGCGGGCAGGATGCCCGCGCACCCGGGAGATTACCCCCGGTTGAATTGCGCCGGGCGCTTCTCCACGAAGGCAGCCATGCCTTCCTTCTGGTCTTCGGTCGAGAACAGGGCCTGGAAGACGCGGCGCTCGAAGGTGAGGCCGCTGGCGAGCGGCAGCTCATAGGCCTGGTTGATCGCTTCCTTCATCACCATGCTGGCCGTCAGCGACATGTTTGCGATGGCATCAGCCGTCTTCACGGCCTCCTCGACGAGATCGGCGGCGGGAATGATGCGCGAGGCAAGGCCGCAGCGCTCGGCCTCGGCCGCATCCATCATGCGGCCGGTCAGGCACAGTTCCATCGCCTTGGATTTGCCGATCGAGCGCACCAGCCGCTGGCTGCCGCCCATGCCGGGGATCACCCCGAGCTTGATCTCGGGCTGGCCGAACTTGGCGGTATCGGCAGCCAGGATGAAGTCGCACATCAAAGCGAGCTCGCAACCCCCGCCCAAAGCATAGCCGGCTACGGCAGCGATCTTCGGCTTGCGGGAGGCGGCAAAATGGTTCCACTCCGAGAACCAGTCGCTGCTGTGCATGTCGACGAAACTCTGGGCCTGCATTTCCTTGATGTCGGCGCCGGCGGCGAAGGCCTTGGCGGAGCCGGTAATCACCAGGCAGCCGATGCCGGGATCGGCGTCCGCAGCCTGGGTCGCCGCCAGGAGTTCGCCGGCCAGCTTGCGGTTGAGAGCGTTGAGGGCCTC
Source organism: Labrys sedimenti (assembly GCF_034424805.1). Classification (NCBI taxonomy): domain Bacteria; kingdom Pseudomonadati; phylum Pseudomonadota; class Alphaproteobacteria; order Hyphomicrobiales; family Xanthobacteraceae; genus Labrys; species Labrys sedimenti. The sequence continues at coordinate 828,276 of NZ_JAXOUF010000002.1, forward strand.
GGGGCGATTGAGCGTGATCAGCAATACGCGTCCGCGCTGTTCGGTGATGATGGTCTCATAAGTCATGTCTGATCCTCAATGCTTGCCGCGCAGCAACCGGATGATGGCGGAGAAATCCTCGGTACCGTGGCCGAGGCCGTCGAACAGGGAATAGAGCTGGGCCGCCTCGGCGCCAAGCGGCGTGTTGGCGCCGACCGAATTGGCCGCCGCCTGGGCAAGCTTGAGATCCTTGAGCATCAGGGCAGCTGCAAAGCCTGGCTTGTAGTCGTTGTTGGCGGGTGAGGTCGGCACCGGCCCGGGCACCGGACAATAGGTGGTGAGGGACCAGCACTGGCCAGAGGAGGTCGAGGCGACATCGTAAAGTGCCTGTTGCGACAGGCCGAGTTTTTCGCCGAGCGCGAAAGCCTCGCAAACGCCGATCATCGAAATGCCGAGGATCATGTTGTTGCAGATCTTGGCGGCCTGGCCGGCGCCGGCGGCGCCGCAATGCACCACGCGCTTGCCCATTACGGCGAGCAGGGGCTCGGCCCGCGCGAAGGCCTCGTCCGCGCCCCCGACCATGAAGGTCAGCGTGCCGGCCTTGGCGCCGCCCACGCCTCCGGAGACGGGGGCGTCGACGGCAGCGAGCTTTCGTCCGGCGGCGATCCCGTGGGCCTTGCGGGCGCTGTCGACATCGATGGTGGAACTGTCGATCAGCAACGCGCCATCCGGCACGAGGTTGGCGAGCTCGGACCACACCTTCAGCACATGGGTGCCGGCCGGCAGCATGGTGACCACGGCGTCAGCGTCCTCGACCGCTTGCGCGGCGGAAGCGGCGATGGTGATGCCGTCGCCGCGCGCAGTCTCGAGCGAGGCTGGGGACAGGTCGAAGCCGCGCACCGCGTGCCCGGCCTTGACCAGATTGGCGGCCATCGGTCCGCCCATATTTCCAAGGCCAATGAAACCTATCTTGCTGCTGGCCATTGGGAACTCCTTCTCGATAGAGCAATTATAGGTGCTTCCGGGTGCGCGCACGTCTCGTCCGCGTACCCGGGACCTGCCCCTGCCGTCGCCATTATGCAAACACCCGATCAGCAACCGGTTGGATCCAGGCCTCGATGTCGCGGTCATCGACCTCGGCGAGGCTCGGCGGCGACCAGCGCGGATTGCGATCCTTGTCGATGATGGCGGCCCGCACGCCCTCGTAGAAATCATGGCCTTGCGCCACCGCGACGGCGGCAGCGAATTCGCGCTCTAGCGCCTCCTCCAAGCCATCGGCCTGGCGGGCCAGCCGGATCAGGCGGAAGGTGAGCTTCAGGCTGGTCGGCGATTTGGAGGCGATGACGTCGCGCGTCTTCAAGGCGAATTGCGTGCCATCGGCTTCGAGAGCCTGCAGGATGGCCTCGACAGAGGAGCCGGCAAAGCATTGGTCGATCAGGGCGCGGTGCTCGGCAAGGCGCGCAGGTTCGGGCTGCACGGCGTGCCTGGCGAGCAAGGCACGGACTGCCTCATTGCCCGTTCCCGGCGTCAGCTGTGCTAGCTCGTCGATCAGCACGGGAATGCAGCCCTGCGGGATCTGGAGGTCGGCCAGGCCGGCATAAACAGCATCGGCGGGCCCGATCGTCTCGCCGGTGAGGGCGAGATAGGTGCCGATCTCGCCCGGCGCATGGGCGAGCAGCCAGGTGCCGCCGACATCAGGCACGAAGCCGATGCCGACTTCCGGCATGGCAATGCGGCTGCGCTCGGTGACGATGCGGTGGGTGCCATGCGCGGACAGGCCGATACCGCCGCCCATGGTGATGCCGTCCATCACGGCCAGATAGGGCTTGGGAAAGCGGGCAATGCGGGCATTGACGCGATATTCGTCGCGCCAGAATTTCGCGCCCGTGCCGTCGGGCGTGCGCTCGCCCTCATAGAGGGCCCGGATGTCGCCGCCGGCGCACAGGCCGCGTTCGCCTTCCCCCGTCAGCAGCACGGCGGTGATGGCGGCATCCTTCTCGAAGGCGTCGAGGGCCGGCGCGATCAGATGCACCATGTCGCGCGTGAGGCTGTTCATCGCCCTGGGACGATTGAGCCTGAGACGGCCGAGCGAGCCCGTGCGTTCGACGATGACGTCAGGAAGCGTTTCCTCTGCTGCCATCAGCGGTTTCCCAGCAGAGCACGGGCGATGATCACGCGCATGATTTCGTTCGTTCCTTCCAGAATTTGATGCACCCTGAGATCCCTGACGATCTTCTCGACGCCGTATTCGCTTAAGTAACCATAGCCACCGTGAAGCTGCAGCGCCTGATTGGCAACCTCGAAACCGGCATCGGTGACGAAGCGCTTGGCCATGGCGCAAAAGCGCGTCGCCTCGGGGCTCTTGGCATCGAGCGCACTGGCAGCCCGCCACAGGAAGGTGCGCGCCACCTCCAGCTCCGTCGCCATGTCGGCAAGGCGGAACTGCAGGGCCTGAAAATCGGAGATCTTCCGTCCGAAGGCTTTGCGCTCGCCCATATAGGCGATGGCCTTGTCGAGGGCCGCCTGCGCTCCGCCGAGCGAGCAGGCGGCAATGTTGAGGCGGCCGCCGTCGAGCGCCGCCATGGCGATGCGAAAGCCCTGGCCCTCTTCGGCGATCCGGTTGACGGCGGGAACCTGGACATTTTCGAACACCACCGCGCGGGTCGGCTGGGCATGCCAACCCATCTTCTTCTCACTCGCACCAAAGGAAAGGCCGGGCGTATCCTTGGGCACGATAAAGGTGGAGATGCCTTTGGGGCCTTCGCCCCCGGTGCGGGCCATCACGATGTAGAGATCGCTGGCACCGGCGCCGGAAATGAACTGCTTCTGGCCGTTGAGGACGTAGTGATCGCCATCGCGCACGGCCCTGGTAGCGAGGGAGCCGGCATCGGAGCCGACGCCGGGCTCGGTAAGGCAATAACTGGCAATCGTCTCCATCCGCGTCATCGCAGGCAGCCATTGGCTGCGCTGCTCGGGCGAGCCATAGGCATCGACGATCCAGGCGCACATGTTGTGGATCGACAGGAAGGAGGCGACGGCCGGGCAGCCCGTGGACAGCGCTTCGAAGATCAGCGTGGCGTCGAGCCGGGTGAGGCCGGAACCACCCACGTCCTCGCGCACATAGATCGCGGCCATGCCGAGCCCCGCCGCCGCCTTGAGCGTATCGACGGGAAAATGCTTGTTCTGGTCCCATTCGAGGGCATGCGGGGCGATCGCCTCCGCCGCGAAGCCGGCGGCCATCTCCTGGATGGCGGCCTGTTCGTCGCTGAGTTCGAAATCCATGGTGGTCGCCTTGTTTCCTACCCTCCCCTCGATGGGGACGGTCGACGCGCAGCGTCGGGGTGGGGTGATGGTCTTGACCGGTGTGGTTCCCACCCCACCCCGGCCTTTCAGGCCGACCCCTCGCTCGTCCGCAGGACGTGCGGACATCGAGGGGAGGGTAAAAACGACCTCACCGCATCGTCGGGATCGAGAAATCCGCGCCGGTCTTGATGCCGCTCGGCCAGCGCGAGGTCACCGTCTTGGTCTTGGTGTAGAAGCGGATCGAGTCAGGACCATGCTGGTTGAGGTCGCCGAAGCCCGAGCGCTTCCAGCCGCCGAAGGTGTGATAGGCGATCGGCACCGGGATCGGCACGTTGATGCCGACCATGCCGACATTGACCCTGGCGGCAAAGTCGCGGGCGGCATCGCCATCGCGTGTGAAGATTGCCACGCCGTTGCCGTAGGAATGTTTAGTCGGCAAAGCGAGCGCTTCCTCGTAGTTGTTAGCGCGCACCACCGAAAGCACCGGCCCGAAGATCTCCTCCTTGTAGATGGTCATCTCGGGCTTGACCTCGTCGAACAGGCAACCGCCCATGAAGAAGCCGTTCTCGTAGCCTTGCAGCCGGAAATTACGGCCGTCGACAGCCAGCTTCGCGCCCTCGTTGATGCCGATCTCGACATAGCGCTTGACGCGCTCCACCGCCTCGCGGGTGACGAGCGGCCCGTAATCGGCAGAACCGTCATTGGAGGGGCCGATCTTCAGCGACTCCACCCGCGGGATCAGCTTTTCCATCAGCGCGTCGCCCGTGGCCTTGGTGACGGGAACGGCGACGGAGATCGCCATGCAGCGCTCGCCTGCCGAACCGTAGCCGGCGCCGATCAGGGCATCGACGACCTGGTCCATGTCGGCATCGGGCATGATGATGGCGTGGTTCTTGGCCCCGCCGAAGCATTGGGCTCTCTTGCCGGTCTGGGCGGCGCGGACATAGATATATTCGGCGATCGGGGTCGAGCCGACGAAGCCGACGGCCCGGATGTCCTCGTCGTCGAGGATGGCGTCAACCGCTTCCTTGTCGCCGTTGACGACATTGAACACGCCTGCCGGCAGGCCGGCCTCGACGAAGAGCTCGGCGATACGGATCGGCACGGAGGGATCGCGCTCCGACGGCTTGAGGATGAAAGCATTGCCGCAGGCGAGCGCGGGCGCGCATTTCCACAAGGGAATCATGGCCGGGAAGTTGAAGGGCGTGATGCCGGCGACGACACCGAGCGGCTGGCGCAGGGAATAGACGTCGATGCCCGTGCCGGCGCTCTCGGTATATTCGCCCTTGAGCAGATGCGGGATGCCGATGGCGAATTCCACCACTTCGAGGCCGCGCTGGATGTCGCCCTTGGCATCCGGCACGGTCTTGCCATGCTCGCTCGCCAGAAGCTCGGCCAGACTGTCATGCTCGTCGCGCATCAGTTCGAGGAAGCGCATCAGCACGCGAGCGCGCCGTTGCGGGTTCCAGCCGGCCCAGACCACCTGGGCCTCACGGGCGTTCTCGACAGCCGCCCGAATTTCCGCTGCGCTGGCGAGCGCAACCTTGGCCTGCACGTCGCCGGTAGTGGGATTGAACACGTCGGCAAAACGGCCGCTGGTGCCCTCGACGCGCTTGCCGGCGATGAAATGTCCGATCTGTCGCATGGCTTGGTCCTTCATCGTGTTGTGAATTTCATTTTCCGGGTGCGCGGACGTCTCGTCCGCTCTTGGAAACACAGTGTCTGCCGAGAGCAAGAAGCGGACGGGACGTCCGCGCACCCGGAACGCCGCCGCCGCAACCCTATGCGCGCTTCCTCTCCGATGCCATCTCCGGGAAATCGGTCTCGGCGAATTCAATACCCCGGAACGCGCTTTGCGTATCGCCCTCCACCTCCAACCGGCGCAGTTGCACGCGGCGGATCTTGCCGGAAATGGTCTTGGGCAGTTCGGTGACGAATTCGATGCGGCGGATGCGCTTGAAGGGGGCAAGCCGCTCATTGGTGTAGCGGAAGATCGAGAGCGCGGTTTCGCGTGACGGCTTGGCCGCGCCGACCAGCAGCACATAGGCCTTGGGGATCGACAGGCGGATCGGGTCGGGCACCGGCACGATGGCGGCCTCGGCCACCGTCTCGTGTTCGATCAGCACGCTTTCGAGCTCGAAGGGGCTGATGCGGTAGTCGGAGGACTTGAAGACGTCGTCGGAGCGGCCGACGAAAGTGAGATAGCCGTCCTCGTCGACGAAGGCGACGTCGCCGGTGCGGTAGACCTCCTCCTCCAAACCCCTGAGCTTGCCGTCCGTCCCCTGATAGCCCTGCATCAGGCCGGCCGAGCTGTTGTCGCCGAGCGGCAGGCAGACTTCGCCTTCCGTGGCGGGTTTGCCATCGGCATCGAGGACGCGGATGTCGTAGCCGGGGAGGGGGCGGCCCATGGCGCCGATCTTGACCGGCTGTCCGGGCGAATTGGCGATCTGGGCCGTGGTCTCGGTTTGGCCGTAGCCGTCGCGGATGGTCAGCCCCCAGGCATCGCGGACCCGTTCGATCACTTCCGGATTGAGGGGCTCGCCGGCGCCGCACACTTCGCGCAGCGAAACCTTGGTGGCGGCGAGATCCTCCTGGATCAGCAGGCGCCAGACAGTCGGCGGCGAGCAGAGCGTGGTGACCTTACAGCGTTCGAGTTCCCGCAGCAGGACCTTGGCGCTGAATTGCGGTTGGTTGACCACCAGCACCGTGGCGCCGGCGTTCCAGGGCGCGAAGAACGAACTCCAGGCGTGCTTGGCCCAGCCGGGGGAGGAGACGTTGAGATGGACGTCGCCCGGCTGCAGGCCAAGCCAGTACATGGTCGAGAGCGCGCCGACGGGATAGCTGCGCTGGGAATGGCGTACCAGCTTGGGCTTGGCTGTGGTGCCGGAGGTGAAATAGAGCAGCAGCGGGTCGTAGGGATGGGTCGGACTATCGGGCGTGAAGGTGGCGGGCTGGTCGAAGGCTTCGGCGTAGGCGATCCAGCCTGCCTCGCCACCAGCGCCAACGACGATGCGCTTCACCTCCGGTGGCGCTACGCCTTCGCATTTGGCGAACTGGTCGCGCTCGGCGATGATGGCGCGGGCCTTGCCGCGGTCGAAACGATCGGCCAGTTCGTCAGGAGTAAGCAGCGTGGTGGCGGGAATGAGAATCAGGCCAAGCTTGATCGCCGCCAGCGTCGTCTCCCAGATTGCCGGCACGTTGCCGAGCAGCACCAGGACGTGGTCGCCGCGCTTCAGGCCCTGAGCGCGGAGGAAATTCGCCACTTGGTTGGAGCGCAGGCCGAGCTCGGAGAAGCTGAAACGGGTATCGGTTCCGGTGGCTGTGTCGACGATCCACAGGGCCGTGCGGTCCCGGCTTTCGGCGGCTGTGGCAAGCTCAGCGTCGAACCAATCGAGTGCCCAGTTGAAGCCGGCGCCATCGGGCCAGCGGAAGCCGGCGCGCGCGGTCTCATAATCGGTGCGATGCTTGAGCAGAAAGTCACGAGCCTGCCGAAAATCGGGCATGAAAGTTTCCTCGCTTGCCGAGCACAATGAATGTGCCCTTATCTTCGTTGATCGTTCGATCGTCATTGCGAGCGCAGCGAAACAATCCAGGAGCCACCAGACAAAAGTCTGGATTGCTTCGCTGCGCTCGCAATGACGAAGCTGTCTATTCCTCGTTCAAGCCAGCCGCTCCACCGCCATGGCGGTTGCCTCGCCGCCGCCGATGCACAGGCTGGCGACGCCGCGCTTCAGTCCATGGCTTTCGAGGGCGGCCAACAGCGTTACCAGCACGCGGGCACCCGAGGCGCCGATCGGATGGCCGAGGGCGCAGGCGCCGCCATGTACGTTGACCTTGTCTCCGGACAGGTCGAGATCGCGCATGGCCGCCATGGTCACCACCGCGAAGGCCTCGTTGATTTCGAAAAGGTCGACGTCTCCCGCCGACCATCCGGTGCGCTCGAACAATTTGCGCATGGCGCCGATCGGGGCGGTGGCGAAACGGTTCGGCTCCTGGGCGTGGCTGGCATGGCCGATGATCGCGGCGAGCGGCTTGAGGCCACGTTTTTCAGCCTGAGAGCGGCGCATCAGCACCAAGGCGGCGGCACCGTCGGAGATCGAGCTTGAATTGGCCGCCGTCACCGTGCCGCCCTCGCGGAAGGCCGGCTTCAGCGTCGGGATCTTGTCCGGGCGAGCCTTGCCGGGCTGCTCGTCGACGTCGATCACCTGCTCCGTCTTGCCCGAGCCGACGGTCACGGCCACGATCTCGTTGTCGAAGCGCCCGTCGCGGATGGCGGCCTGGGCTCGGCTCAGCGATCGCAGCGCGAATTCATCCTGTGCCTCACGGGTGAACTGATAGGCCTCAGCACAATCCTCGGCGAAGGTGCCCATCAGCCGTCCCTTCTCATAGGCATCCTCCAGCCCGTCCAGGAACATGTGATCCTTCACGCTGCCATGGCCCATGCGATAGCCGCTGCGAGCCCGGTCGAGCAGATAGGGTGCGTTGGTCATGCTCTCCATGCCGCCGGCTACCACCACGCCGGCTGTGCCGGCGGCGATCAGGTCATGGCCGAGCATGGCGGCCTGCATGCCCGAGCCGCACATCTTGTTGACGGTGGTGGCGGGCGTCGAAATCGGCAGGCCCGCGCCGAGGGCGGCCTGGCGGGCCGGGGCCTGGCCCTGGCCGGCGCTGAGTACGCAGCCGAACACGGTTTCTTCGACCACATCGGCAGGCAGCCCGGCCCTGGACACCGCGGCCGAGATGGCCGCCGCGCCGAGGCGTGCTGCCGGCAGGCTGGAAAGAGCCCCCTGGAAGCCACCGAGCGGGGTACGCGCGGAACCGACGATCACGACCGGATCATTCATCTCGAGGTCCCTTTCTGCGAAGCAGGATTTTACGCCGATTTCGGCGATATGTGTGGCCGATCAGCGCGGCGCCATGCGCAGGGCGCCGTCGAGCCGGATGATTTCGCCGTTGAGCATGCGGTTTTCGACGATATGGCAGACCAGGGCGGCGAATTCCTTGGGATGGCCGAGCCGGGGCGGGAAGGGCACTGTCGCCCCGAGCGACGTCCTGACTTCCTCCGGCATGGCCTGCATCATCGGAGTCTCGAACACGCCGGGCGCCACCGCGACGACGCGAATGCCGAAGCGGGCGAGTTCGCGGGCTGCCGGCAAAGTGAGGCTGGCGACGCCGCCCTTGGAGGCGGCATAGGCAGCCTGGCCGATCTGGCCGTCATAGGCCGCGATCGAGGCGGTATTGACGATGACGCCACGCTCGCCGTCCTCGCCGGGCGTATTGGTGGAGATCGCCCGGGCGGCGAGGCGCGTCATGTTGAAGGTACCGACGAGATTGATCTGGATGGTGCGGGCGAAACGCTCCAGGTCATGCGGGCCGTCACGCCCGACGATACGTTCGCTCGGGGCGACGCCGGCGCAGTTGACGAGGCCATCGAGCCTGCCGAAGGCTTCGAGGGCGACCTGCACGGCAGCTTGGCCATCCTCCGCGTTGGCAACATCGGTGCGCTGGAAGCGGGCCGTGAGTCCCAGCGCCGCGGCGGCTTTCTCGCCGGCTTCGGCATTGAGATCGCAGAGCAGGACGCATCCGCCGCGGTGGACGAATTCGGCGGCCACCGCATGACCGAGCCCGGATGCTCCACCAGTCACGAGGAAGACGCGGTCTTGGATCTGCATGGCGCGGAACTCTCCCCGTTCGGTCCTTTGAGGACCGTTGTCTTTGCCGATGATATTACGCGCGTGGGCGGTGGCATTCGATGACCCTACATGCTTAAAAGCGTGATCGGTTTTGCCATATCGGGAGGGTCATAGCCGTGGAGGCACTAGCCCGCCGACACAACTCGCGACTCAACGGACTGTCATCCCCGGCCGAGCGCAGCGAGGGGAAGGGGATCCAGGAGTTGTGCGACTCAAGTTGGGGCTCCTGGATCCCCTTCCCGCCACCTAGGGTGGCGCCGGGGATGACGTCTCTCCGGCATTTTTGGCTGAGCTTGGGGCGAACTGCGTGATCGGCCTCGGCTTCATCCAGGATACGCTAGATCCTCTGCGGCGCGGCGGCTTCGATCTTGCGCCGGCGCTGGAGGCGGGCGGCTTCGGCGAGAGCGATCTCGACCTGCCGGGCTTTCGCCTCTCGGCCGAGCAATATGGCCGCCTCTGGCTCAGCATCGCGCAGATCATGCAATGCGAATATTTCGGCTTCGGTGCGCGCCCGATGGCGCCGGGCAGCTTTGCCATGCTCTGCCACGCCGTGATTTCCAGCCAGACGCTGGAGCACGCCGTCAGGCGCAGCCTGCGTTTTCTCAACCTGGTGCTCGCCGAACCCAAGGGGGAACTGGTTATCGAGGAGACGCGCGCCAGCGTGATCCTGCGCGAGACCTCGGCACCCCGGCCGGCCTTTGCCTATCGCACCTATTTCCTGCTGCTGCACGGCGTCGCCTGCTGGCTGGTCAAGCGCCAGCTCGAGATCCGCGAGTTGCATTATCGCGGGCCCCTGCCGGTCGGACGAGAGGAGCATCGCGATTTCTTCGGCACCCCCGTCAGCTTCGAGCGGCCCGAAACCATGCTGGTCTTCGACCGCGACATGCTGGCGCTCAAGGTCCGCCAGACCGAAAAGACGCTGCAGGGCTTTATCACCGGGGCACCGGCCAACATACTGGGGCGCTATCGCTATGACCGCGGTGCCGCTGCCGCCACGCGGCGCTTGCTGCGCGAGCTTCCCCCGGCCGAATGGCCTTCCTTTGCGCAGATGGCTGTGAGGCTGAACCTGTCCGAACCGACCTTGCGCCGCCATCTGGCCAGCGATGGCGAGAGCTTCTCCGCGATCAAGGAGGAGATCCGCCGCAAGCTGGCTCTCGACTGGCTGCTTCGCACGGTCAAGCCGGTCGGCCAGGTTGCTGCCGATCTCGGCTATACCGAGCCGAGCGCCTTCCACCGCGCCTTCCAAAAATGGGCCGGCATGAGCCCGGGCGAGTTCCGCCGCTCGCGCGGAAAATGACGGATGATCCGAAAGAGTTTTCTATTGCCAGCCAGGATTCTCTTCGTGGAAAGAGAAAGCGGCGGCTCGCCTGAGCCGCCGCTTTGATTGTCATCGCCGTTTTTTCAGGCCGAAAACCGGGATCCGTTTTTCGGCCTGACGAGCTTATACCAAGTCCCGAAATCTTTGACCCGTCATCCCCGGCTGAGCCGCTCGCGAGCGCAGCGAGAGAGGGCGAGGGGAAGGGGATCCAGGGCTATGGGGTGCGTTCATAGCCTCTGGATCCCCTTCCCGGGGTCTTCGACCCCGCCGGGGATGACAGAACGCATCGCGCAAACAGGTCAGTCATCTGGCGAGCTGATATTAGGCGCCGAGCGCGGCGCTCATGGTCGTCTCGTCGGCTGCCACGTCGAACTGCTTGAAGTTCTCGGTGAACATGCCCACCAGCCTGCGGGCCTGGTTCTCATAGGCCGCCTTGTCGGCCCAGGACTTGAAGGGATCGAGCACATGGCTCGGTACGCCTTCCACTGCGGTCGGCACCTGGAAGCCGAAATGGCGGTCGGTGCGGAACTTGGCCCTTTCGAGGCTGCCGTCGAGGGCGGCGTTGAGCAAAGTGCGGGTCCATTTGATCGGCATGCGGCGCCCGGTGCCATAGGCCCCACCGGTCCAGCCGGTGTTGACGAGCCAGCAGGAGACCTGATGCCTGTCGATCAGTTCCTTCAGCAGGCGGGCATATTCGACCGGATGGCGCGGCATGAAGGGGGCGCCGAAGCAGGTCGAGAAGGTCGGCTGCGGCTCGGTCACGCCACGCTCGGTGCCGGCGAGCTTGGCCGTGAAGCCGGAGAGGAAGTGGTAGATGGCCTGCTCTGGCGTGAGGCGGGCGATGGGCGGCATCACGCCGAAAGCGTCCGCCGTCAGCATCACCACCGTGCCGGGATGGCCGGCAGCACTCGTCGCCTTGGCATTCTCGATGAAATGCAGCGGATAGGCAGCCCGGGTGTTTTCCGTCTTGCGGCCGTCGGTGAAGTCGAGCTTGCGCGTGATCGGGTTCATCGCAACATTCTCGAGCACCGCGCCGAAGCGCTGGGAGGCGGCAAAGATCTGCGGCTCGGCCTGCTTGTCGAGGTTGATGGTCTTGGCGTAGCAGCCGCCCTCGAAGTTGAAGATGCCGTCCGGGCCCCAGCCATGCTCGTCATCGCCGATGAGCGAACGGTCGGGGGAGGCGGACAAAGTGGTCTTGCCGGTGCCGGAGAGCCCGAAGAACAGGGCCGAGACACTGCTGGGGCCGACATTGGCCGAGCAATGCATCGGCATCACGCCGCGTGCGGGCAGGATGTAGTTGAGATAGGAGAACACCGACTTCTTCATCTCACCGGCATAGGCCGTGCCGCCGATCAGGACGACGCCGCGCGTGAAGTCGCAGGCGATCACCGTCTCTGAGCGCAGGCCGTATTTGGCGGGTTCGGCCTTGAAGCTCGGCATGTCGATGATGGTGAGGTCGGGATAGAAACCGGCCAGGTCATCGGCGGACGGACGGATCAGCAGATTGCGGATGAACAGGCTGTGCCAGGCAAGCTCGGTGTAGACCTTGACCTTGATGCTGTTGTTCTCGTCGGCGCCGGCGTGCAGGTCCTGTACGAAGAGCTGCTTTTCCGTCGCATGCCAGAGCATGTCGGCCAGCAGGGTGTCGAAGGCGCCGCGCGAGATCGCGTTGTTGTTGGCCCACCAGATGCTGTCCTCGGTCTCGCGTTCGCGGACGATGTACTTGTCCTTCGGGGAGCGGCCGGTATGGCTGCCGGTATCGACGACCAGGGCGCCGCCGGGGCTGAGCAGGCCCTCGCCGCGGCGAATCGCGACTTCGATGAGCGCGGGTTCGTCGAGATTGGCGTGGAGCGCGCCGAGATTGTTAAACTGGATCGGCTCGATCTCGTCCTTGGCTCCGCCTTCCACAACATGAAGTTTCATATCACGCTTCCTCATATTTGCCGGTCTCCAGGCTTCATGGCCCGGCCCTGTTCTCACGGGCAGTACCGCAACAATCATTCATCGCCGCGTCGAGAGGCGGCGGGAGGGCGGCTGCTTCCCATTCAAATGCGACCTTAGCACGGCAGACCCGTGGACGTGTCAGCGAATGTTGCGACGGAATGCATCGACGGAAAAGTCGCGGGCGGTATCGGTATTGTTATGACAAATGGCAGGAAATGGCGCTCGCGGAAAGTTCCGCGAACGCCTCGAGGCTGCCCAATACTTGGAGAGATCGTTGTGATTTCCGGCTGCGCCCGCGCACGAGGCCGAAAAAACCTGTCCAGCCCTAGCCTTCGCGCTTCAGGCGCTCGCGACGTTTGAGTTCCGCCGGGCTCGGCTCAGCCAGCTCGAAGGTGCCTGTTGGCACTGGGCCGGCCGGCTCATAGGTGGCGATCATGACCCCCGTGCTCGACACGTCATGGCTGGTCAGTTTCAGGGCGCCGGACGGCGTGCCGGTGCCGAACAGGCGCTTGCCCTTGCCGAGCACCACCGGGAAGGTCATCACGAAGAGCCGATCGATCAGGCCGGCAGCCAGCAATTGGGGGTAGAGCGTCGTGCTGCCCTGGATCAGGATGTCGGGGCCGTCGCCTTCCTTCACCTTGCCGACGGCGGCGATGTCGGTGAGACGATGGCTGTTGCGCCATTCGAAAGGCTCGCTGCCGCGCGTGACCACATATTTGTTGGCGTTGGTGAAGGCCGGTCCGATCGGGTCCTCCGGCCCGACGAAAGGCCAATGGGCCGCGAAAATCTCATAGGTCTTGCGCCCGAGCAGCAGGTCGAAAGGGCCGCCAAACAGGCCACCCATTGCGGCACCCATCTTGTCGTCCCAGAAGGTCGCGGACCAGCCGCCGAACTCGAAGCCGCCGGTCGGATCCTCCGGCGGGCCACCCGGGGCCTGCATCACGCCGTCGAGGGATTGGAATATGCCGCCGATGATCTTGCGCATGAGAAGATGTCCTCTGATTGCCGTGGTATGGATGGAGGCCGCAATGCCGGGGGCGGCATCGCGTGCTGCCCCAAGGACGGTCGGGTAAGGCCTCCGCCGACAAGGAGCGACATATTTTGCTCTTCACGCGTAAGCTCCCTCGCAATCAAGAAGCGGGCGGTCGGCCTCGTTGGGAAAGCGGCGCGGCGATGTGGATGATGGCTTCCTTAAATCTCTTCCAAATGGGGTTGCCTATTTTTTGTCCATAAGGTCAATATTGCTGCCAGCCGCACGGGCAATCCGGGGTTGCCCTCGGGAGCGGTGAAGAGCAGGAGACGATCCCGCTTTTTTGCTCGCAAGTGGCAATCGGTTCGGTTTGAAATATTCCAACCAGGGCGATGAGCCGGTAACGTGATAAAATAGAGACTCCCGTCGCAGTGGCACGATCATTGCTGTGACATGGGGGCTGACAGGGCGGAGCGGTTTGCCGTATCCGCCGGGGACGAACCAGAGGTAGGGCCGGCATGCAGGTTGAGGGCGTGGATCGGAAGCTTGGTGCCGTAAGGGAACGAACGGCCGCCGGCGAGCCCGTGATTGCGGTCGAGGATCTTTCTTTGACCTTCGACACCGGCGACGGGCCGGTCTATGCGCTCTCCAAGGTCAATCTTACTGTCAATGAAGGCGATTTCGTCTCCTTCATCGGCCCCTCCGGCTGCGGCAAGACCACCTTGCTGCGGGTCATCGCGGATCTCGAACGCCAGACCTCCGGCTCGATCAAGGTCAATGGCCTGACTCCTGAGCAGGCTCGGCTGGGACGGCATTACGGCTATGTCTTCCAGGCGCCGGCGCTCTATCCCTGGCGCACCATCGAGCGCAACGTCATGCTGCCGCTCGAAGTCATGGGTTTTCCGGCTGCCGAGCGCAAGGAGAGGGCGGCCCGCAATCTCGAACTGGTCAATCTCAAGGGTTTCGAGAAGAAGTTTCCCTGGCAATTGTCCGGCGGCATGCAGCAGCGCGCCTCGATCGCCAGGGCTCTGTGCTTCGATCCCAAGCTGATGCTGATGGACGAGCCGTTCGGGGCGCTCGACGAGATCGTCCGCGACAAACTCAACGACCAGCTCCTGCATTTGTGGCGCACCACCAGGAAGACGGTGGTGTTCGTCACCCATTCCATCCCCGAGGCCGTCTACCTCTCCACCAAGATCGTGGTGATGTCGCCGCGGCCCGGCCGCATCATCGACATCATCGACTGCAACTTCCCGCGCGACCGCACGCTCGACATTCGCGAGACGCCTGAATTCCTCGAAGTGGCGCATCGTGTGCGCGACGGCCTCAGGGCGGGGCACTCCTATGACGACTGACGTGCTTGCCGCCCGTACCGTGCCCTCGCTGGGGAGCCGGCTGATGGCCGGCAAGGCCGGGCCGGTGACGGTGGTCGTGCTGGCGATCTTCGCTTTGTGGTATCTCGCCTGCCTGCCGATGAATGGCACGGCATTGCTGCGCGCCATGCCCGATGCCGCCAGCCGCCCGCTGATCGAACAGTTCATCGCCGCGATCAACCTGCCGGACGGCAATCTCGCCGCGCCGCACCAGATCGTCATGGCGATGGTGCAGGGCCTGTTCTTCGAGCCGCCTTTGGGGCGCCGCAGCCTGGTCTATCATGGCCTGATCACGCTCTCCTCGGCGCTGTCGGGTTTCGTGCTCGGCGCCGTGCTCGGTATCGTCTTGGCGGTGCTGATCGTGCATTACCGCTCGATGCGCCAGAGCCTGATGCCCTGGGTGATCGTCTCCCAGACCATCCCGATCCTGGCGCTGGTGCCGCTATTGACCGCGATCACCGGCCGGCTCGGCGCGCCGATCCTGGTGCCGAAGGCCCTGATCGCCACTTATCTGTGCTTCTTCCCAGTGACGGTCGGCATGGTGAAGGGGCTGATGTCGCCGGACCTGATGCAGCTCGACCTGATGCGCACCTATGACGCCTCGAAATGGCAGACCTTCTGGAAGCTGCGCTGGCCGGCTGCGACGCCCTATCTGTTCGCCAGCCTGAAGATCGCCATCGCCGGCTGCATCGTCGGTGCCATCGTCGCCGAGATGCCGACGGGCGCCCAGGGCGGCCTCGGCTCGCGCCTGCTGGCGGGCTATCAGTACAACAATTTGCGCTTGGTGCTGTGGGCGGCTCTGTTCACCGCAGCATTGCTCTCGGCCGTCCTTATCGGGCTGATCGGCCTGATAGAACGGCGCACGCTGGCGAGGATGGGCGTGAAGGGAGAGCAGGCATGACGGCTTTCCAATCACGTGGCTTCATCCTTGCCGGCCTGCTGATCTTCGTCGCAGCCCTCTCTAGCTTGAAATGGGACGGGCTCACGTCCGTTACTGGTCCTCTGTTCTGGATGGTTGTTGCACTTTCTATGGCAATAGAGAGCTGGCGGCGGCGGAGATCCGGTCAGCCCATGGCGAACAAATGGCTGTTGTTGATCGCCGGCATGGCCTTTTTTCAGACGCTCGAAGTTCATCAGCCGGACGTAGCGGGCAATGTCGGTTGGGTTTTTTGGTTGAGAACGATCGGCCTATGGCTCGCCGCGTGGATGATGGTCGATGTGATCGCCAATACCGGTGATGGCCGCCGCACCTCGCGCTGGCGGAATCTGGCGCCGATGATCCTGTTTGGCGCCACGTTGCTCCTTCTTTGGGAGTGGCTGGTCGTCGGTTTCGGCATCTCGCCCATCATCCTGCTGCCGCCTTCGGCCATCGGCCAGGCGGTGGTGGCACAGGCCAATACGCTCGCCACCGATTTTGTCTGGACCTTCCTGCACGAGGTCCTGCTCGGCTGGCTGATCGGCTCTGGCTCGGGGTTCCTGGTGGCGCTGGTGGCCGACCGCGTCCCCTTCCTGCGCCGCGGTCTCCTGCCGCTCGGCAATGTCGTTTCGGCCCTGCCCATCGTCGGCATCGCGCCGATCATGATCTGGTGGTTCACCTATGACTGGCCCTCCAAGACGGCCGTCGTGGTGGCGATGACCTTCTTCCCCATGCTGGTCAACACGGTGGCGGGCCTGGCAGCCAGCGGCACGCTGGAGCGCGACCTCATGCGTTCCTACGGTGCCAGCTATTGGTCGACGCTGATCAGCCTGCGGCTTCCCGCCGCGATGCCCTTCATCTTCAACGGCTTGAAGATCAATTCGACCCTGGCGATGATCGGCGCCATCGTGGCCGAATATTTCGACGGCCCCACCATCGGCATGGGCTTTCGCATCAACACCCAGGCGGCCTTGTCACAGACCGATATCGTCTGGGCGGAGATCGCGGTGGCCATGGTGGCCGGTTCCCTATTCTACGGCCTCATCGCCCTCGTCGAGCGGGCGGTGACGTTTTGGCATCCCTCTTACCGGCGCGCGTGACGCAGGACGAGGTTAACAGAGGAGTGGACGGAATGAAGAAGGCACTACTGGCCGGCGTCGCTTTCGCGCTCGGGCTTGGGGCGATCAGCGCGGCACAGGCAGCCGACAAGGTCACGCTGCAGCTCAAATGGGTGGTCCAGGGGCAGTTCGCAGGCTATCTCGTCGCCAAGGACAAGGGTTTCTACAAGGAGGCCGACCTCGACGTCACCGTGGCCCCCGGCGGTCCCGACATCGCGCCGGAAACTGTGATCGCCAACAAGCAGGCCGACGTGATCGTCGACTGGATGCCGGCGGCCCTCGCCGCCCGCGAGAAGGGCGTCGGTCTCGTCAACATCGCCCAGCCCTTCAAGCGCTCCGGCCTGCAGCTGACCTGCCGCAAGGAGTCCGGCGTCAAGACGCCGGCCGATTTCAAGGGCAAGACGCTGGGCGTATGGTTCTACGGCAACGAATATCCGTTCAACGCCTTCATGGGCAAGCTCGGCCTCAAGCTCGACGGCTCGGCCGACGGCGTCAAGGTGATTAAGCAGGGCTTCAACGTCGATCCGCTCCTGCAGAAGCAGGCCGACTGCATCTCCACCATGACCTATAACGAATATTGGCAGGTGATCGAGGCCGGCGTGAAGGCCGAGGACCTGACCGTCTTCAACTATACCGACCAGGGTGTGGCGGTGCTGGAGGACGGGCTCTATGTCATGGAGGATCGCCTCAAGGATCCGAAGTTCGTGGAGACGATGGCCAAGTTCGTCAAGGCCTCGATGAAGGGCTGGGAGTATGCCAGGGCCCATCCCGACGAGGCGGTGAAGATCGTGCTGGACAACGATGCCTCCGGTGCGCAGACCGAGGTGCACCAGACCCACATGATCGCCGAGGTCAACAAGCTGACCGAAGGCTCCGACGGCACGCTCGACCCGGCCGCTGCGGAGGGCACCGTCAAGACGCTGCTCGGCGCCGGTGGCGACAGCCCGGCCATCACCAAGGCTCCCGTGGGCGGCTGGAGTTCGGCAGTCACCGACGCGATGAAGAAGCTGTGAGGGGTAGCGCCCTTTCCCTGAGGGGAGGGGCGACCTGAAAGGCTGGGGCGGATGACATTGCGCTGCCCCGGCCGCGATAATTTTCCTGGGAGCGCGGACGTCCTCGTCCCCTCTTGGAAACGAGGCGCTTGCAGGAAAGGAAGAGCGGACGAGGGCGTCCGCGCTCCCAGGTTTATTGGAGGACTATTATGCCGATCCTGATCCGTGGCGGTGTCGTGGTGAACCACGATCATTCCAGGCAAGCCGATGTGCTGATCGACGGCGAAACCATTTTGGCGATCGGTCCGAAGCTGTCGGCGCCGGCGGGGACCGAAATCATCGATGCCGATGGCTGCTTCGTTTTGCCGGGTGGCATCGATCCGCATACGCATCTCGAAATGCCGTTCATGGGCACCGTGTCGGCTGATGATTTCGAATCCGGCACCAGCGCTGCTCTCTCCGGTGGCACCACCATGGTGGTGGATTTCTGCCTGCCCGCGCCCGGCCAGTCGCTGCTGGCTGCTTATCAGGAATGGCGCCACAAGGCCGAGAAGGCGGTCGCCGACCACTCCTTCCACATGGCGATCACCTGGTGGGACAAACAGGTCTTCGACGAGATGGACACCGTGGTGAAGACCTACGGCATCAATACCTTCAAGCACTTCCTCGCCTATAAGGGCGCGCTGATGGTGAACGACGACGAGCTGTTCCACTCCTTCAGCCGCTGCGCCGGCCTCGGTGCCTTGCCGTTGGTCCACGCAGAGAATGGCGACATCGTCTTCCGCCTGCAGCAGCATTATATCGACCAGGGCGTTACCGGGCCGGAGGGCCACGCCTATTCGCGTCCGCCGGAAGTGGAAGGCGAGGCGACCAACCGCGCCATCATGATCGCCGACATGGCGGGCAGCCAGCTCTATGTCGTGCACACCTCCTGCCGAGACAGTCATGAGGCGATCGCACGGGCCCGGGCCGCCGGCAAGCGCGTCTATGGCGAGCCTTTGATTCAGCATCTGGTGCTGGACGACAGCGAATACCAGAACAAGGACTGGGACTACGCCGCCCGCCGGGTGATGTCGCCGCCCTTCCGCAACAAGTCCCACCAGGATTCGCTGTGGGCGGGCCTCGCCTCGGGCTCGCTCCAGGTGGTGGCGACCGACCATTGTGCCTTCACCGCCGAGCAGAAGCGCATGGGCGTGGGGGATTTTCGCAAGATCCCCAACGGCACGGGCGGGCTCGAAGACCGGATGCCGGTGCTATGGACGGCGGGCGTCAAGACCGGGCGCCTGACCAAGGAGGAATTCGTGGCGGTGACCTCCACCAACATCGCCCGCATCCTCAACATCTATCCCCGCAAGGGGGCGATTGCCGTGGGCTCGGATGCCGACCTCACCATCTGGGATCCGGCGGCCACCAAGACGATCAAGGCCAAGTCCCAGCTCAGCCGTGTCGAATACAATGTGTTCGAGGGTTATGAGTGCACGGGCCTGCCCATCGTCACCCTGTCGCGCGGACGCGTCGCCTGGAAGGACAAGCAGATCCAGCTCCAGAAGGGCGATGGCGCCTTCATCCAGCGCGATCCGTTCCCGGCCGCTGCGGTGGCGAACGCCACCTGGAAGGAGCTCAGCAAGCCCAGGCCGGTCTCGCGCATCGAGGTCACGCCGTAAGGAGCGCGATGGGTGCATAAAGCCTTCCCCACTTCGTGGAGAAGGCTTTCGTTCTGCGTTGCCGGAGATCGATCTTGAATTTGACGCATCCCACTTCCTTCCAGTACGGGAGCTGGCTCAACGAGCCGCCGTCCTGGTCGCTGGCCGGCGATCGCCTGGAGGTCGTCACCGGCGAGGCCACTGATTTCTGGCGCAAGACCCATTACGGCTTCATCCGTCATAGCGGCCATTTCTTCTA
Organism: Labrys sedimenti; assembly: GCF_034424805.1. Taxonomy (NCBI): domain Bacteria; kingdom Pseudomonadati; phylum Pseudomonadota; class Alphaproteobacteria; order Hyphomicrobiales; family Xanthobacteraceae; genus Labrys; species Labrys sedimenti. The sequence goes on from NZ_JAXOUF010000002.1 coordinate 847,784, forward strand.
TCTCGACAGCGGCGGCGATTTCACTGCGGAATTGCGCGTTCGGGCCCGTTTCGAGACGCTCTACGACCAGGCCGGCCTGATGGTCCGGCTCGATGACGAGACCTGGCTGAAGGCCGGTATCGAATATAATGACGACGCGCCCATGCTCGGCAGCGTGCTGACGGTGGGACAATCGGATTGGGCCACCGGGCCTTTCCCAGGCGACGCCCAGGATTTCCGCCTGCGCCTCACCGTCGCAGACGGGGTATTGAGGCTGCAATATTCGACGGACGGGATAGTCTGGCCGCTGGTTCGGCTGGCGCCGTTTCCGAAGGCCGCTTCCTACCAGGTCGGCCCGATGTGCTGTACGCCGGAAAGGGCCGGTCTTGCCGTTTCCTTCTCTGATTTCCGCCTGTCTCAGCCCAACGGTAAGGCGCTGCACGATCTCTCATGATCACCCGGAAAGGAGAGAACGGTGTCTTGGGCCACCCGATATATTGAGCGACTACAGGCTGGCGAGACGGTTCAATTTCGTCCGCGCGGTGCTTCGATGAAAGGCAAAATCGCTAGCGGTCAACTCTGCACCGTGGTTCCGATTGACGACCATGCCCTGCTCGTCGAGGGGGATATTGTCCTGTGTCGTGTGCGTGGTGCGCAATACCTGCACCTCATAAAGGCCGTTAGAGACGGTCAATTCCAGATCGGCAACAACCAAGGGGGTATCAATGGTTGGATCACGGCTGGAGGGATCTTTGGCCGTTTGGTCGCCGTCTCGGACTAAGCATCGAACAACTGCCCGTTTTCTTCAGAAAGGCCTCACCATGCTCACCAATCTCAACATCAATCCGCAGCGCTTGTGGGACAGCCTGATGGAAACCGCCAAGTTCGGCGGCACGGCCAAGGGCGGCATCAAGCGCCTGACCCTGTCGGACGAGGACAGGCAAGTTCGCGACTGGTTCAAGGCGCAATGCGAGGCGCTCGGCTGCACGGTGAGCGTCGACGAAGTCGGCAACATGTTCGCGGTGCGCCCCGGCAGGAACAACGAACTGCCGCCGATCGCCATGGGCTCCCATCTCGACACCCAGCCGACCGGCGGCAAGTTCGATGGCGTGCTTGGTGTGCTCGGTGCGCTGGAGGCGATGCGCACTTTGCACGAGCAGGGCTATGAGACCAATGCCCCCGTCGAGATCATCAACTGGACCAATGAGGAAGGCTCCCGCTTTGCCCCGGCCATGCTGGCTTCGGGCGTGTTTGCCGGCGTGTTCACGCCCGACTACGCCTATGAGCGCCTCGACCGCGACGGCATCAGCTTCAAGGACGAATTGGAGCGCATCGGCTATCGCGGCACCGAGAAGGCCGGCGCCCACAAGTTCCAGGCGATGTTCGAGCTCCATATCGAGCAGGGCCCGATCCTCGAGGACGAGAAGACGATGATCGGCGTGGTCACCGGCGTGCAGGGCATGCGCTGGTACGAGGTCACGGTGACCGGGCAGGATGCCCATACCGGCGCCACGCCGATGTATCTGCGCAAGAATGCCCTGCTGGGCGCTGCCCGCATCATCGAGGCGGTCGATGCCATCGGCCAGAAGCACCAGCCGGGCGTCGCCACCGTCGGCTTGATCGAGAACAAGCCCAACAGCCGCAATGTCGTGCCGGGCGAGGTCTTCTTCACCGTCGACCTGCGCCATCCCGACGAAGAGGTGCTGGAAGTGATGGAGCGGGAATTCCGGGCTGCCCTGGAGGCCGCGCTGCCGCCGATGAAGCTCGCCTATGAGGAAAAGCGCATCTGGAACTCGCCCGCAGTGAAATTCGCGCCCGAGCTGATCGAATGCGTCGAGCACGGCGCCGACAAGGCGGGCTTTGCCATGCGCCGTATGGTGTCCGGCGCCGGCCATGACGCGGCCTACATTGCGCGCGTCGCGCCGACCACCATGATCTTCGTGCCCTGCGAGGGCGGCCTCAGCCATAACGAGGCCGAGTCGACCTCCTTCGACGAATGCGCGGCCGGGGCGCAAGTGCTGCTCAATGCCGTGATCGAGCACGACCGGCGGCTGGCGGGCTGACGGAGCGCGGACATCCCAGCGACATGCTTGCATGTCGCGACGTCCGCTCCTTTCTTTTCAAAGCGTCGTGTTTTCAGGGGCGGACTGGAAGTCCGCGCTCCGGGTTGCGCTGGGTGACCCTTATTGAGGAGGCCGTCTTGCTGCCCGCCGAGCTTGAAGCCGATCTTCATGGCAATATTCCGCTGACACAGGCCATGCAGGTCCGGGTTCTCGAGATCAGACCGGATTCCGTGCGGCTTGGCGCCCCGCTTTCCGCCAATATCAACCATCACCGCACGGCTTTCGGCGGCAGCCTCGCGACCCTGGCCACGCTCGCCGCTTGGTCGCTGGCCTTCCTCAAGCTCAAGGGCGCGGGGCTCGACTGCAGCCTCGTCGTCGGCTCCGTGCACATGGATTATCTGGCTCCGGTGGAGGGGGATTTCTCGGCCCGTTCCGTTTTGGCGGAACCCGAGAAGTGGGAGCATGTGCTGGAGGCCTTCGCGCGCAGGGGCAAGGCGCGCATTCCGGTCCTTGCCGAGATCGACTATGGCGGCCGTTGCGCCGCCCGTTTCAAAGGCGATTTCGCGGCGCTCGCCCGTTGAAACAGCCCGGAGCGCAGCAGGCCGTCAATTGGTACTGACCGCCAGGAAGGCGGCGGGCTGTACCGAGATCTGCCCCATGAACGGTCGGTCATGCGCGAGGATGACAAAATAGGCCGATGTCACCACCACAACGAAGATATGGGTGGCGAGGATCTGCATGCAAGGGACATGGTTGTTGCAGATGGCGATGGCCACGACGGTCGTCGTCGAAATGATCCAGATCGCGATCCATTGGGCCCAGCTCATGCCGGTGTTGGAAGCCGACAGCCGGAGCAGCCGCGCATGGCGCACGGCCAGCAGTTGATTGACCAAAGGCTGATAGGTGGCCGGCTGCGCATTCGTTCCGGTCTGGCGCGAGACGAGGCCGATCGTATTGATGAGGATGTCGCCGGAGCGATCGAACACCGGGCTTTCGAGGCGCTCGCCATTGGCCATGGCCGGCCAATCGCCGGAGACGACCTGCGCCACATAGGCCTTGAGGCCGTCGCGCACGCTGGTCTGGAGATCGGCCGGAAGTCCGGAGGAAAGCACCAGGACGTTTTCGACCGCGTCGGCTTCCTGCTGGACGGCGCTGCGGGCGGCGAGGGAATCAGCCCACAGGCCCGCGGCTGAGAAGGCCACCATCAGGCCGAAGATGGTGGCGCAGACACCGACGATCGACTCACGGATTGGAAGTGGCTCGTCCGAGGCGTAACCGCCTCTGGCAATGGCGAGGCGGACGAGGCCGATGACGATCCAGGTGATCGCCAGGCAGATCACCAGCACCGTTGCGAACATGACGGGCAGCGACAGCTGGTGCAGCAGAATGAACATGAGCGCTCCCAGGGAGAACGTGTCTATTGAAAATCGACGACCTGGTCGTTCAGCGGGAGCTGATTGACGTGGTCTCCACGCCAGCGTGGTTCGATCCTGGCGACCGCGCCTTGCTCGAGCTCCTCCTCGTTCCCTGGCGCCAGCACGCCCTGCCCGGAGAAGCGCGTGAGCACGAAGGGCAGGCTGTTGGCATTGAGCGGTGAGGGGCCGTCCATCAACTGGAAGTGCAGATGGGGCGCGGTGGAATTGCCGGTATTGCCTACCAGGCCGATGACCTGGCCAGCTTTCACACGGTCGCCCAGCTTGACCCTGAGGCTGCCGCGCTGCAGGTGGGCGTAGAAAGCGTAGGCGCCATTGCCGATGTCTGTGACCAGCATGTTACCGCCGATATTGGCGGGTACGATGCCGCGGGCCGGCTGGCTCGGGATCTGCTCGTCGGCCTGGTCGTAAAGATTGACCACCACGCCGTCGGCCGCTGCGTGGACTTCAGCGCCGTAGAAGGAATAGCTGGCCAGATCCTCGGCATTGCCGGTGAACAGGCGGCTGTTGGCGTCGAGCCTGATCCAGTCGGTGGCGAAGCGTTCCGGCACGCGCAGGCGCCCGTTCACGGCCATGACGGCACCGCGATGGGCGGTGACGGTGTCGCAACAACCATCGGCTGCAACCCAGCCTGTGCCCCTCAAGGGTGGCTCGACCACCGCGGCCGGCTTGCCGATCGCCGTCGCGCCACCGGTGAAGCTGTAGCTTGCGGTGACGGGCGCATCCGCCGGCAGCGGCGTCGGCTTGCCGTCCGCGCCTGCGTTCTCGCGGAAGGCGTGGATGCGCGCGGAGACGCTCTGCGGCAGCTTGTCGTTCTCGGCAAAGCCGACATCCATGAAGACGATGGCGGTGCCGCCCGGCGGCAGCTGGCGATCCCTGCCGCTGTAGAGATGCATCATCTTGGCCAGCTCTTCGCCCTGGAGGGAGGACAGGCTCTTGCCGGCGTCGTCGACCGCCTCGACCTTGTCGAGCCGCACGAACACATTGCCCGGATTGTTGATCACCAGCTCATAGGCGAGATGCACGCGCCCATCGGCGCCGAGAACCGGATTGGGCTCGCTGATCGGCTGTACGGTGACCGAACTCAGGATCTCATCGGGTTTGAGAGACTGGGCGATGGCGCTCGAGGCTAGAACAAGGCCTGCAACCGCAACCAGAAGCGACTGAAAACGCATGGAAAATGCCCCGCCGGCTGCCCCGCACCGGAAGGCAGAACCTGTGGGTACAGTCCCGCATTTGCCTCAGCCCTTGTCAAGCGATGTCGGGGTGGTTTGGCGTGCGGCGAGGGTCGCGGCCGGGCGCCGTCGAACGGCGTCCGGCCGGGTCTTTTTCACCACAAATGGTGGACGAACCCGGCGATCTCACGCTGGTAAAGGTTCTTCAGTGTTTCGAGCGTTGCCTGCGGGAGAGCCGGCACGTCGCTGGCCGCGGCATTTGCAGTGGCCTGGGCCGCATTCTTGGCGCCGGGAATGACGGTGGTAATGGCGTCATTGGCCAGGATCCAGGCCAGCGCGAATTGCGACATGGTCATGCCATCGGGTACCAGCGGCCGGATCTCCTCCACGGCTGCCAAAGCGACATCATAGGGGACACCCGAGAAGGTCTCGCCCTTGTCGAAGGCTTCGCCATTGCGGTTATAGGCGCGGTGGTCGTCGGCTGCGAACTGGCTCGCGGCGTTCATCTTGCCGGTCAGCATGCCGGAGGCGAGCGGCACCCGGGCGATCACTGCGATATTGCGTGCCTTCGCCTCTCGGAAGAAGAGCTCGGCCGGGCGCTGGCGGAAGATGTTGTAGATGATCTGGACCGAGACGACGCCGGGATATTCGATCGCCTTCAGCGCCTCTTCCACTTTCTCGACGGAGACGCCGTAGTTGCGGATCTTGCCGGCGGCCACCAAATCGTCCAGCACGCCGAACACTTCAGGCCGGTAATAGACCTCGGTCGGCGGGCAATGGAGTTGGACGAGATCGAGGCAGTCGGTGGCGAGGTTCGTCAGCGAGCGCTCGATGAAGGCGGTGAGATTCTGCCTGTTATAGCCGTCGGCGGTGTGGGGCGAGAGGCGCCGCCCGGCCTTGGTCGCCACGAAGGGACGGGGACCGGAGCGCTCCTTCAGGACCTCGGCGATGAAACGCTCCGAGCGGCCGTCGCCATAGACATCGGCGGTATCGATGAAGGTAGTGCCGGCATCGAGAGCGGCATGGAGGGCGGCACGCGCATCGGTATCCGGCACATCACCCCAGGAGCCCCCGATGGCCCAGGCACCGAAGCCGATCTCCGACACGTTGCGTGCCGTCTTGCCGAACAGGCGTTCTTTCATGGTTCCATTCCTGCATTTCGCTGGCCCGCCAGGGATGGGTTGTGCCAGCGGTTTAACATCCTGGAACAGGATAGGACTTGAGCATGCCGGGCGCTCATAGTTTAGTGTGAATGGCAATCATAGAAGCAATGAAGAAATTTCATTTATGGCGACTTTCGAGCGGACGGATCTCGGCGATTTCAACGTCTTCCTGACCATCGTCCGCCGACGCAGCTTCACCACGGCCGCCATCGAGCTCGGCCTGACGCCGTCGGCGGCCAGCCATGCCATGCGGCGCCTCGAGGCCCGGCTCGGGGCCAAGCTGTTGAACCGCACCAGCCGGGCGGTTTCGCCGACCGATCTCGGCCTGAAATTCGCGCAGCGCCTCGAGGAAGGCTTCGATGTGATCGGCTCGGCCCTGGAGGTTTTGGAGGCGCCGGGAAACGCACGCTTCGGCGAGTTGCGCCTCAACGTCTTCCGCGATGCCGCCCATCTGTTGATCTCGCCGGCCCTGCCGGAATTCGCCCGCCAATGCCCCGATGTGCGCCTGACCGTTGCGGTAGACGACCGACCCATCGACATCGTCGCCGAAGGTTATGATGCCGGCATGCGCTATGGCCATCACGTGCCGGAAGACATGATTGCCGTGCCGCTCACCGGGCCCCAGCGCTGGGTGGTGGCCGGCTCTCCCGCCTATTTCAGGGAACACGGCCGGCCGCAGACGCCGGACGATCTCGCCGACCATGTCTGCCTGCAACTGCTCCTGGGCGACAATACCGCTTATCGCTGGGATCTGGGCAGCGGCGGGGAGGCATGCCGGCTGCGCGTGCCCGGCCTCATCACCCTCAACGATACCGCAACCACCATCACGGCCGCCAAAGCCGGGCTTGGCCTCGCCTATGTTCTGGAAGCGCGGATCGCCGAAGAGGTGGCGGAAGGCAGCCTGGAGGTCGTCCTCGACGACCAGGCTTCGGATGGCGATCCCTTCCACATGTATTATTCGAGCCGGCGCCACAATCACCCGGCCTTGCGCACCCTGATCAACATCATCCGGTTGCAGAACGGCATGACCCGGCTGGCGTGAGCCAAGAGCCAAGAGCCAAGAGCCGGCCTATTCCGCCAGCAATTCGCAGAAGCGCTCCAGATCGACATTGCCGCCGCTGATCAGTACGCCGACACGCTTGCCGGCGAGTTCCGACTTCATGGCACGCGCGGCGGCGAAGCCGAGGCAGCCCGTCGGCTCGATGACGAGCTTCATGCGGGTGGCGGCGAAGCGCATGCATTCGACGAGCTCCGCATCCGAGACGGTGAGGATATCGTCGACGTCGCGCTTGATGATCGGGAAGGTATGGGATCCCAGATATTGGGTCTGGGCACCGTCGGCGATGGTGCGGGGCGTATCGATCCTGACGATCCGGCCGGCGTGGAAGGATTGCTGGCCGTCATTGCCGGCCTTCGGCTCGACTCCGTAGAGCCGGCAGTTGGGCGAGAGGGCACGCGTTGCCAGCGCCGATCCGGCGAGCAGCCCGCCGCCGCCGAGACAGACGAAGAAGGCATCGAGTTCGCCGACTTCCTCGAAGAGTTCCTTGGCTGCGGTGCCCTGGCCGCAGAGTACGTCCGGGTGGTCGTAGGGCGGGATCAGCGTGAGGCCCTGCTCCTGCGACAGGTTTCGCCCGATCACCTCTCGGTCTTCGATATAGCGATCATAGAAGATGATCTTGCCGCCATACCCCTTGGTGGCCTCGGCCTTCGCCTTCGGCGCGTCATGCGGCATGATGATCGTGGCGGGAATGCCGAGGATGCGGGCTGCAAGGGCGATCGCCTGGGCATGGTTGCCGGAGGAAAATGTCACCACGCCCCTGCGCTTCTGCTCGTCGTCGAAGCGCGACAGGGCATTGAAGGCACCGCGGAATTTGAAGGCGCCCATGCGCTGCAGGTTCTCGCATTTGAAGAAGACCTGTGCGCCGAGTTCCTCGTCGAAGCTCCGGGAAGTCATCACCGGCGTGCGATGGGCCTGGCCGCGGATGCGCTCGGCCGCGGCGACGACGTCGGCATAGTCGGGCAGGACCGGGGCGCTCATATTTCACTCTCCCAGCCGATGGTATGGCGCAGAAAGGCATAGCCGAGGGCGATGAAGGAAGCGCGTTCCCGGCTGTCCTTGCCATAGCCGTGGCCGCCGGCCTCGGGCTCGTAGAAATGCACGCGATGGCCGAGTGCTTCCAGCTTGGCCGCCATCTTGCGGGCATGGGCAGGGTGAACCCTGTCGTCGCGGCGGGTGGTTGCCAGCAGGATGGGCGGGTAGGAGCCGGCGTCGGCGACGTGATAGGCCGAGATCTTCTGCAGGAAGGCCCAGTCCTCCGGCTTGTCCGGATCGCCGTATTCGTCGATCCAGCTCGCACCGGCCAGGAGCTTGGTGTAGCGCCGCATGTCGATCAAGGGGATGGTGCAGAACAGGGCGCCGAACTTTTCGGGATGGCGGGTGAGCATGTTGGCGATCAGGAGGCCGCCATTGGAACCGCCCTCCGCCGCGATCCGCCCTGGCTGGGTGATGCCGCGGCTGACCAGATCGGCGGCCACCGCCGCGAAATCCTCATGGGCGAGATGCTTGCCCTCGCGCCGGCCCGCCTCGTGCCAGCGGGCGCCGAACTCGCCGCCGCCTCGAATATTGGCGGTGACCGAGGTGCCGCCCCGTTCAAGCCAGAGCTTGCCGATCGAGGCGCTGTAGCTGGGCAGCACGGAAACGCCAAAGCCGCCATAGGCCGTGAGGTGAACCGGCGCTTCGCCGGTCTCGCCGGCAGGCCCGACCAGCGTATAGGGGATCTTCTCGCCGTCGATCGAGACGGCTTCGTGCTTGGCGACCTTCAGCCCCTTGCTGTCGAAGGCGTCGGGGCTGCGCTTGAGGAGGAGGGGACTTTGCACCGCCTCCGGCCTGCTCACGTCGAGCAGCTGCATTTGCGGTGGTGTGATGGGGTCCTGCAGCGATACCATCACTTCGCCATTGGTGTCGGCCTCTTCGGCGTCGAGCGACCAGACATGCACGACTCCCGTCGAGGGCAGCACGTCGATGGCGTGCTTTCGCCATCCTTCCAATGCGGGCGTTACGAGCTCGAAACGAGGCTGGAGATTGTCGAGGATCGACAGCACGAGCTGCCCCCGGTTCCAGAAAAACCCGTCCAGGGTGCGGCGCTCGGCAGGTTCGAACAGCACCTGGAAAGTGCGGTCGCCCGCCCGGAAGGCAGAGAGGGAGATACCCAGAAGGGTGTCGCCGGCAAAGCGGGTGTTGGCCGGGGTCCAGGCCGTGCGCAGCTTCACCGCCAGCCAGTCGCCGAACACGTCCCAGTGCGAGTCGGCCGGCAGGTCGATGGCCTCGCTCGGACCGTTCCTGTCGCCGAGCCAGCCACGCGTTTCGAAGAAGACGGGCTTTTCGAGAAACCAGATGCGTTCGCTGCCGTCGGTGCGGTCGATACCGGCCCAGACGGACATGGATTGGGGCTGGACCTCGAAGACGATCGCTGTCTTCAGGGGATCCTCGCCGCGCCGCCACAGGCGCACCGTGCGGGCATAGCCGGAGGTCGTCGCCATGCCCTCGCCAAGCGCGCTGGACAACAGCAGCGTGTCGGCATCGAGCCAGGCGATACCGCCCTTGGCCTCCGGTAGCGTGAAGCCGTCCGAGACGAAGCTGCGCGTCGCAAGGTCGAATTCGCGATGCACGGCCGCATCGGCGCCACCCCGAGAGAGACTGAGGATGGCGCGCTGCCGCCGATGGGGTTCGAGCGATGCCCCGGCCCAGACCCAGTCTTCGCCTTCTGCCGCGGCGAGGGCGTCGAGGTCGAGCAGGATATCCCAGGCCGGCTCCGCCTGCCGGTAGGAGGCGAGGGTGGTCCGACGCCACAGACCGCGCGGATTGGCGGCATCGGTCCAGAAATTATAGACGAACTCGCCGCGTCGGCCGATGCCGGGAATGCGGTCGGGGCGATCGAGGATCGCAGCCAGGGCATCGCGATCCCGCTCGAAGCTGGCCGTGCCGAAGCGGGCCAGTGTTCGCTGCGAGCGCTCGTTGACCCAGGCGAGGGCGTCCCTGCCTTCGATATCCTCCAGCCAGAGATAGGGGTCTTCGTCGGGCGCGGCCAGAGTCGGCCGGGAGACGCGATCGGACATGCAGGGCGTTTCCTTGAGATAGGGGGCCGGGGAAGAGCGAACTCAGCCGGCGAGCCGCGTTTGCGCCAGTTGCGTCCAGTAGCTGATTCCGGCGGGAATGATGGCATCGTTGAAATCGTAGGCGGCATTATGCAGCCCGGCGCTATCGCCATTGCCGATGAAGATGAAGGCGCCGGGGCGCGCCTCCAGCATGTAGGAGAAGTCCTCGGCCCCCATCATCGGCGGAGCGGCGGTGTCGACAGCGGCCGTACCAGCCACCATCCGGGCGATCTCGCCGCAATAATCAGTCTGGGTACCGTGATTGCGCGTCACGGGATATTGGTGGCGGTAGGTGACTTTGGCCTTGGCGCCGAAGGCCTGTGCAGTCAGTTCCGCGACCTCGGTCAGGCGTTTCTCCAGTAGAGCGCGCATGCCGGTGGTAAGGGCGCGGCAGGTGCCGTGCAGATGGGCGGTAGAGGGGATGACGTTGTAGGGCCCGCCGGTCTGGATCGTCGTCACCGAGATCACCGCACTGTCGAGCGGATCGGCATTGCGCGAGACGATGGCTTGCAGCGCCGTGACGATCTGGGCGGCGACCAGTACCGGATCGATGCTCTCATGCGGGCGGGCGGCATGGGCGCCCCGGCCGGTTATATCGATGTCGAACGTGTCGCTGGAGGCCATGATCGGGCCGTGGCACATGGCAAAATGCCCCGGCGCCAGACCCGGCAGATTGTGCATACCGTAGACTTCCTCGATGGCGAAGCGCTCCATCAGGCCGTCCTCCACCATGGCCTTGCCGCCGCCGCCGCCCTCTTCGGCCGGCTGGAAGATCACCACGGCGTTGCCGCTGAAATCGCGCGTGCTGGCCAGGTTCTTGGCGGCGCCCAGCAGCATGGCGGTATGGCCGTCATGCCCGCAGGCATGCATCTTGCCCGGCACGGTGGAGGCATATTGCACGCCGCTCTCTTCCAGGATCGGCAACGCATCCATGTCGGCCCGCATGCCGACCGTGCGCGAACCGGGGCGCCCCTTGATCACGCCGACCACGCCGGTACGGCCAATGCCCTCCACAACCTGGTCGCAGCCAAAATCACGCAACAGACCGGCGACCAACCCGGCCGTGCGCTCGACGTCATAGAGCAACTCCGGGTGGCGATGAATGTCACGGCGCCATTCGGTCGCCTCGGTTGCCAGAGCCTTGATGTTGTCTGAAATCGTCATATGCCTTCAGTTCCAATATTGATTTATGCCCCCGCTCCGGGCGACAAACACAGCCCGCAGTTTGGCACGCCTTCGGACAATGAGGAAGGGAACGGATATGGAGCATTCACAGGCCGCAAAGGTTTGGCAGGATCTCGAAGCCCACAAACAGAAACTGGCCTCGACGACGACGCGCGACCTTTTCGCCGCGGATCCCGACCGATTCGCCAAGTTCTCCTTCACCCTCGACGACGTGCTGGTGGATTTCTCCAAGAATCGCATCGCTGACGAGACGCTGTCCCTGCTGCTGCAACTGGCGCGGGCGCATTGCATCGAGACCCGCCGGGACGAGATGCTGAAGGGCGACAAGATCAACACCACCGAGGGGCGGGCGGTGCTGCATACGGCCCTGCGTGCGCCTGTTGATGCCGACATCCGGGTCGACGGCAAGAATGTCGTGCCCGACGTGCATGAGGAACTGGCGCGCTGCTACGCCTTCGCCGAGAAGATTCGCTCGGGTGAGCTGCGCGGCGCCACCGGCGACAAGTTTACCGACGTGGTCAATATCGGCATTGGCGGCTCCGATCTCGGCCCGGCCATGGGCGCCCGCGCCCTCTCGCCCTATGCCGACGGCCCGCGCGCCCATTTCGTCTCCAACGTCGACGGCGCCGACATGGCGGACACCCTGTCCCGGCTCGACCCTTCGCGCACCCTGTTCCTGGTTTCCTCGAAGACCTTCACCACCATCGAGACCATGACGAACGCCCAGTCGGCGCGGCAATGGATCGCCAAGTCGCTCGGCGAGACCGCCGTGGGCGATCATTTCGCGGCGATCTCCACCAATATCGTCGCGGTCGAGGCCTTCGGCATCAACAAGGACCGGATGTTCCGCTTCTGGGACTGGGTCGGTGGGCGCTATTCGATGTGGTCGGCTATCGGGCTCGGCCTGATGATCGCCGTCGGGCCGGAGAACTTCTCGGAATTCCTGGCCGGCGGCCATGAGGTCGACCACCATTTCGCCACCACGCCGCTGGAGAAGAACATCCCGGTGTTGATGGGCCTGATCGGCATCTGGCACCGCAATTTCATGGGCTATGCCGCCCATGCCGTGCTGCCCTACGACCAGCGCCTCGGGCGCTTCCCGGCCTATCTGCAGCAGCTCGACATGGAGTCGAACGGCAAGCGCGTGCATCTCGACGGCTCGCCGGTGACCTCGGAGACGGGTCCCCTGGTCTGGGGCGAGCCCGGCACCAACGGCCAGCACGCCTTCTACCAGCTCATTCACCAGGGCACCAATGTGATCCCGGCCGACTTCCTCATCGCGGCCGAGCCGCATGAAGCGGGCATGGGCGACCATCACGCCATCCTGATGGCGAACTGCCTGGCGCAGACCGAGGCGCTCATGCATGGCCGTTCGCAGGAGGAGGCGACGGCGGTGCTTAAGGCCCAAGGCCTCGACGACAAGAAGATCGCGCTTCTGGCCCCGCACAAGGAATTCCCCGGCAGCCGCCCCACCACCACCATCGCCTATCGCAAGCTCACTCCGCGCATGCTCGGCCGCCTCGTGGCGCTCTACGAGCACAAGGTGTTCACGCAGGGCGTGATCTGGGGCATCAATTCCTTCGACCAGTGGGGCGTGGAACTCGGCAAGGAACTCGCCTCCCGCCTCCTGCCGGTGGTCAAGGGCGCGACCGTCGACGGCCTCGATGCCTCGACCAAGGGACTGGTGGCGCATCTGAAGTCGCTGCGGGGCTAGAGAGAAGGGCGGGCCATCGGCCCGTCCGTCCATTTTAGAACAAATAGAGAACAAAATTTGACACAGCTGCCGCATTTTGATAAATTTCAGACAGGAGAAAATCTGATGATTTCGATCAAGAATATCTCGGTCTCAAGTTTGATTTTTTTCGTCGTTGCGGGCTGTGCGGTTCGTCCAATTCCTATAATTGGGAGTAGTATCGATGATCAAATTGAGGGATCATACGTTTTAATTGAAAACAAAACTAAAAATACATTTTATATAATTACTCTGAAATGCAAATTTTTTCTTTCTGATAGAAAAGAATTTAATAAAACTGTTCGTATCGAAAAACTTGAGCCAAATAAAATAATAAAAATTCGTTCTGGCATGGGAAAAGATATTAAAGCAGAGTGCAAACAGGCGAAATCTATTTTCGGATCGGAGCCGAGTGTTTACATCAATACATCTCCAAAGTGGTACGGAAAAGCTGAATAGCTTACATGCGGGGATCAGATGTTTTGGGAAAGTATTGCTCTGGATTCAAAGGGGATTATTAAGAATATTGAAAATAAATGCCTCTTAAAGGAGAGGGATTAGTAACTATATGCGCTTGATTATAGGAAGATATTGTAATTTAATTAGGAAATGAAAGTTCCAGATTGGCGTATTGCTTATAACGAGAGGCCGCTTGGTGTCGGCGTGCATGGCGTCATAGAGATTTATGACGATAAGGGAAAGCTTCAGCACTCATTCGAGGGGTTGTCCGCAGATTCGAGCGGCAAGAAAATGAAGCCTATAGGATCTGCAAAATTCGGCGATATCATCAAGAGTCAGGTGTTGGATTCGCGATTCAAGTCGGGAAATGCCCTGGAGAAGCCGGAAAATGCCACGACGGTCTATGTCGGTTCACAAACGGCCGTGGAGAGCGTTGTGCGAGCCATGACGGTCGCTTCCAAGGCAATCGACGAGAAGAAGATTCCCTATCAATTGCCGCTGGTCGACTCAGGCTTTTCTGCTCCGACCAACAGCAACTCCTGTATCGCAACCATGTTCGCGGTCATGGGTTTGAAAAAGCCGCCCCCGATCACTGGCACTGCGATGGGGCAGGTCGGTGCCGGCAAGCTGCTGCTGGACCCTGACGAGATTGCCGGATTCCACGGCATGATCGGTCAGGCGGAGAACCGGAATGTTCCCCTGCCGCCGATCCGCCCATCGGCCGAGATCGATGGCATCGGCAAGCAGAGCATGAATGAAACGGCTCCCGCCAACGTGCCTTCACAGCCGTTTTATCTGCGCATGCCGGAGATGGCGCGTAAGCTCTATCCCTAGAGCAAATCCGTTTTGGTGAAAGCGCACTTTATTCCAATTCTTTGGTTCTACGTCTCTTTGCGGCTTGGAACGATGTGCCCGGTTACAAAACGTCATGCCTTGCTGAGGAGCGTTTGAAGTGACAGTCTGATCCGGCGCGGCGACTCGGTCGAAGTTTTCCGGTCGCCGCTTGCCTGGAAGGACATCCCCCGTGATTTCGACCGCCGAACCGTCAGCCATCGTTCCTGTCTTCGATGGCCATAATGACACGCTGCTGCATCTGGCCTCCGGCAAGGCGAAACAGGCCGAGATTGCCTTTGGCGAGGGGGACGGTTCGGGCCATATCGATCTGCCCCGGGCGCGTGCCGGCGGTTTTGCCGGCGGTTTCTTCGCCATGTTCCCACCGCCCCAGGCCTCGACGACCAATATGGACGAGGAGATGAGGGGGGCGGGCTATGATCTGCCGCTGCCGCCCTTGCTGCCTTGGGAGAAGGCGCAGGCCTCGACCGTCGGCATGCTGTCGATCATGTTGCGGCTGGAGCGGGCCTTTCCCGACGATGTCGCCATCTGCCGCAGCGCCGCCGAGATCCGCGCCGCCATGGCGGCCGGCAAGATCGCGGCCGTCCTGCATATCGAGGGGGCGGAAGCGATCGATGCCGATTTCGCCAGCCTCGACGTACTTTTCGCCGCCGGCCTGCGCTCGATCGGGCCGGTGTGGAGCCGCCCCAACATCTTCGCCCATGGCGTGCCCTTCCGCTTTCCGGCCTCGCCCGATACCGGTCCCGGCCTGACCGAGATCGGGCGCGAATTGGTGAGGCAGTGCAACCAGCGCGGCATCATGATCGACCTCTCGCATCTCAATGAGAAGGGCTTCTGGGACGTTGCCGGGTTGAGCACGGCGCCGCTCGTCGCCACCCATTCCAACGTCCATGCCCTGTGCCAATCCACGCGCAATCTCACCGACAGGCAGCTCGATGCCATCAGGGAGAGCCGCGGTGTCGTCGGCCTCAATTTCGCAACCTGCTTCCTGCGGCCGGACGGCGCCATGCGTGGGGATACCGATCTCGACGTCATGGTGCGCCATCTCGATTACCTGGTCGAACGCCTGGGCGAGGACGGCGTTGCCTTCGGATCGGACTTCGACGGCGCGGTGATCCCCGCCGCCATCGGCAGCGTCGCCGGCCTGCCGCGCCTGATCGAGAGAATGCGCGGCGCGGGATATTCGTCGGCCCTGCTGCACAAGATCGGCCATGAGAACTGGCTGTCCCTGCTGGAGCGGACGCAGGGGGCGGCTTGAGATCGAGCCGAGACCAAGAGAAAGCGCAAGAATCCTTCCCCGACTTCGGGGAAGGTGGCCGAACGCAGTGAGGTCGGATGGGGTCGAGTGGCGCTTTTCAGGTCCAAATTGGTATTGTCGCGTCACTCTCCCCCTTCCGTCATTTCTACGAAATGACACCTTCCCCGAAGTCGGGGAAGGATTCCCACGCTATGCGCGACGATGCCCTAACGCATCGGAACCCGCGGCATTGACGTGGATCCATGCCGGCATAGAGCCGCTATCTCGCACCGTGGACAAAGCGGTCTTTGGCTGGTGCAGACCTCCTGGCCGAAGCGTTTGATCAGCCAGTGCAGCTCATAGAGATCGTCGGCATCCCAGCTCGCCGGCATCAGGCGCAGCATGATCTGATGGGCCTTGGTGAAGCTGGCATTGTCGGGCAGCAAGCCGAAGCGCTCGCCGAAACGCCTGATGTGCCGATCAACCACGAAGACACGCCGCCGGAGCGTCGAGAAATTGAGGACTGCCGCCGCGCATTTGGGGCCGATGCCATCGTAGCGCTGGAGCAACTCCATGCCAGCTTCGACCGAAAGCGCGACGAGATGGGAGAGATCGAATCGTCCCCGCTGCGCGACGATTTGACCGACCGAAGCAACCAACTGGCTGGCTTTCTTCTCGGGATGCGTAACGTTGGCCAGTTGCTGAAGCACCTCGCGGGGATCGCTCTGCCCCAGCCTGTCGAGAGGACGGAAATGCTCGCACAGGGCTTGGAAGGCTTTTTCGGAAGCGGAATCATAGGTTTCCGAGCTGATCAGCGCCTTGACGAATTGCTCGGGCGGCGTGTGGCGCCGAGCATCGCGCCGCGGGCCATAGGCCGCCAGCAGGCGTTGGCGCAGCACGACGATAGGCTCCTCCCGGCCGAAATCGAGCCCGAGCTGGATCTGCTCCCTGATGGCAGGCATACCCAATTCCTCAATGGAAATCCCGGCTCTTGAACAGGCTCAGTTCGAGCTGGGCCGGCGGCGGCGGTGAAGCGCCATCCGCCATGTCGCGCAAGCGGCCGAGTTCGGCGGAGAGGTCGAGTACCTCCTCGGCGATGACATGCACGACATCGCTGGCCCGCTGCAGCCGCCCGCGTATGGCGACGAAACGGGCATTCATTACCGCGCGGCGATTCCTCTCGAAGGTCCGCGACCACACGATGATGTTGGCGATGCCGGTCTCGTCCTCGATGGTCATGAAGACGACGCCGCTGGCCGTGCCGGGGCGCTGGCGCGTTACCACCAGACCGGCGACGGTGACGAGGCTGTCCTGCTTGAACTTACCCTCGCGATGCGCCTCGTTGGTGATGGCGCCGAGATGCTGCAATTGCGGGCGCAAGAAGGAGCAGGGATGGGCCTTGAGCGACAGGCCCGTCGACTGATAGTCCTCCAGCACGTGCTCGCTCTGCGACATCACGGGCAGGGCGACGGCGGGCTCGGGGAACAGGGCATCGTCGAAATCGGCGGCCAGCAGCGGCATGTCCCGGCTCGTCCTGGTGGCGCCGATGCCGATGGTCTCGAAACGACGCACCGCCCAGAGAGCCTCGCGCCTGTCCAGGCCGAGTGAGCGGAAGGCATCGGCCTCGGCCAGTTTCTGCATCGCCGCCAGCGGCAGGCCGCTCGCCGTGCCGAAGCGCTCCAGGCTGGAAAAGCCGTTGCCGCGCCGGCCGGCCATTACCGTGATCTCGTCCTTGTTCAGCCCTGAGACCAGCCGCATGCCCAGACGCACGGCGAAACGGTGCCTGGTGGGATCGCTGGCCGGTTCCAGCGTGCAGTCCCATTCGCTGTAATTGACGTCGACGGGCCGGATCTCGACGCCATGCTTCTCGGCGTCCCGCACCAGCTGCGCCGGCTGGTAGAAGCCCATGGGCTGGCTGTTGAGGATGGCGGCGCAGAAGACGTCGGGATAGTGGCACTTGATATAGGCGGAGACATAGACCAGCACGGCAAAGCTGGCGGCATGGCTCTCGGGAAAGCCATATTCGCCGAAGCCCTCGATCTGGCTGAAGCAGCGCTCGGCGAAGGCCTGTTCATAGCCGCGGCGCACCATGCCGTCGATGAACATTTCCTTGTAGTTGCCGATTGTGCCGGTGTGTCGGAAGGTCGCCATGGCCCGCCTCAAACCATCGGCCTCGTCCGGCGTGAAGCCGGCGGCCTTGATGGCGATCTCCATCGCCTGTTCCTGGAAGAGGGGAACGCCAAGCGTGCGGCCGAGGACTTCGGCAAGCTCATTCTTGTCACCGCCGCGCCGCATCGGAAGATCAGGCTTTTCGAGATTGTCGCGTCGACGCAGATAGGGGTGAACCATGCCACCCTGGATCGGGCCGGGGCGGACGATCGCCACCTCGACGACGAGGTCGTAGAATTTCCGGGGCCTCAGCCGCGGCAGCATCGACATTTGCGCCCGGCTCTCGACCTGGAAGACGCCGACGGAATCGGCCTTGCAGAGCATGTCATAGGTGGCCCCGTCGTTGCGGGGCAGGGCCGCGATCGCGCCGAGATTGCGGTCGTAATGGCGTTCGAGCAGGTCGAGCCCGCGCCGGATGCAGCTCAGCATGCCAAGCGCCAGTACATCGACCTTCATCATCCCCAATTCGTCGATGTCGTCCTTGTCCCACTCGACGAAGGTGCGGTCTTCCATGGTGGCATGACAGACGGGCACGGTGTCGTCGAGCCTCTCGCGGGTGAGCACGAAACCGCCGACATGCTGTGACAGATGGCGGGGAAAGCCGGTGAGGGCGGCGGTGAAATGGAGCGCCTGGCGGATCACCGGATTGTCGGGATCGAGGCCGGCTTGGCGCACGCGGCTGGGCGTCCAGGTCTGCATGCCCATGCCCCAGACCGTCTTCGACAGCGCCGCCGTCACGTCCGGCGTCAGCCCCAGCACCTTGCCGACTTCACCCACCGCCCGCCGGGAGCGGTAATGGATCACGGTCGAGCAGATCGCGGCGCGATGGCGGCCATAACGTCGATAGACATATTGGATGACCTCTTCGCGCCGCTCATGCTCGAAATCGACGTCGATGTCCGGCGGCTCGCCCCGTTTTTCGGAGATGAAACGGGAGAACAAAAGCTCCGTTTCGGTCGGATTGACCTCGGTGATGCCCAGGCAATAGCACACGGCGCTGTTTGCCGCCGAACCGCGCCCCTGGCAGAGGATATCGAGGACATTGCGGGCATGATCGACGACATCGTGCACGGTGAGGAAGTAGGGGGCGAATTTCAGCTTGGCGATCAAGGCAAGCTCTGCGCGGATTGCATTGACGACTTTCTCCGGCACCCCGCGGGCAAAGCGTCGTCTGGCACCGGCCCAGGCCAGGTCTTCCAGATGCTGCTGGGCGGTCTTGCCCAGGGGAATGGGCTCGTCCGGATATTCGTATTGCAGGTCCCGTAGATTGAACGTGCAGGCCTCGACGATTTCGAGCGTGCGTGCCAGGGCATCGGGATGATCCGCGAAGAGAACGGCCATCTCGGGGGGCGACTTGATATGGCGTTCCTCGTTGATTTCGAGCCGCAAGCCGGCCTCGGCCAAGGTGCATTTTTCGCGGATGCAGGTGAGGATGTCGGCAAGCGGCCGCTGGGCCGGCGCGTGGTAGAGCACGTCGTTGACGGCGACCATCGGCGCGCCGATCCTCTCGCCCAGCTCGGCGATCAGGCCGAGGCGGCGGGCCTCGTCTCCTCTGAGGCGGTGGCAACCGGCGAGATAGACGGAGCCCGGCGCTGCCTCGGCGAGCCGGCTTGCCCGTTCGACGAAGAGGGGATCGGGCGTGTCGGGCGGCAGCACGATCAGTCTCTGCCCCTCGCAGGCGGCGAGAATGGCTTCGAAGCCGAACTGGCATTCGCCTTTCGCGCGCACCATGCGCTTGTTGTTGTCGCTGAGCAGGCGGCAGAGCCGGCCATAGGCCTCGCGGTCGGTGGGATAGGCGATGACCTCGAAGCCATCCATGGTGACGAGGCGCACGCCGGGCAAATAGCGCAGGGACGGATGTTTCCTGGCCTCGCGCAGGGCCCGGACCACGCCGGCGAAGGAGTTGCGGTCGGCGATGCCGATGCCGGCCAGGCCGAGCCTCTGGGCCTGCCTCACCATGTCCTGCGGGAAGGAGGCGCCGCGCAGGAAGGAGAAATTGGTGGTGACGGCGAGCTCCGCATAGGCCGGCGGGACAGGCGCCGGCAAACCCGCAGGGAGCGCTTGGTCCTTCACCCTGCCGGACATGGCGGCATAGCCGCTGCCGGCTTCCCTCTCATATCTCATGCCAGCAGCCCTCGCAGAGACCAGCTCTGCCGGCCGTCATGGCAGAGCCAGAAGCGCTGGCCGGTCTGCGTCTCGGCGACGTAATAGTCCTGGTAGGTCGGCGCGGGCAGCAGGACGCTGCGCTCACGCGTGGCTTCGGTGTCCTCGAAACGGTTGCGTTTCTGACTCCTAGGGCTCTCGCTGTCGGGGAGGGAAGGCGCTTCCTCCCCCAGCTTGCCCCAGCCATATTCCTCCTTGCCCGGTTTGTCGGGCAAGGTCGGGGCCGCCGCCTCCCACCAGGGGCCGGCGATGCGCTCCGGTCCCTGCAATGCGGTGATGTGGTGGGAAGAGCCGCGCCAGCGGACATGATCGGGCAGGCCGTCCGGACGCGTGGCGAGGATCTGCAAGGGCTCGGGCTGATCCAGGAACAAGGGCGGTCGCTGATGCGAGCCATCGGCTGTCGACCAAGCCGGTTCGGGATCGGCGGCATCGCGCGCCTCCTCGGCAAAGGCCGGATCGTGCCGGGCGACGGGGTGAAGCCGCCGCACGCTGCCGGGGCCAAGGCGCTGGCGAAGGGCGTCGATCAACTCGGCCCGGCGTTCGGCGGCATCGGCCGGCGGTACATCCCGGCGTCCTTCCTTGAGGGACAGGCGGTTCTGACGCTGGCCGAATTTCTCGGTGACGGTCGCGGTCAGGCTGATGGTCTCGAAGCCGAAGCCGGCATCGATGGTCTCGCCCAGCCGTTCCAGATCGAGCTCGACCAGCCTGGCGACATGGGCTGGATCGCGGGTGGCGGCGGCGAGACCGATATGGATGGTGCGCACCTCCCCATCGACCCGGAACAGGCGTAGCTGCAAGGCGCGTGCCGCCACGCCGCCGGTGACGAGGGCGGGAACCAGGTCCTGCATCAGGCGGGTGACGACATGCACCACGGCTGCCTGGCTCACCACCGGCTCGAGGAGCTGGCGGCTGCGATGATAGAGCGGCGGCGGCTCGATCAGGGCAAGAGCTTCCTCGCGCCGCCCCATGGCCTGGTCGAAGCGCTTGAGCAGGATCGCATCGAAACGCGCGGCGAAGGGCGCGCGCGGCTTGCCGATGAGATCGCCGATGCGGGTGAAGCCGAGACGGCGCAGGGTCTGGACTGTTATGTCGCCGAGGCGAAGGGCGGCCAGGGGCAGATCGGCAAGAGCCGGGCCGGGATCGCTGCCCTCGGCCAGAAGGGTGCCATTCTGGGCATGGAAGCGGGAGAGAGCCCAGGCGGCGCCCGGCGTGTCGGCCAGCGCCACGCGCGCGCCGAGGCGAAGGTGGCGCAGGCGCTTGACGATGTCGGCGAGGAGTGCCTGTTCGCCGCCCGCCAGATGGCTGGCGCCGGTGATGTCGAGGAACAGGCCGTCGGCCCCGTCGGCCTCGCGATAGAGGGCCACGGAGGGCGTATAGCGCATGGCCCACAGGCCGAGCCGGTGCAGGGCCCTGCCATCGGCCTCCGGCATGGCCGGCCGCGTCTGCAGCCCCGGTACCTTGGCTCTCGCATCGGCGACCAGCCCGCCCGCCGCCAGGCCTTCGGTCTCGGCCGGCTTGCTGGCGGCTGAAATGCGCGGGCCGCCGGCGGCATCGACCGTCAGGACGAAGGGATAATGGCCGTCGATCGTATCAGGCGACCTTGGCGTGTTGCTCTGGGCGACGAGAAAGCGCTGGATCGGCCAGCGTGGCAGATAGATCGAGACGATGCGAGGCATGGTCATACTCCATGAGCCAGGATCCGCTTTGCCCGTTGCGGCTGCGTTCGAGCCGAACATGCCAGCGCCAAGCGGTGAGAAGGCCGAAACGATCGCGCGGACCTGCGGCCGCGCCGATGCGCCAGCGGGTGATCGCGGCCAGGGAAGGCGCTGCGAGGGGCGGACGCAGAAGGAAGAGGGGGCAGGGGGCGGAAGCTGCCGCGAGCTGGAGGCGGCGGCTGGAGGCGGCGTCCATGCCGCCGCCTGTCACGGCTGCCACCGCCGCAGCGGCGCCGGAGCGCAGGATCTCCTCCATGGCCCAGGCAGCCTCGGTCTCGTCGCCGGCCGTGACCACGACCAGTCCGGTGGGATCGAGGCCGAGGGCGTTGAAGCCATGGCCGTAAAACCGTCCCAGGCCGGCCATGCCGCGCGGCGAGGTCACCAGCCAGATCGTCCCCTTGGCCTGTCGCAGGCACAGGCGGGAGGCGAGGAAACCCAGCGCGCTGCCATTGTCGAAAATGGTTTGCGGCGCGATTTCATGCAGGCCGTCCAAGGCGAGGCCGCCGCCCGGCAGGCGTGCGTCGATCTCCCCGATGCCGAAAGGCAGCACGCCGGCATCGGCATGCACATGATCGAGCCGGGGCAGCAGAGCACGTAATTCCGCCAGCTTCTCGGCCCGTTGGCCGGGGAGAGAACATCGCGATTCCGCGGGATCGCGATTTCTCTCCAGCCCCCTGTTCTGACACATTTTCTCAGCCGAAAAGGCTGTCGGCTTTTCTGGAAAATGCTTTGGAATGAGGGGAGGAGGAACGCGTATCGTCATGGCTATGATCCGTTTCGCTCAGACTAGAACAAAACAAGAACATTTCAAGCAGAGTCTTTGATCGCGCTCCATTGGACCGGGAAAGAGCCCGGCATGGTAAAGGGACTCTTCCGTCACGAGATGGCAGAGTCCATTGATTTTGAAGGCCTTGCGAAGCGCGCCTCAATGCGAGGGCAGGGAGCGGGCCTGGCTTTCCTTGTCGTGCACGGCGAAGCGCTCCACCAGGGTGGCGCTGGCCTCGTTGAGGCCGACGATCTCGACCTCGCGGCCGTGGCGGCGCGCCTTGAGAACGATGCGGTCGAGTGCGCCGACCGCCGAGATGTCCCAGAAATGCGCCGCGCCGACGTCGATGACGATCCGCTCGACGGGTTCCTGCACGTCGACGGCATCGCTGAAGGTGCCCGCCGAGGCGAAGAAGATCTGCCCTTCGACCCGATAGACGCGTTCCTTGCCGTCGGGCGAGAGGGTCGAGCGCACGCGGCTGAGGCGTGAGACCTTGCCGGCGAAGAACACGCCCGACAGGAGCACGCCCACCAGCACGCCTTTGGCGAGGTCCGCCGTCGCCACCACGGTGCCGACGGTTGCCAGCATCACCACGGAGGAGGGCATGGGGTTGCTGCGCAATTGCAGGAGCGAGCGCCAGGAGAAGGTATTGATCGAGACCATGATCATCACCGCCGTCAGGGCGGCGACCGGCACGACGGCGAGCAGGTCCTGCAGTGCCACCAGCAGGATCAGCAGGAAGCCGCCGGCCACCAGCGAAGACAGGCGACCGCGGGCGCCGGAGGAGACGTTGATCACCGACTGGCCGATCATGGCGCAGCCGCCCATGCCGCCGAACAGGGCCGAGGCCATGTTGGCGATGCCCTGGCCGGCGCATTCGCGGTTCTTGTTGCTCGGCGTATCCGTCATGTCGTCGACGATCTGCGCGGTAAGCAGGGATTCGAGCAGGCCCACCGCCGCCAGGGTGAGCGCCATCGGTGTCAGGATCCGCAGCGTCTCCAGCGTCAGCGGCACTTCAGGCAGGCCGAAGCTCGGCAAGGCGGAGGGAAGCTCGCCCAGATGGGCCACCGTGCGCACATCAAGCCCGAACCCCCAGGCGATGGCGGTGAGCACGGCGATCGCGACCAAGGGCGCCGGAATGGCCTTGGTCAGATAGGGAAACAGATAGATGATGGCGAGGCCGAGGGCGATCAGGCCATAGGTCGCCACCGGCACATGCACGAGCTCGGGCAGCTGGGCCAGGAAGATCAGGATCGCCAGGGCGTTGACGAAGCCCGTCATCACCGACTGGGAGACGAAGCGCATCAGCCGGCCGAGCTTGAGAAAGCCGGCGATGATCTGGAAGACGCCCATCAGGATGGTGGCCGCGAAGAGATATTGCACGCCGTGGTCGCGCACGAGGCCGGTCATCAGCACGGCGGTGGAGGCGGTTGCCGCCGAGATCATGGCCGGGCGCCCGCCGGTGAAGGCGATCACGCAGGCAATCACCACGGAGGCGTAGAGGCCGACCTTGGGGTCGACCCCCGCGATCACCGAAAAGCCGATGGCCTCAGGGATCAGGGCGAGGGCGACGACGATGCCGGAAAGCACGTCGCCGCGCGGATTGGAAAACCATTCCCGGGAATAGGCAGACAATCTGTTCATGAGAAAATTCGCAAGGGACATGCGTCCATACCCGATGAAGCGGGTTGGATGATGCTGTCACGACATTTGCGTTATCCGGCGGATCGGCGGCCGGAAGAGCCACCCGGAATTTCACCGGGTCCTTCTGAATGGCCATCTTCTAGCGGCAAGGCGCAGGCCGAGGCAAGGCGAAAGGTAGCACTGGCCGCAATTTTGTTGCGAATAGCAGCAAAACATAAGCTTGCTCACACAGAAACTATTCGCGAAAAACAACTGTCGCGAAAGATGGCTGCTAGGGCTTGTCAGAAGGACGCCGTTTGAGCTTCCCCAGCATCCAGATAGCGAACACCACCCCGATCATCCCCGCCGCCAATAGCCAATGCCCTTGTGCGGAAGTCACTCCAACTAAAGCGCCAATACCCCCTCCCCAATAAAGTGGCCGCTTAGTTGCGTTAGCCGCATCTGAAGCGGGCAGGCCTCTGCCCGTCCAATTCCCGGAGACGATCTCTTTCTCGTCATCGTTCATAGCTTGCATTCCGCTGTTGGGAAAAGCCGCTCACACTGGGGAATGATCGAGGTCTTCGAATTTTATGCCGATGCGCTCTCGCATGCGGGCAAATACCTGGTCGCCATCCGTTGCTGGGCCGCTTGCAATACCGACATCCCAAATACGGCGCAGCTCCTCGGTGGCTTGCTCGCGCTGAGTTCGACGGAACTTCCAATCGCGCAGTGCCTCACGCACGACCTCGCTGGCGGAGGCATATTCGCCTGCCTTGACCACCTGGCGCATCATGGCGGCATATTCAGGCGTCAAAGAAACACTCACTTTTTCGACATTGGCCATCGTGCATCTCCTTCCTTGTAAGGTAGGAAAGTTTACTACCGCTACGAGCCTTCCGATAAATCCTTGCTGTTCTCAGCGCTCCTCCTTGCGGAAGGGCTTGAGCAGGGCCGCCGGTGCCACCGCGTTGCGCGACATCATCGCCATGGCCACGATGGTGAGCAGGAAGGGCAGCATCAGGAAGATCTGATAGGGGATGTGTCCCAGGCCCACCGCCTGCAGGCGCAGCTGCAGCGCGTCGACGCAGGCAAAAAGCAGGGCGGCGCCGGTGGCGCGCAGGGGATCCCAGCGCCCGAATACCACCAAAGCGATGCAGATCCAGCCGCGTCCCGAGATCACGCCGAAGGTGAAGGCGTT
This sequence comes from Labrys sedimenti, assembly GCF_034424805.1. Lineage (NCBI taxonomy): Bacteria > Pseudomonadati > Pseudomonadota > Alphaproteobacteria > Hyphomicrobiales > Xanthobacteraceae > Labrys > Labrys sedimenti. The sequence goes on from NZ_JAXOUF010000002.1 coordinate 872,851, forward strand.
GAACTGGGCCATGGTGAGGAAGGCACCGCCAAGGCCCATCAGGGCGCCGCCCAGGATGACGGCCTCGAAGCGGCGGGCGGTGACGCTGATGCCGGCTGAGTCGGCGGCGCGCGGATTTTCGCCGACCATGCGCAGGCCGAGGCCCCAGGGCGTGCGATAGATCAGGAAGGCGGTCAGGGCGACCCCGATCAGCGCGAGATAGACCAGGGCGTATTGCTGGAACAGGATCGGCCCCAGGATCGGTATCTCGGCGAGACCGGGGATTGGCACCGGCTGGAAGGCGGCGATGGTCGGCGGCGAGGCCTGCTGGCCGAACACCAGGCGATAGAAGAAATAGGCAAGGCCGGAGGCGAACAGGGTGATGCCGATGCCGGAGACATGCTGGCTGAGGCCGAGCGCCACCGTCAGCACGGCATGCAGCGCCCCGAGCAGGGCTCCGGTCGCGATGGCGGCTGCAACGCCGAGCCAGGGGCTGCCGGTAAAGTAGGCGGCGGTGAAGCCGGTCATGGCCGAGAGCAGCATGATGCCCTCGATGCCGAGATTGAGCACGCCCGCGCGTTCGGAGATCAGTTCGCCGAGCGTGGCGAAGATCAGAGGGGTGGCGATACGCAAGGTTGCCGCAAAGAAGCCGACCTGGAAGATCTGTTCGAGGACCAGGTTCATGCCGCAGCCCTCTGATAGCGCAGGCGATACGAGGTGAACAGGAGCGCGACCAGCATGGTGAGCAGCGAGGTGCCCTGGATGACGTCGGCCAGGAAAACCGGCACGCCGGTGGCGCGCGACATCGCTTCCGCGCCGGTCATCGCCGCGGCGAAGAACAGGGCAGCCGGCACCACGCCGAGCGGGTTGAGCCGTGCCAGCATGGCGATCACGATGCCGCTATAGCCATAGCCCGGCGACAGATCCCCCATCACCTGGAAATGCACGCCGCCGACCTCGCCGACGCCGGCAAGGCCTGCCAGCCCGCCGGACAGCAAGGCGGTGGCGACTAGGATGGCATTGACCTTGATGCCGCCATAAGCGGCCGCCTCGGCATTCTCGCCGGTGACGCGGATGGCGAAACCCAGCGTGGTGCGTGTGATCAGGAACCAGACGGCCGGTGCTGCCAGGAGGGCAGCCAGCACGCCCAGATGCAATCGCGTGCCCTCGAAGAAAACCGGGAAATTGGCGCTGTCCTCGATTGGCGGCGAGATCGGATAGCCCGAGAGCGAATCCTTCCAGGGCCCCTCGATCAAAGCGAGCACGCCGAGCAGGATCACCGAATTGAGGAGAAGCGAGGAGACGACGTCGTCGACCTTGAGCTTCACCCTGAGGAGGGCCGGGATCAGCGCGGCGATGCCGCCAGCCAGCGCCCCTGTCAACGCCATGGCGACATAGGCGAGCGGCCCGGGCATCGGAAAGGCGCCGACGAAGCAGCTAGCCACCGCGCCGGCCATCAGCTGGCCCTCGGCACCGATATTCCAGAACTTGGCGCGGAAGGCGACCGCGACGGCGAGGCCGGTGAAGATCATCGGCGCGGCCTTCACCAGCGTCTCGGTGAAGGCATAGAAATCACCGAAAGCGCCCTTCAGCATCAGGCCATAGGCCTCGAACACATTGGCGCCTGCGAGCACGATCAGGCCGCTGCACAGGACGAGTGTGACCACCACGGCCAGCACGGGCAAGGTGAGATTCAGCCAGACCGGCGTGGATTGGCGGGGTTCCAGCCTCAACATCAGTGCTTGGCTCCGGTCATCAACAGGCCGAGTTTCTCGATCGTGGCTTCGCCGGCCGGCAGGATGCCGGCAACGCGCCCCTCATAGAGCACGGCGATGCGGTCGGAGAGGGTGAGCAATTCTTCCAGGTCCTCGCTGATCACGATCAGGCCACGGCGGCGGGCGCGCAGGTCGAGGAAGCGCTCATGCACGAAGCGGGCGGCGCCGACATCGAGGCCGCGGGTGGGCTGGGCCACGATCAGTACCTTCGGGTCGAAGGCGAGTTCCCGCGCCAGCAGGGCTTTCTGCATGTTGCCCCCGGAGAGCGAGCCGGCCCGCGCCATTGGCCCGGGGCAGCGTATGTCGAAGGCCCGGATCTGCTCCTCGGCGAAGGTCTGGATAGCGCCCGGCTTAAGCAGGCCGCGCGCCGAGAAGGCGGCGGTGCCGACGCGCGGCAGCACCATCGAGTCGGCCAGCGGCAGGGCGGTGACCATGCCCTGCGTCATGCGATCCTCGGGGATGCGGCCGAGCCCCATCTCCTGCACGCGGCGCGGGCCATAGGGCATGACCTCTGTGCCGGCGATCTTCAGCGTTCCGGCCGAAGGGGCGAGCATGCCGGCGACCACGTCCGCCAGGGCCCGTTGGCCATTGCCGGTCACACCGGCAATGCCGAGGATCTCGCCCTCACGCACGGAAAGGGAGACGCTGGCAAGCCGCATGCCGCCATGCCGGTCGGTCGAGACATCATCGAGCGACAGGACCACGGCGCCGGGCTCGGAGGCGGGACGCTGTGGCGGCACGATTTCCTGGCCGCACATCAGCCGCGCCATCTCGGCCGACGAGGTACCGGCGGGTTCGGCGATCGAGCCGACGACGCGGCCATGGCGCAGCACCACGCAGCGATCGGTGATGGCGCGCACCTCGGTGAGCTTGTGCGAGATGAAGATGATGCCGAGGCCCTCGGCCGTCATGGCGCGCAGCGCCTTGAACAGTCCTTCCGCTTCCTCTGGGGCGAGGACGGCGGTGGGTTCGTCGAGGATGAGGAGCCGCGCGCCGCGGAACAGGGCCTTGATCACTTCCAGCCGCTGCTGCTCGCCGACGGCGAGCGAAGATACCGGCCTGTCGGGATCGAGGCGGAGATTGAACTTGGCGGCGATCTCGCCGAGGCGGGCGAGGGCGCCTGCCCGGTCGAGGCGCCCGCCGCGCCCCGGCAGGCCGACCAGCAGATTTTCGAGCACGCTCAGGCGCGGGGCGAGATGGAAGTGCTGGTGCACCATGCCGATGCCGGCTGCGAGCGCGTCGGCGGAATTCTGGATGCGCCGTGCCTGACCGTCGATGAGGATCTCGCCTTCGTCCGCCGCATAGGCGCCGAACAGAATGTTCATCAGCGTGGTCTTGCCCGCCCCGTTTTCGCCGAGCAGGCCGACGATCTCGCCCGGGCGCACCAGGAGATCGACGTCCGCATTGGCCTGGACGGCGCCGAAGCGCTTGGAGATGCCGCGCATCTCGACGAGGGGAGGTGCCATGATGAAGATCACGTTGAGTTGATGCGCGGTCCCAGCCGCGGCGCCTCTTGTGGATAGGTCTCAGTCCGAGACCGGCGTGTTCTCGTCGACGTCGACGCGGAAGGTGCCGGCGAGGATCTCGGCCTTCTTCTTCTCGACCAGGTCTTTCACCTCGGCCGGCAGCAGCTTGTCGAACTTGTGATAGGGCGCGAGGGAAGAGCCGCCCTTGGCCATGCGCGAGAAGTCGCCATAATCCTGCGCGGTGAACACCCCGGCCCGTACCATCTTGATGGCCTGCTGCACGGTCGGATACATGTCCCAGACCGGGCCGGTGATCACGGTGTCCGGCCCCTGGTCCGACTGGTCGGACATGTTGGAGATCGCGTAGATCTTCTTTTCCTTGGCCGCGTCGATCACGCCGAAGCGCTCGGCATAAATGACGTCGACGCCGCCGTCGATCTGGGCGATCGCAGCTTCCTTGGCCTTGGGCGGGTCGAAGAAGGAGCCGATGAAGGTGACCTTCTTCTTCACCTGCGGATTGGCTTCCTTGGCGCCGGCGAAGAAGGCGTTCACCAGGCGGTTCACCTCGGGAATGCCCATGGCGGCCACGGCGCCGACGGTGTTGGACTTGGTCATCTTGCCGGCGATCAGGCCCGACAGATAGGCCGGCTCATGGATCCAGTTGTCGAACACGCCGAAATTGGGCTCGGCTGGGCCGGCACCGGAGCCGAACAGGAAGGCGGTCTTGGGGAACTGCTTGGCGGTGCGGCGGGATTCGCGCTCGGCGGCGAAGGCATCACCCATCACCAGCTCGTAGCCGCCCTGGGCATATTCGCGCATGACGCGGCCGAAATCGGCGGCCTGGACCTTCTCTGAGAACTTATAGTCGATGTCGAGTTCCTTCGCCGCCTTGGTGAGGGCGACATGGATCTGCTTGTCCCAGGGTTCCTCGATCGGGGTGGCGAAGATCGCGGCAACCTTGAGCTTCTTGTCGGAGGCGGCGAAAGCTGGCAGTGGTAGCCCGGCCGCGACCAGGCCGGCAGCGCCCAGCCCGATGAAATGGCGGCGCGACAGGCCTGTTTCCCCTTGAAGCAGGCTGCGATCTTTACGCGACATGTCATTCCCCTCTCTTGTCGGATGAAGTTTAAAACGGTTCGAAATACGGGATGGAACGTCTGGTTTGCCAAGCACTTGACGGCTCTTGCCGAAGCAATGTGCCCTCTAGCGCGACGCCTGTCCAGATGGTCAAATCAGGTTGGGCACCGGTCTGAAGACCGGCACACCACTCTTACCCCGCCGCCTTGGGCGCATAGCTCGCCGGATCGAGGCTGGCCGGTCGACCGGGCAGGTCGAGCCTGCTGCGCCGGGCCGGTGTCTGCGCAATCACTTTGCCGCGGCGAATGACGGACAGGCGGGTGGGACGCATGCGCACCGCTTCGATCGTATCGGCTGCCTGCAGGATGACGAAATCGGCGTGGCAGCCCTTGGCGAGGCCATAGTCTTCCAGCCCCATCACGGCGGCAGGCACCGAGGTCACCGCCTCGAAGGCCCAGCGTATCGCCTCGCGGCTGGTCATCGGCACGGCATGCACCGCCATATGCGCGACATCCAGCATGTCGGCGCCGCCGAGCCCGTACCAGGGATCCATCACGCAATCCTGGCCGAGCGCCACGGGGATGCCGAGAGCGCGCATCTCGGGAATGCGCATCAGGCCGCGGCGCTTGGGATAGCTGTCGTGGCGCCCCTGCAAGGTGATGTTGATCAGCGGATTGGCGATCGCGAAGATGCCTGCCTCCAGGATCAGCGGCAGCAGCTTGGAGACGTAGTAGGAATCCATCGAGTGCATGGAGGTGAGATGCGAGCCGGCGGCCCGCCGGCCCAGCCCGAGGCGATGGGCTTCCGCCGCCAGCGTCTCGATATGGCGCGAATGCGGGTCGTCGCTCTCGTCGCAATGCAGGTCGATCATCAGGCCGCGCTTGGCCGCGATGGCGCACAGGGCCTTCACCGAGGCGGTGCCGTCCTCCATCGTGCGCTCGAAATGGGGGATGCCGCCGACCACGTCGACACCCATGTCGAGCGCCCGCTCGAGATTTCTGGCGGCGGTGGGCGAACGGTAATAGCCGTCCTGCGGGAAGGCGACGAGCTGCAGGTCGAGATAGGGTTTCACCCGGGCCTTGACCTCGAGCAGTGCCTCGACCGCGAGCAGGCGGTCGTCGCAGATGTCGACATGGCTGCGCACGGCCAGCAGACCCTGGCTGACGGCAAGGTCGCAATAGCGTAGCGCCCGTTCGATCACCGCCTCATGGGTCAGCATCGGCTTGAGCTCGCCCCACAGCGCAATCCCTTCCAGAAGCGTACCCGACTGGTTGAGCCTGGGAAGGCCCAGCGACAATGTGGCGTCCATATGGAAGTGGCAGTCGACGAAGGGCGGCGCCACCAGATGTCCGCCGGCATCGATGCGCTGGGCTGCCTCGGCCGCGATGCCCGGCTCGATGGCGGTGATACGTCCGCCCGAAACCGCGATGTCCTGGCTGGTGCGTCCATCGGGCAGGGTGGCGTTGGTGACGATGAGGTCGAGCGACATCGGGGCGGTTCCGTTAAAAGTCGTTCAGGAAGGAAGGGCAATTGTCATCATGGGCGGTTTGACGGATTCGGCCAATGAGTCAATCGGTCTTGCCCTCACCCCGCCGGCCTGAACGGCTTGGCCAGCGAGGCCGGGAAGTGCAGGGCGAGCATCTGGCGGTTGCGCGAGATCAACACCAGCACCACGATGGTGGCGAGATAGGGCAGGGCCGAAAGCAACTCTGAGGGCACGGCAAGGCCGAGTGCCTGGCCCTGCAATTGCAGGATGGTCATGCCGCCGAACAGCCAGGCGCCGAGCAGGACGCGTAGTGGCCGCCAGGTGGCGAACACCACCAAAGCCAGCGAGATCCAGCCCTTGCCTGATGTCATGTTCTCGACCCAGAGCGGCGTGTAGGCGACCGAGAGATAGGCACCGGCAAGGCCCGCCATCAAGCCGCCGAACAGCACGGCCATGTAGCGGATACGCACGACGGGATAGCCGATCGCATGCGAGGTCTCCGGCGACTCGCCCATGGTGCGCAGGACCAGGCCGGCCTTGGTGCGATAGAGGAACCAGCTGATCGCCGCGAACAGCACAAGCGCGAAATAGACCATCGCGTCGAAGCGGAAGAACATCGGCCCGATCACCGGAAGCTGGGAAAGCACGGGGATGTCGAGCGGCTTCAGGGCCTCGATCGGGGCGCTGCCGAAATTACGGCCGACAAAGGCGGAGACGCCCGAGCCGAAAATGGCAAGCGCTAGGCCGGCGGCATATTGGTTGGTGAGGAAGGTGATGGCGAGCACGCCGAACAGCAGCGAGGCCGCGGCGCCGGCCAGCGCGCCGATCAGGATGGCGACGGGCATGGGCATACCAGCCATCACCGCCCAGAAGGCGAAGGCGGCGCCCATCAGCATCATGCCCTCGATGCCCAGATTGAGGACGCCGGATTTCTCCACCACCAATTCGCCGAGGGCGGCATAGATCAGCGGCGTGGCGGCGATGATGGTGCCGGTGAAGATCGCGATGGTGAGGTCCATCAGGCATGCTCCCGCACGGGGCTGAACCGATAGAAGATGAAGAAATCCGCAGCGAGCAGGAAGAACAGCAGGATGCCCTGGAAGATGCGGGTGAGCGAGGAGGACAGGCCGATGGTGAGTTGCACGCTTTCGCCGCCGAGGAAGAGCAGCGACATCAACAACCCGCCAAGCACGATGCCGAAGGCGTTGAGCCGGCCGATGAAGGCGACGATGATCGCTGCAAAGCCATAGCCGGGCGAGATTTGCGGGGATAATTGCCCGAGCGGCCCGGAAAGCTCGGCCATGCCGGAAATGCCTGCGGCCGCGCCGCCGGCGAGCAGGCCCGTCCACACCGCCGCGGATTCGCGGAAGCCGGCATAGTGGGCGGCGAGCGGGGCCGCGCCACTGACCGACATCTTGTAGCCGAGGAAGCTGCGGTCGGTGAACAGCCACATCGCCACCACGCCGATCACTGTAAGGATTACGGAGGTGTTGAGGCGATAGGCATCGTCGAAGACGGGAAACATCGCGGCCGGGGGCAGCAGCGCCGTCTGCGGATAGTTGAAGCCGGCGGGATCGCGCCAGGGGCCATGCACCAGCCAGGACAGCAGCAGGCCGGCGATATAGGTGAGCATCAACGTGACCAGGATCTCGTTGGTGTTCATCCGCGCCCGGAGGAAGGCGGGAATCGCGGCCCAGGCCATGCCCGCCAGCGCGCCCGCCAGGATCATCAGCGGCAGCAGCAGCCGGCTTTCCGGATCGGGATAGAACAGGCCGACGCCGCAGGCGGCGATCGCCCCGATGATCAATTGGCCCTCCGCGCCGATGTTCCAGACATTGGCGCGGAAGCCGACGGCGAGCCCGCAGGCGATCAGGATCAAGGGTGAGGCTTTCAGCAGCCATTCCGAGACGCCGTTCATCGAGTTCAGCGGCGCGATGAAGAAGGCCTGCAGGGTCTGGAGCGGATCCTGGCCCAGCGCTGCGAACAGAATGGAGCCGACCAGCAAAGTGAGCAGGGCCGCGACCAGGGGCGCGGCGAGGCGCATGGCGGCGGATGGTTCGGGTCTTTGTTCGATCTTAAAGCGCAACGGAACTGCTCCCACCATTCTGGCCCTGGCCACCGATCCTGGTCATGAGCAGGCCGACCTCCTCGCGATTGGTTTGGCTCCGGACGAGGGGAGGCGAGACGCGCCCCTGGCAGATCACCAGCAGCCGGTCGCAGATCTCGAAGAGCTCGTCGAGTTCCTCGGAAATCACCAGCACGGCCGCGCCCGCACGGCTGAGATCAATCAGCGTCTGGTGGATGAAGGCGGCCGCGCCGACATCGACCCCCCAGGTCGGCTGGGAGACCAGGAACAGGTTCGGCGCCAGCGCGATTTCCCGTCCCACGATGAATTTCTGCAGATTGCCGCCGGAAAGGCTGCGCGCGCTGGCGCGCGGGCCGTTCGCCTTCACCTTGAATGTCTCGATGACGCTGCCGGCAAAGCCCATCGCCCGCTTGCGGTCGACCAGGCCATGGCGCACCAGGTCCTTGCCATGGGCTGTGAGCACGGCGTTCTCCCACAGCGCATGCGGCGGCACGGCGCCACGGCCGAGTCTCTCCTCCGGCACGAAGGCGAAACCGCGCCGGCGCCTGGCGGCGGCATCGAACCGACCGACGGCCTGTCCGCCGAAACGGATGGCTTCATGATCGGCAACAGCCCGCTCGCCGCTGAGGGCGGCGATCAGCTCGGCCTGGCCATTGCCCGAGACGCCGGCGAGGCCAACGATCTCGCCGCCATGCACCTCGAAGCCGACATCGTGCAGGGCGACGCTCCCCTTGTCGGATGGCACCGACAGGCCGCGTACCTGGAGGACCGGCCCGGCGCTGCGTGTCGAGGGCGTGACCTTCATTTCCGGCAGGGTCGATCCGACCATCAGACGGGCCAGTTCCACCGATGTGCTCTGCTTGGGTTTGGCGGTGCCGGTCACCCGGCCATTGCGCAGTACGGTGGCGGAGTCGCAAAGCGCCTGCACTTCGTCGAGCTTGTGGCTGATATAGAGGATGCTGCAGCCCTCCGCCGCGAGTTGGCGCAGCGTCTCGAACAGTTTCACCACCGCCTGCGGCGTGAGCACCGAGGTCGGCTCGTCCAGGATCAGCAGCTTGGGCGTGCGCAGCAGGCAGCGCACGATTTCGACACGCTGGCGTTCGCCGACGGAGAGATCATGCACGCGGCGCCAGGGGTCGATCGGCATGCCGTAGCGCTCCGACAACGCGGTGATCTGCCCGGCCAGTTCCTCCAGCCGGAAAGGGCCGGGAGCGCTGAGGGCGATGTTCTCGACGACGGTGACGGACTCGAACAGGGCGAAATGCTGGTAGACCATCTCGATGCCGAGGGCGCGCGAACTGGCCGGGTCATGTGCCTCGATCAGCCCGCCATCACAAAGGATTTCGCCGGAATCGGCCTGGGCCGCGCCGTAAATGATCTTCATCAGCGTCGATTTGCCGGCGCCGTTCTCCCCCAGCACCGCATGGATTTCCCCGGGCATGATCGAGAGCGAGATGCCATCATTGGCAACGACGCCGGGATAGCTCTTGGTGATGTTGCGCAGTTCGAGGCGCGGGGTCATGGCCGGTCCTTGAATACGGGGTGGGGGAAGGTGAGCCTGGAGCGCGCACGCTACCCAGTGAGGCGCGACAAGCCTTCCCCACGAAGCTGGGGAAGGTGTCCAAACGGAGTTTGCGCGGATGGGGTGTGGCGGGCAGCGCAGAGTGCATCACAAGACGGCGCTACGGTTGCGCAAGCTTTTGATAGATTGCGACCCGGCTCGTCGCACCCCCTCCGACCCGACTTCGTCGGGCCACCTCCCCCAGCTTCGTGGGGGAGGCTTGGCGCGCCTTTCTCCGTTTGGTCAGAGCCTGGTCCACCCCTTATCCGAGCTTGCCGATCATGCCCTTGACGAACCAATTCATGCCGCGAATGTCCGCATCCGTCGCCACCGCGCCGGCCGCGACCTTGACGGTGCCTGCCTGGTCCTTGAGTTCGCCCGCATAGGGGTGGACCTTGCCCGAGCCGATGTCGGCCTCCAGCTGCTTGAGCTTGGCGACCACGTCGGAGGGGATGGCTTCGTTGTAAGGCGCCATCTTGACCACGCCGCCGGCGAGGCCATCCCAGCGTGCCTCTGGCTTCCAATTGCCATCGGCCACGCCTTTTGCCGCGCGCACATAGTCGCTCGACCAGTCCATCGTGAAGGCGGTGAGCTGCTTGCCGGCACCGAACTTCGACATGTCGCTGGCATAGCCGATCGACCAGGCGCCGCCTTCGCCGGCGACCTGCACGCCGGTCGCGGTATCGGTCATCGAGCAGATCACGTCGCAGCCTTGCGACAGCAGGGTCTTGGCGGCCTCCTTCTCCTTGCCGGGGTCGAACCAGGAATTGAGAAAGATCGCGTTGCAGGTGATCTCGGGCTTCACGCTCTGGGCGCCGAGCAGCAGCGCATTGGCGGGGCCGACGATGTCGGGGATCGGGAAGCCGCCGATGAAGCCGATCTTGCCGGATTTGCTCATATGGGCCCCGGCCGCGCCGGCGACGAAGGTGCCCTCGTAGTATTTGGCTTCGAAGGTGCCGAGATTGGCCAGGTGCACGATGCCCGAGCAATGCTCGAAGGCGATCTTGGGGAAGCGCGGCGCCACCTTCTGCAGCGGCGTGCCATGCGAGAAGCTGGTGCCGAAGATCAGCTTGTTGCCGGACGAAGCAAGTTCGCGGAAGACGCGTTCGGCATCCTGCGGCATGAAGATGTTGTCGATGACGGTGATCGCGACCTTGTCGCCGAATTCCTTCTTGATCGCTTCGACGCCGAGGCTGTGCTGCTTGGTCCAGCCGATATCGGCAATGGGCGAAACGTAGACGACGCCGATCTTGAGTGGCTCATCCGCATAGGCGCGGCTCGCGAAGCTCCCGGCTCCCAGGGCAGCGCCGGCCATGCCGGAATATTGCAGGAATTTGCGCCTCGTCAGGTCGATCATGATGGCAGTCCTCTGTTGGCTCGGTGAATGCCCGGCTTGTCGCCGAGTCTGTATGGAAGTGTCTATTTCGAAGTGTGGCTATGGCGATGCTTCGCCGCCTCACCATTGCTTTTCTGGGCGGTCTCTCGGCGGGTTCGCAAAGTTTCGCCGGCTTCCGGCTCCAGATAAGGCTCAAGGGCTTCGCGGGGCGACAGCTCCGGGAAGACCTGCCTATCCATGATATAGCCGCGCACCACGCTGCGATGATGGGTGTCGATCAGCTCCATCGCCTGTTTGAGGCGCCCCTTCTCGAGCAGGTCGATGACCCGCGAATGGTCGTCGATAAGGTTGCAATAGTCGAAATCGGCGGTGACCAGCGAGCGCAGCAGCGTGGTCCGGCGGACGAGCTGGGCATGGATGTCCTGCATCACCTTGTTGCGGCTCAGGCGGACGAAGATCGTGTGGAATTCCTGGCCGAGCACATCGGCCAGGGCATCGTTGCCGGCGGCGATGGCCTGGCGCTGGCGTTCGACATGCTGGCGCAATTCGGCCCAGCCGGCCGGACCGAGCCTGTCGCTCAGCTGCGCCGCCACGCCCTGTTCGACCAAGGTCAGCGCGTCGTAGATCTCCAGCGCCTCCTGCATGCCGGGGCGGGCGACGAAGGCGCCGCGATTGCGCTCGATCTGGGCGAGGCCGTCATCGGCGAGCCGGATCAGGGCCTGGCGCACCACGATGCGGCTGACGTCGAAGATCTCGGCGAGCTCCCGTTCGCCGAGCTTGCAGCCCGGCACCAGCCGGTGCTCGATGATGGCCCGGGTCAGGATGTCGGCTATCGCCTGCGAGCGGCTGCTCATGCCCAATACCTCCCGCGCCGACAGTACGGCATGTCCGAACTGCCTGCACCATATCGGTATTCAATCCTCTCGCCCTGTCAATCAAGAATCATTCTTTGTCGTGCAATTTTTAATTGATTGATATCCAATCCTGTGGTTCCAATGCCCGTAACGGAGCTAGGTTCATGGGGAAGAGCTAGCCGAGGGGAGGGTGCGATGAGCCAAGCAACCCTTTGTAGCGACCAAGTTCTTCTGAACGACTGGCATGTGATTGCCGACCTGGCGAACCTGATACCGGGCAAGCCCTTCCAAACCCGCCTGCTCGGTATGCCGCTGGATATTCGCAGGGACGACAGTACCGATTGGCACGTTGTCCGTCAGGGCGATGGGCGCGCTGTTGTCTCGACCAGCCGCTACGGTTTTCTGTGGGCCTGCCTGGGCGTGCCGGAGCGCGACATCCCCCTCGTGCCGGAAGCCGGAGAGGAGGATCGCTATCTGGTGACCGGTGGCTCGATCGCCGTCCGTGCCTCCGGGTTGCGGGCCGTCGAGAACTTCCTTGATCTGGGCCATCTTCCCTTCGTGCATTCGGGCACCCTGGGAGAGGAACCTCATACCGAAGTAGCGCCCTATAATGTGCGGGTGACCGAGGCCGACGAGATTCTGGCGACCGAATGCAAGTTCTTCCAGCCCTTTGCCTCGCCCTCCTCGCAGGGCGGCTTTCTGGTCGACTATGTCTACAAGGTGATCCGCCCCTATACGGTGGCGCTCTACAAGAGCAATTCCGTGTACAAGGAACGCTCCGACGTGATCGTGCTGTTTGTCCAGCCGGTCGACGAGGAGAATTGCGTCGCCCATCCCCTGCTTTGCTATGTGCGGGACGGCACCGGCGAGGCTGCCATTCGCGGCTTCATGCAGTTGATCTTCGCCCAGGACAAGCCGATCCTGGAGAACCAGCTGCCCAAGCGCCTGCCGCTCGATCCGCGCGCCGAAACGCCGATCCGGGCCGATGCCGTCGCCGTCCATTACCGACGCTGGCTCAGGGACCATGCGGTCTCCTATGGCGCCATTCCGGCGCGGCTTTGATGCCTAGCGCCCCTGTGATTCAAGAGGAAGAACGATGACGCAGACACGATGCAAGGATCCGGTGACCCTCAATCTGTGGCATCCGCTTGCGGCTGTGGCCGAAATTCCCGCCGGCAGGGTCGCGGAAACCGTGCTGCTGGAGGAGAGGCTCGGCTATGCCGTCGACGAGCACGGCGATGCCGCGGTCTGGCGGGCCCGGCCCGGCCTTCGTCACGGCGACAGCGTCGATATCGCGGGCCTGGAGGATACCCTTCCGGTCAAGCTTGCCTATGGCTATGTCTGGACGTCGCTCGGTACGCCGCCCGCGGAACTCTTCCCCATTCCGGAATTCGCCGAACCCGATCGCCGCCGCCTGAATGCCGCCAGCATCGGCGTGAATGTCTCGGCACCGCGTGCCATCGAGAACTTCCTCGACATGGGCCATTTTCCCTATGTCCACACCGATATCCTCGGCGCCGAGCCGCACACCGAGGTGAAGGAATATGATGTGGAGATCTCGGTCGAGCGCGACGAGATCCTGGCGACGCGCTGCCGCTTCTTCCAGCCGATGGCTTCCACCGTCTCGACCGGCGGGGCCGATGTCGACTATGTCTACCGCGTGCCCCATCCCTTCTGCTCGGTGCTCTACAAATCGAGCCCGGCCGACGAGAGCCGGCGCGACGTCATCGCTGTCTTCCTGCAGCCGATCGACCAGGAGCATGTCCGCGCCCACATGATGCTGTGTGTCCTCGACGAGGAGAACGAGGACAAGGTGATCAAGCGTTTCCAGCAGACCATCTTCGGGCAGGACAAGCCGATCCTGGAAAACCAGTTCCCCAAGCGCCTGCCGCTCGATCCCAGGGCCGAGACGCCGATACGCGCCGACAAGTCGGCGATCGCCTATCGTCGCTGGCTCAGCCAGAAGGGCGTGACCTATGGCGTCATCCCCGCCGCGACCTGACGACAAGAGCAAAGCGCGTTCAGGCGTGAACGTTTGTTTGCTCTCGCTTTTTGCTTCGACGCGTCTTTGCGGTTCGACGTGACGACGTCTCATCGCAAAACGCTTTGCCGAATTCCGGAGACCACCATGCTCGAGACCGCCAAGACCCGCTGGCATCCCATTGCCGCGTCTCATGACCTGCCATTCCGCCATGTCTTCCATGGCCAGTTGCTCGGCCGCGAATTCGCCGTCTGGCGCGCGGATGACGGCTACGTCAACATCTGGGAGAATCGCTGCCTGCATCGCGGCGTGCGCCTGTCGATCGGCATCAATGACGGGCGCGAGCTCAAATGTCAGTATCATGGCTGGCGCTATTCCAACCGCACCGCGGGCTGCACCTATATCCCGGCCCATCCGGCGGATGCCCCGGCGCGCACCATCACCAACCGGACCTTCGCCTCGATGGAGCGCTACGGCCTGATCTGGTCGGCCGAGGAGCCGCTCGGCGAGATGCCGGAGATAACAGGTCTTTCGGAAGGCAACCTCCTGGCCCTGCGCGGTATCCCGGTGAATGCGCCGCCCGAATTGGTGGTGGAGGGGCTCAAGGCCTATCGCTTCCAGCCAAGCGGCGCCTTGGCCGGCTCGTCTGCCGAGGCGGTGCTCGAGGCTGCCAACGACTTGAACATCGCGCTGCGCTCGAAGGAGGGCGAGCACTCGACCCTGGCGGTTTTCTTCGTGCAGCCGGTCGATTCCAACCGCTCCGTCATCCGCGGCGTGCTCGACGTCATTCCGGAAGGCGCCGCCCGGCTGGCGGTGCTGCGCCATCACAATGAACTTCTCTCCAAACTGCGCGACAGGCTGGAGCGCGAGGCGGCTGCCCGGCCGGCGCCGGCGCCGCTGGAAGCGGTAATCGAGCGCGTCTCGCCCGAGCTTGCCGAGATTCCCGAACTCACCGCCCATGGCCGCAAGGCCACCATCCGCGTCGAGGTGGCGCGCAAATGGCAGGCGGCTGACGGCATTGCCGGTTTCGAATTGCGCCCGGTTAAGGGCCTGCTGCCGACCTTCCAGCCCGGCGCCCACATCGACGTGCACCTGCCCAATGGACTGATCCGCCAATATTCCATCACCAATGGCCCCGGCGAGGCCGACCGCTATGTCATCGGCGTCAAGCTGGAGCGCGAATCCAAGGGGGGCTCGTCCTGCCTGCACGAGACAGTGCGCGAAGGAGACGTGCTGGCGATCTCCGATCCGCGCAACAATTTCCCACTGCGCCGGGATGCCTCGAAGACCCTCTTCATCGCCGGCGGCATCGGCGTGACCCCGATGCTGGCCATGGCCCAGGCCCTGCATCACCAGGGGCTGGCGCATGAGTTCCATTATTTCGCGCAGAACGAGGCACAGCTTGCCTTTCGCGATCGCCTGGATCTTCTGAAAGCGACGCTGGTGCCGCATCTCGGGCTCGGCCCGGAAGCGACGGCGGGCAAGCTTCGCGAAATTCTTGGCTCCTATGACGGTGACACGCATCTCTATCTCTGCGGCCCGGGCCCCATGCTGGAAGCGGCGCGCACCATCGCGTCCGAATGCGGCTGGCCGGAAGAGGCGGTGCATTTCGAGTATTTCAAGAATACCAAGGCGATCGACGACAGCTCCAGCTTCGAGATCGCCCTGGCGCGTTCGAACGTGACGCTGACAGTGTCGGCCGGCCGCACCATCCTCGAAGTCATGCGCGAGGCCGGCATCGACATGCCGTCTTCCTGCGAGCAGGGCGCCTGCGGCACCTGCCTGTGCTCGGTCATCGAGGGCGAGCCCGATCACCAGGATGTCTATCTCACCGAGGCCGAGAAGAAATCGGGCACCAAGATCATGACCTGCGTGTCGCGCGCCAAGTCGGCCCGCCTCATTCTCGACCTGTAGGATTGAAGCCGTGATCAAGCTCTACGACTACGAACTCTCGGGCAATTGCTACAAGCTTCGCCTGTTGATGGGGATCCTCGGCATCCCCTATGAAACCGTGCCGGTCGATTTCTATCCCGGCCGCGAGCACAAGTCGGACTGGTTCCTCAGGATCAATCCGCTCGGCCAATTGCCGGTGATCGACGATGACGGGCTGGTGCTGCGCGACGCCCAGGCCATCCTCGTCTATCTCGCTGCCAAATATGACGCAGGGGGCAGCTGGTATCCACAGGGCAACCCGGCTTTGCTCGGCGAGATCAGCCAATGGCTTGCCTTCGCCGACGGCATCACGGCCACGGCCTCGGCGGCGCGGCTGCATGACGGCCTGTTCTACGAGCTCGACGTCGAGGCGGCACGATCGGGCGCCCATCGCCTGTTCCGTATCCTCGACGAGCATCTGTGGTTCGGCGAGCAGGAAAAGCGCGACTGGCTCTGCAGCGCGCCCCAGCCGACCATCGCCGACATCGCCTGCTTTCCCTATGTGATGTTGTCGGAGGAGGGGGGCATTCCCCGCCAGGACTATCCGGCGATCCGCCGCTGGTCCGACAGGGTCAAGCGTATCAAGGGCTTTTCGGTGATGTCCGGCGTCTTCCCCGCCGGCCCGGCGAAAGCGGCGTGACCGGCACGCCGCTTTCGATTTGCGTCAGCCCGCCACCAGCACCGAGGTCTCGGCGAAGCGGGTGACGTCGATCAGGCCCTTGTCGGAGATGCGCAGCTCCGGGATGACCACCAGCGCCAGCAGGGAGTGCTGCATATAGGCGTTGTTGAGCGTGCAGCCGCAGTCACGCATCGCCTCGACCAACCGGCTCGCCTTCCCGGCCACGATCTCGGCCCGCTCGTCAGACATCAGTCCGGCCACGGGCAGTTCGATCAAAGCGAGTTCGCGGCCCTCGCTGATCATCACGATGCCGCCGCCGACCTCGCCCAGCCGGTTGGCGGCCAGCGCCATGTCGCTTTTGTTGGTGCCCACCACGATCATGTGGTGGCTGTCATGCGCCACGGTGGAGGCCATGGCGCAGTCCTTGCTATAGCCGAAGCCGGACACGAAGGCGTTGACCACTTCGCCGGTGGCGCGGTGGCGTTCGACCAGGGCGATCTGGCAGACATCGTTGGCCCTGTTCATGCCGACGATGCCGTCCTCGACTGGCAGCTTCCTTTCCAGCGCCTTGGTGGGGGCCTGGTTCTCGACCACGCCGATCACCCGGGCCGTGACCTCGGAGGCGCCGGGTGCGGCGATGTCGAAATCCCGGGCCTTCAGGCGCTTGCCGAGCCGCACCGTGTTGCAGGCGCTGTCCGGATATGCGTAGCGCGGGATGTCCGCCGTCAGAGCGCCATGCTCGGCCAACAGTTCTCCGCGGGCGAACACCATCTCGACCGGGAGCGCCGCGAGGTCCGAACTGATGATCAGGTCGGCGCGGCGGCCCGGCGCGATCGAGCCGAGCTCCCGTTCCAGGCCGAAATGCTGCGCGGTGTTGAGCGTCGCCATCTGGATGGCGGTGACGGGCTTCAGGCCCTGCGCGATGGCATGGCGCACCACCCGGTTCATGTGGCCGTCATTGACCAGCGTGCCGGAATGGCTGTCATCGGTGCACAGGATGAAGTTGCGCGGATCGAGGCCGCGTTCGGTGATGGCCTTTACCTGCGCCGCGACATCATACCAGGCCGAGCCGAGGCGCAGCATGGCGCGCATGCCCTGGCGCACGCGGGCGATGGCGTCGTCCAGCGTGGTACCCTCGTGATCATCCGCCGGGCCGCCCGCCGCATAGGCATGGAAGGCGCGTCCGAGATCGGGGGAGGCGTAGTGGCCGCCGACGGTGAGGCGGGCCGCCTGGGTGGCGGCGATCTCCGCCAGCATCTTGGCATCGTTCGAGGCGACGCCGGGGAAGTTCATCATCTCGCCGAGGCCGATGATATTGGGCCAGGACAGGGCCTGTTTGACGTCCTCCGCGCTGAGCTCGGCGCCGGCGCGTTCCAGGCCGGGCGCGCTCGGCACGCAGCTCGGCACCTGCACCAGGATGTTGATCGGCAGGCTCTGGGCCTCGTCGTTCATCAGCTTGACGCCCGGCAGGCCGAGCACATTGGCGATCTCGTGCGGATCGATGAACATGGTCGTGGTGCCATGCGGGATGACGGCGCGCGCGAACTCGGTCACCGTGACCAGGCCGCTTTCGACATGCATGTGGCCGTCGCACAGGCCCGGCACGAGATAGCGGCCGGTGGCGTCGACGATCCTGGTTTCGGGGCCGATGGTGTGGCCGGCATCCGGACCGACATAGGCAAAGCGCCCGGCCGAAACGGCGATGTCGGTTCCCGGCACGATCTCGCCGGAATAGACGTTCACCCAGCGCCCGTTGCGGATGACCAGATCGGCCGGCGTGCGACCCATGGCGACGTCGACCAGCCGGGGCGCGATTTCAGACCAGGGCTTCAGCATGTCCCGCTGTCCTTTCAATTCGGAGAAGTGACGGGCGGGCGTCGAGGCACCCGCCCGTGCGGATCGTCAGGCCTGCACCTGCAGGACCAGCATGGCCGCGAGCACCGCCACGAACCACATCACCGGCCTCACTTCGCCCGGCCTGCCTGCCAGGAGCTTGAGCAGCACATAGGCGATGACCGCGAGCGACAGGCCGAGCGTGATCGAGAAGGTGAGGGGGATCAGCACGATGGCCAGGAAGGCCGGGATGGCATCCTCCATGCTCGACCATCGGATGCGGCCCATCGGTTCGGACATGAACAGGCCGGTGAGGATCAGCACCGGCGCCGTGGCGATGGCCGGGACCAGGGAAAGCAGCGGCGACAGGAACAGGAAGGGCAGGAAGAGCAGGCCCGAGACCAGCGCGACCAGGCCGGTGCGGCCGCCCTGGGCGATGCCGGCGCCCGATTCCAGATAGACCGTGGCCGGGCTGGTGCCGAGCGGCGCCGAGATCAGGGCGGCGACGGCGTCGACATGCATCGACTGCTTGACGTTGCGCGGCATGCCGTTCTCGTCCTTGAGGTCGGCAGCTTCGGCCAGGCCCAGGAAGGTCGACAGCGCCTCGACGAAATTCGTGAACAGGAACACGAAGATGAAGGGCGCATAGGCAAATTGCAGGGCGCCGAAGAGATCGATCTTGCCGACGAAGCTGAAATCGGGGGCGGCGGTCAGCCCGCTCCAGTTGACCAGCGTGTGCAGGTCGGGCGTGCCGGCATTGAAGGCAGCGCCATCCCCCCACCAGCGCCCGATCGGGATGGCGAGAAGGGTGGTGGTGATCATGCCGAGCATCATGGCGCCGGGCAGCCGACGCACCACCAGCGCGACCGTGACGATGAAGCCGGCGATGAAGGTGAGCGTCACGGGCGAGAAATGCGTGAGCCCGACGATGGTATCGGCATTGGAGACGATGAACTTGGCGTTGACCAGGCCGATCAGCGCGATGAACAGGCCGATGCCGCAGGCAATGCCATAGCGAAGGTCGGCCGGTATCGCCTCGATCACAGCCGTGCGCAGGTCGAGGAGTGCCGTGATGGTGAAGAGTACGCCCGCCCACAGGACGCAGCCGAGCGCGATCTCCAGCGGCACCTTGGCGCCGAGCACCATCGTATAGGTGAACAGGGCGTTGATGCCCATGCCGGGCGCCACCAGGATCGGGCTGCGGGCATAGAGCCCCATGGCGCAGCTGCCAATGAAGCTGACCAGCACGGTGGCGGTGACGCCGGCCGAGAACGGGATGCCGGCCGGCAGCAGGATCGCGGGATTGACGACGATGACGTAGGATGCCGCCAGGAAGGTCGTC
This sequence comes from Labrys sedimenti, assembly GCF_034424805.1. Taxonomy (NCBI): domain Bacteria; kingdom Pseudomonadati; phylum Pseudomonadota; class Alphaproteobacteria; order Hyphomicrobiales; family Xanthobacteraceae; genus Labrys; species Labrys sedimenti. The sequence continues at coordinate 892,175 of NZ_JAXOUF010000002.1, forward strand.
AGCCCGGCTAGGATCTCGGTGCGGACCGTCGATCCGAAGTGCGATATCCGGAAGTAGCGGTCGAGTGCGGCGGCGAGCCAGGATTGGTCCTGGCCCGTTCCCCTTGCCTCGACATCGGTTTGATAGCCCATTTTTCCTCCCCTCGGGATTATTGTCGTTATGGAGCTGGGCAGGGGCTGTCTATGCCGCTGCCCCGATGTCGCTACCCGCCGCTTGGATCAGCGGCGAGATCACCTTCAGGTTCACGCAATCGACCACGCCGAGATCGGTGATCGCATAATCGGGAATCGCAGTGATCTGCAGCACGAACATGTACATGAACGGCCAGGGCAGGTCGCAACCGAGGCTCCGCACCGCGTCGTCGAGCCGCAATTCCTTCTCGGCCATCGCCTGAGGCTCGATATCCGCCACGATGCCGCCGATCGGCAGATGCAGGAATTCGAGCACCTTGCCATCGCGCACCACCACCTGGCCGCCCTGGTTGGCGATGAGATGGTTGATGGCAACGGCCATGTCTTCGGCATCGGTGCCGATGCAGATGATGTTGTTGTCATCCGGGGCAGTGGAACTGGCCATGGCGCCGGCCTTCAGGCCGAAGCCGGAGGTGAAGGCGACGGGGCGGTTGCGCGTCTTGCCGTAGCGTTCGATCACGGTGATGTACTGCACGTTCTGGCCGATATCGGCTTGTACGCGCCCGTCCTTCACCGGCAGCGTCACGTCGCGCCGCGTGCGCACGAAGATCTTCTCCGGCGTTACCGCGATCGCCAGGACGTCGGCACTGTCGCCGGCGCCGGTGACGGGCACGGCGATTTCTTCAGGTTTGATCGGTTCGAGCTTGATCGAGTGCAGCAAGGCCTCGCTGCGTGGGGGAGGCGCGAGATCGACGGCCATCCTGCCGTCGCGCGCCGCCAGGGTGCCCTTGGCGATCACGGCCTCGATCTTGAAGTCGCGCAGGTCGTTGACCAGCAGGATGTCGGCAGCCCGCCCCGGCGAGATCGAGCCGACCTTGTCGTCGATCCTGAGGGCATCGGCGCCGTTGATCGTCGCCATCTGGATCGCCGCCATCGGCGAGATGCCCATGGCGATCGCCATGCGGACCATGTTGTCGAGATGGCCGCGGGCCAGGATATCGCTGGCGACGACGTCGTCGGTGCAGAAACTGATACGGCGCAGCGCTTTCACGCCCATTTCGGTGACGATGCGCAGATTGTCGGAAAGGAAGTGCGAGATCGAGGATTCGCGCACCACCACATGCATGCCGGCGCGCAGCTTCTCCAGCATCTCCTCGGGCGTGTAGCTCTCATGGTCGGCGCGCACGCGGGCCTGCTGATAGGCGTCGAGCCGGGCACCGCGCGTCATTGGGCAGCAGCCGAGCAGGGGCAGGCGGCTGGCCTCGGCGATCTCGATCGCCTTGAGCACGTCGGCATCCTCCTCCTGGATGAACTCGCGCACCGTCTCCCAGATGCCGACGCATTCGGGCCAGTGGTGGGTGGCGAGGTGATCCTGCGGGCCGAAATAATGCCCGACGGTCGAGCGGGGCATGGTGTATGGCGTCTTGCAGGGCGCGCCCCAGAACACTTTCAGCGGCGTCTGGCGGGCCTCGTCGAGGAATTCGCGGGCTGCGGCCGGGCCGCCCACCACGATGATCTGGTCGAGGCCGGTGACGATCGAGGTGGTGCCGAGCGGCACGACGGCCTTGGCGAAGCTGGTGATCGAGAGCTTGGAGCATTCGACATGCAGATGCCCGTCGATCATGCCCGGGCAGAGATATTTGCCGCTGGCATCGATGATCTCGGTCTGCGGCCCAATATGGTCGGCGATATCGCCCACGGCGATGATGCGGTCGCCGAGAATGGCGATGTCGGCCTTGTAGATCTCTTCCGACACCACATTGACCAGCCGCCCGCCGCGAACCGCCAGACTCGCCTTGGCGCCATGGCCCGACGCGGCGCGAATGAACTCCCGTATATCCGTCACTGAAACCTCCCTGGATTGAAAGGAAGTATTCCGGCCGCCGATCGTTTACACAACTGGTCGAATTAGGCTATCCGATGAACTGATCGTCCAATTCTTTGAACGAAATTGGGGCCGGCATGGATCTTTCCATCATCGATTGCTTCGTGAAGGTGGCGGATGCCCGCTCGATTTCAGCGGCCGCGCGGCTGCACCGGCTCCCCAAATCCACGCTCAGCCATCGCATCCGCCAACTCGAGGACGAGTTCGGCGTCGAACTCTTCGTGCGCGAAGGCCATCACCTCCACGTGACCGATGCCGGCTCCGAATTGCTGCGCCACGCCCGGCGCATCCAGGCAAGCTGCGAGGATGCGGCGACGGCCATGGCCGAGATGCGCCACGAGGTCGCCGGCACGCTGCGCGTCGGTTCCACCGGCGAGTTCGGCACCACCATCACCTCCGAACTGCTGTTCGCCTTCCGCCAGAATTATCCGCAGGTGGTGCTCGACGTGATGTTCCTCACTTCGCGCCAGCCCTTCTCGGATGTCACCGAACTCGCCCTCGACGGTATCTTCCACTGGGGAGAGCCGTCCGAGATCGACTATGTCAGCCGCCGCCTGGCGACGGCCTCCTACGGGCTCTATGCCAGCCCGGGCTATCTCGACCGCCACGGCCTGCCTGAAACGACCGACGATCTCGCCGGCCATCGCGGCCTGATCTTCCGCCAGCCCACCCGTCCGCAATCCTGGTATCTCGCCGATGCACAGGGCGCGGAGACCGACATCCTGCCGCCGGTGAGTTGCATGACCAACGACTACTGGACCCTCAAATATTTTGCGGTGGCCGGCGAAGGCATCGCCTATCTGCCCGGTTTCTTCGTCGAGACCGAATGCGAGCACGGCTTGCTCGCGCCGGTCCTGCCGCAATGGCGCTCGCCGGAGACTGCGATCAACCTGATCTATTCCCGGCGCCGGCACGTCTCGCGCCGCTTCCGGGCCTTCGCCGATTTCTGCGCCGATTTCTATCGCAACCGGGAAAAGGGAAGGGTGCCTCGCTATTATGTCGAGCGCGTCGACTGACGGCGGGCGATATCCTCGTGGTAGGCGCTAGAGGCGCATGAGCAGAGAAAGCGGTGTCCCGCAACCATACCAAGAACTTCTCTTTCGCCAACGTATGCAGAGCCTCTCCGTTCGACGAGGCAGGCGCCGTCGCCTGCGCTCAAAGATTGCCTTGGCCGTTGAGACCCATCCCCTCACAGCTTGAAGGCGGCACCGATGCGAACCTCATCCGTCCTGACGTCGATCATATGGCGGGGGCCACCGCGCGGAGTGACTTCTCCATAGGGGGTGTAGCGGTATTCCGCTCTGACGAGCAGATGATTGGTGAGTGCGTAGTCGACCCCGGCTCCGGCCGTCCAACGGGTGAAACGATGGTTGAACTTCCGCTGCTCGAAGGGGGTCTCAACGGTATGACTGAATTTGGCTCCGGCTACGCCTCCGGTAATGTAGGGAAGAAATCGACCGAAAGCGAAACCGAGCCGACCCCGAACCGACCAAGCATGATCCAGGGCAGACGCGACCTGGAAGTCTGGGTAGGGTGTACCATGGGCATCCCTCAGGACCCCGCGGGAGTTGATTTTCGATAGGAGAACGTCGCCTTCCCCACCCAGGACGATCCTTCCAACCTGCCAGTTATAGCCGGCGAAAATCCACGGGACGGTGGTCGACGTGTTCAACTGAACCCGTGACGATATTGCCGTGAGCGGATAATAGCTGGACCGTTCCCAGGCGAAGCCGGCCTGGGCGCCGGCGTAGGGGCCACTCCAATCAAAGGGCGGGAGTTTCGCCCAAGGAAGAGCTTGCTCGCCCCATCCAGACGGGGCTCCAAGTTTCCAGGCGATGCCGAGCCGGATCTCGTCGGTGGCGATTGAGGTTTGCGCCGGGCGATCGGCGGAACCATCGGGCATCGTTCGGAATACGTATTTCTTGCCAAAATCGGTATGGCGATACTCGGTGCGAAGGATCAGGTTCTCGGATAGCCCGTATTCGATGCCTGCGCCGATGGTCCATCCGACATGCGACTGGTGGTCGTTGCGGGGTGCCTGCCCGCCATACAGGGCGGTCGGGAAATTGGCGTCGGCGAACGTCACTCCGCCGGTTATATAGGGCAGGAAGTTGCCGATCGCGTATCCCAGCCGCCCCCGAACGGAAACGCTCCAATCGATCTGCGAACCGACGGACATGGCATTGAGCGGTACGACGAAGCGATCCCCGCGAATCCATGTCTTTGCGAAGTCAGCCTCCATGCCGGCCACCAATGGGCCCGACTGAAAATTATATCCCGCATAGACCCCGGCCAAACCACCGGCCATGTCGATTGGTTGAGCCGGTCGCCTTCGGGTGGCGGGGCCCAGGCTGTAATGAGCACGCGCCCATCCGCCGCCGGTTTGCGCCCCGAAATAGGCCCCGGCCCAAGAATAGGATGGCGAATAGGACAGGGAGAGAGCAGTTGATTCCTGCGCCTGTCCGTCTATTGGGATGGCTAGAAGTCCTGTTGCCGCCAATAATACTTGATAGGCTATCTTTGATCGAGAATGTTTGGCATCACGATTCGGGCGCATGAAACTCTCCAGCGGCGCATTGCCGGAGAATTATGGCATCGCGCACTGCTAAACGCAAAGTCTATTATTCCAAAACGGCCGAAAAACATAGCAGTTTCAAGGTTACATTCCATTCGGCTTAGTCAGATTGGCCTTTTAAACTGTTTATAAAACAAGCAACGCTCAGGCGGTTGCTGGCACCAGATCGCTTCAGGTTTCGTTGCCGACCTTCTCCCCTGGGTTCTTCATGTTGCCAACCAGAACGCGCGTACCGATCTGGTCGAGGTGGCTTCAGCGAATGGTCATGATTTCCTTCCGATGCGGCTACGTCTCGCGCTGCTTCCGGACCTTCGCCACTTTCCAAGCTATTATGTCGGGCACGTCGGCTGACGGAGGGCCGATCAACTCTTTGAAAAAAACGGGAAAATGCGGTAAGAGCCTGCGGCGCTTGGCGGCCCGACGCCCTCAGGATGGGTGCCGCGAGTGTGAAAGAGTAACGAAAGCAGCATGTTGGAACGAGACTTCTCCATCGCCCCGATGATGGACTGGACGGATCGTCATTGCCGGTTCTTCCACCGCATCCTCTCGGCGAAGGCCTTGCTTTACACCGAGATGGTGACCACCGGTGCCGTGATTCACGGCGACCGGCAGCGTCTGCTCGGCTTTTCGGGCGAGGAACATCCCATCGCCGTGCAGCTCGGCGGTTCCAATCCGAAGGACCTGGCCACCTCGGCCCGTATCTGCACCGATTTCGGCTATGACGAGATCAATCTCAATGTCGGCTGCCCGTCCGACCGCGTGCAGGAAGGGCGGTTCGGCGCCTGCCTGATGGCGGAGCCCGAATTGGTGGGCGAGTGCGTCGCCGCCATGAAGGCCGCCGTCGACCTACCCGTCACCGTCAAATGCCGCATCGGCATCGACGAGCAGGATCCCGAGGCTGCACTCGATCGTATCACCGCGACCGTCCGGGCCGCCGGCGTCGACGCCCTGATCGTGCATGCGCGCAAGGCCTGGCTGAAGGGCCTGAGCCCGAAGGAGAACCGCGACGTGCCGCCGCTCGACTATGGCCGCGTCTACAGGCTGAAGGAAGCCAACCCTGACCTCAACATCTCCATCAATGGCGGCATCAAGGCCGTCGAGGAGTGGGGCACGCATCGGGCCTGTCTCGATGGCGTCATGGTCGGGCGCGAGGCCTATCAGAATCCCGAGATCTTGCTGGCTGTCGATCCCACCCTGTTCGGCGTGGCCGCGCCGGTTGCCGACGGCTTCGAAGCCATCGAGGCGATGGCGCCCTATATCGAGGCACAGCTGACACAGGGCGTGCGGCTGAGCTCGATCACCCGCCACATGATCGGCCTCTTCCCGGGTCGGCCGGGTGCGCGGCTCTATCGGCGCCATCTCGCCACCGAGGCGGTCAAGCCCGGGGCCGGGCTCGAGGTGCTGTTCGAGGCGGCGGCGCATGTCCGCCGCGCCATCGAGGCCAAGGCCGCCTGATCGGGCTGATCGCACGCCGCTCCCGCCAAAGTGAATCGCCTCGTCCTGCCGGAGCGCTATGCTGCCTCATCGGGGGACGCCGTTGCGTCGTGGGGGCGCGGAGTTTGCATCATGACGAAACCCTATCGGCTTGCCGGCCTGCTGGCGCTTGGCTTCATCCTGCCGGCCCAGGCGCAGGAGGCCCCGCGCAAGATCTTCCGCGGCACGATCGAAGCGATGGACAGCAAGGGGCTCAGCCTCAAGACCAAGGACGGCCAGAGCGTCTCGATCCATCTCACGCCGGACTGGAAGGCCCGGCTGGTGGCGCCGATCGGCGTGGAGGCCATCCATGCCGGCAGCTTCATCGGCACGGCGCAGATCCCCCAGGCGGACGGCTCCGGAAAATCGCTGGAGGTCCATGTCTTTCCGCCCGGCGTCAAGAGCGGCGAGGGCGAGCGGGACTGGGATTCCCAGCCGGGCGCCCGCATGACCAACGGCACGGTGGGTGGCGCGGTCGTCTCGACGGACAAGGGCAGGGAGGTCACGCTCAGCTTCCCTGGTGGCAGCCGCAAGATCGTGATCCCGCCGCAGGTTCCCGTGGTGCAATTCAATGCGGCCGAGCGGACGATCATCAAGCCGGGGATTGCCGTTTTCGTGGTGGCCCAGCCCGACGGCAAGGACTGGCGGACCAACAGCGTGGCCACCGGCCAGAACGGCGCCGCGCCACCGATGTGACCACAGTAGGAGCGCGGACATCTCAGCGACATGCTGCATGTCGCGATGTCCGCTCTGCTTACCAACCGACAATGTCTTTACAAGAGCGGACAAGATGTCCGCGCTCCAGGGAGGAGCCGCTAAACGTCGATCACCATGCCGTCCTCGGCAAGGTCGAACAGGGTGCGGTCGACCTTGTCGCGATAGGCCAGCATGGTCGGGCCCATATGGGTGAGCACCACGCGTTTGGCGTTGAAATCGCCGCGGCGGGCCAGCAGGCGATTATAGTCGAGATGGGGCGGGGTCTCCTCGATGGCGAAGCATTCGAGGAAGAGCAGGTCCGCGCCGTCGGCGATCTGAGGCAAGACCTCGGTCCATTCGGTATCGCCGGAATGGACGAAGACCTTGCCGCCACCTTCGAGCCGTACGGCCGTGGCCGGCGCGCCGCAGGGATGCACCACCTCGACGGTACGGATCGTAAAGCCCTGGGCGTCGCGCTGCGTGCCCGGCGCCATTTCCTCCACGCTCCAGGCGAAGCTCCAGGGCGTCTCCATGGTAGCGCCGGCAAACAGCGCCTCGATGGTGGTGGACAGGCGCTCGATCGTGCCGGGAGGGCCGATGATGCGCAGCGAGCGGGTGCGCTTGCGGACCCATTGGGCATCGAGCAGCAGGAAAGGAATGCCGCCGAAATGATCGCCATGCAGGTGGGTCAGCATGATCAGGTCGACCTGGTCGGGATCGATGCCCATGGCGCTGAGCGCCGTCATCGTGGTCGCGCCGCAATCGAGCAGGCAGATGGTGCGCCCCTCCTGCGGATCCTCGATCTCGACCAGGCTGGCGGTGTTGAACCGTCCGCCTGATCCGAAGGCATCGCCACAGCCGACCACCGTCACGCGCATGGCAGGACCTCCTGCCGCCGGGGCGCCGCGAATTGGAGGGAGCGGAAAAGGATCTGCCTCATGCCGAAGTCTGTTCTATTTCGATGACAAGCCTCGCAGGATCGGCGAGGCCTTAACCGGGTGATGCGCGTCAAGTCACCCACCGGTATGAACCGAAAAGTCCAAGGACTTCAACTTAAAGAAAGCAGGCAAAACCAGCGAGAATGAGCCAGGAGCGGCCAGCCCACGAAATGCTGAAACTGTCTGTGCGAAAACGCACAAAGCGAACGGCTTCAAACGCCGCAAGCATTTGAGATCTTACGGATTCCTTCCGATCGAGGCTCGGGGTTCGGCCGGGAAGAATCTGCCCGGGTCAGAATTTGCGGGCAGTGGGCTCGACCACGATGCGGAAGGGCCCGAGATCACTGTTGCCGCGCGCATCGACATGGCCCTTGACGGTGGAGCCAAAGCCGCTCTGTTGGCCGAGGCCGCTCTGCTTCCTGAAACCGTAATCGGCACGGAACTCGCCGCCGACCCTGATGCACATGCCGGTATCGGCCGAATAGACGAAGCCTTCGCCATATTGGCTGCAGCGGGGATCCGTTTTCTCGCCGGCAAAGCCAGGCGCCGTGAAGGCAAGCACGGCAATGGCAGCACTGATCGTCCTGAACATGAATAGGCTCCTAAAGCGTTTTGCGATTGGAGGCATTCCCCGGAAATCGCAAAGACGCGTCGAAACGAAAATTGGAGCAAAGCAGGTATTTTTGTCGAAACATACCCGACTCTAGCAGCGACTCAGGCCTAGCGCCCGATCGTGACCACTTCGCGGCAAAGCTTTTCGGGCTAGAACACGAGATGTAACGGTTTGTTACATCCAGCCGTCCCGCGGCCCCGTCTGTACCATGGAGAGCAGCTCACGCCTTGTCGGTAACGCCCGCCTGCGCGAAGGTCGCCATGCCGGTATGGCAGGCAAGCGCCGCTTTGATAAGAGATACCGCCAAGGCCGCGCCGGATGCTTCGCCGAGTCGCATATTGAGATCAAGCAGCGGCTTCTTGCCGAGCCGAGCCAGAACATCGCCATGGGCGCCCTCGGCAGAGACATGTCCCGCGATGCAATGGTCCAGCAGGGCGGGATCCATCGCGTGGAGGATCGCGGCGGCGGCGCAGACGACATAGCCGTCCAGCACCACGGGCACGCGCTGGCTTCGAGCCGCCAGGATGGCGCCGGCCATCGCGGCGATTTCACGGCCGCCCAGGCGCCGCAGCACTTCGAGGGGGTCCTTGAGATGACTGCGGTGGAATTCGACCGCGGCCGAGACAGCCGCGATCTTGCGGGCGAGGCCGGCATCGTCGACACCCGTGCCGCGACCGACCCAATGAGCGGCTTCTCCGCCATAGAGGGCGTGATAGATGGCGGCGGCGATGGTGGTGTTGCCAATGCCCATCTCACCCAGGACCAGCAGGTCGATGCCGCCGGAGACCGCCTCCATGCCGAAGGCCATGGTGGCAGCACAGGCCTTCTCGTCGAGCGCTGCCTCGCAGGTTATGTCGCCGGTGGGGATGTCCAGGGCGAGATCGAAAACCTTGAGGCCGATGTCGAAGGTCGAGCAGATCTGGTTGATCGCGGCACCCCCTGCCGCGAAATTCTCCAGCATCTGGCGTGTGACTTCCTGCGGATAGGGCGAAACGCCGCGGGCGACCACGCCGTGATTGCCGGCGAAGATCGCCACCAGGGGGCGCGAGACGGTGGGGGAGGGCGTGGCCTGAACGGCAGCGAGCCATTCGACGATGGTCTCCAGCCGGCCGAGGCTGCCCGGCGGCTTGGTCAGTTGACCGTCACGCTGCTTCACACCCGCCACGGCGTTGGCGTCGAGGGCGGGCATGCTACGGGCGAGCTCGCGGATGTCGTCGAAGGGCAGGGCGGTGCCGGCAAAAGCCATTGGGATGTTTCCAATGTGGGAGAGATGATTTGCCGCGCTTATAGACCGACGACCGCGCGGCGGAAAGGTCGCGTGACGACGGTTGATGCCCCGGTCTCGACACGGGGGAGCAGGCAGGAGCCGGGCTGTGCGAGCCCGTCGCACCGTTGATTTGATGGGTGTCAGCATGGCATGCAGGTTGTCGCCATGATGCATTCCCCCTTTCTCGCCAGCGTTCCGCAGGCTCTGCGCTTCTGGTCGCGCTTGCCGTTGCCCGTCCTGTCCTTCGAGGCCGATCCGCATGGCCGGCCCGACATGGAGCGGCTGGCGCCGGTGACGCCGCTGGCCGGGGCCGTGCTCGGCCTGGCGGCCGCCATCGTACTGATTATCGCCCATCTCGCCGGCTTGCCTGCAACGGTTGCCGCCATCTTCGCGGTCGCTGCCCTGGCGGTGATGACCGGTGCCATGCATGAGGACGGGCTTGCCGATGTCGCCGATGGTTTCGGCGGTGGCGGCACGCTCGAGCGCAAGCTGGAGATCATGCGTGATTCGCGCATCGGTGCGTATGGAGCGACCGCCCTGATGCTGGCTCTCGCCGCCCGGGTGTCACTGCTTGCTGCGTTGCTGACGACGACAGGCGATGTCTGGCGCACGGGCATGGTCCTGGCCGCTGCCGTCGGCACTTCCCGCATCCTGGGGCTGTTGCCGCTGGTTTTGCTGGGGCCGGCGCGCCCGGATGGTGCCGGCGCTTCGGCAGGCCGGTTGACCGGCCATGCCTGGCGCTCCGGCGCCGTCCCCGCCATGATCGCAACGGCTTTGCTGGCCTGGGCCGGAACCGGCCATTTCATGTCGGTTCTCGCACCCCTGGCGGGGCTTGCGGCGGCCTATGCTGTCATGCGGCTGGCTGAACGGCAGATTGGCGGGCAGACCGGCGATGTCTGTGGTGCTGCCGTGATGCTCGCCGAAATGGCAATCCTGGCAGGCGCTCTGGCGCCTCTGGGCTGGCATGTCTAAATTATTGATACCTCGCTTAGTCGGATTGTGAACGCCATGCAGATCACCTCCACACCTTGCGTCGCCATTTGCCGCATCGATGCGGCGAGCGGCTTCTGCATCGGTTGCGGACGCACCAGCCTGGAAATCGGTCGCTGGGTGGAGATGAGCGAGGAGGATCGCCTGGTGCTGATGGCGAGATTGCCGGATCGCTTTTCGCGAACGCCGGCCTTGCAAGCCGCCCGCGATGCTTTCGACGCCATGATGGCGGCGCGGCGGCGGACCGGGCGGCGCAATCGCGTATGAATGCCACATTTGAATGGCTGAACTCCCTGTGGGCGGTTGCACCAAATCGCCGGGTACTTTGGGGAAGCATCGAGGAGATGGCATGATTCGGATCGGCGCTCTCATCTTGGCTGCAGCTTTCGCCGCCTTCACCGGCGGTACGGCCTCGGCAAGGGAGTGGAAATCCATCCGCATCGCCACCGAGGGCGGCTATCCGCCCTTCAACCAGCTCGATGCCAAGGATGAGCCCATCGGTTTCGATGTCGATATCGCCAAGGCGCTCTGCCGGAAAATGGATGCGGCCTGCAGTTTCGAAGTCCTCGATTGGGATACCCTGATTCCGTCCTTGAACGCCGGCAAGGTCGACGCCATCGTCTCCTCCATGTCGATCACGCCGGAGCGGCGGCGCCAGGTCGCTTTCACCAATCGCTATTACGATCGACCGACGAGCTTCGTGGCACGCAAGGACAGCAAGATCGCCGCCTGGGATGCGGCGGGGCTGAAGGACAGGGTGGTCGGCGTCGTCGCCAACACGGTGCAGGCTTCCTTCCTGCAGGCGGAGATCCAGGCAGGAGGCGCCCAGATCAAGCTTTATGGCAACCAAAGCGAGGCCAATGCCGATCTTGTGACCGGGCGCCTCGATGCCGTGCTTGCCGACAAGCTGATGCTGGCCGGCTGGCTGGGCAAGCCCGAAAGCACCTGCTGTGAACTGAAGGCCGATGTCGACCTGGCGAAATATGCCAGGTTCTTCGGGGAAGGCGAGGGGATCGCCCTGCGCAAGAGCGATGTGGATCTTGCCGAAAAATTCAACAAGGCGATTGCCGATATCGTCGCCGATGGCACCTACAAGACGATCAACGACAAATATTTCCCCTTCTCGATCTATTGAGCCCGGCAGCTGCTCGAACGTTTTGCGATTTGGTGGAAACACCAAGAATCGCAGGGACGCCTTAGCCAATCCTTTGGATTGGCTTGGGAACACGGAGCCGGAGCAAATAAGCGTTCACGCTTGCACGCGCTTTGCTCTAGAAGCGCTGGGACAAAGGAGTTCTTGCGATGAAAGTGGCGTTTCTCGGTCTCGGCGTGATGGGCTTTCCGATGGCGGGCCATCTGACCGTAAAGGGTGGCCATCAGGTCACCGTCTACAATCGTACGCCCGCCAAGGCGCAGGCCTGGGTAGAGAAATACGGCAACGCCTCTGCGCCGACCCCGGCCGAGGCAGCCAAGGATGCCGACATCGTCTTTGCCTGCGTGGGCAATGACGATGATTTGCGCTCGGTGACGACTGGGCCGCAAGGCGCCTTTTCCGGCATGAAGAAGGGCGCCATCTTCGTCGACCACACCACAGCTTCCGCCGAGGTCGCGCGCGAACTCTATGAAGCTGCCGGCAAGCTTGGCCTCGGCTTCGTCGACGCTCCGGTTTCCGGTGGGCAGGCCGGCGCCGAGAACGGTGCGCTCGGGGTGATGTGCGGCGGCGATGCCGATGTCTATGCCCGGGCCGAACCGGTGATCGCCCATTATGCCAAGGCTTGCCAGCTCATGGGTCCTTCGGGCGCCGGTCAGCTGACCAAGATGGTCAATCAGATCTGCATCGCCGGGCTGGTGCAGGGCCTGTCCGAGGGCGTCCATTTCGCCAACAAGGCCGGGCTCGACCTCGAGAAGGTGATCGGCGTGATCTCGAAGGGAGCCGCGCAATCCTGGCAGATGGAAAATCGCTGGAAGCCGATGCAGGAAGGCAAGTTCGATTTCGGCTTCGCGGTCGACTGGATGCGCAAGGATCTGGGCATCTGCCTCGAAACCGCCCGGGCGAACGGTGCCCAATTGCCGGTGACGGCCCTGGTCGACCAGTTCTATGCCGAGGTCCAGGCCATGGGCGGCCGGCGCTGGGATACCTGCAGCCTCGTCGCCCGGCTCGAAAAGCCGCGCAGTTGATCGGGCGAGGATAGGAAAGCCGCACGCATGAAGACCCTCGAGGATATGGGCTCGCCGCCGGGTTTCGATGGCGAGCCGGACTACAATGCCGAGACAGACGAGGAAGAGGGCAAGCTCTATGAAAGCCTGATGCTGGCCACGGCATCCGGGCTCGACGAAGCTGTCGCCAGCCTTGTCGCCTTCCTGCAACGCCATGTCGGTGCCGAATTGGAGACGACTTCCGAGGATGTCGCCGGTGTGCGCAGCTGGGTGGGGAGAGCCCAGACGGCGGCACAGTCGGTGGATGCGCAATTGACCGACTTCGGGGACTATCGCGGCGGCTATCTGCGCCTCGTCTCCGATTTGGATGGCTCGCGATCTTGACGGGGGGAGGCGACGCCTGACAGGAGGTTTCGCCGCCGAGGATTGTTCGCCCGTCGGCATTTTGCTAGAGGCCTTGTTTCATCCGTTTCACAGGAGCCGGACATGAGAGGCCTCAAATCGTCGGACCGCTAGGCCGCAACGACATGTCGATGTTGTTGCGGCGTTCTGTCCGATCCCATCCGGTTTCGCACTAAAGAGGCAGACCGCCGCCGAATGTTTTCATTTGAGCGGATGTTTCGTCATGCCTGCCAAAAACCCCGTCTGGGGCCATGCCTTGCCGTCGGCCCTGTTGCTGATGGCCCCCTTCGATATCCTCGCCTCCCTGGCCATGGATATCTATCTGCCCATCGTGCCCATCATGCCGGCGATGCTGGAAACCAGCGTAGCGGTGATTCAACTGACCCTCAGCCTCTATATGGTGATGCTGGGGGCCGGGCAGATCGTCTTCGGGCCGCTGTCCGACCGCACCGGCCGCCGGCCGGTGCTGATCGGCGGTGCCGCCCTGTTCCTGCTTGCGTCTCTGGGACTTGCGGCGAGTTCCAACGCCGCTGTCTTCGTGGCCCTGCGCTTCCTGCAGGCGGCCGGCGCCTCCGCCTGCCTGGTGGCGACCTTCGCCACGGTCCGGGACGTCTACGCCGAACGTCCCGAAGGCGCCGTCATCTACAGCCTGTTCAGCGCCATGCTCGCTTTCGTGCCGGCCTTGGGGCCGATTGCCGGGGCACTCATCGCCGATCAGTTCGGCTGGCGGGCAATCTTCCTCACGCTGGGACTGTTGATGGCCACCGCGTTCGCCCAAGCGGCGTGGCGCTGGCCCGAGACCCGGCGAGAAGCGGTCGAGGTCGCTCGGCGTCCGGCCATTACGGTTCTCTCCAGCTATGCCTTCTGGACCTATACGGCGGGCTTCGGCACGGCGATGGGAAGCTTCTTCGTCTTCTTCTCCACCGCGCCGCGGGTGCTGATCGACAGGGCCGGCTATTCGCCTCTGGCCTTCAGCCTTGCCTTCGCCACGGCGGCCGTCGCCATGATGGTCGCAACCCGTTTCGTGCCAGGCCGTGTCGAGAGCTGGGGACGCCTGGGCTGCCTCAGGCGGGCCATGGTGACGATCCTGGCGGGCGCCGGCCTGCTTGCCTTGGGCGAGATGGCGGGAGCGGCATCCTGGTGGAGCTTTCTCGCGCCGATGTGGGTGGTCGCCGTCGGTATCGTCCTCGCCGGTGGTGTCGCTGCCAATGGTGCGCTCCAGGGCTTCGATGACATCGCCGGTGCCGCTGTTGCGCTCTATTTCTGCGTGCAGAGCCTGATGGTCAGTGTGGGCGGCACCTTGGTCGTCCTGGTTCTGCCGGGGGATACCGCCTGGCCGCTGGTAGCCTATGCCGCCGGCATGGCGAGCCTGGTTCTTCTGCTTGCCGGAGCAAGGCGGGAAGGGCTGTCGAGGATCGACGTCGAGAATTCCTCCGCGGGCTGAAGCATTTTGCTCCGGCCCGTCTTGTTCTCGTCACAAAGGCTTCCTATATAGCCTTCCAAGGGTGATCCGGCGGACGCGTCGGGTGCCTGATCGAAAGGTAGCCCTACCACGGATGTACTGGGGGGTGGGCCGATTGAAATGAAAGGGCCGGCGTTTCGCCTTTGGGTTTGATCCTGGCCTTTGTCGCAAGGCAACCCCGTCAGCAATGGCGGGGTTTCGTTTTTCTGGCGTCTTAGAGCGTTTTCCAGAAGAGTTGATAGACTTTTCGAACAAGAAAACGCGTCAAAACAAGAAGCTAGAGAAAGATGCAATTCGAGGTGACCCCGTCAAACCGCAAAACGCCATAGTCTTCGAGCGCCGAAGCGCTCACTCCTTGCGAATGAGGAAGAACCAGGCGAGATAGCCGCCGACCGCCAGGGCAATCAGCAGCATCACGGTCTGCTTGGTATCGGCGCTCAAGGCTGCGTCGCGTTGTGCCTGGGCGTAGCGGCTCGCCATTTCCGGGTTACTGCTGACATAGATGGCGGCAATGCCAAGTATGGCGACCAGTACCAGCAAGGTCCAGCGTGAACGAAACAAATCAAATCCTCAACTTCAGACTGGCTGCATTCTCGGCCGGAATGCCGGCGATTTCACGTTAAGAAAGCGCAATTCTGGAACACAGTGTGCTCATGCATGAACTTCTTTGCTCGAGTTCCTTGTTTCGACACGTCCTTGCGCTTCCGCTAAATCCCAGAAAGCTTCGTCAGCGCCCCTGGAACAGTGGCGCCCGCTTGGCCAGGAAGGCGGCGACGCCTTCGGCAAAATCGTGCGAGGCGCCCGCCTCGCGCTGCAGCGCCGCTTCCAGGGCCAATTGGGCATCGAGATCGTTGTCGGCGCTGGCCAGCACCGCTTCGCGGATCATGCGGAAAGCCAGGGCCGGGCCCAGGGCGAGCTTGGCAGCAAAGGCCGCGACGTCGTCGCGGAAGCTGGCATCCTCATAGAGCTTGTAGACGAGGCCCATGCGCAAGGCTTCCTCCGCCGGCACCGCCTCGGCGGTCAGCATGAGGGCGAGCGCGCGCTTGGGGCCGATCAGGCGCGGCAGCAGCCACGTGCCGCCGGCATCCGGGATCAGGGCGATCTTGGCGAAGGCTTCCTGCAGGGTCGCCGATCGCGACGCCAGCACGATATCGCAGGCCAGGGCGATGTTCATGGACGCACCGACGGCCGGGCCGTTGAGTGCCGCGATGGTCGGCTTTGGAGAGCTGACGATCTGCTTGATCAGGGGGTTGTAGTCCCGTTCCAGGGCGGGGCCGAGGTCGATGTCACCCCGGCTGTCGCGCGGCAGGTCCTCGGTGAGGTCCTGGCCCGAGGAGAAGGCGCGCCCCTCACCGGTGAGCACGATCACCTTGACCTCGTCATCGGCAATTGCCGCTGAAAGCGCTGTTCGGAGTTCGGCGTGGAGGCTTGCCGTAAAGGCATTGAGCTTCGTGGGGCGGTTCAGCCTCAGAGTGCGTACCGAACCCACATTCTCCACCACCAACTCGCTCATGCCGTACTCCCCGTTCAGACACCCTTTTCCAGCGCCGCCTCGATGGCCCGCCGGCGCCGCATTTCGCGTCCGGCAGCATAGAGGCCGCTGAGGATGATCAATATCATGCCGGCACCCGCCCACACATCGGGTAAATCGCCGAAGACCGCAAGCCCGGCCAGGACCGAAAGCGCGATGGCCGAATAGCGGAACGGGCTGACGACCGAGACATCGGTGCCGCGATAGGCGGCGATGACCAGGGCATGCCCGCCGACAAGACTCAGGCCGCCCAGCATCAGGAGCGAGAAGTCGGCAAGGTGGAGCGGCTGCCATTCGGATACGGCCGAGCCGGCAAAACCGGCCAGGGAGACGATGGTCGTGGTGCCGAGCGTCACCAGCAGGGTCGGCACACTGGCGCCGATGCGGTGGGTGACGAGATCGCGCAGCGCCGCCAGCACGGCGCAGGCCAGGGTGGCCAGGACATAGATATTGAGGCCTTCCGTGCTCGGGCGAGCCACCAGGATCACGCCGGCAAAACAGACGAACACGGCCACCCATCGCCTGGCGTCGACCTTCTCCTTGAGCAACAGCGCCGACAAGGCCAGCAGGAGGATCGGCGCGATCTGGCCGATGGCGGTGGCGATGCCGAGCGGCACATGGCTGAGGCCGAGAATGGAGGCGAAGGCGACCACGCTCTCCATGCCGCCGCGAGCGGCGACCCGCCATTGCCAGATCAGGCGGAAATGGCGCTGAAGGCCGCTGGCCAGGATGAGGGTGAGCACGAAGGCCGTCGCAAAGACGCCGCGAATGGCGATCACCTCGCTGACGGGCATGCGGGCGGTGGCGAGCTTGGCGACGGAATCGTTCACCACGAAGCATGCCATCGCAGCAATCATCAATATGATGCCGCGCTGATTGGCCCGTTGGCGGCCGAGATCGGCCTGGGTAAATGCAACCGTGGTCATCAGGCGATGGCTTCCTGCGTACGCCTCGATCTGACGAAGAGCAGGGCTAGCCCGCTTGCCACGATCATCACCATGCCGGTTATGGCGAGCCCGTTCGGCACCTCGCCCCAGACCAGGAAGCCGCCGATCACCGCCCAGACGGTGAAGCTGTAGTAATAGGGCGCCACGATCCCGGCCGGCGCCCTGCGGTAGCTCAGGAAGATCGCCATCTGGCCGAGCGTGACGATGAAGCCGGATGCTGCCATGGTCACCCATTGATCGAGCGAGGGCGGCATCCAGCTCTCATGGATCAGGGTGGCACAGCCGGTGGCGAGCGTCAGCACTACGGTCGTGGTGGTGAGGACGACAAAAGTAGGAATGGTGGAGGGCGTACCGCGAGTGAGCAGGTCTCGCGTCGCCACCATCATTGCGGTCACAAAGGCGTAGAGCGCCGCGGGTGACAGGCCTGCGCCGCCGGGCTGTGCCACCAGCAGGGCTCCGAGAAAGCCGGTGCAGACCAGAGCGAGGCGCACCGCCCCGATCCGCTCGCGGAAGATCACGGCCATGGCGACGATGACCAGCAGCGGTGCGGTCTGGCCGATGGCGATCGCATCGGCGATCGGCATGGCGGACAGGGCCGCCATGTAGAAGAAGGTGGCTGCCGCCTCGAGCATCGCGCGCAAGATGGCGCGCCAATGCAGGGCGCCACCGAGCTGGCGCATCTGCCCTGTCGCGACCAGCAGGAGGCTGCAGGACACCAGCCCGAAGAAACCGCGCATGAACAGGACCTGGAAGGGCTGCAAACCCTGCGCCGTGAGCTTCATCAGGCTGTCGCTGACGACAAACAACCCTGTCGCGAGAACCATCGCGACGATTCCGGACCAATGCGATTGTGCGGGCGGCATGGAGGCGCAATCAAAAGATCGCCGCCGGCAGGCAGCGGGCAATCAGGAGGTAAGAGAATAATACTTACCTATACTTTGTCTGAGGATTTGGCAAAGACAAACCGAGGGAATCTCAAGAAAAGCGCCCGAGGCTGAACATGCCGAGGTCGAGGCGGCTGCTGCCCGTGGTGGCGAGCTCGGCGAGGGCCTCGCCGACGGCGCTGGCGAATTTGTAGCCATGGCCCGAACAGGGCGATGCGACGATGACCTGCTCGTGGCCGGGCAGGGTGTCGATGATGAAATGCTCGTCGGGCGTCATCGTATACATGCAGGCCTTGAGGCCGAGCAGGTCGCCATTGGCGCCCGGAATGTGTTTGGCGAGGCAGGCTCGCAATTGCTCGCGATGCCGGGGGGAAGGCTCCCGGTTGGGCGTGTCGGGGTCGTAGGCTTCGCCGCCATAATGCGGGGAGCCGAGCTTGAATCCCGGATGCTGCCAGAGCGGGAAGCCGTAGAAATGCCCCTCGTCGGCTTCGAGCGTGAAAACCGGGAAATGGGAGAGGTCGAAGAGGGAGGGCCGGGCAGGGGCGAACCAGCCGAGTGTCTGCAGCACCACCTCGGTCGAGCGCTTGAGCGCGGGCACGAGTTCCCCGATCCAGGCACCGGGCGACAGGATGAGCCTGCCGGCTTCGTAGCTGCCCTGGTCGGTCGTCACGCGCACCCCGCCATCCGCTGTCGGCTCCCAGCCCAGCATGGCTTCGCAGCCGTGAATCTCGGCGCCGTGATGCAGGGCGAGTGCCGTATGGGCGAGGATGGCCCGCTCGGAAGCCACGAAGCCCGACTGGGGCTGATAGAGGCCGATATGATTGCGGTCGAGCGTGAAGGGATAGCGTGCCTCGATGGCGTCGCGATCGAGCAATTCGTGCTCCAGGCCATGGGCCTGGCTGGCCTCGAGTGCCTTCTCGACGATGCCGCTGCCCTCATGGGCGATGTCGAGCGCACCGACTTCGAAGAATAGCGGCTCGCCGGTGAGCTTGCCGGTCTCGATCCACAACTCCCGGGCCCGCTGCACCAGGGGCACATAGGCTTCGCCCTCGAAATAGGCGAGGCGCAGGATGCGCGTCAGGCCATGCGAGGAGCCCATCGCATGGCCGATTTCGAATTTCTCGAGGCCGAGTACACGCACGCCCCGCTTGGCGAGCTGATAGCAGGTGGCCGATCCCATGCCGCCGACACCGGCGACGATTACATCAAAGGTCTTGGACATTATGGGAGACAAGTGGAAGGCAAACCGGCCGAGTCTTCAACCCTTCCTGCCGGCCACAAGTTGTTTTCCCGGGAGCGCGGACGTCCTCGTCCGCTCTTGGAAACACCCGGCTTGAGAAGGGAAAGAACGGATGAGGACGTACGCGCTCCCAGAAAAATCGCACAACGCAGCGTGCTTGTCACCACGGGCGCTCTTTACCCGCCGGTCACGCTCATATGCCTGCTGACGGCGGGCTGCCTGGTGCGCCGGTCGATGACGAAGTCATGTCCCTTGGGCTTGCGGGTGATAGCGCGATCGATGGCGGCGTTGAGGAGATCGTTGGCCTCGGAAGCACGCAGGGGCGCGCGCAGGTCGGCGGCATCTTCCTGACCCAGGCACATATAGAGCGTGCCGGTACAGGTGACACGCACCCGGTTGCAGCTCTCGCAGAAATTATGGGTCATCGGCGTGATGAAGCCGAGGCGGCCGCCGGTCTCGCGAACGCGCACATATCGGGCCGGGCCTCCCGTATTATAGGGAATGTCATCCAGCGTGTAGGTGTCGAGCAGCTGGGCGCGCAGCACCGAAAGCGGCAGATATTGGTCAACCCGATGCCCGGTGACGTCGCCCATCGGCATCACTTCGATGAAGGTGAGATCCATGCCGCGGCCATGGGCCCATTCGATCAAGCCGACCGCTTCGTCCTCGGTCATGCCCTTGATCGCGACGGCATTGATCTTCACCGCAAGGCCCGCTGCCTGGGCCTTGTCGATGCCATCCATGACCTTGGCGAAATCGCCCCAGCGGGTGATCGCCTTGAAGGCGGCCGGATCCAGCGTATCGAGCGAGACGTTGATGCGCTTGACGCCGCAATCCTTGAGTTCGGCGGCGTAGCGGGCAAGTTGCGAGCCGTTGGTGGTCACGGTGAGCTCATCGAGCCGGCCACTGTCGAGATGGCGCGAGATCGAGCGGAACAGAGTCATGATATCGCGCCGCACCAGCGGCTCGCCGCCGGTGAAGCGCAGCTTGCGAACACCCTTGGCGATGAAGGCGCTGCACAGCCTGTCGAGCTCCTCGAGGGTGAGCAGGTCCTTCTTGGGCAAGAAGGTCATGTCCTCGGACATGCAATAGACGCAGCGAAAGTCGCAGCGGTCCGTTACGGAAACACGCAGGTAATTGATCGCGCGCCCGAAAGGGTCGATCATTGGCGGCATGTCCGCCATGGCATGATCATCCAGCACGTTCATACTCCCGGAAGCAAGGCGCTCTTGAATGAAAGCCTCCCGCTCCAACTCCCTGTTTCGATGCGTCTTGCGACGGTTGGCAAGGCACCGGATCGAAAGACGCTTTAGGGGCATGTCCCCTTTGGTATTCTTCTAAGCCGACGACGGCACAAACACCAATGATAGTCTAGGCAAACTGCCATTATGTCGCAGAGTCCGAGCCGAATGCTCAAACAGCTTCGGTTTGGGTTTGCGACTTGCGCAGCATCCGCCTTCTCCTTATGTGGCGATCAGAACAGAAAAGGGAAGATGCCGTGAGCGGAGACGTCGCGAAGGCCTGGCCGACCGAATTGCGCCTGTCCAAGGACAAGAAGACCCTGACCGTGAGTTTCGACGACGGCCAGTCCCATATGTTCAGCGCCGAGATGCTGCGCGTGATGTCGCCGAGTGCCGAGGTGCAGGGCCACAGTGCCGCCGAGCGCAAGACGGTGGGCGGCAAGATCAATGTGGCCATCCTGGCCCTCGATCCGGTCGGCAACTATGCCGTGCGCATTTCCTTCGACGACATGCACAATACCGGCCTGTTTACCTGGACCTATCTTGCGGAATTGGGCCGGGAGAAGGAGAGCCGCTGGGCCTCCTATCTCGCCGACCTCAAGGAGAAGGGCCTGTCGCGCGAAAGGCCGGGGCAGCGCTGAGGCAGCCCCTGCTACCTGCTCAGGTGGGATCTTCGCGGTGGAGGTCGTGGATCGCCATGCCGCCCTCGGCATCCACGGGAGGCAGCAGCCATTGGCGATGGCGCAGCGTGCGCTGCGTGTCCTCCAGCCCCATGTCCCAATGCTCGCGCATCGAGGTGCCGGAGAATTCATAGTCCTTGGCGTGGCCCTCGTAGTTCTTGTGCTGGTAGATCAGGTGCACGATGTTGACGAGGCCGAGCCTGGCGTGGTTGTCGATGAGGGCCTGTTCGTCCCGCGTCAGCAAATCCTTGGGCACGCGCTTCAGTGCATCGATCAGATGGGTCTTGATGCTGTGGATACGCCGGAAATTGTCGGTGTTCTGGCGCGTACGGCTCGAATACATGATGTCCTTGTGGCGCGAGAGCACGTCCGGCATGCTGCGGGGCAGGGTGCCGCGGGCGCTGAAGAGATCGACCTGGAACACCAGCGAGCTGCGCTCCTCCTCCTGGTCGAGTAGATATTGCAGCGGCGTGTTGGAGACGATGCCGCCGTCCCAGTAATATTCGCCCTCGATGCGAATGGCGGGAAAGGCTGGCGGCAGGGCGCCCGAGGCCATGATGTGCTCGGGGCCGATGCGGACCTCGTCCGTGTCGAAATAGACGAAATTGCCGGTGCGCACATTGACGGCGCCGACGCTCAGGCGCTTGCGGCCATCGTTGAGGATGTCGAAGTCGACAACCTCTTCCAGCGTCCGCTTCAGGTCCGAGGTGTCGTAGAAGCTGGTGGCCCCTTCAGCTCCCGGAAGCTCCAGCCAGGGATTGGGCAGGCGTGGCTTGAAGAAGCCGGGCTGGCCCTGTGACATGGTGATCCAGGAACTGGTGCGGTTGCGGATGTCGCGAAACAGATCGCCCTCCGGCGTATAGGCCCAGATCTTGCGGCCGGAGATCGTCTGCCAGAACTGCTCGAGCCGCTGTAGCCGGTGGCGCGGTTCGTTGCCGGCAATGATCGAGGCGTTGATGGCGCCGATGGACACACCCGAGAGCCAATTCGGTTCGCAGCCGGCATTGGCCAGCGCCTCGTAGACGCCGGCCTGGTAGGCACCAAGCGCGCCGCCGCCCTGGAACACCAGGGCGATGCGATCATATTGTGCCGAGATCTCCTCGATGGTGGCGCGCGCGGCCTTGTCTCTATTGCGTTCGAGCACGGTGGAAACTCCGGTCAGGTAGGCTGGGTCAGCGGGCGGCGAGATAGTCGTGCACCACCTCGCCGAGCCCGAGCGTGAGGTCGGCGACGAAATGCACGGCCGAGACGACCTCCAGCACCGGCAGGCGGCTGACATCGGCCATGACATGGGCGTGCAGCTCCAGCGCGGCCGGGGCCGTCCAGGCTTCCTTGAGCGTCACGTCGGTGAGGTAATAGCGCACGAGTTCGCAGATCCGCGGCGACCCGTCGACATGCGGGATGATCTTGATGAGGAAGTTGGGCGCGCCGAGCGAGTCCAGCACGGCCTGCCGGTCGGCGAGGCGGTGCTTATAGCCCATGGTCCCGGTCGCGCAGAGCACGCTGCCGTAATGAAGCGTGCCGACGATGACTTCGCCCTCATGCACGATCTTGGGTGTCGCCAGCTTTTTGGGAAAGCCCCACAATTCGCGGCCACCGGCGATGGGGGCATCGTCGTCCAGATACATCGAATGGACATAGGCGCCGTGCTGACCCTTGAACCGCACAGGAATGACCTGTCCGGTCTCGGTATAGTCGCCGAAGCCGGTCGAGTCGGGCATGCGGATGAATTCGTATTTCACCAGCGGCTCGTCGATCTCGAGCGGGGCGGGCACCACAGCTTCCAACGCCTCGCGCGTCGTGCGGTAGGTGATGATGATGTATTCGCGGTCGAAGAAACGGTAGGGGCCGGGCGGGAAGGAGGGATTGGTCAGCGGCATCGCATAGGCGCGCTTGACGACTTCGGCTTGATCCACGGGATGTCCTTCATGAAAAGCGGGGAGGATCTCGGCCTATGTTGCATGGCAGCATGACAGGTCCATGTCCGCTGGAGCAAAGCGCGTTCATGCCTGAACGCCTGTTCGCTCCCACTCATCGTCCCCCCGAGCGTCTTTGCGATTCTGGGTGATCCCGTCTCGTTGCAAGGCGCTCTGGGAGCCGAGGGCCGGTGTAATAAAGGCGACATCTGGCCATGCCAGCTTCCGGGCCGGCGGTCCTGTCCGCCGCACCTTCCCACCTCCTGCCTGACGAGATGAACATGGCCCAACTCTCCTCCCGCAATGCCCTGGTCACCGGCTCGACCAGCGGCATCGGCCTCGCCGTTGCCCGAGCCCTGGCGGCCGAAGGGGCCAACGTCACCATCAACGGTTTCGGCGACGCCGATGCCATCGAGCGCGAGCGGGTCGGAATCGAAAAGGATTTTGGCGTGAAGTGCCGCTACAGCGGCGCGAACATGATGGTTGGGGCCGAAATCACCGCCATGATCCACGAGGCCGAGGAGGCTTTCGGCAGCCTCGACATCCTGGTCAACAATGCGGGCATCCAGCATGTCGCCCCGATCGACGAGTTTCCCGACGACAAGTGGGAAGCGATCACCCGCATCAACCTGATCGCCTCCTTCTATGCCATCAAGGCAGCGATTCCGGGCATGAAGCAGCGCAAATGGGGCCGCATCATCAATACGTCATCGGCCCATGCTCTCGTGGCTTCGCCGTTCAAATCCGCCTATGTCGCCGCCAAGCATGGCGTTACCGGCCTGATCAAGACGGTGGCCCTCGAGGTCGCCGAGCACGGCATCACCGCCAATGCCATCGCCCCCGGCTACGTCTGGACGCCGCTGGTGGAAAAGCAGATTCCCGATACGATGAAGGCACGTGGGCTGACCGAGGAACAGGTCAAGCATGACGTCCTGCTCGCCGCACAGCCGACCAAGGAATTCGTCACGGTCGACGAAATCGCGGCCGTCGCGCTTTTCCTGTGCAGCGATGCCGCCAGGCAAATTACCGGCACCACCCTGCCGGTCGACGGGGGCTGGACGGCGCAGTAGCCCAGGGTCATCCCGGACGCGATGCGGCACGTAGTGACGCTTCGCAGAGCCGGGACCGCAGGAGGAGAGAGACGCTCTATTCGGAGCACGGTCCCGCGTCTGCGACGCAGCATTACATGCTACATCGCGCGCGGGATGACGACGATCGTCAGCCGCGGATGATCACCACCCTGGTGCCGACCTTCACCCGCTCGTAGAGGTCGGTGACGTCGTCATTGGTCATGCGGATGCAGCCCGACGACACGGCCTGGCCGATGGTCTGCGGCTCGTTCGAGCCGTGGATGCGGTAGAGCGAGGATCCCAGATACATCGCCCGGGCGCCCAGCGGGTTCTGGATGCCGCCGGCCATGTAGGCGGGCAGGTCCGGCCGGCGCTTGCGCATCTGCGGCGGCGGCGTCCAGCCAGGCCATTCGGCCTTGCGCGAGATGCGGTGCACGCCGCCCCATTCGAAGCCCTTGCGGCCGACGCCGACGCCGTAGCGCATGGCCGTGCCGTCTTCGAGAACAAGATAGAGCCGCCGTTCCGGCGAATTGACCACGATGGTGCCGGGCTTCTCGCGGCCGCTATAGCTCACCACCTCGCGCGGGATCGGCGAGACGGCGGCGACGGCGCCTGCATTGGCAGGTTCGCGCGGGCTGCCGAACAATTTCTCGAAGATACTGGCTGCGTTGGCCGAGCTTGAGGCGATGCTCAAGCTCGACACCAAGACCAAGCCTGTCAAAAGACGACGCATGATGAAGCCCCGAATGGTTTGATCGAAATTCTTCGATCTCACTTGAATGAACAGAGCCCCGATCTTCGGATTCTTCAACTGGTGGACGACTGTCAACCGCTAGTCTTCACGCAAAAATCAAGGCCTGTGTCCTCTCAACAACACTTGGCCGAAACATGCTGTGCGTATCGGCACAAGATCTCTCAAGCATTGGTGCCGCCATCGATGGTATAGGCGCCACCCGTGGCATATTGCGCCTCCGGACTTGCCAGCCAGGCGACCAGGCCAGCGATCTGCCCGGGCTCGCCATATCTGGGGATCGCCATCGCGGCCCGTGCCTGGTCGGCGCGTTCGGTGGTGGCGGGGTTCATGTCGGTATCTGTCGGGCCGGGATGAACGATGTTGACGGTGATGCCGCGCGGGCCGAGGTCCCGGGCCATGGCTTGGCTGAGGCCGGTCAGGGCCGCCTTGCTCATGACATAGAGACCGATGCCGGCGCGCCCGACGCGGCCGACCAGGTTGGAGCCGATGGAGATGATGCGCCCGCCTTCTGCCATATGAGTGGCGGCGGCCTGGGAGGCGACGAAGGCACCGCGCAGATTGGCGGCTATGATGTGGTCGAAATCTTCGAGGGTGACTTGTTCCACGGTGCCGCCGGTGAAAATGCCGGCATTGTTGACCAGGATGTCGAGGCGGCCGAACGCGGTGGCTGCCTGGTCAACGGCGCTACGGACGGCGCCGGCGTCGGCGCTGTCGGCCTTGATCGCCAGCGCACGCTGGCCCGTGGCCCGGATCTGCTCGGCCACGGCCTCGGCACTCTCGGCCCGGCTTGCATAGGTGATCGCGACATCGGCGCCCGCCTCCGCCAACTGCAGGGCGATGGCGGCGCCGATCCCGCGGCTTCCTCCAGTCACGATGGCTGCCTTGCCCGACAGGGTCTTGATCATGAGGATCTCCTTGGTAAGATGTTCGCCTTACCTAGCAGATCGCATAGGTACGATGCAAGGCTTACCTTGGAGGTTGCTCATGGCCGATCGCGAAGGCCATCCCGAGCCGGAAGAAATGCAGTTCGGCAAATTGCTGGCGGCGCTGGCCGATCCGCTGCGCCGCCGCGTGATCGCCGAACTGGTCCAGGCACCCGACGGCACGGCGCGGCACTGCGCCTCCTTCGGCTTCGAGGTCAGCAAGGCGACGCTGACTCATCATTTCCGCGTGCTGCGCGAGGCGGGCCTGATCTGGCATTTCGATCGCGGCAACAGCCGGGCTGCCAGCTTGCGCCGCCAGGACATCGAGACGCGCTTTCCTGGCTTGCTGGCTCTGGTTGCGGCAGAGGAAGCTTTGGCCAGATCTTGACGTAGACTGGCAGTCGCGCCAGTTCCCTGCAGCGGCAGGCATGGCCTATCAGGATCGCATCCAAGCAAGAGGAGACGATCATGAGCCTGGTCAGCGCCATCCCAGCGGCCCCATCCCACCTTGCCATCGCCCATTTTGAGCGCCGGCTGTCGGTCGAGACCGATTGTTCGGACGTGGCCCAGGCGCTTGCCTCCGGAGAGCAGGATTTCGTACTGCTGCATGTCGTCGGTTCGTCGGAGACCTTCCGCCGCCGGCATGTTCCGGGTGCCCTTCATCTGCCGCATCGCGAAATCGATGCCGGGCGCATGGCGCAGTGGCCTGACGATACCCTTTTCGTGGTCTATTGCGCCGGCCCGCACTGCAATGGGGCCGACCAGGCGGCCCTCAAGCTTGCCCGGCTCGGCCGTCCGGTGAAGGTCATGATCGGCGGCCTGACGGGCTGGGCCGACGAAGGCCTGGTTTTCGCGGACGGGGAGGGGTGAAGGCATTCCCGGGACCGCCAGCATCCTGCCGGCTCACTGTTTCGAATAAGCGCCGTGTTTCCAAGAGCCGGCAGGATGCCGGCGGTCCCAGGAAGAGGCGGTCAAATATCATGCAAGCCGGTATTACTTCGTTAGGCGTCAATCTCGGCGTTATGGCCCTGCCTTGAACAGCGCGAACTCCTCCGCCGTCACGCGGTCGAGATGCTCGCGATAGGCATTATAGTGGCGGTGCGACGGGCCGATCCGGCCGAAGGAGAGGTCCGCCTCGCGGCCGGGAGGAATCGGCACCAGGGCGATGGCCGCCGAGACCGGCGTGAGTTGCGTGCCGCGGCCGGCGCGCAGCGACGTCAGGATACCGTACATCTCGCCGGTATTCATCGGGCGACCGACCACCGCCACCCGGTATTGCCCGCTGATCGACGTCACTAGATAGACATGGCCGGACTGGTTCGGCACAGAGACCTCACCCTGCTGGTTGAATCCGGTGTCGAGGCGCTCGGCCTCGCGGAAGATCAGGCGGGAGGCGCTGTCACTCCAGGTGATCTCGGTGCGATAGGCAAACACCGCCCCGGCCTCGCCGAAGGAGGGGCGCAGCGTGAGGTAATTGCCGGTGAGCCAGGATACGGCCGCCTTGGTGTAGGAACCCAGATGTTCCGGCGCCGTGCCGCCACCCTGGAGGGCAGCCGGGGCGGAAGCTGGATCAGCATGACGCAGGTCGGCGCCGAGGGCTTCCTCCAATCGAATGACGGTGGCGAGCGTGAAGGGACGCCGCCCGGAAAGGGCCTTTTCCAAGGTCGACAGGCTGATCTTGGCCTTTTCGGCGAGGGTCTGGCGCGAAATGCGCCGACGTGCCAGGGCCTCGCGCACCGCGAGCGTGATCTGGTGGGCTTGTTCGCTGGAAAACTCGCTGTCCGACGTCAAGATACCGGTCCTGCAAAAGCATTTTCCTAATCGAAGAGTCGATCGACTTTTCGATTAGGAAAATGCGTTAAAATAAAGCTTTAGAGCATAGCGCGTTCAGACATGAGCCCGCTTTGCTCGGCGCCGCCGACATGGCTCTGCGTACAATCACGTACAAAACCGGACATTGCCGCAGGAGTCCACAGCCGGCAAGGCGATTTGTGACGGTTTATGCCTAACAAACGCAGTTAATGAAGCTCGTACGCACAGTCCTCGCGGGAGCAGAACGGAACCAGGCCACACGAGGCCGGATAGCGTTCAATGAGGACGACATGCACATGAACCAAGCGGTTGCCGGCCGCCAAACCGGCAGACGACGGCACCCTCATTCCGGCATCGGTCGCGCCGCGCTGATTGCGTTGGCCGAACGTTTCCTCATGGCGGTGCTGGTCCTTGTAACCTTCCTCATCTTCGTGGTGGGCGCCTATGCCGCTCCGCGCATCACCGTCGACGACGTCAAGGCGGGGTCCCTGCTGATGCGCACGGACGATCCCGGCTCCTATGTCGAAGCCGTGAGGACGGCCACCGACGTCCAGCTCAGCGTCAGTGGCCCTACCATTCGCGCCACGCTGACCCAGATGTTCCACAACCCGAGTAAATCCTGGGTCGAGGGCATCTATGTCTTCCCGCTGCCCGACGGCGCCGCAGTCGACACCATGAAGATGGTGATCGGCCAGCGCGTCGTCGTGGCTGATATCAAGGAAAAGCAGCAGGCCAAGCTGGTCTACGAGCGCGCCAAGGCCGAGGGCAAGAAGGCGGCATTGGTCGAGCAGCAGCGGCCGAATATGTTCATGAACTCGATTGCCAATATCGGCCCCGGCGACACGGTGGTCATCCAGATCGAATATCAGGAACCGGTGCGCCAGGCCGACAATACATTCTCTCTCCGCGTGCCTTTGGTGGTGGCACCACGCTTCTCGCCGAGCGAAATCGGCGCCGGCTCGGTCCAGACCGTGACCTTCCAGGACAAATCGGGCTGGGGCGCTGTAGCGCCGGCTCCGGGGTCAAGTCAGGTGCCGCAGGCGCCCGTCCTCGATCCGCGCGAGAATGCGCCGGTCAATCCCGTGCAGATCCGCATCGATCTCGACGCTGGCTTTGCGCTGGGCGAGGTGAAGAGCGCCTTTCATCCCGTCAAGATCATCGACAAGGGCCCCCAAGCCCGCCATATCGAGCTGGCCTCGGGGCCGGTGCCGGCTGACCGCGATTTCGAATTGACCTGGCAGGCCCAACCCAGCCAGACGCCGAGCGTCGGCCTGTTTCGTGAAAAGGTCGGCAGCGACGACTATCTGATCGCCTATGTCACGCCGCCCAGCCTCAAGAGTGCGCAGGCCGACCAGCGTCCGCGCGACGTCACCTTCGTGATCGACAATTCCGGCTCGATGGGTGGCACCTCGATCGAGCAGGCCCGGGCCAGCCTCGCCTATGCGCTGGGCCGCCTGACGCCATCGGATCGCTTCAACGTCATCCGCTTCGACGACACCTTCACCAACCTGTTCGGCGGCACGCTGGCGGCCACGCCCGAGAACATTGCGCGGGCCCAGGACTATGTCGCGCGGCTCCAGGCCAATGGCGGCACCATGATGGTCGCGCCCATGCTGGAGGCCCTCAAGGACGACCATACCGACGAAAAGGGCTTCCTGCGCCAGGTGGTGTTCATCACCGATGGCGGCATCGACAACGAGCAGGAGCTGTTCGACGCCATCGCCTCGCATCGCGGTCGCTCCCGTGTCTTCATGGTCGGCATCGGCTCGGCGCCGAATTCCTACCTGATGACCCGTGCGGCCGAGCTCGGCGGCGGCGCCTTCATGCAGATCGGCTCCGTCGACCAGGTGCAGGAGCGCATGAAGCAGCTGGTCGACAAGTTGGAGAGCCCGGCGATGACCAATGTCGACGTGGCCATCTCGTCTGGCTCCGCTGACGTGACGCCGCGCATCCTGCCCGACCTCTATCATGGCGAGACCCTGGTGCTGGCGGCCAAGGTCAAGCATCTCACCGGTGAGGTTGAGGTGCGCGGCCTCATCGACGGCAAGGGCTGGTCCGTCTCGCTGCCGGTTGCCGGCGCGGCCGAGGGAGCCGGCATCTCCAAATTGTGGGCACGCCGCAAGATCGACGATACCGAAGTGGCGCAAACGCTGCGCCAGATCAGCCGCGAGGATGCCGACAAGCGCATCCTGGGTCTCGCCCTCGACCATCACCTCGTTACCCGCCTCACCAGCCTGGTGGCCGTCGACAAGACGCCGATCCGCCCCCGCGGCGTGCGCCTGTCCCGCTCCGACGTGCCGCTGAACCTGCCGGCCGGCTGGGATTTCGACAAGGTCTTCGGCACCAAGGGCGAGACGGTCTCCGACCGCGAGCAGCGCCAGGCCTTGCTCGATCTCGATGGCAGGAAGGTGCAGACCATCGACGCCTCGCGGGCGATCAGTCTGCCGCAAACCGCCACCGACGCAGAGCTGCGCCTGATCATCGGCGGCCTGCTGCTTGCCGGCGGCCTCACCTTCGGCCTCCTGACCCGCCGGCGCAGGGCATTCGCATGATTGCGCTCAAACTCCAAAGGCTCCCGCCCGCAGCGGCGGGAGCTTCCTTGTTTGCCAGGACCCGGCTGCTGGTGATGGGTGGGCTGGTCTGCGCCGGCCTGGTCCTGGCCGGGCAGGGGCTGTGGATCCACGCCAAGGCCTTCCTCGCCCAGATCCTGCTCGACAGGGCCTTCGACCAGTCGGTGGCCAGCGGCGCCATCGTCAAGCCCTGGTCCTGGCTGGATACCTATCCGGCAGCCCGCATCGAGGTGCCCCGCCTCGGGAGGAGCGCGGTGGCGCTGGAGGGGGCGAGCGGGCAGGCCCTGGCGTTCGGGCCGGCTCACGTGGCCGGTACGCCGGCCGCCGGGGAGGCGGGGACGGCCGTCTACGCCGCCCATCGCGATACCCATTTCACCTTTCTCGGCGAGATGCGGCTCGGCGACGAGATCAAGGTCATCCGGCGCGATGGCGTCGCCGTTCGCTATCGTGTGACCGGGCAGGATATCCGCCGTTGGGACAGCTCCGGCATCGACCCCGCCGCGCCCGGGCGCCATCTCGTGCTGGCGACCTGCTGGCCATTCAATGCCGTCACCAGCGGCCCCCTGCGCTATCTCGTTCATGCCGAGATGGTGCAGGAAGGCATGAGGAAGATCGATTGAAGCGACGCTCGCCATGATCTAGTTTGCTCACAAAACGTCCGATGGGAGCGAACCTTGAGCGAACTGAACCGTCAGAACCGGATCATCGAGGTTCTGGGCAAGCGTCCCTTCCTCACGGTGCGCGACCTGCAGGGACAACTGGGCGTGTCGGCTGCCACCATTCGCCGGGATATCGACAAGCTCGACCAGTCCGGCAAAGCCCAGAAGGTCTATGGCGGCATCGCGGCGCTCGACGGGTCGGCCGCGCCCGGCCGTCATGCGGCCAAGCCCTATGACGAAAATCGTGATCTTGCCGTGGAAGCCAAGCAGGCGATCGCGGAGGAGGCGGCGACGCTGGTGCGCGATGGGGATTCCGTCATCATCCATGGCGGCTCCACCTGCTTCTATCTCGGCGCGAAGCTCGCGCATCGCAATGTGCGCCTCTATACCAATTCCATGCCCCTGATCGCCTTTCTCAGCGACCGCGGCAGCTGCAGCCTGACGGTCGCGGGCGGCGAATTGCACCGCGAGCCCGGCATTATCCACCCCACCGCTCCGGCGCCACCGTTCTATGCATCGAAGTTCTTTCTCGGTGCCCAGGGCATCGGACGGGACGGGCTATTGGAATCACATCCCCTGCTGGTGCGCACCATCATCGATCTCAGCGCCAATGCCGATCAGGTCGTCGTGCTGGCTGACAGCCGGAAATTTGCCATCCGCGCGCGTAGCGTCGCCCTGCCGCTCTCCAGGGTGGGGGTTCTGATCACCGACGACGGCTTGTCGGATCGGGATGCCAAGATGCTCGAGAATGCCGGCATCACGATCCGGATCGTCTCTCTCTCGTCCGAGACGGTTTGACGGCGTTGCGCTCCCACTCGCAATGAGCGAGTGCAATCGATGTGGCGCTCAGGCTATTGCATGCACTGGAACCAGGCCGCAAGCTGGCTGACGTGCTGTCGCCCAATTTCTTATTGAAATACATGAGTAAAAAGGAATTTTTGCCGGAATCGGAGGTCTCGTGATGATGATGATTCTAGATCATTCGTGAGTTAATTATTTCACATGATGCTTTATCCCGCTTGCTGAAAGACGATTTTTGATCTAGTTGGGCGATATGTCTTACAAAAAAGCGTGAAGAGAGGCGCGGACATGGGGGAGACGTGGGTCGGCCGGATGACGATCGTCGCCGGGCAAGCCTTTCGGTCACGCCTGGGTCGTCCCATGGCGGCAGTCACTTGGAGGGCGCCATGACGGCCGTCGTCAGCCTTCGCGACATCTCCAAATCCTTTTCCGGCGTGAAGGTGCTGCGCGACGTCAATTTTGACGTGCGCCCCGGTGAAGTCCACGCTTTGCTTGGCGAGAACGGCGCTGGCAAGTCGACGCTGATCAAGGTGATCGCCGGTGTGCATCAGCCGGATACCGGCACGCTGACGGTCGGCAGCGAGACCGTCCGCTTCACCTCGCCACGGCATGCGCGCCGCCACGGCATCGCCACCGTCTATCAGGAATTGCTGCTGTTTCCCGAACTCACGGTGGCGGAGAACATCTTCCTGGGCAATGCTCCCCGCCAGAAGTGGGGCGGGCTCGACTGGAGCGCGATGCGCCTGAGGGCACGCCAGCTCCTGGATTCCCTGGACAGCCACGACCTCGACGTCGATGCCAAGGTCGGCACGCTTTCCGTCGCCAATCGCCAACGGGTCGAGATCGCCAAGGCGCTGTCGCAAGATGCCCGCCTGTTGATCATGGACGAGCCGACGGCCGCGCTGGTCGAGGCCGATGTGCGCCGCCTGATGAGCGTGGTCAAGAAACTGCGCGAGCGCGGCGTCGCCATCATCTATGTCTCGCACCGCATGCCCGAGATCTTCGAATTGGCGGATCGGGTCACTGTGTTGCGCGACGGCAGCTATATCGGTACGCGCGATATCGGCGAGGTGACCGAGGGCTCGCTTGTCTCGATGATGGTCGGCCGTTCGATCGAGCAGCTTTTCCCCAAGGTGGAAGCGCCGCTCGGCGAGGTTGCACTCGAACTGCGCGATGTCAGCTACGGGCGCAAGGTGCAGAACGTCTCGCTGAGCCTGAGGGCGGGTGAGATCCTGGGCCTCGCCGGCCTGATCGGCTCGGGCCGCACGGAATTGGCGCTGACCGTGTTCGGCATCACCCCGGCCAGCACGGGCGAGATCCTGGTCAATGGCCGCAAGGTGACCATCGACGGTCCGCGCAAGGCGCGCGATCTCGGCATCGCCTATGTGCCGGAGGATCGCGGCTCCCAGGGGCTGGTGCGGCCGATGACCATCCGCGAGAACGTCTCGATGGCGGTGCTCGACAAGATGTCGAACGGCTTCGCCATCCGCTTCGGCGACGAGATCCGCCGTTCGGTCGAGGCGATCAAGCGCCTGGGCATCCGCACCCGCGGTCCCGAGCAGATCGTCGGTCAGCTCTCCGGCGGCAACCAGCAGAAGGTCGTGCTCGCCAAGTGGCTGGAGGCCAATCCGCGCATCCTGATCATGGACGAGCCGACCCGTGGTATCGATGTCGGCGCCAAGGCCGAGATCTACGCACTGATGGGACGGCTGGTGCAGCAGGGCGTCGCCATCCTGATGATATCGAGCGAATTGCCGGAGGTGCTTGGCATGAGCGACCGGGTCCTCGTCATCAATGGCGGGCGCATCGTCGCCGAATTCGACCGCTCCCAGGCGACGCCGGATGCCGTCGGCGCCGCCATGACCAATGCCCAACCCCTGCAGGGAGCCGCTTGATGGGCGAGACTGCATCCTCTTCCGCCCTCATGCCCTCGCGTGGCCCCCTGGCGCGCCTGTTCGGCGGGCTCGGCCAGGAGATGGTGGTGCTCGGCGCGCTCGTCGTGCTGATTGCCGCTATCGGCCTCTACAATCCGCGCTTTCTCGGCGCCAGCAACCTGAACGCCATCTTCGCCGGCAATGCCTATATCGCGGTTGCCGCCATCGGCATGGCGATGGTGATCATCTCCGGCCATATCGACGTCTCCATCGGCTCGCTGATCGGTGTTCTCGCCACGATTGCCGGCACGCTGGCGACCAAGGGCTATCCGATCTGGATCGCCTGGTTGGTGCCGGTGCTGGTGGGCATCGCCATCAATGCCTTCGTCGGTGTGCTGGTCGCCTATGCCAGCATCCCCTCCATCGTAGTCACGCTCGGCATGCTTTCCATCCTCAAGGGCGGTCTGATCCTGGCGACCAGCGGCAACTGGATCAACAACCTGCCGCCCGACTTCATGATCGCGCAGATGAACTGGTTCGGCGTGCGCTCGCCCATCGTCATCATGGTGGTGTTGACGGCGGCGGTCGCCTTCTGGATGCGCTATTCGGCCTTCGGGCGCTCGATCTATGCGGTCGGCGGCAATCCCGAAGCCGCCCGCGCCGCCGGCATTCCGGCCAAGCCCGTGACCGTTGCCGTCTTCGCCATTCACGGCTTCTTCGCGGGGCTCGCGGCGCTGCTGTTCGCCACGCAACTGCAGGTGATCCAGTCGACCGTACCCCCCGGCCTCGAACTCACCGTCATCACCGCTGCCGTGATCGGCGGCGTCTCCATCCTCGGCGGCACCGGCACGGTGATCGGCTCCACCCTGGCGGCCATGCTGTTCGCCACCATCACCTCGGCCTTGACCTTCATGCCCTATTCCAACGTGCTGGTGTTCTGGAAACAGGCGATCGTCGGCGTACTCATCCTCGTCACCGTGCTGGCGGACATGGTCCGCCGCCACCGCATGATCTGAGGGGGGCACGATGAACTGGCGCTCCCTTCTGCTTCGCCACGAGGCCATTCTGGCTCTGCTGCTGGTGGTCGTCCTCGTCTTCCTGGCGCAATCGTCCGACAGGTTCCTCACCGTCGACAACCTCCTCAACCAGGCCCGGCTGATGACGGAGATCGGCTTGATCGCCCTGGCGATGACCTTCGTCATCGTCACCGGCGGCATCGATCTCTCCGTCGGCTCGATTGTCGGCGTGGTCGCAATCGTGCTCGGCGTGCTCTGGCAGAATCTCGGCCTGCCGCTGCCGGCCGCCATCGTGCTGGCCCTGGCGCTCGGCACCCTGTGCGGCGTCGTCAACGGCCTGATCGTCACCCGCTTCAAGGTGCCGCCCCTGATCGCCACCCTGGCCACGCTCGCCCTCTATCGCGGCCTGGCGGAGGGCATCAGCCAGGCCCGGTCCGTGCGGGGCTATCCCGACTGGTTCCTGGTGCTGGGGCAGGGGCAGGTGCTCGACGTGCCGGTGCAGGTCTGGCTGCTCCTGCTGGCGGCGATCGTTGCGGCCTGCGTGCTCGGCCTGACGGTGTTCGGTCGTGCCACCTATGCCATCGGCTCCAACGAGGTCGCCGCGCGCTTCTCGGGCATCGCGGTCGACCGCACCAAGATCCTGATCTACGGCGCTTCGGGCCTGTGCGCTTCGCTGGCCGGCGTGATCTTCGTCTCCCGGGTGACGACCACGCGTTCCGACATGGGATCGGGCTGGGAACTCGATGCCATCACGGCGGTGGTCCTCGGTGGCACCAGTATCTTCGGCGGACGTGGCACCGTCATCGGCACGGTACTCGGCCTCGCCTTGATGCAGGCTCTGAAGAACGGCCTGCTGTTGCGGGGCTACAAGGGCGACAGCACCATCATCCTGATCGGCACGGCCCTGATCCTCACCGTGCTGCTCAGCAACCTGGTTCCCCTGCTGAGCCGCATCGCCGGCCGCAAGCGGCCGGCATGACGAAGATCTTCCGGGCGGGGGCTGTCCTCCCGCCTGAAAGGATATTCTGGCGTAAGGCGTTCAATATCAACGATCTGGCCCTCGTTCCGGAATCGGTTTCTCCGGCGGCGGGGACGGCAATGGCAGCCGGTGCAAGACCGGCGAACTGTGGAGGAAGACCATGATCCGTATATCCCTGGCTCTCGCCTTGAGCGTGTCTCTGGTGGGCCTGGCGCATGCCGCCTCGGCCTGGACCGGCGGCGACGACCTGCCCACCAATCCGCTTGCCTGCGATGCCACGCCGGCCAGCGCGACGAGCAAGCCCTATGACGGCGGCGCCGTCACCGGCGCGCCCGACCGCAAGGGCAAGCCGATCAAGGTGGTGGACGTGCCCAAGCTCATCGGCATCGGCTACTTCAATGCCACCTCCAAGGGCATCGCCGATGCAGCCAAGGAGCTCGGCAATGTCGATGCCAAGACCGACGGGCCGACCAAGGCCAATATCGACGAGCAGATCACCTTCATCGACAATTACATCACCTCGGGCGTCGACGGCATCCTCTACGCCGCCAACGACCCGGTCGCGATCGCGCCCGTGCTGAAGAAGGCGCTGTCCAAGGGCATCAATGTCGTCGGCTATGATGCGAATTCCACGCCGGATTCCCGCCAGTGGTTCGTCAACCAGGCCGAGTTCAACGGCATCGCCAAGGCCATGGTCGACAACATGGTCAAGGAGAGCGGCGAGGATGCGGGCGTTGCCATCGTCACCTCGACCTTCACCACGCCTAACCAGGCCCGCTGGATCGCCGAGATGGCAGCCTATGCCGCCAAGTGCCATCCCAAGCTGAAGCTCCTGGAGACGGTGGAGGCGCAGGAGGACAATGCGCTCTCCTTCTCGCAAGCGACCACGCTGATCAACAAATACGGCTCCGATCTCAAGGGCATCTTCGGCATGACCAGTGTCGCCACGCCGGCATCCGCCGAGGCGGTGACCCAGGCCGGCCAATGCGGCAAGGTAGCGGTGATCGGGCTGGCCACGCCCAACGCCATGAAGCCCTATGTCGCCAAGGATTGCGTGAAGTCCGTAGTGCTGTGGAACCCGGTCGATCTCGGCTATGCCGCCATGCAGGTCCTGCGCGCCACGGCCGATGGTTCGCTCAAGCCCGGCGACACCAAGGTCAAGGCCGGCAAGCTCGGCGAGCTCAACGTGATTAACGGCTCCGAAGTGCTCCTCGGCTCGCCCTTCGTCTTCACGAAGGAGAATATCGAGAAGTTCGATTTCTAACGAAAGATCAAGGCTGTAGGCGTCCTTCCCGAATCGGATTGTCGCCCAGTGCTCAAACCAGCAGAAGGCCGGGAGAGATCCCGGCTTTTCCTTTGACGTCGACCCGGAATCGGTGTGGAGAAACCAGTATCCCGCTACCTGAAGCAAAGCGCGTTGAGACGGAGGCGCTTGTTTGCTCTAGCTCTTTGGTCCGACGCGTCTTTGCGATTCTTGGCGTAACCGCCAAATCGCAAAACGCTCTGGTTGGATGCCCCTTGACAGGGGGCAAATTGCACGGGAGTATCGTTTGTACACAAACGAATTTTCGGCGCTTTCTCGAAAGGGCAGCCATGGCTATTTCCGCTCAAAGCCGTGCTCGGGGGGCGCTTGTCGGCCTGGCGATTGGCGATGCCCTGGGCATGCCCACGCAATATATGCCGCGGGCTCTCGTCTCGGCGCGTTACGGCATTCTCGAACGCTTCGAACCGGCGCCCGACGACAATCCGATCAGCCGCGGCATGCCGGCCGGGCGGGTGACCGATGATACCGACCAGGCCGTCATCCTCGGCGAGCTCCTGGTCGAGGGCAGGGGCTATGTCGATCCCCGGCGTTTCGCCGACGAACTCCTGGCTTGGGAAACCCGCATGATCGCAGCGGGCTCGGCCGATCTCCTCGGCCCCTCCACCCGCAAGGCGCTGACGCTGATCGCCGAGGGCATGCCGACCGACGAGACCGGGCGCACCGGCGCCACCAATGGCGCGGCCATGCGCGTTGCCCCGGTCGGCATCGTCTTCCCGGCGCGTCCCGTCGAGGCGCTGGTCGATGCCGTCTTCCAGTCCGGCCACGTCACCCACAACACCACTATCGGTCTTGCCGGCGCGTCGGCCGTCGCCGCTGCCGTGAGTGCCTCGGTCGACGGAGCCAATATCGACGAAGCGCTGCAAGCGGCCGTCGAAGGCGCAGCGCAAGGGGCGAAGCGCGGCTTCTATTTCGCCGGCGGTGATATCGCCGCGCGGATCCGCTGGGCCATCGAGTTGGTACGGGGCAAAAGCGAGGCCGAGGCCCTCGATCTCATCTACGACATCGTCGGAACCGGCGTCGCCACGCAGGAGGCCGTGCCCGCCGCGATGGCCATCATCTCGCTGGCGCCCGACGATCCCTGGCGCATCTGCCGCCTGTCGGCGAGCCTGGGGGGCGATTGTGATACCGTTGCCGCCATTGCCGGCGCGGTGGCGGGTGCCTGCCATGGCGTCGAAGCTTTTCCCGCGCCGGTGATCGCAGCCATCGAGGCCGCCAATCCAGACCTCGATCTTATCGGCCTGGCTGATCGCCTGCTGGCGCTGCGGGGCAGGGCGTCGATCCTGCCTCCCGCCGCGAAGGGAACTTCCTCGGCATGAGCAAGAGGCCGCCTCCCACTCGCCTCCTGTCCGTCGGCAGCGTCCTGGCCGATGTCCGCCTCGACGTACCCTGCCTGCCGCAGCGCGGCGGCGACGTGCTGGGGTCCGAGGCGACGATCAGTGCGGGAGGGGGCTTCAACATCCTCACGGCGGCTGCCCGCAACGGTCTCAGGGCCGCCTTTGCCGGCCAGCACGGCAAGGGGCCCTATGGCGAGCGCATCCGCGCCGAATTGGCCGCCGAAGGTATCGAGGCGCTGATGCCGGTGAGCCGGGATGGCGACAGCGGCTTTTGTATTGTGATGGTCGAGCCGGACGGCGAGCGCACCTTCGTCACCAGCCCGGGCGTCGAGGCGCGGCCGGGGCAAGAACCGCTCTCCACCCTGCAACTGGGCCCGGCCGATGCGCTGTTCGCCTCGGGCTATGACCTCTGCTACCCGCAACTCGGTCCTGCGATCGCCGATTGGATCAGCGGCCTGCCGGCGAGCGTCACCGTGATGATCGATCCCGGTCCCCTGGTCGCCGATATTCCAGCCGACATCATGGCCGCGGTGCTGGTACGGGCCGATATCTTGACCCTGAACCGGCGCGAGGCCGGTCTGCTCACCGGAAGCGACGACAGGACGGAGGCGGCGAGGCGGGTGCGCGATCGCCTGTCGCCGGGCGCGTTGGTGATCCTGAGGGATGGCCCCGCCGGGTGTTTCCTGCTCGGCGGCGACATCGGGGAGACCGGCCTGCAGGTTCCGGCGCCTCCCGTGCGCATGGTCGACGCCACCGGAGCGGGCGATGCCCATACCGGCGTGTTCCTGGCCGCGCTCGCGGCCGGCTATCCCGCGGCCGAGGCTGCGAAGCGGGCCAATGCCGCCGCCGCCCTTGCCGTCACCCGCAAGGGACCGGCGACCGCGCCCGGCACGGAGGAACTCAACGCTTTTCTCGCCAGACAGGACTACGACAAGACTACAACCAGATAGGGTGGATGCCCCCGCAGGCACGAACGCCCAGCCAATGATAAGAAAATCGAGAGCAGAATGTCGCCATCGACGAAGGGAATTGGAAAGATGACATATCGGATCACGCGCCGCCATTTCACCGCCCTGGGAGCCGCGGCCGTCGCCGGCCTGTGGGCACGCCCGGGTTCTGCCCAGGCCAAGGAAATCACCGTGCTCAACTGGAAGGGCTACGGCACCGACGAGGCCTTCGCGCTCAAGGCCTTCGCCGAGCAGACCGGCATCACGGTCAAGCATGACTATTTCAACTCCGAACCGGAAATGCTGACCAAGCTGCGCACCAATCCGGGTGCCTATGACGTGGTGCTGATCAACAGCGCCCGCACCCAGCAGGCCCAGGCCGAGGGCCTGATCGACCCGGTCGACCTCGCCACCATCGCCAATGCCAAGGATCTGGCTCCGGCCCTGAAGGACCACGCCAACCTCAAGGCCGACGGCAAGACCTATGGTCTCGCCTGGCTCTGGGGCATGAATTCCCTCGCCGTGCGCCAGGGCATCAGTGCCGACAGCTGGACGATTTTCTCCGACCCCAAATATGCGGGCAAGCTGGCCCTGTTCGACGATGCCGTGACCTCCGTCGGTATCGGCGCCCTGCTCACGGGCCAGGATGCCAACGATCCCAAGGACCTCGCCAAGATCACCGAGGTGCTGAAGGCGATGAAGCCGAACGTCAAGCTGATGTGGTCGAGCGAAGACGAATGGAACAAGGCGTTTGCCGCCAATTCCTTCGACATCTCCGTCTACTGGTCGGGCGCGGCGGTGCGCTCCATCCGCCAGCACAAGCTGCCGGTGGAGTTCATCGTGCCCAAGGAAGGTGCCATCGGCTGGCTCGACAGCCTGGCGGTGCCGACCTCCAGCACCAAGAAGGAGGATGCGCTCAAATTCCTCAACTACATGATCGATCCCACCTTCTACCTCACCTGGGCCAAGGAGGCGGGCGCCCCGGCCTCCGCCAATGAGGGAGCGATGAACAAGCTGCCGGCCGATGATCTCAACCGGCAGATCCACAAGGCGGACTACCTGCCGAAGCTGACCTTCATGGCCGCCCTGCCGGATGATCGCCGCCAGTCCTTCAACGATTTGTGGGAAGAAGTGAAGGCCTTCTACGCCAAGTAGCAAGGCTTCAAGAAAGTATAGCTGATTCAAGGGTGTAGCCAGTCCTGATGAATCGGTTCGGCAGGGCTGCGGCGGGCCTCGCTGCCACCGGCAGCCTCGCAAAAAGACTCTCGCATCAAGGGCTTGGCAGCCTGGTGTGAATCAGATCGGCAGGCCCTTGTCGCCTTGGACAAGGGCCGGTCGCTACCGCCTTGCAATCGCGGGAAGGATCCATGGCGCTTGGTGCATCGCCGCTTTCAGGCAGAGCGATGCCGGCGACAAGGGAGGGATGAGTGGAGATCGTGTCGAAAGCCGATGGCGGCAAGGCAGGCCCCCGCAGGCGCCTGGGGCAAGGCTGGACCACGGCGGCCTTGTTGACGCCGGCCTATGGCTGGCTGCTGCTGGCCGTCTTCCTGCCGCTCTGCGCCATGCTGTTCTTCAGCTTCCTGAAGAGCTCGCCGGTTCCGGGGCGGGCTCTGGTCTACACCGTCGACAACTACCTCGCCTTCATCAAACGGCCCTATCTGTTCAACGTCGCCTGGACCTCGATCCAGATCGGGCTGTGGACCACGGGCCTGTGCGCGCTGATCGGCCTTCCCGCCGCGATCGCCCTGGCGCGGGCGACGGCCGGGCGCTCCAGGCACATCCTGTTTCTCCTCGTCATCCTGCCGTTCTGGACCAACGGGCTGGTGCGCGTGTTCTCCTGGACCATGGTGCTGCGGGAAGGGGGCATTCTCGATTATGCCCTGCACTGGCTCGTGCCGGCAGCGCCCTCGGTGTCGCTGCTCTACAGTTTTCCGGCCATCATCATCGGCCTGGTCCATGCCTACCTGCCCTATATGATCCTGACCTGCTACCTCTCAGCCACGGCGATCGAGGACACGACCATCGAGGCCGCCCGCAGTCTCGGCGCCCGCACCCCGGTGGTGTTCTGGAAGATCCTGCTGCCGCTCTGCATGCCCGGCCTGATTTCCGGATCGATCCTGATCTTCGTGCCGGTGATCGGCAGCTTCATGGAGCCTCGTATCCTGGGGGGGCGCATCGGCGTCACCATGGGCACCGTGATCGAGGACCAGTTCACCGCGGCTTTCAACTGGCCGCTGGGCGCGGCCCTGTCCTTCACCATGCTGGCGGTGGTGCTCGCGATCTTCGCCGTCTCCTCGCGCGTGCTGTCCGGCCGCGCCGCGACGCCGTAGGAGGTGATCATGATCGCACTCGGACGCAACTTCCTCGCCGCCACCCTCGTCTTCCTCTATCTGCCCATCGCGGTGATGGTGGCGATGGCCTTCAACGCCTCGCCTCTCTACACCCTGCCGATCGAGCCAACCT
This sequence comes from Labrys sedimenti, assembly GCF_034424805.1. NCBI lineage: Bacteria > Pseudomonadati > Pseudomonadota > Alphaproteobacteria > Hyphomicrobiales > Xanthobacteraceae > Labrys > Labrys sedimenti. Next base: position 933,729 of record NZ_JAXOUF010000002.1, read on the forward strand.
TCCACTGGTTCGGCGTCCTCGCCGAGAACGGCCCTCTGCTCTCTGCCACCTACAACAGCCTGATGATCGCCCTGGCGACCTCGATCATCGCGACCGCTGTGGGCACGCTGGCCTCGCTCGCCCTCAACCGCCGCACCTTTCGGGGACAATCGCTGCTCAAGGTGCTGCTGCTGCCGCCGATCGCCATTCCCTGGCTGATCACCGGCACGGCCATGCTGGTGTTCTTCTTCTGGACGGGCATCGGGCGCGGCCTGCATGCCATGCTGATCGGCCATGTCGCCCTGGCCATCCCCTATGTCGTCCTGATCGTCGGCACCGGCATGCAGACATTGCGGGCCGATCTCGAGGAGGCGGCGATGAGCCTGGGATCGACGCCGGTCCACGCCTTCTTTGCCGTGACGCTGCCTTTGCTGGCGCCGAGCATCATCGCGGCGCTGCTCTTTGCCTTCGCGGTTTCGCTCGACCAGTTCGTGGTCTCCTACTTCCTGGCGACGCCGGGCGTCTCCACTCTGCCGGTCGAGATCTACACCTCGATCCGCAAGGGCTTCACGCCGGAGATCAATGCGATCTCCGCCATCTTCCTCGGCGTCTCGGCCGTTCTCGTGCTGATCTTCGCCCAATTGTCCAATCTGGGAGGCAGTCGTGATCGGCGTTGAAGTCGCTTCGATCAGCAAGGGCTACGGATCCTTGCGGGTGCTCGACAAGGTGAGCACCGCCTTCAAGGCGGGCGAGTTCACCAGCCTGCTCGGCCCTTCGGGTTCCGGCAAGACCACGCTGCTGCGCATCATCGGTGGTTTCGTCGATCCGGACGAGGGACGCATCCTGTTCGGCGGCGAGGACGTCACCGGGGTCGCGCTATGGCAGCGCAAGGTCGGCATGGTGTTCCAGTCCTATGCACTGTTTCCGCATATGAGCGTGTTCGACAACGTCATCTTCGGGCTCAACCGCCAGGGCATCCGCGGCGAGGCCGCGCGCAAGGAGGTGGCTCGCGTGCTTGAGATGGTACATCTCACCGGCTTCGAGCAGCGCAAGCCCAAGCAGCTTTCGGGCGGCCAGCAGCAGCGCGTGGCGCTCGCCCGTGCCATCGTGACCAAGCCGAGGGTTCTCCTGCTGGACGAACCCCTGTCCGCGCTCGACCGGCGCCTGCGCCAGGACATGCAGATCGAACTGCGCCGCATCCAGCGCGAGAGCGGGCTCACCACCATCTTCGTCACCCATGACCAGGAGGAAGCGCTGACCCTCTCCGATACCGTCGCCATCCTCGATGGCGGGCGCATCGTGCAGGAGGGCGCGCCGCTCGACATCTATGAACGCCCGCGCACCCGTTTTGCCGCGTCCTTCCTGGGAGACGCCAATTTCTTCGAGGGCAAAGCGACCGACGCGGGGCTCGAGATCGGAGGTGGCGTCATTCGCACCGCCGATGGGCTTCCCAACTCCGGCAGCAAGGTCACGGCGGCGGTACGGCCCGAGAAGATGCGGCTTCTGGCGCCGGGAGAAAATCCCGGCAGCGATAATGTCTTTGCCACGAGGATACGCGAGATCATCTATGCCGGCGCGGTCTCGACCTTCATTGCCGAAGGACTCGGGGGCGAAGAGATCAAGGTGCTGTCGCAGAACCGGGAGGTCTCGGCGGTCTCGCCCGGGCAGGCCGTCACGCTGGCCTGGTCGCCCGCCAACACCGTCCTGTTGCAGGCCTGACGATGCCGGTCAGCGTCAATATTCCGCTCGATCGCGCCTGGAACAGCTGGTCGTCGCGGCCGGCGGAAATGGTGTTCCTGCCGCTCGGCCTCAGGCTTACCCCGCTTGCCTTCGCGGCGAGCACCGGCAAGGCCTGCCTGTTCGAACCCGGTGATGCCGTCACGCTGGGACGGCACGCGCTCGATGGCTCGCTGGTGGAGCTTCAGCTCTCCCATGCCGGCACCACCCTCGACTGGCGTTATACCAAGCCCGGTCCCTTCAGCCTCACCGGCAGCTGGCAGATGGCCAAGGCCGGCGAATGGGGGTTGCGTTTCTGGGTCAATCTCTGCCTTTCCGCGGACGGTGGCGAGGAGGTTCGTTTCGAGGCGGCCGACGGAGCTCTGATCATCCGTGTCGGGCATCGCTTCGCGGCGCTCGTCAGCGAAGAGCCTCCCGTGCAGGTGACCGGACATGCCTCGCTCGCCGAAGCGGTGCGGGACTACGAAACCCACGGTTATTTCCATACAGGGTCCCGGGCCGAGGCGGCGTCCGTCCTCATGCTGCGCTTCAACCTGGAAATGATGCGGGACAATCGCTTTGCGCTCGCCATTGCCGACCGGCAGGACCTCGCGATCGCCGAGGCGCGAGCTCTGTTGGCGCGGCCCGAGACGGCGCCGCCCCAACCGGATGGCGAGCCCGCCATTGCCCTGGCGGCGCTGCGCGACGTCGTCGCCTGGAATACGGTATGGGACGGCATCAACCAGCGCCCCTATACCGCCATCAGCCGCAACTGGGACCTGGGAAAATTCGGCGGCTTCGGCGTCTGGCTGAACGACCAGTTCTATGCCGCCCTGATGGCCGGCGAGCTCGACGCGGGCCTCGCCCGCGACAATCTTTCCGCCGTGTTTTCGGGGGCGACGCCGCAGGGCAATCTGCCCTGCCTGCTCACCGCCAGCGATGCCTGGGTCGACCGCAGCCAGAGCCCCATCGGCGGTTTCGTGGTCTGGCAGCTTTATCTGCGCCATCGCGCCCGCGACCTGATCGAAAATGCCTATGCCGCACTGGCGCGCAACCATGCCTGGTGGTGGCGGGAGCGCGATCCGGGCGGGACGGGGCTTGCCTCTTTCGGCACCTCGGATGTGGGCGACGGGCTCTACAAGGGCACCCATTTCGGAGCACGCAATGAATCGGCGATGGACAATTCGCCGGTCCACGACGAGGCCAGCTACGACAAGGCCACGCGCACGCTCGATCTCTGGGATGTCGGCCTCAACAGCCTGCTGGCGCTCGATGCCGAGATGCTCGCCCTGATGGCGGCGGAGTTGGGGCGCGAGGAGGAGGCAGCCGCCCATGCCACCCGCGCCGAAGCCACGAAAGCCCTTATTCGCGAGACTTTATGGGACGGCGAGCGCGGCATCTTCGCCAATCGCCGGCGCGGCGGCGGCTTCGTGAAGAGCCTCGCACCGACCAGTTTCTATCCGCTGCTGGCTGGTGCCGCGGCGCCCGGGCAGGCCGACCGGCTCTGCGAGCATCTCGACGATCCCTCGACCTTCGGCGGCGATCCGGTCATTCCCGGTGTCAGCCGTGCGGATCCCGCCTTCGGCGACAATTCCTATTGGCGCGGCCGGATCTGGCCGCCCTTCAACTATCTCGTCTATCACGGCCTGCGCCGCTACGGACTGGACGAGAGGGCTTCGGTCTTGGCCCAGCGCAGCTTTGCGCTGTTTCGTTCCGCCTGGGAGAGCCGGCGTATCTGCCCGGAAAACTACAATGCCGAGACGGGCGAACCGCTCGACCAGCCCGACACCGAGCGCTTCTATAGCTGGGGCGCGCTGATGGCGAAGCTCGGCATCGCCGCCGCGACCGATGTTACGCCCTGGCATGGCTGGGAAATTGCCAATCCAAGTGGGGAAGGCGAGCTGGGACCCTTCGCTAGCCCGCTGGGGCAGGTTCGCCTCCGCGTCTCAAAGGGGGTGCTGAGCCTTGTCCGAGGCGAGCGCACTTTGCTGGACACCGATGTCGCTGGCCGGATCTCCCAGCTTTCGATGGCGGACGGCATGCTGTCATTGCGGCTGCCTCCGATCGAGCGAGCATGCTTCTTGCGCTTCCCGCATCTCCATGCCGGTATGAAGCCCCAGGCGAGCCTCGATGGCGAGGTGGTCGCAACCACGGAGGAGGGCGGTATCCTGGTTCGCCTTCCCATCAGCGCCAAGGCGGCCGATTTTGAGCTGCGGTGGCGTGCGGGCATTAAAGTTGCTCGGGCGCCATGATGGCGCCTCATGCTGCCGAGCTATCCTCCAAAGCCAGGAAGCCGCCGGACTGGCGGCGCCACAGCCTGGCATAGAGGCCGTCGCGTGCGATCAGATCCTCGTGCCGTCCCTGCTCGACGATGCGGCCGCCGTCGAGCACGATGAGGCGATCGAGTTCCGCGATCGTCGAGAGGCGATGGGCAATGGCCAGCACCGTCTTGTCGTGCATCAGGCGGCGGAGCTGGCCCTGGATCGTCGCCTCCACTTCTGAATCGAGGGCGGAGGTCGCTTCGTCGAGCACCAGGACCGGGGCGTTCTTGAGCAGCACCCGGGCAATGGTGATGCGCTGGCGCTGGCCGCCGGAGAGTTTCACGCCGCGTTCGCCCACACGCGATTCGTAGCCGGCGCGGCCATCCTGATCGCCCAGCGTGACGATGAAGTCGTGCGCGGCGGCCTGCCTCGCCGCATCCTCGACGGCATCCTTGTCCGCTTCCGTACGGCCATAGGCGATGTTGTCCTGGATGGAGCGGTGCAGCAGGGAATTGTCCTGCGTCACCACGCCGATCTGCCGGCGCAGGCTGTCCTGGGTGACGCCGGCAATGTCCTGCCCATCGATCAGGATCCGGCCCGACTGGATAGCGTAGAGGCGCAGCAGCAGATTGACCAGCGTCGACTTGCCGGCGCCGGACGGGCCGACGATGCCGACCTTCTCGCCGGGGCGGATGGTGAGCGAGAGATCCGAAAACACCGGATGCGTTCCGCCATAGCCGAAACGGACATGCTCGAAGACGATTTCTCCACGCGGCGCCGAGAGCGTGGCGGCATCGGGAGCGTCGACGAGGTCATGCGGCTTGGCGATGGTCAGCATGCTCTCCTGCACCGCGCCGATATTCTCGAAGACGTCGCGGATCAGATACATCAGCCAGCCGGAGAGCTGGATCAGCCGCAGCACCAGGGTGAGGGCGGCCGCGCCGGCGCCGGCCGTCATGTTGCCCTGGCTCCACAGCACCAGGATCATGCCGGCGATCACCACCAGCAGCAGGCTGTTGAGCACCTGCAGGGCGAAGCTGGCGCCGAGAATCAGGCGCATCAGGTCGAGGAAGCTCTCGTTCCAGCGCTTGAGCGCGTCCCTGACCGCCGAACGTTCGAGATCGGAGCGCGCGAACAGCTTCACGGTGAGGATGTTGGTGTAGGAATCGACGATGCGCCCTGTCGTGGTGGAACGGCCGAGGGAATTGGCTTCCGAGCGCTTCAGGGCCCGCGGCACGAAAAAGGAGAGCAGCGCGGCATAGGCCGCCAGCCAGAGGATGACGGGCAGCACCAGCCAGGCATCGACCGAACCGAAGAAGCCGATGGTCACACCGGCGAAGACCAGCGCATACCAGAGGTCGCCGATGACAGCGATGATGGCCGAGCGGATCGACTGCCCGGCCTGGATCACGCGCGCCGACAGGCGCCCGGCAAAGTCGTTCTGGAAATAGGTGAGCGAATGGCCGAGCGTGTAGATGTGGTTGCGCCAGCGGATCTGGTTGGTGAGCGGCGGCACCACGATCAGATTGGTGACGGCCTGGGTCACGAAGAACAGGACCGGCCGCAGGAACAGCACCACGAACAGGGCGCCGGCGAGAAGCAGGCCGTGGTCGCGCAAGAGGGTCTGCGGCGAGCCCTTGTTGAGCAGGTCCACGAACCAGCCGACCATCAGATAGATGCCGGCCTCCACGCCGCTGAAGGCCAGCTCGATCGCCATGATGGCGGCGAGCCAGCCCTTCACGGGCTTGAGGTGGTGCCACATGAAACGCCATACCCCGGTGGGCGGCGTGTCGTGCTCGTCGAAAGCGGCGAATATATCTATGCGGCTTTCGAGAAATCGGAATAAGCGCGCAAACATCGAAAATATGACCTTGAAACAATGCTGGAATCGCTTGTGGCGACACCAAAGCAGGAGTTTCGGGTCAAATTACGAGTCGCGCCAGCCTTCTTGCCGGAAGAGAGATTGGTGTGCCGACCTTCAGATCGGCATCTTCCTTGCCGATGACCGCGCTGTTTGCAGCTTTCGCTGACGATCGGAAGTGCCGATCTGAAGGTCGGCACACCATATTTCGCGCGTCGGCTTCCCGCGGTGGCTGGGCTCAGTCCACCAGGATGACCCGGAGGTCGTTGACATTGGTGAAGGTCGGGCCGGGCGCGACGAGATCGCCGATGGCCTCGAAGAAGCCGGTCGAGTCGTTGTCGGCGAGATAGGCGGCCGGATCGATCCCTGCCGCACGAGCCCTTGCAAGCGTGGTCTCGTCGACGATGGCGCCGGCCGGATCGGTGGCGAGGCCGCCGCCGCCATCGGTGCCATCCGTATCGGCGGCAAGCGCGCTGATGCCCGTCTCGCCATCGAGGGCGAGGGCCAAGGCAAGGCTGAATTCCTGGTTGGGACCGCCGCGTCCCTTGCCGGTGATGGTCACCGTCAATTCTCCACCGGAGATCAGGGCGGCGCGGCGGCCGGCGGCCTTCAGCGCGCGGGCCTGCCTGGCCTGGTCGGCGGCGACCTGGCGTGCCTCGCCCTCGACATTGGCGCCGAGCACGACCGGTTCATAACCATGTTGCTCGGCGAGGCGGGTGGCTGCGGCAATCATGTCGGAGGGGGTGACGACGATGCGGAACTCGCTCTTGGCAAAGACCGCATCGCCCGGCTTGGGCGTCTCGTTGCCGGCATCCTCGAAGAGGGCCTTGGCTGCACCGAGAGGCGTGTTGAAGCGTTCGGCAATGGCAAGAGCCTGGGCATTGCCGACGGGGTCGGGCACGGTTGGGCCGGAACCGATCACGGCGGGATCATCGCCCGGCACGTCCGAAACGGCGAGAGTGAGCAGGCGCGCGGGATAGGCGGCCTGGGCGAGGCGCCCGCCCTTGATGCGCGACAGGCGTTTGCGCAGGACATTGATCTCGCCGATGGCAGCACCCGAGCGCAGCAAATGACGGGTGATGGCGCGCTTGTCGTCCAGCGTCAGCGCGCCGGCCGGCGCCACCCAATTGGCGGAAGCGCCACCGGAGAGCAGGACCAGGACAAGGTCGTCCTCGCCGGCCGCGGCCGCAAGCGCGAGCGCACGCTCGGCGCCATCGATGCTGCCCTGGTCCGGCACCGGGTGTCCGGCCTCGATCATCGGCAGGGTCTTGAGCGGGCGGCCATAGCCGTGGCGGGCCACGGCGACGCCGTCGATGCGGTCGGCCGGGATACCGAGGGCGGTGTAGTGGGCTTCGGCGATCTCGGCCATGCTACCGGCCGCCTTGCCGGCGGCAAGCAGGATCAGCCGTCCCGAGGCAGGGGGAGGCGGCAGATGCTGCGGCAGGAAGGTTGCCGGATGGGACGCGGCGACCGCCCCCGTGAAAATGGCGTCGAGAGTCTGGCGGCGGGCATCGGCACGGTCAGGCATTGCGTCTTCGGGCTCCCTCGCGGCAGGACGCGGATGAGAAAAACGCGTCGTGCTCCATGCGTGTTCTTTGCACCGGCCCCTGCGGTGCCTGGCGGTAAGGCCAGACGGCAGGCAGCGATGGCTTGCCATGTCCCTTAACCCATGGAGGCGCAGTGAGGCCAGCCCATTGGCGGTAATTTTGGAAAGCGCCGGCGGTCAGGCGGCCGGGCTACCTTTCTCGCGGAAGCGGCGCACACGCATATGGGTGCCGCAGGCCTCTTCCGAGCACCATTGCCGGCGTCCCCCGCGCGAGGTGTCGAGGAACAGCCAGCCGCAATTGATGCCATGGCATTCCCGTACATCCCGGCGATCGTTGCGGCTGGTGAGCAGCTCGGCCGCGGCGAAGGCAATGCGATGAAGGACGGTGTCGAGATCGTTGTCGTCGCGCCAGCCCCATTCGAAAGTGCCGGTGATGAGGCGCAGTTCGCGCTGGCGGTTGGCGTCCTGCAATACGGCATCGAGGCGAGCGGCATCTTCTTCGCTACCCGTTTCGCCCAAGGCTTCTGCCAGGAAGAGATTTCTCAGCGTTACGCGCAGGGTTCGGGCTCGCAACAGGGCCGCTTCCGCTACGGCCGGTTCGGTGTCGGCCCGGTGCAGCAGGCGGACCGAAAGGGCCGAATCGACCAGATCCACGCGCAGGGCCCAGGTGACGAGATCGCCATAGGAGACGAGCAGGTCCGGCCCCCAACGATCGCGCCAGGCATCGACCGTGTTGACGAAGTCCAAGGCCGGATGTCCGCCGACGAGGCGGGCGGCAGCAATGGTCTTGACCTGGCTCATCCCGGCACTTTCCAGCGCTGGCCTTCGAAACTCAAGCGTGCAATGTAACGACTATAATGATATTTAACCGTTACACAAGATTTGCCGAGGTCCCGATATGCCCAGCCGCACCACTTTGCTGTTCCTGGCTCTTTGCGTGATCTGGGGAACCACCTGGATCGGCATCAAGGCCGGCGTGGAGGCGGTGCCGCCCCTGCTGTTCGCCGGCACGCGCTTTACCGCGGCCGGCCTGTTGCTGCTCGGATTCACGGCTTGGCGCGAGGGGCTGCCGCGGCTGGCATGGCGGGACCTGCCGCGTCTCGCTGCCACCAGCCTGCTGATGATCACACTGTGCTACGCGGCGCTGTTCTGGGGTGTGGCGCATGTCGATTCGGGCACGGCGGCCGTGCTCGAAATGTCACTGACGCCTATAGCTTTGATGGCTTTTGCGCTCTGGCTGCGGGAAGAGAGTTTCGACCGGCGGCGTTTCGGTGCCCTGCTTCTCGGCATGGCAGGGCTAGCCATCCTGTTCGGGCCGGCTGCGGTTCGAAACTGGTCTGCAGCGGCGGGCGAGGGCGCGGCATTGCGCCTGGCGGGAGCGGCTGCCGTGTCCTGGGCGGCCGTGGCCTATGGCTGGGGCTCCGTGGTCGCCCGTCCCTTGCTGCGGCTCTACTCCTCGACCGTCGTGGCCGGCACGACCACTCTCTTGGGTGGCGTGCTGCTGCTGGCCCTGTCGCTTGCCGGTGAGCCCGGGGCAATACCCGCCTTGGCAGGCCAATGGGGTTCGGCAGCCTGGGCGGGATGGCTGTTCCTCGTGCTGTTCGGCTCGCTGATCGGCTACACCATCTATATGACGCTTCTCCGGGAGATCGGCGCCACCCGTGCCGGGACCTATGCTTTCGTGTCTCCCATCATCGCCGTGCTGCTCGGCATGATCTGCTTTGGCGAACAGGTCCACCTGCTCGACCTGCTCGGCATGGCGGTGATGCTGGCCGGAGCCGGCCTGGCGATGGCGGAGCCCAAGCCGCGGTTGAAGCCCGCCACCAATTGAGGGCGGAGCCGTTGGTCCCAAGGAAAGAAACGCCTCAAAAATAAAACGTCGGGGCAAGGTGCGATTCGGACCAATCGCACCTTGCCCCGATCAAAAGCCTCGCGGGCATTCTCAGGAAAAATCAGGTGCGCCGATGGTGGCGATAGTGCCGGCGGTGATGATGGCGATGCCGGTAGCCTTCACCACCGTGTTGACGCAGCCAGCGCGGCCCGCGGTGGACGCCGGGCATGCCATACCATTTGCAGCGGGCGGTGCGGGACGGTGCGTTGCAGGTCCGGTCCCTCACGGTCTGTACGAGCGAGGGATTGTCCGGCTGAGACACCGGCATGGCCGATGAGGGAGCGGCGAGGGCGAAGGTGGCGCCCAAGGCGATAGCGGCGGCAATAAGAAATCTCATGGGCCTCTCCTGTCGAAATGAAACGAAAACACGCATTTGATCGAAAACGCTCGATCAAACGCATGGGCAGGGAGAAAGTTCCGTATGGGATGACGATGTATATCGCGGCGGGCGCGCAAATTGATCCATCCGCGCCGCGCCTCAACACTGAGCGACGAATACGGGTCATCAGGAGATGAATGTACGGAGTAGGAATGGTGGGCGCGACAGGGATTGAACCTGTGACCCCTCCCGTGTGAAGGGAGTGCTCTCCCGCTGAGCTACGCGCCCCCGAAGGGAAGCGCCTATTTGGATAAAGCCGGCTGCGCTGTCAAGCCGGTAATCGCATCGATCGCAGAAATCAGTTGATCGAAATGCGAAATGACGCGCGTCGCTCCCAACTGGGTGGCGGGAATGTCGGTGTAGCCGAAATCCACGCAGACCGACGGCAGCCTGGCGCGCAGGGCCGTATCGATATCGGTCTTGCTGTCACCCACCATGATGGCGTGGGCGGGATCGCCGCCGGCGGCCTCGATGGAAAGGGTGAGGTGACGGGGGTCCGGCTTGAACCAGGCGAAGGCGTCGCGCCCGCAGATCGCGCTGAAATAGGGGGTTAGTTTCAGGGCTTCGATCAGGCGTACCGAATGTTCGGTCACCTTGTTGGTGCACACGCCGAGTACCCAGCCCCGCGCCTTCAGCGTCTTCAAGGCCTCTTCGACACCGTCGAAGGCGACCGTCTCATCGGCCAGATGCTCGCCGTAATAATCGAGGAAATCGCGATAGAGCACGTCCATGCGGGCCGGTTCCACCGTCTGGCCGCATTCGGCAAAACCGCGCTCCAGCAGTGCGCGGGCACCGGCGCCCAGCAGGCTCTGCGCTCTCTCGACAGGCAGGGCGGGCAGCCCTTCGCGAGCCAGGATGAAGTTCAGCGTCCCCATCAGGTCGCGGGCACTGTCCACCAGCGTTCCGTCAAGGTCGAAGATCGCTGTCCGCGGCTGCATCATGCTGTTGTTTCCGGCTTGGTCTGGAAAATGCCATGTCTGGGTGGCAAGCGGAGATTCGAAAATTCACGATTCGAGCTAGGATCGTATCGTCTGCGCGAATGTAACCGGGTTCGATCACGCCAGGGCGTGTGACACGACGCCCCAGGCATTCGGGACAATGCGCTCCGCCGAGGAAACGACGAGCCAGTCATCATGAAGCGTTCGCTAGGCCTTGCAGCCCTCCTTCTTGTCGCCGGTCCGGCGCTTGCCGCCGACTATGTCTTCGTGGCGGCCCCGCAAAAGGACCTCAACCGGATCTATCGGGTCGACCGGCTGACCGGCGAGGTGGGGGCCTGCCAATATGGCGTCAAGGAGGACAATACCGGTGTCACCCTTTGTTTTCCGGCCGGTGAAGGGGCTGGGAAGCAGGAGCCCGGAGACTACACGCTGATCGCCTCCAGCCACGAGCGCGAGAGTTCGGTGTTCCGGGTGGAACAGCGTACCGGTACGATGAGCGTGTGCTATGTCTGGAAGGATCAGGTCATCTGCACGCCGCCGGGGAAATAAGCAGAATTCGCAATGGGCCGACGGGAGGGCTCGCCGGGCGAAAGGGGGAGGCCGATTTTCCTTGTGTCTAGCCCCTTGCTTCTCAAACTTAACTGATGCAATCGGCAGCAAAGCCGTTATAACCGCCGCCTGATCCTAGGCAGATTCCTCCTGATCGCGCCCATGACGCGATCAGGAGGAATCTGTAAAAGACCGAACTCCGCTTGGGACGTATCGTCCGATAACCCGAACAGCATAAGGTTGCCATGACCCCTGACGACATGAAGCGCGAAGCAGCCCGAGCCGCGCTCGCCCATGTCGAAAGCGGCATGAGGCTGGGCCTGGGCCATGGCTCGACGGCCAAGCACTTCGTTGACCTGTTGGGCGAGAAGGTGCGTAGCGGCCTCGATGTCATTTGCGTGCCAGCCTCCGAATTCACCCACGACCAGGCCAAGGGCCTGGGCATTCCCCTGACCACGCTCGACGAAACGCCCGAACTCGATCTGGCCGTTGACGGCGCCGACGAGATCGGTCCGGCTCTCGGGTTGATCAAGGGTGGCGGCGGTGCGTTGCTGCGCGAGAAGATCGTCGCAGCGGCGGCGGCTTCGATGCTGGTGATCGCCGATGAATCCAAGGTCGTGCCGATGCTCGGTCGCTTCCCGTTGCCGGTGGAAGTCATTCCCTTCGGCTTCGGTGCGACCCGGGCCGCGGTGGAACGTATTGCCGCGAAACTCGGGCTTTCCGGTGAATTACGCCTGCGTCATCAGCCTGACGGCCTTGTTTTCGTCACGGATGGCGGGCACCACATCCTTGATTGCCACTTTCAACAGATCCCCGATCCCGCTGCCTTGGCGGCGGGCCTATCCACCATTCCCGGTGTCGTCGAACACGGACTGTTTCTCGGATATGCCAAGGGCGCTTACGTCGCCGGCTCTTCGGGAGTCCGCTTCATCGGGCCAGCCTGATTTGTGATGGGAGTTCCATGATGCTTCGTCAACGCCATGTTTGTGGGCAGGTTCGCGTCTTGGCCGCCGCCATGGTCGCCGGACTGCTCGCAAGCGCCGCAGCGCTGCCGGCTTCGGCGCAGAATGCCACGCCGGCGCCAACGGCCGAGGTGCCGACGGGCAACGCCGCCCAGCCCACGCCCGAGCAGCTGGCGACGGCCGTGCAGTTCCTCAAGGCTTCCGGCCTCACCGTCGGTTTCGACGACATCATTCCGCAATATCTGCAGCAGGCCACCACCATCTATACGGGCCAGCGTCCTGAGCTCAGCCAGTTGATCAACGAGGCCGCGATCTCGCTGGTACCCGAATTCATGAAAAAGCGGGTCGAGCTCGATAACAGCCTCGCCAAGTTCTACACCACGCGTTTCAGCGAGGATGAACTCAAGCAGCTGATCACCTTCTACGAGAGCCCGGTCGGCAAGAAGCTGGCCACCCAGCAGCAGATCATCCTGCGCGATTCGATGCCGGTGGTGCAGGGCTGGACGAGGGACCTTCAGGACGGCGTGATGAAGCGGGTACGTGAAGAGGTGGAGAAGAAGGGCGGCAAGCTCGGTCCCTCGCCGACCGACGCCCCCGGGGATGCACCGGCCGCAGCAGACAAGCCCGCTGCACCGGCCCAATAAAATCGAATATCAGCCTTGTTCGGAAGCGGGATTGATCACATCAGTCCCGCTTCTTACGTTTAGACGGGCCGAAGCAAGGCGCATTCGAGCATGAACGCTTCTTTGCTTCGGCTCTTCATTTCGACATATCTTTGCGATTCCAGATGTGTCCGTCTCGTCGCAAGATGCTTTCGCAATCCTCTCCCGGGTGAACGCTTCCGCAGGCCGGGCAATGGCAGTCAGGCTGTACCATGTCGCAATTCGACTATGATCTGTTCGTGATCGGCGCGGGATCCGGCGGGGTGCGCGCCGCCCGTATCGCGGCGTCCCATGGCGCGCGGGTGGCCATCGCCGAGGAGTTCCGGGTCGGTGGCACCTGCGTCATTCGTGGCTGCGTGCCCAAGAAGCTCTATGTGCTGGCCAGCCGTTTCGCCGATGAGTTCCGTGAGGCGGCCGGCTTCGGTTGGACGGTACCCGAGGCCGAATTTTCCTGGCCCAAGCTCGTGGCCGCGAAAGAGGCAGAGATTAGCCGGCTGGAACGGGCTTATTCCGCCAATCTGGAAAAATCATCGGTAGCGACTTTTCCGAGCCGGGCTGTGATCACCGCTCCGCACACCGTGCAACTCGATGGCGGTCGCAGCTTCACCGCCGGCCGGATCCTGATCGCGACCGGGGGAGCGCCGGTCAAGCCGAACGTGCCGGGCGCCGAGCATGCCATCACCTCCAACGAGGTCTTCGACCTGCCGGCCCTGCCGGAGACGATGATCATCGTCGGCGGGGGCTACATTGCAGTCGAGTTCGCCTGCCTCCTGCAACGGCTGGGCGTGAAGGTGACCCTGGTCTATCGCGGCGAGGCGATCCTGCGCGGTTTCGACGACGACGTCCGCCGGGTGTTGACGGAGGCGATGGGCGCGGCTGGCATCGAGATCCTGATCCGCACGGATCTCAAGCGCATCGAGGCGGACAAGGCCGGCGGGCGGCAAGTGACCCTCACCAACGGCCAGACGCGCCATGTCGGCGAGATCATGGTGGCGACCGGGCGCAAGCCCAATACGGCGGGTCTCGGTCTGGAAACGGTCGGGGTGGAGATCAACACTGCCGGTGCTATCGCGGTCGACGACCAGTCGCGCACCACGGCGCCCGGGATCTGGGCGGTGGGCGATGTCACCAATCGCATCAATCTTACTCCCGTCGCCATTCGCGAAGGCCATGCCTTTGCCGATACCGTCTTCGGCAACAAGCCTTGGCTCGCCGATCATCGCCTCGTGCCGACGGCCGTGTTCTCGACCCCGGAGATCGGCACCGTCGGATTGAGCGAGGAAGAAGCGCGCGCCGAATGCGGCGGCGGCGTCAACATCTTCCAGACCTCGTTCCGCGCCATGAAGGCCACTCTGTCGGGCAGCGGCGATCGCGTGTTTATGAAACTCGTGGTCGACAAGGTGAGCGACAAGGTCCTCGGTGTGCATATTATCGGCGAAGGGGCGGCCGAAATGGCGCAATTGCTGGCGATCAGCGTCAAGATGGGCGCGACAAAGGCCGATTTCGATGCCACCATGCCGTTGCATCCAAGCGCGGCCGAGGAATTGGTGACGATGCGCACCCCCGTCCGCTAAGCCGGCCTTTACCAACCCGGTTGCAGAGTGCGCGCCGTTCGATAGCGGCGATTCCCCCGCTTGGATTTTCAGCCGCTACGCATCAGAGGGCGGCAGGGCAGGGGGTTCGGGGAGGGCATGATGCGGGCTCCTGTGGTGATTTTCGGCGCGATGGCCGCCGGCATGATCGTGCTGGCGAACGCGGCTTGGGCGCTCAATCTCACCCCGCCTCATGGGCGGCATGTTCCCCCCTTGCGCGCCGCGCCGGCCCAGCCGCAGACGGAAGAAGCCGTCACCGATTGCGATCGCCTGGCGGCCAGTCCTGAGGACAGTCAGAAAGTCGTGGATGGCGTCGCCATGGAGGCGCTTGACGGCACGCTGGCTCTGGCACGCTGCCAGGAAGCCGCCGGCCGCTATCCTGCCGTTGCTCGCTTTCAGTTCCAGCTCGGGCGGGCCGAGGAAAAGCTCGGCAATGACGTGGCTGCGCTCGATGCCTATCGCAAGGCAGCCGATCTCGGCAGCCTGATCGCGGCCTTCTCGGCCGGGGTGCGGGAACGCGACGGTGTCGGCATTCCGAGCAATGACGCTGAGGCGAACCGCCTGTTCAAGCTATGCGCGGACAAGGGCGACGCCGATTGCCTCAACTCCCTGGCCTATCAATATCAGGTCGGGCGCGGCGTAAAGGTCGATCCGGCCGAGGCGCTGGCGCTCTACAAGAAGGCGGCGGAGGCGGGGCTGGCCGCCGCCAATGTCAATCTCGGCTTTCTCTATCGGGATGGCGAGGGTGTTACCCAGGATTTCGCGGAAGCAGCCCGGCAGTTCCAGGAGGCGGCCGACAAGGGCGATCCGGCGGGAGCCCGCAACCTTGCTCTGGCCTATCAGAGCGGGCAGGGTGTGCCGAAAGATGGCGCCAAGGCGGTCGCCCTGTTCCAGGCTGCCGCCGATCAGGGCGACGACGATGCGCTGGTGAAGATCGCCTATGCCTATCTCAGCGGCGACGGCGTGCCAAAGGATGAGGCCAAGTCGGTCACCTATTATCGCCTCGCTGCCGATCGCGGCAACACCGACGGCATGGCGGGGCTCGCCTTTGCCTATGCCAATGGCACCGGCATTCCGGCCGACGGCAAGGCGGCGGCCCTGTGGCTGATGCGGGCGCTCGCGGCCGGCAACGAATACAGCTTCAACCAGCTCACCGACCATTGGGGAGCCTGGAGCCTGGATACCCGCATGGAGGTACAGTCGATCCTGGTCGACCGTGGCCTCTACAGCGGCAAGACCAAGGGTACGCTCAATCGGGAGACCCTGAAGGCGCTCAAGATCCTCGCCGGACGGGAGAATTGAAGATCCGGCATTCAGCCGTCTCTCCATTCGACAACACGTTTCCAGGCGGCGGCCGAAAGCCTGCGATCCCGCCAAAACGGTCCCAACCTGCCCGAGGATTTCGTAAACGAGACTGAAAACCACGGCTTTACGCTGGTTTTCTATTTGCCGGACGCGTATAGAACCGGCCTTCGCCGGAAAACGCCGGCCTCGTGAAAGTATCATAGTCGTGCAGGGCGGCTATAGCCGGTTCGCCCTGAGAACAGGAAGTATACTCATGTCCGAGCGTTGGACACCGCAGAGCTGGCGTTCCAGGCCGATCCAGCAGTCGCCCGTCTATCCCGACGAAAAGGCTCTCAACGACGTCGAGGCGACGCTCGCGACCTTCCCGCCGCTCGTTTTTGCCGGTGAAGCGCGCAAGCTCAAGCGCCAGCTCGCCAAGGTCGCAGCCGGAGAGGCTTTCCTTCTGCAAGGGGGCGATTGCGCCGAGAGCTTTGCCGAGCATGGCGCCGACAATATCCGCGACTTCTTCCGCGTCTTCCTGCAGATGGCCGTGGTGCTCACCTTCGCCGGCTCATCGCCGGTGGTGAAGGTCGGCCGCATCGCCGGCCAGTTCGCCAAGCCGCGTTCGGCGCCCACCGAGAAGGTCGGCGAGATCGAGCTGCCGGTCTATCGCGGCGACATCGTCAACGGCACTGAGTTCACGGCAGATGCCCGCATTCCCGATCCGCGCCGCCAGCTCGAAGCCTATCGCCAGTCGGCGGCGACGCTGAACCTGCTGCGCGCCTTCGCCACCGGCGGCTATGCCAATCTCGCCCATGTGCACCAGTGGATGCTCGGCTTCGTCAAGGACTCGCCGCAGAGCTCGAAGTACCAGGCGCTGGCCGAGCGTATTACCGAGACGCTCGACTTCATGCGGGCCTGCGGCATCGATCCGGAGCTGCATCCGGAGATGCGCATCACCGATTTCTACACCAGCCACGAAGCCCTGCTGCTCGGCTATGAGCAGGCGATGACCCGCATCGACTCCACCTCGGGCGATCCCTATGCCACCTCGGGCCACTTCGTCTGGATCGGTGACCGCACGCGCCAGCTCGACCATGCCCATGTCGAGTTCTTCCGCGGCGTCAAGAACCCGATCGGCCTGAAATGCGGCCCCTCGCTCAAGTCCGACGAACTGATCAGGCTGATCGACATCCTCAACCCCGAGAACGAGCCGGGCCGCCTCACCCTGATCGCACGCTTCGGCCATGACAAGGTCGAGCAGCATCTGCCTGAACTCATCCGCGCCGTGAAGCGCGAGGGTCGTTCGGTGGTGTGGTCGTGCGATCCCATGCACGGCAACACCGTGAAGGCGACGAACGGCTACAAGACCCGGCCGTTCGACCAGATCACCGGCGAGATCAAGAGCTTCTTCGCCGTGCACCAGGCCGAGGGCACCTATGCCGGCGGCCTGCATCTGGAGATGACCGGCAAGAACGTCACCGAATGCACGGGTGGCGCCCGCGCGGTGAGCGAGGCCGACCTCGCCGACCGCTACCACACCCATTGCGATCCGCGCCTCAATGCCGAGCAGGCCATCGAGGTCGCCTTCATGGTGGCGGATCTGGTCAAGAAGGAACGTTCCGGCCAGGTCAAGCCGAGCATCATCGCGGCGGAGTGACGGCGCACGTCGTTATTCCCTCTCGACCGGACGATCAATATGTGAAGAGGCGGGTCCATTGGCCCGCCTCTTGGCTTTTCTGCCCTTCGTCGACGGGATTGCGCTGACTTTCCTCCGATCCTGCATCTTTCGACGATTTGCGCATCACATCCACGCGGCAAGGTTGCCCGAGCAACCAACGCAGTCCGTGGATCCCAATGCTTTCCCGACGCCATTTTCTGCTCAAGGCCGGTCTCGCCACGCCGCTCATCTCCGGCGGTTATGCCTTCGGCGTCGAGCCGCAGCGTCTCGTGGTGACACATTACCGAATTTCCCCGGACAATTGGTCCGCGGGGCCGACGCTGCGCATCGCCGTGCTCGCCGACATCCACGCCATCAATCCCTGGATGAGCCCCGCCCATATCGAGCGGATCGCGCACGGCACCAACGCCCTCGAGCCCGACGTCGTGCTGCTGGCCGGCGACTACGAGGCCAGCATGCCGCTCTATGGTGTCGGCTCCTATGTCTCGATGGAGGATTGCGCCAGAGCGCTCTCGCTGCTTCGCGCTCCCCTGGGCGTGCATGCCGTGCTCGGCAATCACGATCTGGGACGGCGTGGCAAGGGTGGCGACAATGTCCGGCGCGCCTTCGCCGCGCATGGCATTCCCGTCATGGAAAACCAGGCCCTGCGGTTGTCCTGGGGCGGCAGGCCCTTCTGGTTGCTCGGCCTCGGTGATCAATGGGGCGGACGGGGCGGGGCCGGCCTCGATGATCTGCCGGGCACGCTTGCTAGAGTGAGCGACGAGGCGCCCGCAATCCTGCTGGCCCATGAACCCGACATCTTCGCCGCCCTGCCGAAACATGATCGCCAGCGTCGCATCGCCCTTACCATCAGTGGCCACACCCATGGCGGGCAAGTCCGCATCCCCTTCTACGGCCCCAGGGGCATCCCGTCTCGCTATGGCCGGCGTTTCGCCTATGGCCATATCGTCGAGGACGATCGCCATCTCGTCGTCTCGGGCGGCCTCGGCATGACCGGCGTGCCGGTGCGTTTCGGCGTGCCGCCGGAGATCGTGATGATCACGCTGGGCAGTGCCGACCGAGCCATGAGCTAGGGGCGACGGGGTCACGAACGATGACGACAAGGCGAAAGACGCGAGCCGAAACCCGATTGTCCCTGAAAGCGAGGGCGATCATCGTGGTGATATTATGCTGTGCCGGCGTCTATATGTGCCGCAATCCGACGCCCGCCGATGTACGCGCCCTGGTCCCGGCCATGTTCAAGCTGGGCCCGCCGGTGGCCTTCATCGCCGGTGTCGACTGCTTCTTCGCCGAATTCGAGGTCCTAGAGGAGCCTTCCGTTGATCCCGACGACAGACGGAAAGCCGGCGACAGGCTCAGCAAGCTCCTGCCCTTCGAGCGAAGACCGCCAGACTATCAAGGACTGCATCTGCAAAGGGGAGACTACCTGATTTTCACCGGTGCATCTTTGGTCGGTGTGGTGAATAGGCTGAACAATCTCGACATAATGTCGGATGCCATCGCCGAGATGTTCTGGAGCGTAAAGGGCTGTCTATCACGGTACGACGATCAGCATGGAACGAATAAAACCAGTGAATTCAGAGATTTGTTTCTGGATGATGGTGTTATGCTTTTGCTTCTCCGACCCCGCGGTTGGCGCGGTTGGCATGTCGCGCCCGCCATCTACAAGGATCGTAGGCTGAGGGTTTTCGGGTTCGGAGTTTAGCAAATCGCGCCTGACACACGCACGGCGATTGCGCTTTCTTTCCATCGCTCCTGCATATCGTTGCTGCCGCAGCGCCACAAAGATGCGCGAAGATCCTTTCGTTCGTTGAAATACCTCACGGTTCCGCATGCTCTCCAGACGCAATTTCCTTCTCAAGGCCGGCCTTGCCACGCCCCTCCTGTTCGGCGGCTACGCCTTCGGGGTCGAGCCAAGACGGTTGCTGGCGACGCAGTACCAAGTCGCACCGCCCCAATGGAGAAGCGGCCCGACGCTGCGCATTGCCGTGCTTGCCGACATCCATGCCATCAATCCCTGGATGACGCCTGCCCATATCGAGCGGATCGCCCACACCACTAATGCCCTCAAACCCGACATCGTGTTGCTGGCGGGCGACTACGAGGCCGGCATGGGCCGCTTCGGCGTCGGTTCCTTCGTGCCGATGTCGGAATGCGGCAGGGCACTTTCCATCCTGCGCGCGCCGCTCGGCGTGCATGCCGTGCTCGGCAATCACGATATCGGTTGGCATGACGGCGACAATGTCCGCCGTGCCTTCAAGGCCCATGGCATCCATGTGATGGAGAATGCGGCGCTGCGGCTCGTCAAGGACGGCCAGCCTTTCTGGCTGCTCGGCCTCGGCGACGGCAATTACGGCCTCGACGATCTGCCGGGCACGCTCGCCAAGGTGGGCGACACCGCTCCGGCGATCCTGCTGGCGCATGAGCCGGACATCTTCGTCGACGTGCCCGATCGGATCGCCCTGACGGTCTGTGGCCATACGCATGGCGGGCAGGTGGTGCTGCCCGGCATCGGGGTGATTCATGTGCCCTCGCGTTACGGCAGCCGCTTTGCCTATGGCCATATCGTCGAGGGGGATCGCCACCTCGTCGTCTCGGGCGGCCTTGGCATGACGGGGCTGCCGGTGCGCTTCGGCGTGCCGCCCGAGATCGTGCTGATCACCCTGGGGGCAGGGGCGCCGCCGACGGTCTAATCCGTTTGCACTTCGGTGAAAGTTGTGAAACACAACGAACTCGTCAGACAAATGGGGCGGGTTCGAATGGCCATGACTTACGACACCATCATCGTTGGCGGCGGCTCGTCGGGCTGTGTCACCGCCATGCGGCTCGTGCGCGACCTCGGCCAGCGCGTATTGATGCTGGAAGCCGGCCCGGCGCGCATGAATCCGATCATGCATATGCCGGCCGGCTACATGAAATATCTGGCTAAGGACACCTATCTCACCATGCACAGGATGGAGCGCCAGCCCCAGCTCGACGGGCGCGCCACCATCGTGCCGCAGGGACGGGTGCTGGGCGGTGGCTCCTCGGTCAATGCCATGGTCTATATGCGCGGCCAACCGGCCGACTACGACAATTGGGCCGAGAACTACGGGGCGGAGGGCTGGCGCTATGCCGATATCCTCCCCCATTTCATTGCAATGGAAGGCAATGCCGACCTCGACACGCCCGTGCATGGTACCACCGGCCCGCTCAAGGTCACGAGGCCGCTCCATACCTGCGAGATGACGAGGGCCTTCCTTCAGGCGCTGCCGTCCCTGGGTGAGCCGCTCAATCCCGACTTCAATTCCGGACGCCAACGCGGCGTCGGCCTGATGCAGGGCACCATGGATCCGGTGACGAAGCGCCGCTGCTCGGCCGTGGATGCCTTTCTGCCGCTGGTGCGCGACGACGAACGCTTGACCATCACCACCGAAGCGATCGTGACGCGCCTCATCATCGAAGGTATCAGCTGCACGGGTGTCGAGTATGTGGAAGGCGGCCGGACCCACAGGGCATCCGCCGCAACGGTGATCCTAGCCGCCGGGACCTACGTCACGCCCAAGCTCCTGATGCTGTCGGGCATCGGCCCGGCCGACCATCTCCTGCGCCATGGCATCAAGCCCCGGGTGGATCTGCCGGGTGTGGGAGAGAACCTGCAGGATCATTGCGAGGTGCCCGTGATTGCCGCCTCCAACGGCCGCTATGGCTATTTCGGCCAGGACAAGGGCTGGAACATGATCCGCAATGGGCTCGATTATCTCCTGCGCAAGCAGGGCCCGGTAACCACCACGGGTGTGGAAGCCTGCGTCTTCACCAATCCCGACGACCGCGAGGCCGACGCTTCGCTGAAGATCTATTGTGTACCGACCGTCTATCTCGACCGCGACATCACAGACGTCACCGCCTGTGACGGCGTCACCTTCACCACCTGCCTGCTCCGGCCGAAATCGCGGGGAACGGTGAGGCTGCGCTCGGCCGATCCGCTCGAGCCGCCGGTTGTCGATGGCGGCTTCCTCAAGCATTCCGAGGATATCAGGCTGATGATTGCGGGCCTGCGTTTTGCCCGTTCCTTCCTTGACGCCTCGCCGATCAGGGAGAAGATCTCCCACGAGATGCTGCCGGGTGCCGACAAAGTTTCCGATGCCGATCTGCACGCCCATTGCAAGCGCATGGTCAAGACCAACTATCACCCGGTCGGTACGGCGCGCATGGGACGGGACGATGATCCGATGGCGGTGCTCGATTCCCAGCTGCGCGTTCGCGGCATCGAGGGCCTGCGCGTGTTCGACTGTTCGGTGATGCCCGAGATCGTCAGCGCCAACACCAATGCCCCGGTGATGGCCATCGCCCATCGCGCCGTGGAGTGGCTGAAGATGGGCTGAGCAACTCGGCAAGGGGTGCTTGCCGGGGCTGTCACATAACTGAAATATTCCTGCACTACGGGCTTCATCAAAGCATGGGCCTATGGCGCCCGAAACGGGTTCGGTTGATCGAGCCACCCTTCGCGCAAGGAGTATTCGCATGACCACGCCAGCCGATAGCAGGCCCAATCTCGACCGCATCCGGCAGGAGATCGCCGATGGCTATGACGAGGAACTGGAACTGGAGCTGGAGGAGGCGCGCCTCGACCGCATCCTCGGGGACACGCCCGAACTGGAGGAGCGCGACACGCTCGATCGCAAGATCTATTTCCGCGAGCTCTTCCGCCTGCAGCACGAACTGGTCGAGCTGCAGGACTGGATCCAGCATCACAAGTTGCGGGTCGTCGTGCTGTTCGAGGGGCGTGATTCCGCCGGCAAGGGCGGCGTGATCAAGCGCATCACCCAGCGCCTCAACCCGCGCATCTGCCGTGTCGCCGCCTTGCCGGCGCCCAATGAGCGCGAGCGCACGCAATGGTATTTCCAGCGCTATGTCGCCCATCTGCCGGCCGGCGGCGAAATGGTGCTGTTCGACCGCAGCTGGTACAACCGGGCAGGCGTCGAGCATGTCATGGGCTTCTGCAACGATGCCGAATATGAGGAGTTCTTCCGCTCCGCGCCCGAATTCGAGCGCATGCTGGTGCGTTCGGGCATCATCCTGTTGAAATACTGGTTCTCGATCACCGATGAGGAGCAGGAATTCCGCTTCAACATGCGCATCCAGGATCCGCTCAAGCAGTGGAAGCTGAGCCCGATGGACGTCGAATCCCGGCGGCGCTGGGAAGACTATACAAGGGCCAAGGAAGTGATGCTTGAGCGCACCCACATTCCCGAAGCGCCCTGGTGGGTGGTCGAGGCGGTGGACAAGAAGCGCGCGCGCCTCAACTGCATCAGCCATCTGCTCGGCCAGATCCCCTATGGCCAGGTCGAGCATCCGTCGGTGATCCTGCCCGATCGCGAGCGCCACGAGGACTATGTGCGCCATCCCGTGCCGTCGGAAATGTATGTGCCGAAAACGTACTGAGAAGTCGGGAGGCGGGTCTTCGAACCCGCCTTTTCCCTGCCGGAGGGCGCATCGCTGCTAGGCCGGTTTGAAGACCAGTCCCTGAATGCCCCCATCTACTTTCGGCATGATCTCATCATTTGAAGCGCGGCTGGTTTTGGCTTAGGCCTGTGAACCCAAACAGGTGCAAGGGAGCCGCCCGATGTCGCTCGTCGATCATGTCAAATCCACCCTGACGGAAATCGCCAAGGACGGTTTGTGGAAGAGCGAACGCGAGATCGCCGGCCCGCAACGTGCCCGCATCGAAGTCGCTGATAAGGCCGGACGGCGGCCGATGCTCAATCTGTGTGCCAACAATTATCTGGGCCTGGCCGATAACCCCGAGATCATCGCTACCGCCAAGCAGGCCATGGACGGCCATGGCTTCGGCATGGCTTCGGTACGTTTCATCTGCGGCACGCAGACCCTGCATCGCGAACTCGAGCGCACCATCGCCCGCTATCTCAACAAGGACGACGCGATTCTCTTCGCCGCCTGCTTCGACGCCAATGGCGGGGTGTTCGAGCCCTTGCTCGGTGCCGAGGATGCCATCGTTTCCGACAGCCTGAACCATGCCTCGATCATCGACGGCGTGCGCCTGTGCAAGGCCAAGCGCTATCGCTTCGCCAATGGCGACATGAACGATCTCGAAGTGCAGTTGCAGGCGGCCAAGGCCGACAATGCCCGCCACATCGTCATCGCCACCGATGGCGTGTTTTCCATGGACGGCTATCTCGCCGACCTGAAGACGCTCACGGACCTTGCCGGGCGCTACGGCGCCAATGTGATGGTGGATGATTGCCACGCCACCGGCTTCATCGGGCCGGAGGGGCGTGGCACGCCCGCTCGCGCCGGGGTGGAGGACAAGGTCGATCTCCTCACCGGCACGCTGGGCAAGGCCTTGGGTGGCGCCATGGGTGGCTATGTCGCCGCCAGCCAGCCGATCATCGATCTCCTGCGTCAGCGTGCACGTCCCTATCTTTTCTCCAATTCTTTGGCCCCGCCGGTCGCGGCCGGCTCGATGAAGGCGATCGAGTTGGCTCAGGCGGGCGATGACCTGCGCGAAAAACTGTTCGCCAACACCAGGCGTTTCCGCGCCGGGCTGGAGAAGGCCGGCTTCGAGCTCCTGCAGGGCGAGACGCCGATCATCCCGGTGATGCTGCATGATGCCCGCCGCGCGCAGGACATGGCTCGTGCCCTCGACGAACGCGGCGTCTATGTCGCCGGCTTCTTCTTCCCGGTGGTGCCGAAGGGCAGGGCGCGCATCCGCACCCAGATGTCGGCCGGTCTGACGGAGGCCGATATCGATTTTGCCATCGACGCCTTCACCGATGCCGGCAAGGTTCTGGGCGTGATCTGATCTTTTTGCGTGATTGGCTTTGCAGGGTGTAGTATTGTAACTACATATCCTGCGGAGGTCTCCGATGAAGCACATGAGCAGCCGGGAGTTCAATCACGATATCGGCAAAGCCAAGCGCGCCGCGGAGGAAGGCCCGCTCGTGATCACCGATCGCGGCAAGCCGGCCTTCGTGTTGCTGAAGCATGAGGAATATCAGCGCCTTGTCGGGGAAGAGCCAAGCATCGTGGATTTGCTCCGCCAGGACGAACCGGAAGCGGATTTCGATTTCGAGCCGCCGCGCTTGCGTGAGATCGTGCGCAGGGAGACGGTATTCGACTGATGTTCCTGCTGGATACCAATGTCCTCTCCGAGTTGCGTCGTCCTCGTCTTGCCGCGCCAAAGCTTCTCGAATGGGCTTACGCCACCGCCAGATCGAGACAATTCATCTCTGCAGTCACCTTGATGGAACTCGAAATTGGCGTGTTGTCGATCGAGCGGCGTGATCCCGCGCAAGGCGGAATTCTTCGTAACTGGTTGGTTGGCAAAGTTGAGCCCAGTTATGATGGCCGGATTTTACAGTTTGGATCTCGGACCGCGCAGATATGTGCGCGCCTGCATGTCCCGGACCGGCGTCCCGAACGGGATGCGATGATTGCGGCTACGGCCTTGGAGCATGGCCTGACCATGGTCACCCGAAATGTCGCCGATTTTAGCCCCCTCGGCGTTCCTGTCTTCAACCCCTGGCAAGCCTGAAGGCCTCCCAAGAAAGCCCTGACAGATGAAAGCCCTCGTCAAATCCAAGCCCGAACCCGGCCTTTGGTTTTCGGACAATGAGCCGATGCCTGAACTCGGGCCCAACGATGTCCTGGTCAAGGTGCGGAAAACCGGCATCTGCGGCACCGACATCCACATCTACAAATGGGACGCCTGGGCCCAGAAGACGGTGCCGGTGCCGATGATCGTCGGCCATGAATATGCCGGTGAGATCGTCGAGATCGGCTCGGCCGTGCACAGCCTCAAGATCGGCGAGCGCGTGTCGGGCGAGGGGCACGTCATCGGCATGAAGAGCCGGGCCACAAGGGCAGGGCGCTTCCATCTCGATCCCGACACGCGCGGCATTGGCGTCAATATGCCCGGCGCCTTCGCCGAATATGTGAAGGTGCCGGCCTTCAACATCGTTCCGCTGCCCGAGGAGGTCGACGACGAGCTCGGCGCCATCCTCGATCCGCTCGGCAATGCGGTGCACACGGCGCTGTCCTTCGATCTCGTCGGCGAGGACGTGCTGATCACCGGCGCCGGCCCGATCGGCATCATGGCCGGGGCCGTGGCCCGCCATGCCGGTGCCCGCCATGTGGTGATCACCGACATCAATCCGGTCCGCCTCGATCTCGCCGCCAAGGTGGCTGATATCGTGCCGGTCAATGTCGCCAAGGAAGATCTGCGCGACGTGATGGCCCGCCTGAAGATGAAGGAAGGATTCGATGTCGGCCTGGAGATGAGCGGCGCGCCGGCGGCCTTCCAGCAGATGCTCGACGTCATGCTGATGGGCTCCAAGATCGCCATGCTGGGCATTCCTGCCACGCCCTTCGCTGTCGACTGGAACAAGATCGTCTTCAAGATGCTGACCATCAAGGGCATCTATGGCCGCGAAATGTTCGAGACCTGGCACAAGATGCTGGCCATGTTGCAGAGCGGGCTCAACATCCGTCCTGTGATCACCCATCGGCTGGCCGTCGCTGACTATCTCGAGGGCTTCGAGACGATGGCGCGCGGCGAATGCGGGAAGATCGTGCTCGACTGGAATGCCTGAAGGGCAGGGGTGGCCGATTGCGTCTCGGCGAGGACGATCCATGAGGTCCGTGCATCATGGGTCGTTGACAGGTTGAGGCACTAATCTATCATTCGTCGTACCATTGCAGCGAAAGATCGGCGGCTGCAGTGACGAGAATTGAGGTACGTAACTCATGAAATCGGGAGGCACTATGGGATTGTTTCAAAAGCTATGTCTGGCGAGCGCTTTGGTCGCCGGTGTTCTGGTGACGCCGGCCTTGGCGCAGGACAAGGGGACCGTCGGCATCGCCATGCCGGACAAGACGGTCGAGCGCTGGATCGACGACGGCAAGAATGTCGTCAAGCAGCTGGAAGCCAAGGGGTATGGCGCCGACCTGCAATATGCCAATGGCGATATTCCCGGCCAGCTCGCGCAGATCGAGAACATGCTCACCAAGGGCGACAAGGTGCTGGTGATCGCGGCTATCGACGGCACCACGCTGGCCGATGCTCTCAAGGCCGCCGCCGCCAAGGGCGTGAAGGTCATCGCCTATGACCGCCTGATCCGCAATTCGGAGAATGTCGACTACTACGCCACCTTCGACAATTTCCAAGTCGGCGTGCTGCAGGCCCAGTCGCTGGAGACCGCTCTCGGCCTGAAGGACGGCAAGGGCCCCTTCAACATCGAGCTGTTCGGCGGCTCGCCCGACGACAACAACGCCTTCTTCTTCTACAACGGCGCGCTGTCGGTGCTGCAGCCTTATCTCGACAGCGGCAAGCTGGTGGTGCAGTCCAAGCAGGCAGGCATGGACAAGGTCGGTACGCTGAACTGGGACGGCTCGCTCGCCCAGTCGCGCATGGACAACCTTCTCTCCGCCTTCTACACCGACAAGAAGGTCGACGCGGTGCTGTCGCCGAACGACACCCTCGCCCACGGCATCGTCGCCTCTCTGAAGGCGGCCGGCTATGGCTCGGGTGACAAGCCGATCCCCTTCATCTCCGGCCAGGACGCCGAAGTCGCGTCCGTCAAGGCGATCATCGCCGGTGACCAATATTCCACCGTCTTCAAGGATACCCGCGAACTGGCCAAGGTGTCGGTCGGTATGGTCGATGCCGTGCTCTCCGGCGGCAAGCCCGAGATCAACGACACCAAGAGCTACGACAACGGCAAGAAGGTGGTGCCGACCTATCTGCTCAAGCCGGTCCTGGTCACCAAGGACAACTGGAAGCAGGTGCTGGTCGACAGCGGCTACTATAAGGAAGATCAGTTGAAATAGGGGCTCGGGACATCGAACGGTAACCCGCGACCGCAACGCCGGTCGTTCCCCCTGACCGATTGACATGCGATGACGAGAAGCGCCACCGTCGCTCTTGGGGGACGGTGGCGCATCATCTGTTTGCTAATTGTAATACCAATTGACAAGCATCGGAAAGCTCTTATGAATTCTGAGCCTCGCTGGAAGAAACACCCCTTGGCGGCACGGTTCTGGACGCATTCGGCTGTGCTCCGGGGGTGAGAAGAGGCTCCATTGGAGCCGCTTCGATTCCCGATGTCGGCTGAGGGGCTATTTTCTAGACCCGGTTCGTCCCGGACCGGGAAAACGTCAACTTGGGAGAGAGACGTGAAACTATTCAAATCCTTGCTTTTGGCTGCTGCCTTCGGCGCGATCACGCTCGCATCGCCGGCCCTTGCCCAGGATAAGGGGCCTGTCGGCATCGCCATGCCGACCAAGACTTCCGAGCGCTGGATCGACGACGGCAACAATGTCGTCAAGCAGCTTCAGGCCAAGGGCTATGCCACCGATCTGCAATATGCCGACGACGACATCCCCAACCAGCTCGCGCAGATCGAGAACATGCTGACCAAGGGCGACAAGGTGCTGGTGATCGCCTCGATCGACGGCACCACGCTCGCCGACGTGCTCAAGGAGGCTGCGGCCAAGGGCGTGAAGGTCATCGCCTATGACCGCCTGATCCGCAATTCGGAGAATGTCGACTATTACGCGACCTTCGACAATTTCCAGGTCGGCGTGCTGCAGGCCCAGTCGCTGGAAGCCGGCCTCGGCCTCAAGGACGGCAAGGGACCCTTCAACATCGAGCTGTTCGGCGGCTCGCCCGACGACAACAACGCCTTCTTCTTCTACAACGGCGCCATGTCGGTGCTGCAGCCCTATATCGACAGCGGCAAGCTGGTCGTGCAGTCCAAGCAGGCAGGCATGGACAAGGTCGGTACGCTGCGTTGGGACGGTTCGCTCGCCCAGTCGCGCATGGACAACCTTCTCTCAGCTTTCTACACCGACAAGAAGGTCGACGCGGTACTGTCGCCCTATGACGGCCTGTCGCGTGGTATCATCGCTTCGCTGAAGGCCGCCGGTTACGGCTCGGGCGACAAGCCCATGCCCTTCATCTCCGGCCAGGACGCCGAAGTCGCGTCCGTCAAGGCGATCATCGCCGGCGACCAGTATTCGACGATCTACAAGGATACGCGCCAGCTCGCCAAGGTCTCGGTCGACATGGTCGATGCCGTGCTCTCCGGCGGCAAGCCCGAGATCAACGACACCAAGAGCTACGACAACGGCAAGAAGGTGGTGCCGACCTATCTGCTCAAGCCCGTCCTGGTCACCAAGGATAATTGGAAGCAGGTGCTGGTCGATGGTGGTTACTACAAGGAAGACCAGCTGAAATAAGTGGTCGTCCTCAAACCATGTTAGGGTATCGGGCGGCTGGCACCACGGTGCCGGCCGCCCTTTTCACAGGTCATCCACTATGACAGCCATCCTGGAAATGCGGGGCATCACCAAGACCTTTCCGGGGGTCAAGGCGCTCAGCAACGTCAACCTCACGGTCAACGAGGGCGAAATTCACGGCGTGGTCGGCGAGAATGGCGCCGGCAAATCAACCTTGATGAAGGTGCTGAGCGGGGTCTATCCCCACGGCTCCTATGAAGGAGAGATTCGCTTCCGCGGCAAGGAATGCCACTTCAAGGATATCCGACAGTCTGAAGAGCTCGGCATCATTATCATCCATCAGGAACTTGCCCTGGTGCCACTGCTCTCCATCGCCGAGAACATCTTCCTCGGCAACGAGCAGGCAACGGGTGGCCTCATCGATTGGCCCCTGACCTATGGCAAGACCCGCAAGGTGCTGGACAAGGTCGGGCTGAGGGAATCGCCGGACACGCTCATCACCAATATCGGCGTCGGCAAGCAGCAGCTCGTCGAGATCGCCAAGGCCTTGTCGAAGGACGTGAAGCTTCTGATCCTCGACGAGCCGACTGCCAGTCTTAACGAAAGCGACAGCGATGCCCTGCTCGACCTCCTGCTGGAGTTCAAGCGTCAGGGCATTTCCTCGATCTTGATCTCGCACAAGCTCAACGAGATTTCCAAGGTCTGCGACGAGATCACCATCATTCGCGATGGGGCTTCGATCGAAACCCTGGACTGCCGTGGCGAGGCAATCAGCGAGGATCGCATCATCAAGGGTATGGTCGGGCGCGAAATGGCGGACCGCTATCCCAGCCGGCAGCCCAAGATCGGCGAACCGGTCCTCGAGATCAAGGATTGGGTGGTGCACCACCACGAGCATTCCGATCGGCAGGTGGTAAAGGGCGTGAATCTCACGGTCCGCAAGGGTGAGGTCGTCGGCATATCAGGCCTGATGGGTGCGGGGCGGACAGAGCTCGCCATGAGCATCTTCGGCCATTCCTACGGCCAGCGCATCAGCGGCCAGGCCTTGATGCACGGCAAGCCGGTCGATCTTTCGAGCATCCAGAAAGCGCTGGCCAATGGCCTGGCTTACGTTACCGAGGATCGCAAACAGCTCGGCCTCGTCCTCGAAGAGGACATCATGAAGAACATCACGCTCAGCAACCTGGAAGGTGTGTCGAAGAATTCCATCATCGACGACATCAAGGAATTGCGGGTGGCCAACGACTACAGGCGCAAGCTGAACATCCGCTCTCCCAACGTCTTCCAGAAGACGGTGAATCTGTCGGGTGGCAATCAGCAGAAGGTGGTGCTCTCCAAATGGCTGTTCTCCAATCCTGAACTGCTGATGCTCGACGAGCCGACGCGCGGTATCGACGTCGGTGCGAAATACGAAATCTACAGCATCATCAACGAGATGGTGAATGAAGGCAAAGCCGTGCTGATGATTTCCTCCGAGATGCCGGAACTGCTGGGCATGTGCGATCGCATCTATGTGATGAATGCGGGCCGCTTCGTAGGCGAATTCCCCGGGGCCGAGGCCACCCAAGAAAAGATCATGCGCGCCATCATGCGTGCGGAAGGACATTGACGATGACGACAAACACCGTGGAAGCTCAAGGCTCTTCGCCCAAGAAATCGATCCTTGAATATATCAGCGGCAACATCCGCGACTATGGCCTGCTGATCTCGCTCGTCGTCATCGTCGGATTCTTCCAATACATGACGGAAGGGCGGATGCTGGCGCCGTCCAACATCAACAACATCCCCAACCAGAACGGCTACGTCATCGTCATGGCGCTCGGCATGCTGCTGGTGATCGTGTCGGGCCATATCGACCTGTCGGTCGGCTCCGTCTGCGCCTTCACCGGCGCCGTCGCCGCGACCCTGATGGTGAAGCTCGGCTGGCATTGGGCACCGGCGGCAGTCGCTACCCTGGTGGTCGGGGCGCTGATCGGCGGCGTTCAGGGCTATTTCATCGCCTATCTGCGCATTCCCTCCTTCATCGTCACTCTGGCGGGCATGCTGGTGTTTCGCGGGCTGACCTATCGTCTGCTCGGCAATACCAATGTCGGCCCGCTGCCGGCCGAGTTCAACCAGCTCAGTGCCGGCTGGATTCCCGATCCCTTCGCATCCCCGGGCTTCTTCACCACAACCTTCGCCCTTGGCCTGATCGCCGCGGCTCTGTTCATCTTGGTGAACATCAAGGGCCGGATGACGCGGCTCAAGCACGGCGTGGAGGAAGAGCCGATGGCGATCTTCCTCGGCCGCAACGCATTGATGGCGGTTGCCGCCATCTATGTCGGCTATCTCCTGGCAATGTATCGCGGCTTGCCGATGGTGCTGATCATCCTGCTGGCGCTGACGCTGCTCTATGTCTTCGTCACCACCCGCACCGTGATCGGCCGCCGCATCTATGCCCTCGGTGGCAACGAGAAGGCGGCCAAGCTCTCGGGCATCAACACCGACCGGCTCATCCTCCTGACCTTCGTCAATATGGGCGCTCTGGCGGCCCTGGCCGGGCTGATCGTCACCTCGCGCTTCGGCGGCATGGCGACCCCGAAAGCGGGCGACGGCTATGAACTCGACGTCATCGCGGCTTGCTTCATCGGCGGCGCTTCGGCCTCGGGCGGCGTCGGCAAGATCACCGGCGCGGTGATCGGTGCCCTGCTGATGGGCGTGATGAATGTCGGCATGTCGATCCTCGGCCTCGGCATCGACGACCAGAAATGGATCAAGGGCCTGGTGCTGCTCTTCGCCGTCTGTCTCGACGTCTACTACAAGAAGAAGCGCTGAGAGAGACCATAACGATGGCAGTATGCCGGCCTTCGGGCCGGCATTTGCTTGATACCGTCTCGATCTCGATTGCAATGCCCCGATTCTACTTGGCGATTGCCGCGGCGTGGCCTTAAAACGCCTGCCGTTCTCGGGAGTGGTCATGGAGCGAATCGTCAAGGCATTCTTCAACTCGGCAGCGGGCCTTGCCCATGCCGTCCGCTACGAACTGGCGGTACGCCAGGAGGTCGTCGTGTTGCTCGTCGCGGTGCCGGCGAGCTTCTTCGTGACCGAAAGCTGGTGGAAGCGCCTTGCCCTGATCGGCGTCATCCTGCTGGTGCTGATGGTGGAGTTGCTCAACACCGCCATCGAGGCGCTGTCGGACCATGTCACGCCCGACCGCCACCCCCATATCCGCATCGTCAAGGATCTCGGGTCGGCAGCGGTGTTCACCGCGCTTACCTTGGCGGGCCTGACCTGGATTCTCGCGCTGGCCGAAAGGCTGGTGTAAGGATGGCGGATCCTTATCCGCCTTTGAAGAGACCATGAGCACCGATATTCTGCGCATTGCCATCGCCCAGCTCAAGCCGACGCTCGGCGATATCGTCGGCAACCTCGCCAAGGCGCGCACTGCCAGGGCGAGTGCGCGCGAGCAGGGCGCCGATCTCGTGCTGTTCACCGAACTCTTCCTCTGCGGCTACCTGCCCGAGGATCTGGTGCTCAAGCCCGCTTTTCAGGACGCCTGCCGTGCCGCGCTGGAGGATTTCGCCCGCGACACGGCCGATGGCGGGCCGGCTGCCCTGGTGGGTTTGCCCTGGCGCGAGAAAGACAAGCTGCACAATGCGGTGGCGCTGGTGGATAAGGGGATCGTCGCCGCCGTCCGCTTCAAGAACGATCTGCCCAATTACGGCGTGTTCGACGAGAAGCGCGTGTTCCAGCCGGGGCCCCTGCCGGGTCCAATCGCCTTTCGCGGCGTGCGTCTGGGCGTGCCGATCTGCGAGGACATCTGGGGCCATGACGTAGTCGAGTGCCTCGCCGAGACGGGCGCCGAAATCCTGCTGGTGCCCAATGGTTCACCCTATCATCGCGAGAAGTCCGACATCCGGCTCAACGTGGCGGTGGCGCGCGTCACCGAATCCGGTCTTCCGCTGCTCTATGCCAATGAGGTTGGCGGCCAGGACGAGGTGATCTTCGACGGCGCCTCCTTCGCCCTCAATGCCGATCATCGCCTGGCGGTGCAATTGCCGGCCTTCCGGGAAGCCGTCGTCACCACCATTTGGCGGCGCGGGGCACAAGGCTGGGCGTGCGAGCCAGGCATGGTCGAACCGGTGGAGGAGGGCGAGGAAGCCGATTACCAGGCCTGCGTCCTGGGTCTGCGCGACTATGTCGACAAGAACGGTTTTCCCGGTGTGGTGCTTGGCCTGTCCGGTGGTGTCGATTCCGCCCTGGTGGCGGCCATGGCGGTGGACGCGCTCGGGCCGGAGCGGGTGCATTGCGTGATGCTGCCCTATCGTTACACCTCGCCCGAATCCCTGAAGGATGCCTTCGAATGCGCCGCGGCGCTGGGCGTGCGCTATGACGTCGTGCCGATCGAAGCGCCGGTGAGCGGGCTGGAGAGCGTGCTCGAACCGTTGTTCAAGGGCCAGCCACGTGGCATTGCCGAGGAGAACATGCAGAGCCGCGCCCGTGGCACCATCCTGATGTCGATCTCCAACAAGTTCGGCGCCATGGTGGTGACCACCGGCAACAAGTCGGAGATGTCGGTCGGCTATTGCACGCTCTATGGCGACATGAATGGCGGCTTCAACCCGATCAAGGACCTCTACAAGACCGAGGTCTATCGCTTGTGCGAGCTGCGCAATCGCTGGAAACCGATGGATGCCAAGGGGCCGGTGGGCGTGGTGATTCCGCGAAACATCCTGACCAAGGCGCCATCCGCCGAATTGCGTGAGAACCAGAAGGACCAGGATTCGCTGCCGCCCTACGACGTGCTCGACGACATCCTGCGCTGCCTGGTCGAAAGCGAGATGCGGGTCAGCGAGATCGTGGCGCGCGGTCACGACGAGGAGACCGTGCGCAAGGTCGAGCGCCTGCTCTATCTGGCCGAATACAAGCGCCGCCAGGCCGCGCCCGGCGTGAAGGTGACGGAGAAGAATTTCGGCCGTGACCGCCGTTATCCGATCACCAACCGGTTCCGGGACAGCGCCAAGCCCGCCTTCGTGCCGGATGCCGCACTCTATCGGGTCTCCACCACCGCGAGCGCGGATGCGGTGGATTTCTGAGCTTCGGGGTCGTCTGCTCGCGCTTCCGCCTGGGCCGTCGCGATGAGCCAGCGCCGGACCGCGTCCGTCGGTTCGGGATGACGCTGCCGGCGTGGCAGCACGACGTAAAAATCATGGCTGCCGGACAGTTCGGCAGCCACCGGCTGGACCAGCCGGCCGCCGGCGAGGTCGCCGGCGACGAGAAAGCGGCTGGCGAGCGCGATGCCCTGGCCGGCGGCGGCCGCCTCGATCGCCAGTCCCGTCTGGTTGAAGCGCATCCGCCGCGGCTCGACAAGCGGCTTCAGCCCCAGCGCCTGTTCGAGAAACTCGGGCCACAGATTATGGGTATCGTGCAGGAGGGTATGGCTCGGGATCTCGGCCGGTTCGAGGCCGTTCGTGCCGGCCGGCAGCAGGCCGGGCGCGCAGACGGCGATCACCTGCTGCGCAAACAGGCGCTCGACCACCAGTCCCGGCCCGAAGGGCAACCGCCCTTGCCGCACCGCGATGTCGACGCCGTCGCTCTGGAAATTCGACAGGCTCTCATTGGCCAGAATGCGCAACTCGACGAGCGGATGCTCGGCCACGAACTGAGGCAGCCTGGGGATCAGCCATTTGGTTGCGAAGCTCGGCGTGACGCTGATCGTCAGCCTGGCAGGCTCGGGGCGCAGTCCCTGCGTCGCATCGGCGATGAGTTCGAAAGCCCGGCGGATATTGGGCAGATAGCCCTGCCCGGCATGGGTAAGGGCAAGCCCACGAGGCAGCCGTTCGAACAGTTTCACGCCGAGATCGGCCTCCAGCCCTCGAATATGCTGGGCGACGGCGCCCTGGGTTACGTTCAGCTCCTCGGCGGCAAGGCGGAAGTTCAGATGGCGTGCGGCAGCCTCGAAGGCGCGCAGGGCCTTGAGCGGAGGAAGGTGAGGCAGGACATTCGGCATGCAGTAGTTTTTCTATAGGATCGGAATAGCTATTCTGGCTCGAATGAAGCCTGATTTGGCAGTATATCAGGAAGATAGTCGCTTTGTCGCGGCCTTGCGCCGCTCCGGAATATGGAAGGATGACTTCAATGGCAGCAGAAAAAGTAGCGATCGTCACGGCCGGCGGCAGTGGCATGGGAGCAGCTGCCGCAAGGCGCCTAGCCAAGGATGGCTACAAGGTTGCCATTCTCTCCTCCTCCGGCAAGGGGGAAGCCATCGCGCAGGAATTGGGCGGTCTCGGTGTCACCGGATCCAACCAGTCCAACGAGGATTTGCAGCGCCTCACCGATCGCACGCTCGAGCGTTGGGGGCGTGTCGACGTGCTGGTCAACAGCGCTGGCCATGGTCCGCGCGCGCCGCTTCTGGAGATCACCGATGAGCAATGGCACACGGGGCTCGACGTCTATCTGATGAACGTTGCCAGGGCGACCCGCCTGGTGGCCCCCACGATGATTCGCCAAAAGAGCGGCGCCATCATCAACATCTCGACGGCCTGGGCCTTCGAGCCGACGGCGATGTTCCCGACCTCGGCCGTGTTCCGCGCCGGGCTTGCCGCCTACACCAAGCTCTTCGCCGATCAGCATGCCGCCGACAATGTGCGCATGAACAATGTGCTGCCGGGCTGGATCGACAGCCTGCCGGCCACCGAGGAACGCCGCGACAGCGTGCCGATGGGCCGCTACGGCACCAGCGAGGAGATCGCGGCCACGATTGCCTTTCTCGCGTCGGAGGGCGCCGGCTACATCACCGGCCAGAATATCCGGGTCGATGGCGGGCTGATGCGCTCGCTCTGAAGGAACGCATTCGGGGCGCCATTTCCCGGATGCGCGGGTGTCTCGTCCGCGCACCCGGAAAGATGCCGCGTTCTCAGATGGCCCAGCCCGCCTTCAGGCCTTCCAGCACCGCTTCTTCGGCCGTGCGAGGCGTCAGGCAGTCACCGATGAGATGGATCTCGGTGGGAAGGCCCTCCAGCTCGGTTTCCAGGGCATTGGCGGCCTCATGGCCGAGCGACGTCACCAGCGTGTCGATGCCGTCGACGATGATCGGCTCGCGCCCGGTGACATGGGCGAGATAGACGGTCTGGCCGTCGACGCCGTAGAGATCGGCATAGGGGATGACTTCGATGCCGAGATCGTGCAGTACGCCGGCCCAATGGTCGCGGACATAGGCCTGGATGCGCTGGCCCGGCATATAGCCGTTGACGGCGAGGCGCACCTTGCAGCCGGCCCGCGCCAGCTTCTCGGCGACGCCCATGCCGATCCAGTCGCAGCGCCAGTCCGCCACCAGCACGGAACTGCCGACATTGGCCTCGTCGCGCAGCACCTGCCAGGCGTCGACGACATGGGCGGTCTCGGAGCCGGGCAGTTCTGGATGGCGCGGTGTGGCACCGGTGGCGATGATGACCACGTCGGGACGCTCGCGCTCGACCAGGGCGCGGTCGACTTTGGTGTTCTTCACCACGGTGACGCCGGCAAGCTCGGCCTCGCGGGTGAGATTGGTGACGATGCCGCCGAATTCCATGCGTCGCGGCAGCAATTGCGCCAGCAGGGCCTGTCCGCCGAGCCGGCCCGAGGCTTCGTAGAGCGTGACGTCATGGCCGCGCGAAGCGGCGATGCTGGCGGCTTTCATGCCGGCCGGACCACCGCCCGCCACTAACACTTTCTTCGCAGCGCCGGCGGGCAGCACCTTGCCGTAGCGCAGCTCGCGCCCGGTCTCGGGGTGCTGGATGCAGGAGATGGGCACGCCGAGCTGGAAATGGCCGATGCAGGCTTGGTTGCAGGCGATGCAGGCGCGGATGTCGTCGAAGCGGCCCTGCTCGGCCTTGGCGGGCATATCGGGGTCGCAGATCAGCGCACGCGTCATGCCGACCATGTCGGCCGAGCCATTGGCGATCAGTTGCTCGGCATCCTGGGGCTGGTTGACGCGCCCGGCATAGAAGACCGGGGTCTTCACCTTGCGTTTCACGGCTGCCGCCGATGGCGCGCCATAGGCGCTGGAAAAGGCCATGGCGGGGGCAATGTGCACAGCGCCGCCGAAGCTGGCGGAGGAGCCGACCGTGAGGTTGAAATAGTCGAAGCTGCCGTCGAGGGCGGTGAGCACCTCAGCCACTTCCTCGGCGGTGAGGCCGTTGAGATCGCTGTCCTCGGAGGAAAAGCGCAGGCCGACCACGAAGTCCGGCCCCGTCTTGGTACGAATGGCGGCCAGGCTCTCGCGGATGAAGCGCAGGCGGTTGTCGAACGAGCCGCCATAGGCATCCTCCCGCACATTGACGCGCGGATTGACGAATTGCGAGGGCAGGTAGCCGTGGCTGCCGACGATCTCCACGCCGTCGATCCCGGCCTGTTCGAGCCGGCGTGCAGCCTCGCCATAGCCCTCGACGATCTCGCCGATCATTGCGGTGCTCATGGCCCGCGGCATGACATGGAAGCGCTGGTTGGGCACGGCGGAGGGCGCGTAGGCGACGGGGGCGGTGCCCTCGGCCGTCTCCATGATCTCGCGCCCGGGATGGAAGAGCTGGCCGAACACCGCGGCTCCCTCTGCGTGGCAGACTTCCGCGAGGCGCCGATAGCCGGGAATGCAGTCGTCGCTGGTCGCCATCAGGAGATGGGAGGTATAGCGCGCCGTCTCATGCACGCCGGCGACCTGCAGCACGATCAGCCCCACGCCACCCTGGGCGCGTGCCTGCTGATAAGCGATCAGCGCCTCATTGGGCACGAAGGCCGTGGGCAGGGTGGTGTCATGCCCGGTGGACATGATGCGGTTCTTGATGCGCAGGTTGCGGATCGTGAATGGCGAATAGAGGTGGGGAAGGGGGGCGGACTGGCTCACGGGGCCTCGCAGAAACTGGACCCGTACTGGGTGCACGGGAGCGATCGTGCAATCAACATGGCCGATTGTCGCGACAGGCGAGCAAGTATTCGGCTCGTGCCTCGTGTTCCGCAAGTCAGGCGTTCGCAGGCGCGAGCGGGTGCCCGCGCCTGTGAGAAGGGGCTTCGAACGTCTCAGAGATTGAAGTCGAAGCGATAGCTTGCCGAAACGCCGATCAGGAACTGGTTGGGGGAGCCGCGCTCCTTGACCAGGCTCGATTTGGAGGCGGGGCCGGTGAGGCGGCTATATTCGGCAAATGCGCTGGTGGTGATCTTGTCCGTGGTCTTCCAGGTGAGCGCGCCGCCGACACCGACCGACTTCAGGCCACCGCCGGGCGAATAGGGGCTGAGGCCCGAAGCGAGCGATTCCTGCAGGTTCACACCGTAATAGGCATCGAAATAGCTGCGCGTGGCCAAGGAGAGGCGGGGGCCGCCGGAAATCCGCCAATCCGGCGCGATGTCATAGAAGGCATCAGCGGCGAGATCGGCGACGAGGCCGTGATGCGAACGGATGCCATGCCGCAATTCGGCGCGCAAACGCAGCCATTCGGTCGGATAGATATCGGCGAAGATACCGAGTTCACCGCCCCAGCGTACCGGCTTGAGGCCCTTGAGATCATCGTCGGTGGAGCCGTCGCGCTCGAACAGGATCTTGCCGACCGGGCCGATGCGCAGGAAGCCGTTGTCGAGGAGGCCCAGACCCGGATTGTCGTTGCGCGAGGTGAAGGCCGGGCCCTTGCCCTGGCGGGACAGCGAGACGATCGGCGAGGGCAGGAAGCTGAAATCCTTGGCGCCTTCATATTTGGGGCCCATGGCGGCGGTGGCGCCGAGCTCCAGCGACCAGCCACCGGCGATGTAGTTGTCCCAAAATCCCGTCGGCGTGTAGGAAGAGGACTGGGCCAGCGCCGGCGTTGCCAGAACGGCAAGAACTCCTGCCGCGGCGGCAGTCTTCAGGGAGGTACGCAACATCACTCTATTCCCATTTCCGGTCGCGGCAGGAACGGCCACCAACCTGGCCGCACAATGCCTTCGAGGTGACAACAAACAATGAAGGATGCCATGAATAATCAACGAATTCCCTAACGTCATGTTTTGGATGCCGAGGGCATCGTCAGTTTCGTGATGCCTATTTTGGCGGCATTCACTGAGTGGCGATGATCAGCCGGGAAAGGAGTCTATGAGCCGGCTGCAATTGATTATCTTGTCCCTTATAAACACGATGGCGATTTTGTGGCCAGCAAAAATGGCAGGAGCCTGTTCATAATCTCTCCTTCAAAAGGGAGGGTTCGCGGTATAGGACAGGCCATATTTCTAATTTTGAAAGCCCATCATGCCGCCCGTCGTCCGTTTTGCGCCATCTCCCACCGGCTATATCCATATCGGCAATATCCGCACCGCTTTGCTGAACTGGTGTGTGGCCAAGCGCGATGGTGGGCGCTTCATCCTGCGCTATGACGATACCGACACCGCCCGTTCGCGCCAGGAATATGCCGACGCCATCGCGGTGGACCTCGCCTGGCTTGGCATGGTGCCGGACGTGCAGGCCCGCCAGTCGGAACGCATGGCCCTCTATGATGCCGCGGCCGCCAGCCTGCGCGAGGCCGGCCGGCTCTATCCCTGCTACGAGACCGAGGAGGAGTTGGAGCGCCGGCGCACCTTGCAGAAGGCTCGCGGCCTGCCGCCGGTCTATGACCGGGCGGCCCTGCGCCTGACGGCCGAGCAGAGGGCGGCAATGGAGGCCGAGGGGCGCCGGCCGCATTGGCGCTTCCTGCTCAACCACCGCATCGTCGAATGGCAGGATGGCGTGCGTGGCCACGCCCATGTCGATACCGCCTCGCTCTCCGATCCGGTGCTGATCCGCGCCGATGGCGGCTATCTCTACACGCTGCCCTCGGTGGTCGACGATATCGATCTCGGCGTCACCCATATCATCCGCGGCGAGGACCATGTCACCAACACCGCCGTGCAGATCGAGATCTTCGAGGCGCTGGGCGGCACCGTGCCGGCTTTTGCGCACCACAACCTGCTCACCACGGTGAGCGGCGAGGGGCTGTCCAAGCGCAGCGGCGCGCTGTCGATCGGTTCGCTGCGCGAGGACGGCTTGGAGCCGATGGCGGTGGCGAGCCTGGCCGTGCTGACCGGCACGGCCGAGGCTGTCAGGCCGATCGCAACTTTGCCGGAACTGGCGGCGCTGGTCGACCTCTCGCGCATCTCGCGGGCGCCGGCACGGTTCGATCCGGCCGAGATCGAGACTCTCAACGCCAAGCTGCTGCACGAGACGGATTATGCGGATGTCTCGCAGCGGCTCGCGGCTCTCGGCATCGAAGGGGGCGAGGCATTCTGGCTTGCCGTGCGCAGCAATCTCGTCAGGCTGGCGGATGCGAAGACTTGGTGGGATGTGGTGACAGGACCGGTTGTCAAGGCAGAACGGGATCTGGAGTTCCTCGGCCGCGCCGCCGCACTGCTGCCGAGCGAACCCTGGGACGAGAACACCTGGGGCGCCTGG
This sequence comes from Labrys sedimenti, assembly GCF_034424805.1. Classification (NCBI taxonomy): domain Bacteria; kingdom Pseudomonadati; phylum Pseudomonadota; class Alphaproteobacteria; order Hyphomicrobiales; family Xanthobacteraceae; genus Labrys; species Labrys sedimenti. The sequence goes on from NZ_JAXOUF010000002.1 coordinate 973,669, forward strand.
ACACAGGCCGTGAAAGACGCCACCGGTGCCAAGGGCAAGGCCCTGTTCATGCCGCTGCGCCAGGCGCTGACCGGGCTCGACCATGGTCCCGAACTCAAGGCGCTGCTGCCCTTGATCGGCCGCGAACAGGCGTTGGCACGGCTGGCAGGCTGAGGCTGGAGTGCCGACCTCCCGGTCGATATTGGATTTGGGATTTATGAGGAGCGTCGACCGGGAGGTCGACACTCCACTCTAGCGCCCGGCCAGGGGCCTTCCCATATGGGGCCCGATGAGGAGACCCCGCATGCTGCGTAGAATATGCTTCGGCCTTGCCGTGATCGGACTTGCCCTGTTGGCTCCCGCCGCTGCCCAGGCGCAGGAGCCGGACCTGATCTTCCGCAAGTCGACGGTATGGAAATTCCTGACCCCCGATGACAAGCTTGCGGTCTACGGCATCGACGATCCCGATGTCGAAGGGGTTGCCTGCCACTTCACCGTGCCGGAGAAGGGCGGTCTCAAGGGCATGTTCGGGGTGGCCGAGGAGGTGTCGGACGTCTCCCTGGCTTGCCGCCAGATCGGGCCGATCAAGTTCAAGGAAAAATTCGAGCAGGGCGCCCTGGTCTACCGCCAATCCCGCTCGCTGTTCTTCAAGAAGATGCAGGTCGTGCGCGGCTGCGACGCCAAGCGCAATGTGCTGGTCTATCTGGTCTACACCGACAAGCTGATCGAGGGATCTCCGAAGAACTCGACCTCGTCGGTACCGGTGATGCCCTGGGCTGGCGAGCCGCCGCAGAAATGCGGCGATTTCGTCACCGACTGAGGGCGGAGCCCGGCAAGAGCTACCGCCCGCATTCCCACTTCCCGTGAAGTTTTTATTTCTCGCAGGTGATCACGACGGCGTGCGGCTGCGCGGCAGCGGCCACCTGCGTGGGCGCGTTGATGGCGCCGGTGATGTCGGTTTCAGTCTGGCGGCGGAAGGCGACGGCCTTGGCATAACCATTGGCGACGCACCATTCGCTGGCAATCGGCTGGCCGCAAGGCGAGCCGCTTTCCAGGCAGGTGTCGACGCCGTAGCCGTCATCGCTGCTGACGACGAAGGAAGCCACGTTCTGGGCGGAGGCGGGGCTGGCGAAGGCCAGGCAAGCCGCGATGAAGGAGAGGGTACGCAGGTTCATCGAAATCACACATGTGAACGGGGTCTGCCCCGTTCGGATAGCGGAGCCTGCCTATCATCGCTGTGCGTTTTTAAACATACGTAAATCTGCGTGTTTAATTTTTGGCGAAACTCTGTTGCCTGGGTGCATCACTCTGGCACTGGAGAAAGCGGATGCCGTCCTTGTCTCGTGTGGCTTGACAACGTCGCCCGCATGGCACATTGCTCCCGGCCATGACAAAGACGGCCATCCTTTCGCGGATTATTTGCAGCTAGCAGCAACGCTGGCTGGCGCCGTCATTCGCCCAAAATCTTGAGCGCAGGACGCCCCCGGCCAGCCGAGGTGGGGAACTCATGGTTTTACGGCTCTACGATACCCGTACGCGCGCCAAGGTCGATTTCACGCCGATCGATCCCGATCGGGTGCGTATGTATGTCTGCGGCCCGACCGTCTACGACTTTGCCCATATCGGCAATGCTCGGCCGATCATCGTCTTCGACCTGCTGTTCCGCCTGCTGCGCCATGTCTACGGCGCCGCGCATGTCTCTTACGCGCGCAACATCACCGACGTCGACGACAAGATCAACGAGCGCGCGGCCGAGCGCGGCATCACCATCCGCGAACTGACCAATGGTACCCTGGCCCAGTTCCACCAGGACATAAGGGAACTCGGCGTGCTGATGCCCGATCAGGTTAATCAGCCCGGCCAGCCGCCGCAGATGGTCGAGCCGCGCGCGACCGATCATATCGAGGAGATGAAGGCCATCATCGAGCGCCTGGTGGCGCGCGGTGTCGCCTATGTCGCCGAGGAGCATGTGCTGTTCTCCGTCCATGCCATGGAGAAGCTCGCCAAGGTGCCGCGCTATGGCGCGCTCGCCCGCCGCTCGCTCGACGAGATGCTGGCCGGCGCCCGTGTCGATGTTGCGCCCTATAAACGCGACGCCATGGATTTCGTGCTGTGGAAGCCCTCGCATGGCAATCAGCCCGGCTGGCCAAGCCCCTTGGGCATCGCCACGCCCGGCCGTCCGGGCTGGCATATCGAGTGCTCGGCCATGTCGATGGCGACGCTGCTCACTCCTTATGGCGGTGGCATCGCCTGCGACGATCCGGCCCGCAACGTCTTCGATATCCATGGCGGCGGCATCGATCTCGTCTTCCCGCACCACGAGAACGAGATCGCCCAGAGCTGCTGCGCCTTCGATACGCCGGTGATGGCCAATGTCTGGATGCATAATGGCTTCCTGCAGGTCGAGAGCGAGAAGATGTCGAAGAGCCTCGGCAACTTCATCACCATTCGCGAGCTGCTCGGCAGCGACAGGTTCGGCGGGCGCGCCTGGCATGGCGACGTGCTGAGGCTCGCCATGTTGCGCACCCATTATCGCCAGCCGATCGACTGGACCTTGCAGGCCTTGAACGAGGCCCAGCAGACCCTGCTGCGCTGGTATGAGGAGTTGCCTGCGGGCGGAAGTGTCGACGCCGGCGTGATCGAGGCCCTGTCGGACGATCTCAACACACCGGCCATGCTGGCGCGCCTGCACCAGATCACCGATCCGGCCGACCGGGCGGCGACGCTCGCCTTTCTGGGCTTCAGCAACGATGCGGCAGCCCTGAAGGGGGACACGCATGTCAGCGATGGCCTGAGGCAGGAGGTCGAGGCGCTTCTGGCGGCCCGCAAGGTGGCACGTACCGAGAAGAACTGGCCGGAGTCCGATCGCATCCGCGACGAGCTCGCCCGGTTGAACATCGCCGTCAAGGACAATAAGGACGGCACTACCAGCTGGGAGGTCAAGCTCTGATGGCCAAGTCGACGTCGAATCCCGCGATGCCCAAGCCGGGGCTACGCCCCTTCCTGCCCGCCGATGCGCCGATCCTGGCTGAGATCTTCAGGGCCAGCATCCACGAATTGACGGGCGAGGACTATTCCGAAACCCAGCAGGAAGCCTGGGCCGAGGCCGCCGAGGACGAGGAAGCCTGGGGCAAGCGCCTTGCCGGCTGTCTCACCTTGGTTGCGACGGTCGGTGGCTCGCCGGTCGGCTTCATCGCCTTGAAGGGCAAGGAACTGGTCGATCTGCTCTACGTCCATCCCGCGGTTGCCGGGCAGGGCGTGGCCTCGACGCTCTATGGCGCCATCGAGCAACTCGCCAAGGCGCGCGGCGCCACCCAGCTCACCGTCGATGCCAGCGACACTGCCCGTGACTTTTTCCAAAGGCAGGGTTTCGTGCCCCAGCAGCGCAACACCGTGTCGCGCGGCGACGAATGGCTCGGTAACACCACCATGAAGAAGGCGCTCGTGGCCCCGCCCGATGCGAGCCGGCAATGACGCGCGATCGTCTCTATCTGTTCGACACCACCCTGCGCGACGGCGCCCAGACCACAGGCGTCGACTTCTCGCTCGCCGACAAGCAGGCGATCGCGCGCCTGCTCGACGATCTCGGCGTCGACTATGTCGAGGGTGGCTATCCCGGTGCCAATCCGCTCGACACGCAGTTCTTCAGCCAGCGGAGTGGTCTCAAGGCGAAGTTCACCGCCTTCGGCATGACCAAGCGGGCCGGGCGCTCGGCCGCCAACGACCCTGGCGTCGCCGGCCTCCTGGATGCGCAAGCCGACGCGATCTGCTTCGTGGCCAAGAGCTGGGACCACCAGGTGCGCATGGCCCTCGGCATCAGCCTGGAAGAGAATCTCGATTCGATCCGCGACAGCGTCGCCACCGCCAAGGTGCGCGGTCGCGAGGTGCTGCTCGACTGCGAGCATTTCTTCGACGGCTACAAGGCCAATCCCGATTATGCGCTCGCCTGCGCCCGCACGGCTTATGAGGCCGGCGCGCGCTGGGTGGTGCTGTGCGACACCAATGGCGGCACACTGCCGCATGAGATCGAGCGCATCGTCGGCGAGGTGACCAGGACGATCCCTGGCGGCCATCTCGGCATCCATGCCCACAACGATACCGAGCAGGCCGTCGCCAATTCGCTGGCGGCTGTCAGGGCGGGAGTGCGCCAGATCCAGGGTACGCTGAACGGGCTTGGCGAGCGCTGCGGCAACGCCAATCTCACTTCGCTGATCCCGACGCTCCTGCTCAAGCCTGCCTATGCCGAGCGTTTCGAGATCGGCGTGGATGCGGCCAGGCTCGAAAGCCTCACGCGCATCTCGCGCAAGCTCGACGAACTGCTCAACCGCATGCCCGACCATCATGCGCCCTATGTCGGTTCCTCGGCCTTCGCCACCAAGGCCGGCATCCATGCCTCGGCCGTGATGAAGGATCCTTCGACCTATGAGCACGTGCCGCCCGAGAGCGTCGGAAACCGGCGTAAATTGCTGGTCTCGGACCAGGCCGGCAAGTCGAACATCCTGGCCGAACTGGAGCGCCTGGGCCTCGCGATCGACAAGGACGATCCGCGCCTCTCGCGCCTGCTCGGCGCGCTGAAGGACAAGGAAGCGCAGGGCTATGCCTATGAGGGCGCCGACGCTTCCTTCTTCCTCCTGGCCAAGCGCATTCTCGGCAGCGTGCCGGAGTTCTTTTTCGTCGAGCGTTTCAGCGTCAATGTCGAGCGGCGCTGGAACGAGCGCGGGGAACTCGGCGTGTTCTCCGAGGCCATCGTCAAGGTCAAGGTCGGGACCGAGGAACTGATCTCCGCGGCCGAGGGACATGGCCCGGTGAACGCCCTCGACACGGCGCTCCGCAAGGATTTGGGCAAATACCAGTCGGTCATCGAGGACCTGAAGCTGATCGACTACAAGGTCCGCGTCTTCCAGGGCGGTACCGATGCCGTGACGCGGGTGCTGATCGAATTCCAGGACGCCGCCGGTGACCGCTGGGCCACGGTGGGTGTCTCCGACAACATCATCGATGCTTCCTTCCAGGCCCTGGTGGATTCGATGACCTACAAGCTGCTCAAGGCCGGCGCGGAGGTCTGAACTCCCCTGCGGGCCTTTCTCAGCGCCGGATCGCTTCGGCGTTGATATCTACGCGCACGACGTCGCCAATCAGGGGGATGAAGGCCTTCATGCCGAAATCCGAACGCCGGATCGTCGTGGTGGCCGTGAAGCCGGCGACCATGCGGTTGCCGCGCAACGGATCCGGTGCGACGCGGTTGAAGGTGGTTCGCAGCGTCACGGGCCTGGAGATCCCCAGCAGTGTCAGGTCACCGCCGAGATCGGCACTGCGCGGGCCACGGCGCTTCACCTTCGTGGTTCGGAAGGTGATCGTCTGATGGTGGGCGATGTCGAAGAACTCGCTCGACCTTAGATCTCCGTCGCGCGCAGCTACTCCCGTATCGACGCTGGACGCCTCGATCGCCACCTCGACCAGGCTTTGCTCGGGATGTGCCTCGTCGAGCGTCAGCACGCCCTTCAACTGGTGGAAACTACCGGAGACGGTGGAATAGCCGAGATGGTCGATGTGGAAGATCGTCTGGGTATGGTCGGGATCGAGATCGTAGAGATCGCCTGCCAGGACAGGGGACGAAAGGCAGCTACTGAAAAACAGCGCCGCCGCGCTCGCCTGGAAAAACTGCCTCATCGCATTGTCCATGCCCCCCGATCGCAAAACACCGTGGCATGAACACCCGAGGCCGCGATCCTATTCGATCGCAGCTCCTATTCGACCGCAACCCCTGGAGGCGGCTTCAGAGCGTCTCGGGTGCGACGCTCATTGCCATTTCGGTGCGCGAGATCTTTTCGATCGCTGCCGTGACCATCGGCACGACCTCTTCGGGTGTGTTGGCCACCAGCACGTCCACGGCGGTTTCGGGCCGAATGAAGCCCTCCTCGCGCATATGGTCGAGAATGTCGAGGAACCGTGTCCAGAAGCCGTCGATATTGACCAGCACGATTGGCTTCTTGTGCTGGCCGAGCTGGGCCCAGGTGAGCTGCTCGACCAGTTCCTCCAGGGTGCCGACGCCACCGGGAAGGGCGACAAAGGCATCGGCCCGCTCGAACATCAGGCGCTTGCGCTCATGCATGTCCTTGGTGACGATGAGTTCCTCGACCTCGGTGAGCATGCGCTCGCGCCGCTGCAGGAAGGTCGGGATGATGCCGGTGACCTGGCCGCCATTCTCGATGACGGCGCGGGCGACCGTGCCCATCAGGCCGACATTGCCGCCGCCATAGACGAGGCGGATGCCACCTTCGGCCATGTCCCGGCCGAGGCGCTCGGCGCCGGCGACATAGTCGGGTCGGGTGCCATTGCTGGAGCCGCAATAGACGCAAATCGAACGAAGCTTTGTCATGCCCCCGGTTTCGCATCGCAGCAGGGGCGGGGTCAAGTTGCTTTGCCGGAAGCATGTGCCGTGGGTGGCGCGCTATTTGCGGCAGACCCTGTCGAGAAGGGCATCCAGATCGCGGAAGCGGCCTGTCGAGACCATGACGGTTTCAGGCGTGGCGGAACTGCCTGCTTTCGGGCCGATGGTAAAGCGCAGGGAACGACTCGAGCCGAGCACGCAGAAGGTGGCGGGGGCAAGGATGATTGTCAGGGCCGGGGCAGGTGGCAGGATATTCCCGGGCGTATCCGAGAGAGCAAGCGTATCGTCGATCTGGAAGATTGCGACGAGGTCGGCGACGGGCAAGGCGACGTCGCCGATCGACGGCGTTATGCTGGCCTGTACGCTGTTGCCCTCTGCGGCCTGCCGCAGCTCGATATGCGAGATCATGGCCTTGCCCTCGAACAGTCCCGCCGGCACATCGGCGGTAGATGTGGCAGAGGCGGTGACGGGAGGGGGTGTCTTCGGAACCTCCAGCGCCGCCTGGAGCTTGAGAATCTGCCCTCTCGCATCCTGGCCGTCCGTGATGATTTTCGTCGCCAGGAGTTCACTGCGGTCCATGACGTGGATGTCGTTGTTGCCCGCAAGCTGAACCAGCTCGTTGATACCGGGATCGATGCCCATTTCGTCGAAAAATCGGGCAGCCTGGTCATATTGCGCCTGTGTCGTCTTTACCTTGATCCGACTGACCGACAGAATGTCCCGCCGGATGACGCGCCCGTTGAGCGTGGTCTGGCGCCAGCGTGTCAGAGTCCGGGAAGTGGCGAATTGATGCACACCGACCGGGCTGACCCAAAAGACGTGACGTGCTACGCCGCCGGCCAGCACGAACACACAGGCCGAATTGCAAAAAGCTCCCACATTGTTGGCGAAGCCGCGACGGCCCTTCATCAGGGTGTCGGTGCATTTCGTCTCCTCTGGCGCGCAGGGAGCCAACACTGTCCGACCGACAGTGACCTCCAGGCCCGCCCGGCGAATCAGGCGTCCCATGGCGTAGCCTGCGGCGACGTCTCCGCCGGGTGAGGTGAGGATGAACGGCAGCTTCCTGCCCCCGGTGGCTTTGAGGACCTTGCGCAGCAGCGCCGGCGTCGCGGCGGTGATGTCACCCTCCGCGGAAATCCATTCGGCGCAGCTGGGTTCGCAATCCGCTGCTGCACTGCGCACGATGAGAATGCGCATCGCCGCGCTTTTCGAACGTGTTCCAGCCGCTGTTTGGCCAGCTTGCGATGATAGGATTCCAAAAAGAATTGTCAGGCAAAGAGCAGATACAAACAGCGCCGTTCGTTTCATGGAACCTTCCGATCAAGCCCATGCGATGAAGAATATCGTGCGTTCCTCGAATTTCATCACAATTCTGCGGCAATGGCGCTGCAGTCGGTCGATACCGGCACGCGCCGGATATGATACGGTTGCAGGTGAAGTAAACCGGCGCGATACTTTGTTTGCCCGACATCTCGGCGGCGTGGCCTTTCGTCTTGCAGGCGGAGCGGGTAAGTAGAATTCGATGAAACGATGCGCGTTCTTGCATCGGGAGTAGATGATGGCAGTGGGCTGGAAGAGTCTGGCTGGAATAGTGGGAGCAGCGAGCGTTGTCAGCGTCGGTACGCTTTATAGCGTGCTGGTGCGCGAGCCTGCGCGGTCGCCGTCGTCGCTTGGCGGCGATACCAAGCCGGCGGTCACCGCCAATCCTCCTGCCGGCACGGCACAAAAGCCGGTGCCGACCGGCGGCCAGGTAGCCGGCAAGCCGGGATCGAGCGCTTCGGAGGCGGCCAAGACTGCCAATATCGAGGCGGCCAAGACCGACGCCGCGAAAGCTCCGACGGCCGCTGCCGAAGCTCCCAAGCCCGATTCCGGAAAGCCCGACACTGGAAAGACAAAGGCGGCTCCGTCGGACATTGCCAAAACTGAAGCAGCCCAACCCCAGCCTCCCAAGCCCGAGACGCCGAAGCCAGATGCTGCCAAGGGGCAGATTGCCCCGACCTTCGACATTGCCCGCATCGAGCCGGCCGGCAGCGCGGTGATCGCCGGGCGGGCCGCTTCCGGCGCCACGGTGGAATTGCTGCGCAACGGCAATCCCTATGCCCGCGTGGTCGCCGACATCAATGGAACCTGGGCGATCACGCCGCCGGCCTTGCCGAAAGGCCCCTGCGAGCTGACCCTGCGCACCACCTCGCCGGACGGCAAGGTGACCTTGTCCGAACAGACCCTCTCCGTGCGCGTTCCCGAAAAGCCGGGTGAAGAGGTGGTGGTCGTCCTCAACACGCCCGACCAGCCCTCCAAGGTCCTGACCGATGCGGCGCAGCCGGCAGGCAAGGCACCCGAGGCGCCGGCAACGCCGGCTCCGGCAAGCGCATCTGCCGATGCGGACAAGGCATCTTCGCGGGCCAATGTCTCGATCCGGACCGTCGAAGCGGACGAGATGGGCCGCTTCTTCGTGACGGGCCGGGCCGAACCGGGGGCCGCCCTGCGCATCTATCTCAACGATACGCTGGTGACGGGCGTGACCGCGGCTAAGGACGGGACCTTCGGCATGACCATCGAGAAGGGCATGCAACCGGGTAATTATCGGGTGCGTGTCGACGATGTCGCCGCTGCCAACGGGCAGGTGATGACACGGGCCGAGGTACCCTTCACCATGGTCGACAAGGCACCTACGGCCTCGGCTCCGGCCGTGGTGGCGGCGATCGCCACACCGTCGCGTTCGGGGGCGAGCCACAGCGGAGAGCCGGCTGCAACACCGTCCCAGCCGGCGACCAGGCCGTCGACCGCCGTGCCCGGCGCTGCCACCCCGATACCAGGTAAACCGCTTCCTGGCGAAACGGCTCCTGGCAGCAAGACGCAGCCGGCCGCGGCTTCCGTACCGGCCCAGGGGGCCTCTCCCGCAACCGAGTCCGGCAGCCCGGGAGCAGGCGCTACGGGAGCTGCCTCGTCTCCGACTCAGGCGGAAGCCGCACCGCCGGCCTCCGGCAATGCCGTGGTGCCGAAGTCTGCTGCGACGCCATCCGCCTCCAACCCTGCGACGCCCGCCACGGAGCCGGTGCAGACGAGCGAAGCCAAGCCGGCCCAGCCTTCGCCGCCGCCCTCGGTGGCGGTCATCCCGGAGATCCGCACCACGACGATCGTGCAGGGCGACAATCTTTGGCGGATTTCACGCAAGGTCTATGGCCAGGGCATCCGCTATACCTGGATTTACGACGCCAATACCGATCAGATCCGCAATCCCAACCTGATCTATCCAGGGCAGATCTTCGTCATGCCGGATAAGAAAGCCCCCTGAGTCGAGCGGGCACGGGCCTGGCCCAAGGCCCGGCATAACGAGATTTCGTCGCAAGACGCTTGCGGTCACGGCGTTCCAGACCTAACTACGCAGCGTCATCGAGAGCAAAGCGCATTCATGCCTGAACGCTTTTTGCTCCGATTCTTTGTTTCGACGCGTCGTTGCGATTCGAGGCGATTCAGTCAAATCGCAAAACGCTTTGGAAAACTCCTGATGCCGGCGCTCTCCGCTCTCCGGCCGAAAGATCGTTGATGCCGTCCGCCGACCCTTCCGCCGCTCCCAAGCGCGTCAGCGCAGACCAGGGTGCCTTTCTCCAGACCATGAAGCATTTGTGGCCCTATATGTGGCCACAGGACCGTGCGGACCTGCGCATGCGGGTGGTATGGGCCTTCGTGCTCCTGCTGCTGACCAAGCTCATCACCCTGGTCGTGCCCTACACGCTCAAATGGGCGACTGACGGCCTGGCGGCCGTCGGCGGCGGGCGCGAGCTCACGGGCCATACGCTCGCGGTGATGCTGGCCGGTGTGCCCCTCACCATGCTGGTGGCCTATGGCGCAGCACGCATCCTGATGACGGCAATCTCGCAATGGAAGGACGGGCTGTTCGCCGCCGTGTTCATGTATGCCGTGCGGCGGCTGGCGATCGAGACCTTCGAGCATATCCATAATCTCAGCCTGCGCTATCATCTCGAGCGCAAGACCGGTGGCCTGTCGCGGGTGATCGATCGCGGGCGCACCGGCATCGAGAACATCGTCCGCTTCGCCACCATCAACATCCTGCCGACCATCGTGGAGCTGGCGCTCTATCTGGTCATGCTGGTGCTGCAGTTCGACTGGCGCTATGCGCTGATCGTGCTCGTCACCACGGCGGTCTATGTCTGGTTCACCGTCAAGGCGACCGAATGGCGGATCAGCATCCGCCGCGAGATGAACGATTCCGACACCGATGCCAACCAGAAGGCGATCGACAGCCTGCTCAACTACGAGACGGTCAAGTATTTCTCCAACGAAGACCGCGAACTTGCCCGCTACGACCGCGCCATGGCGTCCTACGAGAAGTCGGCGATCCGGACCTACATCACCCTGACCTGGCTCAATATCGGCCAGGGCATCATATTCATGGCGGGCATGCTGGCTTCGCTGCTGCTGGCCGGCTACGGCGTCTATCACGGCGTCAACACCGTCGGCGATATCGCCCTTCTGAACGTAATGTGGCTGCAACTCGCCACGCCGCTGAACTTCCTCGGCTTTGCCTATCGCGAGATAAAGCAGGGCATCACCGATATCGAGACCATGTTCGAGCTGCTCGACAAGGATGCCGAGGTGAAGGACCGTCCCGGCGCGCAGCCGCTCGAGGTGCGCGAGGGGCGGGTGACCTTCGAGAACGTGGTGTTCAATTACGACCCCGACCGGCCGATCCTGCAGGGGCTTTCCTTCGACGTGCCGGCGGGCCGCACGGTGGCGATCGTCGGCCCCTCGGGCGCCGGCAAATCGACCATCTCGCGCCTGCTCTTCCGCTTCTACGACGTCAATGGCGGGCGCGTCATGATCGATGGGCAGGATGTGCGCGAGGTCACCCAGAAATCACTGCGCGCCGCCATCGGCATGGTGCCGCAGGATACCGTGCTGTTCAACGACACCATCCGCTACAACATCCGCTATGGCCGCTGGGATGCGACCGACGCGGAAGTGGAGGAGGCGGCCCGTCTCGCCCAGATCGACACCTTCATCCGCCGCATGCCCAAGGGCTATGAAACGGAAGTCGGCGAGCGTGGCCTTAAATTGTCGGGCGGCGAGAAGCAGCGTGTCGCCATCGCACGCACCATCCTCAAGGGGCCTCCGGTGCTGGTGCTGGACGAGGCGACCTCCGCGCTCGACAGCTACACCGAGATGGAGATCCAGGCGGCGCTCGAGCGCATTTCGGAAAACCGCACCACGCTGGTGATTGCCCACCGACTCTCGACGGTGGTGAATGCCGACGAGATCATCGTGCTCGACAAGGGGGTGATCGTCGAGCGGGGCAATCATGAGGAATTGCTGGCTTACGGCGGCGTCTATGCCGGCATGTGGAACCGCCAGCGCGAGGCCGACGAGGCTCGCGAGAAGCTCCAGCGCACCCAGGACGATGCCTCGCCGGCGGCCGATTATCGCGACGCACTGACCGGATAAGCGGTACGGAAGTCGTGTTTTCCTGACGCCCGCAGCCACGGCGCCGGCCCCGACTGCGGCTTTTGGTCAGCGTGGTGATGCCGGTCCACGACCGGGTGCGGTACCGCGCCGAGGCGATCGACAGCATATTGAGCCAGACGCTGGCCGATTTCGAGCTCGTCATCGTCGATGACTGCTCCACGGACAAGACCTCCGCTTTCCTCGAATGGTATCGCGGCCTGGAATGGCTGGGGTGATCCCGTCGATGCCGAAACCCGCTATGAGGAGGCCGAATTGGCAGAACTTCTGGGTTGGAGCGAGAAGGCGCGACAGGCCTTCCTTCGCCGCATGGAGGCGTAGGGGAGGGCGATCCCGGCCTCAGTTCAGCCCCGGTTCATCTTGTAGGCTGCTTATTCACCCGGCTGGGTGCATAGTCTTGCGTTACAGGATCCCTCTTCATGTCGACCCGACGTCGTTTTCTCGCTGGAGCTGCCGCCGCCGGCGCCACCATGCTTGCCGCTCCTGCACTGGCGCAGAACCTGATCGAATGGCGGATGGCAACGGCCTGGCCGAAAGGCCTGCCGGGAGCGGGCACCGGCGCTCAGCGCCTGGCCGATCGGATCGGCGTGCTCACCCAGGGCCAACTCACCGTCAAGCTCTATGCGGCCGGCGAACTGGTGCCGGGAGACCAGAACATGGCCGCCGTGATGTCGGGCGAAGTGGAGATGTCGCATGACATGTCGGCCTATTATCTCGCCAAATCGCCGGCCTTCGCCTTCTTTTCGGCCATTCCCTTCGGTCTGATCGCCCAGGAGTTCGATGCCTGGCTCTATGCCGGCGGGGGCAGGGCGCTATGGGACGAACTGGGCGGACAATTCGGCATCAAGGCCTTTGCGGCCGGCAATACCGGGGCGCGCCTAGGCGGCTGGTTCCGCCGGGAAATCAACAGTGTCGCTGATCTCAAAGGCCTGCGTTTTCGCATCGGTGGCCTGGCCGGCCAGGCTCTCGCCAAGCTCGGCGTTCAGCAGATGCTGATGCCCGGGTCCCAGATCCTGCCGAAACTCCAGGCCGAGGAATTGGATGCGGCCGAGTTCATGGGACCGGTCAACGATCTCAGCTTCGGTTTCCAGAATGCCGCCAAGTTCTGCTATTGGCCCGGCTTCCAGGAACCTTGCGCGGCGCTGCAGCTCCAGGTCAACCGTGCCAAGTTCGACGACTTGCCGGCCACCCACAAAGTGGCGATCGAGGTCGCCTGCGCCGAGGAAAATGCCCGCTCCCTGGCCGAATACGGCGCCCGGGCGCCCGGGGCGATCGCCCAGGCGGTGACTCAGCAGGGCGTCGTTCTCAAGCAGTTCCCGGACGAGGTGTTTCAGGCCTTCGGTACGGCCAGCGGGCAGGTTCTGAGCGAAATCATCGAAAATGGCGACGAGTTCATGCGCCGCCTCGCTGCCTCTTATTTCGGCTTCCGCCAGCAGACCCTGCTGTGGACCCGTATTGGTGACCAGGGTTACGCCAATATGCGCCTGCTCTCCTATGACTATCCCAAAGGCAGCTGATTGCTTCCTTGGCCTGCCGGTGGGTGCCGATCCTGCCAATTCTTGTCTGTGTTTTGGGACCGAGCTTGGCGCTGGAGAGGCGGGGTTACCGTGTAGCGTTGTTTTTTACCATTTGTATACGATTGGTATGACGTAAAGTTATTTTCTTATCTCTTGGCAAGACGGCTTCGAAGTTTTCGATCGTTTGCCTGTAGAAAACCATCTATCGATTACCTTTGAATGCAAATATGCGTCGCTTCATGGGAATTCCCTATCTAAGCATACGAGGAATGTTCAAACTTTATCGAATGTTTCGGTGGATCAGTTTATTGAGATGGTAGAATTGATTACGTGGTTAACCGTTTATTCATGATGATATACGGTGATGGGTTGATTGGCGGAGGTTGTTTGGCGTAAGGTTCGGCTCCGGGGCGGCGCCCTCGTATAGGGGTTCAGTGGGGGCGCTGGTCTATGGCGTGGGGCGATCGACAAGCGATGAGGGGGCTCAGCAGGCTGGAACGCCTGATGCCGGCGCGGCAGCGCCTGGCCAAGGGGCTCGCCCTGTCGGTGGCTGTCGCGGCGCTCATTGCCGGAGCCAAGCCTCAGCCTGCCGCAGCCTTCAAGCTCTTCGGCTATAATTTCTTCGGATCGGACGAGAAGCCGGTCTCACCCGACGCCCAGACCTACAAGATCGAAGTGGTGATCGCGGGCGGGGACAAGACGATCAAGTCGGCAGTCGAGGGTGCATCCTCCCTCTATAGCGGCAAGGACGAGACGCCGCCGCCGAGCACGCCCGCCTTCCTCTCCAAGGCGCGAACCGAATATGATCGCATTCTCGGCACGCTCTATGCCAATGCGCGCTATGGCGCCTCCATCTCGATCATGGTCAATGGGCGCAAGCTCGAGGATATTCCTATCGACGCCACCTTGCCGCATCCGGTTCCGGTGGTGATCAACGTCAATCCCGGTCCCGTCTTCACCTTCGGCCGGATCAGGATGGAGAACCGGGCGCCGCATAGCCCGATCGACGACATTCCCAAGACCAAGACGCCCGAGCGTCTCGGCCTGGAACCGGGGCATCAGGCCAATTCGGACATCGTCCTGTCGGCGGAACAGGCCATGATCGATGCCTGGCGGCGCCAGGGCTATCCCAAGGCCAAGGCCCTGCCGCGCGTCATCACAGCCGACCACGTCAACAACAGGCTCGATGTCTCACTGGCGGTCGAGCCGGGGCGCCTGGCCCATTATGGGCGCATGACCGTCGACGGCACCAAGGACATGAATCCGGCCTTCGTGGCGCGCCAGACCGGGCTCCGGCCCGGCGATCAGTACGATCCGGCCGAGATCGAACTCGCCAAGCGGCGCCTGCAGCGCCTGCAGGTGTTCTCGACCACCAGCATCGTGGAGGGCGATGCGATTGCGGCTGACAGCACCATGCCGCTGATGGTCACCGTGTCTGAACGCCCACTGCATGTTTTCGGTGCGGGCGCCGAATATTCCACCACCGACGGCATCGGCCTCAATGGGTATTGGGAGCACCGCAACCTGTTCGGCGAGGCCGAGCGCCTGCGTTTCGATGCAACGGTCGCGGGGGTCGATTCGGCCGATCCGACCAAGTTCACCTATTCCGGCGGCGTTACCTTCGTGAAGCCGGGGATCTTCGACCCCTTCACCGACCTCACCGCGCAGTTGCTGGCCAAGCGCGAGGTCTATGATCCCTATTCCCAGAATACGTTCCGCGCCCGCGTCGGGCTTGCCCACGAGTTCTCCGAACGGTTGACCGGCAAGATTGCCATCAATGGCGAATACGACCAGGTCGAGGATTTCTACGGCAAGCGCAATCTCGTACTGTTCAGCCTGCCCGGCGAGCTCGCCTATGACACCACCGACGACAAGCTGGAGCCGACGCGCGGCTATCGCCTGAAGGGAACGCTCGAGCCATTCTACGAGGCCAAGTTCGGCAATTTCGGCGCGATGACGCGTATCGACGGTTCGGCCTATTTCTCCTTCGATGCGATGGGGCGCTACGTTCTGGCCGGCCGGGTTGCGGTCGGCTCCATCGTCGGTGCGCCGGCCAGCGAATTGCCCGGTGATCGCATGTTCTATGCGGGCGGCGGCGGCTCGGTGCGGGGCTATGATTTCCGCAGCCTCGGTCCCAAGCTCGACAATGGCTTCGTCGTGGGTGGCCGCTCCTTGCTGGAGGGCTCGCTCGAAATGCGCATCAAGGTCACCGACAGCATCGGCGTCGTGCCCTTCGTCGATGCGGGCAGCGCCTTCTCCAGCGCCTATCCCTCCTTCGACGAGGACATGAAGATCGGTGCTGGCATCGGTTTGCGCTATTATACCAGCCTCGGGGCGATCCGCGTGGACGTCGCCAGGGGCCTCACGCCCGTCAAGGGCTTCGTCATCGAGGATGGCAAGGTCAAGAAGAAGAATACACCGCCTTTCGCCCTTTATATCGGATTGGGAGAAAGCTTCTGATGCGGCGCCGGATCGTTCTCTTCACTGCCGTCGCGGTGGTGGCTGTTCCCCTCGGTCTCAAGGCGCTCGCGCCGGCGCGCGCCGATGACGCCAGCGAGAAGTCCTGGTTCATCACTTATGTCGAGGACACCATCTCGACACCGGACCAGAAGATTTCGCTCGGCCAGATCGATGGCGCCCTTTCGTCTGATGTGAAGATTTCTTCCATCACCATCGCCGACCGGCAAGGCGTGTGGCTGACCATCAAGGACGCCCATCTGGTCTGGAGCCGGCTTGCCCTGATGAGCAAGAAGCTCGATGTCGACCTCCTGGAAGCCGGTTCGATCGAAATCACGCGCAAGCCCAATCCGCCCCAGGGCGTGCAGCCGGCCGCCAGCGAGGGCGGCTTCTCCCTGCCCGAACTGCCGGTTTCGGTGAAACTCGGCAAGCTTGCCGTGCCTGTGGTCAAGCTCTCTGCGGCACTGGCCGGAGAGGATACGGTGTTCGACGTCGGCGGCAATGCCCTGCTGGCGGACGGCAAGCTGCATTCGGAATTGCTGATCAAGCGTACGCAACCGGCCGGCGGCGATCTCACCTTCACCGCTGATTTCGACAATGCCACCAAGCAATTGGGCCTCAATCTTTCGCTGCAGGAACCGCATGGCGGCTTCCTGAGCAGCATGCTGAAGGTGCCCGGCTCGCCGCCGCTCGGCTTCACCATCGTCGGTTCCGGGCCCCTCGACAATTTCGCCGCCGATATCGCCCTTTCGGCCGATGGCAACAAGCTGTTCGGCGGCAAGACGACGCTTGCCCAGGGCGCCAATGGCGTCACCTTCAAGGCCGATCTCGGGGGCAATCTGGAACGGCTGGTCGATCCTGCCTATGCCGATTTCGTTCGGGGCCAGTCGGCCCTCTCCATCGAGGGCGGCCAGGTTGCGGGCGGTGGCTATGAACTCAAGCATGCGACCGTTAAATCCGGCGTGCTGGACCTGGCCCTCGCGGGTACGCTATCGCCCGATGCCTTTCCGACCAAGCTCAAGCTGGACGGCAAGTTCGGCGCCGAGGATGGCCACGACATCCTGTTGCCGGGAGGCAATGCCCGCATCAGGGGAATGACCCTGGCCGCCCAGTTCGGCGATGGTGGCTGGACCGCGAATTTCGATCTGCAGAAGCTGGTTGCCGGGACTGTCGCCGCCGAGAGCGCCACCATCAAGGCCGGCGGCGATGCCCAGAACCTCGCCGATCCGCAAAAACGCAGTCTCACCTTCAAGGTGGACGGGCGGGGCGACAAGCTCAGTTCGTCCGATGCCGGGCTTGCCAAGGCTCTCGGCAGCAGCCTCGGCCTCACCGCAGCCGGCAAGTGGCAGGCGGGGCAGCCTGTGGTCGTCGACGGCGTGCGTCTCGCGGCAAACGCCTTCCAGGCCGGCTTCACCGGTATCGTTGGTACCAAGATGAGCGGCATCTACTCGCTGGCCACGCCCGATATCTCGGTATTCTCCGGCCTTGCGGGACGCGAATTGCGCGGCAAGGCCGATCTGACCGCCAAGGGCGACGTCGCCCTGGCCGGCGGCGGTCTCGCTTTGACCTTCGAAGGCAAGGCCAGCGACATCGTGCTCGGCGATCCGCGCCTCGATGCCGTCCTCAAGGGAGCGACCGATCTCAAGGGCGGTGTCCGGCGTGATGCCGAGGGCCTGCATTTCGACAAGATCACCCTGGGCAACCAGCAGTTCAATGCCTCGGCCGATGGCCTCTATGGCGCCAAGGCGATGGATTTCAAGGCGACTGCCAGCCTCGCCGACATCAAGCTGGTGACGGGTAACGCTTCCGGCGCCGTCGAGGTCAATGCCAGCCTGAAGGGCAGTGCCGAAAAGCCCGACGTCGTCGCCGATCTCGTGGCGCCCAAGCTGATGCTGCAGGGCAAGCCCTTCACCGACGGCAAGGCCAATTTTACCGGCAGTGTCGCCGGCCCCGCCGTCAACGGCGTATTTTCGCTGTCCGGCCAGCTCGACCGCATGCCGGTGAAAGCGGGCGCGACCATCGCCACGCTGGCGGATGGTACCCATCAGATCAACGGCCTCAATGCCAGCGCGGGACCCGCCCAGCTTGCCGGCGACCTTGCCGTCAACCCGAACGGGCGTGCCAGTGGCCAGCTCAATGCGGCGATCCCGGACATGGCCGCGATTGCGCCGTTGCTACTGATGAAGGCTTCCGGTTCGCTGACCGCCAATATCGGCCTGTCCGTCGAGGGTAACAAGCAGAACGCCGCGATCAAGGCGCAGGCCAAGGCGCTCAAGATCGAGGCCAACAGCATCGGATCCGCCACCATCGATCTGACCGGGCGGGATCTCACGGGTGTTCCGGCACTCGCCGGCACAGCCAACGCCGCCAATGTCCAGGCCGGCTCCTTCATCCTCAGCCAACTGCAGGCCAGCGCCAAGCCGGAGGGCGAGAACGCCACCGCCTTCCAGCTTCAGGGCACCATGCCGAAGGGCAGGCTTGCGCTCGCAGGCGCGGTGAAACCGGCCGGCGATGGGCTCGACGCCCGGCTCGACAAGCTCGACGTTTCGCAGCAGGGCATCTCCGCCTCCCTTCAGTCACCCGTCACCATCGCCAGCCGCAAGAGCGGGGTCACCATCCCCAAGGCCGTGCTCAGGATCGGGCAGGGTGGCGTCGTGTCCGTCGACGGTAAGGTCGGCGAGACGCTGGCGATGAATATCGTCGTCGGCCAGCTGCCACTGTCGCTGGCCAATATCGCTTCGCCCGGTCTCGGCGCCACGGGCACGCTGTCGGCCAATGTGAAGCTTTCCGGCAAGCCCGCCGATCCGGTGGCGGAGTTCGACGTGAAGGGCAGCGGCCTCGGTGTCGCCGCCGCGAAGGGCTTCGGCATTCCGGCCCTGCAGCTCGCCGCCAATGGCCGCTATGCGGGCAAGGCCGTCACCATTGGCAGCGCCAGCCTGACGGGAGCGGGGGGGCTGTCGGTCACCGCGCGCGGTCACGTGCCCTTGCAGGGGGCCGGCCTTTCCGTCGACGTGCAGGCTTCGGCGCCGCTCGCCCTGGCCAATGGCGCCCTGCGTGATCGCGGCGGCCGCGCCACCGGCACGGTCACTCTCAATGCCAAGGCCGGCGGCTCGATAGCCGCGCCGGCCGTATCCGGCCAGGCCGTGATATCAGGCGGCACGGTGACCGATCCCGAAACGGGCATGAAGCTGACGGGGATCGGCAGCACCATCCGCTTCGATCGCGACCGGGCAACCATTACCCAGTTCAGCGCGACCACCCAGGGCGGCGGTTCGATCGGCGTCAGCGGTTCGGTCGGCTTGAAGCCCGATTTCGCTGCCGACCTGAAGATCACCACGCGCAACGCCAAGCTCACCGACGGCAATCTGGCGACGGCGATCGTCTCCAGCGACATCACGATACGCGGCCCGCTGATGGTCAAGCCAGTCATCGGTGGTCGTATCGAGATCCAGCGTGCCGAGATCACCATTCCCGAGCGCTTTGCCGCCAATGCCGCCATGCTTGGCGTCAAGCACCTCAAGCCGCCGCGTGAAGTAACCCGGACCCTGGCAAAGGCGAAGGATACCGCCGCGGCCGGCAAGCCCAAGAAGGGCAAGGCCAGTTCCGGCCCCAATGTGGTGCTCGACCTGACCATCGATGCGCCCGCCCGCATCTTCGTGCGTGGCCGTGGCATCGATGCCGAACTCGGCGGCCAGATGGCCCTGAAGGGGTCGGTCGCCAACATATCCCCGGTGGGCTTCCTGGAGATGCGGCGCGGCTCGCTCGACGTCATCGGCCAACACATCGTGTTCGACTCGGGCAAGGTGACCCTGGTCGGCGATCTCGATCCCAATATCGATTTCGTCGCCTCTACCCGCAACAGCTCGATCACGGTGACGGTGCGCGTGACGGGGCGGGCCTCCGATCCGCAGATCGTGCTCTCCTCGGTGCCCCAGCTGCCGCAGGACGAGGTGATGGCGCGCTTCCTGTTCGGTCGCAGCATCCAGGACCTGTCGCCGCTGCAGCTCGCCCAGCTTGCCACGGCCGTGGCCCAGCTCGCCGGTGGTCCCTCCGGTCCCGGCCTGCTCGACAGTATCCGCAAGTCGACAGGCCTCGACAATCTCGGCGTGGTCACCGATTCCAGCGGCAATGCCGCCGTGCAGGCCGGCACCTATATCGGCGACAAGATCTATCTGGGCGTGACCTCCGGCGTCGGCGGCCAGACCGACGCCACCATCAATCTCGACGTCACCAGGAACCTCAAGCTGCGCGGCCAGGCCGGCACCGACGGCTCGAAGGGCGGCATCTACTACGAACGCGAATATTGAGGAGCGGCGTTCGCGTCAGGATTCGTCAGTAAACGAATCGAACTGGCTCGACCTTTGTCGTTGCCGGGCTTGACCCGGCAATCCAGTTCCCCTTCGCAGACGTTCAAAAACAGGAACGCTGGGTGCCCGGATCAAGCCCGGGCAATGGCAAAGGCAGCGTTCCAGTTGTTGCCAGCCCATGCCTTAGCGGCCGCCTGCAACGCGCAGGATCGAGCCGGTGACGTAGCTCGCAGCCTCCGACAACAGATAGAGCGTTGCATCGGCAATTTCCTCGGCGGCGCCGATACGCTGCATCGGAATGCTCGGCCTGATGCGTTCCACGCGTCCGGCGTCGCCCGTGCTGCGGGCATGGATCTCGGTGTCGACCATGCCGGGCTGGATGGCATTGACACGCACGCCCTCGGTGGCGAGCTCGCGGGCGAGGCCGTAGGTCAATCCGTCGATTGCAGCCTTGGATGCGGCATACCAGACATATTCGCCCGGCGAGCCCAAGGTCGCCGCGGCGGACGACATGTTGACGATCGCCCCGCCCAGGCCGCCCAGCCGGGTCGAAAGCCGTTTGACCGCCTCGCGAGCCACCAGGATGGCGCCGGTGACGTTGACGTCGATCGTCTCGCGTATGACGGCGGGGTCGGTGTCGGCGAGCCGTCCGGACTTGCCGGTGATGCCGGCATTGTTGACCAGATGCGTCAGCCTGCCGAAATCGTCGACGGCCGCGAACAGGGCCGCGATGTCGTCTTCCTTGGCCATGTCGCCGGCAAGGAGCAATACCCGCGCACCCGCATGCCGGGCAGCTTCCGCCACGGCCTCGGCCGCGGCATGGTCGCTGCGGTAGTTGATGACGAGGTCGTAGCCGGCTTGGGCAGCCTTGAGCGAGACGGCGGCTCCGATGCCGCGGCTTCCGCCGGTGACGAGAAGGAGAGGGCGCTGCGACATGGAAAACTCCCGGCTTGTGATCGGCCTTGGCTGGCTCAAGGGGATGGACGTGATCTGATCGTTCAGAGAGGGGAGACATCTCCCGGTTCGATGGGAACTGCCTCGCGGATCACCCATTCGGCAATCCCGTCGATGTCGTCGAGCTCGAAGCGCGGCATCGGGAAGGGGCCGGGTGCGTCCGTGGCGATGGCGCGAATATAGGGATCGCCGGGATAGATGTAATCCTTGTCGGTCGCCGTGCGATGCACCTCGATCTTGGGATGCGGATCGCTCTTGAACCCTTCGACGATGACGAGGTCGACCGGCGACAATCGCCGGAGGAGTTCGGTAAGAGGCGGCTCGGGAGCGCCGCGCAGCTCATGCATCAGCGCGAAACGATGGGCCGAGGCGACCAGCACTTCCCGGGCGCCCGATTCACGGTGGATGTAGGAGTCCTTGCCCGGCTTGTCGACATCGAAGGCGTGGTGGGCGTGCTTGATGGTCGATACCGTCAGGCCGCGCTGGAGCAGGGCGGGAATCAGCGCTGCGATCAGGGTCGTCTTGCCGGCGCCGCTCCAGCCCGACAGGCCCATAAGCCGCATCATGACCTCGGTCCCTTGCGGATGTGGTGCGCAGTAAAGCCCTGCTCATCGCTGCGCCCTTCGTAGATGTCTCCGGTTTCGCGCGCCAGGTTGGGCAGGTCGATCGCGGCCATCGGATCGGTGCATTCGAGGATGAGGCGGTCGCCGGGCGCCAGGCGCGCCAGCTCCTTCTGTGCGCGCAGCACGGGCAGCGGGCATTTGAGGCCGCGCAGATCGATGCGCAGGGCCGGGGCGGTCGCCGACGGGGAGGAGGAATGAGCGGACATATCACCGCTCTAGCGAGCCGGAGCCTGCCATTCAACCATTGTGCGTCGTCGCGACGCATCTCCGCCCTGTCGGGGTTGAAGAAATCCCGGAAAAGTCCCTCTGGGCTTGCTCGACATGCCGTTGGCATGGAACATCTCGAGCGGCGGCACGGCGACCTTCAGCCGCCATCGATCTCGGAAAGGCGAGGCAGTGTCGTTGAACCAGGACGAGCAGAAGACAGGCAGCGCCATCATGGGCGTGATCCTCGCGGGCGGCTTGTCGCGCCGCATGGGGGGCGGCGATAAGGGACTGTCCCTGCTGGGCGGGCGGACGATTCTCGAACGCATCGCCGCGCGCCTGCGTCCGCAGGTCCGCGCACTCTTTCTCAACGCCAATGGGGATGCCGCGCGCTTCGAGACACTGTCTCTTCCGATCCTGCCGGATGGCGTGCCGGATTTTCCGGGACCGCTGGCCGGTGTGCTCGCCGGTCTCGATCATGCGGCGCAGGCCGGTTTTGACGAGGTCGCCGTGGTGCCTTGTGACGCTCCCTTCCTGCCGGCGGATCTGGTGGCAAGGTTGCGGGCGGGGACACAGGCGGGAAGGGGTGCCGTCGCAGTCTCGGCCGGCCGGCGCCATCCGACGGCGTCGCTCTGGCCCGTCGATCTGCGCACCACTCTGCGCAAGGCCTTGGTCGAGGAGGATCAGCGCCGGGTCGAGACCATCCTGCGGCAGCACGATTTCGCGGAAGTGGCGTGGGTGGCCGAGCCCTTCGATCCCTTTGTCAACGTCAACGATCCCGACGGCATGGCGGAGGCGGAGGCGCTTCTCGCCCGTTTCCCCGCTGCCTGACCGCGGAAGCTGTCTCATCGCGCAGCAGTGCGGCCATCTGGCCTTAATTCCGCGCCGGTGATAGAAGCGCGGCGATTGCTAGAGCTTTTTGCGATCTACGGGGCTTCCCGGTAAACGCAGAGGCGCGTTGAAACCAAAGTCGGAGTGCAGCGGGATTTGGCAAAAACCTGCGCTGCTCCAGGAGTTGCCACCATTTCCACAGAGGCTCAGAACACAGTCCGCGCCATGCCATTGCTGCGGCGCCTGTTCTCCGACGAAGGAAGCAAGCACACCCGCTCCTATGGCGTGGCGATTGCTGCCGGCGCAATCGAAGCATCCATGGGTGGTCTGGTGGCCTGGCTGATAGGTCCCGTCATCCGCGCCATGTGGGACAAGCAGAGCATGGGGCAGATCGCAGGCTTCGCCATGCTGGTCGTCGTGGTCTTCCTGGTCCGTGGCGCGGCTGCCTACACCAAGGACACGGTGCTGGCGCGTATCGGCAATTCCATCATCGCCAGCGTGCAGCAGCGATTGTTCGACCATGTCGTGAAGCAGGACATGGCTTACTTCACCGCACGCCATTCCACCGAAATGGTGGCCTCGAATACTTTCGTGGCCAATTCCTCGCGCATCGCTTCCAATCTGCTGGTGACTTCGGTCTCCAACGTCTTGCAGGTCGGAGCACTGATCGCGGTGATGATCATGCGCGATCCTCTGCTGGCCCTCTCCGCCCTCGTGGTGATGCCGCCTGCCGTGCTCGGTATCCGCTACATCACCAAGCGGATCCGGCGCGTGGTGAAGCGGCAATATCAGAGCACCGCGCAGATTACTGGAATAATTCAGGAAACTTCGCAGGGGATCCGGGTCGTCAAGTCCTTCGGCATGGAGCAGGCCATGCGCGCCCGCATGGCAGCCGGCGTGGCCGAGGCCCAGTCAGCCGCCAACAAGATGGCGGGGCTCGGCAATCGCTCGGGCCCGATCATGGAGACCATGGCCGGTTTTGCCGTTGCGGCAGTGATCGTCTATGGCGGCTGGCGTATCACCGCCGGGCAGCTCACCGTTGACGAGCTGATCTCTTTCCTGTTCGCCTTCCTCACCGCCTACGCGCCGTCAAAGGCGCTCGCCCGCGTCAATGTCGACCTGAATGCCGCCGTCACCGGCGTAAGCATGTTTTACGACATCATTGACCAGCCGGCGCGTGAAGGAGCGGGTGAAAGCAAGAAGCCCTCTTTCGTCAACGAGGGCGGCCATATTGTCTTCGATCGGGTGAGCTTCGGCTACAAGCCCGATGAGCCGGTGCTCAACGATCTCTCCCTGGTCGCCGAAGCCGGCAAGACCACCGCTCTGGTCGGTCCGTCCGGCAGCGGCAAGTCGACCGTGCTCAACCTGATACTGCGCTTTTATGAGCCGGGCTCCGGCGCAATCCGCATCGACGGGCAGGACATCGCGTCGGTTTCCGTCGCCAGCCTGCGCAGTGCCATGGCCTATGTCGGCCAGGACGTCTTCCTGTTCGCCGGCACCATCCGGGAGAATATCGCCTTCGGCCGGCCGGGTGCCTCGCAGGAGGCGATCGAGGCGGCGGCCAAGGCCGCCTATGCCCATGATTTCATCGTGGATTTCGACCGGGAATACGACACCGAGGTCGGAGAGCGCGGCCTGCAGCTTTCCGGCGGGCAGCGTGCCCGCATCGCGATCGCGCGTGCCATCCTGCGCGATGCCGCAATCATCCTCCTCGACGAGGCTACGGCCGCTCTCGACTCGCAATCCGAACAGGCCGTCCAGAATGCCCTCGATGATCTCTGTGCGGGCCGCACCGTCGTGGTGATCGCCCACCGGCTGCAGACCATCCAGGAAGCCGACAAGATCTGCGTGATCGACGGCGGCCGGCTGGTCGAGGAGGGTAGCCATGAGGAACTGCTCGCGAGGGCAGGGCGCTATGCCGCCCTCCACGCGGTGCAGTTCCGCGACGAGCCCCAACCCCTGACTCTCTGAAAAGGTTTTGTTTCGTGAAATCCGTTGCTCTCTTCGATCTCGATGGCACTTTGGTCGATGCCGATCACCTGCACTACGAGGCCTGGCGCGAGATGGTGGCGCCGCACGGGATCGAGCTCTCCCTCGACACCTATGTCTCCGAGATCATGGGCCAGCCCAACAGCCTGCTCGCCAGGAACTTTCTGAAGGATCTCGACGAGGACGTCGCCCTCAAGCTCGTCGACGACAAGGAGGCGATGTTCCGCAGCCTCTTTGTCGGGCTGAAGCCGGCGAAGGGGCTGACGGATTTTCTCGACTGGCTGGAACGGAACAGCGTGCCGATCGGCGTGGTCACCAACGCGCCCCGGGACAATGCGGAGCATCAGCTGGTCAATCTGGGCCTGGTGGAACGCTTTCCGACCGTGGTGATCGGCGCCGAGGTTGCCCATCCCAAGCCCCATCCCGATCCCTACCTCGTCGGCCTGGAGCGCCTGCAGGGGCGCGCCGCTTCCAGCCTGGCTTTCGAGGATTCGCGCTCCGGCATCACGGCCGGCAAGGCGGCGGGCCTTGCCGTGATCGGTCTTGCCACCAGCATGACTGAGGAAGCGCTGCTGGCGGTAGGCGTGGAACTGGCAATCCCCGACTACACCGACCCACGGCTCAGGCCCTTCGCGGCGGCACGGCTCGGCATCGCCTGATGGCACCGGTGACCTGGATTCCACTTGCCTGCCCGATTCCTCTGCGTAAGCTTTTCTCGATTCGAGAGCGTTGATCGCGGTGCTGAAGCGGAAGCTGCATGACTCTGACACTGGCAAAAGTTGAGGAGCTTGCACCGGACCAGGGCTCGATCGACGCCGCCCGAAAATTGCTGAAACCCTCGCTCTGGCCGACCATCGCCCAGGATGAGCAGGGTTTGATCTGGGGGGAGTGCCAGGGGTCGGGCTCGCTACCCTATCGCGTCGTCGTCGCGGAAGCCGACCTCGGCTACAAATGCAGCTGCCCCAGCCGCAAATTTCCCTGCAAGCATACGCTTGCCTTGATGTGGATGCGTGCCGACGGCAAGCCCTTCGGTATGGCCGAGCGGCCTGACTGGGTAGCGGAATGGCTGTCCCGCCGTCGCCCGTTGAGTGGCGCCCGACCGGCAACAGCACTGGGGGAGGACAAGCCAAAAGCCTCGCTCGATGCCGTCCCGATCGAAGAGGAAGCGGCGCCCGATCCCAAGGCGCTGGTTCGCGCTGCGGCCCAGCGCGAGCGCTTGCGCCAGGAGCGCGAGGCCTCGGTCCTCGCCGGGCTCGACGACCTCGATCGCTGGCTGCAGGACCAGGTGGAGCGGGGCCTTGCCGGCTTCCAGGGCATGGCCGTTGATCAATGCCGCATGCTGGCGCGCCGTCTCGTCGACGCCAAGGCCCATGGCCTTGCCACTCGTGTCGAGCAGTTGCCGGCCGCTCTTTTCGCCGTGCCGGAGGAGGAGCGCGGCGATTTCCTGGTGCAGCGGCTTGGAGAACTCTTCCTCATCGCCGAGGCCTATCGCCGCCAGGCCAGCCTGTCGCCGGGGCTTGCCGCCGATGTTCGCCTCACGGTGGGCTGGACAATGACCAAGGAGGCCTTGTTTGCCGATCCCGGCGCACTTCGGCAACGTGGTCGCTGGATGGTGCTGGCGACCGTCAATGAAGTGCAGCCCGACAAACTCAGGCGGCTGGAAACCTGGTTGGGCCGCATCGATGGCGGGGAGGGGCCGCGCTTTGCCCTGATGATCGATTTCATCCCCGTCTCAGTCGGCAATACTGGCACGCTCTACGCGCCCGGGGAATGCCTTGAGGCGGAAATGCTGTTCTATCCCTCCTCCGTGCCCCTGCGGGCCATCATCGCCGAGCAGGTGGGCGGCATGGAGAGGATCGAGACCTGGCAACCGCCGGCCGAGGATCTGCTGGCTGCGATCGAGGATTACGAGACGCATTTGGCCGGCAAGCCCTGGCTTGGCGATTGGCCGATCGCGGCGCGCGATGCAGTCGTCGTGTGGACGCCGGACGGCGCGGTGCTTGCTGCCCAGCACGACGACATGGCCCTACCGCTTCGGGCCAGGCCCGGTGACGACGGTCTCGAGGCCCTGGCTGGTATCGCCTGCAGCGCAGTCTTCGGCATCTGGGACGGGCATCGCCTCGAATTGAAGTTCGCCGAGACGTCGCTCGGACGCTGGATCTCGGGATAGGACGATGCTCGAAGCCACCTCGGTCGAAGCTCTGATGCGCTATTTCCTGCTTGGCACAGGGCGGCAGGCCGCGCCGATTGCCAAGGCGCTCGGCGGCATCCTTGACGCCAAGGCCGAGAAGGCCGAGCTGCAGGCGCTTGCTTTGCTGGGGCAGCACCAGCGCTTCCTCCGACGCTGGTCGCAGCGCGTGAAAGTCAAGAAACCTGCCATCGAGGATAGCCGAACCCTGCCGCCGCCGGCTGCCCGGACGCTCATGGTTTCACTCCTGGCTGGCAAGAATGGCAGCATAGACGACGGCCTTGCTTATGCCATCGCCGATGCGCTCGATCGTCGCGAGATGAAAATTCATCCCTTCGATCTGCCGCGCCTCGAAGCTTTTGCTCGCCTTCATGCGGACAGCCTCGGCACCAGTGCCCTAGCCTGGGTCAACCGAAATGCGGCTTCGGAGGAGGGGGACGGGGACAGCCCCTATTCTTTCGTCGAAAAGATCGATGCCTCGAATTGGCAGCAGGGCTGGCCGAGCCAGAAGGCAGGTTTCATTCGCGAGCAGCGGCGCATCGATGCCGGGAAGGCCCGGGATCTGGTCGCTGCGGCCTTTGCCTCCGAACGTGCCCCTGTGCGCGCCAGCCTGGTCAAGGCCCTGGCGGTCGGCCTGTCGGCTGCGGATGTGCCATTCCTGGAATCGCTCGGCACCGACAGGGCGCCCAGCGTGCGGGAGGCGGCGGAAGTTCTGCGCGGCCGACTGCCGGGGTCGGCCGCTTCCGCCAAGAAATTGCAGGACTGTATCGGCCGTATCAAGATCCAGAAGACGGGCCTTCTGCGCCGAGGCCGCGCTTTGTCACTCGACTATCCCGCCACGATCCGACCTCATCAGCAACCGCAATGGGCGTTTCAAACCTTCGCCGGTATCGGCCTCGATCAATTGGCTGAAGAGCTCGACATGTCCGTCGAGGAGATCGCCAAGGGTGCGAACGATGCCGTCCTCGGTCTCGTCCTCGCCGCGCTGGCGGTGCGGGAGGGCCGCTGGCCCCTGCTCGCCGGCCTGAGCGAAGGGCGCAGCGATCTTTGGCCCATCCTCGACCAGGTCGAGGATGCCGATCTCGACGAGATGGCGGTGTCGGCCTTGCAGGCGGCCCTGGTCCGGCCGGCCCTGTGGAGCGAATTGCCAGCGGCCGAGCCGTGGGCGAAACTCTATACAGTGCTGCGCGCCCCGCTCAGCCCCGCCATGTTCAAGTCTGTCATGACCTCGAAGGCTTGGCGCGCTCTTCCTGCTGGGACGGATGACAATCCCGCCGCCTCAACCGCTGCGATCCTTTCGGCCCTCGCTGCCCTTGCTCCCGCCTCGGAGCGAGGCGGTCTACGGGCCGAACTGCGCTCGTTCAACCCGGCACTGACCAGCCGCGCCAACCAAGGCTTGAACCTTCTCGATTTAATCGATTTCGCTTGATTGCAGGGAGAATTCGCCGATGTCCGATATGCTGCGCCGCTCGGCCGAGGAGATCTTCGCTGAGGAACTTGCGGCTCTCGCCAAGGGTGACGAGCGCGCCAGGCCGGCCAATTGGAAGATGTCCCCGCAGGCCGTCGTGACTTATCTGCTCGGCGGCGCCGCCGCCGACGGCACGCCGATCCAACCCAAATATGTCGGCAATCGCCGGCTGATCGAAACGGCCGTTGCCACGCTGGCTACCGACCGGGCCTTGCTGCTGCTCGGCGTGCCCGGTACGGCTAAATCCTGGGTGTCCGAACACCTTGCCGCGGCGATCTCGGGCTCGTCGAAACGCCTGATCCAGTGCACGGCCGGCACGGACGAGAACCAGGTCCGCTATGGCTGGAACTACGCCCAACTCCTGGCCAAGGGACCGTCCCGGGATGCATTGGTGCCGACTCCTCTGATGCGCGCCATGGAGGAGGGTACCATCGTGCGGCTGGAGGAGCTCACCCGCATGGGTTCCGACGTCCAGGACACGCTGATCACCGTGCTGTCGGAAAAGACCCTGCCGATTCCCGAACTCGACACGGCTGTCGACGCGCAGCGCGGCTTCAACGTCATCGCGACCGCCAATAATCGCGACAAGGGTGTCAACGAATTGTCCTCGGCGCTCAAGCGGCGCTTCAACGTGGTGGTGCTACCGCTGCCGACCTCGCTCGACGAGGAGGCGGGGATCGTGGTCAAGCGCGTGCGCGACATCGGAACCAGCCTGGCCTTGCCGCCGATCGAGCCGGCCGACAAGGAAATCGCCCGCATCGTCACCCTCTTCCGCGAATTGCGTGATGGCCAGACCCTGAACGGCAAGATGAAGCTCAAGACGGTGACCGGTTCGCTGTCGACGGCGGAAGCGATCTCGGTGGGCGTCAGCGCCTGGGCCGAAGCCGGCCATTTCGGCAATGGCATCATCGACGCCAACGCCATGGCGGCCAATATCGTGGGGGCGGTGGTGAAGGACCCGGTGCAGGATACCGTTGCGCTGCAGGAATATCTCGAAAACGTCGTGCGCACGCGGGAAGGCTGGTCGGATCTCTACGTCGCCATCCGCGACGTGCTGTAGGTGTCGGCCATGGACGAGCGCGTCCATCTCTTCGGTATTCGCCATCACGGCCCGGGCTCGACCGCCAGCCTGCTGGTAGCACTCGAGGCTCTGCAGCCCGCCGTCGTGCTGATCGAGGGGCCGCCGGAGGCGGACGGTCTCATCACCTATGCCAGCCTTCCCGGCATGAAACCGCCCGTGGCGCTGCTCGCCTATGCGGCCGAGGATCCGGCACAGTCGAGTTTCTTTCCCTTCGCATCCTTCTCGCCGGAATGGCAGGCCATGCGCTGGGCTGGACGCCACGACCGGCCTGTGCGCTTCATCGATCTGCCGATCGGCGCCTCCCTTGCCGCGCGCATGCAGCCGGAGCCACCGGAAACGGCTGGCGATGGCGAGGCGGAGGCAACCGAGGACGGCTTGCTCCAGGAAGGCCTGTTTCAGGGTGATCCGCTCGACCGTCTCGCCGAGATTTCAGGCCATGCCGATGGCGAGGCCTTCTGGAATGCGCTGGTCGAAAGCCGCGGAGCGGCCAGGGAGGTCTTCGCCGTCATCGCGGAGGCCATGACGGCGCTGCGTGCCGGCTTTCCCGAGGATCCCGCCCGCTCGCCAGCGACCCTGCGCGAGGCCCGACGCGAAGCCCATATGCGCCTTCGCATCCGTGATGCTCTCAAGGAGACCGAAGGACCCGTCGCGGTGGTCTGCGGCGCCTGGCATGTGCCGGCTTTGACCCGCAAGGTCGCGATCGCCGACGACAAGGCGCTGCTGAAGGACCTGCCGAAAACAAAGGTCGAGGTGACCTGGGTTCCCTGGACGGAGACCCGCCTGGCTGCCGCCTCGGGTTATGGCGCCGGCGTCTCCTCGCCGGGCTGGTATGGGCATTTGTGGAGCCTCTACGAGGACCAGCCAGCCGCCATGGAGCCGGATGTGTTCGCCTCGACCTGGCAGACCCGCGTCGCCACTTTGCTGCGCGAGGAGGGCCTCGGCGCCTCCACTGCTTCGGTGATCGAGGCTTCGCGCCTGGCCACCGGGCTTGCGGCCTTGCGCGATCTTGCCGTGCCGGGCCTTGCGGAAATGCGAGACGCTACGCTGGCCGCGCTTTGCCACGGCGACGAGGTGCCGTTCCGCGTGGTGGAAAGGCGCCTGATCATTGGCGAAGCTGTCGGCGAGCTCGACGAGAACGTGCCGCAAATGCCGCTCGCCGCCGATCTCGCCCTCTGGCAGAAACGCCTTCGCCTGAAGCCCGAAGCCGTGGCGCAGGAGGTTTCGCTTGATCTGCGCAGCGAGGCCGGCCTTGCCAAGTCGACCCTGCTGCATCGTCTCGATCTCCTTGGCGTCACCTGGGGGCGGCTCAGTGGCAGCGGCAGCGGGCGCGGTACCTTCCGGGAAATCTGGGTGCTGGCCTGGACCCCGGAGCTGTCGGTGAAGCTTGCCGAGGCGCTGATCCACGGCGTGACCGTCGAGCAGGCTGCCGGCGGGGCGGCCGTGGCGCGTGCCTCCATGACAAGGGATGTTCGGCTGCTTGCCGATCTGGTGCGATTGTGCCTGATGTCCGATCTGCCCCAGGCAGCCGAGCGTTGCATCGGCTTGCTGCAGGCGGCGGCGGTGGATGCGGCCGATGTGGTCAGCCTGATGCAGGCCGTGCCGCCTCTGGTCTCCGTTCTGCGTTATGGCACGGCCCGCAAGATGCCGACCGAGGCGCTCGCTTCGCTCGCCAAGGCGATGGCCGTCGAGGTCAATGCCGGCCTGGGACTGGCGGCGGCCAACCTCGATGACGATGCCGCGGCGGCTATGCGCAAGGCGATGGTGGAGTTCGACGACGCCCTCAATCTGCTGGATGACTCCCATCTCAGCCATGAATGGCTGCAGCGCCTGCGCCATCTCAGCGGTGACGCATCCGTTACACCCCTTATCGCAGGCCTTGGCCTGAGGCGGCTTTACGATCGATCCGCGCTGGGAGAGGGCGAGGCTGCGGTTGCTTTCTCGTGGGCGTTGTCGCCGGGCAATGCGCCCAAGGCGGCCGGGCAATGGCTGGAAGGCTTTCTCGGCAACAGCGCGGAGGTCATCCTGCAGGATCCGGCCTTGTTCGCACTCGTCGACGGCTGGCTCAACGAGCAGGAGCCCACCGACTTCACCGAAGTGCTGCCGATGCTGCGCCGGGCCTTTTCCGGATTCGGCATTAGCGAGCGCCGGCGCCTGATGGCGGAGGTGGCGAAAGCGACTTCCGGACGGCAGGCACTGCCGAAACACTCCGGCGACGATCTCGCCGCTCCGGGTTTTGCCGCCGCCTTGCCGCTGCTCACCACGATTCTGGGGCTCGACGCGTATGATCGATGAGACAAACGACGACATCGGCATGGAAGCGGCGGGGACTGCAGGCTCCCCGGGCGAACGGCGCCGGCGTTGGCGCCTGGCTCTGGGCGGGGACGACGATACCGATCTCTCGCCGGACGATGTCCGCATGGATCGCGCGCTTTCGGCGCTTTATGGCGATGGCGAGGGCGGCAAGGGAACTCCAGGCCGGCGCGGCGGCCTGGGCGGCTCGGCGCCGCGCGTGGCGCGCTGGCTCGGCGATATCCGGGAGTTCTTTCCCACGCCCGTGGTGCAGGTGATCCAGCGCGACGCCTTCGAGCGCCTCAACCTCAAGGCGATGATGCTGGAACCGGAGTTTCTCGCCACGCTCGAGGCGGACGTTCATCTGATCGCAGATCTCATCAGCCTGCGCTCGGCCATGCCGGACAAAACCAAGGACACCGCCCGCATGGTGGTGAAGAAGGTGGTCGACGAATTGATGAAGCGTCTTGCCCAGGCCACGGCCGAAACCATCCGAGGCGCGGTGTTGCGCGGCAGGCGCACCAGCCGGCCGCGTTACAACGACATCGACTGGCCGCGCACCATCACGGCCAATCTGCGCCATTGGCAGGAGCAGTACCGGACCGTGGTGCCCGAAAGGCTGGTCGGCCATGCCCGGCAGACGCGGACGAAGGCCGAGCTCGATCAGGTCATCCTCTGCGTGGACCAGTCGGGCTCGATGGCGACGTCCGTGGTCTACTCCTCGATCTTTGCGGCGGTGATGGCCTCGCTGCCGGTGATCGAGACCAAGCTCGTCTGTTTCGATACCCAGATCATCGATCTGTCAGAGGAACTCGCCGACCCTGTCGAGGTGCTGTTCGGCGTGCAACTCGGCGGCGGTACGGACATCAATGCGGCGCTGGCCTATTGCCAGGGCCTGGTCTCCCAACCGGCCAAGACTCATCTCGTGCTGATCACCGATCTCTACGAAGGCGGCAATGCCGCGGAGATGCTCGGGCGGGCCGCGGCACTGGTGGCCAGTGGCGTCAATCTCATTGTGCTGCTTGCCTTGTCCGATGATGGACGGCCGGGCTTCGATGCCAATCATGCCCAGAAATTCGCGGCGCTGGGCTGCCCGGTCTTCGCCTGCACGCCCGACCAGTTCCCGGACATGATGGCGCATGCGCTCAAGCGCTCCGACCTGCAGGAATGGGCAGCCGGGCAGGACATCGCGACGGTCCGGGCCTGAGGGAACCACCGGTCGGATCGGCACATCTTTAGCGTGCGCTCTTTGGGAGCAGCCGGCTCCCGCAAAACAGGCTTTCCCTCGTCCCGGGAAAACGCTAACACGGGAATCGTCTCATGGGGTGCCCGCAAGGGCTGAGAAGACGACGGCCGCAAGCGACGTCTAACCCATCGAACCTGATCCGGGTTGTGCCGGCGGAGGGATGAGCTTCGAAGCTTTCAGCTTCACCTCGATTTTCTTCACCGCCGTCATCCGTATCGAACCGTTTTCGACATGGAGGACGCTATGCTGAGGAAATTGCTCGCCGCTCTTGCACTGGCCACCGTCGCCACGACGGCCTCGGCGCAGGACAAGCCGGTGCTTACCGTCTACACCTATGAGAGCTTCTCCGGCGAATATGGACCCGGCAAGCCGCTGCAGACCGCCTTCGAGGCCAAGTGCAACTGCAAGCTGACCTATGTCACTGCGGATGATGGTGGCGCCCTCTTTGCCAAGCTCAAGCTCGAAGGGGCCTCGACCAAGGCCGACGTCGTCGTCGGGCTCGACGACAATCTGATGGGAGAGGCGGAAAAGTCCGGCCTGTTCGCGCCGCATGGCGTGGCAGCCGAGAAGCTCTCTCTGCCCGAGCCTTGGACCAACAAGACTTTCATTCCCTATGACTGGGGCTATTTCGCCTTCGTCTATGACAGCGACAAGCTCAAGAACCCGCCGGCCAGCCTGAAGGATCTGGTCGACGACAAGAACGGCCCCAAGCTGGTGATCGAGGATCCGCGCACCTCGACGCCGGGCCTCGGCCTGCTCGCCTGGATGAAGGCCGTCTATGGCGACAAGGCTTCCGATGCCTGGAAATCGCTGAAGCCTCGCATCGTCACGGTCACCTCGGGCTGGTCGGAAGCCTATGGCCTCTTCCTGAAGGGCGAGGCCGACATGGTGCTCTCCTATTCGACCTCGCCCGCCTATCACATCGGTGCCGAGAAGAAGACCAACTACAAGGCCGCGATGTTTCCTGAGGGGCACCAGACCCAGGTCGAGGTCGCCGGATTGATCCAGACCTCCAAGCAGCAGGATCTCGGGCGGCAATTCCTCACCTTCCTCATATCCGATGAGGCCCAGGCCGTCCTGCCCGAGACCAACTGGATGTATCCGGCGAGGACGCCGGCTGCCGGCCTGCCGGAGAGCTTCAAGGCCGTTGCCGTTCCGGCCAAGGCCCTGATGGCGGATCCGGCCAAGCTCGCCGAGAACCGCAAGGCCTGGATCGACGAATGGCTGGCCGCCATGGCGAAGTGAGCAGGGATGTGAGAAGGCGCTTGCTGCCTCATCCTCGATGCCCGGCCTGATTCTCCTCGGCGGCCTCGCCGCACTCGTGCTCACCGCGCTCGCCAGCCTGTTTCTCGCGGCCGGCGGCGACGCCTGGCAGGGCAATGTCGGCTATCTCGTCTCGATTGCCGGGTTCACCGTCTATCAGGCGCTGCTGTCCACCTTGCTGTCGCTCTCGTTCGGGGCGTGCGTCGCCCTGGCGCTGGCGCGGCGGCAATTTCCGGGACGCCGGCTGCTGCTGGCCCTGTTCGGGGTCGCGGCGGCGCTGCCCTCGATCGTGGCCGTGTTCGCCTTTGCCGGCATCTATGGCCGGGCGGGCATTGCCAACACCGTGCTGGGCGCCATCGGCCTGCCGGCCATCTCGCTCTATGGGCTGACCGGCATCCTGCTGGTACATGTCTTCTTCAACGGCGCCTTTGCCAGCCGAGTGTTCCTCGCGGCGCTGGAGACCGTGCCGGGAGAGCATTGGCGGCTGGCAACCTCATTCGGCATGCCCCCTACCACGATCTTTCGCCGCATCGATTGGCCGGTGCTGAAGCGAGATCTGCCGGCGCTGGGGCTCCTGATCTTCATCGCCTGTGCGACGTCCTTCGCCATCCCCCTTACGCTCGGAGGCGGGCCGGGCAGCGCCACATTCGAGGTCGCGATCTACCAGGCCATCCATTCCGATGCCGACTTCGCCAGGGCCGCAGTGCTGGCCCTGTTGCAGATCGCCGCCATGGCGTTGCTGGTGACGCTCGCCGCGCCCTTGCTGGTGCGCCCACCGGAGGCAGCGAGCGTGGGACGCAGGCTGGAGAGGCCCGATCGGGAAACTGGCTGGTTGCGCCTGGTGGACGCGCTGGTCATCGGCCTTGCCCTGCTTCTCCTGCTGCCACCCTTGCTCGCGGTCATTCATGCCGGCCGCACACTGGCGGCTGGCGTCGATCCACAGGTGCCCCGGGCGCTCGCGACCAGTCTGGTGGTTGCATTGGCGGCCGCCTTGCTGGCGCTGGCCGCCGCCCTCCTGCTGTCGCGTTCGCGCTTGTCGCTGGCAGGGCAGGGCTGGCCGCGCCTTGCCCGGCTGATGGCTGCAGCCCCTTTGCTCACCCTGGCCGCTCCGCCATTGGCCTTCGCCGCGGGCCTCTACGTGATCGCCCGGGCGCTGGGCGTGACCGATTTCGTGGCGATGCCGGCTCTCATCCTGGTCAACGCCATGATGGCACTGCCTTTCGTGCACCGGCTCGTCGATCCGCCCATGGCTCTGGCTGAGGAGCGGTATGGCCGACTGGCCGACAATCTCGGCCTGACCGGCTGGGCGCGGTTGCGTCTGGTCGAGTGGCCCTTGCTGGCTCCTTCGGCCACGGCGGGTTTCGCCCTCGCCATGGCGCTTTCGCTCGGCGATCTCGGAGTGGTGGCCCTGTTCGGCTCGCAGAGCCTGGTGACACTGCCGGCCTTGCTCTATGCCAAGCTCGGCTCCTATCGTGTCGCCGAGGCGGATGGTATCGCTGCGCTGCTTGCCGGTCTGGTGCTCGTGCTGTTCCTGGTGGCTGGGCGGTTTGGAGGCCGGCATGCTCGTCGTGGATAATCTCACCATCACCATAGACGACTGGACCGGACGCTACGGCCTCGCCGTTCCGCGCGGTGCGCTGGCGGCCATGGTCGGCCCCTCCGGCGGCGGTAAATCTACTTTGCTGCATGCCATTGCCGGTTTCGAAAAGCCGGAGAGCGGCAGGCTCAGCTTCGACGGGATCGATCTCCTGCCGCTGAAACCGGCCGACAGGCCGGTGGCCATCGTCTTCCAGGACCATAATCTCCTGCCCAACCTCACCGCCTTGCAGAACGCCGGTCTTGCCCTGTCGCCATCCCTTCGGCTCTCGGCGGCAGATCGCCAGGCCATCTCGGCGATGCTCGACCATGTCGATCTGGCCGGCATGGAAATGCGCCTGCCTTCAGAGCTCTCCGGTGGTCAACGCCAGCGTGTCGCGCTCGCGCGCGCCATGCTGACCACGCGCCCGCTGCTGCTGCTCGACGAACCGCTGACGGGGCTCGACCCCACCATGCGTGCCGACATGATCGACCTCATCGATACGCTGCGTCGTGAGAAAAACCTGACCGTGCTGATGACCACGCATACGCCCGAGGATGTCGAGGGCAGGGCCGATCAGGTCATCACGGTTGCAGATGGGCGGGTGGTCGCCTGACAAGGCTTCGAACTCGGGGTAAAAGCTATTGAGTCGCTCGCTGTGGCGTCTTTTACCTGGGAGCGCGGACGTCCTCGTCCGCTCTTGGAAACACTCCGCTTGCGGATAGGAAGAGCGGACGAGGACGTCCGCGCTCCCAGGACATTGGAAGGAATCGCCCGGATGGACGCCCGTGAACTCGCCCGATTGATCGCCCAGGGGCGGGGCACCGAGCCGGCGGATCTGGTGATCAAGAATGTGCGCCTGCTCGACCTCGTCAGCGGCGATCTCACCGAGACCGATATTGCCATCGGCGGGGACCGTATCGTGGGGACCTATGCCAGCTATCGCGGCCGGCGCGAGATCGACGGGCGCGGGCTCGTGGCGGTGCCCGGTTTCATCGACACGCATCTTCACGTCGAATCCTCGTTGGTCACCCCTTCCGAATTCGACCGCTGCGTCCTCCGGCATGGCGTGACCACGGCCATCTGTGATCCACACGAGATTTCCAACGTGGTGGGCGCCGATGGCATCCGCTATTTTCTGGAAGCGGCCGGTGAGACGGCGTTGGACCTGCGCGTCCAGCTCTCGAGCTGCGTGCCCTCGACCC
Source organism: Labrys sedimenti (assembly GCF_034424805.1). NCBI lineage: Bacteria > Pseudomonadati > Pseudomonadota > Alphaproteobacteria > Hyphomicrobiales > Xanthobacteraceae > Labrys > Labrys sedimenti. The sequence goes on from NZ_JAXOUF010000002.1 coordinate 1,010,718, forward strand.
ATCTGGAGACCGCCGGCGCAAGGCTCGAGGCTGCGGATCTCGCACCCTTCAAGAACCATCCCCGCGTGATCGGCCTTGCGGAGTTCATGAATTTTCCGGGCGTGATCAATGCCGATCCTGCCTGCCTCGCCAAGCTATTGCCGTTCCAGGACGGCCATATCGACGGCCATGCCCCGCTTCTCATCGGCACGGATCTGAATGCCTATCTCACCGCCCGCATCCGTACCGACCATGAGACGACGACGGCCAGGGAAGGTCGGGAAAAGCTTGCCAAGGGCATGACGCTGCTGATCCGGGAAGGCTCCGTTTCCAAGGACCTGCACGCCCTTGCCGAACTGATCACGGTGAGGAACTCGCCCTATCTCGCCTTCTGCACCGACGACCGCAATCCCCTCGACATTGCCGAGGAGGGGCATCTCGATTTCATGATCCGCACCGCCATCGCCCTCGGCGCCGAGCCGCTGGCGGCCTATCGCACCGCGACCCTGTCGGCGGCCATGGCTTTCGGCCTCAAGGATCGCGGCGTGATCGCGCCCGGCAAGCGGGCCGACATCGTGCTCATCGAGGATCTGGAGCATTGCGCCGTGCGCCAGGTGATCAGCGCCGGCCGGCTGGTGGAGGACGGCTTGTTCGAGGGGCGGACCCGCATTGCGCCGGTGGGGCTCGGCTCGATGAGGGCCCCTCGCGTTTCGGCGATCGATTTCCGCGTGCCGGCAAGCGGGCCGACCGGGCCGGTGATGGGCGTGGTGCCTGGCAAGATCATCACCGAGCATCTGAGATTGAGCCTGCCCTATGAGAACGGCCAGCGTAATATCGACCTCGACCAGGACGTGGTGAAGGTGGCCGTGGTCGAACGGCACGGTGTCAACGGCAATATCGGGCGGGGCTTCGTCAAGGGCTTCGGGTTGAAGCGGGGGGCGATCGCCTCCTCGGTAGGGCATGATTCGCACAATATCTGCGTGGTCGGCGCCGATGACGCCGACATGGCGCTGGCGGTCAACCGCCTCGGCGAGATCGGCGGTGGCTTCGTGGTGGCCCGAGATGGCGTCATCCTGGCCGAATTGGCACTGCCGGTGGCGGGCCTGATGAGCCTGCTGACTTTCGAGGAAGTGCGAGACCGCCTGATTCCGCTGCGCGCGGCAGCCAAATCCCTTGGTGTCACCCTGGCCGAACCCTTCCTGCAGGTCGCATTCCTACCCTTGCCGGTCATCCCCCATCTCAAGATCACCGACAGGGGCATGGTCGACGTCGATCGCTTCGAATTGATAACCGCTTGAGTCATGGTCTCGACGGTGCTGCATCTGCGTTCTACACCTGCCGCTCATGCAGTATTTCGGAATCAGTTTCCGGCTAAAAACTTTTGTGATTTGAATAGAAGAATTCAACGCACAACGGTGCACCAAGCCAATTTTAGAATAAAAGTGCTTTTCTAATCGAAACGCACTTCGATTTAGAGTACCCGCGATGAAAATCCTCGTCGTTTATTGCCATCCTTGTTCGGAGAGCTTTGGCGCCTCGATCCGGGATACCGCCCTGCGCGCTCTCGGCAAGGCGGGGCATGAGGTCCGCCTGATCGACCTCTATGCGCAAGGTTTCAATCCGGTGATGAGCGCAGAGGAAAGGCGCGGCTATCATGAGCCGGGCAGCAATGAGGCGCCCGTGGCCGAGCATCTGGCGCAGCTGCGCTGGTGCGAGGGGCTCATCTTCATTCATCCCACCTGGTGGTATGGACCGCCGGCAATGCTCAAGGGCTGGCTCGAACGGGTCTGGGTGCCGCACGCCACCTTCACCATGCCTGAAAACGGCAAGGCGATCGGCCCGGTGCTGACACAGATCCGCCTGCTGGGCGTCATCTCCACATTGGGATCGCCCTGGTGGTGGTGGACCTTGTTCATGAAGGCGCCTGGACGCAATATTCTTCTGCGTGGCCTGAAAAGCCTTTGCGCTCCGCGTTGCCGCACGATGTGGCTGGCACTGCACCGTCTCGACGAAACCACCGAAAAGCAGCGCCGCTACTTTCTTTCGAAGGTCGAGAAGAGGCTGGCATCTCTCAAGAATTGAGAAGGGCCGGAAGGTGGTTTCGCAGAATGTTGGGAGGATATTTGAGCAATTCTAAACACGGGGTCGGTTGACGCAGATGCGACCCGGGCGGTGGAATTGCCCACGAGCTCTGCTGAAAGATCCGCAAAGACCGAGTTTTGCCAAGTTTGTGTAAGAAGAACGGATATTCTCACCCTTCGGACTTGACTCAGGCAGCAGCCTATTGTCTCAACGCGCCGTCTCAAACGGGGTTCTTGCATGAGTATCGCCTTCACGTTTCCCGGCCAGGGAAGCCAAAGCGTGGGTATGGGCAAGGCGCTTGCCGATGCCTTTCCCGTGGCCCGCGCCGTCTTCGACGAGATCGATGCTGCGCTTGGCCAGAAGCTGACGGCCGTGATCTGGGATGGCCCGGAGAACGACCTCACGCTTACGGAGAACGCCCAGCCGGCGCTGATGGCCGTCTCCCTGGCAGCCTTCCGCGTGCTGCAGGACGAGGCCGGCCTCGATCTCAAGAAACATGCCAGCTTCGTCGCCGGCCATTCGCTCGGCGAATATTCGGCCCTGGCCGCTTCCGGCGCGTTGACGATTGCGGACACGGCTCGCCTGCTGCGCATCCGCGGCCGGGCCATGCAGGCGGCGACGCCGGTGGGCACCGGCGCCATGGCGGCGCTTCTTGGCCTCGATTACGAGCAGGCGGTGGCCGTGGCCGCCGAGGCTGCGCAGGGCGAGGTTTGCCAGGCCGCCAACGACAATGCTCCGGGCCAGGTCGTCATTTCTGGCACCAAGGCGGCTGTCGAGCGGGCGGTGGAGATTGCCAAGGGCAAGGGAGTCAAGCGCGCCATCCTCCTGCCGGTTTCCGCTCCCTTCCATTGCGCCTTGATGCAACCGGCTGCCGAGGCCATGGCCGAGGCGCTCGAGAAAGTCGCCATCGCGGCGCCGGTCGTGCCTCTGGTTGCCAATGTCCTTGCCCAGCCGATCTCGGATCCTTCCGAGATCCGCCGCCGCCTCGTCGAGCAGGTGACGGGAACCGTTCGCTGGCGTGAAAGCGTCGAATATCTTGCCGGGGCCGGTGTCACCAAGCTGGTGGAAGTCGGCTCCGGAAAGGTTCTGAGCGGGCTGGTCAGGCGCATAGCCTCCGGCGTAGAAGCGGTAAGCATTGGCACACCGGACGACGTAGCGGCATTCGCGCCAACCCTGCGATGAAAGGACCCACGGCCACCCGCCCGACAGCGGGTGGTCATTTCGGGTGAGGATAAACAATAAAGGGTGCGCCCGCAGCGGCCGGCAGCACTCGATTGGGGATGACGATGTTCGACCTTACTGGCAAGATAGCCCTGGTGACCGGAGCCACGGGTGGAATTGGAGCGGCCATCGCCGCATCGCTGCATCGCCAGGGTGCCACGGTGGCGCTCTCCGGTACCCGCAAGGCGGTGTTGAAGGAACTGGCGGCCAAGCTCGGTGACCGTGCCCATGTCTTTGCCTGCGACCTGACCGACAAGGAGCAGCTCGGCGCACTGGTCCCGAGTGTCGAGGCGGCTCTCGGCCAACTGGACATCCTGGTCAACAATGCCGGCTTCACCCGCGACAATCTGATGCTGCGCATGAAGGACGAGGATTGGGACAGCGTCATCGCCGTCAATCTCTCGGCTGCCTTCCATTTGTCGCGGGCCGCGGTGAAGGGAATGCTGAAGCGCCGCACCGGCCGCATCATCAATATCGCCTCGCTTTCCGGCGTCATCGGCAATCCCGGCCAGACCAACTATGCCGCCTCAAAGGCCGGCCTGGTCGGCATGTCCAAGTCGCTGGCGCACGAGGTCGCGAGCCGCGGAATCACCGTCAATTGCATCGCGCCGGGCTTCATTGAAACGGCGATGACGGATGCCCTCAACGAAAAGCAAATGGAACCGATCCTTGCCGCGATCCCCGTGCATCGGCTCGGTCATGTCGACGAGATTGCGGCGGCAGCCGTTTACCTTGCCTCTTCGGAGGCTGCCTATACCACCGGGCAAACTTTGAATATTAACGGCGGAATGGCAATGATTTGAACGAGTTAAGCGTCAATTCCACAGTGATTTCCACTGACGGGATGCCCGCTGGCAATGGCATTTGAAGTGTGTTAATCACCGCCGAGGGACATTCCGGTGGCCCCTACGAATGTGATTGTCCGGGATAACTGGAGGTCAATCGAAGGATTGGCCCCGGCTCAAGGAACTATCCAAACACCGACCGCCCCACCGGCGGCGGAATAAAGTGCCGGCAGGCAGTCTTGGTTTATCAAAGGAACGAAAAATGAGCGATATCGCAGACCGCGTGAAGAAGATCGTGGTTGAACACCTCGGCGTCGATCCGGACAAGGTCACCGAGAATGCGAGCTTCATCGACGATCTGGGCGCTGACTCGCTCGACACGGTTGAGCTGGTCATGGCTTTCGAGGAAGAGTTCAACTGTGAAATCCCCGACGATGCCGCAGAGACGATTCTGACTGTCGGCGATGCCGTCAAGTTCCTGACCAAGGCTACGGCCTGAGACGATCGGGGAGCGAAAGCTCCCCGATATCCATCCATCGACCGGCCGGGGGACGAGATTGCATCATTGCCGGCAACCCTGGAGTGACAGCGGGCATAGCGGCTGCCAGTTCAGCGTAACGGCAATGCGTTCGAGGCATTGGATGGGCAGCTCTCAGGGCGCCTGCATTTCAATGCCCGCCTTGCGCCAGGCAATTTTGCGATCAAACGGGTTTGAGTAGCCGGGGAGGGCGATTCCCCGGCCTTTGGAGGTTCTATGAGGCGCGTTGTCGTAACTGGTCTCGGCATGGTCAACCCGATGGGTGGCGATGTCGAAACATCGTGGTCCAATCTCCTTGCGAGCAAAAGCGGCATCGTCAAGATCGACCGTTTCGAGACGGAGGATCTCAAGGCGCGCATTGCCGGCCTCATTCCGCAGGGCGATGGCAGCAACGGCACCTATAATCCCGATCAGTGGATGGAGCCCAAGGAGCAGCGCAAGGTCGACGACTTCATCGTCTTCGCCATGGCCGCGGCTACCCAGGCTCTCGACGACGCCGGCTGGCATCCCGCCTCGCAGAAGGACCAGGAAGAAACCGGCGTCCTGATCGGTTCGGGCATCGGCGGCCTGCAGGGCATCGAGGATGCCGCGATCACGCTTCGCGATCGCGGTCCCGGCCGCATCTCTCCCTTCTTCATTCCCGGTCGCCTGATCAACCTAGCCGGCGGCCAGGTCTCGATCCGCCACGGCCTGAAAGGGCCGAACCACGCAGTGGTCACGGCCTGCTCGACCGGTGCGCATGCCATTGGCGATGCCGCCCGCCTGATTGCGCTTGGCGATGCCGAGGTGATGGTGGCCGGCGGCACCGAATCCCCGGTCTGCCGTCTCGCCCTTGCGGGCTTTGCCGCGTGTCGCGCGTTGTCGACCGGCTTCAACGACGAGCCGACCCGCGCCTCGCGCCCCTATGACCGCGATCGCGACGGTTTCGTCATGGGCGAGGGCGCCGGCTGCGTGGTGCTCGAAGAGTATGGTCACGCCAAGGCGCGTGGCGCCAAGATCTATGCCGAAGTCATCGGCTATGGCCTTTCGGGCGATGCCTATCACATCACAGCGCCGTCCGAGGACGGCGACGGCGCCTTCCGCAGCATGCAGATGGCAGTGAAGCGGGCAGGCATCTCCGTCGGCGAGATCGACTACATCAACGCCCACGGCACCTCGACCATGGCGGACACGATCGAGCTCGGCGCCGTCCAGCGCCTGCTCGGCAATGCGTCCGCGACGGCCTCGATGTCGTCGACCAAATCGGCGACCGGCCATCTGCTCGGCGCTGCCGGTGCGATCGAAGCGATCTTCTCGATCCTGGCCCTTCGCGACCAGATCGTGCCGCCCACCATCAATCTGGAGAATCCCGAAGTGGAGACACCGATCGATCTGGTGCCGTTGCAGGCGCGCAAGCGCGAGGTGAATGTAGTGCTCTCCAATTCCTTTGGCTTCGGCGGCACCAACGCGTCCTTGATCCTGCGCAAGGCCGACTGATCCGCCGCCCGAGCAAGGTGCGTTCAGGCATGAACGCGCTTTGCTCGGGTTCCTTGTTTCCGAGCCCATCCAACCGGATTGGCTCGAGCGTCCTTGCGGTTCCTGGTACTTCCAAGAAATCGCAAGACGCCTGGCCCATGGCAGGCATGGGGAACCGGCCGGCATTTCTGCCATATTCGCAGGGCATGTCCGCTGGGATAGGGGTGTACGGCCTCCGGTTTCGGCAATCGGAGGTCGCCTTATTGTTCGTATTTTGATGCATTTTCGCCGAAACACATTGGTATTTGTGTGGCAAAGCGCGTTTTGGCAAAGGCAGTCTTTTGCTCTAACTCTCTGTTTCGACGCGTTTTTGTGATTCTTGGCGATTCTGTGGGAACACAGGGCGCCTCAGGCATGGCACAATAGATCCGCCAGTTGCCAGGTTCTGCGGCCAGTGGCCGAGGCGGGCAAATATGTAGGCGTACGAGGTTTCTATGGTCGATGATCGGGATGATTCGGGACTAGCGAACGAACGCTCGCGCTCCTTCGGGAAAGGTGCTGCCGGCTCGCGCGGATCCCGCAACATGATCCAGCCCGATGCCGTCGCCAAGCCGCCGACACGTTCGAGCACGGTGCGAAATCCCTTCGTGGTTGCAGGCAATGCCGTCTTCGTCTTGTTGATGCTGATCGCCATCGGTGGCTATTTCGGTCTGCGCCAGTTCACCTCGCCCGGGCCGCTCTCGGAAGCCAAGACGGTCTATGTGCCCAAGGGCAGTGGCCGCGACGAGATTGCCGACTCCCTCGAGCGCCAGGGCGTCATCGACAGTGCCACCATCTTCACCACCGGTGCATTGATACTTGGACATAGCAATCTCAAGGCCGGCGAATACGCCTTCAAGCCCGGCGCCTCGATGTATGACGTCATGAACATCCTGGTGGACGGCAAGGTGATCCAGCATTCGATCACCATACCCGAAGGCCTCACCAGCCAGATGATCATCGACCGGCTGAACCAGGACGACCTGCTCACGGGCGATGCCCCGCCGGTGCCGCCGGAAGGTGCACTGCTGCCCGATACCTACAAATATGAGCGCGGCACCACCCGTTCGGCCATGGTACGCAAGATGCAGGAAGAGCAGAAGGCGCTGGTCGATCAGATCTGGAAGCAGCGCGCCGCCAATTTGCCGCTGAAGAGCCCGGCGGAAATGGTGACGCTCGCCTCGATCGTCGAGAAGGAGACGGGCCAGGCGGATGAGCGCCCCCATGTCGCCAGCGTCTTTATCAACAGGCTGCAGAAGAACATGCGCCTGCAGTCCGATCCGACCGTGATCTACGGCATGGTCGGTGGCAAGGGTAAGCTCGACAGGGCGCTGACCAGCGCCGATCTTTCGCAGCCGACGCGCTTCAACACCTACACCATCACCGGCCTGCCGCCGTCTCCCATTGCCAATCCCGGCAAGGCCGCCATGCAGGCCGTGGCGACACCCTTGGCGACCAAGGATCTCTATTTCGTCGCCGATGGCACGGGCGGGCACGCCTTTGCCCCGACTCTGGACGAGCACAACAAGAATGTCGCCAAATGGCGGCAGTTCCAGCAGCAGGGTGGTAACGTCCCTGCCGCGCCGCCCCAGCCGACACCTGCGCCGGCTCCGGCACCGGACAATGCCGCCGCGACGCCGGCGCCGGCGCCTGCCCCAGCCGAGGCCCCTGCAGCCAAGCCGCCGGCCAAGCCCTGCAAGAAGGGCAGTAAGGCCTGCAAGCAGCAGACCGAGGCCGAGGCCCCGGCTGCCTCTACGCCGCCGCCGGTACCAACACCTGCACCCGCAGCTGCTCCGTCGCCCGCAGCCGATATCCCATTGCCTGTCCCGTCGGCGCCTCCGGCGGCAGAGACGCCGGCCGCTCCCAATGCAGACCCGGCCCAGGCTGCCAAGCCCAAGAAGGGTGGCTTTGACGATCCTGTCGCCAATACCAACCATGACCCGCTGCTCGACAAGACCTTCGATCTGAACTCGCCGCAGTCGGTGCAATAGGCTGGCTGCGTGCGAGCCGCTTGAGCGCGGAGCCGCGGGGCTCTATCTTCTGTCAGGCTTATTCGACGCGCCCGCGGCGCATCGGGAGCGAGCGCTCAGTTCCGGTTGCCGGTGAAATCCATCCGGTCGGATGCTGAAATCACTGTATGGAACATTGGAAGATGTCCGTTGTCAGTATGACCGGCTTTGCCCGGGTGGAAGGACAGACCGGCGCGAACCGCTGGGCCTGGGAAATCAAGACCGTCAATGGCAAGAGCCTCGACGTCCGCTTCCGGTTGCCGCCCGGATTCGATGCGCTGGAGGCATCGGCGCGCGCCGCCTTGGGCGCCGCTTTTGCCCGTGGCTCGTGCCAGATCGGGTTGTCGTTGAAGCGCGACGCCGTGGCGCCGGTGGTGCGTATCAACCAGGCGGTGCTCGACGCCATCGTCTCGGCGATGGCCGAGGCCTCGCACAAGGTGGATGCTGCGGCTCCACGCCTCGATGGCCTTTTTGCCATCAAGGGGGTGCTCGAGGTCGAGGAGCAGGAGGAAGACGAGGCCGGACGCGCCATGCTGCAGGAGGTCCTGCTGGAGGGGTTCGCCAGGGCTGTAGCCCAATGCGCCGAGATGAGGCGGCGGGAAGGCCAGGCGCTCGCACGCGTCCTGCTCGGTCGTATCGACGAGATCGAAGCCCTCACCCGCGAGGCGGACACCAATCCGGCACGCCAGCCCGCGGCGGTGCGGGAGCGGCTTGCTGCCCAGATAGCCGCACTGCTCGACGCCTCGTCGTCGCTCGATCCCGACAGGCTGCATCAGGAGGCGATCCTGATGGCAGCCAAGGCCGACATACGCGAGGAACTCGATCGGCTGCATGCACATGTTGCCGCCGCGCGCGATCTTCTGGCCAAGGGCGGCCCGGTGGGACGCCGCCTCGACTTCCTCGCGCAGGAGTTCAACCGGGAAGTCAACACCCTTTGCTCCAAGGCGAATGATGTCAGCTTGACCGCGACCGGCCTTTCTCTCAAAGCAGTGGTCGAGCAATTCCGCGAACAGGTTCAGAATATCGAATGAGTAGCACTGCGTCCGTTCCCCAGCGCCGGGGCCTCCTGCTGATCGTTTCCTCGCCTTCCGGTGCCGGCAAGACCACGCTGACGCGCCTTCTTCTGGCCGAGGACAAATCGATGCATCTGTCGATCTCGGTCACCACCCGCCCGCGCCGGGGCAGCGAGATTGACGGCGTCCATTATCGTTTCATCGATGCCGGCACCTTCGAGACCATGCGTGAGAGGGGCGAATTGCTGGAATCGGCCAAGGTGCATGGCAATTACTACGGCACGCCGTCCGGCCCGGTGGAAGAGGCCCTGGCCGCCGGGCGAGATGTCCTGTTCGACATCGACTGGCAGGGCACCATGCAGATCTACAACAAGATGAGGCCGGATATCGTCTCCGTCTTCGTCCTGCCGCCGTCCGTGGCTGAGCTCAAGGCGCGGCTGGAGCGGCGAGCCGAGGATAGCGCCGACATCATCCTGCAGCGCCTGCAGAATGCCCGCGTCGAGATCAGCCACTGGACGAAATATGACTATGTGCTGGTCAACACCGACCTGCAGACCACCTATGCCAAGCTCAAGGAAATCCTCGACGTCGAACGCATGAAGCGTCAGGACAAATCGCAGGTCGGCCAGCTGGTTGATACCCTGAAGGCCGATCTCGACGCCCTCACGCGCGGCCGCTGACGCTATTTCAAGGCATTCGCCAGCGCGACGAAGGCAGCGATCGGGACCTCCTCGGCGCGCATCTCCGGGCGCAGGCCCGCATCGGCCAGTGCGGCCGCCAGGTCGCCGCCAAGCCCTTTGAGGCTCTGGCGCAGCATCTTGCGCCGCTGGCCGAAGGCTGCCTGCGTGATCCGCTCCAGGGCCGCCGGTGTGCAGGGCAGCGGCGTCGGGCGCGGGCGCAGATGCACTACCGAGGAGGTGACCTTGGGCGCCGGGACGAAGGCACTCGGCGGCACGTCGAAAACGATCTCGGCTTCCGTCCGCCATCCGGCAAGGACCCCGAGGCGGCCGTAGGCCTCGTCCGCTTCGGTAGCCACGATGCGCTCGGCAACCTCCTTCTGGAACATCAGCGTCATCGACTGGAACCAGGGCGGCCAGGGCTCGGTCTTCAGCCAACCGATCAGCAGCGGGGTCGCCACGTTGTAGGGCAGGTTGGCGGCGATGCGCACCGGCCCCTCCAGCCCCGCGATCAGGCCCGGCCAATCGGCTTCGAGGGCATCGCCCGCATGCACCGTCAGCCGGCCGGGATAGTGGGCCGCGATTTCGGCAAGGGCGGCCAGGCAGCGTTCGTCGCGCTCCACGGCGACCACGTGCCGAGCTCCGCAGGCCAGAAGCGCCCGGGTGAGGCCGCCTGGGCCCGGGCCGACTTCCACCACGTTCACGCCCTCCAGCGAGCCGCCCGCCCGCGCGATCTTAGCGGTGAGGTTGAGGTCGAGCAGGAAGTTCTGGCCTAGCGATTTCTTGGCCATCAGCTCGTGCTGGCGAATAACCTCGCGCAGCGGAGGAAGGGTGTCGATCTGTGCCATGATCAGCGGGACATTCTATCGGCCAGCGCCAGGCTGGCGAGGAAACTGGAAGGATTGGCCTTGCCGGTACCGGCGAGATCGAAGGCTGTGCCGTGATCGGGCGAGGTACGCACGAAGGGCAGGCCGAGGGTCACGTTGACGGCTTCGTCGAAGGCCAGGGCCTTGGCTGGCGCCAGGGCCTGGTCGTGATACATGCACAGGGCTGCATCATAGGTCTGGCGCGCCCGGGCATGAAACATCGTATCGGCGGGCAGGGGACCGCGAGCATCGATGCCGGCAGCCCTGAGCCTGGCGATGGCGGGCGCGACGACGGCGTTGTCCTCGCCGCCTAATGTGCCGTTCTCGCCGGCATGGGGATTGAGGCCGGCAACCGCGAGCCGCGGTGCAGCGATGTTGAAGCGGTCCTTGAGGTCCCCCGCGGTGATCAGGCCGGTCTCATAGATCAGCTCCTCGCTGAGGGCTGTGGATACTTCGGCCAAGGGAATGTGAATGGTGACCGGCACCACGGCCACCATTTCGGACCAGATCATCATCACCGGCCTGCCGTCATGGCCCCAATGGCGGCGCGCCAATTCGCCCAGGAATTCGGTATGGCCGGGGTGGCCGAAGCCGGCACGGTAGAGCACTTCCTTCATGATCGGTGGCGTGACCACCGCCCGGGCCTGCCCGCGGTGAACAGACAGCACGGCGCGTTCGATCGACTCGATGACCGCAGCGGCACCGGCGACATCAGGCTTGCCGGGCTGGTCAGGGGTGGGATTGGCCAGGGGAACGACAGGAAGGCCATGTGCGAAGGCTGCGATTGCGCCGGTTTCGTCGGTCTCGACGATGGCCAGATCGAGGCCGATGCGCCGGGCGCGGTCCGACAACAAGCCGGGATCGCCATAGACGAAGAAAGGCGCGGCTTCGCGGCGGGCTGAGGCTGCCATCACGATCAGCTCCGGGCCGATGCCCGCCGGTTCCCCCATGGTTAAGGCAATTGGCAGCAAGGACTGTTCGGTCGACATGATCGGGTCAGATGAGCTCGCTTGCATGAACGGGCCAGCCCCGGGCAGGGCAGGCCGGCTCGCTTCGTCTCAGAAGGTCTTCAGATTGCCGTAGCGGTCGGTGTAACTGCTCGGCTTGGTGACATTGAGATTGTCGAAGTCGTTGTTCCAGATCTTGTCGGTGAATTCCTTCGGGCTGCCGCTGACACCCAGGCCACGCAGCTGCAGCTGGAACTGCACCGTGGTGTCGTATTTCAACGACGTGGTGTCATAGGAGCGCGAGACGCTCATGCCGAGCGCGATGCAGGCGTCGACATAGGTCAACCCGGCATAGCTCGACGAGAATTTCTTGGTCCTCATGTCGTAGAGAGCGCCGGCGCTGGCAATCCAGTTCTCGCTCAGCTTGAAGGCGGCCTTGCCATTGATGCCTTCGCGATCGTCGAGCCCCAGCAGCGGCTGGGCATCGTAGCGCGCATAGATGATGTCGGCCTTCAGGCGCCCGATCGTGCCGAGGGCGCCGACCTCGAACTGCCGCATGTCCCAGTTCTTCTGGTCGAAGCGGGCCCCCGACAGAATCGCGAAATTGTTCACCGGCTGCAGATAAACACGCGCGACATAGTCGGAAATGTTGCGATCCAGGCCCGATTGCAGGCCCGTATTGGCCATGTCGCCCCTGGTGAAGGAATTGGTGCCACCGAAGGAGTAGGATTGGCCGAACATGGCGTTGTAGTAGCCGCCGCCATTGGTGGTCAGCGAATATTGCAGGCCGGCATTGACGCGAGAACCATCCTCGGCCCGATCATAGCCGGAATACTTATCCCAATCGAACAGGTTGGTGTCGTCGAAGATCAGGCTCTGGGCGTCTTCGTTCGGGAAGACGCCGCTCTGCATCGCCTTGGGACGCAGGATGACCTGGGCGATCGGTTCGATGATCTGCGTACCCCAATCGGATTGAGAGATGAAGGGGTAGCGATAGTCGAGGCCGATGGCCGGCACCAGGCGCGCCGCAGTGTCGTTCTTCTTGTTGCTGACGAACTGGTCGGCAGGGTTGCCGTCGAGCTGCGTGAAGCCGAGATCGCCGCGAACATAGGCGAAGGGCGTCCACTGCTGCCCATAGGTATCGGTGAAGGTCTTCTTCCAATAGGCGTTGATCGAGGCGCGCGTATAGGTACCGTCGATGCCGCGCTGCAGGCAGTTCGTCCGCGTCTTCGGCGTGAGATTGTCGCAGTTGTAGCCCAGGATGTTGTCGAAGGCGGCCTGCTGGCGGGTCAGGCTGGTCAGATTGAGGTTCCAGCCGAGTTCGCCGCCGAAGACCGGGCGGTCGACGATGTAGTCATAGTCGAGCACCGGCGCGACGACGGGCAGCTGCTTCTGCACGTCGGCCGTGGTCAGGCCCTGGAAATAATAGGCGCGCAGATCGAACCAGGATTTGGTGCCGACGCCCGTCAGATAGACGGTGGAGGTTGCCTCCGTCTTGCCCCTGAGATTGTCGAGGCGGTAGTCGCGCCAGTAATATTTGTCGCTCAGCAGCGAGCCGTCCCAGCCGAAACGCCATTTGTCGTTCAGCCAGAATTCGCCTTTCGACGAAATCGAGCCGCGCCAGTTCGGCCTGCCGATATCCTCATTGGCGAACTTGTCGGGGTCGCTGATGAAGGCGCCCGACGCCATCACCGAATAGGCACCATTGAGCGTACGATGGCGCCATTCGATCTGGCCCGTCGGACCCTGGCTGCTGGCATAGCCGGGGGTCAGGGTCAGATCGTAATTGGGAGCGAGGTCGATGAAATAGGGCAGCTCGAGGCCGTAGCCGATCCGCGAGGAGTGGAAATAGCGCGGCGTGATGAAGCCGCTCTTGCGGGTGACCGACGGGTCGGGGGTCGACATATAGGGCAGATAGGCGATCGGCAGGCCGAAGAACTCGAAGCGAGCATCTTCGAAATAGATCATCTTCTCCTGCTGGTTGTGGATGACCTTGACAGCCTTGATCTGCCACAGAGGCGGCTTCTGCGGATTGTCGGCACAGGGCGAGCAGGCCGAATAGACGCCGTTCTGGAACACGGTGACATTACCGCCGGTGCGCTCGGCGCGGTTGGAGGCGATATAGAGCTCGTCCGCCGTCACCATCTTCAGCGAATTGACAAAACCGTCCCTGAAATCGTCGGTCAGGTCGAAATTATTGGCATAGGTCTTGGTGCCGTCGGCTTCGGTGATGACGACATTGCCATTGGCCCGCACGCGCTTGGCCTTGCGGTCATAGACCACGCGGTCAGCCTGAAGGGCGCGGCCGTTGTAATAGATCTGCACCGTGCCGATAGCGGTTACGACCTCGTTGTCCTGGTCATACTGCATCTCCCTGGCCTTGAGGACCATGTTGGAGCTGCCCTGACCTCCGGCACCATCGGAACGCGCACCCAAGGGGCCCAGCAGATTCTCCTGGGCATGGGCTTTCGACGGCAACAACGCAAACGACAGCGCTGCAACCGCGACGGTGGTGCACAGCATGGTCGTAAGGAAGTGGCGAGCTGATACGCGCATCAGCCATCCTCCTGGTTAAGCAACACGGTAAATCCGATCAGGGCCGCAATGGCGGCCGGAGTCCAAGCGGCGACGGCCGGCGCAACCAGCCCCGCAATGCCCAGATCCTTGGCCATTTTGGTTACGACATACAGCAAGAAACCCGCCCCGATTCCACTCAAGATCATCACACCAATACCGCCAAGGCGTGCAAACCGCAGCGATACCGTCGCGGCGATCAGCACCATCGCCACGAGCAGCAGGGGACGAGCTAGAAGTGTCTGATATTGCAACCGGTAGTCATTTGCATCAAGTCCCGCGGCGCCTTGTTGTGCGATTGATGACGGGAGTCTCCAGAAAGACACGCTGTCCGCGGACACCGCAAATTTCTGATCAACCTGGGACTTGGTCAAATTACTAGGAAAATCAATGCTTTCCGAGGGTTTGACCGGTTGGTTGGGGATGAATTCCTGGACGTTGGATAGATGCCAGACGCCCTTGTCAAGTTTTGCGGTATCGGCTTCCAGGCGCCTGACAAAACGGCCGTCGGCGTCGAGCGCATAGATGGTAACGCCCGTCAGCGCACCGTCGTCGCTATTCTCCGCCGAAGTATGAATGACGGCCTGGCCGTCGCGGATCCAGCGACTCTTGTCGTCGTCGCGGATCTGGCGGGCGCCGAAGACGCGCGTGTCGAGCAGGTCGCTCCTGGTCTTCAGCGCAGCCGAGAGCGGGTTGAAGGCAATTGCCGCGAGAATGCCGAGGAGGATGGCGCAGATGATCGGTGGGGCCAGGAATTGCCAGACCGACAGGCCGGCGGCACGCATCACCACCAGTTCGAGCCGCAGGCTGAGATTGACGAAACAGATGATGGCCCCGAACAGGAAGACGAAGGGCAGGGTCTGCTCGATGATGGACGGTGTTCGCAGCAGGGAGAGGGCGGCGATCGAGCCCACGGAAACCCGCGGCAGGTCGCTGGCACGCCGGCTGGTCTCGGCGAAATCCAGCAGGAAGATCATGACGAACAGGAAGGCAAGCACGCCGAAAATGGCGATCAGGAAGCGCTTGCTGAGATAGCGGCCGAGAGTGGAGGTCAGGATCATGCGCGCGCCGTCCTGTTGGCGAGGCGCGAAGTCAGCTCATTGTACCAATTCGTCAGCCCGCGCGGCAGCGACAGGCGCAGATGGCCGGTAATGACGGCAAGGCAGACCAGCGAGGTCAGGATCGGTACGCCGAATGCAATATAGACGCCGCCGGCCGAATGCACGCTCAGGCTCTGCGTGGCGATGAAGCCGAGAATGCGCACCACCAGCACGCTCAGAATAGCAAAGCCGATCGCGCTGGCCCGACCCTGGCGGGTGGTGCGCGCCTGGCCGAGGAAGGCGAGGGCGACCAGCATGAAGGCGATCGGATAGAGGGGCGCCGTGAACCGGTCCACCAACTCGCCGCGAATGCGGCCACGTTCGGCCTGTCCCTTCATCTCGGATGGCTGGGTGTTCCACAGTTCGCTGGTGTAGCGGTCGCGCGGCTTATAGTTGATGGCGTCGTTGTCATCGCGGGCGAGCTGCGAGAGGTCGAACTGATACTGCTCGAAGGTGACGATCGAGGCGTCGGAGGAAGCGCCGCCTTCCTGCTGCTGCAGCGAGCCGTTGTTGAGGACCAGCACCAGCCCCGTCGGCGTGTCGACGATCTTGCCGGTTCCGGCGATGTAGGTCTTGGTCTTGCCCTTGTCGCGGGCATCCTGCACGAAAATGCCGAGCAGCGTACCGTCGGGCTGGCGCTCGCGGATATGGAAGGTGAAGCCGCGCAGAGCGGTGAACTGGCCTTCCTTGAGGAAGTGCTGCACCACGTCGGCTGCCGCCGCGACGCGCCAGGCGGTCAGCTCATGCTGGCTGGCGGGCTGGATATAGAGGGTGACGGCAGCAATTCCCGCAGCGACCAGACCGGTAATGCCTGCAAAGGGCGTGATCAGCCGGGAGGGGGAATAGCCCGCAGCATTGAGGACGACGAGTTCAGAGCCGGCATTGAGCCGCTGCAGAAGCCACACGGCCGCCAGGAAGACCGCCAGCGGTGCGACCACGACCACCAGCGCCGGCAAGGCAAGCGAGCTGATGGCCAGGAAGACCAGCACGGACTGGCCTTGTGCCGTCATGACGTTGAATTCGCGCAGAGCCCCGACCATCCAGGCCAGAAGCGTCAGCACGACGAGGCAGACCAGGAAGGCAAAGCCAAACTGTCTGGCAATATATCGGCTGACGAGGTTCATTGCCTTTTCGGGTCTCCTACCCGTTGCTTGTAGCCTCGTGCTAGGCAGGAGGCGAGACGTTTGTATGGCAGGACCGCGGCTGCAAGCGGATTGTTGTAGACATGGTTACGGATTGACATGCAAAAGTCCCAACAAGCCGTCAATCGCGCGGCAGCTTCCTAGAATGGGCATTAATTATGGTTTCCGAATTGAAACTGTCTTTTTCAAAAGTCGAGAAAATTGCCAACGGCATCGCCGTCATATTCACAAATATCGATTTGGCGGTATCGCCTGAAACGGAAGCTGCTCTACCGGGTATCGGCAGTCTGGTCAAACGTGCGGCTTCCGCCGACAATTTCAAGGGGAAGGCGCTGACCTCCCTCGACATTCTCGCGCCCTTGGGCCTGACGGCAGACCGGGTGATCGTGATTTCGCTCGGCAAGGCCGAGGACAGCGCCCGCACCGATTGGGTCAAGGCCGGGGGCAATGTGATCGGCAAGCTGCCGGCCTCGGCGAAGTCGGCGACGGTGGTGCTGGACCTGCCGGACGCTGCCATCACCGCCGATCAGGTGGCGGACTTCACCCTCGGTGCCCGTTTGAGGGCCTATAAGTTCGAACGCTACAAGACGCGCAAACAGGACGATGCGGCGAACAAGGTGCTCGAATTGACGATCGCCAGCAGCGTCGACGGCGCAGCCAAGAAGGCCGGCAAGTCGCGCGAGGCGATCGCCGACGGCGTGAGGCTCGCCCGCGATCTCGTCAACGAGCCGCCGAACGTGCTCTATCCGGAAGCCTTCGCCAAGCGGGCGGCTGAGTTGGAGGAACTCGGCGTCGAAATCGAGATCCTCGACGTCAAGGCCATGAAGAAGCTCGGCATGGGGGCGTTGCTCGGAGTCGGCCAAGGATCCGAACATGACAGCCGGCTGGTGGTGATGCGCTGGAACGGCGCCAAGAATCGCGAGGCCAAGCCGGTTGCCTTCATCGGCAAGGGCGTGACCTTCGACACCGGCGGCATTTCCATCAAGCCTGCATCGGGCATGGAGGATATGAAGGGCGACATGGGTGGCGCGGCCTGCGTGGTCGGCCTGATGCATGCGCTTGCCGCCCGCAAGGCCAAGGCCAACGTGATCGGAGCGATCGGCATCGTCGAGAACATGCCTGACGGCAAGGCCCAGCGTCCGGGCGATATCGTCACCTCGATGTCGGGCCAGACCATTGAGATCATCAATACCGACGCCGAGGGCCGGCTCGTGCTGGCGGATGTGCTCTGGTACATCCAGGACAAGTACAAGCCGCAATTCATGGTCGATCTCGCCACCCTCACCGGTGCCATCATGGTGGCGCTCGGCCAGGAATATGCCGGCCTCTTCTCCAACAACGACGAATTGGCCGGGCGCCTGTTCGTGGCCGGGCAGACGACGGGGGAGCGGGTCTGGCGCATGCCGCTCGGCCCGGAATACGACAAGCTGATCGATTCCAAATTCGCCGACGTGAAGAACACGGGCGGCCGCAATGGCGGCTCGATCACCGCTGCCCAGTTCCTGCAGCGCTTCGTCAACGAAACACCCTGGGCCCATCTCGATATCGCTGGTACCGCCATGGGCTCGCCCGCCAGCGACGTCAACCGCAGCTGGGGCTCGGGCTGGGGCGTGCGCCTGCTCGATCGGCTGGTGGCGGAGCACTACGAGGGGTGAGGATCACGCTGTTCGGCACGCCTGACAGCGTCCATACGCGGATCATCCGGCTGATTCCCGATTTGAAGAATGTCAGTCATGACTTTGTCATGGCTGACATTTTTGACGACAGGGGCATACCGGATGACTATGAGCGGCGCCATCCGTTCCGGCGTATCCCGAGCATCGAGATCGATGGCATTGTTGTCTATGAGACCGATGCCATTGCCCATTATATCGAGGCGCTGCTGCCCGACCCTTCGTTGGTGCCTGCCGATGCCCAGGCCGCGGCACGCATGCGCCAGATCATGCGCGTGGTCGATCATTACGCCTATCGTCCGCTGGTCTGGGGGATCTATGTGCCGCTATGGTGGCGCGATGGCACGATGCCCACACCGGAGACACTGGCGAAGGCCGAGACGGCATTGCGCGCCTTGCAGGAATTGGTGGGTGAGGGGGGCGTGGGGCTTTCTCCCAACCTGGCTTGGTGCTACCTCGCGCCCGTCCTGGCTGTTGCCGACAGTGTTTCGGCCGGAAGCGAGTTGATCGCTCGCGTACCGGTTGTGAGAGAATGGTGGCATTCCGTCCGGGATGCGCCTGCCATGGTGAGGACACGCTCGCGAGAGAGCCGCTATTGAGAAAGGCGAGGCGATGACGGAATTGCTCTTCTATCATCTGCAGAGAGCCCCGCTCGAACGGGTTCTGCCGGGCCTTCTGGAAAAGTCCCTGCAGCGCGGCTGGCGCTGCGCGGTGCAAGGGCCGCAGGAGCGCTTGCGTTCGCTCGATGATGTGCTCTGGACCTATAATGACGAAGCCTTCCTGCCGCATGGGCTGGAGAGCGACGATGGTCCCGCCCAGCCGATCGTGCTGGTGACGCATGAGGGCAATCCCAACGGCGCTGCGATCCGTTTCCTCGTCGATGGCGCCCCCTTGCCGGCGGATGCTCCGAGCTATGAGCGCATCGTGCTGATGTTCGACGGCAATGACGCCGACGCCGTGCAAGGCGCGCGGGATCAGTGGAAGCAGGCCAAGGAACTGGGATTTGCCGCGACCTATTGGCAGCAGAGCGACGAGGGGCGCTGGGAAAAGAAGGCGTAAGCCAGATCCGATCGGATCGGCAGTCGATCTAGGCGCACTGCTGCCCCTCGGCCAAGGAATCTTCCTGCCTCTGCCCGAAATGCGCGCGGACATGGTCGATGAAGGCACTTGCCATCCAGGTGATGGGAAATTGGCGCGGCGTGATGATCGCCGCCTTTTGCGGGGGGAGTGGATCCTCGAGCTCCACGATCGCCAGCGGGAGGCCGTCCTCACTGACACCGGAACGGGAGCGTGTGGTCAGCAGCGCGATGCCGAGACCATTGGCAACCAGGCCGCGTACCATGTCGATCGTGCGCGCTTCCATACCGAGGGTCGGCACCACCCCCGCCTGGCGGAACAGCGCCAGGAAATAGTCGCGGCTGTGCGGCAGGTTGATCAGGATCAGGGGCCAGGCCGCGACGTCCCGCAGCCGGGCACGGCGCTTGCCGGCAAGCGGGTGACCGGCCGGAACCAGCACATAGGGCTGGAATTCCGCGACTGTTTCGGTCGCGCCAGCGCGGCCGAGATCGAGATCGTAGAGCAGCGCAACTTCGATCAGCCCGTTATCGACCAGGCGGTGCAGTTCCTCGATGTCGCCCTCCCGCATCCGCACTTCGACATGCGGGTGGGACTGGCGGAAGGCACGGATGATCGGCGGCAGGTGCAACGGGCCCAGCGTGGCCAGACAGCCGACGTCGAGGAAGGTCTGCCGCCCGGACGAAACGCCCGGCGAAGCTGACCAGGCATTGATCTGGGAGAGGATGGAGCGAGCCTCGGCAAGCTTGTCGCGTCCGGCCTGGGTCAGGACAAGGCCTTGGGCATGGCGGCGCACGAACAGGGGCTGGCCGATCCTTTCTTCCAATTGGCGGATGGCCACTGAGATCGCCGGCTGGGAGACATGGAGCGCGCGCGCCGCCTGTGCCGTACCCTCATGCTCGGCGGCAGCCACGAAATAGCTCAGTTGACGGACCGTGATCATGAATAGGAAAAACTTATTTTCTTGATGCAATAAGAATATTTGCCTTTATCCACGGGCTGTCAAATCCTGCGCAGACATCAAGGAACAGCCATGACTGGATTTGACCTGCCGCTCGAGGGCCTCGTCGTCCTGGACTTCTCGCGCGTGCTCGCGGGGCCTTTCGCCACCGCCCTTCTCGCCGACGCCGGCGCCGATATCATCAAGGTGGAGGGCAGCGCCGGCGACGACTATCGCCATGTCGGCCCGTTCGTTGGGGACGACAGTGCCATGTTCGAATTTGCCAATCGTGGCAAGCGCAGCATCGTGCTCGACCTCAAGACCGAGGCCGACCGTATCACGGCGCGGCGGCTGGCCGCCCAGGCCGATGTGGTGGTCGAAAATTTCCGGCCGGGCGTCGCGTCGCGGCTCGGCATCGCCTATGCCGACCTCGTCGGCGAGAATCCCGATCTCGTCTATCTCAGCATTTCGGGTTTCGGGCAGAACGGCGCCGGGCGTGATCGGCCGGCCTATGACATCATCGTGCAGGCCGAGAGCGGGCTGATGGCGATGACGGGCATGCCGGACGGGCCACCGACCTTGATCGGGGAGGCCATCGGGGACATCGGCGCCGGCCTGTATGGCGCCTGGGCGATTACGGCTGCGCTGTGGCAGCGCGAGCGCACCGGGCGCGGCTGCCATATCGATCTCGCCATGTTCGATGCCCTGCTTTCGCTGTTGCCGACCGGAGCGTGCCGCTATCTGGCGACGGGGGCTGTACCGATGCGCGTCGGCAACCGCCACCCGCTCTCGGCGCCCTTCGGAGCCTATCGGACCATCGACGGCCACGCGGTGATTGCGGTCCTCAACGAGAAGCTGTTTGCTGATCTTGCCGCGACCATCGACCAGCCCGGACTGGCGAGTGATCCGCGCTATCGCAGCGATTCCCTGCGCTCGGAAAACGAGCCATCCTTGCGCGCCTGCGTGGAGCGGTGGACAGGCACGAGGTCGACGGGCGAGG
Organism: Labrys sedimenti; assembly: GCF_034424805.1. Classification (NCBI taxonomy): domain Bacteria; kingdom Pseudomonadati; phylum Pseudomonadota; class Alphaproteobacteria; order Hyphomicrobiales; family Xanthobacteraceae; genus Labrys; species Labrys sedimenti. The sequence goes on from NZ_JAXOUF010000002.1 coordinate 1,031,832, forward strand.
TGGTCAGGGTTCTGGCCGGCGCCGGCATCCCCGTGGCGCCGATCAGCACCGTGGCGCAGGCGATCGATTCCGAGCAGGCGCATGAGCGTGGCCTTTTTCGGCAAGGAAGTATCGTTCCCCTGCCGGAACAGCCAGCCCATTTCTCGGGCTCCCGGCGTGGCCGGCCCGTGCGTGCGCCGCGGCTCGGAGAGCACACGCACGACATTCTCGCCGGCCTTGCCGCGCAGGAGGAACAGCAATGAATTTCGAACCGGATGCCGACACCCTCGCAGTGGTCGAGCAGATCCGCCGCTTCGCACAGGACGTGCTCAAGCCGAATGCCCGTGAGATCGATGCCAGCGGTGCCTTCGCGTCGCGGCACATTCCGGCTTTGGCTCAACTGGGAGCCATGGGCATGAACCTGCCGCCGGCATGGGGCGGCCCCGGCCTGTCGCCCGTGGCGCTCTACCTTGCCGTCGAGGCGCTGGCGGCCGGTTGCGGCTCGACCGTCTCGATGATGACCGCGCATTTCCTGGCCACCGATGCGATCCTGATCGGCGGCGACGACGCGCAGCGCGGCCGCTATCTATCGGATGCGGCGGCCGGCAGGACATTGGGTGCATTCGGCCTGACTGAGCCGGGCGCCGGCTCCAATCCGGCCGACATGACGACCCGAGCCGTTCGGGACGGCGCATCGTATCACCTGCGCGGCGTCAAGCATTTCATCTCCAACGCGGCGCATGCCGATTTCGTCGTCGTCTTCGCCAAGACCGATGCGACGGCCGGCGCCCGCGGCATTAGCGCCTTCGTGGTCGAGCCCGCCAAAGGAGGCGTGAGAATCGGTCCCCCCGAAAAGACGATGGGCCTGCGCGGCGGGCATGTGTTCGAGGTCGAGTTCGACTGCCGAATCGAGGAGGAGGCAAGGCTCGGACCGGAAGGAAGTGGCTTCAGGACAGCCCTGAAGACGCTCGACAACGGCCGCACCGAAGTCGCCGCCATGTGCACCGGAATGGCTGGAGAGGCACTGGCCATGGCGGTGGAATGGGCCAAGACCCGCCAAGTCGGCGGCCATGCGATCGCCGAGTTCCAGGGACTGCAATGGATGCTGGCCGATATGGCGACCGAACTCGATGCGGCGCGCCTGATGGGACTGAGGGCCGCCTCCCTGCGCGAGAGAGGCGAACGCTTTTCGAAGGAAGCCTCCATGGCCAAGCTATTTGCCTCGGAAAAGGCCGGGTCGATCATCGACCGCGCCCTGCAGATCCATGGCGGCTATGGCTATTCCCAGGAATTGCCCCTGGAACGAATGGCGCGCGATGTCCGCATCATGCGGATTTACGAGGGCTCATCGGAGATACAGCGTAACATCATAGCGCGCATGCTGCTCGCCTGAGTGTTCGCGACTTGATGGTGGTCTCAAATCGTAGAGGCCCCCCGCAACGAAGGGGAACAAGGATGTGGTTTTGCCGATACGTATCTTGCGCTCCAACGTCCTGATGGTGATACCACCCCATGATTTAACGCGAGGCCGTCACCTCTGAGAAACTGTCGCGGTGCGATTGCGAAATCCACTCTCGACGGTGCCAAGAAAAGCGGGTTCAATCCAAAACCTATCCAGGTGGAGAACATAATGAAAATCGGAACCTTATTGCGTGGCGCGCTGCTCGGTCTTGCCCTTGTCGGGGGTTCGGGACTGGCGGCGTCGGCCGATCAGCTGGCCAACGTCAAGAGTGCCGGTAAGATCGTGACGGCAACGGACATGCACTATGCCCCGTTCGACATGGTTGTCGACGGCACCTATCAGGGCATGACCAAGGACCTGTTCGACAATGTCGCCAAGGAGATCGGCGTCGAACCCGTCTATCAGGACCTGCCCTGGACCTCCCAGCTTCCGGGCCTCGAAGTGTCGAAATTCGACATCGTCATCGCGCCGGTGACGATCACGCCCGAACGGCTCGAGCGCTACACCTTCACCCTGCCGATCGCCGATGCGACAGTCGGCATCGTCAAGGCCGCCGCCAACAAGGACATCAACAAGCCCGAGGACATCGCTGGGAAGACCGTCGGCGTGCAGCAGGGCACGGCTCAGTTCAAGCAGTTGCAGGAATTCGGCACCAAGGTCGGCAATGTAACCATCAAGGAATATGGCACCACCGACGAGGCCTATGCCGATCTGGCCGCCGGCCGTCTCGATGCCGTGGCGGGCTCGGCCCCCAATCTCGCCTATCTCGTCAAGCAGCGTGGCGACGTGTTCGCCCTGCCTGAGGTTTCGACCTTCGGCAAGCCGACCTATTTTGCCTGGGTGCTGCGCAAGGGTGATGACAGCGCCAGCTTTGCCGGCGCCATCAAGGATGCCATCGTCAAGATGACCAAGGATGGGCGCGTCAAGGCGATCCAGGAAAAGTGGCTCGGCAAATATACCGAACTGCCGCTGGAGGTGCCGGCCAAGTGACCTGAAGCGTCCCGCGATCCGGCGCAACTCGTCGGATCGCGAGGGCGCATCACAATGAAGAGCCGGAGCAAAGCGCGATTCGCCGCAGTCGCGCCTCGCTCCGGGAACGCAGGGCGTCCCGGTGGCGCCGTGCTCCGGTCACCGGTCCTCCCGCATGTTCTCGCTGAATGCCTTCATCAAGAGCTTCCGCGCATTGGCGCTGGGAGTTCCGAGCACCCTGATCGTCTCGCTGCTGGGGATCGCGATCGGGCTCCTCGTTGGTGCACTGATCTGCGCCGGTGCCCTGTCGCTCTCGCATGTATTGCGGAGGGGTGCTGCGGTCTGGATCAGCTTCTTTCGCGGCGTGCCGCTGATGGTGCAGCTGCTTTTGATGTTCTACCTCCTGCCGGTCGTCGGCATCAATGTGCCGCCGATGGTGGCGGCAGTGCTGGCCGTTGGCCTGTGCTCCAGTGCCTATGTCGCCGAAATCTGGCGTGGGGCCATCAATGCGCTGCCGCGCGGGCAGACCGAGGCGGCCGTCGCCATCGGCATGCTGCCGCGTTCGATCTGGACACGGATCATCCTGCCGCAGGCGGTCCGGCTGTCGCTGCCGGCGCTGGTCAACGAACTCATCCTGCTCGTGAAGGCCTCCTCGCTGGTCTCCCTGGTCGGCATCTGGGAGATCACGCGGGCCAGCCAGGCCGAGGCGGGGGCAAGCTATCGCCCGCTCGAGGCCTATGTCGCGGCTGGGTGCCTCTATCTCGTGATCAATCTGTGCCTGGCCACGCTCGGCCGGTACCTGGAACGAAGGACGGCTGCGTGATGGAGCTGATCGTTCACTACGGGCCGGCGCTGCTGCGTGGTTTCGGCATGACGGTGCTGTGCTGGCTGGTCGGCACCGCCTGTTCCGTCGTACTCGGCCTCGTCATCGCGCTGGCGCAGCGCTATGGGCCGGCGCCGTTGCGCTGGCTGCTCGTCGGCTATGTCGAGGCTATCCGCGGCACGCCCTTCCTGGTCCAGCTCTATGTGCTCTATTACGGCGGCCCCGCCTTCGGCTTGAGGCTCGATGCCCTGCCGGCGGGGCTGATCGGCCTGTCGATCTATGGCAGTCCCTATTTCGCGGAGATTTTCCGCTCGGGCTTCAACGCGGTCCCGCTGGGGCAGATCGAGGCGGCGCGCACCATCGGCATGAGCGAGTTCGCCATTGTCAGGCGCATCCTGCTGCCGCTCGCCTTGGTGTCGTCCCTGCCGGCGCTGGTGAATTTCGCCATCATCCTGACCAAGGAGACGGTGGTGCTCTCCACCATCACGGTGCCGGAGCTGCGCTACCAGGTGGACCGGATGATCACCGAGACCTTCCGCTATTTCGAGGCCACTTTGGCGCTGGCTTTGTTCTTCTGGGGCCTGGTGGAATTCGTTTCCCGGCTCGGCCGCTGGCTGGAAGGCCGCGTGACCCACTACATGATCGAAAGACGCTGAGATGGAACAGGCTTCCTCCGTCGAGATCCGCAAGGTCGACAAGTTCTACGGGCCGTTCCAGGCGCTGAAGCAGATCTCTGCCTCGATCCCTCCCGGCAAGGTCACCTGCCTGATCGGCCCGTCCGGATCGGGCAAGTCGACCCTGCTGCGCTGCATCAACTTCCTCGAGGAATATGATGCCGGCGAGATCCGCATCGATGGCCGGCTGATCGGCTACGAGACCCCGGGCGGCAAGCGCATGGCTTCGGGCAAGCTGCGCGAGATGCGCCGGCGCATCGGTATGGTGTTCCAGCAGTTCAATCTCTGGCCGCATATGACCGCGTTGCAGAATGTCGCGGAAGGCCTCGTCCAGGTGCGCGGCTTCTCCAGGTCCGAAGCTCAGGCGCGTGCGGCGGAGGCGCTGCGCAAGGTGGGGCTGGCGGACAAGATGGCCAATCATCCCGGGCGGCTTTCCGGCGGGCAGCAGCAACGCGTTGCCATCGCCCGGGCTATCGCCATGGAGCCCAAGCTGATGCTGTTCGACGAGCCGACCTCGGCGCTCGATCCCGAACTGGTCGGCGAGGTGCTGAACGTGATGAAGCAACTAGCCGCCGAGGGCATGACCATGGTGGTCGTCACCCACGAAATGGGCTTTGCCGCCCATGTCGGCGATCAGGTGGCCTTCATGGAAGCGGGTGAACTGGTCGCCGTCGATACGCCGGCGGCGATCTTCCACAACCCGGCCGACAAGCGCATCCAGTCCTTCCTGCGCACCTATAACGAGCGCAACAGTTTCTAGGCCGTAATCCCATGGTGCCGTGCGGCGGCAAGCCTACCCCTTCAACTGCGCCATGACGCCGGCGATGTCGCCCATGCCCCAGTGCTCGGCGATCAGGCCGGCCTCGACGCGGAAGATGTCGCAGGAGGTGAAGCGCAGGTGCTTGCCGGTGGGGGCGATGCCGAAATAGGGGCCCTTGTGCGTGCCGCTATAGACGAAGCTCGCGGCGACCTTGTCGCCTTGGCTCACCTGCGTCTCGATCGCGACCTGCAGGTCGGGTAGGGCTGTGAGGCGGGCCTGGAAGAAGGCCACCGTGGCCTGCTTGGCGCTCAGCTCCTTGCGGGCCGGGGCGGCAGCACTGGCCTGGTTGTTGATGTAATCGTCGGAGAACAGGGCGGCGAAACCCGCGATGTCATGGGCGTTCAGCCGGGCCGCAAAACGTTCCGCCACATTGGGCTCCTGCGCCAGCGCCGGCAGGCTGGTGCCACCTGCCAGGGCGAGTCCGCCGAGGATCATCAGTCTGCGCCGATCGTCCATGTCAGGCCTCCGGTCTGGTGTCGTTGCCGCAGCGCGGGATTGGAGTGTCAGCCGGAGGCTGACACTCCGTGACGTCAGGAAGATGCTTCCTCCAGGGCGGCGCTGGCTTCGAGCCAGGCTTCCTCAGCCAGAAGCAGCCTTTCCTCGGCGGTTGCGCGCGCCTTGGCCATCTCGGCCGCCTTGTCGGGCGAGCGTTCGAACAGGCCGGGACGCGACAGCTTCTCGTCGAGATCCGCGATGATGGCCTGCAGCTTTTCCATCGCCGCTTCGATCTGCCGAACTTTTTCGCGGTCAGCCGCGGTTTGCGCCCGCCGCGCGGCATTGGCCTGGCGCTGCGTCGGCTCGCCGGCGCGCTCGTTTTTCTCTACGGCCGGCTTGGCTAGCACCAGGCGGCGATAATCCTCCATGTCGCCGTCGAAGCCCTTGACCGTGCCGTCTGCCACCAGCCAGAGCCGGTCGACGCAGGCTTCGAGGAGATAGCGGTCATGGCTGATCAGGATCACCGCGCCGGGATAGTCGTTGAGCGCCTGGATCAAGGCCTGGCGGCTGTCGATGTCGAGATGGTTGGTCGGCTCGTCCAGGATGAGCAGATGCGGCCCGCCGAAGGTGGCCAGGCCCATCAGCAGGCGTGCCTTCTCGCCGCCGGAAATATTGGAGACCGGGGTGTCGGCCTTGTCGGCCCCGAAACCGATCTGGGCGGTACGGGCGCGGATCTGTGCCTCGGTGGCGCCGACCATCATCTCGGCGACATGGTCGCGGGCCGAGGCCTGAGGATTGAGCTCGTCGAGCTGGTGCTGGGCGAAATAGGCGACCTTCAGCGCCGAGGAGCGCCGCATGCGGCCGGCCATGGCCGCGAGGCGCCCGGCCAGCAGCTTGGCGAAGGTCGACTTGCCGTTGCCATTGGAGCCGAGCAGACCGATGCGGTCCTCGCTGTCGACGGAAAGGTCGAGCCGCGACAGCACCGTGCGCTCGCCATAGCCAGTGCTGGCGCCTTCCAGCGCGATGATCGGCGGTGACAGCGGCTTGGCGGGCGGCGGGAAGTCGAAGGGCCTGACTTCCTCGTCGACGAGCGCCGCCACCGGTTCCATGCGCGCCAGCATCTTCATGCGCGACTGGGCCTGGGCCGCCTTGGTGGCCTTGGCCTTGAAGCGATCGATGAAGGATTGGATATGGCGGCGCTGGTCTTCCTGCTTCTTCCTGAGCTTCAGGCTGAGGGCCTGCTTTTCCCGACGCTGTCTTTCGAAACCGTCATAGCCGCCGCGATAGAGTTCGAGCCGGCCCTCGGTCAGGTGCAGGATGTAGTCGACCGAGGCGTTGAGCAAATCGCGGTCATGGCTGATCACCACCACGGTGTGGGGGTAGGAGGCAAGATAATCTTGCAGCCACAGCGTGCCTTCGAGATCGAGATAGTTGGTCGGCTCGTCGAGCAGCAGCAGGTCCGGCTCGGTGAAGAGCAGGGCGGCCAGCGCCACGCGCATGCGCCAGCCGCCGGAGAATTCCGAGCAGGCGCGGCTTTGCGCGGCATGGTCGAAGCCGAGGCCCGCGAGGATGGTGGCGGCGCGCGCTGGTGCTGCGTGGGAGTTCTTGTCGGCAAGGCGGGTCTGGATCTCGGCAATGCGGTGGGGATCGCTCGCCGTCTCCGCCTCGGCCAGCAGGGCCGTGCGCTCCTCGTCGGCCGCCAGCACCACCTCGATCAGGGTTTCCGGCCCGCCCGGCGCTTCCTGGGCGACACGGCCGATGCGCATGCCCCGCGGTACCGAGACGCTGCCGAGATCGGGCGAGACTTCACTCATGATCATGCGGAACAAAGTGGTCTTGCCGGTGCCGTTGCGGCCGAGGAAGCCGACGCGCGCATCCGGCGGCAGCGCCACCGTGGCGTTGTCGAACAGGACGCGCGATCCCAGGCGATAAGTGAGGCCGTTCACATGTAACATGGCCGGGCTTTTGGCATGAGCCGGCCGGCAGGGCAATCATGCAATGCCGAGGGCGTCGCGTTGCTCCCCTGATTTGGCTACTCTGACCTCATCCTGCTCACAACCATGGCTGACGGCCCGCCAGGAAGAGAGCAATCTCCCGGCATATGGCAGAAGCCTTCAAGGCGGATGCGCGACATGCCGCCATGTCGGGAAAGGGGCGCCTTGAGCCACACGCGGCTGTCGAACGTTCTGGCAGGACATCGAACAAGGAGTTTTCGCGATGAAACCGCTTATCAGCGTCTTGAGCATCGGCGTGGACGATCTGGAAGCCGCCCTGCGTTTCTACCGGGACGGCCTCGGCCTGCCGACCGAGGGGATCATCGGCCACGAATTCGAGCACGGCACTGTCGCATTCTTCGATCTGCAGAGCGGCTTGAGGCTCGCGCTGTTTCCGCGCGCCAACATCGCCCACGACGCCGGCATTGCGCAGTCGGCGCCCAGTCCGACCGAATTCACTCTCGGCCACAATGTCGGCAGCGAAGCCGAAGTCGATGCGGTGATGCAGCAGGCTATCGCCGCAGGTGCACGCCCAGTCAAGCCCGCTCAGAAGACCTTCTGGGGCGGATATGCCGGCTATTTCCAGGACCCCGACGGCCATTTGTGGGAGGTCGTTTTCAATCCGGATTTTCTGCCGCCAGCCTGAGAACGTGATGGTTGAGCGGAGAAGGATAGATTCCTCTTTTATGGTAGTCCATGCGGAAAACTATTTCGGCTTTCCGTTCCGTGATGCCATGGTTGGTGTTGTCGAATCTCGTGGTGGGCAATCGCCATTTTTAACCAATTGCTGAAGCTTCACTCGCGAATCTGGCATTTGATCCATGGTGTTGCGCTAGAATCATGATATTTCATCTATCCGGGCGATTGGGGAGGTACAATATTAATTCGTTCCCCAACGTCAATTTAGGATGCCGGGCGACAGCAAGAATTGGTCCATGAAGATGAGCCATTCACGGCGTGGACCAAGCAACCTCTCGTTAGACAAGCCCCAATGGATGAGACATGATTAAAAAACTCGCGGCAGAGTTCTTTGGAACGTTCTGGTTGGTTTTCGGCGGCTGCGGTGCCGCCGTGCTTTCGGCGGCCTTCCCGGAACTGGGCATCGGCTTCGCAGGTGTGGCCCTGGCTTTCGGCCTGACCGTCCTGACCATGGCTTTCGCGGTCGGCGGCATCTCCGGTGGCCATTTCAATCCGGCCGTCTCGCTGGGCCTGGCCGTCGGTGGCCGGTTCAGCTGGGCCGAGCTCATTCCCTACTGGATCGCCCAGGTCGTCGGCGGCCTCGCCGGTGCGGCGGTGCTCTATGCCATCGCCACCGGCAAGCAGGGCTTCGAGGTCGGCGGCTTTGCGTCCAATGGCTTCGGCGATCTTTCGCCCGGCAAATACAGCATGATCGCCTGCCTGATCGCCGAGATCGTGCTCACGGCAGCCTTCCTCGTCATCATCCTGGGCTCGACCTCAAAGGTGGCGCCGGCCGGTTTTGCGCCGATCGCCATCGGTCTTGGCCTGACGTTGATCCATCTGATCTCGATCCCGGTCACCAACACCTCGGTCAACCCGGCCCGTTCGACGGCTGTCGCCTTCTTCGCGCAGACGGGCGCCGTGAGCCAGCTCTGGCTGTTCTGGGTTGCTCCGCTTGTCGGCGCCATCGTGGGCGGCCTGATCTGGAAGGTGCTGCTGGAGCCTGAGCAGGCCTGAGGCAAGCCGAGAGAAAGTGCGATTTCCCTGAATCGCACTTTCTCTCTAACTCTTTGTTTTGACACGATTTCTTAATCGAAAAGTCTATCAAATTTTCTGGAAAACGCTCGAGATGGAGGCTTTCAAGCGGCGATCGGTTCATCCGGTCGCCGTTTTTTTGCGTGGAAGGATCAGAGGTTCGCGCGGCCATGGTGCCGACCGATTTGACGGCGCCGGCGGGAAGGGCGAAGGCGCGCCCATTTGCGGGGAACCGGAGTAAACGAGCATTCGGCGTGAATGCGCTTCGCAGCGGGGGTTGAAGCCGGGCAGGGGCATGGCTATAAGCCGCTCACCTCAACTCACAGCAACCAGGACGATCATGGCTCTCGAGCGCACCTTTTCGATCATCAAGCCCGACGCGACCAACCGCAACCTCACCGGCGCCATCAATGCCGTGTTCGAGAAGGCCGGCCTGCGTATCGTCGCCCAGAAGCGCGTCCGCATGACCCGCGAGCAGGCCGAGACCTTCTACGGCGTGCACAAGGAACGTCCCTTCTTCGGCGAACTCGTCGAGTTCATGATCTCGGCCCCCGTCGTCGTGCAGGTGCTGGAAGGCGAGAACGCCGTCGCCAAGCATCGCGAAGTGATGGGCGCCACCAACCCGGCCAATGCCGCCGAAGGCACCGTCCGCAAGCTCTATGCCCTTTCGGTCGGCGAGAACTCGGTACATGGCTCGGACTCGCTCGACAATGCCAAGATCGAGATCGCCCAGTTCTTCTCGGGCAACGAGATCGTCGGCTGATAGCGCTGACAGGCTGTCGGCCTGATTTGCGCAAAGAAGCATTCAGCCTGAATGCACCTTGCGCCGGGCCGGACAGGCATTCTTCCAGGCGGACCCCATTGGGTCCGCTTTTCTTTGGCTTAAATTTTCTACTAATTCTATAGAAATTAATTGACACAAGCTCGCTGCCGTCGCAACCTTCGATGATGACGAGCGGGCAGCCCTGATTTCCCCGCAAGCCGAACCTGTTGAGGGGATCGCCATGATCGAAGCAAAATGCGTTCGAGCTGAAACGTTCTTCCCGTCTGCCGCACCGGTAGACGGAGCATTTTGCGATTCCTGGCTGGCCGGTGCAGGAGTGAAGCACGCCAGTTGTTGTCGCCGCTGAGTCCTTTGCATTCGAACGCCGGGCCGGCGTTGCATCACACATTGCCTCCATCACCGCATCGACGTTGCCGAGCGTTTTTTAATGCTCCGTGCAGCGGATGACGGATCGTGTCTTCAAGGATCTCACATGACAACGCTCAATCGCCGCCTGTTCCTGGCCGCTGGCCTGGCGCTCGGCACCGCCCTGGGCGGTGCGGCCCACGCGGCCGACAACAAGGTGACCATCGGCTTCCAGACCGGGGTCGACCCGGCCAAGGCCGCACAGGCCGCGGGCGCCTATGAAAAGGCGACCGGCTGGCAGATCGCCTGGCGTAAATTCGACTCCGGCGCCGACGTGATCGCGGCCATCGCCTCGGGCGACGTGCAAATCGGCTATGTCGGTTCAAGCCCGCTCGCTGCGGCCGCCAGCCGCCAATTGCCGATCGAGACGATTTTCGTCGCCGCCCTCCTGGGCGATTCCGAGGAATTGGTGGTGCGCGACACCATCAAGGAGCCCAAGGATCTCGCCGGCAAGAAGATCGGCGTGCCCTTCGTCTCCACCTCGCATTACAGCCTGCTTGCGGCGCTCAAGCACTGGGACATCGCGCCGAAATCGGTCGAAATCCTCAATCTGCGCCCGCCGGAACTCGCCGCTGCCTTCGAGCGTGGCGACATCGACGGCGGCTATGTCTGGGATCCTGCCCTGGGCAAGCTCAAGGAAAAGGGCAAGGTGCTGGTATCCTCGGCCGACGTCGCCAAATGGGGCGCGCCGACCTTCGATGCCTGGATCGCTTCGAAGGACTTCGCCAAGGCCCATCCCGACGTGGTGACCTCCTTCGTCAAGGTCACCGGCGAGGCCTACAAGATCTATCGGGACAATCCGGAGACCTGGAGCGCCGCCTCCGATCAGGCCAAGGCGATCGCCCGGCTCACCGGCTCCAAGCCCGAGGATGTGCCCGGCCTCTTGAAGGCGAATGTCTGGCCGCTTCTGGCCGAGCAGTCCTCGCCGGACCTGCTGGGCGGCGCCACGGTCAAGGCCATCGCCGATACGGCCGGTTTCCTTGCCGAGCAGAAAAAGATCCCGGCGGTGCTGCCCGACTATTCCGCCTATGTGAACAAGACCTTCGCCGCACAGGCCCTGACGAAACTCTCCTCCCAATAGATTTTCGTCGGCTTGCCCGCCCCGGGATCTCCTCCCTCCCGGGGCGGGCCTTATTCAATGAATTGAAACGGTGGCCCGCACCGTCATTGCGAGCGCAGCGACGCAATCTGGCCTGCCTCGCGCAGGAACTTGAATTGCTTCGCTGCGCTCGCAATGACGTTCCGAGGGCTGAAAGAGGTTCCCGTGTCCGCTTTGTCCGCCCGTGACGTCAATGTCGTCTATTCCGGCAGAGGAGGGCGTTCCGTCACCGCCCTCAGCAATGTCTCCCTCACCATCGAATCTGGCGAGTTCGTCGTGGCGGTCGGGGCCTCCGGCTGCGGCAAGACGACCTTGCTCAAGCTGTTCGCCGGGTTTCTGCCGCCGAGCTCGGGCGCGATCACCCTCGGCGACAAGCCGGTGAAGGGGCCCGGCGGCGAGCGCGGCGTGGTCTTCCAGGACGATGCCCTGTTTCCCTGGCTTTCGGTGCGCGGCAATATCGAGTTTGGCCCCAGGCTTGCCGGGCTCGATATTGCCGAACGCAAGCAGCGCTGCGGACGCATCATCGACCTGGTGGGTCTTGCCGAATTCGCCGATCACCGGATCTGGGAATTGTCCGGCGGCATGCGCCAGCGTGTCGGCATGGCGCGCGCGCTCGCCAATGAGCCCGAAATCCTGCTGATGGACGAGCCGCTGGGCGCTCTCGATGCGCTGACGCGCGAGAAGATGCAGGAATTGCTGATCCATCTGTGGGACCGCACGCGACGCAGCGTCTTCCTGATCACGCATAGCGTCGAGGAGGCAATCTTCCTTGCCACCCGCATCGTGGTGCTGTCGCCGCGCCCGGGACGCATCACGCGCGAGTTTCATACCGATTTCTCGCGCCGGGTCCTGGCCGGGGAGAGCAGCCGGTCGATCAAGTCGGACCCGGCCTTCATCGCCCTGCGCGAGCAGGTGCTCGCGGCCGTCCTGAAGGGAGCGGATGCATGAGCGATCTGGCCAACTCAGTCAGCTCTAAGCCTCGTGCCGAAAAGTGGTCACCGGTTTTCGGCAAAGACGATGCGACAACGAAAATCCACAGCATCAAATCCGATGCTGTGGACGATGTCGAAGAGCAGAACGGCAAGCGCAGCCCGCGTAGATCCGCCTCGCCGATCGGTGCGACACCGGTGCGCATCCTCACCATTCTCGCCTTGCTGCTGCTCTGGTCGCTTGCCAGCTATTTCGAATGGCTGCCGGCCTTCTATCTGCCGTCGCCACGGGCCGTTCTGGAGCAATTCGGCACTGTGGCCATGGAAGGTTATGCCGACGCAACGCTGCTGCAGCATTTCGATGCCAGTCTCTGGCGCATCCTTGCCGCTCTGCTGATCGCGCTGGTGACGGCCGTGCCGGCCGGCGTCGCCATCGGTCTCAGCCCGATCGCCCGCGGCATTCTCGATCCGGTCATCGAATTCCTGCGCCCGGTGCCGCCGCTTGCCTATCTGCCTCTGATGGTGATCTGGTGCGGCATCGGCGAAACCACCAAGGTGCTGATCATCCTGATCGCGGTCTTCGCACCCGTGGCCATCACCACGGCCGCCGGCGTCGGTGCCGTGCCGCCAGACCGCGTGGACGCGGCCCGGGCCCTGGGCGCACGGCGCTGGCAGGTGCTCTGGCATGTCATCCTGCCCAATGCACTGCCGTCGATCCTGACCGGCGTCCGCATCGGGCTCGGCGTCGGCTGGTCCACCCTGATTGCCGCCGAGCTGGTCGCCGCGTCGCGCGGCCTCGGCATCATGATCAAGACGGCCTCCGACTTCCTGCAGACCGATATCGTCGTCCTCGGCATCTTCGTGATCGCCCTGGTCGCGATCGGCTTCGAGTGGATCGTGAGGCTGGCCGAGAAGCTGCTGGTGCCCTGGCACGGCAAGGCGTGAGGCCAACTCGCCGGTTCGGGTTTTCTTCTTGTCGGGTTTGCGCTGCCCCTCAAGCAAAGTGAGTGGCTGACGAAACGCTTCTATCCGATCGGCAATCTCTCGATCGTGTCCACCCGATCGGGGTAGAAGGCTAGGTGGTCCTTGATGGCAGCCACCGCGGGGTGGGGCGCCTCATAGCTCCACACCGCGTTGAGCCCGCGCTCACCGGCCGCCGGAAGGCTGAAATAGGAGCATTCGCCCTTGTAGGGGCAGTAGGTGGCATGCTCGCTGCGCGTGAGCGCGTCCATGTCGACGTCGTTGCGCGGAATATAGAGGACGGCGGGATAGGACGCTTCCTGCAAGCGCAGCGCCTGCCGGCTGTCGGCGATCACCCGGCCGGCGAGGCTGACGACGATGCGCTCGCCGCTTGGCTCGATGGTGATGGGGTGATCGGGTCCTGGAACTTTCATGGCCTTGTTCGTCATGACGTCAGCTTTCCTTAATCCGCGACGGAGGGAACCACCTGGATGGTCATGGCCTTGCGCCGGCCCAAGCCCGCGGCAAGATAGGTGCCGACGCTGTGACAGGCAGCGATGGCCAGCAGGGTCCAGGCGAAGGCGTGACCGATAGCGGCAGCATCGGTTCTCACACCCAGGATGGTATAGAACAGCCCGCCCAATACCGCCACGCTGATCGCGGCGCTGACCTGCAGCGTGGAGTTGACGATGCCGCCGACCAGGCCGGCATGATGCGGCCCGACCCGTTCGACGATTGCCCGCATCATGGTGGGCATGGAAGTGCCCATGCCGAGGCCGATGAGGCCGAGGGCAGGCGCCATCAGCGGCAGCGGTGGCATGGCCCCGGCCGGAAAGGCCAGCACGAGGAGCGCGGTGGCCGCGGCGCCGAGGGCCGAACTGGCGAAGCCGAAGGCGGGGGCGAAGCCGCCGGCAAGTCGGCTGATCGTTGGGCTGGACGTCGAGCCGATGAGGAAACCCGCCGAGAAGGGCAGGATGGCGAGCCCCGCCTGCCAGGCGGTGTAGCCGAGCGAGCCCTGGAGATAGAGCGAATAGGTCAGGAAGAAGGTCGCCATGGCGTAGAGCGACAGGATGGCGCTGATACCGCGAACCAGGCCCGGCAGGCGGAAGATGCTCAGGTCGATGAGGGGATCGCCGCCGGCCCGGGCGAGGCGCTGCTCGTAGCGGCGGAAGAGTTCCACGAAGATCGGCGTTACCAGCAGCATCAGGATCGACCACCAGGGCCAACCGCGTTCACGGCCCTCGACAAGGGGCACCACCAGGCTGCTGAGCGCCAGGCTCGAAAGCACCACGCCGCCGAGATCGAGACGAGGCCGCTTTTCGCTGCGGGTTTCGCGCAGCAGCGGAATCGCGGCAAGAAAGGCGACGAGTGCTATAGGCAGGTTGATCAGGAAGATTAGCCGCCAGCCGAAGCCGTCGAGATCGGCGCCGACGAGCGCACCGCCAAGCAATTGGCCGATGATGGAGGACAGGCCCAGCACGATGCCGTAGATGCTGAGGGCTCGTCCGCGTTCATGTGCCGGGAAGAGGGCGTGGACGGAGGCCAGGGCCTGGGGCGCCATGGCGGCGGCGGCGAGGCCCTGCAGCATCCGCGCGGCGATCAGCACGGTGGGGGACCAGGCCAGGCCGCACAGGGCGGAGGCGGCGGCGAAGCCGGCGAGGCCGGTCATGAAAATCGCCTTGCGGCCGAAGATGTCGCCAAGCCGCCCGCCGGTGATCAGGAAAACGGCATAGACGACCGCGTAGCCGGAAATCACCATCTGCACGTCGGCAGCCGTGCTGTGGAGGCCGGTGGTAATGGCCGGCATGGCGACGTTGACGATGAAGAAGTCGAGAGGAGCCAGGAAGGCGCCGGTCAGCAGGATAGTCAGGGCCGACCAGCGGCGCGGGTCGGGCGTCGAGTTGGCCTGCCGGGCAATATCTGAGGGGCAGAGTGCCGAGTCTGGCATTGCAGAACCTCGTTCTGAAAAGGATAAAGTACGTACGAGCGTATTATTTCGTGCTGAAGCTGAGCGTCCGAAGCTGGGGCCTCAACGTAGGATGGAACCAAACAGGAATTTCTTGAAACGTTCGACCGGCGCCGGGCCGCGCACCGTCTTGGCGGTAAGGAAGGCTCCCTGGAGCGAAGAGAGGATAAAGGCGGCGGCCTCGTCACAATCGAACGCCGGAGGCAGGTCGCCGGTCCGGATGGCGGCCTCCAGGCAATAGCGCATGGCGCGCCGGCTCTCGGCGAAGATGTCGAGCAGTTCGAGGCGGATTGCCTCGCTTTCGCTGCTGGATTCGGCCGCGAAATTGCCGAACATGCAGCCGCAACGCATGCCGTTCTGCTTGAACCGCTCCGTCCTGGCGTCGATATAGCCCCGAATGCGCTCGAGAGGAGGCTGGTTGTCGTCGAGCAGGGTCTTGTGGGCATCCTCCCGCTTCTCGCTGCGGTAGAGACCCAGCACCTCCAAGCCGAAAGCCTCCTTGGAAGTAAAGTGGTTGGTGAAGCAACCCTGCGGAACGCCGGCCGCGCGCACGACGTCGCGTACGCTGGTGGCGTTGTAGCCATGCTCGTGGATCAGGCCGAGCCCGGCGACGAGGAGCTTTTCACGGTTCGATGCGCGTGCCATAGTTTCAATATGTACGACCGTATTATTTTGTCAAGGATCGATCGTGGGGCGATTGGCATGCCGGTCTGCAGACCTCATGCGGTTCACTTGAGGAGGAAACGCTCCCAATTGTCATAGCCGGGCTTGACCCGGCTATTCAGAAGCCGCAGGCGCAACGTTGAGATCCAGGCTGGATTGCCGGGTCAAGCCCGGCAACGACAAAGGTCGAGCAAACACATGGACGCTTAAGTGAACCGCATGAGGTCTCAAGAGCAGCAGTTCTGAACCAAAAATGCCTGTCTTGGAGACCGGCACACCAACGATCGTCATCGCAAGCCGCCTTCTACTTCTCCTTCGCCTGATGGCTGGTGGAGGCCTTCAGGCGGCGTTCGAGCCACAGGCTGTAGCGCGAGGCCGGGAAGCAGATCAGGAAATAGACCAGGGCGGCGAAGGCATAGGCCTCCGGATAGGAGTGCGGCCAGACCTGCTCATTGGTGGCGGCCGTGTTCCTGACGGCGGTCAGGAAGTCGATCATGCCGATGAAGCCGATCAGGGGGGTGCTGAGCAGAACGCCGATGCCCAGATTGACCAGAGGCGGGATGATGGCGCGCAGGGCCTGCGGCAGGATCACCAGGCCCGTGGTCTGCCAGTAGCTCAGGCCCAGGGCCCGGGCCGCCTCGCTCTGCCCAGATGGCAGGGCCTGCATGCCGGCCCGGATCACCTCCGCCAGATAGCAGGCGATGAAAAGGGTCAGCGCGACCTCGACGCTGAAGAACAGGTTCACGTCGAAATAGGGCAGGGCCATCGGCACGATCAGGCTGGAGACATAGAGCACCACCAGCATCGGCATGCCGCGCACGATCTCGATGAAGCTGGTGCTGACCAGGCGCACGCCGCCCATGCTCGAACGACGCCCCAGGGCGAGGGGAATGGCGATCAGGAAGGACGAGGCATAGGCGATCGTCCAGATCAGCATGGTCAGCGGCAGGCCGCCCCAATCATTGGTCGAGACGATGATGCCGGAGAAATAGCCGCGCAGCAGCAGGCAGGTGACCAGGGGCACCGCGATCCAGGCCAGGATGAGGCCGCGCCCCCAGAAGCGCGGGATCGTGCTGAGGCCGGCCAGGCCGAACATCAGGACCAGGCCGAGAATCGGGCGCCAGAGGAGGTCGGACGGATAGGTCCAGAACAGCATCAGCTTGAGATTGACCCCCACGAAGGCCCAGCAGGCGCCGCCATTGGCCTGGCAATCCTGCGAAGTGCCCGACCAGGTCGCCCGGATGAAAGCCCAGTCGAACAGATGCGAACCGGCCCAGGCGATCAGGGCCAGGACGACGAGCGTGATCGCCGTGTTGAGAGGGGAGGAAAACAGGCCGGCCTTGAGTGTTTGCCAACGCCGGCTCGATCGGATCCGCGCTGCATCGGGAAGGGACATCGAGCTCATTTGGCGATGATCCCGCGCTTGGCCAGGCTGCGATTGTAGCGATTGATCAGGTATGAGGTCGGCATGCTCACGGCCAGGAAGACGGCGACGAGCACGATGATGGTCTCGACGGCGTTGCCCGTATTGTTGGCGCTGGTCTTGATGATGGCGGTCACCTCGGTAAAGCCGATCAGGATGCCGAGCGTGGTGTCCTTGGTGAGGTCGAGATAGCTCGAGGTCATCAGCGGGGTGATCACGCGCATCGCCTGCGGCATCACGATCAGGCGCATGATGCGCCCGCGCGGCAGGCCGATCGCCCGGCCGGCTTCCCACTGGCCGACATTGACGGATTCGATGCCGCTGCGCACGCTTTCGGAAATGCTGGCGGAATAATAGATCGTCAGCCCGACGAGCATGGCGGCGAATTCCGGCGTCAGGGTGATGCCGCCGCGAATGTTGAAGCCCTGCAGCACTGGCAGGTCCGGCGTGAAGGTGACGTCGGCGATGAAGATCCAGGCGATGGCGACGGCCGGAAAGAGGGCTGATACACCGAGGAGGCCGAGAGCCGACAGGGGATGCTGCAGCCGACGGAGGAAGGCCCTGACGCCGAAGGCGAGCAGCACCAGAACGACGGCCAGCAGCCACAGGCTCTCGCCATTGTCGATCTCGACCCAGGGCAGGAAGATGCCACGCACCGACAGGAAGGTCGAACTGAAGGGCTGTAGGGCCTGCCTGGTGGGGGGCAGGGCCTGGGTCAGGGCGATCCAGAAGAAAAGCTGCAGGGGCAGGGGCGTGTTGCGGATCAGTTCGACATAGGCCTGCACGAGGCGGGAGAGCAGCAGATTGCCGGACAGGCGGGCAATGCCGAGGCTCGTACCGAGAATGGTGGCGAACAGGCAGCCGAGCACCGCGAGCTTGAGCGTGTTGAGCAGGCCGACTGCGATGGCGCGCGCATAGCTGTCGCCGGCCTGATAGACGAGCAGGCTTTCGGTGATGTCGAAATTGGCCGGCTGCCACAGATAGTCGAGGCCGGGCGCCATGCCCAGGCGATGCATGCTGGCCAGGATGTTGTGGCAGATGAGGCCGAGAAACAGCGCCAGGGCGGCGATCAGGAAGAGCTGGCCGAAGGGATGGGCTCCCCACCATTGGCGGATCTTGCCGGTAAACCCGGGCGGGGCGGGGGAGGCTATGCTGATCGTATCGGCCATCAAGCGATCCGAAGTTTGGGGCGGGTTCGAAGACCCGCCCCCTCATTTCAACGGAAGGGCGGCGAATAGATCAGGCCGCCCTTGGTCCACAGATTGTTGAGGCCGCGATCGAAGCCGATCTTCGTGCTCTTGCCGAGATTGCGCTCGAAGATCTCGCCGTAATTGCCGACCTTCTTGATGATGTTGTAGGCGAATTTCGGATCGAGCCCGATGGCCTGGCCGAGAGAGGGGTCGACGCCGAGGAAACGCTTGATCGCCGGATCCTCGCTGGTGAGAAAGCTGTCGACGTTCTGGCTGGTGATGCCGAATTCCTCGGCTTGGATGGTGGCGTAGACCGTCCAGTTCACGATCTCCAGCCAGCGGTCGTCGCCGCCGAGCACCGCCGGCGCCAAGGGCTCCTTGGACAGGCGCTCTGGCAGCAAGACATATTCGTCCGGATTGGGCAGGGCGGCGCGGCGCAGGCCGAGATCGGTGCCGTCCTGCGTCAGCGCATCGACGCGGCCGGAGGTGAGGGCCTGGGTGAAGGTGGCGGTGTCCTCGATCACCACGGATTTGTAGGTCTTGCCGGTCTTCTTGAAGAAATCGGCGATGTTCTGTTCACCGGTGGTGCCGCTCTGCACGCCGATGGTGGCGCCGTCGAGCTCGGCAGCCTTGGTCACGCCCAGCGACTTCTTCACCAGGATGCCCTGGCCGTCATAGAACACCACCGGGCCGAAATGAAAATTGAGCTTGAAGGCGCGCGTGATGGTCTGGGTCACGGCCGAGAGCAGGATGTCGAACTGGCCGGCCTGCAGGGCGGGGAGCCGCTGCTGGGGCGAGGAATTGGTGAACTCCACCTTGTCGGGGTCGTTGAACACGGTGATGGCGAGGGCGCGGCCGAAATCGACGAAGAAGCCCTGCCAGCGGCCATTGGCGTCCGGCGCGAAGAACCCGGCCTGGCTGCCGACGCCGACCTTGATGACGCCGCGCTCCTTGATCTTGTCGAGCGTGGGGCCGGCCTGAGCCGGTGCCGCCGCGATGAAGCCGGCCGCGAGCGCCGCGATGGCAATGCCTGCGCTGCGCGTGAAGCCGCGTTTGACTGAGTTCAGCATGAAAGTCCCTTTCATTCCCCGCATGGTCGATATCCACGACAGGGCGCCCCGTTTTTCTCTTATCTCACCGGCCCGGCGGCATGCGCCGACGCCTGTGGTTTCGGAAGGATGTCACTGCCTCCAGGCATGATCGGGCGATTATACCGCGATAGCAAGGTCGGCGGCGGCGCCCCCGATCTCTGTCAGCTGTTTCATCCATTCAGCAGAGCGTGATCGTAAAATGAATTATTACACACTGTCCACTGGTTTATAAATCAATTCACAAGCCGAAATTGGGTGTTACGTCTCGCTTCAAAGGCCGACATCGAAGAAGATCTGGTCCATGGTCCGCCCCGGTTCGGCCCCCGGCGTATCGCCGATAATGCGGGCCGGCACACCCGCGACGGTCTTGTGCGGCGGCACCGGAGCCGTCACCACCGAGCCGGCACCGATGCGGGCGCCTTCGCCGATCTCGATATTGCCGATCAGCTTGGCGCCCGAGCCGATGAGGACGCCCTTGCGGATCCTGGGGTGGCGCTGGCCGGACTGTATGCCGCTGCCGCCCAGCGTCACCGATTGCAAGATCGAGACGTCGTCCTCGATCACCGCCGTCTCGCCGATGACGATGCCGGTGGCATGATCGAAGAAGATGCCCCGCCCGATCGAAACGGCGGGATGGATATCGACCTGCAGCACCTCGGAGACCCGGCTTTGCAGATAGAGCGCGAAGTTGCGCTGGCCATGATGCCAGAGCCAGTGGGCAAGGCGATGCAATTGCAGGGCATGGAAGCCTTTGAAGTAGAGCAGCGGCTCCAGATAGCGCTTACAGGCCGGGTCGCGCTCGAGCACGGCCTGGATGTCGGCGCGTATGGCCAGGCAGATGCCGGGGTCGGCCGCGATTGCCGTGCGGAAGGCATGGCGCAGCACCGAAGCCGGCATGTCCGGATGTTCGATACGCTGGACCAGGCGCTGGATCAGGGCATCCTCGAAGGAGGCATGATCGAGCACGCTGGCATAGAACTGGGTGGCGAGCTGCGGCTCGGCGGCGATGGCATCCTGTGCCTCGTCCACCAGCCTGTCCCAGATCAGGTCGGATACGGCGCCCGACCTTCCGGTCCGGCGCGGAAGCTTGCGGCTGTTCGAGGCGTTCATGGCGGCCCCTCCGATCAGCGTATGCCGGCCGTGCCGGTGCGCTTGGCAAGAGTGCGCTCGAGGCTGCCGAGCGCATCGTAGATGAGCACGGCCAGGAGCGCGACGATGACGCCGCCCTGCAGGATATAGGCGGTGTTGGTGGTGGTGATGCCGGCCATGATCACCTCGCCGAGGCTCTTGGCGCCGACGGTGGAGCCGATGGTGGCCGTGCCGAGATTGACCACGAAGGAGAGTCTTATGCCGGTGAGGATCACCGGGAGGGCGAGCGGCAGCTCGACCTTGATCAGGCGTTGCCAGCCGGTCATGCCCATGCCGCGGGCTGCATCGAGCGCCGTAGGGGGAACACTCTTTAAGCCGGCCATGGTGTTCTCGAAGATCGGCAGCAGTCCGTAGAGGGTGAGGGCGAGCAGCGTCGGCTCCGCTCCGAAGCCAAGGGAAGGCACGGCGATGGCGAGCACGGCGATCGGCGGGAAGGTCTGCCCGATATTCACGATCGTTCGCGACAGCGGCAGGAATTCGGCGCCGGCTGGCCGTGTCACGAAGATGCCGGCGAGCAGAGCGAGCGCCCCGCCGATGAGGGTGGAGACGGCGACCAGGCCGAGATGGCTGAGGGAGAGGAACAACAGGCTGCCCTGGCGATAGACCGCCGGCGCCCCATTGTCGTTCAGCGGCGCCAGGACCGGCACGAACAAATCCGTGTCGAACAGCAGGAGCAGCAGCAGGAGGAGGGCGAGCGCCCTGGCACCCAGTCCGATCAACTTCAGGCCGAGCCATGTCATGCCGGGGTACTCTCGACGCGATGCGCATCGGCCCCGGCCAGGTCGAGGATGGCAGGCAGGGTGATACGCCCACGGGGGGTGCCGTCCGCCGCCGTGACGGGCAGGGCTTGCGCGCGGGCCCACAGCAATTCTGAGAGGGCATCGCGCAATGTCGCATTTTCCTGCACGGGCTTGCCCTCGGCGGTGCCCGGCTGCACGGAATCGGCGACTTTGAGCAAAGAGAGCAGGCGCAGCGAACGGTCGGGCCCGCCGATCAGGCGCTCGACGAAACCGGGCGCCGGATGGGTGAGGATCTCGGTCGGCGTGGCGTATTGCAGAAGCTTGCCGCCATCCATCACGGCGATGCGGTTGCCCAGCAGCATGGCCTCTTCCATGTCATGCGTAACCAGAACCACGGTAATGCCGAGTCGGCGCTGCAAGGCGAGCAGGTCCTCCTGCGCCTTGGCGCGGATGATCGGATCGAGCGCCCCGAAGGGTTCGTCCATCAGCAGGACCGCGGGCTCCGCCGCCAGGGCACGGGCGACGCCGACACGCTGCTGCTGGCCGCCGGACAATTGGTGCGGCAGCTTCTCGGCGTAGAGGGCCGGGTCGAGATCGAACAGGCGGAGCAGTTCGTCGACTCGCCTGGCTGTACGAGCCTGGTCCCAGCCGAGCAGGCTCGGCACGGTGCCGATATTGCGGGCCACCGTCCAATGCGGGAACAGGCCGTGGCCCTGAATGGCGTAGCCGATGCCGCGCCGCAGTTCCTCGCCCGACAGGGTGGAAGTGTCCCGGCCGTTGATCAGCACGGTGCCCGAGGTCGGCTCGATCAGCCGGTTGATGATGCGCAGCAAAGTGGACTTGCCGCTGCCTGAGGTGCCGACCAGCACGGTGATCGTACCGCGCTCGATGGTCAGCGAAACATTGTCAACGGCCAGCTGGGAGCCGAAACGGCGGCTGACTTGCCTGACTTCGATCATGCGTGCCGTCCTTTGAGTGTATCGACGATGGCATCGAGGATGATGGCCGCCGAAAAGGCGAGGGCGATGGTGGGGATGGCGCCGAGCAGGACGAGATCGATGGCGGTGGCGCCCATGCCGTTCTGCACATAGACGCCGAAGCCGCCGCCTCCGATCCAGGCCGCGATGGTGGCGAGGCCGATATTCTGCACCAGAACGATGCGCACGCCTGTCAGGATGACGGGGAAGGCCAGCGGCAGCTCGACCTGGAACAGACGCTGCCACTGTGTCATGCCCATGCCGCGGGCGGCATCGACCACGTTGGGAGAGACCGAATCCAGGCCGATCGCCGTGTTGGAAACCACCGGCAGCAGGGCATAGAGGAACAGGGCGATCAAAGCCGGCGAGGAGCCCGTGCCATGCACGCCGAGAGCTTCGACGATGGGATAGGTTTTGGCCAGGTAGGTCAGGGGCGCGATCATCAGCCCGAACAGCGCCAGGGACGGGATCGTCTGGATCATGTTGAGTGCGGGCAACACCGCGCCGCGCAATCCCTGATGGCGCTGGCAGAGAATACCGAGCGGCAGGCCGATGACGAGGGCGCCGAAAAGCGAGGCTAAAGCCAACGTGACATGCACCACGGCATTGGCGGCGAAACCGGAGCCGTTGGTAGTATATTCCTTCATGATCGACAGCCCGCTCCAATGGCCGGAGAGCAGGAAGGCGAGGAAGACCGCGAGGGCGAGAGCCAGGGCGGCGATCCGCAGGAGCGGGCGCAGGGATAGCTTAACCAGGGCGTCGGTGAGCAGGATGGCGAAGGAGAAGGCGAGCAACCAGAAGCCGGCGGCTGGCCCTACACGTGGTCGGGCATTGCCGGGTGGAATCAGGACTTGGGGCACCAGGCCGATCAGGATGGCCAGGAGCACCAGCGCACCGACGGCCAAGACGAGCCTGACGCGCGGCGAACTCCGGCGCAGGAGCGCGACCAGACAGAGAACGAGCAGCACCAGACTTCCCCAGGCCAGACCCGTGGGAAGCGCCTGGATGAAGCCAATGCCATGAGCCTGGCCAATGCGGCTCGGCCGGAAATTGGCGAAAGGCAGCGCCAGCGCCGCGGCGCCGATCACCGCCATCACGACGCCGAGCTTGTCGAAGCCCGAGGCCAGGGCACGCGCGCCCGTGGCGGCGGGGGGCGCCGGGAAAGCGCTGTTGTCGGCCCGGACCTCCCCGGCGCCTGAACTCACTTCACCAGACCCTTCTTCTTCAGATAATCGGCGGCCACGTCCTTGGCTGCCTCGCCATCGACCTGAATGCGGCCGTTGAGCTCCTGCAGCGTGGTGAGATCGAGGCTGGCGAAGACCGGCTTCAGCCATTCGGCGATTTCGGGATGGGCCTTGAGCACGGCTTCGCGGATCACCGGCGTCGGGGCGTAGACCGGCTGCACCGACTTGTCGTCGTCGAGCACCACGAGATTGCCGGCGGCGATGCCGCCATCCGTGCCATAGACCATGGCGGTGTTGACGCCGTCGGTCTGCTCTGCCGCCGCCTTGATGGTGGACGCGGTATCGCCGCCCGAAAGCACCACGAGCTGATCGGAGGAGAGCTTGAAGCCATAGGTCGTCTGGAAGGCGGGCAGGGCACCGGCGCTGTTGACGAATTCTGCCGAGGCGATCAGCTTCACCTTGCCGCCGCCGGTGACGAACTTGCCGAAGTCGTCGAGCGATTTCAGCTTGTTGGCATCGGCGACGTCCTTGCGGATGGCGATCGCCCAGGTGTTGTTGGCCGGGGCCGGATCGAGCCACACCAGCTTGTTGGCGTCGTAGTCGAGCTTCTTGGCCTCGGCATAACCCTTGGCGGCATCCTTCCACAGGCCGTCATCGGCCTTGTTGAAGAAGAAACCGGCATTGCCCGTATATTCGGGATAGAGGTCGATATCGCCGGCAACCAGCGCCTTGCGCACGATCGGCGTGGTGCCGAGCCCGACCCGGTTGTTGACCGACAGGCCATGGGACTCCAGAACCTGCACGATCAGGTTTCCAAGCAGATTGCCTTCGGTATCGATCTTGGAGGCGACGGTAACGTCGGCGGCCTGGGCCATGCCAACCGTCGCCATCATGGCGACGGCGGCCGCTGCGGCTGTCAGCCGCTGCGCCCTCTTGCCGATGAGGGAGCGGAGGGGAAGCGAGAATGGCATCTTGTGATCCTCTTGATGTCCTTTGAACGACGCCGGATGCGGAAGGGCTGTGCCGGCGGTCGATGATTCAGATTCTGAAGTTGAACGAGGTCCCGTATCTGGTTGATCCGACTCGGGAACTCAGGTCGGCAGTCTTTGTTCAGGCATCTCGCGCCGTCCCCGTCGCGAGGCTGGCGCAGAGCGCGGCGACACCGATCCACAGGCTCGCCGACCAATAGGCGACGATGGCCGGAGGATGGGTGCTGCGGCACAACGATCTCGCAAGCTGGCAAATATCGCTGTTGCTGACAAGGCAGAGCCCGGCATCGGGAAGCGAGAGGTAATTGTAGCCGATCACATCCTGGTAGGTAATCCACCACCAGGCGAGGGACAGCGCGACGATACCAGCCCCGAAGATCTGCAGAAGACGGGTGAAGGCGGGCAGGGCACTCATGAAAGCTGCAATCCGAGTGCCTGCAGGATCTCCCGGCGCAGATGAACCAGTTGAGTGTCGTCGCGATGGCGCGGATAGGGCTTGTCGACGGCAAACTTCGCCTTGATCCGCGCTGGCCTGTCGGAGAAGACGATCACGCGGGAGGCGAGCAGCAAGGCTTCCTCGACATCATGGGTGACCAGCAGGGCGGTGAAGCCCGTGCGCTGCCAGAGCGACACCAATTCGTCCTGCAGGGCGAGGCGCGTCAGGGAATCGAGCTTGCCCAGCGGCTCGTCGAGCAGCAGCAGGGCGGGGTCGTGCACCAGGGCCCTTGCGAGCGAGGCTCGTTGGGCCATGCCGCCCGAAAGCTGGTGGGGATAGGCATCGGCGAAGCGCTCGAGCCCGACCAGAGACAAGGCATGGCCTATGCGATGGCGCTGACGGGCGAGCACGCCGCGCGCCTCCAGCCCGGCCGCGACATTCTTGCGGACGGTGAGCCAGGGAAACAGGGTCGGGTCCTGGAAGACCAGGATGCGGGAGGGATCGGGTGCCCCGACCGCCTTGCCGTCGGCCAGGATCGTGCCGGTGGCGGGAGGCTCCAATCCTGCGATCAGGCGAAGAAGGGTGGACTTGCCACACCCCGAGGGACCGAGCAGGGCGACGAATTCGCCGGGCGCGACCTTGAGATCGATGCCATCCAGCACGGGCAGTTCCGCGCCCGAGAGATCGAAATGATGGCTGACGCCGTGGACGTCGATGCCGATGCTGTGGCCGGAGACAGCCATCAGATGAAGCCCTTCTGCCAGGTGAGGAGGCGATCGCGCAGCACGAAGAGCAGCTTCACGATACCGGCGCAGATGACGGACATGATCAGCAGCGTTGCGTAGACGTTGGCATAGCCCGAATAGGCGGTCTGGAACTGGATGTACCAGCCGAGCCCGTATTTGGCGCCGAGCATCTCGGCGACCACCAGGACTGCGAATGAGTAATAGAGGCCCATGAACAGGCCAACGAAGACATGTGGCAGGGAGGCGGGAATGGCGATGTTGCGGATCAGGTACCAGCTCTTGGCGCCAAAGATGCGGCTGACGTCGTAGTAGGCCCGGTTGACCGAGGCGACGCCGGAGGCCGTCAGGATGGCGACGGGAATGCCGGACGCCAGCGCCACGATGAACACGCTGGCATCGAAGGTATTGGGGAAGAAATAGAAGGTGCAGGGGATCCAGGCCGTGGCCGGGACCGGGCCGATCAGCTTGAGGACGGGCATGCCCCAATAGCTGAACCGCTTCGACCAGCCGAGCGCCACCCCGAGCGCATAGCCGACGGCAATGCCCGAAAGGAAGCCTGCCGCCCACAGGCGCAGCGAATAGGCGATGCAGATCAGGAGGCGCTGGCTCTCGGTGACATAGACGTGGAGCAGGCCGTGCGGCGGCGAGAAGAACGGCTTGGGCAGCCATCCGGTCTTGGCCGTCGAGAGTTCCCACAGCGCCAGCCAGAGGCCGATGGCGGCGAACCAGGGGCCGTAATACAGCAGCGTGCGTCCCAGCCCGCCAAGACGGTGCACGGCAAAGGCTAGGGCCAGGAAGACCAGCGCCGCCGTGCCGGTAAGGGCGGCGAACAGACCAGCGCTGCCCCAGGGGACCACGTCGGGCAAGCCGATCGTGATGCCCGCAGTGGCCGCCAGAGCGGCCGAGGCAAGCAGCCCATGCTTCCACACGCCGTTCCAGAGGGCCTGCAGGGAAACCTGTGAAGGCGGCCTCGCCTTGAGGACTCCGGAGTTGGGCGCGCGCAGGGTATCGCTCATGACAAGGCCTCAGGCGAGCAGGTTGATGGTGATCCGCTCGGCGAACTCCTTGGGATCGGTGGTGGGATCGAGCACTTTGACCAGCTTGAGATCTTCAGCCGCCAGGCGGATCTGGTCGATCAGCGGCTGGCCGATCGGATGGTTGTGGTAGACCAGCGTTCCCAGGATTTCGGTAAGCTGAGCGGTCGTCAGGCCGGCGGGCTTGAGCGTTTCGAAATACCATTGCGCCACCTCGTCGGGATGGTTGGCGGTATATTCATGGATCTCGATATTCGCCTCGGCGAGGCGACGCAGCGCATCCTTGTTCGCTTCCAGGAAGGGGCCGTTGGCGCCGAGGACGCAGCAGGTGTGGTTCTCGTAATAACCGGTCTGGGTGTCGGCGATCTTGGTGAAGCCGAATTGCTTCTCGATGGCCCAGGCCCAGGGATCGAGATGGGCGGCAAGATCGACATCGCCTCGGTTCAGCGTCTCGCCGACGAGATCGAAGGGCACGGCCTTCCAGGTCACGTCGGTTTCCGGATCGAGCCCGGCCTTGGCGAAGCTGACCTGGAAAGCGACCTGGGGCGGAGCGCCGATGCCATAGGTGGCGATGGTCTTGCCCTTGGCGTCCGCCAGCGTCTTGATGCCGGAATCCTTGCGTGTGAGCAGGCGCTGGCAGCCGCCATGGGAGCCGACGAAGAGCTTGACGTCGAAACCTTGTTCCAGGGGCTTCAGCCAGTCTCCGATCAGGCCGGCGCCGGCATCGGCCTTGCCGGTGGCGAGAGCCTGGATCAGCGTCTGGCCGCTGGCGCCCTGGTAGAACAACTCGACGTCGAGATTGTGCTTGGCGTAGATGCCCTTGGCCACGCCGAAGCCGAGCGGCGAGTGGCAGGCAGCCACCTCCGTCCAGGCCAGGCGGATCTTGGGCGCTGGCGCCGCGATGGCGGGCGAGAAGATCCGGCCGCCGACGGCGCCGAGGGAGGCGAGGGCACCGGCCGTTCCGGCCAGTTTGAGCGCCCTGCGGCGCGAGAAAGTGGGAAGTTTGGACATGGGTTTCATCCGTGGCCGGCTGGGCGGTGAAAAGACTGTGTCATCCCCGGCGAGCGAAGCGAGGGAAGGGGATCCAGGGGCCATCAGTCGAGCCCTTCAGTTCCTGGATCCCCTTCCCCTCGCACTCACAAGCAAGCTTGTGAGGCTCGGCCGGGGATGACAGGCGCTATTCTCGAGCGATGTTTTAGGCCGCCTTACGTTCCGCGGCGTCGTGCTCGTCTTCGGCAGTGGCCAGGGCCTGCGTCAGGTCGGCGATGATGTCGTCCGGGTGTTCGATGCCGATGGACAGGCGCACATAGCCGGGCGTCACCCCGGTCGCGAGCTGGTCTTCCGGCGTCAGCTGCTGATGGGTGGTCGAGGCCGGGTGGATGGCGAGCGAGCGGGCATCGCCGATATTGGCGACGTGGTAGAGCAATTTGAGTGCGTCGATGAAGCGCTTGCCGGCCTCGACACCGCCCTTGAGCTCGAAGCCGACCAGGGCGCCATAGCCACCCTTGAGATAGGCCTCGGCGCGACGGCGGTTCGCGTCCGACTGCAGGCCGGGGAAGATGACATGGCTGACGCCTGGGTGCTTGGCGAGGAAGTCCGCCACCTTGATGGCGTTCTCATTGTGCTGGCGCAGGCGCAGCGGCAGGGTTTCCAGCCCCTGCAGCAGCTGGAAGGCGTTGAAGGGCGACAGGGCCGCGCCGACGTCGCGCAGGAGCTTCACCCGCACGCGCAGAATATAGGCGATCGGCCCGAGCGGCTTGGCGGCCTCGGTCCAGATGGCGCCGTGATAGGCCTCGTCCGGCTGGGTCAGCAGCGGGAAGCGTTCGGCATGGTCTTCCCAGGGGAAATTGCCGCCATCGACGATCAGCCCGCCGATGGAAGTGCCATGGCCGCCGATATATTTGGTCGCCGAATAGACCACGACGGCCGCGCCATGTTCGAGCGGGCGGGCGATCAGCGGCGCGGCGGTATTGTCGACGATGAGGGGAATGCCGATCGAGCGGCCGATGTCGGCGATCTCGCGGATTGCCAGCACCTGCAGCTTGGGATTGGGCAGCGTCTCGGCATAGAAGGCGCGGGTCTTGTCGTCGCTCGCCCGGCGGAAATTCTCCGGATCGGAGGGATCGACGAAGCGGACCTCGACGCCGAACTGCCTGAGGGTCGAAGCAAACAGGGTCCAGGTGCCGCCATAGAGGTCGGTGGACGAGACGATATTGTCGCCGGCCTGGGCGAGGTTGAGGATCGAATAGGCCGAGGCCGTCTGCCCCGACGAGACAGCCAGGGCGGCCGCGCCGCCCTCGAGGGCGGCAATGCGCTGTTCCAGCGCGTCGGTCGTCGGGTTCTGTACGCGCGTATAGATGTTGCCGAGCTCCTCGAGCGCGAAGAGGCGCGCGGCGTGGCCGGTATCCTGGAACTGGTAGGAGGTGGTCTGGTAGATCGGCACCGCCACCGCACCGGTGGCCGGATCGGCGCGATAGCTGCCGCCATGCAGAGCGAGGGTTTCGAAATGCCGGGAGTCGGTGGTCATGCGAATGGCTCCGGAGGAGGGGCTTTGAAGATCGAACCGAAGATCAGTAGGCGGAAGCGACCTGCACCGGCTTGCTGGTGTCGATCAGGTCGGGATGGTGGCGGCGGGCGACGTCGGGGTGGGAGCGCAGGCGGCTCTTGAGATAATTGCGTCCGGCCTCGCGGAAGAGCGGATTGAGCGGGTCCTGCGTCAAGCCGCGTGCTTCAGCTGCGAGTTCCGGTGCAAGTGTCAGCAACGGTACTTCGGCTTCGAGATTGGCGCCGAGGAAGAAGGGCACCGACAGGCGGTCGGTTCCGGCGGGCGGCGAGACGACGCGATGGATGTTGGCGCGCAGATAGCCGTTCGAAGCCAGTTCAAGGATCTCGCCGATATTGACGACGAAAGTGCCGGGAATGGGCGGTGCCTCGATCCAGCCCTGCTCGCCCTCGACCTGCAGGCCACCCTGCACATCCTGCAGCAGCAGCGTGAGGAAACCCGAATCCTTGTGGGCACCGACGCCTTGGTCGCCCTCGCTGGCCTCGCGGCCGGGATAGCGCACGATCTTGAGGAGCTGGTTGGGCTCGGGCGTATAGATCGGTTCGAAGGAATCGGCCTTCTGGCCCAGGGCCAGCGCGAAGGCACTGAGAACCCGGATGCCGAGCTGGGTGATCTCCTGGAGATAGCGCAGCGTGATGAGTTGCAATTCGGGCAGCGCTTCCGGCCATTGATTGGGCCCCTGCAGGCGATGCCAGGCCGGCGCGGTCGGATCGAGGGGGCGGGCTCGCTTCTCGGCGCCGATGTCGACCTGCTCGCGCCAGTCGGGTTTGCCGCGCGTATGCTCGAAGCCGGCCCGGTTGTAGCCGCGAAAATGCGGCGAGTTGATCATTTCGATCGCCAGCTTGTCCTGCTCAGGCAGGTCGAAGAAGCGACGTGACAGGCGCAGCACATCGTCGATCAGCTGCTGGGGAATGCCATGCCCGGCCAGGTAGAAGAAACCGGGACCACGGGCTGCCTCGCGCAGGCTTTGAAGAAAGGCCGCGCGCTCTGCCGTTCCGGCCTCGAACCAGCGGAAGTCGAGGATGGGCAGGCTTTCGGCTGAAGTCGTCATGGCATTGAACCGTCTGGTTGAATCTCTGCGTGAAATCGACCATGGCGATATTTATAAGTCAACTGATTTTATAGACTATATAGAATTATGAGGGTGAGGCGAAGGAATAACACCGCCTCGACAAGGAGTTAGGTGCTGGATCGGAATCACTTCGCGAAAAGGCATGGCGGGGAGGAGCGGCTCGGATCGTGGCCGAAACCATGCAGCCGAGATAGGCAAATTAATTATTGACTAAATCTATCAACTATTGGGATTATGGGTGTCGATACCCTCAAGGATGACCTGATGACTGCGCTCTGGACCCGCCGCTCCCTGCTTGCTGCCGCGCCCGCCCTTGCTGTGACCGCTGCCCTCGGGCCCGCACACGCGGCGGCGAAGACGATCCGTGTCGGCTATCAGAAATACGGCACCTTCCTGTTGCTGAAGGCGCGCGGCAATCTGGAACGCAAGCTCGAGCCTCTCGGCTTTGGCGTGACCTGGACGGAGTTTCCCGGCGGCCCGCAATTGCTGGAAGCCCTGAATGTCGGCGCCCTGGATTTCGGCATTACCGGCGAGGCCCCGCCGATCTTCGCCCAGGCGGCCGGTGCGCCGCTGGTCTATGTGGCCAACGAGCCGGCGGCTCCGCTCAGCGAGGCCATTCTGGTGCGCAAGGACAGCCCGCTGCAATCGGTGGCGGAACTGAAGGGCAAGAAGGTCGGGCTCAACAAGGGATCGAACGTTCACTACCTCCTGGTCAAGGCGCTGGAGAAGGCGGGGCTGGCCTATGGCGACATCCAGACGGTGTTCCTGACGCCGTCCGACGCCCGCGCCGCCTTCGAGCATGGCGACATCGATGCCTGGGTGATCTGGGACCCCTTCCAGGCGGCGGCCGAGATCGCCGTCGAGGCGCGCCAGCTCGCCAATGGCGAGGGCCTGGTCGCCAACCGGCAGTTCTATCTGGGCGAGCGTTCCTTCACCGAGGCCAATCCGGCGGCGATCGACGCCGTCCTCGCCGCCATCAACGAGATCGACCAATGGGCCAAGGATCATGTCGACGAGGCGGCAAAGGAGCTCGCTCCCGCTGTCGGCATTCCTGCGCCGGTGCTCAAGCTGGCGCTCGGCCGGCAGTCGTGGAACGTGCAGCCGATCACTGCCGAGACGGTGGCCGCTCAGCAGCAGATCGCCGACACCTTCCACAAGCTCGGCCTCATCCCCAAGGCGATCAAGATTTCTGACGCCTTGCGGCCCGGCGTGACGCTCTGACCGGGGAGCGGACGATGGCATCGCGACGCGTGAATGGGCTTGCCCAGCGCCTGACCCCTTGGTTGCTGCCCGTGTTGCTGCTGGCGGGCTGGGAGATCGCTGCCGATCTCGGCTGGTTGCAGGCCAGGGTCCTCTCGGCGCCGAGCGCGGTGGCGCTCGCCTTCTGGCAGACCCTCCAGGATGGCAGCCTCCTGCACAATGTCGGCGTCAGCGCCGGACGCGCATTGCAGGGCCTTGCCATTGGCGGCCTCATCGGTTTCGCGCTCGGCGTCGCCAATGGCGTTTGGCGCCCGGCCGAGCTCTTGCTCGACTCCACCCTGCAGATGCTGCGCAACGTGCCGCACCTTGCCATCATTCCGCTGGTGATCCTGTGGTTCGGCATCGGCGAGAGCGCCAAGATCTTCCTGGTCGTCCTCGGCGTGCTGTTTCCCGTCTACATCAATACCTATCACGGCATCCGCACCATCGATCCGCATCTCACCGAGATGGCTCGTGTCTACGGCCTGGGGCCGGTGGCGAGGTTCTGGCGGGTGATCCTGCCGGGCGCCCTGCCGTCGGTCTTCGTGGGATTGCGTTACGGCCTCGGCATCATGTGGCTGACGCTGATCGTGGCCGAGACCATCTCGGCTTCGTCAGGCATCGGCTACATGACCATGAATGCCCGCGAGTTCCTGCAGACCGATGTCATCCTGCTCGGCGTGATCATCTATGCGGTGCTCGGCAAGCTTTCCGACACGCTGGTGAAGCTGCTCGAACAGGCCGCCCTGCAATGGCATCCCACCTATGCGCGACCTCGCCGGGAGGCTCTGGCATGACCAACGCTCTGCTCCATGTCGAAGATGGCTATTTCGTCCCCGAACTGACCCGCAACAGCCTGGCACCTTCGGATCTTCCCGTATCGTCGTCGCGGCCCAAGGGACTGTCGATCGAGCTGAAGGGCGCGTCCAAGGCCTTCGATCACCGGGTCGTGCTCGACAGGCTCAATCTCACCGTCGAACCCGGCGAATTCGTTGCCGTCGTCGGGCGCTCGGGCGGCGGCAAATCCACGCTTCTGCGCCTGATTGCCGGCCTCGACCGTCCCAGCGCCGGCGAGGTCGCGGTGGGCGGAGACGCCGCGCAAGGGGCCCATCCCGCCGCCCGCCTGATGTTCCAGGATGCGCGGCTGCTGCCCTGGCAGCGGGTGATCGGCAATGTCGGCATCGCCCGCGGCCCGAACTGGCGCGGCCTGGCCCCGGCCGCGCTCGACGAGGTGGGACTGGGTGACCGGGCCAATGAATGGCCGAGCGTGCTGTCCGGCGGACAGAGGCAGCGTGTCGCCCTGGCGCGCGCCTTGGTCAGCCGACCCGACATTCTGCTGCTCGACGAGCCCTTCGGCGCCCTCGATGCCATGACGCGGGTCGAGATGCATCAATTGCTGTCACGTATCTGGCGCGAGCATGGCTTTACCGCCATCCTGATCACCCATGATGTGTCGGAGGCGGTGGCGCTGGCCGACCGGGTGATCGTCCTGCGCGAAGGCGCGGTCGCGCTCGATCTGGCCGTCGACCTGCCGCGGCCGCGCCGCGACGAGGAGCGCAATTCGCAATTGGCGAACCGTATTCTCTCCTACGTCTGATCGTGCCGTTGATGCGAACAAGGCCCGGGCAGCGATGCTGCCCGGGCCTTTTCATTTGTGTCGGATTCTACGGCCGGAGGCTCAGCCGCCGGAGAAGAAGGCGAAGCGGATCACGAACAGGACGGCGACCAGCCAGGTGGCCAGGTGCACCTGCTGCGGGCGGCCGGTGAGGGTCTTCAGGGCGCAATAGCTGATGAAGCCGAAGGCGAGGCCGTTGGCGATCGAATAGGTGAAGGGCATCATCAGCGCGGTCAGCGCGGCCGGAGCGGCCTCGGTGATGTCGTCCCACTCCACCTCGAGCAGTTCACGCATCATCAAGCAGGCCACATAGAGCAGGGCCGGCGCGGTTGCGTAGACCGGCACGGAGCCGGCGAGCGGCGAGAAGAACAGAGCGGCCAGGAACAGGATGGCGATGACGATGGCGGTGAGGCCGGTACGCCCGCCGGCCTGCACGCCGGACACGCTTTCGACATAGGCGGTTGTCGAGGAGGTGCCGAGCAGCGAGCCGGCGAGAATGGCCGAGCTGTCAGCGAGCAAAGCGCGGCCGAGGCGGTTGGGCTTGTCGGGCTGGATCAGGCCGGCGCGCTTGGCAACGCCGATCAGCGTACCGGTGGCATCGAATACCTCGACCAGCACGAACACCAGGATGACATGCACCAGGCCCGCATGCATGGCGCCGACGAGGTCGAGCTGCAGGAAGGTCGGCAGGATGGAGGGCGGCATGGAAATGACGCCGCCGAACTTGCTGACGCCGAGCGCGATCGAAAGCGCGGTGATGACGAGAATGCCGATCAGGATGGCGCCGCGCACCTTGAGCACGTCGAGGGCAGCGATGATGAAGAAGCCGAGGATCGCCAGCAGCGTGCCGGTCTCCTTGAGCGAGCCCAGGGTCACCAGCGTGGCGGGGCTGGCGACCACGATGCCCGAGCTCTTGAGCGCGATGATGCCGAGGAACAGGCCGATGCCGGCTGCGATGGCCGAGCGCATCGAGTGCGGAATGCCGGCAATCAGCCAGCTGCGCACGCCGGTCACGGTCAGGAGCAGGAAGATACAGCCGGAGATGAACACCGCGCCCAGCGCCTGCTGCCAACTGAAGCCCATGGTGGCGACGACGGTGAAGGCAAAGAAGGCATTCAGGCCCATGCCCGGCGCCATGCCGATCGGCCAGCGGGCGACCAGGCCCATGATCAGCGAGCCGAGGGCGGCTGCCAGGCAGGTCGCGACGAAGACCGCGTTGCGGTCCATGCCGGTGGTCGACAGGATCTCCGGATTGACGAAGATGATATAGGCCATGGTGAGGAAGGTGGTGATGCCGGCGATCACCTCCGTCCGCACCGAGGTGCCCTGTTCCTTCAGTTTGAAAAACGCGTCCAGCACGTCTCGCTTCCTCTCTTGCGGCACCCGCACGACCAAAGTCGCGCGCCTGACCTTTCCCGGTGAAGCGATTGCGGTCGCTACCCCGGGCTTGGCCTCTGCCGAGCGTTATGACTCCCCTTGCAGAACCTCCGGTTTCATCGCTCGGATGAAGCCAGCACGTACTGCATTTTCTCAATATTCAAGCAGATGATTTCGGGCAGGAAGCGCGTC
This sequence comes from Labrys sedimenti, assembly GCF_034424805.1. Taxonomy (NCBI): domain Bacteria; kingdom Pseudomonadati; phylum Pseudomonadota; class Alphaproteobacteria; order Hyphomicrobiales; family Xanthobacteraceae; genus Labrys; species Labrys sedimenti. The sequence continues at coordinate 1,066,524 of NZ_JAXOUF010000002.1, forward strand.
CCAACCTGAAGGTATCTGCTCCGGCGGCTGTATTTTGTCATCCCGGGAGGAATGGCGGCTGCCGATCGTCTGACGCGGCAGGGTGCCAGCCTCAAACCATTTCAATCTCTGCTGCTTTGGCTCGTGGCACAAGGGGCCCGACGGCAGGCTGGGCTGGAAGGTCTTTCGCAAATATCTGTAAGAGGAAGAAGCCGCCGGATGGCGGAATGCTGGCCGTGCTGGACAGAAATTCCGGCACAAATACCGTCATCGACCTGCCGGTTGAAGGGCAAGGGCAGGCCGATATGGGGGTCTTTCGCCGTGTCTCGTCGACGAAAAACACGTAATTATGCCCTGTATACGGCGAACGTGCAGTTTCGACTAGTGACCCGAAGCATTGCCGGCCTGCTTTGTCCTTATTGTCCGATCATTACGGCAGGTTGAGTTCCGCCTGACAGCGGTTTATGTAAAGGCGCAACGCTGTTCGGGATGCTCGGTTGTGGACATCGAAAAAATCGCCGAACAACAGTTGACTAATTTTGTGGACTATTTATTTTTGTGTCATCGGCTTCCCAGGGAGTCGGTCGCGGGGATTTGAGCGAGCAGCTTGCGCCGCGTCATCAAACGCTAAAGCGCCACGGCTGATGTCGTGGGCTCCAGATAGGAAGTGACCCATGATCGTTATCAGCGGAATGGATATCGGAAAGCCAGACGGAAAGATGTGTTGCGGCTGCTGTTGTTGCTGAAGCCGGTCTGAACACATGCATTCCCTGTTTTTTGGAGCGCCACCACGTGGCGGCTTTATCCATGTCCCATCCCTCCAATTCCGAATCCTATGTTATTGAGATCTCCGGTGCCGCTGTCGGCATCGTGGTGCGCGAACCTCAGGCGCGCCGCTTCGCCTTTCATGCCGCCAGCCGGCGCTTCAGCCGGTTCGACGGCATGACCTTCGTGGGGCCGCGTGATGCCGAACGCTATCTCTCAGGCCAGGTCGCCAGGCGCCTGCACTCCCTACTGGAGGAGTTGGTCGCGTGAACGCACCCGTGAGAGTGGAAAGCCTGACCTTGCCTAACCAGGCCGAGGCGGGCGAGCCGATCGTACGCTTCGAGCGCGTGTCGCGCTCCTTTGCTGCGCGCAAGGGCAGTGCGGCCGTGTTCGCGCTCGACGATCTCAGCCTGGAGATTCCGCGCGGCGAGATCTTCGGCGTGATCGGGCGCAGCGGTGCCGGCAAGTCGACGCTGCTGCGGCTGATCAACGGGCTGGAGCGCCCGACCAATGGCCGCGTCGTCGTCGACGGCATCGAGGTCGATGCCCTCAGCGAAAGCGAGTTGCGGCCGGTGCGCCGTTCCATCGGCATGGTGTTCCAGCATTTCAACCTCTTATCCTCGCGCACGGTCTTCGAGAATGTGGCACTTCCCCTGGAAGTGGCTGGCATCGGCGCCGCCGAGATCCGGGACCGCGTCGAGCCGCTGCTCGACCTCGTCGGGCTTGCCGACAAGCGTAACCGCTATCCGGCGGAGCTGTCCGGCGGGCAGAAACAGCGCGTCGGTATCGCCCGCGCCTTGGCGACCCGGCCCAAGATCCTGCTCGGCGACGAGGTGACCTCGGCGCTCGACCCGGAGACGACGGCCTCCATCCTGGCCCTGCTGGCCGATATCAACCAGCGCCTCGGCGTCACCATCGTGCTGATCACCCACGAGATGTCGGTGATCAAGGAAATCTGCCACCGGGTTGCGGTGCTGGAGGCCGGTAAGCTGATCGAGACGGGGCGGGCCTTCGAGGTGCTGACCCAGCCGCGCCACGCCACCACGGCCAGCTTCGTGCGCGGCGTTACCGGCGTCGAACTGCCGGCCGATCTCGCCCGGCGCCTCTCCGAGCAGCCGAGCTCCGGCAGCCAGGCGGTGCTGCGCATCACCTTTACCGGCTCGCATGCCACGGCGCCGGTGGTCAGCCGTCTCACCACCATTCTCGGCATCGACATTAACATCCTGGCCGGCCGCATCGACACGATCGGCGGCGAGCCTTTCGGGGCACTGCTGGTCTCCGTGCCCGGCGACGAGGCGACCCGGCTTGCCGTGGTCTCGGCGGTTGAACGGCTCAATCTGCAAGGGGAGGTGATCGGTTATGTCGCCTGAGATCCTCAAGGTCATTTGGGCCGCCACCGGCGATTCCCTGATCATGGTCGGCGTCTCCATCCTGTTCGGGACGATTTTAGGGCTGCCCCTCGGCATTTTCCTCGCCACCAGCCGGCGCGGCGAATTGCTGGCCGCTCCCAAGGTCAATGCCGTGCTCGGTGCGATCGTCAATGCCGTGCGCTCCGTGCCCTTCATTATCCTCATCGTCGCGATCATTCCGCTCACGCGGCTGCTGGTCGGCAGCTCGATCGGCCTGAAAGGCGTGATCGTGCCCTTGACGATTGCGGTGGCGCCCTTCATCGCCCGTATCGTCGAGAGCGCCATCCGCGAGGTCGACGCCGGGCTGATCGAAGCGGCGCGCTCCTTCGGCGCCACGCCGTTCCAGATCATCCGCAAGGTGCTGTTTCCCGAGGCGCTGCCGGGGCTCGTGCTCGGTCTCACCCTCACCACGGTCAGCCTGATCGGTTATTCGGCCATGGCCGGCGTGGTCGGCGGCGGCGGGTTGGGCGACGTCGCCATCCGCTATGGCTATCAGCGCTTCATGCCCGAAGTGATGGGCGCTGTGGTCGTGATTCTCATCCTGCTCGTGCAGGGCGTGCAGTCGGCGGGCGATCTTGCCGCGCGGAAGCTCAACAAGCGCGTGCGACAGGACTGACACTATGACGTCTCGATGATGCCGAGGCATCCGGGACCTGAATACCTCGCAATTTATTAAGTGAACGCAATAAGTTGCGAGACGGAACCGGGAGTCATTGGCAATGCCTCCCGGCAGGATTCAATGTCTATCTAAAACAGGAAAGACTCTCATGTCCGCCTATACACTGACGCGCCGCCGCCTTGCCGGCGCTGCCCTTGCCCTGGTCTTCGCCCTGGCTCCCGCCGGCGCGGCCTTTGCCGCCGAGAAGCTCAAGCTCGGCGTGATGGGGGGCGACGAGGAGCGCATCTGGGAAGTGGCCAAGAAGGTCGCCGCCAAGGATGGCCTCGATATCGAGCTGGTTTCTTTCTCCGACTATGCCATCCCGAACGAGGCGCTGGAAAAGGGTGACCTCGACGCCAACGCCTTCCAGCACAAGCCCTATCTCGACAGCCAGATCGCCGCCCGCGGCTACAAGATCGTGCCGATCGGCTACACGCTGGTGCAGCCGATCGCCCTCTATTCGAAGAAGCTGAAGGCCTTTGCCGATCTGAAGGAAGGCGCCGTCATCGGCATTCCCAACGATCCGTCCAATGGCGGCCGGGCCCTCAAGCTCCTGGAAGCCAATGGCCTGATCAAGCTGAAGACCGCCGAAGGCCAGGTGCCGAGCGTGCTCGACGTCACCGACAATCCCAAGAAGGTCGAGTTCAAGGAAATCGAGGCCTCGCAGCTCGCCAACCTGCTGCCCGATCTCGATGCCGCGGTGATCAACACCAATTATGCGCTCGGCGCCGGCCTGACCCCGGCCAAGGATGCGCTGATCCAGGAAAGCCGCACCAACAATCCCTATGGCAATTTCATCGCCGTGCGCGAGGCCGACAAGGACAAGCCGATCTTCAAGAAGCTGGTCGCTTCCTACCAGAACCAGGAAGTGGCGGATTTCATCAACGCCAATTTCAAGGGCGCGATCCAGCCGGCCTGGTAAGGCCGCGTCGGTCGAATGCACGTCGCTGTCTCGTACAGCGGCGTGCCTGACCAAGAACGAGGAAGGCGCCGGCCGCGGGGGGTGGCCGGGCGGGCCCCGCGGGGGCCCAGGGGGGGGGGGGGG
>NZ_JAXOUF010000002.1:1070389-1109076 GCF_034424805.1 Labrys sedimenti
CCCCCCCCCCCCCCACCCCCCCCCCCCCCCGGGGCCCCCCGCGCCCCCCCCGCCCCCCCCCCCCCGGCCGGCGGTAGCGCTAAAGCCTGGATTGCCGGGGCAGGCCGGCGATGACAAAGCGCGGCCCCTGCTGACCGTGTCGGCTGTCGGAGCGTTGCCCTGATCATCGCGAAGGCAAGCTCTTCGCAATTTTTTTACCCATAAATTCTATAAAATCTATAGACAAAAGATTATTGCTATTGCACCATCCAACCACAACGCGCCGCTGGGTGCTCCAAGAAAGGGGAGGCGAGGCCTCCGCTGCTTCTTTCAGATGACGGATACGAACATGAATATCGCCGTGAAGCTGCCGCCGGTTACGGGGCCGAATCTGCGCGACGCCATGCGATTGGTTGCCGGTGGCGTCAGCGTGATCACCGCGGGTGAGGGGGACGAGCGTACCGGCCTCACGGCAACCTCGGCCGTGTCGCTGTCGGTCGATCCGCCGACCATGATCATCTGCGTCAATCGCGACGCTTCGGCCTGGCCGGTCATCCGCCGCTACGGGCACTATTGCGTGAACATCCTCGCCGACCATCAGCGCCATGTCGCCGATCGCTTTGCGGGGCGGGGCGGCATCAAGGGGGTGGCCCGCTACGAGAACGCCGGCTGGAGCCGTCTGTTCACTGGCGCCCTGGCACTGGAGGGAGCGCTCGCCTCCGTCGATTGCGAGGTCGAGGAATTCGTCGACCGTCACAGCCATTCCATCATCATCGGCGCTGTTCGCGGCATCCGCACAGCCGATGGCAGGCCGCTCGTCTACGCCCAGGGCGGCTATGGCGGCTTCCACCCTGCCTGATTGAAAAAGACCGGGATCATCATGACTATTTCCGTTGCGCCGCCGCTTACCTCCGCGCCGCCCCAGTTCGACCTCGAGCCCCAGGCCCATGTCATCGCCTCCGATGCCGAGGCGATCGAAATTGCCAAGACCCTGGCGGCGGAATTTGCAGCCGAGGCGGCGTTGCGCGATCGCGAACGGCTCCTGCCGGCCGCCGAACTCGACCGTTTTTCCAAGAGCGGCCTGTGGGGCATAACCATTCCCAAGGCCTATGGCGGCGCCGGCGTCTCCTGGGTGACGCTGACGGAGGTGATCAAGCTGATCTCGGCCGCCGATCCCTCCATCGGCCAGATCCCGCAAAATCACCTTGCCGCCGTCGACGTGATCAGGGCTACCGCTTCGGAAGAGCAGAAGAAATTGTGGTTCGGCCGCGTGCTCTCGGGCTACCGGCTCGGCAACGCCTTCTCGGAGGCCAAGTCCAAGCATGTCGGCGCCTTCGAGACCACGCTGACCCCCGATGGTGATGGCTACCGGGTCAAGGGTGAGAAGTTCTACGCCACCGGGGCCCTGTTCGCGCATTACATCCATATTGGCGCTGTCGATCCCGCCGGCAAGGTGAACCTGGCCATCGTGCCGCGCAACGCCGAAGGCCTCACCATCATCGACAATTGGTCGAGCTTCGGGCAGCGCACCACGGCGAGTGGCAATGTCCGCATCGACAATGTCCGGGTCGACCACGAGGGCGTGATCCCGGCCTATCTCGGCGGCGAGAACCCCTCCACCAACGGGGCTGTCTCCCAGATCATCCAGGCCGCGGTGGATGCCGGCATTGCGCGCGGTACCATCGAGGAGACCATCAAGTTCGTGCGCAACAATGTTCGACCCTGGATCGATAGCGGCCAGGAGCATGGCTATGAGGATGTCTTCACCATCGCCCAGATCGGCGATCTCAAGATCAAGCTCCATGCCGCCGAGGCCCTGCTGGAGAAGGCCGGGCGGGCCGTCGACGCGATCGTGGAACAGCCGACCGAGGAGGGCGTGACGGCGGCTGCCGTCGCGGTTGCGGAGGCCAAGGTGCTGACCACCGAGATCGCCATCCTCGCCACCAACAAGCTGCATGAACTGGGCGGTACGCGCTCGACCCTCGGCCAATACAATCTCGACCGGCATTGGCGCAATGCGCGCACCCATACGCTGCATGATCCGGTGCGCTGGAAATTCTTCCATGTCGGCAACCACGCCCTGAACGGCGTCAGCCCGCCGCGCCATCCCTGGAGTTGATTTCTTCGAGTGCACGGGCGTCACAGCGACATGCCTGCATGTCGCGATGCCCGCTCTTCCTTGCCGCTAGTGTTGAGTTTCCAAGATGCGGACAAGATGTCCGCGCTCCGCCGGAGTTCCCATGCCCACCGCCGCCGCCTTGACCGCCGATACCCCGCCTGAGCGCCTGGTTGCGTTCAAGGCACCCCCCCTGCGGGCCGGCAAGGCCCATATCATCAAGGATGATGCCGAGGCGCTTGCCGCCGCGCGCAAGGTCGCTGCCCGCATCGCCGAGACCGCGATCGAGCGCGACTGCGAGCGGCGCCTGCCCTATGAGGAACTCGACTGGCTGTCCGATGCCGGCCTGCTCGCCATCACCGTGCCCAAGGCCTATGGCGGCGCCGAGGTCTCATCGGGCACGCTGGCCGAGGTGATCGCGCTGCTCTCGGCGGCGGATGGCTCGATCGGGCAGATTCCGCAGAACCACTTCTTCATCCTGCACGCGCTGGGCCTGGAAGGCAGCGAGGAGCAGAAGCGCTTCTTCTACGGCCGCATCCTGGCTGGAGAGCGCATCGGCAACGCCCTGTCGGAGATCGGCACCAAGACCGCCCAGGACCATAACACCCGCCTCAGCAAGGATGGGCCGGTGCTGCGCCTCAACGGCCGCAAATTCTATTGCACCGGTGCCCTGTTCGCCCATTGGGTGGCCGTGGTCGCCAATGACGACGAGGCCCGATCGACCATCTCCTTCGTGCCGCGCCAGACGCCGGGGCTCGAGGTCATCGACGACTGGGCCGGCTTCGGCCAGCGGGTCACCGGCTCGGGCACGACCACGCTCGATAATGTCGAGGTGCATCCCTTCTCGGTGATCTCGCTGAAGGCCGTGTTCGATCGGCCGACCTCGATGGGACCGGTGGCGCAGATCATGCACGCGGCCGTCGAAGCCGGCATCGCGCGGGCCGCGCTCGCCGAGACGCTAAGCTTCGTGAAGAAGCATGCCCGGCCCTGGAAGGACAGCGGCCTCGATCACGGCTACGAGGATCCCTACACGATCGCCGGCATCGGCGAGGTGAAGATCCGCGTGGCTGCCTCCGATGCACTGCTGGAGCGGGCAGGGCGTTTTTCCGACATCGCCGTCGCCGATCCCACGGTGGAGACCGTCGCGGCTGCTTCGGTGGCCGTTGCCGAGGCCAAGGTTGCCTCCACCGAGGCTTCGTTGCTTGCCGGCAGCAAGCTGATCGAATTCGCCGGTTCGCGCGCCACCCAGGCTCAGTTCGGTTTCGACCGCTTCTGGCGCAACGCCCGTACCCACACCGTGCACGATCCCGTGCGCTGGAAATATCGCGCCATCGGCGACTACTGGCTCAACGGCATCAATCCGCCGCGCCACGGTGCCATCTAAACAAGTATACGACCAGAGACTTTACCATGCCCTATGATCTCGACCTGCCCCCGCCCGCCCAGGAAACCGACGTGCTCTGGTTCCTGCCGACCCATGGCGATGGGCGCTATCTCGGCAGCGAGCAGGGGGCCCGGCATGTCTCGCTCGGCTACCTCTCGCAGATTGCCAAGGCCGCCGACGAGCTAGGCTATTTCGGGGTTCTGCTACCCACCGGCCGTTCCTGCGAGGATAGCTGGGTCATCGCCTCGGCCATGGTGCCGCTAACCAAGCGCTTGCGTTTCCTCGTCGCGATCCGTCCCGGGCTGACCACGCCGGCCTTCGCGGCACGCTCGGCGGCGACCCTCGACCGGCTGTCGGACGGGCGGCTGCTCATCAATGTCGTAACCGGCGGCGATCCCGTGGAGCTGAAGGGCGATGGCGTCTTCCTCGACCATAAGGAGCGCTACGAGGTCACCGACGAATTCCTCGATATCTGGCGCGACCTCCTGCAGGGCGGCAAGATCACCCGTGAGGGCAAGCATCTGCGCATCGAGGACGGCGTGCTGCTCTATCCTCCCGTAAGCCAGCCCTATCCGCCGCTTTATTTCGGCGGGTCGTCGGAGGCGGGCAACGAGGTTGCCGGCAAGCATGTCGACGTCTACCTGACCTGGGGCGAGCCGCCCCAGCAGGTGGCGGAGAAGATTGCCAATGCCAAGGCGGTCGCCGCCAAATACGGCCGCACGCTCTCCTTCGGCATTCGCCTGCATGTGATCGTGCGCGAGACTTCGGCCGAAGCCTGGCGCGCAGCGGATGAGTTGATCTCCAAGCTCGACGACGAGACCATCGCCACGGCCCAGAAGGTGTTCGCGCGCATGGATTCGGTGGGGCAGAGCCGCATGCGGGCGCTGCATGGCGGATCGCGCGACAAGCTCGAGATCAGCCCCAATCTGTGGGCTGGCGTCGGCCTGGTGCGGGGCGGCGCCGGCACCGCCCTGGTGGGCAATCCCGACGAGGTCGCCGAGCGCATGAAGGAATATATGGCGCTCGGCATCGACCGCTTCATCCTCTCCGGCTATCCGCATCTGGAGGAGTGCTATCGCTTCGCTGAACTGGTCTTCCCCAAGCTCCCCCTGAAGAAGACAACCGGCAACGATCTCGGGCCTGCCCGCAATGCCGGCCCCTTCGGCGAGGTCATCGCCAATGTCGTGGCGCCCTCCCACCGCAAGACGGCGGCGGGATAACAGGCTTACCCTCCCCAGGACGGGGAGGGTCGACACGGAGTGTCGGGGTGGGGTGAGAACTCTGCTCGTGCTAGGTTTCCACCCCGCCCTGGCCTTTCAGGCCGCCCCCAGACCATTCCAAGGGGAATGGTCGACCCCTTCAGGGGAGGGTAAAGAAGCCGAGTGATGTCCAAACCCATCCGCTTCAATGCTTTCGAGATGAACTGTGTGGCGCACCAGTCCCCCGGGCTGTGGCGCCATCCCAGGGATCGTTCGCGCGCCTATAATCGGCTCGATTATTGGCTCGATCTGGCCCGCATCCTGGAGCGAGGCCTGTTCGACGGGCTGTTCCTGGCCGACGTGCTGGGCGTCTACGATGTCTATGGTGGCAATGACGAGGCGGCCCTGCGCCATGCCACGCAGATCCCGGTGAACGATCCCCTGCTGCTCGTGCCGGCCATGGCGGCGGTGACGCAGCACCTTGGTTTCGGCGTCACCGTCAATCTGAGCTATGAGCCGCCCTATGGCTTCGCGCGCCGGATGTCGACGCTGGACCACCTCACCGAAGGGCGTATCGGATGGAATATCGTCACAGGCTATCTCGACAGCGCCGCCCGCGGGGCCGGCAAGGATAAGCAGACGGCGCATGACGATCGCTATGCCATCGCCGAGGACTATATGGCGGCAGTCTACAAGCTCTGGGAGGGAAGCTGGGCCGATGATGCCGTGGTCGCCGATGCTGAGGCCGGCGTCTTTACCGTTCCCGAGCGGGTCCGTAAGGTCCAGCATGACGGCCCGCATTTCCGCATCGACGCCGCGCATCTGAGCGAACCCTCGCCGCAGCGCACGCCGGTGCTCTACCAGGCCGGGACTTCGCCGGCGGGGCTCGGCTTCGCAGCGCGGCATGCCGAATGCGTCTTCATATCCGGGCCGAGCCGCAAGGTGATTGCCGGCCGGGTGGCGGCGATCCGGCAGGCGGCTGCACGCGTTGGACGTAACCCTGCGGATATCCTGATCTTCACCCTGCTGACGGTGATCGTGGCACCCACAGATGAGGAGGCGGCGGCCAAGCTCGCCGATTATCGTCGCTATGCCGATCACGAGGGAGCGTTGACCTTGATGTCCGGCTGGACCGGCGTCGATTTCTCGCAACTCGATCCCGATGCGATCGTGGAGCATGTCGAGAACGAGGCCGGGCGCTCGGCGCTCGAGAACATCACCCGAGCCGATCCCGATCGCCGCTGGACGGTGCGCGAAGTCGCCGAACATGTGGCGATCGGCGGCATCGGCCCGGTCGTGGTGGGTTCGCCTGCCAGCGTTGCCGATGAGCTGGAGGCCTGGGTCGATGAAACGGGGATCGACGGCTTCAACCTCGCCTTCGCGGTGCGCCCGGAGACCTTCGGCGATGTCGCCGATCTGCTGGTGCCGGAACTGCAACGGCGGGGGCGCTACAAGACAGCCTATGCCGAAGGAACCTTGCGCGAGAAGTTGTTCGGCGCATCGCCAAGTCTGCCCCAGAACCATGCCGCATCGAATTATCGCCAGCTTCGGCAGGCTTTGGAGACGGCATGAGTAGCAAATCAGCCCTTTTACGATTACCAGAGGGCTGAAGTGGATTTCCGAATCGCAGTCCGGGGGCCGCATGCTGACGAAAAAGGGCAAATATGGCCTCAAGGCAATGGTGCATCTGGCCGGCGCTGAGCCCGGCAAGCCATGTCTTGTCTCCGATATCGCCGAACAGAATGGTATTCCCAAGAAGTTCCTCGACACGATTCTGGGCGAGTTGAAGAATGCCGGCTTCCTGCATTCGAAGAAGGGCAAGGGCGGGGGCTATGTCCTGGGACGGCCGGCGAGCGAGATTCGCGTCGGCCATATCGTGCGCGTGCTCGATGGGCCGCTCGCGCCCATCCCCTGCGCCAGCCGCACGGCCTATCAGCGTTGTGACGACTGTTCCGACGAAAGCCAATGCGCGGTGCGCCTGATGATGCTGGAAGTGCGCCAGGCGATTTCGACCGTGTTGGACAATCGCAATCTTGCCGAGATGCGGGCGCTGGCCGATCTCGACGACCTGACCCTGATGTACCACATCTGATCTCCGGCCCGGCAACGGGCGGGTTTTTCGCACGATTCACGGATCGGGACACCTTGTAGGTGGTACGTGTTTGATCTATCAAATTGGTAGATTAATTGAAGCGTGCAGCATGTCGACCAGCCCTTCCGTCTCCTCCAGGCATATCGTCGTCATCGGAGGCGGAGCGAGCGGGGTTTTGATGACGGCCCATCTCCTGCGTCATCACCATCCCGAACTGCGTGTGACGCTGGTGGAGAAGAGCCGGGAGCTCGGCGCTGGTGTCGCCTACGGCACCAGCCATCCCGATCATCTCCTGAACGTACGCGCTGCCAATATGAGCGCCTATCCGGACGATCCCGACCATTTCTGGCGCTGGGTCGGCGAGCATAGCAGCAGCCATTGTCCGGATGCGCAGTCCTTCGCGCCGCGGCGCCTCTATCGCGACTATCTTGCAGATCTGCTGTCGCCGCATCTCGTGCAGCGGCCGGGCAGCCGGCGCCTCGCCATCGTGCAGGACGAGGCGGTGGGTTTTGCCGATACGGGGCAGGGCGTCGTTGTGCAACTGGGCGGGGGAGAGCGGCTGCACGCCGACATCGCCATTCTTGCCACTGGAAACGAAGGGCCCAAGCTGCCGCCGGCGTCCTGGCGTTTCGATGGCTGGTTCGATGCGGGGCCGGCCGCCTTCTCCCCCGATGCCGACGTCGTCATCGTCGGAACCGGCCTCACCATGGCCGACCGAGTCCTGTCGCTGCTGCATGCCGGGCATCGCGGCCGGATCACCGCCATTTCCAGGCGCGGCCTCAGCCCGCAAGCCCATCGGCCGGTCCAGCCGCTACGCCTCGACGCCGCCGACATTCCCTATGGCACTGGGATCGTCTACCTCACGCGCTGGCTGCGCCGGCTCGTGGCCGAGCACCGGCGATCAGGCGGGGATTGGCGCGCCATTGTCGATGGTTTGCGGCCCTATACGCAGCCTCTATGGCGCAGCCTGTCCCAGGAGGCGCGCCGGCGCTTCCTGCGCCATGCCCGGGCCTGGTGGGACATCCATCGCCACCGCATGGCCCCGGATGCTGCTGCGCGCATCGAGGCGGCGCGCCGGACGGGTCAACTTGCCATCGTGGCGGGCCGGGTTATCGGGTTCGATCCGCAGGGGAGCCGCGTGGCCGTACGCTACACCGCCCGCACCGGTGCGACCGAAAGACGGATCGATGCCGATGCCGTCTTCGAATGCCGCGGCCGCGCTGCCGACGTCACCGCCACCGAAAATCCGGTTCTGCGCCAGTTGCTGGCTGATGGCAGGGTGCGGCCCGACAGCCTTGGCCTCGGGCTGGACGTCGACCTCGATTGCGGCGTGTTGCGGGCCGACGGCTCGCCCTCGGACCGGCTCTTCGCGGTAGGACCGATCACCTCGGGCACGTTCTGGGAGATCGTGGCCGTGCCGGATATCCGCCAGCAGGTCGCCAAGCTGGCGGGCAATCTGCTGGGGGCACCTGCTTAAAAATCGAAGGCTTCCCGGTTGCGGTGGGCGTGGAAGTCTCGATGTTTGACAGAACGAGACGCGACCAGCCTTCTCCACGAAGTGGGGAAGGTGTCATTTCGCAGAAATGACGGATGGGATGTGGCGGGCAGCACGCCATGCGTAACACGATAGCAGAGCCATTCCGCCGCACTTGGAAGGAGTGAGCGTGGCACGCCACACCCCATCCGTCACGACTTCGTCGTGCCACCTTCCCCACTTCGTGGAGAAGGCTGGTCGCGCCTTCTTCGCCGGGGAAGTAAGGCAACCGCGTGGTTTGAGACACGCAGGCTGCCTAGACGGTCAGGATCGCCTTGATCACGCCGGCTTCCGGCCTGGACCATTCCGGTATCAGGCCCGGCGCATCGTCCAGGCTGCCCTCATGGCTGGCCAGGGCGTGCAACGGCACCTTGCCGTCCCGCATCGCCTGCAGCACGGTCTCGAAATCCTGCCGGACTGCATTGCGGCTGGCATAGAGCGTGGTCTCGCGCTTGTGGAATTCCGGATCGTTGAAGGCGATATCCGCGCGCACCAGCGACAGAAGCACATAGGCGCCGCCATGGCCGACGAGGTCGAAGCCCTTCTGCATGGCGCCCGGGCTGCCGGTGGCGTCGACGACGCAATCGAAGAAGTCGCCGCCCGTTGCATCGCCCAGGCGTTCCCGGATGTCGGCCGAAGCCTCGAAGACGGCATCCGCCCCCAACTCGTCCGCGCAGAAGGCGAGGCGGCGGGGGTTCACGTCGACGACGCTGACATGGGCGCCCGCCACCCTGGAGAAGACGGCCGCCGCGATGCCGATGGGGCCGGCGCCGACGACGGCCACCCGCTGTCCCGGCCCGATGCCGCCGCGCGCCACGCCATGGGCGCCGATGGCCAGGAATTCGACCATGGCGGCCTGGCTTGCCGTCAGGCCGTCGGCCGGAATGACGTTGGCTTCGGGCACCGCGATATAGTCGCATGCCCCGCCATCGCGATGCACGCCCAGGACTTCCAGGTGCTGGCAGCAATTCGTCTTGCCCATCCGGCAGGCGCGGCAATGGCCGCAATAGATCGTCGGCATGATCGAGACGATCTGGCCCGTGCGCAGGGCCGATCCCGCCGGGGCGCTGACGACTTCGGCGCCAAGCTCATGCCCGATGACTCGGGGATAGCTCAGATAAGGCTGGTTGCCGTGGAAGATGTGATAGTCGGTGCCGCAGACGCCGACATGGCGAATGCGCACCAGCACCTCGTTCCCGGCGGCGTGCGGCTCGTCGCGCTGGATGATGCTCAGCTTGCCGGGTTCGTCGCAGCTCAGGGCTCTCATTTCTGTCTCCAGGATTGGGCGGCATTCAGGACGCCTTGGGTGGCGATCGCCCGATAGGCCGCCTGCAGATCGTCGACAAAGGCCGCATTGCGCGGCAGGTCCTCGCCGAAAACGGCGGAAAGGCCGAGAAAAGCCCCGACCACCGCCTGCGGAGCGGTGTTGTGCTGGTCGGGCTGGCCGGTCCAGGCCTCGAAGGTCGGGTCGTTGAGGGGAAGGGCACGGCCCTGGTCGTCGCTGCCGCCGCAGGACCGGATCCAGGCGGCGACGGCGAAGACGAGCGGATCGCAAGGCAGCCCCTTGGCGAGGCAATCGCGCAAGGGCGACAGAATGCGTTGCGGCAGCTTCTGCGAAGCGTCGGAGGCGATCTGCGCGGTGCGGTGATGCAGCGAGGTGTTCTCGTAGCGGCCGAGAAGCTGCCTCGTATAGGCGAAGGCCCGGTCGGCGGGAATGGCCAGCGTCGGGATCGCACACTGCCAATAGCGCTCGATCAGGCCGCGGATGACAGGATCGGCGATCGCCTGGGCCACGAAGTCATGGCCGGCCAGCCGTCCAACCGCGGCGATGGTGGAATGGGTGCCGTTGAGCAGGCGCAGCTTCATATGTTCGAAGGGCTCGACATCATCGGTGAACTCGACGCCGCTTTCCTCCAGCCGCGGCCGTCCGGCGGCAAAGCGATCCTCGATGACCCACTGGCTGAACGGCTCGCCCAGCACCGGCCAGGCATCTTCGAGGCCGAGCGAGGATGAAATGGCCGCGCGGTCGGTGTCGGTCGTCGCCGGCACGATGCGGTCGACCATGGAGGATGGGGAGGGGATCTCGCCGGCGATATAGGCTGCCAGGTCCTTGTCCCGCAGCGCGGCGAATTCGCCGAGCACGCGTTTCAGCGTGCGCCCGTTTTGCGGAAGGTTGTCGCAGGAGAGGACGGTGAAGGGGCGAGTGCCATTGCGGCGGCGACGCGCGATCGCTTCCACCAGGAAACCGAGGGCCGAGCGCGGCACCTGCGGATTGGCGAGATCATGCACGATGTCGGGGTGGTCCTGCCTCAGGCCGCCGCTCCCTAGATCGACCCCATAGCCCTTCTCGGTGATCGTCAGCGTGACGATCCGGATGGCCGGATCTGTAAGCTGGTCCAAGAGAAAGCCGGGATTCTCCGGCGCGACGGCGACTCCGAGCACCGAGCCGATCACGCGCAACTCCTCGCGGCCGCTGTCGCGGATGGCAAGCGTATACAGGCCGTCCTGGGGGACGAGGGCATCGCGCGTCTCTCTGCCGCGCAGCGAACTGCCGAGGATGGCCCAATCCGTCTCGCCGCGTGCCAGGCAATCATCGATGGCAACGGCCTGGTGCGCCCGATGGAAGGCGCCCGTGCCCAGATGCACGATGCCGGGCCGGATGGCCGCCCGATCATAACGCGGCGTGGCGATGCCCGGCTTGAGATGGGCGAGGGTGCTGGTACCGAGACGCATCGGGCTACTCCGTTACATAGGGGCCATACTCATCCGGCAATTGGGCGAGCATGGTGAAGATCATGTCGAGATGCCGTTCGAGCCGATCGGCGGCCTCATTCGTCCTGCCGTCGTCGAGGGCATCGAGTACGGCCAGATGCTCTTCCAGCACCAGGGGGAGGCGCGACGGCGTACCGAACAACCGCACGAAGCGGGCGAGGCGGGCACGGACCTGCAGGATGGTCGGCCATACGCCTTCGCGCTCGGCAAAGCCGGCAAAGGCGTAGTGGAAGCGCTCATCCTGCTCGAAGAAGCGGTCCTTGTCGTCGGCAAGCATGGCCTGGCGCTGTGTCTCCACGATGGCGCGCGCCTTGGCGCTCTTGGCCGAGGTCCAGCGGGCGGCAGCTTCGCGCAGCAGGGCCAGTTCCAGATGCTTGCGGATGAAATGGCTGTCGCGCACTTCGGCCAAGCGGATGGGGGAGACGAAGCTGCCCTGCTGGGGATAGACGTCGATCAGGCCGTCCTCGCTCAACCGTACCACCGCCGAGCGCACCGGCGTGCGTGAGACGCCGAAATGGCGGCAGATGCGATTCTCGCTGATCGAGGTGCCGGGCATCAGCCTCACCGTGATGATGGCCTGCTTGAGGGCTTCATAGATCTGGTCGCCCACCGGGTGCTTGCGATTGATGTCGACGGCAAAGCCCAGCCCGTCCTCGTCAGGCCCGGGCTGTTTGTTGGGCAAGGCAGACATCGGCCGGCTCCTTCAAAACCGCAATGATCGCAATGATATGGCGCTCCATCCTGAATCGGAATGGCATGGAGGGAAGACCATGATCGCAACCATCATCTCGCAAACACTGTTGCATATGTTGAGCTTGGATCCTAGTATCCAGATCTGTCAAGCGGGGCCACACGACATGAGGAGCGCCCGCGGCACGTCATGCCCAGAGGGAGGGAATTTCATGTTCGTTCGACGTCAGCTCTTTGCTTGCGCGGCTATGGCTGCCTTGCTCGCCGGTGCCTTGCCCGCCCTGGCCGCCGACGATACCAAGGTGGCGCTGGTGCCCGGTGGCCCGCACCCTTATTTCTCGGCCTGGGACCAGGCCGGCAAGGACGCAGCCAAGGATTTCGGGCTCGGTGCGGCCGACTACAAGGTTCCGCAGAAATGGGAACTCAGCCAGCAGAACGAACTGCTCGAGAGCCTGGTCACGCAGGGTTACAATGCGTTCCTGATCTTCCCGGGCGATCCGGTCGGTTCGGTCGCCACCGCCAATGAGCTCGCCGATACCGGTGCGCCGGTGATGGCCCTGGCCGGCTGCCTGAAGGATCCCTCCAAGGCCGCCTTCTGCCTCGGCACCGATACCGGCAATTCGGCCTATCTCGGCACCAAGGAACTGTTCAAGGCGATGGGCGGCAAGAAGCGCATCGCTCATTTCACCGGCTTCCTGGTCGATCCCAACACCCAGCTCCGCATCGACGCGGTGAAGAAGGCTGCCGAGGAAGAGGGCGGGCAGGTGGTGCAGGTCATTGCCGACATCGACGCCCCCGAGCCGGCGGAAGAGAAGATCAATGCTTACCTTGCCGCCCATGCCGGCGAGATCGACGGCATCGTCACCACGGCCTGGGTGCCGGCGGTGGTTGCCTCCAACGCCTTGCGCAAGATCGGCGACAAGCGCATCAAGATGGTCGGCATCGACCATGACGAGGTGGTACTCAAGGCGATCAAGGACGGTTTCGTCAGCGGCACCATGCTGCAGAACCCTTATGGCCAGGGCTATATCGGTTCCTTTGCAGCCGACAAGCTGCGCAATGGCTGCACCGTCAAGGCCGATGCGCCCTGGAAGTCCAATGCGCTGACCAGCCACTTCATCGATTCCGGCACGGTCTTCGTCGATGCTTCCGGCGTGGACAATTACATCTCGGCCATGCAGGGCATCACCAAGACGCTGCTGGCAAGCTTCGAGAAGACCTATCTGACCTGCAAGTAACGGTATTGGGCCGAGGCCTGCATCCCGTCCCGTGCGGTGGGAATGGCGTCTCGGCCCGTTCCAACCAGTATTCCTACGGAGCTCGAGACCGTCGATGGCCGGTGACGAATCCCCAACCGCAACGCTCGCCCCGGCGACCGGCAAGCCGATGCAGAGCGGCACGGTGCGCTTCTACCTGACCAACGAGTTCGGGCTTCTGGTCCTGATCGTGGCTTTCGCCTGCCTGTTCGGCCTCGCTACCAAGGGCTTCTTCTCCCCCTTCAACCAGTTCACGCTGGGGCGCGTCGCCGCCGTCAACATCATGGTCGGCCTGTCCATGATGGTGGTGATCGTCACCGGCGGCCTGAACCTGGCTGTCGGTGCCATCGGCGTCTGCGCGGCCATGGCTTTCGGCGCCCTGGTGGAGCTGGCGGGCTTGCCCTGGCCGGTTGCCGCCCTCGGCGCCATCGCCCTGGCGGCGGCGCTCGGCTGGATCAACGGCTTCGTCGTGGTGCGTTCCGGCCTGCACAGCTTCATCATCACCCTGGCCAGCATGAGCATCTTCTTCGGAATGATGATCTACTTGACCAAGGCGCAATCCTTCCGCGGCATTCCGGCCGATTTCTCCAATTTCGGGCGGCTGCGCCTGTTCGGCCTGGTCTCGCCGCTTCTCGTCGTCGCCCTGGTCGTGGCCGTGGTGCTCGGCGTGCTCTATCGCTTCACCGTTCTCGGCCGCGAGATGTTGGCGGCGGGCGCCCGTCCCGAGGCTGCAGAGCTTTCCGGCGTGCGTGTTGGGCGGACATTCATCCTCTGCCACATGTTGTCGGGCGCTCTTGCCGCCATCACGGCCATGCTCGTGGTGGCGCGCACCGGCGCTGCCATTCCCTCGATGGCCGGACAGCTTGGGCAGGATTGGCTTTTGCCGGCCTTTCTCGGTCCTGTGCTCGGCGGCACGCTGCTCAGCGGCGGCCGGGTCTCGGTCAGCGGCACGGTGCTCGGCGCCATCCTGGTGACGATGCTCACCAACGGCCTGCTGCTGCTGCAGATCGGTGAGTTCTGGGTGCAGGCCTGTCTCGGCTGCCTGTTGCTCACCGCCGTGCTGATCGACAAGGCACGCCGTTCCTATCTCGCCCATCGGAGGATGGTGTGATGCCCCGTTTCATGCAGACAGACTGGTTCGGACCCCTGGCGATCGCAGTGGTGGCCATCGCCCTCATCGCCAGCTTCAATCCGTCCTTCCTGTCGCCGCTCAACATCCAGGTGTTGCTGCTCGCCATCACCGTGAACATGCTGATCGCCTTCTCGCAGATGATCATCATCGCCATCGGGCAGATGAACCTGGCGGTTGGCGCCATCGGCGGGCTCGCCGCGATCTCCTTTGCCGGCATGATGCAGGTCTGGGGTTTGCCGGCGCCGCTGGCCGCGCTGCTGGCGGCGGGGATCGGCCTCCTGGCCGGCGTCGTCAACGGTGCCTTCATCGCCGGCACCGGCATCTCGGCCTTCGTGATCACCCTGGCCACCCTGTCGGTGTTCAAGGGCATCAACCTCGCCATCACCAAGGCGCAGCCCTTTTACGGCGTGCCGCAGAGCGTCAAGGATTTCGGCAACACCACCTTTCTGGGGCCCTTGCCCTGGTTGGTCATCCCCGCCGCTATCGTGTTCGCAGCGATGTGGTACCTGCTCAACCGCCTCCCCCTCGGACGGTTCATCCTGGCCGTGGGCGGCAACCCCCATTCGGCTGAGTTGTCGGGTATCTCCGTGACGCGGACAGTGATTACCGCCCATGCCATTTCGGGGCTCCTGGCGGCCCTGGCCGGTATCGCGCTGGTGGCGCGGCTGGAGATTGGCCAGCCGACCATCGGTGACGACTGGCTGATCCTCTCCTTCGCCGCGCCGGTGATCGGCGGCGCCGTACTGGCCGGCGGTCATGTCTCCAGCTTCGCCACGCTGCTCGGCGTGATCATCGTTGCCATCATCACCCAGGCGCTCGTGCTCTTCCATATCGACCCCTTCCTGGTGCAGGTCGTTCTCGGCGCGCTGATCCTGTGGGCCGTCGGCATGAACCGCTGGCGCGAGATCCGCGTTAACAGCGGCCTGAAAAGGATCTGAACATGGCGGCTCAGACTTCGGCTCCGGTCTTCCAGGCGCGCGGCGTCAGCAAGTTCTTTCCCGGCGTGAAGGCCCTGGAAGGCGTCTCGATTTCGCTGCGCCCGGGCTCGATCCATGCCCTGCTGGGCGAGAACGGCGCCGGCAAATCCACGCTGATCAAGCTGATCACCGGCGTGCTCAAGCCCGACGAGGGCGAACTGGTGGTGGATGGGCAGCCCGCCCATTTCGCCTCGACACGTGACGCCATCGCCAGGGGAATCGGCGTCGTGCATCAGGAGCGCAACCTCATCCCGCGCTTCTCGGTGGGCGAGAACATCATGCTGGAACGCCTGAGCGCCAGCCTGTTCAGGCCGATCGACTATGCTGCGGTGAATGCCGAGGCGCGGCGCTGGCTCGACGTGCTCGGGCTCGATCTTGACCCGACCACGCCGGTCTCGCAGCTCAGCGTCGCCAAGATGCAACTCGTCGAGATCGCCAAGGCGCTGTCCCTGCGCTCGCGCGTGCTGCTGCTCGACGAGCCCACGGCCTCCCTCACGCCGCACGAAACCGTGGCCCTGTTCGCGTTGCTCAAGAAGCTCAGGGACGAGGGCGTCAGCATGCTCTTCGTCAGCCACAAGCTGGAGGAAGTGCAGGAGATCTGCGACCAGGTCACCGTGCTCCGGGACGGACGCAATGCCTGTGACAGCCGCTCGATGGAGGGGCTCGGCCGCCAGGACCTCGTGCGCCTGATGATCGGGCGCAGCGAGCAGATCCCGGACTGGAAGCCGCGCGACCACGCTGGGGCACCGCCCGTTCTACAGCTCGAAAAGGTGGCCACGCCCTTCGGCCATCGCGACATCGATCTCACCGTGCGCCGCGGCGAGATCGTCGGGCTCTATGGCCTGGTCGGGGCAGGGCGCACCGAGCTCGCCAAGTCGATCATGGGGCTGCAGCCGGCGACGTCGGGCACCATCCGGCTCGACGGCAAGGAGGTGGCCATCACCAGTGTCGGCGAGGCCATCCACACCCACCGGCTCGGCTATGTCAGCGAGGACCGCAAGCAGGAGGGGCTCATCCTCCTGCATTCGGTGCTGGACAATGCCGGCATCGCCATCTGGCGCAAGCTTGCCGGCTTCGGTGGCATGCTCACCGATCGCACGGTGCGCAAGGCCACCGAGCCCTATATCCGCAAGCTGGAGGTGCGAACGCCTTCCCTGGGGCAGCTCGTCGGCAATCTCTCCGGCGGCAACCAGCAGAAGATCAGCGTGGCCAAGTGGCTGGCGGCCGGCGTGAAGCTGCTGATCATCGACGAGCCCTCGGTTGGAATCGACATCAAGACCAAGGCCTATCTGCATGAATTGATTCGCGAACTGTCGGATGCCGGCACCTCGATCCTGCTCATCACCTCCGACATGCCGGAGATGATCGCCCTGGCCGACCGCATCGTGGTGATGAACGGCTACCGTGTGGCCGGAGACCTGCACAACAGCCGCGACTACGGCGCCATGAGCGAAGGCATCATGAACCTGATCCATAAGATCGATGCGGCGTGAAGGCCGGTTTGGCGTCGATGCCACCGGTCGGCACCGATAGCTGGTAATATGTCCGCCGGCTTGCCGTCGCCGCTTGCCCGACTTGGTTGATTGTCGCAACAAACTGGCGATAATGTCGGATGAATACGCGCCGGCTCTTCGGCGACGTCAGCCCGAACCCGGAGGAAACCCATGCGCGCCCTTGTCCTTGAACGCCAGCACGAATTGTCGCTGCGCGAGATCGATCTCCCGCTCGAAGTCGGCCCGACCGATGTGAAGATCGCGCTGCACACCGTCGGCGTCTGCGGCAGCGACGTGCACTATTACACCCATGGCCGCATCGGTAATTTCATCGTCAATGCGCCGATGGTGTTGGGCCATGAAGCAGCGGGCACCGTCGTGGAGGTCGGCTCGAAGGTGACGAACCTCAAGGCCGGTGACCGCGTCTGCATGGAGCCCGGTGTTCCGGACCTGAGCTCGCGCGCTTCCAAGCTCGGCATCTACAATGTCGATCCGTCCGTAACCTTCTGGGCCACCCCGCCGGTGCATGGCGTGCTCACGCCCTTCACGGTGCATCCGGCGGCCTTCACCTACAAGCTGCCCGACAATGTCTCCTTCGCCGAAGGCGCGATGGTGGAGCCCTTCGCCGTCGGCATGCAGGCGGCGGCGCGGGCCCGCATCGCGCCCGGCGATGTCGGTGCGGTGATCGGCGCCGGCCCGATCGGCATCATGGTTGCGCTCGCCGCCCTGGCCGGCGGCTGCAGCAAGGTGCTGATTTCCGATTTCAGCAAGGAAAAGCTTGAGATTGCCGGCCGCTATGACGGCATCATTCCCGTCGACCTCACGAAGGAAACCTTCGCCACCGCCATCGCGCGGGAGACCGACGAATGGGGCGCCGACGTGGTGTTCGAGGCGAGCGGCAGCGCCAAGGCCTATAACGGCATCTTCGACCTGGTGCGGCCCGGCGGCGCGCTTGTGCTTGTCGGCCTGCCGGTGGAGCCGGTCAATTTCGACGTCCCCGGCGCCATCGCCAAGGAAGTGCGCATCGAGACGGTGTTCCGCTATGCCAACATCTATGACCGTGCGATTGCGCTGATCGGTTCGGGCAAGGTGGATCTCAAGCCGCTGATCACCGGCACCTATGCCTTCAAGGATTCCATAGCAGCCTTCGAGCGTGCCGCCAGGGCCCTGCCCACGGACGTGAAACTGCAGATCCTGATGGAAGACTGACGGGGCGAAGGGCGGGGCTATTCGGTCTCGCCATACGCATCTTCCTGATGCACAAGGCGGCATCCTGCGGTGCCGCATTCCACATCGAGGATGCGGTGGGAAGTGCCGCCGCAATTGGCCTGGAATACCGATGTGGAGTCGCGGTGATAGATCGAAGTGATCTTCGCGCCGAGGCAGCCATTGCGTGCCAATACGCCTGCAAGCTCACCGTCGCCGGCATTCGCTTGCTTTGAAGCGAGGCCGGCCAGAATGCCGGCTATCAAGAGAGTTCTGTGCATTCAAAAACCCTGCCCTGGTTCGAACGGCCCCCTTCTCGCGAAGGGGGCCGTTCGAATCCGGCGTTACTTCGCCTTCTCGATCTTGGTTACGGTCAGACGTCCGTTGACGCGGTCAGCCTCGAAGGAAACCTTGTCGCCGGTCTTGACCGTCTTGAGCATGGCCGGATCGGCCACGGCGAACACCATCGTCATCCCATCCATGTCGAGATTCTTGATCGGGCCATGCTTGAGGGTGATCTTGCCCTGGGCCTCGTTGATCTTGGTGACCTCGCCACTGACAGGTGCTGTTTGTGCCAGAGCCGAGGTCGCCAAGGCGGAAAAGGCAAGGGTGAGGAGGAATTTGCGCATCAGAGAGCTCCTGTCTTGGTGGTGACGATGATGGTGCCGGCCATGCCGGCTTCGCGATGGCCCGGGATCAGGCAGGAAAAGTCGAACTCGCCGACCTTGGTGAATTTCCAGACCATTTCGCCGGTTTTCTTCGGGCTGAGGCGCCGGGCATTGGGATCGTCATGCTCCATGTCCGGGTTCTTCTGCATCTCCGCGCCGTGCTTGAGGTTTTCTGCCAGCGTGGCCAGCACGATCTCATGGTCGATCTCGCCATTGTTGCGCAGGACGAACTTGACCTGCTCACCTTGGCGAACCTCGATCTTGCTGGGGATGAACATCATCTTGCCGTCGGCCTCGCGCATGGTGATGGCGATGGTGCGGGCCGGCTTCCTGGCATCGCCCGGCTCGCCATAGGGGCGGGCGCCACCATGGCCGGCGTCGGCTAAGGCCGGCCCGGCCGCCAGGGCCAGTGCAACGGCCGCAAACAGGGTTTTCGGGAACATCCATGCTCCTTTCATTGGGGGTCAGTGCTGATCGTGGGTGGAGCGCCGGCCGGGCTTGACCACCCGGACTTCGGCCGTGCTGCCACGGTTCTCGGGAATGACGGGCGCGTGGAAGGCATTCTTCGACGCGCCGGTCCATTCGTAGGAGACCGTGCCTTCCGGGTGCTTGAACCAGCCCGGATCCTTGTAGTCCCCGGCGGCGAGGCCCTGGCGGACCTTGACCACCGAGAACATGCCGCCCATCTCCACCGCGCCGAACTGGGCGAAGCCCGTCATCATCGGCAGGGTATTGTCGGGCAACGGCATTTCCATCTCGCCCATGTCGGCCATGCCGGCGGAGCCCATGGGCATGTAGTCGGGCACGAGCTTGCGGATCTTGGCCGCGACAGCCTTCTTGTCGACGCCGATATAGTTGCGGACGTCGTGGCCCATGGCGTTCATGGTGTGGTGCGACTTGTGGCAGTGGATGGCCCAGTCGCCTTCCGCGTCGGCGGTGAAGTCGAAGGCACGCATCTGACCGACGGCGCAATCGATGGTCACTTCCGGCCAGGCAGCGGCTTCCGGCACCCAGCCGCCATCCGTGCAGGAGACCTTGAAGTCGTAGCCATGCATGTGGATGGGGTGGTTGGTCATGGTGAGGTTGCCGAAGCGCACCCTGACCTTGTCGCCTTTTCCGCAGACCAGCGGATCGATGCCCGGAAAGGCCCGGCTGTTCCAGGTCCACAGATTGAAATCCGTCATCTCCGCCACCTTGGGCACGTAGGAGCCCGGCTCGATATCGTAGGCGTTGATGAGGAAGACGAAATCGCGGTCGACGCGCCGGAAGGCCGGGTCGCGCGGGTGCACGACGAAGAAGCCCATCATGCCCATCGCCATCTGCACCATCTCGTCGGCATGCGGGTGGTACATGAAGGTGCCGCTCTTGTGCAGCTGGAACTCGTAGACGAAGGTCTTGCCGGGCTTGATGTGCGGCTGGGTCAGCCCTCCGACCCCATCCATGCCGTTGGGCAGCAACTGGCCGTGCCAATGGATGGTGGTATGCTCGGGCAGCTTGTTGGTGACGAAGATGCGCACCTTGTCACCCTCGACCGCCTCGATGGTCGGGCCGGGGGACTGGCCATTATAGCCCCACAGATGGGCGACCATGCCGGGCGCGATTTCGCGCACCACCGGCTCGGCGACCAGATGGAATTCCTTCCAGTCGCCGTTCTGGCGCCAGGGCAGAGTCCAGCCATTGAGCGTGACCACGGGGTTGTAGTCCACGCCTGTGGCCGGCACGAGCGGGGGCTGCATGCCGGCATCCTTCATGGTGGGCGCTTCGGGGATGGCGGCGGCCTGGGCGCGGCCGGAGATGGCGCCGGCGCTGATCAGGGCCGCGGCGCCGAGGAGGGAACGGCGGGATACCGTCATGATGTCAGCTCCTGTGATCAATGCGCCGCGCCGGCCGCGGGGGCGGCGGTCATGGCGGTTTCCTCGCCCGACGACGGGGCGGATCCGCCACCGATGAGGGCAGCCTGGAAGTCCACGCCGGCGATGAGGAAGTCGCGTTGGGCGCCGATCGCCGCCACGCCGACGTCGAGGCTTTCGCGCGTGGTGGTGAGCAGGTCGAAGACGTCGATCAGCATGCCGCTATATTCGAGCACGGCCTGTTCGTTGATGGTCTTGCGCAGGGGCAGGATGCGGGAGCGGTATTGGCGCCAGATCTCGTGCCGGCCGCGATAGGTGAGATAGGCCGCGCGCGCCTCGGAGCGCACGGTGACGGCCTTGTCCACCAGGCGGTTGACCGATTGCATATAGGTCTCGCGGGCGCGCCGTACTCCCGTCTCGCCGAGATCGAAGAGCGGGATCTGCACTTCGAGCTCGAAGCCGCGCGGATAGTCGCGCTTCTTCACGCCGTCCTCGCTGGCGCGGGTGTAGTTGGCCAGGCCCGTGAGATCGAGCAGGGAAACATAGCGGCTCGCCTGGGTCAGGCCGAGTTCGGCAGCCATGGCATCGAGATCGAGGCGAGAGGCGATGAGGTCGACCCGCTTGCGAACGGCCTGCGCCTCGATTTCGGCCGACGAGGGCAGCTTTCCGGGCGTGGCCGGCATTGTGCCCGGCAATTGATAGTCCGTCTCGTTGCCCCACAGGCCGAGCTGGCGGATCAAGGCTTCGCGCTCGGTGCCGGCCTGGAGCCTGGCTTCTGCGAGGCGGTTCGACACCTCGGCATAGAAGGAGGCCGACCGCGCTTGGTCCAGCTTGGTGGCGGCGCCGGTCTCGCCGAGCTTGCGCGAAAGATCACCGGCGGCTTCGGCCGAAAGCCGGGCCTTCTGCAGCAGGCCGACGGTCTGGCGTGCCGCCACCGCGCGGTAATAGGCCTTTCGCGTATCGGCGGCGAGGCGGAAGGTCGCCTCGATGGCCCGATAGCGCGCCGCTTCGAACTGGGTCTTGGCGATGTCGCGGCGAGCCGGCAAGGTCAGCAAGGAGAGGACGCTCGCCACCAGCCGGCGCTCGATGTCGAGCTCCCCGCCGGCCACCACGCGCTCGAGCTGGAAGGTCGGGCTCGGCGGCAGGCTCGCCGCGACATAGGCCGCCTCGGAAATGCCGAGCGTGTTGTATTCGGCCTGCAGGCCGCGATTGTTGAGAAGCGCGATCTGCACGGCGCGATCTGATGTCAGCGGCTTGGCGAGCAGGGCTGATACACGTGCCTTGGCCTGCGCGGCCTCGGCCGGCGAAGTGATCTTGACCGTTTCCTTGCCGAGTTCGATCGCGACGCGTCCCTTGACCGGCGCCATGCCGCCATCGGGCGTGAAGCCGGCGCAGCCGGCCAGGGCGAAGGCAAGCGAAGTCAGCATCGCCAGCCGCCTTGGCCGCGCCACGGGATGGGATAGAAACCGGGACATCATGGCTCCTTCCGCCGGGGAGCAACGCTGTCGTTCCGTTGCACCCAGGGTTTGGGATCGACCGGGCGGAAATCCGCGGTTCCCGCGGTGACCGGTGTGTATCGCAGGGGCGGGACGGGTGCAGTGGGATTGGTCGGGTCAGGACCGACGGCGAGCCTGGGGGGCGCCGCGCAAGCGGACAGGACGACGGCGACAACCGTCGGGATGGCGATTTTCATGAAATTTCTCGGACAGCGGCGTCGGGCCGCCTTCAGGGCAGCCGCGGGCGCAGCGATTTGGGGGACGAGGCGGAATGCGGCGCGTCAAACGCTCCGCACGGCGACCTCTCGGCTGTGTCCAGTCAGTCCTGGCCCAGCTCCCTCCCAGAGGCGCTTGGCGCCTGCCTGCGGATGGAAGGGGAAATCAGCCGACGGTCGCGTCGGCGTGTCTGGGAGGGCGGTCGAGCAAGGACAGCATCGACATCGGCAATCCCGGCGCCACGATCGTGTGCCTGATGGCAATGATGAAGGTGCGCGCATTCAACGAGGAAACGCCAGTCTCCATGGCGACATGGCAGGCCAAGGCGCAACAGGTGGAAGCGGCTTCCCCTTCATGAGTTTCACCGCCGCATGGCGGAGCCTGGTGGCAGGACATTCCTTCCAAAGCTGCGTCCCCGCCATGATCATGCGTGTCAGCTTTCTTGCCCGCATGATGGCTCATGGCCTGATCGCCGGCCATCCGTGTGCTCGCCATGGCCCAGCCGACACTGGTCACCGCGAACAGCAGCGCGAGCAGCAGGCACAGGACGGGGCGAACATTTCGAATCATGCTGGATTTGTATGAAGCTTGCCACGTGGGAAGGACAAGTCCCATTTCGAGAGCCCGGACAACGCCGTCTGCCTTCCGAGCCCTTGCAGCATGGATGGCCTCATGCCGGGCATTCGCGCGGCTTTTCCGCGTCCTTGAACAAATGTGGAGCCAGCTTCAGGGCGGCGAAGACGCCGGGCAGGGCGATCAGGATGGCCAAGATGAAAACAGCCAGCATGGCCTGCTGCAATTGCGGACCCGTAGTTGCCGAGCCGGCGCCATTGGCGTTGGCGACGAAGCCGAGCACGGCGGCCCCGATGGCATAGGCGGCCGACTGGAGAGTGGGCAGCAGCGCGGAGGTGCGGTTGCGCTCCTCCGCCGGTGAGGCCTCCATCAGGCCCTGGCTGAGATAGCCCCAGCTTGCGCCGAAACCCGCCCCAATCAAGACCTGGCCGCCGATGAGCAGTACGATGTCGGTGCGCCAGAGCGCGAAAATGATGGCGATGAGGCCCAGCACCAGGAACAACGGTCCTAGACAGATCAGCCGGCGGCGGGTCTGCTGCGAGGCCACGCTGGCCACCGCGATGGCGACGAGGCTCCAGCACACGGCCATTACCGCGTTGAGCGCGCCCGCCAGGGTGGCGCCATAGCCCCATAGATGCTGGATCAGGTAGACGAGATAGACCGAGGCGGCCGAATGGGCCATCGGCATCAGGAAGACGATCCACAGGCCGAGGCCGATCGGCTTGCCGAGCCGAAAGGCGTCCTTCGGGAACAGACGCGCCGGCGAACGCCTGTCGCTATAGACGGCGCCGACATAGAGCAGCGCTGCGAGGATGAGCAGCAGGACTGCGGCACCGGTGCCGCCGGCAACGTCGGCGATCATGACTGCTGCCATGCCGGCTCCGATGGCACCGAGCTGGACGAGAGGAAGCGCGGCCGCGTCCTGCCGGGCCGTATGCGGTACCACTTTGAGGACCAGGGCGATGAAGATCAGCGACAGCGGCACATTGACCAGGAAGGCGGCCCGCCAGGACACGGTCTCGCTGATGATGCCGGCGACAGCCGGGCCGCCGAAGGCCGCTGCTGCCCAGACCATCGCCTCGGCGCCGAACACCTTGGGTACCAGGCGCGAGGGAAAGATTTCCGGGATCAGGGCATAGCAGACCGCGGCGATCAGGCCTTCGCCGAAGCCCTGCAAGGCACGGCCGACCAGCAGCACGGCCATGGCGGGGGCCAGGCCTGCGATCAGGGTGCCGGCCGTAAACAGCAGGGCTGCTCCGATCAGCGCGGCCCGGGCCCCATGGCGCGCCTTCACCAACGCCGCGATCGAGCCGCCGAGGATGGCGAAGATCAGATAGAGGCTGACGGACCAGGCGATCAGCGAAGCACCGCCGAGCTCATCGATCGCCGAGGGCAGGGCGGTCGAGACCAGGAAGCTGTTGAAGGCGAACAGGGCCACGCCAAGGCAGAGCGTGGCTGTCGCACCGGCATAGCGGCCGACGGCAATCTCGCGCCAATGGGCTTGGGTTCCCGTGTTGATTTGCGCGTCCATCTTCGGCTCCAACTCGCGACATCCAGTTCATACGATGTCCGGTGCCATTCCGGCATCCGACATTGTCTGGCCTACAACCTCTACTTAAGTTAAGGTCAAGCGGTTTCGCGATGGTCGCGAGTTTTCCTCGATAGGCTTTGATGGAGGCGGTCCATGGCTGAACTGAGCGTCGGCGATCTCGCTCATCGCAGCGGCGTGTCGGTAACGGCGCTGCATTTCTACGAGCGCAAGGGACTGATCCGCAGCCGGCGCAGCCAGGGCAATCAGCGGCGTTACGATCGGGCCGTGCTGCGTCGCGTCGCCCTGATCAAGGTGGCACAGGAGCTCGGCTTCTCGTTGGCGGAGATCGGGACACGCCTCGCCGAGCTTCCGGACGATCGTCCGCCCTCCCGCGGCGATTGGGAAATGCTCGCCACGCATTGGGCCGACGAACTCGACCACCGCATCGCCCTGATGCAGAACCTGCGCAACGAGCTGACCGGTTGCATCGGCTGCGGCTGCCTGTCGATGGAGCGCTGCACCCTGCTCAATACCGATGACCGGCTTGCCGGCGCAGGAAACGGCCCTGTGAGGCTGATGCAGGAGGCTGAGGCGTAGCCGGTCTCAGCTCGCCGCCTCGAACGGCAGGTTGATCTGCCAGGAGACGCCGAACCGGTCGGCAGCCCAGCCGAACCGGCGGCTGAATCCATAATCGTCGAGGGCCATGAAGACGGTGCCGTCCTGGGACAGGGCCGTGAAGAGGCGATCGAGCTCCTCATTCGTCTCGCAATCAATGAAGAACGAAAAGGACGGCGTGAAGGTGAAGTTGTGCTGCACGGGGCTGTCGATGCACATCACGCTCTGGCCGGCGATGCTGAAGCGTGCCTTCTTGATCGAGCCCGGCAGCCCCATCTCGCCGGCACCATAACGCTCGACGTCGAGGATCTCGCCGTCGGGAAACAGGGAAACATAGAGGTTCATGGCGGCATCCGCCTGGCCTTGCCCCTGGAACATCAGGAAAGGCTGGACCGTCAGTTTCATCGGCATTTCCTCCAGAAGGAGCGATCCTCGTCATTTCAGCGCCTGTTTGGCGCCAGCTGGTACTTCCTTCCATGGTGACGTGGCGAGAATGTGGGCCGATCGGCTCTCGGCGTAGAGCGCGCAGGAACCACGGCGAATCACGCTAAGGCGGTGTGAAGCGCATGGGCCCGCACCGGGCAGGCGTGCAATCGGGACGGATGGCAATGGATGTCGTTGTGATCAGGCAGGGCGGCGAGGCGGACAGGCCGGCGCTGAAGGCGATCCTCAAGGATACGTTCGACAGCACCTGGCGGCCCAACATCACGCCGGCAGCCGTCGAGCGCTATCTGATCTCCGGCGTTGCCGACCGCTTCATCGACGAGCACGGGCTGGAATGCCTGGTTGCCGAGATCGATGGCGAGGTGGCGGGCTTCATTCGCTGGGAAGGCGATTTCATCGATGCCCTGCATGTCCATTCCCGTCATGCCCGCAAGGGACTCGGACAGCGGCTGATGGAAGGAGCGGAGGCCGCGATCGTGGCGGCCGGGTTTGCACAGGTGCGCCTAGAAACCGATACCTTCAACGAAACGAGCCAGGCTTTCTACCGCTCGCGCGGTTATCGCGAGGCCGGGCGCTATCCCGATGAGGAATGGCAGAGCGGTCTGACCACCATTCTCTTCGTCAAGCCTTGAGGCCCTGCTGCATGCGGCGGGCGATGAGCGATTGTGCCAGCATGAACAGCGAGACGATGACGAGGTAGTAGATCAGGGCGGCGCAATACCATTCCACAAAGCGGAAGGAGGCGGCGATGGCGTCATTGACCACCGCCATGATCTCGCGCAGCGAAATGACATAGGCAAGCGAGGTCACCTTCAGGAGGTTGATGAATTCGTTGACCAGGGCCGGCAGCGAGACACGCAGGGCCTGCGGTAGGATCACCAGCCTAAAGGCCTGCAGGCGAGTGAGGCCGAGGGCGGTCGCCGCTTCCCCCTGTCCCGCGCCGATCGAGCGCAGGGCACCCTTCATGATCTCCGCCATGTAGGCTGATGTGACCAGGGTGAAGGAGATCGCGGCCGCCACGAAGGGCGTGAACCAGCCGGCCTTGAGCAGAAAGGGCATCAACTGCGGCGAGCCGTTCCAGACCAGCAGCAACACCAGGATCAGGGGAGCTGCCCGGAACACCCAGACATAGAGCTGGGCCGAACCGTTGCGCACCGGTTTGCGTGAGTTCAGGCAGAGGGCCAGCGGCAAGCAGAGGAAGAAGGAGACAGCGAAGACCATCACCGACAGGATCAGGGCGATGGCGGCGCCCTGCAGCATGGCCGCATTGGTCAGTGCCGTCAGGAGGAGGGCCGGATCGAAGGACATGTCGACGCTGCCGCTCCCGGCTACTTGTCGTAGTCGACGTCGAAGACGGCGGCCTTGAGGCCGTATTTCTGGGCGAGAGCGGTGAAGAAGCCGTCATCGCGCAGCTTCCTCAGGGCGTCGCGCACCACTGCCTGGTCGCCATCCTTGCGACGCATATAGATGCCGTAGGTGAAGTCGGACTGCCAAGTATAGGCGATCTGGAGCGTGTCCCTGGCATCGGCGACGCGCAAGGCACCCTCGGCCTCCTCGGTCAGCGTCGCATCGACCCGTCCCACCATCACCTGCTGATAGGCAGCCTGCTGGGTCGGATAGTTGTGGATGGCGACGGGCGGCTTGCCGGTCGTCGCCAGGATCTTGTTCAGTGGATCGAGGCGCTCTTCCTTGTAGTAGGTGCCCGCCTCGAGCGCGACATTCTTGCCGCTGAGGTCGTCAGGCTTGCCGATCTCGCCATTGCCGGCCTTGGTCACCAGCACGGTGGCCGATTTCATGTAGCGCACGCCGTCATAGGTCTTGCGGCGCTCATCATTGATGTAGATGCCGCTGATGATCATGCCGCAGCGCCCCGAGCCGAGCGTCGGCAGGAGACCCGAGAAATCGGTGACGGTGTAGGTCGTACTGGCGCCCCAGGCCTTGGCCAGCGCTTCGGCGATCTCGATATCGATGCCGACGGGTGTCAGGTCACCGGGCGAGCGCTTGTAGCTCAAAGGCGGAAACGCCGCGGTGGTGCAGACATTGATCGATCCGTCCGAAACGAAGCTCGGCTGCTGCGCGAGGGCCGTGGTGCTGACGAGCGTCGCCAGTGCGACCGGAATCAGGAATTTCGCCGCCATGATCAGTTCCCCTGCATGTTCTGGATGCGTCCGACGATCCCGCCATAGGTTTCCGTATCGAAGGCGGGGAGGATGAGCGGATCGACATGCCCGTCACGGCGTGCGGTGAGCACATATTGCATCATCGCTTCGTTACTGGGCATCTCGAAGATCTGCACGAAGTCATAGGCGCCGAGCACGGCGTAGAAATCGATGGAGCGGCCACCGAGTTCGGCGACCCGCTCTTCGCTGACCCGCCGTCGTGCAGCGCTGTCGGAGAGTTCCGCCAGTCCCTTGGCCGTCAGGCGCATCAGCGAGACATAGCGCTGGGGAGCGCCGCGATCCTGCTTCACACGCCGGCCCTCGGCAGCTTGGCAAGGCCGGCGAGCACGGCAGCTGCATCGCTCAAGGCGCCGAAGATGCCGTTCTCCACGGTCACCATGTGCAGCGCGGCTTCATGGGCGCGCTGGTCGCCGCTGGCGCAGGCATCCGAGATGGTCAGGCACTGGAAATTGCGGTCGCAGGCCTCGCGCAGGGTGGTGTGGACGCACACGTCGGTGGTGCAGCCCGAGAAGAGCAAATGGGTGATGCCTTGGGCCCTCAGCACATGCTCGAAATCGGTGTAGGTGAAGGCGCCGTTGCAGGTCTTATCGACGACGATGTCCTCGGGGCGTACCTCGATATCGGAGACGATCTCGAAGCCAGGGCTCGAGCGCAGCAGTACTTGCGTGCCGTCGAGGCCGGCGCGCGTGCGACGCCATTTCTCGTAGGGCGTCATGTCGGCCATGTCGCCGCGATAGCCCTGGCGGGTGTGGATGATGCGGATGCCGATGGCGCGTGCGGCGTCGATCAGCCGGTTGACCGTCGGCAGGATCGCCCGGAGCGGGCTCGGGTCGTAGCCCTGCTTGGCGAAATAGCCGGTCGGCGAGAGGAAATCCTCCTGCAGGTCGATGACAACAAGCGCCGTGCAACGCGGGTCGAGCCTGCCGTCATAGGGATAATCGAATGGTGTCGCGTGGATCATCGGGGTGCTCCCTTTCGTCGTCCTGGATAGCACTTGAAATCGTTCTAAAATAACGATTTGTTTTAACCAAAACTGTTCTAATAATCTCACCGATCATCATGTGAGGCGCGATGGCCCGTCCCCTGGTCTATCTGCAATATCTGCCGGCCTTCGAGGCGACAGCCCGGCTGGCCAGCCTTCGCCGCGCGGCGGAAGAGCTCAATCTCAGCCCGAGTGCCGTCTCGCTGCAGCTCAAGAAGCTCGGCGAGGCGACCGGGATCACACTGTTCGAAAAGGCGGGACGCAATATCGCGCTGACGCCGGCCGGCCGAGACTTTGCCCAGGCGGTCGCCGTCAGCCTCAGCCAGCTCGATACGGCAGCGCGCGATTGCCGAAGCCTGGGCACCCCGGCGCAGCAGCAGAATCTGTCATTGTCCTTGCCGACGGCGCTCGGGGTTGCCTGGCTGAGCGCGGTGGCGGTGGAATTCGCAGAAGGCCGCAACATCGCCAACCTGACCATCAACGAGGCGATCACTGCCGCCGAGGTGGATTGGCAGGCCAGCGACATCGCCATCGTCTACGACAATCCGCCTTTCCCGGGACGACATTGGCGCCTGCTCAGTGAAGTGCGGCTGCGGACGGTATGCTCGCCGATCCTGTTCCCGCGGCTCGACCTGCAGCATCGTGAGCGCAAGCTCAACGGCATCACGCTGCTGCACGAGGATCGCGGCGAGGAATGGGCGCGCTGGGGCGTGGCGGCTCGGGTCAATCTGCAGGGCAGCGCCAGCGTGCGCGTGGCCTCGGTGGCGCAGGCGGTTGCCTCGGCGGTGCAAGGGCAGGGGCTGGCGCTGGTCTCGGACGTGCTCACGCGCAACCTGCTGCGCGAGGGGCGGCTCATCCAGCCCTTCGCCACCTCGATCAACGCGGCGGCGGCCTATTACATCCTTTGTCCGGTGGACCGGGCGGAAGAGCCGCTCCTGCAGGCGCTGATGGAGCGGCTTGTCGAACGCGTCGGGTCATGAGATCCGGGGGCTACATGCGGGCGAGCAGCAGGATCCGGCGGCCCCTTGCATCGAGGAGCAGCAGCTTGTTGCGCGCGGCATCGATGCGCCAGTTGCGGGCCGCTCGAAGGGCAGCGAAAAACTTGCCTTCCTGGTCCATGATGGACGGCGGGCAGGCCATCTGGGTGCTGACGATCTGGCCGAAGCGGATGCGCGAGCCCTTGATCACCGCGCTGCCGCCCATGCCGTTGCATCCGCCACGGCCCGAGACTTTGCCGTCGGCAGCGATTTCGAGCACGCTCTGCGCATTGTCGACCACGCCGCGGCCATTGATGTCCTCGGCCAGCCAGCGCCCGCTTGGTCCCGATGAGCCGGCCTCGGCTTGCTGCCCGACACGATCGACGCGGATGTCGCCATTGACCGGCTCGCCGGCAGTGACGGCGTGATGGGTGGTGTTGAGGAACCACAGGCGGCCATTGACGCTGATGCGTGCCTCCAAGGCATAGCGGCCGGTCGGCTTCAGGGCCCTGTCGTCATAGCGCAGGCGATAGGGAATCGGCACCTGCCGGCCGGGCCGGAGCGATGTCCGCGCGAGCGTCCTCGCCGGGGCATCCGCCAGGGAGACGTCGACGAGCTTGACCTCGACCACCGCCGAAGGAGGCAGGGCGATGCGCTCGCGATAGCTGACCGTGCCGTTCAAGGTGCGCTGCCTTGCGAGAGCTTCGCTCGCGGGAAGCAGCAGGCCGAGCAGGGCACAGGCTATGGCGAGGGGCCGCCAGCGATTGATCATCGGGTAACTCCTTAAAGGCGAGGGGTGTCGGCTCGCGTCGACTTCCGAGTTGCCGGGGCCACCCTATCAGCTTGACGGCTTGTTCAAAGCCTTCGGTTGCCGAGAACCGCTGGCGAGGCTGGCGCGGGAGCGGTGTGCCGATCTTCAGATCGGCATCCTTGCAGCAAACACTCTATATCCAAGAGTGCCGATCTGAAGATCGGCACACCAATGCAGCGAGAGCGCCTGTCAGGTTTGCGTCTGCGGCGACGATGCCTCAGCTATGCAGCCCCGGCGCTTCATGGCCGGTGCGGGCGACATATTCGGTGTAGCCGCCACCATATTGGTGGATGCCTTCCGGCGTCAGTTCCAGCACGCGGTTGGAGAGCGCGGCGAGGAAGCGCCGGTCATGCGAGACGAACAGCATCGAGCCCTCATATTGCGACAGGGCCGCGATGAGCATCTCCTTGGTGGCGAGGTCGAGATGGTTGGTGGGCTCGTCCAGCACCAGGAAATTCGGCGGATCGTAGAGCATCTTGGCCATCACCAGCCGGGCCTTCTCGCCGCCCGATAGGAAGCGGCATTTCTTCTCGATGTCGTCGCCCGAAAAACCGAAGCAACCAGCCAGCGTCCGCAATGAGCCCTGGCCTGCCTGCGGAAAGGCATCCTCGAGCGTCTCGTAGATGCTGCGATCGCCATCGAGCAGGTCCATGGCATGCTGGGCGAAATAGCCCATCTTGACGCTGCCGCCCTGCACGACCGTGCCCTTGTCCGGCTCGGCAGTACCGGCGACGAGCTTGAGCAGGGTCGACTTGCCGGCGCCGTTGATGCCCATCACGCACCAGCGCTCCTTGCGGCGGACCTGGAAGGTGAGGCCCTCATAGATGCTGCGATCGCCATAGGCCTTGTGCACTTCCTTCAGGCTGACGACGTCGTCGCCCGAGCGGGGCGCGGGCTGGAACTCGAAGGCGATGCTCTGGCGGCGGCGCGGCGGCTCGATCTTGTCGATCTTCTCCAGCTTCTTCACCCGGCTCTGCACCTGTGCTGCATGGGAGGCGCGTGCCTTGAACCGCTCGATGAACTTGATTTCCTTGGCCAGCATCGCCTGCTGGCGCTCGAACTGTGCCTGCTGCTGCTTTTCGTTGAGGGCGCGCTGCTGCTCGTAGAACTCATAGTCGCCCGAATAGCTGGTCAGCGTGCCGCCATCGATCTCGACCACCTTGGAGACAATGCGGTTCATGAATTCGCGATCATGCGAGGTCATCAGGAGGGCGCCTTCATAGCCCTTGAGGAACTCCTCCAGCCAGATTAGGCTTTCGATGTCGAGATGGTTGCTCGGCTCGTCCAGCAGCATCGCATCGGGCCGCATCAAGAGGATGCGAGCCAGCGCCACGCGCATCTTCCAGCCACCGGAAAGAGCGCCGACATCGCCGTCCATCATGGTCTCGCTGAAGCTCAGCCCCGCCAGGACCTCGCGGGCGCGGCCTTCCAGCGCGTAGCCGCCAAGTTCCTCGAATCGGCCCTGCACCTCGCCATAGCGCTCGATGATCGCGTCCATGTTGTCGGCCTGGTCGGGATCGGCCATGGCGGCCTCGAGTTCCTTCAACTCGGCCGCGACTTCGCTGACCGGCCCGGCGCCGTTCATCACCTCGGCGACGGCACTGTGGCCGGCCATCTCGCCGACATCCTGGTTGAAATAGCCGATGGTGACGCCGCGATCGACCGAGACCCGGCCTTCATCGGGCTCCTCCTCGCTGGTCATCATGCGAAACAGCGTGGTCTTGCCCGCGCCGTTCGGGCCGACGAGCCCGACCTTCTCCCCCTTCTGCAGGGTGGCGGAGGCTTCGATGAACAGAATCTGGTTGCCGTTCTGCTTGGAGATGTTTTCGAGGCGGATCATGGTACGGTCTTTACGAAAGGAACCGGGCTCTTACGCGATATCCTCGGTCGGGGAAAGGCACCGATCGACAGCGCGACAACTCTATACCCCCAACCACTTTAAGCCCCCCGGAAGAAAGCCTGTGGCAAAGTCGACCTGCAGCACGCGACGACGACGTGGTTCGGCAGCTGCTTCGGATGCGTGTAGAATAGGCGTCGCATAGAGCCAGACATCGCCACGTTCGGCCAAGCAGGCGGCTATACCGCATCGAGTTACCATATTGGCGATATCTGGTTCCGCGATTCGTCCGAAACGATGCGAGCCGGGCGCGACAAGCAAGGGCGCGTTGCTGATGGGAACGGCATCGAGATGGATTCGCGCCGTCACCATTCCAGCAAGAATCTCGATCGGTGGCGCAACGTGAATGAGGCCGTCCTTAACAGTCCAAGGGCCGAAACCTTCAACCTCGCGGCGTGCGGTCACGACGATGGTGCGATCCTGATGCCAGGGGAGCGACCAGTTGGTCGTTGCTGTCTTGTCGAACAGCAGCGCACGCACCGGCCTGCAGGTGGCGCCGAGCATCGAGGCGGCTATGCGTCCGATGCTACCAGCGGGCGATAGGATGGGATGCAAGGCCTCGATACCGCGGAGGCGAATTCCAGCTTGCTCGTTGGGGAGTGCCGCGAACGCTTCCTCCAGACAATCAAGGTCGACCTGTGTCGTCGCGCCCCCGAACTGTTGGGCACCATCAGGCTCGAAACGCAGCAGGCCAGCCTCGACAATAGCACACACACGATCACCAGTACGCATCATGCCGCTATCACGCCCTGGCGCGTTAAAGACAACCGTTAAACGACTGACAATGTGAGGAAAAAGTAGAGAATGGCGCGCCCGAAAGGATTCGAACCTCTGACCCTCAGATTCGTAGTCTGATGCTCTATCCAGCTGAGCTACGGGCGCGCTGGGAAGCGACCAGCGCTTCCATGGGCGGTCTGATAACCAAGCCAAGCGGGGGATGCAAGCCCCCCTCGCGCTTTTTTTCACATTATCGAAACAAACCCTCGCCCTGCTCGTCGATCAGCTGCTTGCCCTTTGTCAGGGAAAACTGCACGGCATCGTCCAAACTGGCGAAACGATCGGCCCGAATGAACTTGTGGCTCTTGAGTTCGCCGCCGATCTCTTTTTCCACATAGCCGCAGGTCTGATACTGGCCTCCCTCCTTATAGGGGGCCGGACGCACGGTGAATCCGTTGTATTCCTCGCCGTCGCCCTTGGGGGCGGGCTCACCATCCGATTCGCGTTTACCTCCGAACAGAGAGGAGAGGGATTTAAGGAAGGAGGCCACGGCAAAGTCCCAGTCTGATTGATCAAGGCCCGCACGATAGCTGCATTGACGCTTGTCGCCAATGGGCGCATGTTCCGCCCGGTTGTGGGAGGACGAGCTTTCGCGCAGGGGCTGCGGGGATTTGCTCCAGCCGGCGTGCTTCACTAGAATTTGCCGGCCGCTACGAGATGCGGCAGCGATTCCTGGGACACAGACATGAACAAGCTCATTCTCGCCGGCATGATCGTGATGGGTGGGTTCTATGCTGGGACAGGTACGGGACAGGCGGCCTCCCGCCCGCAAGGCGAACGCTACGCGGACAATGCCAGGCTCGAATGCATCCTCCCTTGGTACCGCTTCTTTGGTGCCTGCGACGAGGCGATCCAGGATCCGCCCGATGGCAAGAACGGGCATGCCTGGGAGTATCGCAGCCACCGACACCGCGGCTGGCGCCGCTAAAGCGTTACGCCGTAGGCAGGATTTCGGTTTTCAGCAACGACGACCCGCCGGTTGGAATCCTCGAATCTGGCCTCGGTGCCAAGTCCGGGGGCGCCTCTTCGGAGCGCGGGACTGCGTTTTTTTCGGCATCGATCTTCATCCAGTGGCCTTGAAATTGCCGCGGGAAGACCAAGATCTAGGAACCCCACAAGACGGCGGGGAGCCGCGGGGATTTCATTTTCAGTTTTGCCGGACAAGGGAGCCGGCATCGGGATTGTCGACGAACCCGGCAGATGGGCGCGTCGGCATGCCTGGTGCCGGCTTTCGCTAACTTATTGATTTTTCACCAGGGTCCATAAAAGGGGCAGCGATGCGTGAAGGTAAGATGATACTAGATAATTTGCGTGGCCGCGATGCCTTCATCGGCACCCTGCTGGCCTTGGGGCTCTCGACAGCGGCAATCGCCCAGAATGCACCGCCTCCCCCGGTTTCCGTCGCCAAGCCGGTAGTGAAGGACGTCGTCGAATATGACGATTTCATCGGCCGCTTCGAAGCCGTAGACCGCGTGGATGTCCGGGCCCGGGTCTCGGGCTATGTCGACAAGATCCATTTCGTCGACGGTGCCATCGTCAAGGCAGGGGACCCGCTCTTCACCATCGACCAGCGTCCCTATCAGGCCGCCCTCGAGGAGGCGCAGGCTGGCGTCGAGGCAGCCAAGGCGCGGGTGGATTTCGCCGCGGGCGACGTCAGCCGGGCCGAGAACCTGCGCAAGTCCGGCAACATCACCGGCCAGATCTATGACGAGCGCACCCAAACCCTGGCGACAGCCAAGGCCGACCTCAATCGCGCTCAGGCAACCCTGAACCGTGCCAAGCTCGACCTGCAATTCACCGAGATCAAGGCGCCGATCGGCGGCCGCATGTCGCGCCGGCTGGTCTCGCTCGGCAATCTCGTCAATGCGAACGAGACCGTCCTCACCAATGTGGTGTCGATGGATCCGATCAATTTCTATTTCGACGTCGACGAGCGCTCCTATCTCGCCTACCAGAAGCTCTCGACCGGGTCGCTGCGTGTTTCCAGCGATGGCAATCTCAACGAGGTTCTGGTCGCCACCTCGAACGAGCGCGAGCCCATCCACAAGGGCCATATGGACTTCACAGACAACCGCCTGGATGCCGCCAGCGGTACCATGCGGGCCCGCGCCGTGTTCGAGAACAAGGACCTGGCCTTGGTGCCCGGCCTGTTCGGCCGCATCCGCATTCTTGGTTCCGACAAATACAAGGGCGTGCTGGTGCCTGAGGACGCGCTCGGTTCCGACCAGGATCGGCGTGTCGTCTATGTCGTCAGTGCCGATAACACGATCACGCTGAAGCCGGTGCGGGTGGGCTCCCGCGTGGACGGCTACCGCGTCATCCGCGAAGGGCTGAAGGGTGACGAGACCATCGTCGTCAATGGACTGATGCGGGTGAGACCGGGCATCAAGGTCGATCCCAAGCTGACAACCCTGCCGGCGACCGCCGTCGCAGCCGCCAACTGAGAGATCGGTCCATGCGGTTTGCCCATTTCTTCGTCGACCGGCCGATCTTTGCTTCGGTTCTGGCGGTCGTGATCACCCTTGTCGGCGCCATTGCCTTCATCGGCCTGCCGGTGGCGCAATATCCCGAGATCGCACCGCCCACCATCGTGGTGCGCGCCAGCTATCCCGGCGCCAATGCCCAGACCGTCGCCGCCACCGTGGCCACGCCGCTGGAGCAGCAGATCAACGGCGTGGAGAACATGCTCTACATGTCCTCCTATGCCTCCAATGACGGCGCGATGTCGCTGACCATCACCTTCAAGCTCGGTACCGATCTCGATACCGCGCAGGTGCTGGTGCAGAACCGGGTGGCCATTGCGACACCCCGTCTGCCCGACGATGTCAGGCGCCTCGGCGTCACTACGCTGAAATCGTCGCCCGACCTGATGATGGTCATCCACATGTTTTCGCCGGATGACCGCTACGATCAGCTCTACGTCTCCAACTACGCCCGCAACAATGTGCGCGACGACCTCCTGCGTCTCGACGGCGTCGGCGATCTCACCATCTTCGGCGAGCGCCAGTATAGCCTGCGTGTCTGGCTCGATCCGGACAAGCTGGCCAGCTATGGCCTGACCTCGTCCGACGTGGTCAAGGCGATCCAGGCCCAGAACGTGCAGGTTTCCAGCGGTGCCATCGGCCAGGAGCCGACCAGTTCGGGCGGCGCCTTCCAGGTTACCATCAACACGCAGGGGCGCTTCCAGGACGTCGCCCAGTTCCGGCGCGTGATCGTGCGCTCGACCCCCGACGGGCAACTCGTCCGGGTGCAGGATGTGGCGCGCGTGGAACTCGGCGCCCAGGATTACGTCACCAATTCCTACCTCAATGGCAAGCCGGCGGTGGCGCTGGCGATCTTCCAGCGCCCGAACACCAATGCGCTGCAGGCCGCCGACGAAATCATCAAGAAGATGGAAGAGCTCAAGCAGTCCTTCCCGCCCGGCATCGCCTATTCGATTGTCTACAATCCCACCCAGTTCATCGCGGAATCGGTCAATGCCGTCTACCACACCCTCGGCGAGGCCGTGGTGCTGGTGGTGGTGGTGATCATCATCTTCCTGCAGAGCTGGCGCACGGCGCTGATCCCGGTGATCGCCATCCCGATCTCGCTGATCGGCACCTGTGCGATCATGGCCGTCTTCGGCTTTTC
Source organism: Labrys sedimenti (assembly GCF_034424805.1). Lineage (NCBI taxonomy): Bacteria > Pseudomonadati > Pseudomonadota > Alphaproteobacteria > Hyphomicrobiales > Xanthobacteraceae > Labrys > Labrys sedimenti. Next base: position 1,106,867 of record NZ_JAXOUF010000002.1, read on the forward strand.
GCTCAACACGCTGACCCTGTTCGGCATGGTGCTGGCGATCGGCATCGTTGTCGACGACGCCATCGTGGTTGTGGAGAATGTCGAGCGCAACATCAGCCTGGGCATGTCGCCGCGTGATGCGGCACATGAAACCATGGACGAGGTCGGTACGGCGGTGATCGCCATCGCCCTGGTGCTGGGCGCGGTCTTCATTCCGACCGCCTTCATTCCCGGCATATCGGGCCAGTTCTATCGGCAGTTCGCGCTGACGATTGCGGTCTCGACTTTCCTTTCCGCCTTCGTCTCACTCACTCTGTCGCCGGCGCTCGCCGCGATCCTGCTCAAGCCGCACAGCCATGAGCCGCCGCGTAATCCCCTGACGAGGCTCGGCAAGAGCCTTGCCGGTGGCTTCAACCGCGGCTTCGACGGCCTGTCCAACGGCTACGCCTCCAGCGTCAACCGTGTCGTCAGGCGCAAGATCATCATGCTGCCGCTTTATGCGGGGTTGCTGGCCGGCACGGTCTGGGCGGTGCAGAAGGTGCCGCAGGGCTTCATCCCGACGCTAGACCAGGGCTATGCCATCGTGGTGGTACAACTGCCGGACGGTGCCGCGCTGTCGCGCACCGACGCCGTCACCCGTCGGGTTTCGGAAATCGCGCGGGCAACGCCTGGTGCGCAGGATGCCGTCGCCTTTGCCGGCTTCTCCGGCGCGACCTTCACCAACGCCACCAATTCGGCTGCGATCTTCGTGCCGTTCAAGCCTTTCGAAGAGCGTCTGAAGGAAGGGCTGACGGCGGACAAGATCATCAAGGACCTGTTCGGCCGCATGCAGGTGATCGAGGAGGCCTTCATCATCGCCATCCCGCCGCCCCCGGTGCGTGGTATCGGCAATGCCGGCGGTTTCAAGCTGCAGGTGCAGGAGAGGTTGGGATCGGACATCCAGCGCATCCTTGCTTCGACCTACGAGATGATGGGCAAGGCCCGCCAGAATCCGAAATTGTCGGGCGTGTTCACCACCTTCTCGGCCAACTCGCCGCAGCTCTTCCTCAATATCGACCGGCAGAAGGCCGAGATCCTGAACGTGCCGATCACCAACATCTTCGACACGCTGCAGCAGAATCTCGGCACGGCCTATGTCAATGATTTCAATGCGTTTGGGCGCGTCTACCAGGTCCAGGCCCAAGCCGACCAGCGTTTCCGCAACGATCCCGAACAGATCGGAGGCCTGCGCGTGCGCTCGGCATCGGGGGCCCTGGTGCCGCTCGGTACGCTGGTGGAGGTGAAGGAGGTCTCCGGCCCGCAGCTGATCCAGCGCTACAACATGTATCCGTCAGTGCCGCTGCAGGGCAATGCCGGCCCGGGGGTCTCCACGGCCCAGGCCCTGGACGAGATGGAGGCTCTGGCCAAGGCAACCCTGCCGCAGGGCACCAGCTTCCAATGGACGGATCTGGCCTTCCAGGAACGGGCGACCGGCAATACCGCGATCTTCATCTTCGCCTTGTCGGTGCTGTTCGTCTTCCTGGTGCTGGCGGCCCAGTATGAAAGCTGGTCGCTGCCGCTCGCCATCATCCTGATCGTGCCGATGGCTGTGCTCTCGGCGCTGCTCGGCGTAATGGCCCGCGGCATGGACAACAACATCCTCACCCAGATCGGCCTGATCGTGCTGGTGGGCCTGGCCGCCAAGAACGCCATCCTGATCGTGGAGTTCGCGCGTGAGGCCGAGGCGCGGGATGGCAAGAGCCCGATCGAAGCGGTGGTGGAGGCCTGTCGCCTGCGCCTGCGCCCGATCCTGATGACGGCCTTCGCCTTCATCCTGGGCGTGGTGCCGCTCCTGATCGCCACCGGCCCCGGCGCCGAAATGCGCCAGGCTCTCGGCACCGCCGTGTTCTTCGGCATGCTGGGCGTCACTTTCTTCGGCCTGTTCCTGACGCCGGTGTTCTACGTCACCATGCGGCTGATCGCGCCGGGCAGGAAGAAGAAGGAGGCGAAGCCGGTGGAAGCGGCGCCGGCGGCGGAGTAGCGCCTAGAGCCTTTGGCTTCGCAAGCAAGAGGGCTTCCCGACCATAGTTGGGAAGCCCTCAGACTGCTGACAAACCCCGTCATTTTTTGGCGGGGTTATTTCATGTGTTTGATGCAAGGGTTTGAGTGTCAGGCTTTTTTTGAGAAGGCACCGGTTCAGGCCGCTGCTGACCTGTAAGCGGGGGCCAGCAAGGTGGCGATGCGCTTGATGT